>NZ_SRUU01000061.1 GCF_004791585.1 Mesorhizobium sp. M1C.F.Ca.ET.210.01.1.1
TCAGCACCCGGTCGCCGGGGCTGAGCACGTTGGTCATCGCCGCTTCCCAGGCGCCGGTGCCCGACGAGGGATAGATGAAGACGCGGCCGGTCTCGTTCTTGAATACCTTCTTGATGTCCTCGAACAGCGGCAGCGTGAGATTGGGGAAGGAGGCGGCGCGCATGTCCTCCATCGGCAAGTTCATGGCCTGCCGGACCTCTTCGGGAATGTTGGTCGGTCCTGGGATGAAAAGGTGGGTGAACCCAGCCATGAAATCCTCCTCGATAAGCGGCTGACCCGCGATTGTCATGAAAGGAGCATCGATCGATGGCCGGCTACCAACAACACCTGCCCGGATAGAAATGACCTGTTGGCCGGATAGGTTTTTGCCTACCCGGCCGGATGATGAACGCCAGGCAATTGAAACGAACCCTTGAAATCATTGCCTGGGCGCTGACAGGCCATCTTCGCTGGAAGCCTGTTCGGCGCGAACCGAAACCATTCTTTGGCGGCCCGGACACGAGCTTGCGACTGCATACTGCAGCGCCAGGTTCGGCGGACAACGTGGCGGTCATCCAATGGGGCCGGAGCAGGAAACGGCCAGCCAAAGTGGCGGGCTCAATCTCCGTGGCAGAGAATGCGCAGGACGTCGTCAATGCATGTCGCCCAAAAGTGCGCAGCGGTTTTGGGAAGACGACATGCATCAAATCAAAGACTTGAAGCGCGTCGGCTGGATCCGTTTCAGTGCGTCGCGCTTGAAGCCGCGTGGCAAACACCATGCGGCTTCATGGGAGCAGGGAGCTCACCAGCTTTCGTGGCTTGGGCCGCCAGCGGACACGGCTTGCTCAGTCCGGCCAAATGCCCGGCGACGTCGGGGCGCCGTCGTCATATCGCGACAGCCATTCCACGATCTTGGGCCGATTGGTGACAAAGCCCTTGTAGGTCGCAAGCTCGGTCGGCAGGTCGCGGATGACGCGATGGAAGCGCCTGGCCCATTTCGGCACCGTCACCAGTTCGTCGAGCTTGATCAGGTAGCAGCGGATCGGAAACACCAGGGCATTCGAGCGCGGGAGACGGAAGAAGGTCTGAAGCTCGACGCGCAAATGCATCATTTGCCCCATGTTCTCGAGCGTCAGGTCTTTCTTCATCACGCCCCATTTGTGATAGTTTTCGGGGCTTGTATCGAGCAGCGGATTGACGGTCATCGTCCAGTTCAGGCGCCGCGCCGGCGAGCCTTGCTGCACGTTCAGGAGGAACTTCAGGGCGCGCTGGAAGATACCCATCTCGTGCGCTTTCGGCACCGGGGCGTGCCACTCGAAGAAGTTCATGCCGATGTCGAAATCGAGGCTCCAGTCGGCTTGGGTCGTCACCATGCCGGCGTCCATCCACAGGTTGTCGTCGCGCTGGTCGAGCACCGCAAAGTCGCCCTGGGTCTGCCGCGTGATGTACTCCATCGGACCACAGGGCAACGTGGTCTCATCGAGGAAGGTGAATTTCTGTTCGATGCCCAGCGGACGGTTGATCCAGTGCCATTTGGCGCCGTCGCGGTGCAACTCGAAAAGCTCTGGATACTCCTCCGCCTTCGAGGTCATGATCAGCTCGAGCAGGTCCCATCCGGCCAAGGTCATGTGCGGCAGCGACTGGCAGCGCAACGGATCCTCGGCCAGAACGCGGGCACGGTCGCGCATCTCCGAGACGTAGTGCTCATCGACGTCGAAGGTCCGCTCATAGACGCTCCCCGGACGGTATGATTTATGCGGCTCCAGATTCACCGAGTACATGTAGCTGTCCTCGGGGAACGGGAAAGGGAAGCGCTTGACCGCCTCCGGCGAGTTGCGGAAGGTGAAATCGTCGTGAAAGGTTTCTTCCTTGAAGATGACAGTCATCGCAGCGTCCTCCTCGCTATCGATCCAACACCAGTGTCTTGCCTTCGAAGCGTGATACGCAAGGCATGATCTTGGTGCCGCCGGCACATTGCGCCGGCGTCAGCCAATGGTCCTTGTGCAGGAACGTTCCCTCATACTCGAGGACGTCCGTCTCGCACTGACCGCAGGCTCCGCCGCGGCACAGATATGGCGCCTCGACGCCGGCTGCTTCGATCGCTTCGAGCAGGCTTTGGTGCTCGCCGACCTGAATCGTCTTATTTGAGCGCGCCAGCATGACCTCGAAGGGCTTGCCCGAGGCAGGTGCAAGGAATTCTTCGTGATGCACCGCCTCGCGCGGCCATCCGAGCGCAGTCGCGGTCTTGCGCACCCAGGCGATCATACCTTTGGGGCCGCAGACATAGACATGGGTGCCGAGCGGCTGCCCGTCGAGCAATGCCGGCAGGTCGATCTGCTCGCCCCGGTCGTCGTGGTAAAGATGAACGCGCGGGCGATAGTTGGCCACAAGCTCGTCGGCGTAGGAACCAAGGGATGCGGTCCGCACGGAGTAGTGCAGTTCGAAGTTGCCGTTCATGGCGCTTAGTTGCTTGATCTGCGCCAGGAACGGCGTGATGCCGATGCCTCCGGCAAGCAACAGGTGCTTTCGCGCCCGCAAATCCAGGGCGAAGAGATTGACCGGGTTGGAGATGACCATTTCCATCCCCGGCCTCACCTGCCGGTGCATGAACAACGAACCGCCTCTTCCGTTGTCGTCGCGGCGGATCGAGATCGAATAGCCCTCCCGGTCGCCGGGATCGCTCATGATCGAGTAGGGATTGCGGCGCACGCGATCCTGGTCGTTCATCTCCACGACCGTATGCGCGCCGCCCGAGAAAGTAGGCATCAAGCCGCCATCACGGCGCACGAACCTGAACCGGGTGACGAGCTCGTTGACCGGCGTGACCTCAGCCACCCTGACGGGTATTTTCGCGGCGCCTGCGCTCATCTGAACCGCTCCACCGATTCCGGAATATTGCCGGGGTCTTCCGCATCGACGCGCACGCCCTGGAAGGCCGCGATGCGGCGCGAATAGTGATCGCGCACGAACAGATGCAGCCCGCAATGGGCGCATTGGAAAGGATCGTGTGTCACGTCTTCGGTGATACCCTTGCAATGCACGCACTGCACACGGCGCGCCGTCGAGCCGCGATGTTCTTTCTGGATGGCGGAATGCGGGATGCCGGCCTCCGTGGCCTCGAACATCGCCTGTCCCACCAGCCCTTCAGTTCCCGCGAGATAGACCTGCAGGCCCATATGCGCCCCGGCTAGCACCCGCCTCAGCCGTGGAAGCGCGGCCTCATAGCTTGGCCCGACATAGAGTTGGGCTGGGGCCAGTTGCTCCAACTTGGCAACGAACTTGTCCCCGGCCCTTTTGGGAATGTATATGACGTGGGCCCTAGCGAAGAAATCGGAGGCCGCAGAGGCAGCCAAATCGAGGATTGCTTCCGCCCCTTCGGCGTCGGCGACCATCAAATGCAGCCTGCCCGGCCGTATCTCCAGCACGTCATAGACGGGACGGCTTAGAATCGAGCCTTCTAACACTGACTTTAACCCTCGGCTCCGTTTTGGTTGGTTTGCGGGCTTGAATCCCGTCTGCGACCTCTCACCGCGACCTATCCCTTGGCGGTGCGACGTTTCTTTTCCGCATCAAAGAATGGCATCGAGTGGGCGACGCAGGTTATTTCACCGGTGGAATTCTGAACGGTCATCTTCACTCCGTCGACCGCGCAGTTCACCGGCATGCGGGCAATGCCGATATTGTGCTTGTTGAGACTGGAGTACATGCCCATCGTCACGACGCCGACCTTTTTGCCGTCCTTGAACAGCGGCGCGCCCTCCTCGGCCGGCGTGGTGCCTTCGAGCTTGACGCCGTAGATCTTGAAGCGCTCCTTGCCCTTCAGCCGATAATGTTCCTCGGCCCCGCGGAAGCCCACCTTGCCGGGCGAGACGGTGAAGTCGAGCCCGAGCTCCCACAGCGTGTCGCCGGGACCTTCGTTCTCAAAAGGATACTTCTCCGAATTGTCGTAAGGGAAAAACAGCAGATAGCTTTCGGCCCGCAGCAGATCGAGCGTCGTGAACCGGCAGGGGATGATGCCCATGCTTGCGCCCTCCTCCAGGATCCGATCCCAGATCGCAGGAGCATCCTGACCGCGGCAGAAGATTTCGTAGCCGCGCTCGCCGGTGTAGCCAGTGCGCGAAATCGTCACCGGCAGACCGAAAAGCGAGGTGTGCATATGGCTGAAGTAGTTCAGGTTCCGAATGCCTTCCACATGCTTTTGCAGGTAGTCGACAGCGAGCGGCCCCTGCAGCGACAGGTCGTGGAGATTGTCATCGAAGCGGATGGCGACGTCGCGCCCGGTAGCCGCCATGGTAAGCTGTTCGTGGGCGCCGCCGGAGCCGTGCACGACCATCCAGCTGTTCGGTCCCATGCGGTAGATCACGCAGTCGTCGATGAACTTGCCGGCGTCGTTCAGCATGGTCGCGTATACTGAACGGCCGGGCATGATCTTCTCGGCGTTGCGGGTCGTGGCGCGGTCGATGATATGGCTCGCTGCGGGGCCGTTCAAATGGACTTTCTTCAAACCGGAGACGTCCATGAGGCCGGCTTTGGTGCGGATCGCCAGATATTCGCGCTCCGGGTCGCCCGCATACTGCCAGGCGGTGCCCATGCCGCTCCAGTCTTCAAGCTTCGAACCTAGCGCGCGATGGCGATCGGCGAGCGTGGAAAATCTCCAGGAATTGGTCATTGCATTCCCCTTTTTTATACCAATTATTGAACCAGTTTGCGAGAACCGGTTCTTGAAATCAATACTCCCCGTTAAAATTTTTTACCTGAGAGCAAAAATGACCGATCGGACATCGCGGCAAGGAAGAACCGAAGGCCAACCGAAATCGAGAGCGAGACACTTGCGCGAAACAGACGCCGAAACGCCGAATTGGCGATCAGAATCACCCGACCGCCAGAAGGGCGCGGTCATCGGCCGTGGCTTGCGTGGCCAACCAGAACCATCGCAAATGGATGCGAACTTTCGGATGTCGAAAGGAACGTCGCAGATGTCATCGAAACATGAGGCTGCCTTGGCACTGATCGCGGACCATTCAATCACCGCCACGGTTCGTGTCGTGGTGGACACGCTGCTGGCGCGAATAAGCTCTCAGCAATACACCACTGACGAGCGACTGCCCTCGGAGCGGACATTGGCCAGTGAACTTGGCGTCGCCCGCAATACGGTTCGCGAAGCGCTGGACATACTCGAGAAGCATGGCTTCATACGCCGGCGTGCCGGGAGCGGCAGCTTCGTGAAGGGTCAGGCAGCCCCGGATGACGCGACCGGCGGTATTGCTGCCGAGACAAGCCCGCTCGACCTCCTGGTGATGCGCGGAATAATCGAACCCGACATGATGAGGCTCGCCATCATCAACATGTCGCCGCGCGCCATTGAGGGACTGAGCGAGACCTTGTCCGCCATGGAAGCGGTTCAAACCGAAGCGGCGGAGTTCGCCCGGCTCGAGGACGAATTCCACCGTCAGGTAGCCCGCGGCGCGGGAAATCCGCTGCTGACGTCATGCTACGATCTGTTGCTCCAGGCTCGCCGCCAGAGCTTCCGCGCCGCCCTCAACCGGCGGCATCTGACACCCAGGCGAATACAGGACTACCAGCGCCGCTACAACACGCTGCTCAACGCGATCATCGCCCGCGATATCGAGAGTGCCGTCGAATTCACCAAGCTGCTATTGATTGAGGAACAAAAGCTGCTTCTCCAGGAAGACTGAGCCTGGTCAGTCCAATTCGGCAGCGATGCGCAGCTCTCCGGAGGCACTGGAATGACGCTGATCCCACATCAGCCCAAGCGCGCGCATTTCGTCGCGCAACCGGGCGCCGTGCCTCTGCAGCCAGGCCGGGACCGATCCAAAGGCTACAATACGCGCCTGGCCATTCGTAATGCGTACGACCGGCCAGTCGCCGATCAGGGCATTGTCATTCCCGAATAGTTCCGAGCCCGCCCATTGCGCCATCCCGAACGCATGTTCGCCGAGCCCGCCATGCTTCATCGCTGCGAGAACGGAGACGGGCGCTGCCGTTCCAGCTTTCTCGACCGCCGCATGCCAAAGGTCGAGCGTGGCAACGTATTCCCAGGAAACCGCGCTCCAGCTGTCCGGGAAACGCCGGTTGTACTCCGCGAAGAACTCGGCTGGACGATTGAAGAAGAAGGCCTTGTCGCGAAGCTCCGGATCGTCGAAGTCCGGGAACTGGAACAGAAAGCCCTCCATGAAATCGATCGATGTCCGGTCGACCAGCCGCCGATAATAGTCGGCAGTACAAGAAATGATCTGCCCCCGGAATCCCGACCGGAAAGCAGCCTCGGTCAGCGCGTGAACCATTGGCTCATAGCTCGTGCACCAACACAAAATGTCGGGATTGCCGGCCAGCATTGCGCGCAGGATTTCGTCGGCGTTCGTGGCCTCCGGCGCGTAGCGGATCTCGCCCACCGACGCGATCCCCTCGGCCGCAAAGGCGGCGCGATAGGTAGCCAGCGAAGGCAGGCCCAGCGCATCCGTCTGGCTGCACATCGCCACGCGGCGCAGGTCGGGGCGGTTGCGTCCAAGCCATTCGACTGCCGTGACGTTGTAGAGGGGGTGGATCTCGCTGGGCGCGATCAGGTATGGCGTGTCGGGCGAAAGATCGCTCGGCAGCAGCGTCGAGGTCAGGATCTTGCGCGACATGAGATAGTTCTGGACCGGACGAAACGTGTCGCCTCCGTGCATCATCAGCAGCCCTACCCCGTGATCCTGCACGAGGCGCCGAGCCCCTACCGCTGCCCGATCGGGTTCATAGCCGCAGTCCTCGGCCAATAGTTGGACGTTGTGCCGCGTCCCGCCAATCAGCATTCCGCCAGTGCGATTGATCCAGTCCACCCAGATGCGGCAGCCGTTCAGTCCCGGCAGCCCCCAAGAGCTGACAGGCCCGCTGAGCGGCCCGAGAAAGCCTACTTTGACTACTCGTTGTGCGCCGACGCCCAGCCGTTTGACCTGGGCGTTCACTGCAAGTCGTTGCACTAGGCTGGCGGCGTTCATGGGCGCTCCTCACCGACCGTTCATAGACCGAGGCCAATTCCGGTGCAAATTCATTTTCCTTCCATGAATATTAGTTGACAAGTTTGCCGTTTCGATCATAACTGGTTTGAACCAAAAGAACCAATCCAGCAAAAACCGGTTCAGACCAATGGGAGAATCATGATGAAGAAACGGATTGCCGTCATCGGTGCCGGCCCGTCCGGCTTGGCTCAGTTGCGCGCCTTTGCGTCCGCGGCGCAGAAGGGCGCCGAGATTCCCGAGATCGTCTGCTTCGAAAAGCAGAGGAATTGGGGAGGGTTGTGGAACTACACCTGGCGCACGGGCCTGGACGAATTTGGCGAGCCGGTGCATGGCTCGATGTATCGCTATCTCTGGTCCAACGGCCCGAAGGAGGGCCTCGAGTTCGCCGACTACTCCTTCGAGGAGCACTTCGGCAAGCAGATTGCCTCCTATCCGCCCCGGGCCGTGTTGTTTGACTACATCGAAGGGCGCGTGACGAAGGCTGGCGTCCGCCCGTGGATCCGTTTTTCTACCGTTGTCAGGTATGTGACCTGGAGCGCTGAGACCCGCAAGTTCACCGTGCGTGTGCACGATCTTCCCAATGACCGATCCTACTCGGAAGAGTTCGACCACGTGATCGTCGCGTCGGGGCATTTCTCGACTCCGAACGTGCCGGAATTCCCCGGATTCGAGACATTCAATGGCCGTATCCTCCATGCTCACGACTTCCGCGATGCACGAGAATTTGTCGGTCAGGACATACTGATCATCGGAACCAGCTACTCGGCCGAGGATATCGGCTCCCAGTGCTGGAAGTACGGTTGCAAGTCCGTCACGGTCAGCCACCGGACGGAGGCCATGGGCTTCAAATGGCCGGCCAACTGGAAAGAGGTGCCCCTGCTGACCAAGGTCGAAGGTAACGTCGCAACCTTCAAGGATGGCTCGACGGCGACCGTCAACGCGATCATCCTGTGTACCGGCTACAAGCACCATTTCCCGTTCATGTCGGACGACTTGCGGCTGCGCACCGCGAACAGGTTGGCCACGGCTGACCTCTACAAGGGTGTCGTCTACGTCCACAATCCGGCGCTGTTTTATCTCGGCATGCAGGACCAGTGGTATACCTTCAATATGTTCGATGCGCAGGCCTGGTGGGCGCGCGACGTTATCCTCGGCAGGATCAAGCTGCCTGCATCCAAGGACGAGCTGATTGCCGACGTCGAGAAGCGGGTGGCGGCCGAGGATGCGGGAGAGGACAGCTATGACGCGATCCGCTACCAGGGCAGCTATATCAAGGAGCTGATCGCCGAGACCGACTATCCAAGCTTTGATGTCGACGGTGCCGACGAAGCTTTCTTCCAATGGAAGAAGCATAAGGCCAAGGACATCATGGGCTTCCGCAACAACAGCTACAAATCGGTCATGACCGGTACCATGGCGCCGCAGCATCACACGCCGTGGAAAGACGCGCTGGACGACACAATGCAGAGTTATCTGCGCAACTGAGCTTCGTTGCCCAGCGACTTTTCCAGAAGCCCTGCGGACCGTTCACTTCCCCTTGCCGCATTGAGAGCAGTTCCAGGCAGATGACGAGACGGGCCCTGGTCAGCACACGCTGAACAGGGCAAAAATAAGGAGGAGCCGGGATGCTGACTACACAGACCGCACATAGGTCGTTCAGTTTCTACCTCTTGCCTGGCTTCTCGCTTCAGGCGTTCTCTTGCGCGGTCGAAGTGCTGCGGTTAGCCAACGAAGCAATCGGGAAAAACGTCTACAGCTGGCAAGTCATATCTGAAGACGGGCAACCCGTGATGTCGAGTTGCCGAATGACCGTCGGCATCGACTCCACGTTGAGAGCTGAACGCGAGAGAACCCAAAAGTCAAACTCAACGTCAGCCGCGGTGATTTGCGGCGGCAGCGGCATCCCCCGCCCAAACAGGCAGCTCGATGCCTGGCTAAGGGAATGTCGCATGCGCCGTATTCCCCTCGTTTGCATTGGCAGTGGCACCGTCGTTGTCGCGCGGGCTGGATTGGCGGACGGGCGTCGGTGCGCCGTTCACTGGGAGCAGCTTCCTTTATTTTGCGAGCAGTTCCCGGGGATAGAGTCCAACCAGACGGCTTTTGAACATGATGGAGATCTGCATACCTGTTCGGGTGGGGATGCACCTTTCGACATGTTCCTGAACTTGGTGGAACGCGACCATGGCTCAGTCGTCGTCAACCGCGTCTGCGAAAAAGCCATCGCGTACCGAATGCGTTCAGCCGGGGAGCGACAGCGCCTGCCGCTCCATTCTCGTGTCAAGCTCAACCACAAGGCAGTGATGAAGGTCATTGGCCTGATGGAGGCAAGCTTGGACGATCCTATGCCGGTCGACGATCTTGTCGCGTTAAGCGGAATATCGCGCCGACAGATCGAAAGGCTTTTCGACAGAGAGTTGGGGCGCTCACCGAACCGATACTACATGGAGCTGCGTCTGGAACGCGCGCAGCTGCTTCTTGTGAGCACCAACTTGCCAGTCGTGGAAGTTGCAGTGGCTTGCGGTTTTATCTCGCCGTCGCACTTTTCCAAGGTCTATCGCGAAGCCTACGGATGCGCTCCGCATCAGACACGACTGGCCGCCCGAGAGGACGGGCACGCCGACCTGATGGACCCGGCGCTGCTGGGCCTGAACTGCACAGATGTATCCCAACACAGGTTGTCGATGACCGCGTAGCCGACGAAGCAGCTGAGGCCCAGCTCAGCGAGGAGGAACCGATGCTAAACACAATCTACCCTCCCGTCCGCGGTGGACCGCCGCAGGCGAGCCGCATCATCCGTCCCGCAGGATTGGCCTTACCGGCCGGCACCGAGCGCTACATCGTCAGCGGCGCCGGAGCGATGTTGATCGACATTGCGGCAGGCGACAGCATCACCATAACGAATGATGAGGGCGGCCAAATCTGCGAGGTCGTCGTGGCCGACGCATCGGGCCGCATTGACGCCGGCATGGTCGGCCATGGTCCGAACTCGGATGCTGCGGGTTTGAAGGCGCTGCTAATCAGTCAGGACCGCAGCCTGCAACGGCTACGCACGGCGCTGGAGATCCGCGGTATCGACCTCGCCGCGGCGGGCGGGATTCGCTTCTTCGAAGCGACAACGCCACCGAAGACCCAAGTCGAGCTGACCGTCCAGCGCGGCGGCTGGCTCGTCATCGCCGCGCCGGGAACCGACATGGCGCCGGACGACCAGAAGACTGCAACGCCGCTGAGCGTCCTCGTGCGGCGCGCGACGGTTCGCTTGCGTGAGACCTCCCGGGATTTGCCAGATCCGCTTGCCGATCCGGTTCTCGAGCTTCGCGTGCACTCATCGACGGCGGAGGCCTATTTCGTCAAAGCCGGGGACTACATTCAGATCATCGATGTCGACGGACGCCAGTGCACCGATTTCCAATGCTTCTCGGCACGCAAATTGGACAGCGGAAAGGAGCATGCGCTCGACGTCACCGCCACACGCAGCGCGATGGGGCATGCCTATCCGCTGCCTGGCCTGCATTCGAAGTACTATGATCAGGACTTCCTGCCGCTGGTCGAGGTCGTGCAGGACACTTGCGGTCGCCACGACGCCTTCTCGCTGGCGTGCTATGCGAAATATTACGACGATATCGGCTATCCCGGCCATATCAACTGCACGGAAAACTTCAACAAGGCGCTCGGCTCATACGGCGTCGGTCCGCGCGGCGGCTGGATGGCGGCCAACTTCTTCTTCAACACCGGGGTCGACGCGCATGGCGTCATGTATGCCGACGAGCCGTGGTCGCGGCCGGGCGACTACGTGCTCTTGCGGGCGCTGACCGACCTCGTCTGCGTCAACTCCGCCTGCCCTGACGACACGACGGCGGCCAATGGCTGGAATCCGACCGACATCCATGTGCGCACCTATTCAGGGGCGGAGAAATTCCAACGCGCCGTGGCGATCCGCGCCACTCCCGATTCGGAGCCGAAGATGACCAAGGAAACCGGGTTTCACGACCGCCTGTCCAAGCTGACCCGCAACTTCGTGGAATATCGCGGCTACTGGCTGGCCAACAGCTACGCAGAAGCCGGGCCGATCGAGGAGTACTGGGCTTGCCGGCAGAAGTCGGTGCTGATGGACCTTTCTGCCCTGCGCAAGTTCGAGGTGACGGGGCCGGATTCGGAAGCGCTGCTCCAGTACACGCTGACGCGTGACGTGAAGAAGCTGGCGGTCGGCCAGATCGTTTATACCGCCATGTGCTACGAGCATGGCGGAATGATTGACGACGGCACGTTGTTCCGCCTTGGTCAGGACAATTTCCGATGGGTCGGCGGCGACGAGTATTCGGGCATATGGCTGCGCGAACAGGCGGAAAAGCTCGGCCTCAACGTCCTGGTCCGTAGTTCCACCGACCAACTGCACAACATTGCCGTGCAAGGGCCGGAAAGCCGCGAGCTGCTGAAGAAGGTGATCTGGACGCCGCCGCATCAGCCGTCGATCGCCGAACTCGGCTGGTTCCGTTTCACCGTTGGCCGCATCGGTGATGACCAGGGCCTACCTGTCGTGCTGTCGCGGACCGGCTACACGGGCGAGCTGGGCTACGAGGTCTGGTGCCACCCCAGGCACGCGGGCGAGATCTTCGACGCGATCTGGGCCGAGGGACCGGCACACGGATTGACGCCGATGGGCCTGTCCGCCCTCGATATGGTTCGGATCGAGGCCGGATTGATCTTCGCCGGCTATGACTTCTCTGATCAGACCGACCCATTCGAGGCGGGCATCGGCTTCACCGTGCCGCTCAAGTCCAAGGCCGACGATTTCATCGGGCGCGACGCGCTGATCCGGCGCAAGGAGCATCCATCGCGCAAGATGGTCGGGCTTGACATCGAAGGGGCCGTCGCGGTCGGCCATGGCGACTGCATCCATCTTGGGCGCGCGCAGATCGGCGAGGTCACATCGTCGATGCGTTCGCCGATCCTCGGCAAGAACATTGCGTTGGCGCGCATCGACGTGGCCCATGCCGATGTCGGCACGCAGGTCGAGATCGGCAAGCTCGACGGCCACCAGAAGCGGCTGCCGGCCACGATCGTCCCGCTATCGCACTATGATCCCAAGAAAACCCGTCCACAGTCCTGACGCATATGGAACCAGCAGCAGCCAAGGAAACTCTTCTTGCGCAGATCGGCGGCGAAACGGCTTTGCGCGGTCTGGTCGACTGCTTCTACGACCTGATCGAGACCGATCCTCGCGGAGAGACGTTGCTGCGACTGCATTTTCGCGGACACGGCGTCAATCATGCCCGCGAGGAACAGTTCAACTTTCTGTGCGGCTTTCTCGGCGGGCGTCGTCACTATCTGGAAAAACACGGGCACATGGACGTCCGTCTCATGCACGCGCATGTGCCGATCTCGGCGGCCGACGCCGAGGACTGGCTGGCTCTCATGGATCGAGCCATCACCGAAACGCGGCTTTCAGGCCCCCAGGTAGACAAGATGCGCCTGGCATTCCGCCGTGTCGCACTGACGCTGGTCAACGATCTAGGGGAATGGGGGGTGGGAAGCGCCTGACGATATGGAGGATCGTCAACAGCCTTTATTGAAATGAAAAAAACAAGCCTGGTAGGAAACAGAATAACCGGCAAAGGGAAGCCGGATCGCAGGAACACTCAACCTCTAACAATGGGAAAAAAGGCCATGAGCGCTTTATCTGACACTTACGCGGTGGAAGCCGCGGGGCAGTTGCATAGGAGCATTGACTGGCGAGGCGCCTTCTGGGTGGCAAGCGGCGTCCCCGCCCTCGTTCTGTTTTCGATCGGCGGCATTGCTGGAACGACTGGCAAGCTGGCCTTCCTGATCTGGACCGTGTCCATGATCATGGGTTTCCTGCAGTCGTTCACGTACGCCGAAATCGCCGGTCTGTTTCCCAACAAGTCCGGCGGCGCCTCGGTCTATGGTGCGACCGCCTGGCTGCGTTATTCGAAGTTCATCGCGCCATTGTCGGTGTGGTGCAACTGGTTCGCCTGGTCGCCGGTGCTGTCGCTCGGCTGCTCCATCGCCGCCGCCTACATCCTCAATGCGCTGGCGCCGGTTCCGGTCTTCACCGAGAGCTCTCCGCAGGTGATTGCCTACATCGGGACGCATGCCGGGACGAGCGCGGCCGACGCCATCACGGCGGTGACAGCTGCCGCAACGCCTGCGATCCGCAGCTGGTCGCTCTTCAGCCACACGCTTGGGCCCGTCAGCTTCTCATTGAACGCGACCTTCTTCATCGGCGCCGTGCTGATGCTGATCATCTTCGCCATCCAGCATCGCGGCATCCTGGGCACCGCCAGTGTGCAGAAGTATATCGGCCTGCTCGTCATCATCCCGATGCTGATCGTCGGTGTCGTGCCGATCTTCACCGGCCAGATCGACTGGGCGAACTTCTCGCCGCTGGTCCCGCTGGCCGCCGCCTATGCGCCTGATCCCGGCACCTGGAACATCGCTGGCTGGACGCTGGCGCTCGGCGGCATGTTCATCGCCGCCTGGTCGACCTACGGCTTCGAGACCGCCGTCTGCTACACGTCGGAGTTCAAGAACCCCGGCACAGACACCTTCAAGGCGATCTTCTATTCCGGCCTGCTCTGCATGCTTCTGTTCATCCTGGTTCCGTTCACCTTCCAGGGCGTGTTGGGCTTGAACGGCATGCTGGCGACGCCAATCGTCGATGGCTCGGGCGTCGCTGATGCGTTGGCCAGCATGGTCGGCGGCGGTAACCTGATCCACAGCCTGCTGGTGATGCTGATGATCCTGGCGCTGGTGCTCTGCATCATGACAGCGATGGCCGGCTCCTCGCGCACGCTCTACCAGGGCTCCGTCGACGGTTGGCTGCCGCGCTATCTGAGCCACGTCAACGAGCACGGCGCGCCTACCCGGGCGATGTGGACCGACCTTTGCTTCAACCTTATCGTGCT
Source organism: Mesorhizobium sp. M1C.F.Ca.ET.210.01.1.1 (assembly GCF_004791585.1). Lineage (GTDB taxonomy): Bacteria > Pseudomonadota > Alphaproteobacteria > Rhizobiales > Rhizobiaceae > Mesorhizobium. Next base: position 13,922 of record NZ_SRUU01000061.1, read on the forward strand.
GGCCATCGCCTCGGCCGACGCGACGAGCTTCTTCTTCATCCTCGCGGTGTCCAACTGCGGCTACATCATCTTCAACTTCCTCAACCTCAACGCCGGCTGGATCCACCGCATCGACAACGGCCATATCGAGCGGCCCTGGAAGGCGCCGACCTGGCTGCTGGGGATCGGGGCGATCTTCGCCTATGTCAACGCCATCTTCATGGGTGCCGGTGCCAAGGTCTGGAATCCGATGGCGCTGTGGGCCGGCCTGATAACCGCGGCACTGATCCTCCCGGTATTCTGCTTCCGGCACTACATTCAGGACGGCGGCAAGTTCCCCGATCACATGCTGGACGATCTCGGCATGAAATCCACCGATCTCAGAGCCAAGAAAGCCGGACTCCTGCCTTACGCGACGCTGGCGGCTGGCCTTATCGTGGTGCTGATCGCCAACCGGATCTTCGTACTGTGATCGGCGACAGCCTCATCATCTTTGAACCGGGAAACGTCCCCTCCTCCCGGCCGCGTTGAACCGCGGTTGCTTAGTCACCGCCTGCAAGGCCAGGTGGTGACTTCTTTTTTTGATCGGTGAAAGGCCTGGCGTAGCTGCCACCAACTGATCGAGGCAGGCGAAAATTTATTTTTCTTCATATGAATTTTTCTTTCCTTATAGTTGACTTTCAGCCCGAATAATTGCAGGGTTTTGCAACTTGATTTTCGGCGTTCGACGGTAAAGCGACGCCGTATTTCATTCTCAAGAGCGGAGAGCGGCGATGGCTGAAGTGATCGATGGCAAGGCTGTTGCCGCCGATGTGATCGCAAAGGTCACAAGCGCGAGCAACGACCTGGCTGTTTCGAAGAATGTAACGCCTGGTCTTGCGGTCATTATCGTCGGGGAGGATCCGGCAAGCCAGGTCTATGTGGCTGCGAAGTCGCGTACGGCGAAGGAATGCGGCTTCAATTCGTTGCAACATACGCTGCCCGCGGACACCAGCGAAGCCTACCTGATCGATCTTATCGATATCTTGAATCGTGATCGTACGATCCATGGCATTCTGGTGCAGCTGCCCCTTCCGGATCACATCGATGCGGGCAAGGTCATCCAGGCGATTGCGCCGGAGAAGGACGTCGACGGGTTCCACTTTGTCAATGTCGGCAAGCTTGGCACCGGTGAGCTCGAGACGGCTTTCGTACCCTGCACACCGGCCGGCTCGATGCTGCTGATCGAGCGCGTGCATGGCAAGGATCTTTCCGGTCTCAACGCAGTCGTCGTCGGCCGCTCCAACATCGTTGGCAAGCCGATGGCCAACCTTCTGCTTGCCGCGAACGCCACCGTAACCGTTGCTCATAGCCGGACGAAGAATCTGCCCGAGCTTTGTCGTGGCGCCGACATCCTCGTGGCGGCCGTGGGCCGGCCGGAAATGATCAGGGGTGAGTGGGTGAAGCCAGGCACCACTGTGATCGACGTGGGCATTAACCGCATCGCTGCGCCGGAGAAGGGCAATGGCAAGAACCGCCTGGTCGGCGACGTCGCCTACGCTGAGGCGGCGGACCGTGCCGGCTCGATCACGCCCGTGCCCGGCGGCGTCGGGCCAATGACGATCGCGCTTCTGATGGCCAACACGCTGACCTCAGCCTACCTCGCCAGCAACCTGCCGAGGCCACAGTTCTAGAAACAGCACACATTCCCCGCAACCTGATCTCGAGGCAAAGACCCATGGCCGAATTCAAAACCGACATTGAAATAGCTCGCGCAGCCAAGAAGAAACCGATCCAGGAGATCGGCGCCAAGATCGGCATCCCCTACGAGCACCTTTTGCCTTACGGCCACGACAAGGCGAAGGTCTCGGCCGAGTTCATCAAATCGGTGAAGGGCAACAAGG
>NZ_SRUU01000062.1 GCF_004791585.1 Mesorhizobium sp. M1C.F.Ca.ET.210.01.1.1
CAAGCTACTGCTTGATAACGATCGGGTTCGAGACAAATTGGATGAGCTCTGCAAGAGCGCACAGGAGAAGCGCGCCTATGCCAACCGGACCTAAAGCCAAAAGCGCCCCGCCGACATGATCGGCAATGCCGTCCGCGTCATGCGTATTGCCATTGGCGAGGAAACCGACGACGGCAGGAGCGCCGCCGCCAAAGAGCTTGGTTCGATGGGTGGAAAGAAGCGCGCCGCCAACATGACGCCAGAGCGGTGAGCCGAGATCGCTAAGAAGGCAGCTGAAAAGCGGTGGAAGAAGGAAGCCGATTGTACGATGTTTCCTCGGCTATCGGGGCATCGCCAACCGACGAGGCACCACAACGGCCTCGCCGCCCGGAGCACTGAACGTTTCGACATTTCGTTGAATTTCTGTTCCACAGGAAGGAAGAAGGGTTAGCACCTACGCACGCGCGTGGGAGTAAGCCTCCGGTGACGCTTTCAACTACCCACAAGTTCGGCCGCGTCTTCGAGAACGGGCTGCTGACTATTGCTTCGGTTGAATCTGCTGTGATTCTGTCCGTGGCTCCGAATCGCAACCGGGGCCCCGATGACCAAAACACGTCCGCAGAATTGGATGGACGAGGAGATTGCGGAAGGCCAACTTCCCGACAAGCGCTTGGACAAGCGCCTTCGTCAGGTTTTCGACCAGCGCAGCGTCTTCAGCCGCGCGAGCGTTCCGGCCTCGTCGGTTTCCATGAGGCGCGAATAGCCGATCACGTCCGCCGCGAGGATAGCGGCGAGGCGACGATGTTGACGGCCTTCGGCCATTCAACTTCCTTTCGAGTCACGATCAGCAATTCGTCAACTCGTACATTCTATGTAGCCCGTCTGGCAGCGGGGCGCCAGATTCGCTGGCCCCGAATGACCGGCTAGGGTCACGTCAGGAAGATGCCCACGGCCAACCTGAATGTCCGCTCTTGAAGATTCGCTGACCGAAGCGGCAGGTCTGCTCTCGGCTCCGGAGCGGTCGTTGGACTGCACTCGCGCTTCGGATTTCATATGCCCGCTTCGTCGTAGCGGTTTGGGTCACATTGTGAGGGCGACCATGTGCGCCGTGTGAAGGGCGCGACGTAACGCGCCTTTAAGGTAAGTGCTTGTTTTTGTTGCCGGCCGGTTGCTCGTTGCTCGCACTCAGCAGTGGCCGGGCCGAGTAGAAGCGCGTGGAGGGGCGTCATTTAACAGGAGGTGCAGCGAACCTGAACTGTACGCGCGCGACATCCGACGTCCGGGCGGTGCAGACCTAGGATTCCAAGGCGGCACTCGCTGACGATCCTTCGGTGCCACCAGAGGTATTCGGAAGGTGTCAGTGGGGTGGACCGAGGGTTCCGTCCTGTCCTGAGCGGTGCGGTCCAGGACGTCGTCAATATGAGCAAACCCTAACAGAACATTTCGCCGGGGACCGCGTTCGAAAGTTCACGTCCCAAAATGCTGTTCGCCGCCAAGGGACAGGGGAGCCCGGCCATCCACTCTCCAATGACGGGCTCTTCTGAATGCAGTGCAGCAATGACCGAACTCGCGATGCCCACCATATCGCGCTGCCGTGCGGCACGGGTCGGTGCCAGCCGAATTAGCTAATTTACTGGTATAATTTGCAGGCCGTCCGTACCGAGTAGACAATCATCGTCCTATAGCGATCCCGCCAGCGCGTTCTTGCTGGCCGCTGTCCTAGCGAAAATGCCTTCCGTTCGCTCTGGCGCCTGCCTGTTTGCTGGATAGCGGCAGGCATCGGCGGCGTGATCGCCAAACGGTTGAGCGTATTTGCCTATCGGCTTATATTAGCAACGAATTATATTGGCTTGAAGAAACACCTCCTCCAAGGGCTCGGCGTCGGAGTTCCGAAGCCAAGGTTGGGCCGCTCGTCGTCCATCCGGGCCGCCCTGTCGCTGATTGAGCCCGCGACAAGTTACGTCGCTTGGTTTTGACACAGGAGATGCCAAATGCGCATGTTCTTGCTCTTCATTCTACTGCTCGTACCTGTTCCGACTGCATCGTATGCCGGCGCCATCCACGACGCCGCGAAAGAGGGCGATGTCGCGGCGATCACGGCAGCGCTCGATGCAGGCGCCGGCGTAAATGAGAGCGATGAGAGCGACGTGCGCATGACACCACTCTATCTTGCGGTCAGGGGCGGGCATTTTGCGGCGGCAAAACTGCTCATTGAACGCGGTGCCGACGTCAACGCCGCCCCGACGCCTCTTTTGGGTCCTGCCCTCATGCCGGCTTTGGCAAAACGCAGGATCGATTTGATCAATCTGTTGCTGGGTGGGGGCGCAGATCCAAATTCGCACAGCAACCGGGAAAACGCCCTCCACCTCGCCGTCACTCTCGGTTGTCTCGACTGCGTGAAGGCACTGGTTGAGGCCGGCGCAGACGTAAATGCGAAGACAATGAACGGCAAGACGCCGCTCCATCTGGCAAAAAGCAGGGGGCAACGTGAAATTGCCGACTATCTCTTGTCGCACGGCGTCGTCTTGCCAACACCAGCCCCGATCTCAATGAAGTTGGCTTCTGCCGATGTCGAGAAAGGTCGAACCACCTTCACCCGCCTATGTGCCGGTTGCCACAATCACGAGCCACAGGGAGGGAACAAAACGGGACCGAACTTGTGGAGCGTCGTCGGCCGCGACAAGGCATCTATGGCAAATATGCGTTACTCCGACACCTTGCTGGGCTGGGAGGGTGTATGGACGTACGAGGACCTGAACAGATATCTCTTCGGGCCCATGCTCACCACGCCGGGCGTTAAGATGGAGGTGCCTGGTGTGCCGGACGAGACCGAGCGGGTTAACCTGATCGCCTACTTGCGCACACTCAGTGACAAGCCGATCCCGCTACCCTGACGCCCCGGTCAAACCCCGCCGGAGCGCGGTTCGGAGCTTCAAAGCGCCTTTGGACTGGAGCACAGAACACCGTGTCGATGACGAGAAGCCATCGACTAGTCGTATCGCTGATTGGCATGTCGCCGGTTGCGAGCGTTACTAAAGCCACCAAGCCAATGCCCACAGCAACCAGGTCGCTAAACGGTCGCACGACCGCGGGTGCCGGATCCCGCGAGGAATGACGGCAATGAGACCGACAATCGCGTAAACCGAAGGACTAGGAGCGAGGCAAGGTCGCCATTGGCCAGGAGGTGGCCGATAGCCCGAAAGATGATACCCGGGACGGTACTTTTTGAGTAACGGGATTATGAATGGAGTTGGAGCGGGACTGGTCAGCAAGCCCGATTGATCTCGATAGTTCCACGAAATCTCAAAATATCGTTTGTCGAAAATTTCCTTTTAAAATCAGCTTGGTAGATTTCTAACGGCCTGCGCGCCGGCTTTCATGGTCAAAAGAAACAAAAAACTAAGCTAGATCAATGATCTATCTGGATTAAGAACGATCGAGTGGGAATGATTCAGGCCCACCCAAACGCCGCCCATGGGCAGGCGTCGTTCGGTGACTTGTTGCCCGGCGGTTTCCACCGGTATCAATATCGCTGACCTGCAAATACTGCTGATGTGATAGCCCGCTCAAGGCACCCACTTACCCGGCCATGCCGGGTGCTTGCGATTTATCGCATGGTCTGCCCCGAATATCCGTAGTTGTGCCGCGCGTCGAAAATGTTTACTGTTAGGAAATAAAATGGAATCAGCGGGTGGCGGCAACATGGCGAAGACTCAAGCAGCAAGGAAAAATGGCAGATCGCCGGCTCCCGTCAAATCATCGGCCGCGGCGACACTTAGCGCGCTGCCGCGCAGCACTCCCCTCATTCAGGATCCTCACGCCGTTCGCGACATGCGCGAGAACGTGCTCGAAGTCGCGATTGGCCACGAGGTTCGCGCCTTTCGCAAGAAGCTCGGCATTACCGTTGCCGACCTTGCCGCGACCACAGGCCTCTCGCTCGGCATGCTATCCAAAATCGAGAATGGCATCACCTCGCCGTCATTGACCACGCTGAAGTTGTTGTCGCACGCGCTCGGAGTGCCGCTCACCGCATTCTTCCGCAGCTTCGAGGAAGAGCGTAAGGCCGTCTTCGTCAAGGCCGGATCGGGCGTGGATGTGGAACGGCGTGGCACGCGCGCGGGACACCAGTATACATTGCTAGGCCATATCGCTTCGGACACCAACGTCGTTGTTGAACCCTACCTCATTACGCTGACTGAAGACTCGGACGTCTTCCCAACCTTTCAGCATGATGGCATGGAGTTCCTCTACATGCTGGAAGGCGAGGTGGTTTACCGCCATGGCAGCAATCTCTATCGCATGACGCCAGGCGACAGTTTGTTCTTCGACGCCGATGCACCGCACGGTCCCGAAGAACTGACGCACTTGCCGATGCGATACCTGTCGATCATCTCCTATCCCGGCGGGCGCGGAAAAGGCTGACGTAAGCCCGCCAGGAGCGATTTCCCCTGCAGGACCATGCTGAGGTATTGCTCGCCTTGGCCTCAACGGATTGATCTCTACGACCGGCGAATGACTCTGATTAGCGCATGACCTCGAGCCGGAGGTTCGGAAAAAATCATGCGCAAGAATCAAGCACTACAACATGGCCTGGCGTCCAATAGCGCGCGCGGCGTTGTTGCGACCGCCATTCAAGCGTCTCGACTGGCCACCAATTGGGCGCCTTTGCGCATTTGGACGACCCTCGCCAGGCGCCTCGATTTCCATGGCTTCCTTAATAGTTGGCGTGGCTCCGCGCCGACATGCCGCGCGCGTCGGAAAGACCTGCGGCCGTTGAAAAGGATTACCCGGGGCTCCTTCCACCTCAAGCGGCGATGTTTTTCTACAGGAAAAAAAAATTCATGACAGTTGAATTGTGACTGGGAACCTGCTAGGCATTGCCATGGGTAACAATCAATCGAGGTGACCGGGATATGTGTGGGATTGTTGGACTCTTTCTGAAAGACAAATCACTTGAGCCGCGACTGGGCGCCCTCCTGTCGGAAATGCTGGTCTCATTGACCGACCGCGGCCCTGACAGCGCCGGCATAGCCATATATGACGGCGCAGCGGCGAAGGGGCGTGCCAAGATCACCATTCAGTCTTCGGCTCCCGCAGTGGATTTCCCTGGTCTCGAAGCGGAGCTTGGCAAGAAGATCGAAGCCAAAGTTTCGTCGACGGTGAAGTCTACCCACGCCGTCCTCGACATCCCTGCCGACAAGCTCGACGAAGCCCGTGTCGCGATCGCCGAACTGCACCCGAATGTGCGTGTCATGGGCGCCGGCGAAGCGATCGAGATCTACAAGGAGGTCGGCCTGCCGGCCGACGTGGTCAAGCGTTTCGACGTGACCAAGATGACCGGCAGCCACGGCGTCGGCCACACGCGCATGGCGACCGAATCCGCCGTAACCACGCTGGGCGCGCACCCCTTCTCGACCGGCCCGGACCAATGCCTGGTGCATAACGGCTCGCTGTCGAACCATAATAATCTTCGCCGTGAACTGATCCGCGAAGGCATGCGCTTCGAGACCGAAAACGACACCGAAGTCGCCGCCGCCTATCTCTCGTCCAAAATCGCTCATGGTCAGAACCTCGGCGAGGCGCTGCAGAGCAGCCTCGACGACCTCGACGGCTTCTTCACCTTCGTGGTCGGCACCAAGAACGGCTTCGGCGTGGTGCGCGATCCGATCTCCTGCAAGCCCGCCGTCATGGCCGAGACCGACCAGTATGTCGCCTTCGGGTCCGAATACCGCGCGCTCGCCAACCTGCCCGGCATTGACAATGCGAGGGTTTGGGAACCGGAGCCGTCCACCGTCTATTTCTGGGAGCACTGAGGATCATGAATATTTCGAATGTTGCCACGGCGCCATCGCGTGAAATGGACTTCGCGCGGCGGGTCTTCGACCTCGGCGAAAATTCACTGCGCGAGCTCAATCAGGCGCTGCACAATCTTGACCCCGGCTCGAACGAAACCTCCTGGGAAGTGCTCAACCCGAAAGGCAGCCATTCCGTCGCCGTCGGTGTCGACCAGCCGGTCGCTATCGATGTGCGCGGCAGCGTCGGCTATTACTGTGGCGGCATGAATGCCGGCGGCGCCATCACCGTCCACGGCTCCGTCGGCCCGGGCGTCGGCGAGAACATGATGTCGGGCTCGATCGTGGTCAAAGGCGATGCCAGCCAATACGCCGGCGCCACCGGCCGCGGCGGTCTGCTGGTCATCGAGGGCAACGCCTCGTCGCGCTGCGGCATCTCGATGAAGGGCATCAATATCGTTGTCCGTGGCAATATCGGCCATATGTCGGCCTTCATGGCCCAGTCGGGCAACCTGGTGGTGTTGGGCGATGCCGGCGATGCGCTCGGCGACTCGATCTATGAGGCGCGGCTGTTCGTCCGTGGCAAGGTCAAGAGCCTGGGCGCGGATTGCATCAAAAAGGAGATGCGTCCCGAGCACATCGCGCTCCTGCAGGATCTGCTCGACCGTGCCGGCATCAAGGATGCCAAGCCGGAAGAGTTCACTCGCTACGGCTCGGCCCGTACGCTTTACAACTTCAACATCGACAACGCTGACGCATACTGAGGGCGACCATGACCTACCACAATCCTCCGACGACGCCGCGCAAGTCAGCGACCTTCGACGACTACGCGATGTCGGAAATCCGCCGCGCCGCGGCAACCGGCATCTACGACATCCGTGGCTCCGGCGCCAAGCGCAAGGTCCCGCATTTCGACGACCTGCTGTTCCTTGGCGCCTCGATCTCGCGCTATCCGCTGGAAGGCTATCGCGAGCGCTGCGACACCTCAGTTGTGCTGGGCTCGCGCCACGCCAAGAAGCCGATCGAACTGAAGATCCCGATCACCATTGCCGGCATGAGCTTCGGCTCGCTTTCCGGTCCGGCCAAGGAAGCTCTCGGCCGCGGCGCAACCATCGCCGGCACCTCGACCACCACCGGCGACGGCGGCATGACCGAGGAAGAGCGCGGCCATTCCAAGCAACTGGTCTATCAATACCTGCCGTCGCGCTACGGTATGAACCCGCGTGACCTGCGCCGCGCCGACGCCATTGAGATCGTCGTTGGCCAGGGTGCCAAGCCCGGCGGCGGCGGCATGCTGCTTGGCCAGAAGATCTCCGATCGCGTGGCGGAAATGCGCACTCTGCCCAAGGGCATTGACCAGCGCTCAGCCTGCCGTCATCCCGACTGGACCGGCCCTGACGACCTTGAGATCAAGATCCTCGAAATCCGCGAAATCACCGACTGGGAAAAGCCGATCTACGTCAAGGTCGGCGGCGCTCGCCCTTACTACGACACCGCGCTTGCGGTAAAGGCCGGAGCTGATGTCGTGGTGCTCGATGGCATGCAAGGCGGCACCGCCGCCACGCAGGAAGTATTCATCGAACATGTCGGCCAGCCGACGCTCGCCTGTATCAGGCCCGCTGTGAAGGCGCTGCAGGACCTCGGCATGCATCGCAAGGTCCAGCTCATCGTTTCCGGTGGCATCCGCAACGGGGCCGATGTCGCTAAGGCGTTGGCGCTTGGCGCCGATGCCGTATCGATCGGCACCGCGGCCCTGATTGCGCTCGGCGACAATGATCCGCATTGGGAGGACGAATACCAAAAACTTGGCACGACCGCCGGCGCCTACGACGACTGGCATGAGGGCAAGGATCCGGCGGGCATCACCACACAGGACCCCGAGCTGATGAAGCGGGTCGACCCGGTCGTCGCCGGACGGCGGCTGGCGAATTACCTGAAGGTCATGACGCTCGAGGCGCAGACCATCGCACGTGCCTGCGGCAAAAATCACCTGCACAATCTCGAGCCCGAGGATCTCTGTGCTCTTTCGATCGAAGCAGCGGCCATGGCCGGTGTGCCGCTCGCGGGGACGAATTGGGTACCAGGGCAGGGTGGCTTCTAAAACCAGACGAATGGGAGCAGTAGACAATGAATAAGGCCTTTGAAGCCAAAATCGATCAGTCTGAGGGGACTGATCTCCAAGAGTTCGCAAGGGTTCGCAACGTCAAGTATTTCATGGTCTCGTATACGGATCTGTTCGGCGGTCAGCGCGCAAAGCTGGTGCCGGCGCAGGCCATCGGGGACATGCAGAAGGAGGGCGCCGGCTTCGCCGGCTTCGCCACCTGGCTTGACCTGACGCCCGCGCACCCCGACATGCTGGCGGTGCCGGATGCCTCTTCGGTGATACAGCTACCGTGGAAGCCGGAAGTCGCCTGGCTCGCTTCGGACTGCCTGATGGAGGGCAAGGGCGTCGCTCAGGCGCCGCGCAATAGCCTCAAGCGGCTCGTTGCTGAAGCCGCCAAGGAAGGCATGCGCGTGAAGACTGGCGTCGAGCCGGAATTCTTCCTTGTCACGCCCGACGGTAAGCAGATCAGCGACGAGTACGATACGGCCTCGAAATCCTGCTACGACCAGCAGGCGGTGATGCGTCGCTATGACGTTATCGCCGAAATCTGCGACGCCATGCTCGACCTTGGCTGGCAGCCCTATCAGAACGACCATGAGGATGCGAACGGCCAGTTCGAGATGAATTGGAAATTTGACGATGTGCTGGCCACAGCCGACAAGCACTCCTTCTTCAAATTCATGGTCAAGTCGATTGCCGAAAAGCACGGCCTGCGAGCGACCTTCATGCCGAAGCCCTTCCAGGGCCTCACAGGTAGCGGTTGCCATGCCCATATCTCGGTATGGGATCTCAGCGGCAAGACCAATGCTTTCGCCGACAAGGAAATGGAGTTGGGTCTGTCGGAAAAGGGCAGACACTTCCTGGGCGGCATCATGAAGCATGCCTCGGCGCTGGCCGCGATCACCAACCCGACGGTCAATTCCTACAAGCGCATCAATGCGCCGCGCACCATTTCGGGCGCCACCTGGGCGCCGAACACGGTGACCTGGACCGGCAACAACCGCACCCACATGGTGCGCGTGCCCGGTCCCGGCCGCTTCGAACTGCGCCTGCCCGACGGCGCGGCCAACCCCTACCTGATGCAGGCGGCCATCATCGCCGCCGGCCTCAGCGGCATCCGCACCAAGGCTGATCCAGGTCAACGCAGCGACATCGACATGTACAAGGACGGACACACCGTCACGCATGGCGCCAAGCTGCCGCTCAATCTGCTCGACGCGCTTCGCGCTTATGACGATGACGCCGAGTTGAAGGCTGCTATGGGCGAGGAATTTTCCGCCGCCTACATCAAGCTCAAGACCCAGGAGTGGAACGCCTACGCCTCGCACTTCACCCAGTGGGAGCGCGACAACACGCTGGACGTCTAGCTGTTTGCCGGGCCCAGCGTCCGATCTACGAATTGGGCGCTGGGCGCACCACCTGACATTTCGCCGGAACAACTGCGATGAAATATTCGATCTTTTCGCTCGCCAAGGCGGCACTGTCCGGACACAAGGGATGGACGCGGGCGTGGCGCGATCCGGCACCCAAGAACCGGTATGACGTGGTCATCATCGGCGGCGGCGGCCACGGACTGGCGACGGCCTATTTCCTCGCCCGTGAATACGGCATCCGCAATGTCGCCGTGCTGGAGAAGGGCTGGATCGGCTCCGGCAATGCCGGCCGCAATACCACCATCATCCGCTCCAACTACGGTTTGCCCGGCAATACCGGCTTCTACGAATTGTCGATGAAGCTGTGGGAGCGCATGGAGCAGGACCTCAACTACAACACGATGGTCAGCCAGCGCGGCATCATCAACCTCTACCACTCCGACGCGCAGCGCGATGCCTTCGCCCGCCGCGGCAACACCATGCGAATCAATGGCATCGATGCCGAGTTGCTCGACGCCGAGCAAATCCGCAAGGAATTGCCGTTCCTGAACTATAACAATTCCCGCTTCCCGATCATGGGCGGTCTCTTGCAGCGGCGCGCAGGTACCGCTCGCCATGACGCCGTCGTCTGGGGTTATGCGCGCGCCGCCAGTGAAGGCGGCGTCGACATCATCCAGAATTGCGAGGTCACCGGTTTCGTGCGCGACGCCAGCGGCAGGGTGACCGGTGTCGAGACCTCGCGCGGCAGGATCGGCGCCGGCAAGGTCGGTATGGCGGTCGCCGGCTCTTCGTCGCGGGTCGCCGCGATGGCCGGCATGAAGCTGCCAATCGAAAGCCACGTGCTGCAGGCCTTTGTCTCCGAGGCTATCAAGCCGCTCATCCCGGGTGTCATCACCTTCGGCGCCGGCCACTTCTATGTCAGCCAGTCGGATAAAGGCGGGCTGGTCTTCGGCGGCGACCTCGACGGCTACAATTCCTACGCCCAGCGCGGCAACATGCCGGTCATGGAGGATGTCTGCGAGGGCGGCATGGCCATCATGCCGATGATCGGCCGCGTGCGCATGCTGCGGCAGTGGGGTGGCATCATGGACATGTCGATGGACGGCACGCCGATCATCGACAAGACACCGGTCGACGGCCTCTATCTCAACGCCGGCTGGTGCTATGGCGGCTTCAAGGCAACGCCGGCATCGGGACTCGTCTTCGCCCATCTTCTGGCACGCGACGAACCGCATTCGGAGGCCGCGCTGTTCCGCCTCGACCGGTTCCGCCGTGGCGCGATGATCGATGAAAAGGGCCAGGGCGCCCAGCCGAACCTTCACTGAAAGAGAGACCGGTTCAATGCGTATTGCATGTCCTTTCTGCGGTGAGCGTGAGAATGGCGAGTTCACCTATCTTGGCGATGCCTCGCCCAAGCGGCCCAACTTCGCCGTCGACGGCGGGGAGAGCCCCGAACGTGTCGAGGATGCCTTCCACGACTACGTCTACCTGCGCGACAATCTGGCGGGTGTGATGCGCGAGTATTGGTACCACGGCGGCGGCTGCCGTTCCTGGCTCGTGGCCGAGCGCAACACCGTCACCCATGAATTTGTTTCCGTGACGGCGGCACCGGGTGCGGGCGCCGCCTTGGCGGCGCGGGCAGGAGAATGACCATGTCGGGGTATTCGCAATCCGAGCCGCTCGCCAGAACAGCGCGGGAGGAGGCCAACATCCGCACGGCGGTCACGTCCGCCAGCCAGTCGCACCGGCTGCCCGGTGACGGCATGATCGACCGGCGGTCGCCGCTCCGGTTCTCCTTCGACGGCAAGGCTATGACCGGATTTGCCGGCGACACACTGGCTTCCGCACTCGTCGCCAACGGCGTCAAGCTCGTGGCGCGGTCGTTCAAGTATCACCGCCCGCGCGGCATCGTCACCGCCGGCTCTGAGGAGCCGAGCGCGCTGGTAGAGATGCGCACCGGCGCCCGACGCGAGCCGAACACGAGGGCGACCACGCAGGAACTGTATGACGGGTTGATCGCGAACAGCCAGAACCGCTGGCCATCGCTGCGTCACGACTTGATGTCGATCAACCAGTTGTTCGCGCCGATCTTCGTCGCCGGATTCTACTACAAGACCTTTATGTGGCCGGCGAAGTTCTGGGAATCGATCTACGAGCCGATGATCCGCCGCGCCGCCGGTCTCGGCAAGAGTGCCGAATTGCCTGACCCAGACCACTACGACAAGGCCTGGGCTCATTGCGACGTGCTGGTTGTCGGGGGCGGTCCCGCCGGCCTGTCGGCGGCGCTTGCTGCCGGCCGCGCCGGGTCGCGTGTCATTCTCGTGGAAGAGGATACCTTGCTGGGCGGTCGTCTGCTCGGTGACGGCGGCGAGATCGATGGCATGGATGCCAGGGAGTGGCTGCGTAGCACAACACGCGAACTCGTTTCTCTGCCCAATGTCCGGATCATGACCAGGACGGCCCTGTTCGGCGTCTACGATGGTGGTACCTACGCCGCGCTCGAGCGCGTCAGCGACAACGTCGCGATGCCGGATCGCCATCAGGTGCGACAGCGGCTCTGGCGCATCGTCGCTAGGCGCTCGGTGGTGACCGCCGGTGCGATTGAACGACCGATCGTCTTTCCTGGCAATGATCGGCCAGGCGTCATGATGGCCTCCGCCGTCCGCACCTATGTCAATCGCTTCGCGGCTCTGCCAGGCAAGCGTGTGGCGTTGTTTACCAATAATGATGATGGCTGGCGCACGGCCGAGATCATCCAGCGGGCTGGCGCCCACATCGTGGCGGTGATCGACCCCCGCCGCGAGGTGCCGGCGCAGCACCGGAGGCTTGTCGATACTTACGATCTGCGCGTGCTTGCTGGCGTCGTGTCCGATGTAAAGGGCGGCGTTGACGGCGTCCGCAGCATCGTCGTGACCAACGACAGAAATGGCCAGACGCAACGGGTCGAAACTGACTGCCTTGCCGTTTCGGGAGGGTGGAATCCGAATGTCGGCTTATCTTGCTTCCATCGTGGCAAGCCGATCTGGCGCGAGGATATCGCGGCCTTCGTGCCGGGCGGTGCGCCAAAGGGGATGGCCACGGCTGGTGCTGCCAATGGCGAGCTCTCACTCGGCGCCTGCCTTCGCGACGGGCATAGCGCAGGTGCCAAGGCGGCCGCCGAATGCGGTGCCGCCGGAAAGCCGGGGGAGGCATCGAAAGCCGACGAAGAAGGCTACGGAATCGCGCCGCTCTGGCATGTCAAAGGTAAGGGCAAGGCGTTCGTCGACTTTCAGCACGACGTTACCGCGTCCGACGTGACGCTGGCGCAGCGTGAAGGCTTCGAGAGCGTCGAGCATTTGAAGCGTTACACCACGCTCGGAATGGCGACCGACCAGGGCAAGACGTCCAATATCAACGGCCTCGCAATCATGGCGGAAGCGACCGGCCGCACGATCCCGGAAACCGGCACTACGATCTACCGGCCGCCCTACGCACCCGTCGCCATAGGCGCCATCGCCGGCCATCATCGCGACGAGAACTTCCATGCCTGGCGGTTGACACCGTCGCATCATTGGGCCGCCAAGCAAGGCGCGGTGTTCGTCGACACCGGGCTGTGGAAGCGGGCGCAATGGTACCCGCTTGCCGGCGAGAAGGACTGGCTGGAATCGGTAAGCCGCGAAGTGCTGGCCGTGCGCAACGGCGTCGGCTTCTGCGACGTCTCCACGCTCGGCAAGGTCGACGTCCGCGGCGCGGATGCAGGTGTCTTCCTCGATCGCGTCTATATCAACGCCTTTTCCTCTCTCGCCGTGGGCAAGGCGCGCTATGGCTTGATGCTGCGCGAAGATGGCATCGTCTATGACGACGGCACGACCTCGCGGCTCGCCGAGGATCACTATTTTCTCACCACCACCACTGCCAAGGCCGGTCTGGTGATGCAGCATCTGGAATTCTGCCGGCAGGTATTGTTCCCGGACCTCGATGTTCAGCTGACCAGTGCTACTGACCAGTGGGCGCAGTTCTCCATCGCTGGGCCGAACGCCCGCAAGCTGCTGCAGGATCTGGTCGACCCGTCGGAAGATCTCACCAACGAGGGCTTCCCATTCATGGGCGCCCGTGAAGTCAAGCTGCGCGGTGGCGTGATTGCTCGGCTGTTCCGCATCTCGTTCTCCGGCGAAATGGCCTTCGAGATTTCGGTGCCGGCGCGCTACGGCGCGGCGATGGCCGAGAACCTGATGATCGCTGGCAAGCCCTATGGCGTAACGCCTTACGGGACTGAAGCGCTCGGCGTCATGCGCATCGAAAAGGGGCATGTCGCCGGGCCCGAGCTCAATGGCACGACCACCGCTGACGACCTTGGCCTTGGTAAGATGATGTCGAAGAAGAAGGACTTTATCGGCCGTGTCATGGCCGGGCGCGAAGCGCTGATTGCGCCGAACCGGCAGGTGGTCGTTGGCGTCAAGCCCACGGACAAGGCGCGGCGCCTGCGTTCGGGCGCGCACGTTGTCCCCAAGGGCGAGACCCCTGGCCCGAAAACGGATCAAGGCTATGTCACCTCGGTCTGCTTCTCGCCGGTGCTTGACCAGTGGATCGGCCTTGGTCTGGTCGAGCGCGGGCGCGAGCGCATCGGCGAGATCGTTCGCATCCATGATCCGCTGCGGAGCGAGGACTACGAGGCCGAGATCTGCAGCCCGGTCTTCTACGATCCCGAAGGAGTGCGTCAGCGTGGCTGATTTTTCCTGGAACACCCAATCGGCGCTGGAGAAGGCGCTCGTCCCCGGTCGTCACGGCGTGGCCGGCACGCAGGCAGGCGTCACGCTGGAGGAGGTGCGCGACATCAGCCTCGTTCAGGTGATGGCGCGGCGCGGCAGAGCGGCCGAGACCGCAAAGGCCGCCAAGAAGCTGTTTGGCATTGAGCCGCCCCGCGCTCCCGGCGCAGCAGTGGCCCGGAATGCTACGCTGATCTGGTCGGGCCCGGACCAGTTCATTGTCTTCTCTGCACGACAGGCAGACGGTCAATTTGCCAAAGTGTCAAAGGCGTTTGCCGGCATCGCGTCGCTCTCCGATCAGTCGGACGGTCGCTGCCTCATCCGGATTGGCGGACCTCGCGCTCGCCAGGCGCTTGCGAAGTTCTGCTCGTTGGACCTGGATGACAAGGCGTTTCCGCTGGGCGCCGCGGCGACAACCTCGATCGACCATACGGCGATGAATATCTGGCGCGAGGCTGATGGCACGGACGGACACGCCGTCTTCAACATGCTCGTCTTCACCAGCTTCGCCGACAGCCTTTGGCACATGATCCTGGACTCTTCCCTTGAATATGGGGTTCAGGCATCCTCGGCTCACGCCGCATAGTTCTGCTGAGCCGTTTGCACATCGGCTGAGACAAAACCCATTTCGACGCGGCTATTCGCCGTTGCGCATTGACCGCGCAGCGGTGGTTTCGCTGATCTGGCTTAGCCGACATCCTGGCAACCACCCCAACAAGAAAGTCTTGGCACGATGTGCCAAGACTTAAAGGGCGCTCCGTGGTCTAGCGCCTTGGGGAGAGCGCGGATTTCCCTAGAACAGACCTTCGATCTGACCTTGTTCGTTGAGGAAGATCTTTTCCGAGGACGGCGCCTTGGGCAGGCCGGGCATGGTCATGATCTCGCCGCAGATGATGACGACGAAACCGGCGCCGGCCGAGAGCCTGACCTCGCGCACCGGCACGGTGT
>NZ_SRUU01000063.1 GCF_004791585.1 Mesorhizobium sp. M1C.F.Ca.ET.210.01.1.1
TTGTTGACCGGGTCGGCGATCAATCCCTTCCGGTGAAGTCGATCCGTCACGTCCCAGTCAAAGCCTTTCCAAGCACACCGTTCATTGTGCAGGGTCAGCCAAAGCAGCGCCAGGACTGCATCATCAAATCTTGTCGGTGTCGATCTCCATCGCTGCAGCTTAACACAGACCGCACCCGCCGCGGCCCAGACCGGAGGGATACATCTTCGCGACGGTTGGCACCGTTGCAATCCTGATCTTCGTCCCATTGGGCAGCCCGGAGAGCAGCCGATCCGGCTAGACTGTGGAACCGCACGTTCCATCTAAGCTGGTAGGCTCACGTCGAGCAAGCACGCGTAGGCAGCATAAGGACGAATGCCACATGATGTTCCACTCAGGCAGGTGTCGGATCGCCGTTTAAGCGACAGCTATTCGGTTTGAGCGGCTGGTGAACCTCGAGAAAGGATAATGCTGCGTCGGTATACCGACGCAGCCCTTGTCTCAAGCGTTATGTTATTTGCCCTGCAGGAAATCCATGAACGGAGGAAAGGTCAGCAGCAAACCGATGAGCAGAAGGGCAAAAGCGCCGACATTGACCCTGCTCATGGCCACCGTCTTGTTCCCCCAACGACGGGCGAGGATGAACCACGCCACCAGCCATATAATGATGGCCACGGTCGTCACGCCGGAGAGAGCTCCAGATGGCTTATAAAAGGTCAGCAAGCCGTTGATGGCCTTCGATGCGTCGCCGGCGAGAGCCAGGATGCCGATAGCGGCGCTACCGATGCCTGCGGCGAGAATGGCCGCCGCGCCCGGTCCATTGGGTATAATTTCGGGAATCTTTTCAACGCTTTGACTTTGGCCGACGACCGGCTTCTGCGAAATGGTCATGGCTGTTCTCCTTCCGGCTGCGCGGCCGGTGGCTGCACTCCAGGTGTTTGGGCTGGCGTCTGGGGACCCTCCGGCTCCTCTCCTTGTATCAGTACGATCGATTGGCCTCCGCGGACGGGAGCGTATTTATTGAGGAACGCGCCCAGTGCGCCGGCTGCGCCCGTCGCGAAGAAGGCCGCGACCGCAAAAGCCAAGACCGAGATGCGCATGTTGCGGTGCTGAACGATCGCTCGTCCGTACTTCATGGTGACATAGGCCACCATGGTCATTGCGATCGGCGCCAGCCAAGCGACATGCTCCTTCCATTCCATGCCGAGAGAATGCCACTCGGATGTTCTTGGGCTCGACAGGAGAAGGCTCCGCGGATAGTCCGAAAGATCAGTCACCCCGGCCGGCGGAGCGGCGCGGTACCACGGATAGACGCTATAGGCGCCAGAAAACACCGTGAGCCAGGAGAGAACCACCATCGCAACAAGCCAGAAGTTGAGCAGCGACTGTTCCCTTGTGCTCATTGGCGGTGCCCCTGGGGCCGACATTCTGTAGAGACCGGCAATGGCGCCGGAAAATGCGAGCATGAAAAGCGCGCCGAAGCCCATTCCATGCAGCACCGTCATTAGATCTCGAGTGGTGATTTCCATCAGAACCTCCGTAACCATTCGGCACGCAAAACGGCCGGAATGGCTTAGAGGTACCAATATCGATGTTCGACAGGACAATCTTTGATTTTGCTCAAATCTACCTTGCGACCTAGCCAATTCTGATCTGTGGCTTCGCTCAGGATTGGACGCTCAAATCGCCGAGATCCGCGTTCTCGCTTCGCTGATCGAGACGTGCAAGCTGAACGACATCGAGCCGCTCGGCTACCTGGCCGACGTGCTCGCCAGGATCGTCAACGGCCACCCCAACAGCCAGATCGACGATCTCCTGCCCTGGGCCTATCTCGCCGTTCCCGAGTTAAAGGCCGCGGCCTGAGAAACACCGCTCACCGTGGCTCGACCCTGTAAACTCGATCTTTCGTAGAACTCGACCGTGCCAAGTTTGACCCAACCGCCTGCGAATTTACTTGGCGCAACCGAGAGGCGCTCGGCCTCGATGGCCGCTTATCCCGTTTGCTCAAGTGGTACCATATCTGGTGATTCCTGATGACAGTGCCGAAGCCCAACCCTATTGGGCGCCGACATGGGCGAGGCTCTCTTCGGGGGAGGACTTTGACTAATACTAGCATGTTCCGGGCCAGCTTTCTCATAGCAATGACTATTGGTGGAGCATCGATCAGTTTAGGTGACGATCAAGCGCCAAACTATGGCACTTTCGTCACCAAAATGCAGGTGTTCGCAGGCATGGTGATGTCCGAACATACTCTCTCACCCGCCGACTTGGCGCACATGGATGAACTGGAGCAGAAGGCTAAATCGACACTTAATCCATCCGAGTTCGATCAGGTGCACAGGATCGCTGTTTCGATAAAGTCGTTTGCAGCCAGACTAAAGGCTGGAACAGCCTCAGTCGCCCCGCCTACAAGCTCTCAGGGCGGCAAAGGGCTATTGCTGCTTGATCTAATATACGCGACGGCGGACTACTGCTACCATCACAATGATGTCTCTTTCAGTGAGACTGACGTCGAGAATATACGGAAGGCCATGAAGGCGATTTCTGACAAGTCAGACTTGGACCAGGCTGCCAAGGACCAAAATTGGAAGTATGGTCAGTACGCGCTGAATCTGGCTCTTACACAACCAACATCCGAAGTCTGTGCGTCGGCTAGGACCCAAGCAGCATTGCTGCTTCCTCAGGCTATCAATCCAGACAAGAACCCGTTTTAAGGCACGGCTCACGCATCGGCACCTGATCCAACTGTACATGGCGCACGTGTGAGCGACACATCGCTTACACTGGAACTAGAAGCGGCCAAATTGCTACTCGGCCACGACACTCGCGCCGCGCTCGTGGCCACCCTTCAGAGGGAGCGGCTGGTCACCAAGCAGAACCCTGACCACAACGTCGCGGGCATCGCGGGCATCAAGGGAGTGCCGTGCGATCAAGTCGCTACATTCGGTGACGATCTGATCGGCGTCTTGAATCACCTTGAGCTCCTTGTAGCGATCATGCCGATGCAATCCCATGCTTTCACCAACAACTTCAAGGATATTGATGATGCGGAACGGCCAATCGCGCTCGTGTGCACACAATTCGCGATGATCGGAATGATAAACAGCAACCAGCGCATCAACGCCCGCGTCACGCGCCGCTTCAAGTTCTCTTTGCTGCAACTCACGCTTGAACTTTGGCAGGACACCGATATGCACGCTCTGCAGACCCACCGCCGGCTGGTGCAGATCGATAAGCTCAACGCCGGGGACCATCCTTAGGATTTCGGTGGCGGCTTCCACGGCGCCGGCTACGCCAGGATGCTTGTGCAGCGCGACGCGCATATCGACCCTGTGCTGCAGGTGCGGCTTCAACTGCGCCAGCCGGTCGCCGAGGAACCGCATGAACGGGTTCATCTCGAACGGGCGTGAGCCGCGCTGTCGTTCCACCGTCGGCAGGATGGTTTCCGTGAACTGGACGTAGCAAGTCGGACACCAGGTGATCACCTGTCCCGACCTCGAGTGCGACAGCTTCTCCATGCTGTTCGATCCCAGCCGACCGGCCATCTCGGCGTCCCCGGACTTGAGCTGGGAAATCCCGCAACAATGGCTGGGGCCGCCCATGACCCGATAACTGACGCCGACTACATCCATGATATCGAGGGCAAGCAAGGCAATGTGTGGCGTCTTGAGCACGTTGCAGCCGGTGTAGAACACGAAATCCGCCGGCTCGGCGGGCGTGGACACTGACGTTGACTTTTGACCCAGCCGTTCCAGGACCTCCGCATCGAGCTGCAGACGCGAAAGCATCGTTACACCGCGGCTGACCTCACGGTATCTCTCCACGCCTTGCCGCCGTCGTTCAGAAAGCTCTTTATCGGACTGCGCGATGCTGAGGCGTGCCATGGCAAGGAGAAAGCGCGGATTGACGCCGTAGTCGCACGCCTTGATACATTCCCCGCTGAGCATGCAGGAGGCTGCCCAGTTGCGGGACCTCTCCGGACCGTCACCGGTGCGGACAAGATCGAGGATACCGCCGATGAGGTCTTCGGGCTGCGCATCCGAGATGCCGGCGGGCACTAGGCTCGGACAAACCTTAGCGCATTTGCCACATCGCGTGCAGCCGTCAAGCATATCCTGGACGCGTTCGCCCAGAGCCGTCTCGAAGGATGTCTCGTCCACCGGGGGCATTGCGGGCTCCGACTCTGCAGACGAATGGTCGTACGCGCGCATTGGCAACTCAGAACCTAACATAACAATCGGCAACATTGAAGGACGAGGACGCGAGATCCGCGGCATATGGAAAAATCTCAAAGTGCTTCCAATGACGATATTTCGATATTTCACGCAGCTTCTAGGACTCATCGTTGAGGACACGCAACCACCGATACCGACATTCGCTAGTGGTGGCGATTTAGCATCACACAGGTGGGTAGGGTGGGCCCGGCGAGCGACCGGAATTGCCGAGACCGCGATTGGTCTGCAGGAAACGAAGTCATCCTTGGGTCAAATTCCGACTCTTGGTCCGCTGCAACATTGCTCCGACTTCCTCGCGCGCCGAGCGTCCGAAATGCCACCGATCCTGCCGACATCATAGCAGGCCTCGAGAAGAGCCTTCGTCTCGAGCACCTCAGCCCGGACCTGTTCGCTCGATGGAAGCAGCGGTTGGCGATTGAGCAGCATGGAATCGCCAAATTCATGCGTGTGGTATCGGCACGCGGCAAAGGCTACGGAGGCCTTGGCGAGCAGAGCATCGTCGGCAAAGGCGCGCAGGAGCTCAAAATGGCTTTCGCCGGGCTGGTGGACGCCTGTGAGAATCGCGTCAACCACCCGAAGCCGCGTGCCCCGCACGATGCGCCCAGTCGCAATGCCATTTCCGGCACGCACACTGCCGTCGGGATTGGCGGCTGCCTCAAGTGCGCGCACTACGCTCGTACCGATCACGATGATGCGGCTGCCGCGGAGCTTCGCCCGCGCGACCTGCGTCGCGGTGCGCTCAGGGATGCGGTACGACTCGTCGAAAGGGAGGCGCGAGTCGAGCGCGGGATCGCCGGTGGAAGAAACGCCCGCGGCATGCGTGAGCGTTGCGAAGCCGACGTCGCGCCGACGCCAGGCTTGGAGCGTAAGCCAGTCGAGCGCAAAGCCTGCCGATGGCGCCTCGAACGCGACCGGCCCGGCGGCAATCTTCGTCCAAACATCCCACAGTGCCAATGGCTCGGGAACATGCGCGTATTGGATCGGCCGGCCGTGCTGCGCCAGTCCCGCAATCACGGCTGCGCGATTGCCTGAGAAGCGCAGCTCGAGAAGGCGAGGATGGTCAAGAAGGCGCGCGACGACGGCTTCAAGCGGGCCGAGCCGGAGGCGATCGCCTGTTGACAGCGGAGGCGGAGGCAGCCGGTCTTCCGTGCGCGTGCGGTGATCGCCCGCGCCGAAGGCAAGTGCCACGAAGCGGGTTGGATCGGGAAGGGACAGCCAGCCTGCCAGGCGGATCTCGATCGCCTCGCCGCTGGGGACATGCGTGCCGTGCAAGCTGGCTGGCAAGGTCGCGGCGTCATTGGCGACGATCAGGTCGCCGGGATTGAATAGCGTCGCAAGTCCAGCGCGCGGCAGGTCACACATCGCGCCGTTCGCCTCGACGACCAACAGCCTGGCGGCGCGCCGAACGCGACGGTCGGCGGCAATCATCCATGTGCCCCGGCGAGAGGCGTTGCGCGGACCGGCAACGCGTCGAGCATCTTTTCGATGATCTCGGCAGCAGCCAGCTCGGGGCGCTTCAATGTCGACGGATCGGCGTCGGGAAGCGCCAGCGCGTGCAGCGGGGTGTCCATATCGCCGGGGTCGAGCGCGAGGAGCCGGATGCCGTCGGCTTTCGCCTCCTCGTCCCAAATGGCCGTCAGATGGGCAAGAGCGGCCTTGCTCGCGCCATACGCGCCCCAGCCGGGATAGGCGTTCACCGCCGCGTCGCTGGAGATGTTGATCACCAGCGCGCCACGGCCCCCGCGTGCGGACGCGGCGAGCGCGCCGAACAGGGCTTTCGTCAGCCGGAACGCGCCGACGAGATTGACCGCAAGCGCTTTTTCCACTTCCTCGCACTCGGTATCAGCAAGGAGCGCCAGAGGGACAGGGCCGAGGCTCGACGCATTGTTGATCAGGACATCGAGCCCGCCGAGGCTCGCCGTGACCTGCAACGCGATCGGGTAGATGTCCGCCTTGTTGCTGATGTCGCCGACAATGCCGTGCGCACCCGTCTCATCGGCGATGCGTTCGACAAGCGCGGCGGTGCGTGCGACGAAGGCGACGGACGCACCCTGCTCGGCAAGCTGCCGCACAAGCGCCAGTCCGAGGCCGGATGTGCCGCCCGTGACCGCCACGCGAAGTTCCTGAAGGCCAATATTCGTCTGCATAGCCGGGCTCCTTCAATCTGTTCGACCCGTGCTACAAGTTCAAGTTAACTTGAGGTCAAGCGGGAATCGTGCTTTCGTTCACGCATGGATTCCATGCTGACCATCACCGACGTATCGCGGCGCAGCGGTGTCGCCTCATCGGCTCTGCGTTTCTACGAGGAGCGCGGGCTGATTGCGTCCGAGCGGGCCGGCTCGGGACACAGACGCTATCCGCGATCGGTGCTGCGCCGGATCGCCTTCATCGTCTTTGCGCAGCGAATTGGGCTGACGCTCGAGGAGATCGGCGCCGAGCTCGCCAAGTTGCCAGCCGATCGCGTGCCGTCGCGTCGGGATTGGTCGCGGTTGTCGGGCCAGTGGACCAAGCGCATCGACCAGCGCATCGCCGAGTTGCAGCGACTGAGGTCCGGGCTTACTGAGTGCATCGGTTGCGGCTGCCTCTCGATCGACCGATGTAGCCTTGCGAACCCTGCCGACATGGCAGGACGCAAAGGGCCAGGGCCGCGGTATTGGCTGGGGTGAGTTGGCAGCGTGCCTGTCACTATTGCAGAGCGGCGTGCATATCGGCAGGGCGTGTAGCGTTCGGCCGGACGGTCCATGCCGAGTGTGATGCGGGCGTTCTGCGTTGAATTCGTCGATGAAGTCATTGAACCTGGCCTCCTGCTGCTGAAGGAAATTGGCGCCTGCCGGTTTGGTGGTTTCCTTCTTGAGCGTCAGATGCATGCGCTCGTGGCGGCCGTTCTGCTGCGGGCAGCCGGGCCTGAGCGCTCGATGTCGATGCCCAGGCGCAGCCACCAGACCGACAGCTTGCTGAGATTGAACAGCGCATTGGGGCTGGCGAAGGGAATGCCAAGGATCGACGCCAACTATCGAGCCCCAACGCAGGGCCGCGAAACTCATTGGCCCAGCAAGTCCAGCGCCCGTTGCGCTGCGATGAGGTCGACGACCGGATATCTGGTTTCAAACGTGTCGATAACGGATCGTAGGCGCGTCTCGGCGTCATTGACACGACCTTGCCGTGCCAGAATTGGTGCTAGGTGCGTTGTAGCGCGAAGCTCGAAGAGTCTCGCTTGCTGCCGACGGGCAGTAGCAATCGCTGTTTCGAATAGGTGTTTGGCACCCGCCAGGTCACCTCTGTCCGCGGCGATTTGGCCACGAAGCCGGACGCATTCTGCCAGGTAGGACGCTTCGTCCGTATCGAAAACCAGCGTATCGACATCATCAAGCATTTGGGATGCCTCTTCGATGCGACCGGCCCGTAGGAGTAGATCACAAAGCGCGCATGTTTTCTCAGGGGTATGAAATACGACGCCCTGCCCACGCCAAACAACCATGCTCTCTCGGACGTCATCGATACCGGCGTCCAGTTCTCCTAGATGCGAGCGGGCATGGCCACGCCACCTGATGCCGCTGCTTCGACGCGCCGTGTAGCCATGACGCTCGCAAATCTCGACGATCTTCCTAGCGTTATCGAGTAGTTCCTCGTATTGACCAAGTAGCGCGCACAATTGGCACTGCACGAGAAGATGCCACGCGAGGTCGAAAGGCTTATCGAGCTGGTCAAAATTGCGCATCAGGCGCTCTTTCTCTTCGACTGCAGCGTCAAAGAAACCCAATATGATCAGCGATTCGCTGAAATATGCTTGGGCAGAGACACGTTGATCCGCACCGCCGAACAGAATACGATGACTTGGGTCAACCCGATCAATCAGATCTAAGGCCTTGCGCAAGGCCTCCGCTGCCAGCGGCTCTTCTCCCCGGTTGGAATGAGCGATCCCCTTTGCCGCCCAAAGACCACTCAGATGGGCCGTTGGAAGGAGATCGGCACAGTTTGCGAGCTGCTCTTCGGCCAGGGTCAGGTAATCTTGATTGCGCCCAGCGGCATAAAAAAATGGAGCGAGTGAAAGTGCAACGTCACATTGCAATTCGACCGATGCAGTCTTCGCGGCTGCAAGACGTGCATCTTCAAGCGTCTTCCCAAGGCGCTCAGAACGATACCCTTCTGCCTGCATCAAGGCATTGGCCATCGCAAGGTGGAGACGTGTCACCCGTTCGGCGCCATCGGAGACGTCGCCGAGTCTCCTGCTGCAGTCAATAGCACTGGCAAAGTGCGACACGGCTTCCCGGGTAGCCGCTCTGGCCAGAGCGGCCCCTCCCGCCTTTTGCCAGTGATCGACCGCGCCCGCCCAATCCCCCGCTTCCTGAAGATGGTGCGCGAGGAGTTCGGGTTGCGCTTCAGTAATCTCGGGCCACTTTTCCTCCAACCCGTCAGCGACTCGCTTGTGTAGCTCCTGGCGTTTAACGCGCAGCAGCGTGCCATACGCTGCGTCCTGAACGAGCGCATGCTTGAAGAGGTATGTGGCCAGCGGCCGCGTCCCGCGGCAGAACACCAGACCGGCGCCGACGAGTTGATCCAGTGCGCCGTTTAGCTCGGCGGCATTTCGCTGTGCTACTGCTGCCAGCAACTCGTAGGAGAATTCCCGACCGAGAACCGCGCCGACCTGGGCAACGTCCTTGGCGGCAGAGCCGAGACGATCAAGCCGCGCCATCAGCGAGGCATGCAGCGTGGCGGGCACGTTCAACGCAGTCGCAGCAGCTTTTGAGAGCACTGTCCTGGCGTTGCCGCCCTCCAGCACAGCCTTGGTCAGCTCCTCAACGAACAGTGGCACCCCATCCGTGCGCTCGATGATCTCCGCAACAACGTCGGCCGGCAGCTCTCCGGTGCCGACGACCCGCTGGACCAGCGCAGCGCCTTCACGACAGTCGAGCCGATTGAGGACAAGAACCGTGACGTGCGCCTGCCCCGTCCACGGCGGTTGAAACTCGGGGCGAAACGTGAGGAGAAGCAGCACTGGCAGGCGCGGCACCCGCTCGATGACTAGGTCGAGCAGCTCGCGCGAGCTGGGGTCGATCCAGTGGACATCCTCGAAGAGCATCAGCACCGGACCTCGTCGCGCCAAATCTTCGAGCTGCCGGAGAAGCGCCTCGAAGATTTTCTCTTTCTTCCGCTGGGGCGTCAGTTGGAGAGGAGGGAAGCGACCTTCGGTCGGCAACGACAGCAGCTCGGCCAACAGCGCGACGTCCTCCGGCGAGGCCGCGGCAAGCAGGGCTGCAAGCTTATCCAGCTTTCTCTCAGGCGGGTCGTCGCGCTCCAAGCCGGCGGCACGTTCCAGCTGCGCAATGGTCGGGTGGAGCGCGCTGTCTTGATGGTGCGGCGAACAGAAATAGCGCAAGGGGGTGTGTGGCTCATTCTGGATCCGCTCCTGCAAGGTAACGGTGAGGCGCGATTTTCCGATGCCGGGCTCGCCCGAGAGAAGCACCACACGACCTTCACCACTTTTCGCACGATGCCAGTGGCGCTGCAGCAGGTCGACCTCCTCCTCACGCCCGACCAGCGGCGTGGGCGTCGCGCCATGTAGCGCCTCGAACCGGCTTTCGACAGCGCTCTCACGAGTCACTTGATAGGCATGGATCGGCTCCGGAAAGCCTTTCACCTGGACGGCACCAAGATCGCGATACTCGAAAAGACCGCCAACCAGCTGCCGCGTTTGCGGCCCGATCACGACCGCGTCGGGCTCGGCAAGAGCTTGCAGGCGGGCGGCGAGGTTCGGCGTCTCGCCCACGACGCCGCGCTCTTGCCCTTCGCCAGAGGTGATCAGATCGCCAACGACGACCTGCCCGGTGCCGACGCCGATACGAACCCGCAATGGCTCGGGCTCTTGGAGTCGCCTAACGGCATCGACGAGAGCAAGGCCAGCGCGCACTGCCTGTTCCGCGTCGTTCTCGTGCGCTTGTGGGTAGCCGAAATACACCAACACGCCATCGCCCATATACTTGGCGACAAAGCCGCCGAAGTGCGCGACCGTATCGGCGACACAGCGGTGATACGCTCCGATGATCTCTCGCAGGTCCTCTGGATCCAGACGCGACGCGAGCGCCGTCGAACCAACGAGATCGACGAACATGACCGTCAGCTGCCGGCGTTCGGCAACCGGCTCCGAGGCGCCAGGTTGAATTTTGATCTCGACAGTGCTCGGCTTGGAGCGGTCTGTAGGCGGTCCGAGCTCTGCGATCGCCTTGAGGAGCCGCTTGCGATGGCCGAGTAGAATACCGAGCTGCTGGAGGTCGGCGTCAGTCAACTCGGGCAGAACTTCCCCATCGATAGCGTTGTCGCGAAACGCCTGCTGGTATTGCTCCAGCCCGAGACGTCGCAACCAAGCAGCAATGTCCACGACAGCTCCCCAAGGCCGTACCTCAGCACGCGATACTAACTCAAATGCCGGGAATTTCGAAGAATGTTGGCTTGGAGAGCCGTGGTCACTGCCGCATGTTGTGATGACAGCTTATGGCCGCAAGGCAGACGAACGCTCCACTGATCAAGCGGCTGCATTGGATTAAATCTGCGCGTTCAGACGGATAATACGCGGCCGGAGTTAGGTGCCTTCACTTAATGGGTGCCTCGGACAGTTCTCTCCTTTGTTCCGGCAGCATTTTCGAAATGCACATCATCATCAATGGACGATTTGGCGCGCCGAAGAGGACGAAGATGAGAACAGCTGAAGCATCAGCGCAGTCAGGCCGAAATGATCGCCCACAGCTGCGTCGCCCCCATCGCAAGCATGAGGATGACGCTTACTCCGATGAACAGCGCCGTAGGTATCTGCTTCAGGTGAGCGCCGAAGCGGCTGCCTGAGAAGTCGTCGACTGCGTCATCCAGCATCGCCTTTAAGTCATCCAGGGCGGCTTTGGCTGCCAAGACCCCATAAACTGTGATTGCGACCACAATCGTCGCGAGCGCGAACCTGGCGGCCAGTCCCGCTGATGGCGCGTACGCCAGTATCGCGAACATGGTCGCGATACTGGCGAAAAAAGTGATCGCATATGTCTGCGTCAGATGGGCAAGTCTCGCAGCCGCCGCCGCCAGGTATTGATCCACAGTGAGTTTCGCCATGTGCTCCTCCGGCAACGACCCGCTTGTGGGACCGAGTGGCAAATGAACTTCCCGAAATTGGCGATGGTCTAAAATCGTGATCATGCAGCGCCCGCCGCCCAATGCTAACCTTCATTTCGCGGGATCGGAGTTCCATATGTCCCGGTAAAGCTTCCAGCTGCCGTCCTGTCCTTTCTTCCAGACCACCACATACTTCCCGGCGGCATCCACCAGCTTCGAATCCTTGCCCGGGGCCTTGAGGGAGAAAGTCCCGGACTCGAACGCAAAATCTCCGCTTTCCTGGACCTCAAGCGTGGTGAGCTTGAGCTCCGATATGCCCATATCGATCGCGCCCTGCCATAGCTTTTGAATATTCTGGCGGCCGTCGACCCGCGCCATATCTGGCGGGAATGCGGATGCGTCATCCGCGTACTTCGAGGCAACCGCGGCTGCATCCTTACTGTTGTATGCCTTCACGAACTCGGCATTAGCGGCTTCAATGGCTTCTTTCGCAGACTGGGCCTGGGCAGATCCGAGGCAGAGCGACGTGACAGCAACGACCAGCAGACAATGCTTGAAAGTCATTTCATCCTCCCGTGTTCTGGTCTCTAGTTATTCCCCGTTTGAGGTTATCACACAGACTTCCTGGTGGTCGCCCCGCCGCGAGATCATGACGTCCATCTGGTCGCGGCGTCACAGTGCTCGCAGGCATCCCGGCATTCCCCGGTGACCGCTTCGCCGTGACCGGCTGTAGCCGCGGCGATCACGCTTGCCAGCCACGCACATCGTCGCGTGCACCGAAGGTGCCCCAAACGGTAATCGCAGTCGTCATCACGTAGAGCACCGGACATGCCAAATGCCCGTTGGACTTTGCGCTGGACGATGCGACCTCAGCTTCTAGTTTAGCATTTACTAATATGCAAAGCAAACGCAAGGGGCTCCGGCGGGACCGATCCTATCCTTCACTATAATGCGGCATCAAACGATTGCCCTCCAATCGATTTCAGCGACGTAAGAGCGACTAAGAAGTTCTTGCACGCTCAGGCTGAACGCCGCCGAAAGTGGAAGAGCGCTTCTTCGATAGTGGGTTTCGCGATGTAGCGGTCCTCCGCTACCATCATTACAGCTGTCCGGCCCGGAGACATCGGTAACAGTTTGTACCTAAGACATGGTGGACTGCACCCCTTCCGTGAGACAGTAATCAGTAACAGTTCTCCCTGCTGTGGATAGCGTTTGATGTCGTTTGGCGTAGTTGCATGAGATCGGTTTCGTATTCGTCCGGCGAGAGATAGTCGAGGG
>NZ_SRUU01000064.1 GCF_004791585.1 Mesorhizobium sp. M1C.F.Ca.ET.210.01.1.1
GAACCTGGCCGCAAGCCGCCTCTGCTCGACGCCCTTCGTGCCCTCACAACGCGCGCCCAAACCTTCCCCGGCATCATTCGGCAGCCGCATCGATATCCGATATACTGACATCAATCTCTCCTCGGGAGGAGCGAGCCCAACCACCTCACATGTTCTGGCAGAGGGCTTCGCAGCTGATGATGCCGTATGGATCGGCAAAGGATTCGAGCAGTTCGAAATGATCGTAGGCTTGCGCCACCAGCAATTTATCGAGCATGCCTCGCCTCTTTGCCGCCTCGTCAAATTCATGCGAATGTCGCTCGGGTTCAGGCCTCCAGATCAGCCTGTACGACGATGGTTGGGCAGTTGTAGCTGAGCGGTTATGAAGGGTCATCGCGAGGCTCTTTTCGTGGAGGAATCTCCCGAAGTCGGCGTACCGGCTTGGCGGCACCGAAAACGAGCTCGGGCGACGGGCGATGCGATGCGGCTAAGCGATCGGAAGCTTCGCCCGATTCAATGCAGACTGAGTTGCCCTTCCGACCGGCCGTTCGCTCGGCAAGGGCCTCGGGTAGATGTCGAAGGCTGTGGAATGTTGTTCGGCCCGCTTAAGCACCTCTGCGACGTTCGTGCCGGTTTTTTCGGCGACGAGGGCTGCCAGAATTTCGGCCACCGAGAGTGCCGGCGTCATGCTCGGAAAGAAAGAATGCGAACGGGTAGAGAGCACAATGCCCTCATGGGCCAATGCAAACAGCGGCGACATCTTGCTATCGGTGATCGCCACAATCGCTGTTCCTCTGCGCAACGCCTGCCGGACGAGGTCGCAAGTTGCGTCGGCATATGGCGCAAATCCGATCGCGAGTATAGCGGCACTTGAGCCGGCGTCGTGTATGACATCGATCCAGCTTCCAGTTGCCGTATCCAGCACTTCAACATGCTTGCCCAGTTGGGACATCAAATAAGCGAAATGGCGAACGACTGAGTGCGCCCGGCGTGGGCCAAGACAGAACAGGTGGCTGGCATCAGCAAGCAGGTCCGCTGCAGCCACGAGCCGCATGGCGGTGGCGGCCTCGGCGAGGCCGGCTGTCTGGGCGGTGAGCGCATCGGCAATCTTGCTGACAGCGGAATTTTCTTTTCCCGCGACCCGTCGTCTGGAATTGCCAAACCCCTGCAATGTGTGCTCAGGCGCTCGCAGTCCCCGTGCATAGATAGCACGCAGATCGTCATAACTATCCAGCCCGAGCCAGGCAGCGAGCCGGACCATTGTCGTGTGCGAGACTCTCGCCTTGCGCCCTTGCTCGCGCATTGACATCAATGCGACGTCCGCGGGGTGTTCCAGCACAAAACGAGCCGCAGTGCGCAGTTGGGACGGCATAGATGCAAGCCCCCCCACCAGCATCTCAGCCAGACGAGCTTCTTCCATTTCAGCTCCCTCATCCAGGTTCGATTGGAGCAAGCTGCCTCGAGCTCCGCACGAAGCGATCACAGCGCGAAGTTCTCGCGGAAAATATCGACGCTCACATCTTGAAAGCTCTGCTTCAGCTGCTTTGAGAATTTCAGAATCGCCATCAAGCGGCAAATGACGAATCTTGGGCGACAGATTAGCTCAGCTAATGCCCTAAGGCAGTCGGAAGGAGTGTTCGAATATCGTGGCAAAGCCAGTCGGCGCTTTGCGAGGATTGCAGCGGCCGCGAGCAGCCTTTTTAGAGTGAATGGGCACCGATGCGTTCGCAGAGGAACATAGGTGACCGCGATCTGGCGGCTCTCTCGACAGTTCGGCGACCTGAGAAGGTCGACCACGCCATGCTTACACGCAGTGCTCGGTGACATGGTCTCGAAAATGCCCGATGCGGTGCATGTGCAAGGATGGTCGCACATGACATTGGCGATCGCCAGGGGATCGGAGGTGCCAGCAGTCGAAGATGCGATCCTCGCCTTTCGGTCGATCCACATCCCTCGCCTTCACCGCCATCCGATCCGCGATTGTTCGCAGCAGGCCCCTTCAAGCAGGTCGGGAGATACTCGCAATCGACGGAAATGAAGTCTCCCGTCTCGCTTCCATTTGCCGGCACCTCCCGTCCTGGTTGGAGCGCGCTTACCCAGCATCGATGCGGGTCGCCGCGTCTCTGATCATGTCGGCCAACACGCGTATGGGTTCGCGGCACCCGTTCTCAACAATACAAACCAGGAATTCTGCGTTGGGAAGTTCCGGCAGGCCGTCTACCGGTCCCAACTCTCGGAGCCCGTTGCCAAGGGCGCTACGCGGAAGCGGCGTCACTGCCAGACCGGCGAGTGCCGCGGCGCGAACGCCGGAGATGCTTGGGCAAACGTACGCGATTTGCCATGGCTGCTGCTTCCAGGCCAGCGCGGCGAGTGCCGCTTCCCGATACGGGCATGGCTCTGGAAAAAACGCCAGTGGAAGCGCCTCCTGGAAAGCAAGCTGATCGTGTTCGGCGAAAGCCCACACCAGCGGCTCCTGCCAGAGGCTCCACCCTCTCGTCTCGCCGCGACAACGACTGCCGAGCACTAGGTCGAGGCGCTCCTCGTCGAGTGCTTGGAAGAGCACCGGAGGGATACCTACCTCAACCTCAAGCGCCACGCCTGGATTACCAGCCTTGAATCCGCGTAAGACATAGGGCAACCAAGTGGAGGCGAAGTCCTCAGAGGCGCCGATCCGAATCGTACCGGTGAACTTTGAACCAGCAAGACGAGCGCGAGCATCCTCGTTCAGATGCAAAATAGTCCGCGCGTAGCTCAACAGCGTCTCGCCCTTCGCAGTGAGCGCCACAGAGCGCGTATTCCTCGTCAGAAGAACACATCCGGCCTGATCTTCCAGACGTCGGATTTGGGCGCTGACGGCAGATTGGGTCAGATGCAGCCGCTCGGCAGCTCGGGTGAACCCGCCCGAATCCGCAACGGCTACGAAGGTGCGCAACAGCTCAGTCTCGAACATGAACGTCAATCTATCACGAAACGTTCTCAATCATAGCTGATTAATTCGTTAGTGTTTTTATCGAAGCCTTCTTATCCTCCCGTTCGCATCGGCGTTACTCCCATCTACGTCTGACGATAAGAGAGGGCCACAACATGTCGAACCTGCTCTATGTCGAATGCTCTCCGCGCAAAAAGCGCTCGGCGTCGATCGAGGTCTCGCGAGCATTCCTCGATGCCTATGTCGCCGCGCGCCCAAGTGACACGATCGAAACCATGGACGTCTGGAATCTGGACCTGCCGGAGTTCGACGGCGAGGCTATGGGAGCGAAGTATGCCGGGCTGAGCGGCGCGACGCTCACAGCCGCTCAGCAGGCGGCTTGGGAAAAAGTTGCGGAGCTGGCACAGCCATTCGCAGAGGCCGACAAGCTGCTCATCGGAGTACCGCTGTGGAATTTCAGCATTCCCTACAAACTGAAGCACCTTATAGACGTAGTCTCCCAAAAGGACGTGCTGTTCAACTTTGACGGTAATGGGTTCACCGGCCGCCTGACGGGGAAGAAGGCCGCCGTGATTTATGCACGGGGTCTCGACTACTTCTCGAGTTCCTCCCCCACCCCGGCCGCCGCTTACGACTTCCAAAGGCCCTACGTCGAGATGTGGCTAAACTTTGTCGGCATCAGCGACATTGCTACCATTGTCGTCGAAAAGACTTTATTCGGACCAGAACTCGATGAGAGTGCTCGGACTGAGGCCAAGAGAAAGGCGGCACTCCTCGCAAGGGTTTTTTGACGTGTTGTCAAGGAGTTCTGTTGTTATGACGCGCGCCTTATGAGAAAAATGCGCTCGTCAAAAGATAATTCAGAATCGTGGCTTCAAGTCGAAACCTAAAGGGCAATTTATCACAAAGTAACTTCTGTAATGCAACTCTTTGCATGCTGTTGGGATCGGACCACAGGAGTTCCAAAAGGAGCACGAGCGACAAGTGTTGAAGTCCTCCCGACAGACTAACGGAACCAACATCTTTCGCGGTCTTGACACCTCGTTGATTGGCGGCCTGTGGTTCTTCACGGTCGTAGCGCGTCGGAAAGGTTTCGGTGTAGCCGCCCCCGAGCTTTACGTCACGCAAGGAGCAGTCAGCCAACGAATCCGGGATCTTGAACGCCGCCTCGGTGCCAAACTGTTCGTCCGCATCGGTCGCACGGTTAGTCTCACCGCCGCGGGCGAGGAGTTGTTCGGTGTCATCAATGGCTCGTTTCACGATATCCAGACCAAGATTGCGGCCTTCGCTCGGGAACAACAACAGGTCGGCCTCGTCGTGAGCTGCACTCCGTCGCTGGCCATGGAATGGCTGCTGCCCCGGCTTAGTTCCTGGTACAGCACCTCCAGCAATATCAAGGTGCAGATTCGGGCCGAGTATCACCGAATGAACCGAGAAATCATGCTGAATGAGAATATCGATGTTGCGATACGCTACGATTGCGAAAACTACGACGACTTGCATGTCGTAGATCTCATGGAAGAACAGATCTTTCCGGTCTGCACTTCCTCCTACTGGAATGACAATCAGCAGTTTCGCGACGTCTCCGCCTTGGATCGGCTCACACTCCTCCATGACGCTGAGCCTTGGGTAGGTGCTGAGCCCGACATCGAATGGCGTGGCTGGCTTGGAGCGCAAGGCGCCCCGAAGATCGATAGCGGACGCGGCGAGCGGTACAATCTGGCCCAGATGGCGACACGCGCCGCGCTCCTACACGAAGGGCTCGCAATGGGGCGCTCCATACTCGTCGCCGATTACCTTGCCGATGGACGTCTTATCCGCCCCTTTGGTCCAGCAGCCACGACTGGCGCCAGATATCGACTTCTCACGACGGTGCCTGTGGACGGCACTGTTGCCCTGTTCGCGTCCTGGCTGACCGATGCGCTGAAGTCCTCGGCAGACAGCATTTTGAACGACCACGCAACATGAGCACCGCAGTCACCCGGTCCGCTCATGCGAGAATTTGGCGCTTGCAACCGCGTATCGCGGGACCTGTCAATCGCGCTGCAGAG
Organism: Mesorhizobium sp. M1C.F.Ca.ET.210.01.1.1; assembly: GCF_004791585.1. GTDB lineage: Bacteria > Pseudomonadota > Alphaproteobacteria > Rhizobiales > Rhizobiaceae > Mesorhizobium. The sequence continues at coordinate 4,960 of NZ_SRUU01000064.1, forward strand.
TTGGTCGGCAGCTGTTAGCTGGCAAATCGGTGTCGATTACGCGGCAGCCGGCAGGTAAACCCTGTCTCCGGCGAAGATCATGGTCGGGTCAACGATATGGTCCATGTTCAGCACAACCATCTCGGCAACGTCAACCGAATGCTCTCTCGCGATGTTGCCGACCGTTTGACCCGGCTCGACTTCAACCCAGTGATAGCCTTGACTCTCCAGTTCCGGATTGCATCGGCCCCTGCTCTCGGCACCGCGCGCGTGGTGCGCCACAAACGGTGCCATAACCCAGCCCCGGTGTTCTTCGCCGTCCCATCCATACCCTTGGACACATATCCATTCGTTGCCTGCCTCGTCGGTCTTGAACTCGCCAGTATCATGAACCAGCGAGCCTGGCCGCAAAACAGCAACTCTTTCAGAGAGGGTAGCTGGCTGCTCCTGCAAATTCAGACCGACGAGCTGTGGCATTGACTCTTGTGGCTCCTCGGGATCGACCGATACGTCGCCCGGATTGTCGGGCGGCGTACCATCGGCCGGTGACGGCGTGGTGTTATTTGTAGAGGGCTCAGACTTGTCCTTGTCCTCAAGCAGTGCCTTCCAAACGATGCCGCTGGTCAGCAGGAGCCCGACTCCGAAGGTGCCCGCAAGGACCAGGCGCTCGTCGAGCTTCCGTTCGGTCGGCCAGACGGATTTGACCCAGAGGTAGGCAGAGCCACTCGCGATCAGTGACCCAGCAAGGATGCCCGCTTCGCTGCCTGCCTGCGCGGACTGGATCGTGGAGGGAATACTGCCGAAGAAATAAAAGGGCAGTAGCAGCTTGTCGGTGTTCGGGAATGCGGCCTTTCCGGTCAGCAGCTCCTGCAGTTTCTTGCCAGCGTAGGTCCAGTTGCCGATCTGGTTCGGGACATTGCTCAGTAGATTGAACACACTGTCACCGAAATGGCGAAACCCTTCCTCGATATTGGGAAACCAGGTCAGGAGATACATGCCGCCGAGGGCGCGGCCCAGGCGCTTGTCCGGCGCAAACGCCGCGGGGAACATGCTTTCCACGATAAAGCCAGCGCCGCGAAACGCATAGGCGCTGGCGGCGATGGGAACCCGCCAATGCTCGGGAAACGCGGCAAATACAACGCAACCGAACGTTATTGCCGTGTATACCTTTCTGCGCGGGGGGCCATCGCGACCGGGCAGGCCCCGCTGGCTCAGGTCGAGCTTGGGCACCGGTCCCAAGGCAAGCTCGGCTCCTTGCTTTGGCTCGAACACAGCTGCGTCGACTTCTTTGAGAGGGCTGCGCGGAACGGCACCAGGCTGATCGGGGCCACCCAATAGAGCTATGCGGAGTAGGTTGAATTCGTCACTGCAGAAGGACCAACTCTGCGTTTCACCTTCGGAGCGGCCGTGATCGCTGACGCCTGCAATGTCATCTTGCAACAGGTTCGCCAATCTGCGTTCGCGAACATCTGCTGGATCATCTGCCCGTTCGGTGAACCAATTCTCCAGAAGGGAATTGAAAGGCTCGTGCTGCGTTCCCCTGGCATGATCCGAGTCCTTGACCGCTTGCGCCATCTCCTGAGGCGAATTGAGGAGCGCCTCGAACTGATGCGGCTCCTCGTTCTTCAAACGCTCGAGGTCAAAGCCCAGCCCGGCCAGGCTTTCCGCCGGGGTTGGTGCGCCGCCGGCCATCATTGGTACCAGCACATAGAAACCCTTGGAATTGCGATGCAAGTTCAGCTTTGGGCCTTCTCGATCATCCTTCAACGATGGGGTTCTGGGCGTTCGGATATGCTTTACGCCGATGACGCCGTCGCGGTCCTCGAGGCGCTTCAGAGCAGGCTCCAACCGCGGATCGGCTAGTGCGACGACAACCTTGCCGTCTCTCTGCGGGTCGGCGACCAGGATGCGCTTCAGCTTGCTTGACATCGCAGGCAGCATTTTCTTCAACTGATCGTCAGACAGCGAAACCAGTTCCTCGCGGCTAAGGGCCTCCACTTCCCAGGGCGTTAGTTCCCAGGGCGTAAGCGGCGCAGCGGCCGATTTCAGCGCCTGTTCGATCTCCTCCTTTGAGAGGCGTAGCTCTTTGCCGATCTGGTCATACACATCCTGAGGCGGAACACCGCGCCGCATCAACTCGTCGCCTCTGGCAATAATAACGTCCGCGTTCGACGCAGGGCGTCTCCACCCCATGGCCTTTCGCCTCTCTACGTCGAACGCGCTGTGCAAACGAAAAAAGTCGGCCGATCTGACATTGTGGACATCCGCTTGATGCAAAACGAAGCGGACGAAGCCGCCCATTGAGGTGTAGTGTTCGGGTTCACTTAGGTTGTCCAAAGCGTGACTCAGGACGATCGCGTCATGCCAGGAGCATTTAATGTCTCCAGTGGATTTATCGGCCGCCGTCAGCATCGAACTTATGAGCTTTTGGATGGCTTTCGGTGCGTTGAAACTGTCCACGCGCTGCAGCTTCATCGGCGCCAGGCCGAGCGTATGAGCCGTCCACAAATCGGTCATCAGCGCAAGATAAGGGCGCGGCAAATCGATATAGGCATTCAGGTTGTTGAGGCGCTGCAATTCGATCGTGCCGAACCACGTTTCGATTGCTGGAATGTCGAGATGAGCCGGAATTAAAGACTCGCCTGTTTTGAGGGCGTCGACGATCTCGTCCAGAGTTCGCCGCGCGGGGCGGTCGCGCACCGGCACTGACAGCGGCTTCAATGCGGTCTTGATCAGCGATGGCAAGGTGTGCCCTTCCCGGATATCGATCTGATCGAAGGCTATATTCGCCAAAGCAGCCAGGTTGATTGTGCTGGTTGGCGCGCTGCCATCCTCCTCCTTCGGCGCGGCGAGCGTCATCGGATCGGTCGGCTGGGGCTGGCCATCATCGTCCTCGCCCCGCGCGCCCTGCTCCAGTGCCGTTTCAAAGGGTGCGGTTGCCAACATGGACGGGATATCGTCTCTTCCTTCCGGCAGGGCTGAAACCAACCCCACGCGACTGGGGGCGTCTGCTTCCCGAGGCACAAGCTCCTCTGAATCCGCCTGCCCGACTTCAAGTGTAGATACGTTCTTCTCCTGCGTCAGCGCGAAGAATGATCGGAAACGCGCATAAAGAGACATGGCATTATGCCGCTCCGTGCCGGATAGAGCATTTATCTCCTTGCCGAGACCATGCCTCCGCAAGAAGTCCTCCTGGGACTCGAAACCCGCAGCGGGCGCACCGACCGAGCGAGCCGGACTCAATCCGATCTGTTCTCCGAGCCGTAAAAGAACATCCGGATCGACCTTCGCAGTCATGTCGATCGCACCCGGATACCGATAAGCCCATTCAACCGGCCGCGCTTTCCTGTAAAAGGAATAGGGTTGCCGCCACATGATTTCAGGCTCACCGTAGTCGAACGTAATGACGAAGCCTTTGTCGAGCGCCTCATAGACGTCCTTCATCCAGCTGATTGCTCTGACGTTGATCGTCAAATCCTGCTCGCTCTGCGTGTCCGGCCTGTCTAGCAGCCGCCGCATTGTCGGTTCGTGGAGCGCCGCGTTCAGTTCCGGACTCGCCTCCCCCCGCTTCTCAATGAACCGACCGTAGTCGTCGATCGTGACATAAATCTCTTCGATACGCCCGCCCGGCTGCCGGAAGGCACGATGCACCGGAAACGCGTCGACCAGTTCGTTGGAAAGGATTACGCCTTGCAAATTTCCCAAGGGCAGGGCATCCGCGCTGGCATGCACCCAGCTAATCCGCTCTTCGCCTTCCAATTTCGCTCGCTGACGTGTGATGAGCGCCTGGCTGCGCTCAACAATCACATAGTTCAGCGCGCGATAGACATCCGGATATTCTGCCTTCAACCTATCGATGACGTCGCGAGCCAGAGTGCCGTTTCCAGCCCCCATCTCAACGACATCGAAGCGATCCGGGTGCCCCATAGCCTGATACATTTCGGCAAGAGCGTTGCCGATCGTATGACCAAACGCCGGGGACACTTCCGGCGCGGTGGGGAAATGATCGGACGCTCCGCGACCAATGGCGACATCGCCTGAGTTGTAGTACCCCCCTTCACCGTTGATCCCATAAAGGGAGAGGTTCATGAAGTCTGCAAAGGTAACTTCTCCGTGCGATCGTATATGCTCGGCCAACGCGTTACGGAACCGCGGGTCGACCAGACCTTCCAGTGTGCTTTCCGTGGCGATTTCCTCTAACGTGCTCGAAGGTTTGCCTGGATCCCCGGTCGGCTCGTTTGGCGCGCCGAGGCTTCTGGGATCGATTGGCTGGCCGTGGACTTGTGCGCCTCGCTCCAGTGCCGTCTCATCAAACGGCGCCGGAATGCGAGCGCCGCGACCACCATTCTCCAGCCAGAAGTGATGTTGCGCCGCCTGGGCCTCATCATCGGGGGCTTGCCGGTGGTAATGATCCTCTCCCCCTGTGATGTCGGTCAGCGGCAGGTTCGGCAGTTCCATGACGGCCGAGTTCTTCGGCGTGGTGGTCTTCGCGCCAATCTCGATTTCCCCATCGACGGCGTGGGCGCGCGATCCCAGTCGGCTCGAGACCTCGCGAGCCAGCGAGGTGGAATAGGTCTCGGCGTCCACGCCGTCGATGGGGGGATCAATCTTGACCTGCACGCGCTTCCGCGTTCCGGCCTCGCAGACATAGAGGACGATATCTTGGCCTGGCGTGTAATCCTCATGGCTGCGAATATCGTCGACGAGCCGCTCCGCCGATTCGATCTCAGCGGCGTCGGCAATCACTAGGAACGCATCCGGCGAAACCTCAACCTCGACCGCCTTGGCATCGACGATGCGGCCATCGACTGTCACGCTCCCCTCCTCAAGATAATTCAGATCACCTTGCCGGCGCGCAACCGTGTCTCCTCCTTGGTCTTTCGGCTGGATGAGGCTTGGCATTTCAGTCAACAACGGAGGATGCAGACTCTCAAGCTCCCGCATGGTCCTGGCGTCACGAAGGTAGTGCCGCACACCCAAGTGCGCCCAGCCCCGCCCGCCAGGTGCAGCTGCCGGAAAGCGGGAAGCCTCCAACGGTTCCCCGATTTTTTCTCCTCTCATCTCCTTGTTCTTCTGTCGCGCCTTTTTATAGTCATAGATCAGAGCAACTAGATCGGATAGGTAAGCAAGAGGCTTTATCGGCCGATTGAACTTCATCAAAGGCAGCTGCTCCAGTAGACCGACCTGCCATTCTTGCTGGAGCTGGCTCAGGTAATGATCTGCGTCTCTTAGCACTAGGTTTTGATTGTATTCTTCCGTCTTTCTGAGTTTCACGATAATTGATAACGAGAAGTTAATTATATCGAGCTTCGTTGCGTGAAAAACAAGATCGCGAATCGTATTTAGACCTACCGTATTTGCCCAGTTTACTATATCCTCTGCTCTTGCAAGTGTGATTGCCGTATTAATTATGGTCCTAACAGCCGTATTATGCTCAAGTGTTTGTACCTCTACATGCTTAGCCCCTCCGCCTTGTGAGATTGCCGGTGGCGTCACATGGCGAAGTACTGCCTCAGCCAGACGTTTAAACTCCGCGTATGTATTTTTCCGCAATTCAAAGAGAGACTTGTTCTGAGTTCCTGACAGCAGCGCATCGGCCGTTGCTCGGAGAAGAAGTTGATACTCGCTGTCTGAAGCAGCCCCATTCTTTAGGCTTGCCCACGCTTGTTCCAACTCCGTATCGTTTGCTGCAGGGAGCAGAGGCCGCGCCTCCGGCAATCCGCCCTCAGATTTTGGGGCGCTTTCGACGGGCGGCTTGTCGTCCGGCGATTCTTTAGGTTCGACCCCTGGCAAGTTGCCGGGCTCGATCTTACCAGCCGGCTCATTTGGCGCGCCGAGGCTTCTGGGATCGATAGGCTTGCCGTCAACTCGCGCGCCTCGCGCAAGTGCATCATCATCGAACGGCGCCGTAACGGGCGTCTTGGGCCTGCCGTCCTGCAGCCAGAAGTTCTGCTGCGCCGCCTGCTCGCTATTGGAGGCTTGCGGGTATTTTTGTCCATGCGAGACGTCGGTCAACGGCAAGTTAGGTCGTTCCACGACGGCCGAGCCATCCAACGTGATTGTCGCGTCAAGGTTGATCTCCCCGTCGATCGCGTGGGCGCGTGATCCCAGTCGGTTGGCGAGTTTCCGGGCCAGCGAGGTGGCAACGGAAACATCGGGCAACCTTCCCCGTGTGCCGGCCCCGCAGACATAAAGGACGATATCCTGGCCCGGACGGTAGCTGTTGTGGCCTTTAATATCTTCGACGAGTCGGTCAAAATCGGGCAAGTCGGTCTCATCGGCAATCACCAGGAACGCGTCCGGCGACACCGAAACCTCGAGCGCGCCGGCTTCGACGACATGGCCGTCAACCGTCACGCTCCCCTCCCCGAGATAATTCAGATCACCACGCCTGACAGAAACCGGCAAGCCAGAAAGCTGCTCGGCCTGCGTGTCGATCGTGTTGTGGATTTGGTCTTCAGGACTCTGGTTCAGGTGATTGTTGAAGGATCGGCTCTCGTGCACGATCCCGACGCCGCCGAGGCTGAGCATGGCGGGACCCATGACGGCCATCAGCCAATCGCGGGCCTTGGCGTCGTCGCCGGCGAGCAGCACCTGGCGCAGGCCGTCGAGGGAGAGCCAGCCGCCGGTTCCCAGATCGATCAGGTTGCCCGCCTGCGTGCCCAGATACGCGGATTTCGCCGCCCGCGTCACCAGCCCGGGACCGGCGGCGTCGAGC
>NZ_SRUU01000065.1 GCF_004791585.1 Mesorhizobium sp. M1C.F.Ca.ET.210.01.1.1
AGATCCCAGGCTCATCCACGGTTGTAACCGAAGGGGTTTCGGGCGACTTCGCCAAGCCTCGAATCGGATGGCCGTCCGGTTCGAGGCTCAGTCGCTCTTCTCGCACAAATCTCTGTTCGTGCAGATACAAGGGGTGTTGGAAGGATCTCGGCGCTGCAGAAATAAGCGCCTGGAATCCTTCGATTGTCCGAAGTCGCACTCCGCTGGAGTACCCCTCATACGTCTCGGCGCTGCGCGCCGATCCACCCCCGCCGGGTCCCCGCTGCTTCGCAGCGTCCCGGCGTTCGCTGGCCTTTCATCGTGCCACTGGCACGATGAATTCGCTTCGCGAACCGGCTGCTCACCCCACAAGGGGAGAAGGGGATGCCGGCGCTACTTCAACACTCTCCCATCCGCTCCAAAGCGATAGGTCTTCGCCGGATCTGGCGTCGCATAGAGCGTCGAACCCGGTTCGGCATTGTAGACGCCGAAGATGCGCACGGTCAGCATCCCCGCCTTCTCGCAGTCGAGATAGAGGTTGGTGTCGGCGCCGAGATGCTCGGCATGCACCACGGTGCCCTTCCACGCGCCGGACTTCGTGTCGACCGTGAGATGCTCCGGCCTGACCCCGACGGTTCTGGCCGTCTCGCCCAATTTGGCGCCGTCGATGAAATTCATCTTCGGTGAGCCGATGAACCCGGCGACGAAATCATTGGCCGGCGAATTGTAGAGCTCCATCGGACTGCCGATCTGTTCGATGCGGCCGGCGTTGAGAACGACGATCTTGTCGGCCAGCGTCATCGCCTCGACCTGGTCATGGGTGACGTAGATCATCGTCGCCTTCAGCCGCCGGTGCAGCTGCGCGATCTCCAGGCGGGTGTTGACCCGCAGCGCCGCGTCGAGGTTGGACAGCGGCTCGTCGAAGAGGAAAAGCTTCGGCTCGCGCACCACGGCGCGGCCGATGGCGACGCGCTGGCGCTGGCCGCCCGAAAGCTCCGCCGGTCGCCGCTCTAGATAGGGCTCGAGCGACAGCATGGCCGAAGCGATCTTGATGCGGCGATCGATCTCGGCCGAAGGCGTGCCGGCCTGTTTCAGGCCGAGGCCCATATTGTTCTTCACCGTCAGATGCGGATAGAGCGCGTAGGTCTGGAACACCATGGCGATGCCGCGTTTGGCGGGTGGCGTGACCGAGACGTCGTCGCCGTCGATCAGCACGCGGCCCGAGGTCGAATCCTCCAGCCCGGCGATCACGCGCAGCAGCGTCGACTTCCCGCAGCCGGAGGGGCCGACGAAGACGACGAACTCGCCGTCATTGACCTCGAGGTCGATGCCCTTCAGCACCTCGACCGGCCCAAACGCCTTCTTCACATTCTCGATGTTCAGCGAGCCCACGGCTTCGTCCTTGTTCTAGAGTTTGATTGGGGCGCCGGTGCGCACGCTCTCGTCGGCTGCCAGGCAGACGGCGAGCGACTTCACCGCGTCGTCCATGTGGCGGGTGAGGTCGATGTCCTCGCGGATGGCCTTGAGCAGGAAGGCCTGTTCGCGGTCGCAGAGCTCCTGGTGGCCCGGCTCGCCTTCCATCGACAACAGTTCGTCCTCCTTGGCGAACTTGCCGTCCGGGCCGGTCGCGGCGCTGTGCAGGCGGATGGTCGAGGTCTTGGTGTGGGTGTCGATGTCGTCGGACTTCACCCCCTCCTTCATCACGATCGACACGCAGCCCTTGGGCGACATCACGTCCTTCACGAAGAAGGCGGTCTCGGAGATCATCGGCCCCCAGCCGGCCTCGTACCAGCCGACCGAGCCGTCCTCGAACAGCACCTGGAGATGGCCGTAGTTGTACATCGAGGGCGCGACCTCGTCGGAGAGCCGCACTCCCATGCCGCGCACCTCGACCGGTCGCGCATCGGTGATCTGCAGCATCACGTCGAGATAGTGCACGCCGCAGTCGACGATCGGCGAGGTCGTCTGCATCAGCTGCTTATGCGTCCCCCAGGTGTGGCCGGAGGACTGCTGGTTGAGGTTCATGCGGAACACGTAAGGCCCGCCGAGCTTCCGCGCCTCGGCGATCAGCCGCACCCAGGACGGATGGTGGCGCAGGATATAGCCGATCACCAGCTTCCTGCCGTTGGCCTTGGCCGCATCGACGACGCGCTGGGCGTCCGCAACGGTCGTTGCCAGCGGTTTCTCGACGAAGACATGGCAGCCGGCCTCCAACGCCCGTACCGCATAATCGGCGTGGCTGTCGGAATAGGTGGCGATCGCGGCGACGTCCGGCTTCTCGTCCCGCAGCGCGTCCTCGAAGGAACGCCTGATGCCGTAGCTGGCAAGACCATCCGGCAGCGGCACGTCGGATCGGTTGACGAGCGCTGCGATCTCGAAGCCCGGATTGGTGTGGTAGGCGAGCGCATGGCTGCGGCCCATATTGCCGAGGCCGGCGACAAGTACACGAAGGGGATTTGGGACGCGAAGGGGTTTTTCTGAGCTCACTTGACCGCTCCGGAGGTGATGCCGCGGATCAGCTGCCGCGAGAAGATGACGTAGAGGATCAGCACCGGCAGGATCGCCAGCGACAGCGCCGCCAGGATCGCGTTCCAGTTGGTGACGAACTGGCCGAGGAAGAGCTGCGCGCCGAGCGTCACCGTCTTGGTCTCCTCCGACGGCGCCAGGATCAGCGGGAACCACAGGTCGTTCCAGATCGGGATCATGGTGAAGACGGCGACGGTTGCCATGGACGGGCGCACCAAAGGCAGCACCAGCCGGAAGAAGATCGTGTATTCCGACAGCCCGTCGATGCGGCCGGCATTCTTCAAATCGTCGGACACCTGCTTCATGAATTCCGACAGGATGAAGATGGCTAAAGGCAGGCCTTGCGCGGTGTAGACCAGGATCAGCGCCGTCAGCGTGTTGACCAGCCCGCTCGCCACCATCAGTTGCAGGATGGCGACGGTGCCGAGGCGGATCGGGATCATGATGCCGAGCGCGAGATATAGCCCCATCATCGTGTTGCCGCGGAAGCGGTATTCCGACAGCGCGAAGCCGGCCATCGCGCCGAACAAAAGCACGAAGAACAGCGAGGCGACGGTGACAACGAGGCTGTTCTGGAAATAGTGCAGGAAGTCACCCTGGCCGAACACGGTGGCGTAGCCGACCAGGTCGAAGGTCTTCGGCGTCGGCGGGGTCAGCGGCGCGCCGAAGATGCCCGCGCGGGATTTGAACGAATTCACGATGACGAGGATCACCGGGAACAGCGCGATCACCGTATAGGTCAAAAGGACCGCGTGGGCGCCGAGGGTACGGGGCAAAGAACGAGTGGCTAGGCTCATGGCGCGCCTCAGAACTGGTAGCGACGCAAGCGCGTCTGGACGAGGAACAGGTAGACGCAGACGCCCGCGAGGATGATCAGGAACATGATCGTGGCGATCGCGGCACCCATGTTGGGGTCGCCGACCTGCAACTGGAAGCCGAAGAAGGCGCGGTAGAGGAAGGTGCCGAGGATGTCGGTCGAATAGTTCGGACCGGCGAGCGCCCCTTGCGCTGTGTAGATCAGGTCGAAGGCGTTGAAATTGCCGACGAAGGTCAGGATCGAGATGATGCCGATCGAAGGCAGGATCAGCGGCAGCTTGATCTTCCAAAACTGTGCCATGCCGGTGACGCCGTCGCATTCGGCGGCCTCGATCACCTCGTCCGGGATCGACAGCAGCGCCGCATAGATCAGCATCATCGGGATGCCGACGAACTGCCAGACCGAGACCAGGCTGAGCGCGGTGAGCGCGTACTGCTCCTTGCCGAGCCACGGCGTGAAGAAGCTCTTCAATCCGACGAAATCAAGCAGATGCGGCGCCACGCCCCAGATCGGCGACAGGATCAGCTTCCAGGCGAAGCCGACGATGACGAAGGACAGGATGGTCGGCACGAAGATCGCCGTGCGGTAGAAGGCGGCGAAGCGCAGCCGGGGGCTGGACAAAAGTGCCGCCAGCAGGATGCCGATCGGGTTCTGCACCAGCATGTGGATGATGAAGAACCAGACATTGTTCCTGAGCGCGTTCCAGAAATTCACCGACCAGTTGGGATCGCCGAACAGCGTGCGGAAATTGCTAAAGCCGACGAACACCTGGCTCTGTTCGATGTTGCGGAACAATGAGAGTTGGAGCGTGCCGAACAGCGGCAGGATCATGATCGCCGTGTAGACGAGCACCGCCGGGGCCAGGAAGACGCCTATATGCCAGCGAATCGGTTTCTTGGGTCGTGTTTGTGCGGCCATGAGTTCGGTCCCCGCCGTCTCTCGGTTCCAGGTCGATGATGCTAGCTGATGCCTCGATGCATGGCCCGGTTGTCACCATCGGGGTGGACAAGGCCAGCGACAGTGCGGCTTAGTCTTCCCCGCAAGGTGAGGGTAAGACCGAGAGGCGGCGCCGACAATCGCTATCTAAGAACTGCTCGAATGCCGACCGGGCATGTCCCCGGCCGGCCCGTTGCCTGAGCTTTTACTTCGCCGGCTTGTACCAGCTGTCGAGACCGTCCTGCAGCTTCTTGGCCGCGGCTTCCGGCGTGTCGGTGCCGTTGATCACGTTGGCCGATTCAACCCAGGTCTCGTTCTCGAGGTTCGGCGTGCCGCGCGACAGGATCTGGTAGGTCGAGCGGATCGTCGACTTGCACTTGCCGCGCCAGGAGACGAATTCCTGCGCCAGCGGGTCTTCCATCTTCACCGGCGTTTTGTTCAGGCTGAAGAAGCCCGGCAGCGCGTTGGCATAGATGGTGGCGAAATCCGCCGAAGCGACCCATTCCAGGAACTTCTTGGCTTCTTCCGGATGCTTCGATGCCGCATTCAGCCCCATGCCGATGTCGGTATGGTCGGAGATGTAGCAGGTGTCGCCGGCCTTCTGCACCGGCGGCGGGAAGGCGCCCATCTTGAACTGCGCCTGGGTGTTGAACAGGCCGATCTCCCACGAGCCGGCCGGATAGATGGCGGCGCGGCCGAGCGTGAACAGGTTCTGGCTGTCCGGATAGGTCTGCGCCTCGAAGCCGTCGCCGAGATAGGGCTTCCACTTGGCCAGTTCCTTGTAGGGCTCGACCCAGTCGGCGTCGGTCAGCTTCTGCTCGCCCTTGATCAGCGCCAGGCGGCCGTCCTCGCCCTTCCAGTAGTTCGGGCCGATGTTCTGGTAGCCCATGGTCGCGGCTTCCCAGAGGTCCTTGGTGCCCATCGCCATCGGAATGTAGGTACCGTCAGCCTTGATCTTGTCGAGCACGGCGTAGAACTCTTCATTCGTGGTCGGCACCTTGAGGCCGAGCTTGTCGAAGGCGTCCTTGTTGTAGATGAAGCCGTGGATGACCGAGGCCATCGGCACGCAGAAGCTCGACTTGCCGTCGTCGGTCTGCCAGGCGGCCCTGGCGACGGGCGAGAAATTGTCCATGCCGGGCAGCGAGGTGAGGTCGGTGAGGTTGCCCTTCTTGAACAGCTCCAGCGACTTGTCGAACGGCCGGCAGGTGATCAGGTCGCCCGCCGAGCCGGCGGTTAGCTTGGCGCCGAGTGCCGCGTCGTATTCGGTCGGTGCCGACGGCGCGAACACCACCTTGATGCCGGGGTTCTTGGCTTCGAAGGCTGGGATCAGCTTGTCCTTCCAGATGGTCAGGTCGTCGCCGCGCCAGCTTTCGATGTTGAGCGTCACGTCCTCGGCCAGCGCCATCCCGGTGGTGCCGAGGATGCTTGTGCCGAGCAGAAGGGCCGTCAGTAGTTTGGTCGTCATGTTCAGTCTCCCTGTTGACCTTTTTCAGGTTCGGTTCTGATGAGAACGGAGGCTAGCGCCCCTTGCTCCCCTCGATCGCGGAAAGCGCCGGCCTGAGCTTCTGGCCGGTTCCTTCCAGTATCTTCTCGGCCGCGTCGGCGTTGGCGGCGCCCGCGGCGAGCAGAATGGCAGTCTTGACCACACCGCCGCTCTCTTCGAGCAGGCGTGCCGCGTCGTCCCGGCTCCGGCCGGTGATGGCGGCGACCATGCGCACCGCGCGGTCGCGCAGCTTGATGTTGTCGGCGGTGAGGTTGACCATGTACCCGTCATGGACATGGCCGAGGTGGATGGCGGCAAGTGTCGACAGCATGTTGAGCGCGATCTTCTGCGCGGTGCCGGCGCCCATGCGGGTCGAGCCGGCGATCAACTCCGGCGGCGTTTCGAGCAGGATGGCGACATCGGCCTCGCCGAACAGCGGCGCGCCCTTGTTGTTGGCGATCGCGATCGTCGCGGCACCCCGGCGCCGCGCATCGCCGATCGCCTGGACGGCGTAAGGCGTCGAACCGCTGGCCGAGATCGCGATCAGGCAGTCGCCCTTGCCGATATCGGCGTTCGCCACGGCAGCCGCGGCTTCCTCAGTGTCGTCTTCCGGCCCGCCGGCGAGCGTGCGAAACGCCTCGTCGCCGCCGGCGATCAGGATGGCGATGCGGTCGCGCGCGATGCCGAACGTGCCGGGAAGCTCCAGCGCGTCAGCGACCGCCATCAGGCCGGAACTGCCGGCCGCCGCATAAGCGAGCCTGCCGCCGCTCTTCAATTGTCTTGCAATGAGTTCGGCGGCCTCGGCGATGGCCGGAATGGCGCCGTGCACGGCCTTGGCGGCCTCGATCTGCGCGTTGGCGAGGAACGAAAGGATGGCATCCGGGGCCTGGACATCCAGCCCCTCGGCGTTCTGATGAAGCGCTTCCGTGCGCGTCTCGGCCATCCAACGTCCTCCAAACTGAGGGAACAATACCAAAAAAATACCACTTGTCCACATCCATTAACGGATTTCATGCTCCCGAATTGGATCGCCAGCAAATTTCCATGATTTTTCAATAAAATACGCCTTAATCTTTTTTGAACCGAAATTAACGCTTGGCTATTGGTATTTTATTGGTATTATCCGCGACGAGGAGAACATCGCTTGAAATTCGTGCTTGGCATCGATGGCGGCGGCACCAGCTGCAGGGCGGCCCTTGCGACCGTCGACGGCGCCGTCGTCGGCCGCGCCAAGAGCGGTGCGGCCAACATCCGCACCGATCTCACCGGCGCCCGCGCCAATATCGTCGACGCTGCGAGGCAGGCTTTCGTGGCCGCCGGCCAGGACCCTGAGCTGATCCCTGAGACGCCGGCCATTCTCGGCCTTGCCGGCGCCAATGTCGGCACCTACAGGCAGCAGTTGGAAGCAATCCTGCCCTTCAGCGAGAGCCGCGTCGAAACCGATGCCGAGATCGCGCTCGAAGGCGCGGTCGGTTCCGGCGATGGCGCGATGGCGATCCTCGGCACCGGCACAGCCTATATGGCGCGCAAAGACGGCAAGTCGCGTGCCATCGGCGGTTGGGGTTTCCAGGTCGGCGACCAGGGCAGCGGCGCCCGCATCGGCCGCGATCTGCTCGAGCAGACGCTGCTTGCCTATGACGGCATCCGCCCCGGCTCGCCGCTGACGGACGCCATGCTCGCCGTCTTCCGCAACAACCCGCAAGACGTGGTCGAGTTCACCACAAACGCCAAGCCCGGCGACTTCGGCGGCTTCGCGCCAAAAGTCTTCGAGCATGCCGAAAAGGGCGACCTTGTCGCCAACTGGATCCTCGACAAGGCGGTTGGCGATGTCGAGGCCTCGCTCGGCGCGCTCGACCTTGCCGACGGCGCTCCGCTCTGCCTTCTGGGCGGTCTGGCGCCGCTCTATGCGCCGCGCCTGTCGGCACGCTATCAGGCGCTGCTGAAGGCCCCGCTCGACGACGCGCTCGGCGGCGCGGTGCAGATGGCCGTGCGCATCTTCGCCGGCAAGTCGGGGGCAGCCCGATGAGCGCCGCCGACCAGATCTTCGCCATGCTGAAGGAGTCCTCGCAGAGCGGCGCGCCGCTCTACCTGCAGCTGCGGAAAAGCATCGAGGAAGCGGTCAATCGCGGCCTCATCGGTCCGGGCGACGCGCTGCCCTCCGAGCGCGACATCGCCAGCAAGGCCGATATCTCGCGTGTTACCGTGCGCAAGGCGGTGCAGGACCTGGTCAAGGGCGGCATCCTTGTCCAGCGCCACGGCTCCGGCACCTTCGTCGCGCCGCGCATGGAGCGCGTCGAGCAGTCCTTGTCGCGGCTCACCTCCTTCACCGAGGACATGGCGCGCCGCGGCATGGTCGTGCGCTCGGCCTGGCTCGACCGCGGCCTCTATGCGCCCTCGCCGGACGAGATGATGGTGCTGGGCCTGTCGTCGAGCGAGCTGGTGGCGCGCGTGGCGCGCTTGCGCATCGCCAACGACACGCCGCTGGCGATCGAGCGCGCCGCGATTTCGGCGAGCGTGCTCCCCGACCCCGAGGCGATCGGCTCCTCGCTCTACGCGGCGCTGGAACTGACCGGCAACCGCCCGGTGCGGGCGGTGCAGCGCATCTCGGCCGCCAATCTCGGCGACTCCGATGCGCGCCTGCTGGAAGTGCCGCCGGGGGTTGCCGGACTGCACATCGAACGCATTTCCTATCTGGCGAGCGGCAAGGTGATCGAGTTCACCCGTTCGATCTACAGGGGCGACGCCTATGACTTCGTCGCGGAACTCCGGCTGACCGGGCCGGGAGAGGAGAGCCGGCCATGAGCGCAATCACCACCCATATGCGGCGCGAGATCGACGAGATCCCTGAAGCCACGGCCCGCCTGCTCGACGGCTCGGCCAAGGCGCTGGCCGAGGCCGGCCGTGGTCTTCGCGAGCGCGATCCGCATTTCGTCGTCACCGTGGCGCGCGGCTCGTCCGATCACGCCGCCACCTTCATGAAATATGCCGTCGAGCTGACCGCCGGTCTCGCCGTCGCCTCGGTCGGCCCGTCGATCGCTTCCATCTATGGCGCGAAGCTGAGATTGCGCGGCTCTGCCTGCCTCGCCATCTCGCAATCGGGCAAGAGCCCCGACATCGTCGCCATGGCCGAAACGGCGAGGGCCGGCGGCGCGCTGACGGTCGCCATCACCAACACCGCCGACTCGCCGCTGGCGCGGGCCTCGGATTACGCCATCGACATTCTCGCCGGGCCGGAGCGCAGCGTCGCGGCCACCAAGACCTTCGTAAATTCGGCCGTGGCCGCCCTGGCGCTGATGGCGCACAGCACCGGCGACGAGGCGCTGCTTGCCGCGCTCGCCCGCCTGCCCGAACATTTCGAAAAGGCGATCGCCTGCGACTGGATGGGGCTCGCCGCGGCGCTCGAGACGCCGCAGTCGCTGTTCATCCTCGGCCGCGGCCCGTCCTTCGCCATCGCCAGCGAGGCGGCGCTGAAGTTCAAGGAAACCTGCGCCATGCATGCCGAGGCCTACAGCGCGGCGGAAGTCATGCATGGGCCGCTGGCGCTGGTCGGGCCGGGCTTCCCGGTCCTGGCGCTCGCCGCCCGTGATGCCTCCGAACCTTCGGTGGCCGAGGCCGCCGACGGCCTGGCGGCCAAGGGCGCTGCCGCTTTCGTCACCTCCGACAAGGCAAGAAGCGCCAGGCTGCTGCCGCATGTCGCGACCGGTCATCCGCTGACGGATCCGCTGCCGCTGATCGTGTCTTTCTACGGCTTCGTCGAGGCCTTCGCCCGCCATCGCGGCCTCGATCCGGATGCGCCGCGCAACCTGCGCAAGGTGACGGAAACCGTATGAGCGACCGTTTCGCCCTCACTGGCGCCAGGATCTTCGACGGCGCCGACTGGCATGAAAATGCCGCCCTTGTCGTCAACGGCGACGTGGTCGAGGCCATCCTGCCCGCCGGAGCCATTCCGTCTGGTGTTTCAGCGGTCGAGACCGGCGGCGGCCTGCTGGTGCCCGGTTTCGTCGACATCCAGGTCAATGGCGGCGGCGGCGTCATGCTCAACGACCATCCCGATGTCGCCTCGATCGAGACCATCTGCCGCGCGCATGCGCCGTTCGGCACCACGGCGCTATTGCCGACGCTGATCACCGACACGCCGGCGATCACCGCCGCGGCCGTCGCCGCCGGCGCCGAGGCCGCCGGCAAGAAAGTGCCGGGGTTCCTCGGCCTGCATCTCGAAGGACCGCACCTGTCCATCGCCCGCAAGGGTGCGCATGATCCGGCCCTAATCCGGCCGATGACGGACGCAGACCAGGCGGCGCTGATCGCCGCGCGCAGTGCGCTTCCCGTCCTGCTCACCACGATCGCGCCGGAATCCGTCGAGCCTGCCCGCGTCACGGCGCTGGCCAGGGCCGGCATCGTCGTCAGCCTCGGCCATTCCGACACCGGCTATGCCACGGCAGTTGCCTTCGCCGGGGCCGGTGCCACCGTCGTCACGCACCTCTTCAATGCCATGAGCCAGATCGGCAATCGCGAGCCGGGGCTGGCCGGCGCGGCCGTTGACACAGGCAGTCTCTACGCCGGTATCATCGCCGACGGCATTCACGTCCATCCCGGCACGATGCAACTTGCGCTCAACGCCAAGAAAGGCCCGGGCAAGATCCTGCTGGTCACCGACGCCATGGCGACGATCGGCACCGACATGACCTCCTTCACGCTGAACGGCCGCACCATCTACCGCAAGGACGGGAGTCTCAGGCTTGCCGACGGCACGCTGGCCGGCGCCGATCTCGATATGATCTCCACCGTGCGCTTCGTCCACCGTGTCGTCGGGCTCGATCTCGACGAAGCGCTACGCATGGCCTCACTCTACCCCGCCGAGGCGATCGGCCAGGCGCACCGGCTCGGCCGCTTCGCCAATGGTACCGCCGCCGACATCGTTGCGCTGTCGGAGGGGCTGGACGTGAAGAACGTCTGGATCGGCGGCAGGAAGGTCTTTGGAGCGTAAGCCTATTCCTTCGTCATCCTCGGGGCTTGACCCAAGGATCCATTCCGTGACCTCGGCGAAAGGTGCAAACGGAGCAGAATTCTGCACCGCTGCAACGCTTCAAAATCACGGCATGGCAACTGTGTTCATGCGAAGGCGGTTTTGTCGCGGATGATAGCATTGAGTGTGACGAGAAGCTTTCTGGCGACGGCCACGATTGCGAGTTTCTTCGAACCGGATCGAGCCGCGAGCGCGGTGTAGAAGGCTTTGAAGCGATCGTTGGCGCGAATGGCGCCCAGAGCAG
>NZ_SRUU01000066.1 GCF_004791585.1 Mesorhizobium sp. M1C.F.Ca.ET.210.01.1.1
ACCGACCTTGCGGCCCGCTCCGGCTCCAAGAAACTCGCCATCATCGCCGTCGCAAGGAAGCTCCTGGTCGTCCTCAACGCCATCATTCGAGATAAAACAGCTTTCGCATGAACACAGTTGCCATGCCGTTACATCCGAGCGTTACAACGGTGCGGAATTCTGAGCCGCCGTGTTCTTCGGCGCGCGTTACGGCATGGATCCTCGGGTCAAGCCCGAGGATGACGAAGCGCCAGAAAAATCCGCCGCGCTTTCTGGAATTGCTTCAAAATGCTTCGTCGGTCTCAGTATACCCCATTCGGCTTAGTCCATTTTAGGTAGATGTTGGCCTCGACTCGCGCGCGGGTCAAGCCAATACTTCAACTCGTAAATTAAGCGAAGCGGGGGCTCGCAAACATGGATTCCGATTTCATCTCGGGGATAGCTGTTACTTCGATTGTCGTAGGCTTGGCCGGTCAAGCCGTTTTGCTTTGGCTCGCATGGCGCGGCCTTGGGTGGGCGCCGGCGATGGTTGTCGCGAGCAGCCGAGGAGGGCGCTTCGCCGATGGCAGGGACGGCTCGTCGCGCCGGTGAAGTGGCGCCGCAGGCCCAAGGTGGTCTCATAGACGACAACCGCTCAGGGTACCTATGCGGCGGCGAAGGCCTCTCTTGAGGATCGCCAACTGTCACGCCCGTATCAACTACGGTCCGGCCTGAGCTGCGGCATGCCGAATGGCTGCGCCTGCGCATCGGCGAACGTTTCCGCGTGCGCCTGGGCAACTGGCGCGACGAGCCGGTCGGCCCGCATCAGCAGGCCATGTAACAGGTCTCGTTCGCGACCGGGATTTTTGCAACGCTCGTTCCATGGCTGATGCTGAACCACGGCGGCTTGAGCATCCGCATCCACCCCAACACCACCAACCCCAAGTGCGACCATCTGATCGACCCGATCTGGATCGGGCGGGCGTTGGTGGTGAACGGGGAGATCCTTGGCGAGGAGGATGAGGCGGAAGAGGCGCTGGAGGTGAATACGGAGCCGACGCTGGGGGCTTAGGGGGTGGCAGTACCAAATGGGCTTGCTTCCCCTAGCGGGTTCTTGATCTCCGTTTCGAAATGCGCCTCCCTTACACCCATCACACCCGCCCCCCCTTCTTCATGACTTCAGCGGCATCAAATGCACCTTGGGCGCCAGGCTCATCTGCGTGAAACATCACCACCGTGACACCGATGTCAGCTGTCGGCGCATACATCGGTGTCGAAATCGTCGTGCCGCTGTAGTTGCCGTAAGCGGTGTTGCCCATGACTGCTGCATTGGCGCTTCCAAATGTATTGCTGGACATGCCGACAAACCGAGAGCCGGAAGCAGTTGAGGCTTGGTCAAAACGAAAATGTGTATAGCCGCGAGACAACGTCGCTTCGGCTGCCTTCTTCATCGTGATCGCACCGGCAGACCCGGTGAAAAGCGCCCCGCTTGCGTGAGTATCCAGCCGTACCACATTTGGGGCTAGCGGCATTTCTGATGTAGTTGCGCAACCAGCAAGTGCTAGCGCGGCAGTCAAAGCGACAGCCCGATACATTGTGCCCCCTCTCAACGTTGAGCAATTAGAGCACAGGTCTGCTAGCAGGTCGATTCCATTTGAACGAAGACACGGCCATTCCAAAACCGTTTTCAGAGATCGCCAGCTATCACGCCCATATCCACTACGCGGGTCGGCCTGAGTGGCAGCATGGCGAATGGCTGCGCCTGCGCATCGGCGAACGGTTCGAGGCGCTGGAGGCGAATGCGGAGCCGAGCCTAGGCGCGAAGGCAAAAGGCTGGCTTGCAAGTTTACTCTTGGGTGAAGAGGCGGTTCGGCTTGCTTTGCGACAACTGCCAAATTTGTCGTTCTATGTTAACAACGCCGGATGAATTCGGACACGCGGAGTCGATCCCTTTTTACGCGGAGAAATGAACCTTGCCCCTGCGAAAGCGGGTTGCGGTACAAGCATTGCCATGGTCGCTTCAATACATCGGCAACTACGGACAAAGGTATTGAACAACAACTCGCGGAGCGAGGGCGGATCAAGGAAGCGGAGGAGATGCTCCGCAAGCGTCAGCAGGGCCACGGTAGACCAATGATTACGGCGCTGCACAACGGTCGTCGAGTTGTCGTGGTAGGAAAGAGGATGGTCTATTCGCCTCGATGGCGATTTGTAACCGACTTCTTGTTAGACAACCTCAAGAATGTGATTGGTCGCGAGTGGGGCGACGAGGCGTCCAAAAAGACTCCAGATCACCAGCTCTTTCGCTGGCTGGATGGTTTCTCTGAGGCAGCTAGGCAAGCTGAAGGCGGTGCGCTCCTCCCCCCAAAGGGAAGACGTGTCGGCGTTAACTCGTCTTGCCTACGCTCTTTATCTCATCGAGCACAATGACAAGCCGCAGCAGAATCTCCTAATAAGATTACGGCACCCCGAGAGCTTCGCCCCCGCGGTATATGAAGCTCTTGTGGCTTCGGCATTTGCCGTGGCGGGCGCACGGATCAATGGCGCTGAGGATGGCACTGGCAATGCACCTAAGCCCGAGTTCTTCGCCACATTCCAGAATGGTGTGACCTACGCAGTCGAAGCCAAACGAAGGCAGAATTGGAAATCGCCATTCGAATTGCACAGCGGCGCGTTCTTGGACGAACTGCATGGCTGGTTTCGTGACAAGCTCTACAAAGCTTCAAAGAAAGCTCTCGAAAACCCCGTCTATTGGTTTGAGTTAGGTATCGACGCGGACATTAGGCCGGATCAAATTGATCGCCTGCGCGAGCTCATCGTCGCTGGTATCAAGGCCGCTGAGGAAATTACTGTCGGCGGAACGCCTCCTTCGCCGGCTTACGTTTTTGTGACTAACAACCAGGACTTGGTCAATAACGGCGCATCGAACCTAGGTTTTTTCGCGCTGCTTGTGGGATTTGGAATGGCGGATTTCCGCGACGGCGTCGTGGAAATCGAGACCGCAATGGATAACCATGACAAACATCGGCCTATGCGGTGGGTGCATGATTGCTTGTCCCTGGTTCAGCGGGTGCCAAACAGCTTCGAAGGTGTGCCCGATGAGTTGTTGGACGACCAAGGCCAGCCAATAGAAACATTAAGGATTGGGAGGCTTATCCAGTATCCAAGAGGCGACGGCAGCGAGGGTGTCGGCCGGATTCGGGAAATTGCTTCGATGGATCAAGAGGCGACGGTTGTGGTGGTGGACGAGAAAACCAATCAACAAATTTTCGTCAAAGTCCCGCTCACACCCCAGGAGGCTGAAGCCGCCAAGAAATTCGGAAACACGATTTTTGGGAAGCCCGAAGGACCCCGAGAAGCTATTACCGAAGCATTGAGGTTCTACGATCGGATGCTTGAGATTTACGCCAATTTTGACCGCACGTCTCTTCTGAATCAGATTAGATGGCACTATAACTTCGCCGAATTTCAAAAGCTGGATACCGATGCTTTGAGGATTCGGGTGGCCAGAGAGATCACCAAATCCGTTGTGTGATCGCTCTTCACAGAGATATGGTGCCTACGCTCTGGGCGTGTCCAAGTTACATACTGGACGCGGAACGCGCCGGCCGCGCCCGCAGCGCTTACCGCACCCCTCTCGCCCGCTGATCCGTGTTGATAAGGAGCAAATTCCTAGCAGGTCGATGATCGGCTTGACATTTTTGTTCCCGTTTTGTTCAATATGCGCCGACAACGACAGGAGATCGTCGGCAAGTGCGCACGCGCGTAAAAAGCACGCTGAAATGCCACAACCCAAGCCGTTGGAAGTGCGGCGCAATTCCGCGCTTGGATAAGCCACGGGTTCAGGCCAGGGATAAGCCCCATATTCCATAAGCCAGAGTCCAGACCCCAGATATCCAGATTCCAGAAGAGAAAAGCTGGCGCTTTTCTCTTTGAAAAACCCGGGAAGGGCCAAAGCAAAAATGGCGCGAGGGCTCGCCGAGGCCACACCAGCTCATTCGGCCAGTTCAACACGCTCATGAACTCGCTCCTCGATCGCCTTCAGGAAATGGTCGGCCGTCGAGGTCCATCCAAAGAGTATCTGCACGAGCGTGATCGAGGCATCATGATTGCTCCTTGACGCGTCCGATGCGATGGGCTCGCTGGTGCAATCCGTCAGCAGTATGCAGTGATAATCCCTGAAGAAGGCATCCCGAATTGTCGATTCCACACATACGCTGGTCGTGCATCCTGTCACGACGAGGTATTTTATGTCTGCGTTCTTCAGAACAGTATCGAGTTCGGTATCGTAGAAACCGCTGAACCGCGTTTTGTAGAGGACGACATCTTCTGCTTCTGGCTTGAGGTCGCTAACGATATCTGTTCCCCAGGTGTCGCGGATCAGAATCCGACATTCGCTGCCATCCGGGGCTGTCATGCTGTCACCGACCCGAAAGATCTGGAGATGTCGGATACGGTTGGGCGCATCCGATGTGCCAAGGTCCGAAAGGTCAGAAGAATACCCCATCTTGAGATAGACGACCGGCATTCTCAAGTCGCGAGCGGCAGCTATTACACGGGCAGTAGGGCCGACAGCCCGTTGAATTCCGGAGATATCGATTCCGGCTCTGTCGAACATTCCACCTTTGGAGCCGAAGTCATTCTGCATATCCACGACGAGAACTGCAGCGTTGGCTGGATCAACTGAAATAGGTTGAGGCTTCGCGTCGATGACAAGTGGATACATTTTTGTCCTCCCACCAGCATGAGGTGTCGCTCTTTGCGCCCTTGCTATACTGATCCGCCACCCAAATCGCGTCAACGAGGGGGTCTACACCCCCGCTTGGCGGCCGCAGATTCAAAGCATCAACCTTATCACTGAGGTTCGCAGTTCTGACCTCGGTCGGATCGCAGTCCGCGCTACCCCGACCAGTTTGTCGTGTGCGGTAATCCCCGAATAACCTGTTCCGTAGTATCGCGAATCGACTTTGAAAATTTGGAGGTTCCATTGCTTCGCCGCAGTTTTATTGCCCTTGTCGCGGTCGCTCTTACCGCTTGCGTCTCGTCCTCCATTGACCCGCAGAGCAAGGCCTCCATGGGCTTGGTCTACGTGGAGCCTGTGCAGCTGTCGAAAGCCTCCGTCTTTGCCCCAAATTCAAGTGAGGCAGATGCAAGTTCCGGGAAAGTGCCCGCCACTGTGGCAGAGGCTACTTCTCGTCTTCAGGAGGTCGTGGATACGCGCACCAACCTCCGCGAGCTCATCGAGAGCCAGGCGAAGGAAGACCTCATTGGCAAGGGATACCGCGTAACAGACGCGGCATCGACCGCCTCCGCCAGGCTGAAGATCAACGTCTACCACGCATTGAGCGTACCAGTTAACGACGGGCGAGGGATTGCAATGACCGTCAGCGCTGAGATGGTCCGTTCATCGGACGGCAACCGGTTGATGTTCGCCGGCGCCAGCCAAATCAAGGATTCTGAAGCGAAAGGCGTTCGCATGGCGCCCTATGCCGAATGGTTCACCAATGATGATTTCCTCGTAGAGCAGTACCGCCTGGTGGCTCGGCTGCTGACCGCTCAGGCCCTTGCGGGCCTATAGGGACGTAAAAACTCGGTGGAGGCGACGCCGCTCCGCCTATCCCCCAGCCAGTCGCGGCAGCAAAAAAATCTCCGCACCAGGCGGCAGTTCCTTCGACCACGTATCGCGATAGATCGTGCCGTCGATCGCGACAGCGATGCCGCGATCGATCAGGGGTTCGAAGGCGGGATACTGTTCCGAAAGTTTGCGGAACAGCTCCCTGATGTCCTTGGCCTCGATGTCGAGCTTGCTCTGGCCTCCGGCGGCAGCGCCCAGCGAGCCCCAGAGCGTCACTTCGACCATTAGCGCGAAAACCTCTCCCGTTCGGCCTCCAGCGCCGCGAGGATGCGCGGCGGCGACATCGGGATGTGGCTCATGCGCACGCCCACCGCGTTCGACACCGCGTTGGCGATCGCTGCCAGCGGCGGCACGATCGAGGTCTCGCCGACGCCGCGCACCCCATAGGGGTGGTTGGGGTTGGGGATCTCGAGGATCTGCGTGTCGATCATCGGCAGGTCGGAGCACACCGGGATGCGGTAGTCGAGGAAGCCCGGGTTCTGCAGCCGCCCGTCCTTGCCGTAGATATACTCCTCGTTGAGCGCCCAGCCGATGCCTTGCGCCGCACCCCCCTGGTACTGGCCCTCGACATAGGTCGGGTGCACCGCCTTGCCGGCGTCCTGCACCACCGTGTAGCGCAGCACCCGGGTCGAGCCGGTCTCGGGGTCGACCTCGATGTCGCAGATATGGGTGGCGAAGGAGACGCCCGCGCCGTCGGCGACGAGCTCGCTGTGGCCGGCGATCGGCCCGCCGGTCTTGCCCGACTCGGCGGCGATCTCCTTCAGCGACAGTTTGCCGAGATTGCCGTGCTTCTCGCCCTTGGCGACCGCATGGCCCTTTTCCCAGGCCACGTCGTCGACCGAAATGTCCCACATCTGCGCGGCGCGCTCGCGCAGGATCTTGATCGCGTTGCGGGCGGCCGAGATGGTGGCCATCGAGGAGGAGAAGGTGCCGCGGCTGCCGTCGGTCATGTCGTTGTAGCCGAGGGAAGAGGTGTCGGCGACGATCGCCTTGACATGAGCATAGTCGATGCCGAGCTCCTCCGCCGCCACCAGCGACAGCGACGCGCGGGAGCCGCCGACGTCCACCGTGCCGACGGCGAGCGAGACCGAGCCGTCCATGCCGATGTTCAAGTCGGTGCAGGTCTGGCCGCCGAAGTTGAACCAGAAGCCGCAGGCCATGCCGCGCCCCTGGTTCGTGCCCAGCGGCGCCTTCATGTGCGGATGGTTCTTCACCGCTTCCAGCGTCGGGCCGATGCCGATCGGGCCGTAGACCGGGCCGTAGGAGGCGCGCGTGCCTTCCTGGGCGGCGTTCTTGATGCGGAAGTCGACCGGGTCGATGCCGATCTCCTTGGCAAGCTCGTCGACAGCACTTTCCACCGCAAACGCCGCCATCGGTGCCGAGGGCGCGCGATAGGCCGCCGTCTTCGGCCGGTTGACCAGCACCTCGTAGCCGACGGTCTTGACGTTCTCCAGCTTGTAGCAGGCGAACGCCGTCATGGCGCCGATCTCGGCCCACATGCCGGCATAGGGGCCGCAGCTATAGCGCAGCGTCGCTTCCGCGGCAGTGATCGTGCCGTCCTTTTTGGCGCCGATCTTGACGTCGATCGAGGTGGCGCTGGTCGGGCCCGAAGCGCGGAACACCTCGTCGCGGGTCATGACGAGCTTCACCGGGCGGCCGGCCTTGCGCGATAGCGCCAGCGCCACGGGTTCCGCCCAGACATGGGTCTTGCCACCAAAACCGCCGCCGATCTCGGAGGAGGTGACGCGCAGCTTCGAGGCTTCGAGCCCGAGCAGTTGCGCGCAGTGCTGGCGGTAGACGAAATGGCCTTGCGTGCACACCCACAGGTCCGCCGTGCCGTCGGGATTGACGCTCGCCACGCAGGCATGCGGCTCGATATAGCCCTGGTGCGTCTGCTCGGTCTTGAAGGAGCGCTCGACGACGAAATCGGCCTCGCCGAAACCCTGGTGGACGTCGCCATGGCCGTATTGCGTGCGCTTGGTGACGTTGGAAGGCTTTACCGGCTTTTCCTCGAGGCCCTCGGTGAAGATGGCGTCGTTGATCAGCGGTGCCGAATGCTTCATCGCCTCGTCGACATCGGTCACATGCGGCAGCACCTCATAGTCGACCTCGATCAGCTTCAGCGCCTGCCTGGCGGTGCGGGCGTCGATCGCGGCGACCGCGGCCACCGCATGGCCGTCATAGAGCGCCTTGGTGCGCGCCATCGAGTTGTCGAGGATGTCGTACATGGCGGCATCGCCATCGGTGAGGTCCGGCAGGTCTTTCGCCGTGATCACCGCCTTCACGCCGGCGAGCTTTTCCGCCTTCGAGGTGTCGATCTTCCTAATGATGGCGTGGGCATGCGGGCTGCGCAGGATGCGCCCGACAAGCTGGCCTGCCATGTTGAAGTCGGCGCCGTAGCGGGCGCGTCCCGTCACCTTGTCGACGCCGTCGGGGCGGATGGGGCGGGTGCCGACGGACGTGAAGCTGCGTCCCGAGTAGCGCGGATCGAAATTCATGCGTCAGGCTCCCTTCATCACGTTGGCCGCGTCCTGAACGGCGCGCACGATCTTGTCATAGCCGGTGCAGCGGCAGAGGTTCCCCGCGAGGCCGAAGCGGATCTCCTCCTCGGTCGGGTCGGGGTTCTTCGCCAAGAGGTCCTTGGCCGCGATCAGGAAACCCGGCGTGCAGATGCCGCACTGAAGTGCGGCGTGCTCCAGGAACTTCTGCTGCAGCGGATGCAGCTGGTCGCCATGCGCCATGCCCTCGATGGTCTCGATCTGCCGGCCTTCGGCTTCCGCGCCCAGCACCAGGCACGAGCACACCAGCCTGTCGTCGACGATGACGCTGCATGCGCCGCAGTCGCCGGTGCCGCAGCCTTCCTTGGCGCCGGTCAGGCCCAGCCGGTCACGCAGCACTTCGAGCAGCGTCTCGTCCGGCTGGCACAGATATTCGACGTGATCGCCGTTGATTGTCGTTGAAACCGCTACACCGGCCATCATTTGCCTCCTGCACGTTCATAAGCGATTGCGGCCACACGCTTGGCCAGCACACCCGCGACTTTCCGTCTGAATTCGATGGTGCCCCGCTTGTCGTCGATGGGACGGCAGGCGCCCGAGCAGATCTTCGCCAGCCGCTCAAGCGTGGCTTCATCGAGCTTCGAGCCGATGAGCACCTGCGCCGCTTCCTCGACCAGCAGCACCGTCGGCGCCGCCGCACCCACCGCCACGCGGGCCGCCTTGACGACGCCGTTGTCGCCGACCGTCAGGTTCACGCCGGCGCTCACCACCGCGATGTCCATCTCGGTGCGCGGGATGAAGCGCTGATAGGCGTCGCCGGCATGCGGCGGGCGCTTGTCGAGCAGGATCGCCTCGATGATCTCGCCCTTGGCGAGCGACGTCTTGCCCGGTCCGGTCGGCACGCTCTCGACGGCAATGGTGCGCTTGCCGCCCGGCCCGGCGACAACCGCCTTGGCGCCGGCGGCCACCAGCGCCGGCACGCTGTCAGCGGCGGGCGAGGCGTTGCAGAGATTGCCGACGATGGTGCAGCGTCCCTGCACCTGCTTGGAGCCGATCAGCTTGGCCGCCTCGACGACACCCGGCCACGCCTTCTTCAGGGCCGCGTTCTCGCCCAGCACCGCGCAGGGCACAGCGGCGCCTATTCTGAACCCGTCGGCCGTTTCCGTGATGTCGCTCAGGCCGGCGATCGCCTTGATGTCGACGATCAGCTCGGGCTCGACAAAGCCGCCCTTCATCCTCACCAGGAGGTCGCTGCCTCCGGCAAGGATGGCGGCCGGGCCGGCCGCGCCGGCCAACAGGCCCACGGCGTCTTCCATTGATTGCGGACGTATGTAGCGCATCGTCTCCCCTTGGCTAAGTCGGAAATCTCGGCGACCGTTATAAAGGGTCTCCTTATAATGACCATCCGCTTCCTGCATTGCACCATCCAAGTCAGGCGGGCTGGCCCTAATCCTTTCCCGGGGTTTTTGGTCCAGCGCGCGCCAGGACTACCCGTTCGCGACGAGCCGGCCAAGCCTCCCTCCGACGCGGCAGGGGGGCGGCATGGCGGTGATATCGCCGCGCTCGGCCGGCTCGAAGCCGAGATCTACGTCGCCGGTCCCATCCGTGCCCGCACCAGCGTCGCGGCGGCGTGGCCGGCGGCCGTGATGTAGTCGGGATCGTGGTGGATCAGCATGCTGGAAAAGGCGCCGTCCATCAGAAGCACGATCTCGCGCGCCAGCATCTTCGGCTCGCGCACGCCATGGCTCGAAAGCTCGCCCGCCAGCCATTTCTCGAAATTGCTCTTGTGGCGCGAGCCGGCCTTCACCGCCGGATGGCCGGGCATCGCGGCGAGCTCGGCGGCCGTGCGCAGGAAGCCGCAGCCTTTCCATTTGACGTGCCGCGCCACACGCGCCAGGTGGGTGAAGATCGCCGTGACCTTCTTGTCCGCGCCGCCTTCCGCGGCCTCGAACCAGCCGGCCATCTGCTTGAGGTTCGGCTGGTCGCGGCTGTCGAGATAGGCCGTGATCAGCTCGTCCTTGCTCTTGAAGTGGTAGTAGAGCGTGCGCTTGGTAAGCCCCGCCTTTTCCGCCACGGCATCGACGCTGACGCGGCCGATGCCCTCGGCATAGAACAGCTTCGCCGCCGCGTCGACGAGGCGTTTTTTGGTGTGATTGACCTTCTCACTCATTCAGTGATGTATACCGACTAGTGAATATACAAACAAGCTGAAAGCTGATCCTTTTGCGGCCGTGCTCCATGCCGGAAAGGAATAGATGATGACCGAGCCTGTGCTGTGCGAGATGCGCAACCGAGTCGCGGTGCTGACGCTCAACCGCCCTGAAAAACTCAACGCCTTGAACTACGCTTTGATCGACCGTCTGCTGGTGCTCCTCGACAGGATCGAGACCGATGATGCGGTCCGCGCCGTGATCCTCACCGGGGCAGGGGAGCGCGCCTTCTCGGCCGGCGGCGACATCCATGAATTCGCGTTAAGCGTGGCCGAAGGCACCGATGTGGCGCTGCGCGACTTCGTCATGCGCGGCCAGCGGCTGACGGCGCGGCTGGAACCCTTCCGCAAGCCGGTCATCGCCGCCGTCAACGGCCTTGCCTTCGGCGGCGGCTGCGAGATCACCGAAGCGGTGCCGCTGGCCATCGCCAGCGACCGCGCCCTGTTAGCCAAGCCGGAGATCAAGCTCGCCATGCCGCCGACCTTCGGCGGCACGCAGCGCCTGCCGCGGCTAGAGCGCTTCAGGTTTTGACGGAAGCGTATCCGGCGTTGTTGAAGTAGTTTGAGCATTCGTCGGGTTCTATGGTGGCGACGAGGTGTCCGATGTGTCGCCAGGTGTCGTCGATGGTTCGCTTCTG
>NZ_SRUU01000067.1 GCF_004791585.1 Mesorhizobium sp. M1C.F.Ca.ET.210.01.1.1
AGCGCCTCCAGCCCTTCATCCTGGTAGCGGTTGAAGATCTTGTAGCCGGTCTTGCGCGAGATGCCGAATGCTCGGCACACCTCGCTCATCCCTTCTCCCTCGAGAAGACGGGCCACGAAACGAAGACGTTCCTCCATCACCGAACACTCTCTCCACGGCATCAACACCTCCGGCCAAAGCCAAAAGTGTTACCCATGTGTCCGGTACGTTCCGTCACCTATGTCTCGGGTCGCTCATATCGAACGTTCCGCTCGTGCACGGCAACCCCGTCGCCCACCCGGTCGCTCGGGTGCAGCACGACCCGATCGCCTTCCGAGAGGCCCGACTCGACCTCGGCCACCTTGTTGTCCCGGCGGCCGATCTTGACCACGGTCGTACGCGCGCGTCCGTCCTTGGCGAGATAGACAGCCCAGTCATCGCCCTGCCGGAACAGTGCCGCTACCGGGACGGTAAGGACATTGTCGCCTTGCCAACTCGTCACGTGCACGATCACACGATAATCGTGCCCGAGCTGCGACCACATTTCGGCGGGGTCGACGATATCGATCTCGGTGTGGACGCGCTGCTCCTCGATCCCAAGCGCCGAGACCTTGAGAAAACCGGCTGGGTCGACCCGCGTCACCTTGCCCTGAAGCGCGCGCCCGCCCCAGCCGTCGATACGAACGGAGGCACCGGGCCTGATCTGGACCGCGTCGGTCGAGAGCAGGTCCGCCGCCACCTGCAGATCGCGCGGGTCGCCGATCTCGACAAGCGGTGCGCCCGGCTGGACCATGCCCTCGCTCTCCTGAACGATCTTCAGGATGCGGCCACTCACTGGCGCACGAAGTTGGATGCAGCAAGCCGGATCTGATTGTGGAACATCTCCGGCGGGCTGGCCGAGCCGCGCCTGGATCATCGCCTGTTCGTTGCGCCGGACTTCGACCTGCGCCTTCGCGCTCGCCAAGGCTGCCTCGTTGGTGTCGACTTCGAACTTCGCCTTGTCGAGGGCATTCTGCGAAATCGCTCCGGACTTGGCTAGCCTTCCCGCGCGATCGAGTTCGGTGCGCGAATATGCAAGCGCCGCCTCAAGACGTTTCACCTCCGCCTCCGCGAATGTCACGGCCGCTTCGGCCGCCCCAAGCGCCGCCAGCAACTCCTCATGTGTGCGGACATCATGAAAGCTGGGGGTGGCCGGCTGCATCACCGCCACCACGGTCTCGTCCTTGGTGACCTCGTCCCCGACATGATGCGGCGGCGAGATCCTGAGGACCTTGCCGGCGATTGGCGCCGACACCGTATAGATGTGCCGCACCTGGGTCTTGGCTTCATCGTCGACCGTGACCTCCATTGGGCCCTTGGCAACTGTCGCTAGGTCAACGAGAATCGGCTGCGGCCATGCGAACCACACCGCCGCCGCGGCGACCAAGCCAAGGGCCGCAATGCTGCCGATTTTCTTCATCCAGTTGGTGCGCATGGTCTTCAATCCCGCGTCTTGAGAACAGCAACGAGGTCGAGTTGATTAACCCGCCTGCGGACGATCAGGGCTGAGAGCACAGCCGCTGCAATGACAATCGCGCTGGCGAAAACATAGGTGGCAGGCTCGACGACCAGGCGCACCCGCATCAGTTCCCCGGCCAGATTCGTCTTCATGATCCAGGCAAGGCCGTAGCCTATCGCCCAGCCAGGCGGCTGCGCCATCAGGGTCAACAGCGCGAGTTCAAGCAGCAGGATGCGCAGCACCTCGCCGCGGGTGAAGCCCAGGACCCGCAGGCTCGCCAGCTCTCTGGCGCGTTCGGACAGGGAGACGCGGGCGTTATTGTAAACCACGCCGAACGCTATGACAGCCGCGAGCCCCGTGTAGATGCTGGACATCGTCGTGACCAGCAGCGCTACGACATCGCGGAAACTGGCGAGAGACGCCGTCCGCAGAGCCAAGCTGCTCACGACCGGCATGGTCTTGACCGCTGCGTAGAACTCGTCCTGCCTGTCGGTGTCCAGGCTGACATTGATGCCATTCGCCATCGGCGCTTCGCGCAGCAGCCTGGCGAGCGCTTCCTGATCCATCATCCCGCGCATGCCGAGATAGTCCTCGACCAGCGCCGCCACGGGAAGCGAGACGGTGCGCCGCTGGCCGTCGAGCAAATCGACTTCGACAGTGTCCCCAACCCGCACCTTGAGGATCTTGGCCAGCATATCCGAGATCGCGAGGCCTGATTGCGGCAGGACTACAGGCTGCAGGTCGGCATCGATGATGCGGTTGAGCTCCGCGCCGGGCGGCCTGGCGCGGATCATGATGCGGCGCTCGACATGGCCGTTGCGGATGCGGACCGGGACTTCCCGGTAAGGCTCTGCGTTCAGAGCTCCGGGAAGTCTCGCAATCTGGAAGGCCACTTCCTGAGGGCGCTTCTCGAAGAAGCTCACGGTCGCGTCCTGGCGATCCGCGAGAAAGTAGGTGACGTCGATAAGCTGCTCCATGGTGCCCCCGGTGAAGAGCGACACGATCAGGATTGCCGTAGCCAGCGACATGCCGAGCGCGGTGAAAGTGGATCGAACTGGATGACGCGCGATGTTGCGCAGCATCATCCTCGTCGGTTGCGATACCACGCCGGCCAGGCTGAGCCTCAACGGCAGCGTTCGGTGGAAAACCGGTGGAGCCGGCGGCTGCATGGCGACGGCAGGAGCCAGATTGACGACTTCGCGCAAGGCGCGCAGCGCGCCTACCGCTGCGGCAAGCAGGCTCAATCCCGCCGCTGCGACGTAGAGATCGGGACTCTTGGTGAACAGGAGAAAGGGGAAGCGGAAGAAGTCCGCGAATATTCCGGTCACATAGCTGCCGAGCCAAGTGCCGACCACGCTGCCGATAACGATGCCGACCGCCGTGATGATGCCCACGAATTTCAGGTAGTGCAGGACGACGCTGGCGTTGCGGTAGCCGAGCGCCTTCATAAGGCCGATCTGTTCGCGCTCGAGGGAAACGAGGCGGCTGAGAGTAAGGTTCACCAGGAACGCCGAGACCAGCAGGAAGATCGGCGGCAGCGTGCGGCTCATGTTGTTGAGCATGTCGAGCTCGTGATCGAGCCAGGCATGCGATGTCTGGTCCTTGCGCCCGTAGGCAGCGCGCCCGCCATAGCGGTCCAGCAGGTCGTCAAGACGCGTCATCGCCTCGCGCTCCGACGTTCCCGGCAGCAGCTTCAGCGACACGGACGAAAAGGCATCTTCCAGATCGTAGGCGCTGGCGAGGGTCCGTTCGGACATCCAGATGACACCGAAGCGGCGGCCGTCCGGCATGATGTCGCCAGGACCGACCGCATAGATGTACTCGGGAGAAAGGGCGATGCCGACGATCCTCAGGTCGCGCTTGCGGCCGTTGAGGATTGCCGCGAAGCCTGAGCCCAGGGTGAACCGGTGTGCTTCGGCGAAGTTTTCATTGACGACGACTTCGTCGTCGCGGCCGGGATCGGGAGTTCGGCCGGCACGCATATAGAGGCGATTGAGCTTCGGCTCGCCGACCTCGGGCAGCGAGACGACCACGCCGGTGGCCGGTGCGGTCTGGCCCGGTATGTCGAGGAGGGCGAACTGCGCGATCCGCGCATCGACGGCCGCGACGCCGGGAATTTCCGCGATCCGGCGGACGAGCGCCCTCGGTGCCCGCCGCGCCGTTGCGAAGACATCGGCGAAACCGTAGCGCTCGTAATAGGCAGTCCTCGTCTCATCGAGAGAACGGTACGAGCCGACGGCGAGAAGAAGTGTCGCCACCCCGCCGCCGACCACGAGCGCAATGGCCAGCGCCTGCGCCCAAAGGCGCACCAGGTCACGGAAGAGTTTTGTGTCCAGGGCGCGCATGCCTTTCACCACTGAAGCTCGCTGACGGCGCGGCGGGCCTCGTTGGTGACGGCCTTCGATATCTGCCCGTCGCTGAAGAACAGGACCCTGTGCGCGACTTCCTGGATGATGGCGTTGTGGGTGATGATGACGGTGGTCGTGCCCAGCTCGGCATTGACCTTCATCAGCGCGTCGATCACCCGAACGCCCGTCCTGGAGTCGAGCGCGCCTGTCGGCTCGTCGCAGAGCAGCACCTCCGGACGCTTGGCGATCGCGCGGGCGATGGCGACGCGCTGCTGTTCGCCGCCCGACAGCTGCGCCGGAAAATGATGCATGCGCAGCTCCAGCCCGACGAGAGCGAGAGCATTCTCGGGCCGCATCGGATCGTCGGATATCTCTGTGACCAGCGCGACGTTCTCGTAGGCCGTGAGGCTGGGGATCAGATTGTAGAACTGGAAGACGAAGCCGACGTGGCGGCGGCGATAGGATGTCAGTCCCCGGTCATCGAGGTCGGTCAGCCGCAGATCCTTGAACGACAGCTCGCCGCTGGTCGCGTGATCGAGCCCGCCCATGATGTTGAGCAGTGTCGATTTCCCGCTGCCCGAGGGGCCCAGCATCACCACCACCTCGCCGGCGAAAATGTCGAGATCCACGCCGCGCAGCGCGTGCACCTCCGTCTCGCCCGAGACATAGGTCTTGGTCAGATCCTGAGCTGCAAATACTTTTTCAGCCATGATTTTCGAACCTGCCTCGGCCGCGTCCTCAAAACGTGGCTATCCTGCCAGCGACGAAATCTTCGATGAGCTTCGGAATCCTGTTCAGGCGATCTGCTGTGATTGCCTCCGCGGGTCGCTTGATCTCTGCGATCGGGAAGCCGTCGCGCGTCGCGACTTTCAGTTGCACGAGGGCGGGTCGGGTCACCGGCTCGCCGATCCGGCTCACCAGCATGCACTCGGCGGCTACGACCTCGGACAGGGCAGCACAGATCGTCTCGGCGATATCACGCGCCGCGATGTTGTAGATCTTCCCGACGTGCGACACCGGGTTCTTGCCTGCGGCCGCTTCAAGGCTCATTGGCCGACAGGGAGTGATCAAGCCATTGACCCTGTTGCCGCGGCCTACCTGGCCGTCGTCCCCAGCCTCGGCCGATGTCCCGGTGACGGTGAGATAAAGCGCACCTTGGGACGCTCCATCGGCGGCATTGACGTCCACATCGGACTCCGTGAACCCGTGCTGTTCGGCAAGTTCTGCCACGAGTGTCCGAAGCGCGGATCTCTCGGCAAAATAATCGTCGCCGTGAGCGAGATGACGTCCGATCATGGCGCAGGCGACGGTCAGGCGGACCGACTTGCCTTGTTGAACACCCATCACCTTTACATCTTCGCCCCATGCAGGATGTTCGCGCATCCGGTCTCTTCCGTTGATGTGCCGTTCCACGTCGAGCACCAGAGCTTCAAGGGCGCTCATCGGCGCATAGCCAACGCCGATCGAAGTATCATTGGCCAAGGGAGCTTCAGGCGTCCGCAAAAACAGCTCCTGCAGGTCCGCTGAACCGGGTCGGGTCAGCACGTGAAACCGGACGTCACGTTCCGCATCGAGCGCGTGCAGGCTGGATTTCAACCAAGACCTGGATCCCTCGACCGCTATCTCTTTGATCGGAATATGTTCCCCGCCGATCTCAGTTGTGGCCCTGCCCGCCAGATAGATGTTTATCGGACTGGTAAGAGAGCCGCCCCCGAAAGCCGGCGCCGAGCGACCGCCCAGCAGAAGCGCTTTGTCCACGTTGTGGTGAAGGATGCGATCGAAGCGTCGAGAATACTCCTGACACAGATTGCGCGAGAATGTTTCGGCAAGGGCATCGCAGATGGTGTCCGGGTGACCCAGTCCCTTGCGCTCGACGACTTCGACAGGGTCGTTGGGACCGTCATATGCCGTCAGGACCAGTCCTGGCATCGATGCGGTTTCTGGGAGCGACATCGTCGGGCGTCCGACTACGAATGACTGATCATGATGGCTTGCCTTCACCGGACTGGCCGCTCAATCGGGCAAGGACGCGATCCAGCGGCGGCAGGAATCCCGGGACATTTTTCATGTATGCGCGATACGCGTCGCCGAACTCGGCGATCGCCTCGCGCTCCTCGGCCCGCGCCAGCCTCACATACATGACGACCAGCACCGGAAACATCGCCAGCGTCAGCAGCGTCGGCCATTGAACGAGGAAGCCGAGCATCACCAGGACGAAGCCGACATATTGCGGGTGGCGGATATAGCTGTACGGTCCGCTCACCGCGAGAGAGCGACCCTGCTGCGCGTCGTAGAGAACCCGCCATGCCGCCGCGATCAGCCAGAACCCGCCGCCGATGAGGACGAAGCTCAGCAGGTGGAACGGTCCGAAGTGTGGATTGACCCGCCAGCCGAACATCATTTCCAGCAGGTGCCCGGCATCGTGCGAGAACCAGTCGATCCCTGGATAGCGCGCCTGCAGCCAGCCAGACAGAAAATAGATGGTGAGCGGAAACCCGTACATTTCCGCGAACAGCGCGACCAGGAACGCGCTGAACGCGCCGAACGAACGCCAGTCCCGCCCGGTCTGCGGCTTGAAGAAGCTGTAGGCGAACAGGATGAAGACGGCGGAGTTGACGATGACCAGGCTCCAGAGGCCGTAGGCTTGTGTCTCGGCGCTCATGACGGATTCCTTTCGTCGGGCTGGTTACGGTGACCGCCGTGCCCGCCATGGCCATGTCCTCCGTGCATGAAGAAATGCATGAAAACGCAGCCGAACGGCAGCAGGTAGAACAGCGCGCCAAGGACATGGGCGCGGTGCTCGGTGAAGAGCAGGAACCCGCCGATCGCAAGGAAGCCAAGCAGGACGAGACCTGCTCGCGTGGCCAGAAAAGACCCTTGCGGATAGTCGTGGTCCGAGTGGTCATGTGTTGACATTGAGGTCTCCTATTCGGCGACGAGGCGGTCGCGGAACGTCACCTTGGGGCATGAGATTCCGAACGCGTTCGCGACCGGCGCGGGCGTTGGCCCGGCACGAGGAACGGCTCGTCGGCAAGCGTAAGATTTGCGCCGACGAGGTCGTCAGAGAACGGAACGAGGAGGGCGAAAGGCTTCGTCAGGCTTTGTCAGCGTCAAGCCTGCCTGGTCCAGCAAAGCAGGGGCGTCAGGCCCCGGTACAAAGCCGATTCCGGGCGTCGCCGCCGGAATGAGGGCCGGACAACCGAAACAGTGCCCGCCCCCGCACAGGCTGCAATCGGCCTGGGCCGCGCCGTCGTGACAGCCTGTATCATCCGCAGCGGTCGCCGACGGAACGCCCTTCGTCGAGGCCGCTCTATCCACTTTGAAGTCTGCAATTGACAGGACGACCTTGGCTGGCGAAACGCGTTGGAAAATACCGAACTCATGCGCCCGCGCCTGGCCTGAAGGCGTCAGCGGCAGGAAAAGGGCAAGCCCGAACGCGAACATGATCGCGCCGAGGATCCGATAGTCTCGCTGCCAAATCTGCCAAGCTCGCTCAAGCACAGCACGGCTTCCAGGTTCTTCACATTGCCGATGATTGCCTACTCATTTCAAATGCGCTTTGACGTACGTCAATCCGATCGAACCCGGTTCTAGGCGGGCTCCCTCAAGACATGCGCGTCCGGTGCGGCAAGGACGCGGGCTGAAATCGACAAGGCAGTCGTCGGCTGGCACCCACGTTTGAAGCGAGGAGAGCCACATTCAAACCCGCTGATGTGTTATATATTTCATGGAAGGGGCTGTCCCCGCATGAAATTGCGACTGGAACAAGCAGGCAAAGCCGCAACTTGATTGAAAGTGCGCGCGATGAGGTTCTGGGCCGTCATTGTTGGTTTGATTTTCCTGGCCGCGGCCGGTCTGCCGCAGGCGAACGCCCTTGCCGCCGGCGGCAATCGGGTCGCCCTGGTCATCGGCAATAGCAAGTATGTCTACGCGCCGGCCCTTCCCAACCCCGCCAGCGATGCGCGCCTGATGGCCGACGTCTTGCGCAAGGCGGGGTTCAACGTCATCGAAGGCGTGGACCTCGACTATGCCGGAATGCGTGACCGGCTGAACAAGTTCACCGAGGCCTCCTACGACGCCGATACGGCGCTGATCTACTACGCCGGCCACGGCATGCAGGTGAACGGCAAGAACTACCTGATCCCGGTCGACGCCGAGCTTACGGCTCCTGCGCATCTCAGGACCCGCACCGTCCAGATGGACGAGCTGCTCGCCGCTCTCCCGCCCGACCCGGCCGTCGGAATCGTCATCCTCGACGCCTGCCGCGACAATCCGCTGGCGAGGACGCTCGCGGCTTCGCTGCCGAAGAGCCGCTCGACCACAGCGCCGGGCCTGGCGCCCATCGATGTCAGTTCAGCGGATGTCGGCAGCGGCGGCGTCCTGATCGCCTTTGCGACCGATCCAGGCGCCGTGTCCTATGACGGCAACGGCGCCAACAGCCCTTACACGATGTCGCTGGCCAGGCATCTTGCCGAGCCGGGCGTCGAGATCCAGAGCGCGCTGACCCGGGTTCGCGGCGAGGTGACCGCCGAAACCGATGGGCGCCAGCGGCCCTGGCACAATGCCTCGCTCGGCCGCGAGGTCTTCATCGGCCCGCAAACGCCGCCGCCGGCCGCCCCGGCACCGCAGCAATCCTCCACTGAGACTCCAGCCGCACCCGCGGGCACGGATGCGCGCGGATGGGAAATCGAGCAGCGCGTGTGGGACGAGGCCTCGAAGCGCAACACGCTCGCGCACTACGAAGCCTATCTGCAGCAATTCCCCAAGGGAGCGTTCGCCGATCTCGCCCGCCTCAACATCGATCAGCTCAGGAAGCCGCCGATCACCGTCGGCAAAGCACCGGCCGCTGTCGCCGATACCGAGAGCGACGCGCCGCGGTCGGCGATGGCGGCGCAGCCTCCGGCCGCGGCACCCAGTCCGGAAACCGACGCCGGGACCGAATTGACGGAAAGCGCGATCGGCCTCGATCGACAGGCAAGGATCGATCTGCAGGAAAGGCTGCTGGCGACCGGTTACGACCTCGACGAGGCCGACGGCGACTTCGGCATCAAGACGCGCCGTGCCATCGGCCGGTGGCAGGAAGAAAACCAGCTGCCCCCGACCACCTTTCTGACCCCTAAGCAATATGCCCGCCTGAAACTCGACACGGACGACGCCGTGAAAAGCTACCGCGCCAAGCGGGCGTCGGAAGCGAAGAAACAGGAAAGCGCCACGTCGCAAAAGACGCAGAAGCCGCAACCGGTCGTTCGTGCGAAGCCGAGACGTGAACAGCAGCGCGAAGCGGCCAATCCAAGAGCGGCGCCGAGAGCAAAGGCGACGGGACGGAAGTCCGGGTTTCGCACCTGCAGCGGTATTGACGGCACCTTTGAGGTTCCCGCCTCCCAGAGATGCCCTTTGAGCGGCTACGCGCATTACTAGAGCGCTTCAGGTTTTGACGGAAGCGTATCCGGCGTTGTTGAAGTAGTTTGAGCATTCGTCGGGTTCTATGGTGGCGACGAGGTGTCCGATGTGTCGCCAGGTGTCGTCGATGGTTCGCTTCTG
>NZ_SRUU01000068.1 GCF_004791585.1 Mesorhizobium sp. M1C.F.Ca.ET.210.01.1.1
CCAAGCTCCGGTGTGGCCGTTCTTCCTATAGTTCGGAGCCCGCTCTTCCGAGCGCTTTGAAAAAAATAGCTGTCAATTTCAGCGCGACAGCCTTGGAACAGACGGCTTCCTTGTTCCTGAAGGCGGCGCTTCCGTCTCACCAGCATCCTTGCGAAGGAAAGGCACGCCATGGAAAAGACCCTCGCTCGCGCCAGGCACGTTTTCGGCATCTTCATAGAACTCGATGACGGCGTTTATGCGAGGATTGACCTCATCATGAGCCTCTCGGGCTAGCCGCGCCAACTCCGCGGGGGTTACTTGTCCTGTTGAGACTAGAGTGCCAGTCCGGTAGCGTCGTAATTGACATATTCGCTCAATCTCATTTTAGAAATCCTCTCATCATAGTAATCCTTAGCCGGCGAGATGGTTCAGATTGACTCTGTTCAGATCGGCCTCAACAATTTCGACGCTGGCTTTGTATTGCCGCTCGACGTGGGGGTGGCTCGCCATGACCTGTCCGACATCCGGCCCGGTGCCGTTGACCAAGTTGAACACGCCCTTCGGCGTGCCGGCGGCATGCATGATCTCGGCGACGATAATGCGGCTGATCGGGGCGATCTCGGTCGGCTTCAGCACAACTGTGCAGCCGGCGGCGAGAGCGGGCGCCACCTTGCAGACGATCTGGTTGAGCGGCCAGCTCCAGAGGGCGATCAGGGCAGAGACGCCGATCGCCTCCGACGATCATCATCGTCCCGCGCTTCTCGAAAGAACTCGTAGTCCTCAAGCGCCTTGATCGCCGCTTTCATATGTGCCTGCCCGGCCCAGGCCTGCGCCTCGCGCGCCCATGTGATCGGCGTACCCGTCTCATAGGAAACAGCCTGCGCGATGTCCTCGTAGCGCTCGTCGTAGATTTCCAGGTTGCAGCGCAGCAGCGTCAGCCGCTCGGCCTTGGTGATCTGCGAGAAGGACGGGAACACAGCCTTCGCAGCATCGACGGCCTTGTCGACATGCGCCTTCGAGCCGACGGAAAATTTGCGTACAGGCCTCCTCTGTCGAGGGGTCGATCACGTCGAGCGCGGCTGGCGTGACAGGCGAGACCTAGGCGCCCTCGATGTAGAAATTGAGGTGACTGTTCATGACTGCTACTCCATTCTATGTCAGACTAGGCTGATCGCCTGGCAGCACAACCATGCGTGCGGCGGCAACGGTCGGCGACAGTTCCGGCGCGCCGGAGCCGGTCAGCCACATTCGAACCTGGTGAGCGCTATTACCTGCTTCACGAGCATCCTGTCGCCGCATCAAAAATCAGAACTCTGCAGAATATCGAACATCTTGCACAGTAAATCTCGGAGATATACTCAGTGACGTCCTGCAGACTATCGTCTTGATTTTCTTAGTTCTTAACAATGAGCTCACGAGGGGTTGTAGTGAGCGCCTCATAACCTCTGCCCGTAACGACCAACGATTGGGTGATCGTTATACCGGTGTCTTCAAGCCAGAGACCCGCCATCAAGTGGAGTGCCACCCCGGGCTGGAGAACGGTGCGATCTCCTCGACGAATACTAGCCGTACGCTCGCCCCATGTTGGCGTATAGGCCGCGCCGATCGAGTATCCTAACCGGCTCTCTTTTTCGATTCCGTGAGCGCTCATCGTTTTCCGCCATGCTGCCTCGATCATTTCGCAGGTTGCCCCCGGCCGCATCACGTCAAGCGATGCGTTGATACCCTCTATGACGTGCGAGGCCAGGTCACGGTAGTTTTGAGGCGGCTCACCAAAGTAAATCGTGCGACTCATCGGGGCATGATAGCGCAGCCGACAGCCGGAGATCTCGATATTGGCGACGGAATTAGGATCGATAGGGCGATCGCTGAAAATCGGATGAGCTTCACGGGCTCGTGCACCGAATCCCATATGAGGCGGGCTAGTCGCGGGAAGTCCGCCGCACGATTCGGTTCCCGACATCTGGGCATGGTAGATGGCTGCCGCCACGTCGCACTCTCTAATACCCGGGGCCGCGACTTCAACAGCGCGAGCCATCATGCGCTCAGTGATTTCGCCAGCTTGTCGCATGTACGCGACTTCTTGTTCGCTCTTTATGAACCTGACCCAGTTCACAAGAAGTTCGACATCCTTGAAGCGGACGTTCGGCATTGCCTTCACCAGCTCCGCATGATCGCGAGCCGTGTAGTAGTAGGCACCCATCTCAACTCCCACCACTTTTGCGCTAGGACAGTCACAAAGGATCATATCGGCGATAAACTGCGCAGCGTGTCGATCCGCAGCCTGAACGTAGACGTCGGGATACGGGACAATGCGGTCGGCTGGTAGGTAGGTCGTGACATGCGCGGTTGCCGAGTCAATAAGCCGTCCGACCCACAGAGGCGTCTCCACTTCTTGGAAGACGATCAGGGCCTGCACGGTGTAAAATGACCATGCGTCATAGCCACTCAAATAGTAGATGTTGGCTGGCTCCGTGACGACAAGTACATCTACCCCCTCGGTCAGCATGCGTTCCTTCACGCGACGGAGGCGCGATTTGTACTCAGCTTCCGAGAAATTAAGATTTCGCATTACTCTCCCGGCGATTTGCCTGCGTTAGCTTTAGAACCAGCTTAGAGGCGACCAAGGGCGTCATGATTTTGGCCAGCGCCCACGAACTCTAGGCACGCGTTCGCCAATGTCCAATATAGATACGAGCGTCTGTTCATCTTGATTTTATATGGCCACATTGGTCACGGAAGGGGTCTCGCCGAGTGATTCCGTTCCCGGCAGGCTGAGGTCGTGGCTTTCGCCCTCACAGATCCGGGCGGGCGGATTTTCGCACCATGTGCTCGAACACATTTGGTGCGTAATGTGGCTTCGGTCGAGATGTGGCGTCGCAGGGTCAAGCAACTGACGGGACGGGGCAGCATCTCGTCTGCCTTGGCGATAAGCTTCGGGAGATAAACCCCATTCTGCGTGGATGGGCACAACTATTACCGCCACAGTGTGGGCGCTGGCCGCGTGTTCGTCGGTATTGAGGTATGTGGGTCTGCGTCTGTTCCGCTGGCTGGGTAAGGGACCAAACGGCCCAGCAGCGACGCCCCACCAAACGGCTCTGGCGCGAGGGGCCGGTCGAGCAAAACATCCAGGCTGACAACTATCAGCGAACAGTGTCTCGTTTGATGGAGTGGAACGGCCCGCAACCGCAGCATCGGAGTGCTAAATACTGGTCGTCATTTCAACGCCACAAGGTAGGAGCCGTTCCCTGAAGCCACCCTCCGGCAAACCCGGGGCGGTTCACAGCGACGATGATATTATCGCAACGTATCGGACCGTCACGGGCTTGCCTCCTGCATATTCGCTACCGGGCCGGACATCGCCAAGCAGGTATTCCAGATCCACGGCGCTGACGCTGCGGGTTCTCAATCATCAACCGGAAGCTCCGCCGTGCCGAGGTGCTGCGGTTTTTCGAGAAGCAGCCTGCCTGTCTGGTCGGCCTCGATTTGCGGTGGTCAACTTACTGGCGCGCGAGATCGCAGCACTTTGGTCACGAGGTGCGGTTGATCTCGCCGTGCTATGTCAAGACGTTCGTCAAGCGGGCAAGAGCGATGCGCGCCGACAAAACAGATGGGACCGATGGACTGGTCTGCGATCAGCTTCTACAGCTTCGCGTTCTCGTCATCCAGAGCCTTCAGGCGCTTGGCGTCGGAGACGTCCATCCCGCCATACTTGGGGCCTGCCAGTCATACAGCGTCGATGAACGCATCGAAAAAGCTTCGAACGGCTCCCACTCATCAAGGCAGCGGCGCAAACTCCCTTTGAGGATCGATCGAAGTCGTTCCAGCGAGGGGCTGCAAGGAATCAAGAGCCTAAGACAAGGCGGCCACTTCATGTTCCTCGATGACACCGAGCCGCTCGCCGCCAGCAGAAGATGGCGGCGCATGGCGCTGGGCGTGCCGGCGGCCAAAACATCGCTCTCAACGTAGTAGAGTTGGGCGATGCGGGTGTCGCTATCGGCGACCACCGGCACCCGCACGGCGGCGACTTCTCACATCCGAACATTTCTTCAGTTTTTATGTTGGGCTGGCCACCATGACCAGGATCTCGACCGCGTCGTCCCAAGGCGCCTCATTGGCGTTTGGCGCATTTGCCGCCGCGACTTGCATGGGTACCTTCGGCGCGCAATCGATGCGATCGGCGCAACGACGCCGGTCGACATCCGCGATCGAGCCGTCCTGCTGCTACTCGCCACGACGGGCATTCGCAACGGTGAGCTACGCGCAATTCAGCTGCAGGATATCGACTGGCATGCTGGCGAGGTTTCGGTCGGGCGCACCAAGGGCAACCGGGATCTCGTGGCGCCGCTGCTTGAGGAGACCGGCGCCGCGCTCGCCGACTATGTCCTGCGCGCTCGACCGAAGGTGGATAGTCCAAATCTTTTTCTGTCCTTCACGCCGCCAGTGGCAGCATTCAAATGAGCGTCGCCTGTTTCGAGGATCGTGCCGAAGCGGTTGCGACATGGCGGGGTTGAACTCGGGCGAGTCGCAGGTGCGCATCTCCTGCGCCACAGTCTTGCCACCCAGCTCGTCAAGCAGCGAAGGCCGATCAATGAGGTCGCCGATCTTCTCGGGCACCGAAGCACAACGGCATTGTACGTAAAGGCCGCCACCTCGCAGCTCGCCGAGGTCTCACTCCCCTTTCCGGGAGGCGTCGCATGACCGCCTTTGACGCCGCTTTCCCAATACCCAAGGATCAGGCCTTCTTCCTCAGTTCCCGGGGCAACTGCCTCTCGGCGACCGGCCTGCAAAACGGCTTTGCCGCGGTCCGTAAACTCGCCGACTTTGATTGCGGTAAGCCGTTAAGGCCGCACGATCTCAGGCACCGGTTTGCCGTGACCCGCCTCAGCCTCTGGCACCAAGCGCGCCGACGTTCAGGCGTTATTGCCTTTGCTCGCCACATATCTCGGCCACGTTAGTTACAGCGACACGGCCTACTACCTCACGGGCTCGGCGGAGCTCCTCGCTATCGCGGCTGAGCGTGCCGCCCTCGATGGAGGCGCAGCATGAGCGAACACCTGCTCCTGGCGCCGCTCCTGGAGTCCTATTTCCGCCGGCGCCTGACGAAGCAGCGCAATGCGACTCCCGCGGCCGTGGCCAGCTATCGCGACGCCTTGCGCATGCTCCTCTTTGCCGCCGACCGGTTGCGTAAGAAGCCGGCGGCGTTGGCGCTCGAAGATCTCGATCGAGACCTCGTTCTCGCTTTTCTCGACGAACTCGAGGAGAAGCGGAACAATTGCGTCGCCACGCGCAACGCCCGCTTGGCCGCGATCCGATCTTCTTTCCACCACGTCGCTGCCGCCGATCCGGCGTCCTTCGGTGTGGCCCAACGCGTGCTGTCGATTACCATTAAACGGGCGCACATCGAGGTAACGCACCATCTCACCAAGGCCGAAGTAGATACCCTCATCGCGGCGCCCGACCCAAAGACGCCTCGTGGTCGGCACGACCGAGCCTTTCTGCTCTTCCTGGCACGGACCGGCGCCCGGGTCTCGGAAGGCACCGGCGTAAACGCAAATGACCTTCAATTGGAGCGCTCTCACCCGCAAGTGCTGCCGCGCGGCAAGGGGCGCAGAGACCGCGTCGTGGCCATTCTTAAGGACCTGGCGCGAGCGCTGACGACCTTGTGGGGCGAGCGCGGGATCTCCCATCACGAGCCGCGACCGATATTCGTCGGCGCCCGCAACGAGCGCCTGACCCGTTTCGGAGCGACCCATATCATGCGGCGTGCGGCCAAGACGGTGCCTGCCAGGCCAGTCTTGGCCGTCAAGCCCATATCGCCGCACATCTTCCGGCACTCCCTCGCCATGAAGCTTGTCCAGTCTGGCGTGGATCTTTTGACGATCCAAGCCTGGCTCGGGCACGCACAGGTCGCCACTACCCGCAGCGGATGTCGAGATGATGCGCAATGGACTGGAGAAGGCCGGCTCAACGGCGATCACGGCGTGCCTTTTCCGCCCGAAGGACTCCGTTCTGCAACTGCTGAACTCCATCTGAATATTATGTGGCGGAGGCAAGCTGGGTTTGGCCGGCCCGAACAGGTCAGGGCGGCTCCGCCACAAAATCTCGCCCGACGCATAAGAACGATTATGTGGCGCGCCATATAGCCTTTCTCGGGCGCGGTCTATGTGCTCCGGGCCAATTTCGACGGCACGGGCGTATGCTTGTTCGCCAAGCGGTTGGAGGATGGCAAGTTGCTGGCCGGAGATTCCCTGCCCTGGTGATACCGCCCCGTCTGACTGTCTCGCCGGTCGACCACTCACCAGGATCAAGGCCAACATAGCCCATGAGCTGGCGCGGGCTTTCGAAACGGCGCACGTCGCCAATCTGGGTAGCAAACGTCACGGCAACGATCAGATCCACACCACGTAATGTCTGCAGCGCCCGCACGATCGGCGCCAGCGACCAGGCTGGAACGAACTCCTCGATCACACGCTCTGATGTCCGCTGTCGCAAGCCCGGCTCCTCTACTTCGAGGCACAGCCGTAGCTCGAGAATCTCGCGCAGAGCGATCCCGCTGCCGACCTCGGCACCCCGTATCCTGAAAGAACGCTG
Organism: Mesorhizobium sp. M1C.F.Ca.ET.210.01.1.1; assembly: GCF_004791585.1. Classification (GTDB taxonomy): domain Bacteria; phylum Pseudomonadota; class Alphaproteobacteria; order Rhizobiales; family Rhizobiaceae; genus Mesorhizobium. The sequence continues at coordinate 6,574 of NZ_SRUU01000068.1, forward strand.
CAGAAGGGGCGTCGCTGACAAACACGCCGGACCCCTGACGGCTGACCCGACGCCAACGGCTTTCAGGCGCGATACGGCTTCCCGGATGACTGAGCGGCTAACGCCAAAGCTCGCAGCCAGTTCGGGCTCGGTCGGCAGGCGCTCCCCCGCCGCAAAGCGCCCGTCTCGATATCTTGCTGCATGGCAGCCACCACGCGACCGGACGCGCGTCAAATCGGCGGCTGTCCCTGTCAGCCTGCGGTGTGCAAGGGCCGCTGCCGCGGAGCTTCCCCTGCCCGATCGTCGGGCGTGCGACAATGTCGGATTCCAGACGAGCTGGAACTGCGCGAACTCGTTGGTTTGACGGGTCTTTATCCGGCACGCCGCATGCATGGGAGTCTCCGAAAGCATTAAGAGCCATTATCCATGGTTACGCCCCTCGAAAGAAAGAGCCGCTTCCGTCGTGGCAGGGAAACAGCCACTCCTGGGGTGGAGGCCGGCGCTAGAAGCCGCCGTAAGATCCGGAAGAGCCGCGCGACAGCATCACACACTTTCCTTCTGCTCTTGGGTTCGGATCACGCCGCGCCGCTGTCGATGCCGCCGACATTGAGCCCAAGACCTGGAAGGCGGCACACGCTTATGCTGTCCTCTCAGTCGGGACCGCGGCTCAAGCATGCCTGTGAGGTTCGCATTGCTCAATGCCCGGCGATCGACGTCAACATGCCGCTGAGTTGGAAAACACTCCTAGAGGAGTAAGGATAAGTGGACCTCTTTTGTATTGGTGTGGGTGCTGGACCATCTAATTTGAGCCTTGCGTGTCAGATACAGGAAGAGATTGCGCAAGGGGCACTGTTCCTGGACCGGGAGGTCGATTTCCGAGGACATCCAGGCAGCGCTTTCGATTGCGCGGAGCTCCAGGTCGGCCACTTCCAGGATCTGGTTACTCTGGTCAATCCGCGATCAGCCTACACATTCGTAAACTACCTCCACGAGAACGGGCGTCTTTACAATTTCCTCAATGCGCAATTTCACGGGGTGCTTAGAGCCGAGTTCGCCCAATATCTCAACTGGGCGTTCCAGAAGAATCCGCTTGTCCGTGGCGGCGAGGCCGTTCGCGAAATCCGCTTTGACGGCGAGTTTCGCGTGCGGACGGACAACGCGGTCCTTGATGCAAGAAACCTCGTCATCGACATAGGCAAGCAGGCGCAAATTCCGCCTCAGTTTCATGGCTGGACTGGACCCAACCTGTTCCACTCATCTGAGTTGGCCCACATCAATCCTGAGGTGCAAAAAAAGCATGTCTGCGTTGTTGGCGGCGGACAGTCGGGAGCCGAGCTGCTACTGCACCTTGTCGGCCGGCCGAAAGAACGGCGGCCCGCGGCGATCACATGGGTCTTGACGCGCGAGATGCCTTTCGACGACCACGCGTTCACAAACGGGCTGTTCACGCCATGCTTCTCGGATCGTTTTGCTGCGATGAGCGAGGTGCATCGACAGCTGTTCCTGCGGCGTTTCGCGCTTGCCTCCGAGGGCATTTCAGAAAGCAAGTTGCGCGCGGTCTATCAGGCGCTCTACCACCACGCCTTTCTCGAGCCACACCAATGCGAGATCACATTGAGGCCAAGTTGCAACGTGTCGCGCTGCATCAATGCCGGAGCAGGGCACAGGCTCACGCTGCAACGCGGCTTGGACAACATCGGAGAAGTAACCGCCGATATCGTCATCCTGGCCACCGGGTACGAGAAACCGCTGCCGGGTTTCCTAGAACCGATCGCAGATCGCCTCGAACAGATCGGCAATGAGCTCGCCATCGGCGAGGATTTTTCGGTGTACTGGGACGGACCGCGAGACCGACGCCTTTTCGTTCAGAACGCCTGCCTTGGACAGCGCGGGCTGGCTGATCCGAACTTTGGGCTGCTGGCCTGGCGAGCGCGCCGCATCCTTGACAGCCTTCTGCGGCGCGCGCCATGCGCCAATCCCGAGCATCTAGGGTTCATCAACCGTCCCTTGACGGAGTGCTGGCCCGACCTCGGAGTCGAACAAATGGGCAGCGGGATATGATTCGTCGATATTGATGATCGGCGGTGGCATTCAGGAAAGATTTCCGCCTCTGGCGGCAAAAGCGGGACGAGCAATATTCCTACGGCGTCAGATCGCTCTGCTCGCGCTTGAGCAAGGTAGCGGGTCGTGCCCCGCTGAGTGGTGTAGCTCGGCGGTAGCGAAGCCGCTCGCGAGCGCGCCCTCAACAGCGCCGTAGCGAGCGAGCGGCGTAGCGGTGGTCATCGATGTTCTTCGGTAGGGTTGGGTTGC
>NZ_SRUU01000069.1 GCF_004791585.1 Mesorhizobium sp. M1C.F.Ca.ET.210.01.1.1
TGCGACCAGGACGGCATTGAGGCGAGCATCATGACTGTGTTTTCGCTAACTGCTTCAGACATTGCCGAGACGATTGCGCGAAAATTTTCATCCACTGGAACGCGACGGATAGTATATCCGAAATACCGTTCATATTTCTCGAATGTGGGATAGCCCGTCTGCGGAATGACTATTTCTGGTCTGGCGATGTCAGGCCGTCTTTCTTTGGCGTTCGCTAGAGCAGCGGCAGTAGCGAGAAAGAGACTCTCAGAACCGCCACTGGTGATGGCCCCGATTGCATCCTTTCCAGCGTGGAACAAACTAAGCGCCATCTGTATTAGATCGCGTTCAAATTTAACCACGGTAGGGTAGTTGTTGCCCTTCGTAAAAAAGGCAAAGTGAGCGGCCTTGGCAACTTCGAATGTGCCGTCATCAAGCAGGAGCCCGCGGTCATTCAGCCAACGATCTGGGAACGTCGAGCGCGGGTCTGCATCTTGTGAACGCAGATGCTCTAGTTCTTGTTCGATCTCGTCCCGAGTCATGCCACTCTGGGGAAACGAGTAGCCAATAGCGGCTTCATATGGTGTGGCTGGCATGTTGTTTACTCCTCTATGAGCGCTATAATAAGGCTTTGTTTTCGGCTCTGTTTGAAAAAGATCTGCGCATACAACCTCTGCCATGGTGGCCCGCTGGATGTAGGGCCGCTGCGCGAAGGAGCGCCTGGCTGACGCCATGCTCAAGCGCGAGGGGTAGCCGCTCCTGTTCGAATGGCTCAAAAACCTTCGCGCAGGCATCAAGGTAAAGAGACTCATCGACATCGCGAAGCCGTGGCGTCACCACCCGCGACGTCAAATCCGAGATTTGGGCGGTGTCGACCAAAGGATCGCGTCCGCCAGCGCCAGAATACTGAACGCTCATCATGTCGCCCCAAACGACGGTGTCGTCGGTGAGAACAAGCCAGACACTAAGCGAAGATGCCGGAACGCGAAGCAACGTGAACCCAGGCGTTATCGGTTCTCCACCATAGATGAAGCCCTCCTGCACTGCGCCAAGCCTGATGGACGCTTGGTCGTCATAGAAAAAAGCGCCGTTGCCAGGCGCGAGGAGGACGTCTTTGATCTGCACTTTGTATTGCTCGATTCATTTAGAGCCTTGGCGGGCGGACGCACCTCCACCCGCTGCCCGCCAAGTATGCGCCACCTAGCATTGAGTTCGCCAATATAAAGTCTAAGGTGGTGACATCGCGTTTTGAGATGGCCGGCTTGTCGTTAAAGAACGCCGTCGCCCTAAGAATCCACTTTTCCAGATCGACGTCGAGCGGAGCGGCGATGCCGCGAGTATCCGCGACCTTGAGGACTTTGTGCCACCGGACCAGAAGGCGGGAGCACGGCGACGGCTGTGGCATCTATTGCCCAGGCGGGTAGCAAGGGTGCTCGTTCTGGTTCGCGTTGCGGCTTGAAGGGAATGCCTAGTAGACCTCACGCCGCCATACTTCATCGAACTCCCATCCTTGCCATCCACAGCGGATGAGCTCGTCGGCACGTTCGTAAATGAACTCGGCCCTGTCGGCTTGCCACGCAATTCCACACACTGGGTCCCCCGCAGAGCTGACCCGTGCGACGAGGCTCATTGTTCGTCTGAAAGGTCGATCCGAGCAGTGCGACAGCACGTAGGCGCAGTTCACATTTGGTCTTGTACTTGCCAAGGCCGAGTTGGTTCCGGGTGTCTCATTCATGCTCTCAGCCCAGACTTCGTGCTGAGCGGTAAGGTAACAGACATGAGCGCGGCTATGGTGATCGGGTCGACGCTTCCTGGCACCAGCGTGATGGCCCGCAACGCTGAGGCTTCCTCAAATCAATGTTTTAACCACTCGTGCGGTGTTCTGCTCGGGGGCACTTTGCTTATTCTGACGTCGATACCGCCCGACGCGATCAGTCGAGCGTCACGGCCCGTCTGTATGAGACCGGTCCCGCTCCTGTTCATCCAACAAGTTGCGGCATCGTGAACTCGCTCTGGCCGCATCATCCCTCGGTTGGCCACTGTGCCAGCCGCGCCCGAACGTCGGCGACGCGAAGTTGCGGAAGACGCGCTGAGGCGACGATAGCGAGCGCAGAGCCGTACCTGCGCCTTCCAGGCGACCGGACCCTCAGGGCCTCGCTAACCTTGGCGGGATAGCGGTAAGTCCATGCTGCTTCGACCAAGGCGCGGCGGGCGCGTCGATTGCCGACGAGTGTAAGGCTCGATGCGGCCCGTGTCGCCGGTCGAACGCTCCCCCGGAACCAGGCCGAGGAAGGCCATCAACTGTGCCGGTGTATCGAAGCGGCGCACATCTCCGATCTCGGCCGCGAAGATCACTGCCACCAGGAATGAGGCGCCGTGCATCGCCTGATAGGCCCTCGACGACGACCCGCGCCGTTGACCAGTTCGGCACGATGGCGCTCACCTGCCCGTCCAGGCGGCGTAGCCGCTGAACCGCGCCCGGTCGATTTTCTCCTGGAACACGATCTGCTGCGCCGTATGCTCGAAGCTCTGGCGGGCAAGCCCAGCGTCGGTGCGCCAATGTCCAATGACCGCCGTCCTCATAGATCCGGCCATGGCACAGGAGGAAAGAAAGCAGCTGCTGGCGTTTGCGGCGCAGGTCGTCTGCCGCTGCTTCCCGGGCCCGGATCAGATCGCGGACAGCCTCGTGGACTATGTCCGGCACCCACACTTCGGTCAGTTCGCCCGCCCGATGCAGCCGCGCCAGAGTGACCGCGTCCCGTCGGTTGGTTTTGACGCGCTCGCCCGACAGCTTCGGAATCAGGGCGGGCGCAACACCATGCAGTCGTGACCAAGATCGCGGACCTGACGGTAAAGTCCGTAACCAGTCGGCCCGGCCTCGAAGCAGACGTGCAGTCGATCGTACCTTTTTCTCAGCTTTTTGATCGTCCGCTCTATCGCTGCCGGCCTCGCCGACGAACCGGACCTCGCCCGTGCGGCCGCCCTCCGCGATCGCCGCCGCATGCTTCTTCTGGTCTACATCAAACGCGACAAATGCTTCGCTATGCTCTCCCATGGCTCGTCCTCCGTGCGTGAGGATCGGCTCGACGTACCGAGCAACCCTCGTCTCTTAATCGCGCGAAAGGGCGGGCCACCGATCTCAGGCCTCGGAACATGACGTCTAGAGTGTCGGAGTAGCGGTCATCTCTTTCAAATAGCGAGCCACATCACCGTGAGTTGCGACCCAAACGTCAGAGCGACTCGTTATATGGGCAATCAACTCCTCAAGAATGAACATGCGCGATCGGTGGCCGATCACATGAGGATGCATCGTAAGCAGGAAGAGGCCCCCCTCTCCCCAAGCCTGGTCAAATTCCCGCCTGAAGACATCGAGTACTGCCATTGGTGACATCTGCGGTCGCAGCGCAGATTGCAGATCCATATTGAAATAGACGCCGTCGTCGCGGATCCATTCCACCGGAAGTTCAATGATACCGGTAGGCACACCGTCTCCCAGCAACTCGTACGGATCGTCGTCGGCCATGAGAGAAGAGTCGTAAATCAAACCGAGTTCCTGTGCGATCTGCAGCGTGTGTTGCGAAAAGTCCCACGATGGCGTACGCATTCCCAAGGGGCGCTGACCAGAAACTCTTTCCAGTGTATCAGCCGCCCTGCACTGAAGCTCCCGCTCAACCTCGTGAGCAAGAATGCTGTTGAACTCGTGGATCCAACCGTGGATGCCTATTTCATGTCCATCTCCCACGATGCGACGTGCTTCATCTTCATGCAAAAGAGCGGATACAGCAGGGATGAAGAATGTAGCGGAAATTCCATTCCGTTTCAGTGTGTTCAAGATACGGGGCACACCAACCCGCGAGCCATATTCGCCCGCCGATAGGCGGCCGATGGAATTTCCTCCAAGAACCAGTTCAGAAGTTTCGTGATCGCAGTCGAACGATAGTGCCACCGCACAGCGCGCGCCTCCCTTCCAACTGGCAGGCTTTAGCGAGCGCCCTGCGCGCACCTTTCCAACTCTTTGCCGCCAGGTTTCCTCACACCATCCCCAGGGTTCCACTGTATCTCCTTTATCCGAAGTTCGCAGTAATCTATGAGCTGTGCAGGCAATCTGCCTCCATTCCCCCACTCGCGCACACAATGTGATATAGAACAGGATTGTTTTGGGTGCAGGCACGCCAAGCCGTTTAGCAATCAACTAGAAATGCGATTAGTTCTTGGTCACGGTTCTTGCTCCGGCTGCTTTGCATTAAATTCGTCGGGTATATGACCGTGGATGTGATCCCACCGCCGGACTCGTCTCCACCCATCGAGCTCCCTCCCGTCTTATGTTTTACCAGGGTGACTCTAGACTTCGCTCCACTGCAAAGCAGCAGGATCTTTGCAACCTTTTGAATACGGCGCTGTGGCAAGGAGGCTTCGATCATTTTCGGAGGGTTGCAGTGTTCAAAGGCCGTCAGTCGGCACAGTCGAGTTTTGGTTCAGAGAGCAGCGCGACCTGCCGGCGGTCAAGTGCTTCTTCAGAAAGGCGCTGGAGCGTCATGGCCGACCGCCGACTACGAGGCGAGCGTTTCCTGCGACATCACAAATCGCTTGCAGGATCCGCTTGGCGCCGGTTGAAGCCGATCTGCGTCCGCCGGAGCCAGTATTTGAACAATCTGATCGAGCAGGACCATCGGTGGATCAAGCGCCAAGGCCGGCCGATGCTCGGCTTCAAATCAACGGCCGCCACCTCCACCATCCTTTCCGGCATCTTGCGCAAGCGACAGGCGAGGTATGCCTTCAATCCGAATCCGTCCTGGGCCGAGCAGTTCGAATCCTCGCCGCCTGATTGACCTTGCATTAGGCTTCTCTGCGCCGCTATTCAGCCATTGCAACAAAACCGCCTTTTGTGGTCTTCGAGCTTTGGAGCTTGGCCAGCTCCGCATAGGGGATATGGCATCGGATCGAATGTCCGGGCTGTGCCTCGGCTAATGGCGGCTCCTGCTCTTCGCAGATCGCTCCGATCTTGCGCGGGCAGCGTGTGTGAAACACGCAGCCCGACGGCGGATGGGTAGCGCTGGGGATCTCACCGTCAAGACGAATGCGTGACATCTCGGTGTGATCGAGCTTGGGCACGGCCGACAGCAGCGCTTCGGTATAGGGATGGTGCGGGCCGGAGAAAACTTTTTCGGATGGTCCAATCTCCATGATGCGGCCGAGATAGAGCACGGCGATCTTGTCGGAGAGGTAACGCACAACGCCAAGGTCATGCGAGATAAAGATGTAGCTGACGTCTTCTTTCGACTGCAGGTCGGCAAGCAAATTGAGGATCGCCGCCTGCACCGATACGTCGAGCGCCGAGGTCGGCTCGTCGCAGACGACGATCCGCGGGTCGCCGGCGAAGGCGCGCGCGATGGCGACACGCTGTTTCAGTCCGCCCGACAGCTGGCGCGGCTTGACGGTCAGATGTCGGTCGGTCAGCCGCACCGAACGGACGAGATCGTTGAGGCGAGCCTCCAGCGCCTTGCCGGAGAGGCCCGCCAGCCGCTTCAGCGCGCGGCCGATCAGATACCGGACCGAATGCGAGCGGTTGAGTGCGGAGTCCGGATTCTGGAAGACGATCTGCATTGCCTTGATCTGGTCGTCGCTGCGGTTCTCCAGCCTAGGCGCCAGCGGCTTGCCCTCCAGCTCGATCGTGCCGCCTTCGTCCGGTGACACCAGGCCGAGCAGCAGCCTGGCGAAGGTCGTCTTGCCGCTGCCGGATTCGCCGACTAGCCCGAGCGTCTCGCCTGATCGCAGCGTGAGTGATACGTCCTTCACCGCCCGTAGGGCGTTACCATAGGTCTTGTTCAGCCCGGCGACGCGCAGCACCGGCACAGCTGTCGCCTTCGGCGCAAGCGGTGCCACATCCCTCTGCGTCGCGCGCGGCAAGGATTGCGCCTGCTCGTGATAGTGACAGCGCGACAGCCGAACGCCTCGATCGTCACTCAGGTTGTAGAGCGGCGGCAATTCGCTGCGGCAGCGGTCGGTTGCGAGCGCGCAGCGGTCGGCAAAGGCGCAACCCTTGATGTCAACCCCGATGCCGGGCAAGAAGCCCGGAATGGTGTCAAGGCGGCCCTGATGCTTGCGCTGGCCCCCGCGCGGCAGGCAGCGCAAGAGTGCTACGGTATAGGGATGACGCGGATCGCTGAACACGACCTCCGTCGGTCCTTCCTCGACCAGCATGCCGGCATAGAGTACGCCGACGCGGTCGCACATGTTGGAGACGACGGCGAGGTTGTGGCTGATGAACAGGATCGAGGCCGACAGTTCCTGCCTGAGCTGCGCGATCAGGTCGAGCACTTCGGCTTCCACCGTCGCATCGAGGCCCGTCGTCGGCTCGTCGAGGATCAGCATCGTCGGATCGTTGGCCAGCGCCATGGCTATCGCCACGCGTTGCTGCATTCCGCCGGAAAGCTGGTGCGGATAACGCTGCATGACGCCGCCCGGATCGGAGATGCGTACCCGGTTCAGCATGGCGATTGCCTTGTCGATGGCCGCCTGTCCCGTTATGCCGCCGAGTTCAAAAATTTCGGTCAGTTGCCGGCCGACACGGATCGACGGGTTCAGCGCCTTGCCCGGATCCTGGTAGACCATCGAGACACTCTCGGCGCGGGCCCGCCTGAGCGCCTCGGCATCCAGGTTCATCACGTCCTGGCCGTCGAGCGAGATGGCGCCGCCTGTGATCGAGCCGTTTCTCGGCAGATAGCGCACGACGGTGAGCGCCACCGTGGATTTGCCGCAGCCGGACTCGCCGACCAGTCCATAGGCTTCGCCCTGGCCGATGGTGAGGCTGAGGTTGCGGAGCACGGCGCGGTTGCGGCCGGCAACACGGTAGGCCACCGACAGATCGTTGAGTTCGAGCGCGTTTTTGGCCTTGGCGGAACTAGTCATTGAGCGCTCCATGAACGCCGTCGGCCGCCAGGTTGACGCCGATCACCAGGGAGGCGATGGCCAGCGCGTCGAACAGCACCGTCCACCAGAAGCCGCCGCTGATCATGCCGTAATTGTTGGAGATCGAGAGCCCCCAGTCGGGCGAGGGCGGCTGGATCCCGAACCCCAAGAAGCTGAGCGTAGCGACCGCGAAAACCGAGTAGCCGAGGCGCATGGTAGTTTCGACCAGGATCGGCGGGATGACGTTCGGCAGGATCTCGACGAACATCGTATGCAGGGCACTTTCATGTCGAAGCTGTGCCGCCGCGACATAGTCGAGTTCGCGCTCGGCCAGCACGGCGGAGCGCACGGTGCGCGCGATGATTGGAGCGAAGCTGAGGCCAATGACGACGATAACCATCGTCTTGGAGGTGCCGAGCGCCACGATGGCCAGCAGCGCTACGATGACCCCGGGGATCGCCATGAAGGCTTCGAGAAGGCGGCTGACGACATCGTCGACGAGACCGCGAAAATAGCCGGTGAACAGGCCGAGCGCGGTGCCGGCCACGGTCGCCAGCAGTGTCGCCAGCGGCGCAACGGTCAGAATGTCGCGCGAGCCGACGATGACGCGGGAGTAGACATCGCGGCCGATCTGGTCGGTACCGAACCAGTGTTCGGAAGACGGTGGCGCAAGCGCGTTGATGATGTCGGTTGCCAGTGGGTCGTAGGGGACGAAATGCTCGCCGAACAGCGCGCAGGAGATCCAGAACAGGACGATGGCGAAGCCGGTGAGGAAAGTAGCAGACCGCAGCAGCGAAAAGAACACGTCCGCCATCAAGCCGCGCCTGCCTGTATCATCGGGCGTCGGCATGCTCGTGTCGGTGATGGTCATTGGTCTGTCTCCAGCCGAATTCGCGGATTGAGCACGCAGTAGAGAAAGTCGGCGGCCAGGGTGGCGATCGCATAGACGATGCCGATAGTCAGGGTGCCGGCTTCGAGGATCGGAAAATCCTTGCCCCGCGCCGCGGTAAAGATCAGCGAGCCGATGCCCTGGTAGCGGAACAGCGTCTCGATCACCACCAGGCCGCCGATGAGATAGCCGGTCTGGGTGGCGATGACGGTGATGGTCGGCAGCAGCGCATTGCGCAGGACATGGCGCCAGATCACCGTTCGCCACGGCAGGCCCTTGAGCACCGCTGTTCGTGTATAGTCGGCATCGAGTGCCTCGATCATGCCGGAGCGCGCCATGCGGGCGATGTAGCCGAACAGCACCAGGAACAGCGGCAGCGAAGGCAGGATCAGGTAATAGAGTTGGGTGAACAAGCCGGCATCCCGCGGCCATGCGGCCGAAATCGGCAGCCAGCGCAGCCAGACCCCGAAAATCAGGATCAGGATGATGCCGGTGACGAATTCGGGCAGCACCGTCACCGACAGGCCGCC
>NZ_SRUU01000006.1 GCF_004791585.1 Mesorhizobium sp. M1C.F.Ca.ET.210.01.1.1
GCAAGGAGAAAATGGTCATCCGTATCGCGCTCGCCCGCAAGCTGCTCGTCATTCTCAATGCAAAAGCACGCGACGCGCGCAGCGAGTTCGCAAATGCAACTTGACACCTCAGATAGTCGCTCATCCGGCCGCTTCGCGGCCATCATCTCCCGCAAGGGGAGAAGGGGAAGTCTGCGTCCTACTCGTCCGCCTTGAACGTCTGCTTCTGCTGGCCCATGCCTTCGATGCCGAGCTCGACGACGTCGCCGGCTTTCAGGAACACCGGCGGCTTCATGCCCAGCCCGACACCCGGCGGTGTGCCGGTGGAGATGATGTCGCCGGGATGCAGCGACATGAACTGGCTGAGATAGGAGACCAGATATTTGACGCCGTAGACCATGGTCTTGGTCGAGCCGTTCTGCATGGTCTTGCCGTTGACGGTCAGCCACATCTTGAGATTCTGCGGGTCGGCGATCTCGTCCTTGGTCACCAGCCAGGGGCCGATCGGGCCAAAGGTGTCGCAGGACTTGCCCTTGGTCCACTGGCCCTGGCGCTCGGCCTGGAAGGCACGCTCGGAAACGTCGTGCGAGACGCAATAGCCGGCAACATAGTCCAGCGCGTCGTCCTCGCTGACATACTTCGCCGTCTTGCCGATGACGACGCCGAGCTCGACCTCCCAGTCGGTCTTGACCGAACCGCGCGGGATCAGAACGTCGTCATCCGGCCCGACGATGGCCGAGCTTGCCTTCATGAAGATGATCGGCTCCGGCGGCACCGTGGCGCCTGTCTCTGCGGCGTGGTCGGAATAGTTGAGCCCGATGCAGATGAATTTTCCGGTGCCGGCGACGCAGGCGCCCATGCGCGGCTTGCCGGGGACAGCCGGCAGCGATTTCGGGTCAAGCTTCGACAGCATCTCCAGCGAAGCCGGATCGAGCGCCGTGCCGGCGATGTCGACGACATGAGCCGAAAGGTCGCGGATCGTCCCATCCTGATCGAGCAGGGCGGGCCGTTCGCTTCCCGCCTCGCCATAGCGCAACAACTTCATCTTTTCTCTCCACCTTGCGGCCAGCGGCCGTTTTCTCGAACTCTTTCGCGAAGTCGGGCGGACCGTAATCGCCGTCCCGATCGCCAGCAAGCGCGCATCTCACTCACGCTGGGCCCGAGGGCAGGATTTTCAGACCCTGCGATCCCTCTGCCGATAAATGCCGGATGAGGCCGCTGTCTTCTCTGTCCGTGCTTTCCCAAGGCAACAAGTCAGATCGACCAGCCGCCGTCGATATTGTAGGCCTGCCCCGACGTGTAGGTCGCGCCAGCCAGATAGACGGCGAGATCGGCAATCTCCTCGGGCGTGCCAAGCCGCCCCATCGGCTGGCGGGCGATGAAGGCCGCGCGGGCTGCTTCGTAGTCCCCCTGCGCGTGCATGCGGTCCTGCAGCGACGGGCTTTCAACCGTGCCGGGGCAAATGGCGTTGCAGCGAATGCCCTTGGCGACATAGTCGGCGGCGACCGCCTTGGTCAGGCCAACGACGGCCGCTTTGGTCAAGCCATAGACGAAGCGGTTCGGCACGCCTTTCTGTGAGCTCGCCAGCGACGCCATGTTGATGATCGAGCCGTCGCCATGCTCCAGCATGCCGGGCAGCACGGCGCGGATGGTGCGGATCATCGAGCGGACATTGAGGTTCAAGGCGAAGTCGAGATCGGCATCCGTCATTTCGAGGATCGAGCCCGCATGGACGAAGCCGGCGCAGTTGAACAGCACATCGACCCGTCCGATCTCGGCGAAGGCGGCAGTAACGGCCGCGTCGTTGAGCACGTCGAGCTTGCGGGTCTTGATCCCGGCAGTCTTGCCAAGTTCTGCCAACAGCGGCTCGTTGATGTCGGTGGCATGAACGGTGGCGCCAGCCTTGGCGAAGGCCAGCGCGCTCGCCCGCCCGATGCCCTGCGCCGCCGCGGTGACCACAACCACCTTGCCTGCCAAATCCGCCATGCTTTTCTCCTCGCCTGCCTGGTGCGTCCGCTCTTTATCATGACCGGCTGCGGCGTCGTGGGCCAGACGGCCGACATCGTGCAGCCTATGCCGCTGCCTTCATAGATAAAGATGTTTTTTCTCGTTAAAGAACACACGCGTGAGCGTCAAGCCCGAAGGCGATCACCTTCGCGACAATGGCCGCAAGCCGGCGCGCTTCCAGCGATAAGCTTCAGTCGCCGTAAGGCACCCAGACGTTCTTGACCTCGATGGCACGGCGCAGGAAGGCCTCGCCGGCGGCTTCGCTCGATGCCCAGTCGAGACTGCGGCCGTTACCGCTCCAGACGCGCTTCAAGTTGCCGATGGAATCTGCTTCGGCCTTGGCGCAGGTGTCGGCATCGACAAACACCCAGAGCCCGTCGACGTCGTCGTGCTTGGCCAGCACGTCGCAAAGCTCGGCGCTGCGGCCGGTGACGATGTTGATGGCGCCGGCAGGCAAGTCGGAATATTCGATCACCTGGTAGAGATCGGTGGCCAAAAGCGGGTGGCGCTCGGACGGGACGGCCACCACCGTGTTGCCCATGGCGAGCGCAGGGGCCGCCAGCGAGATTAGCCCAAGCAGCGGCTGATTGTCCGGCGCGACGATGCCGACGACGCCCACAGGCTCATGCAGCGCCAGCGTGACGGCGCGGGCCGGCGGCTGGTGGACGCGGCCTTCGAACTTGTCGGCGAGACCGGCATAAAGGAACAGCCGCTCGATAGACTGCTCAACCTCTTCACGGGCCGCTTTGGCGGCAACGCCGGTGAGCTGGACAAGACGGGCAGCGAACTCGTCAGCGCGGCCGGACAGGTTTTCCGCGAAATAGTAGAGCACCTGGCTGCGGTTAAAGGCCGTCGCGTCCGACCAGGCCTTGCACGCGCGGGCAGCAGAAACCGCATCACGTATATCCTTGCGATTGCCAAGGCCGACTTCGCCGGCAAGCTTGCCCTTGGCGGTGGCGACGGCGAGCGAGTAGTTGCCGTCGGGCCGCACCTGCTTGCCGCCGATGAACAGCTTGGCCGTGCGGTCGATGACCATGCCGTCGGCCTGCTCGACCGGCTGGGCCGAGCCGGCCGCGGCCGGCTTGATAGCGGGGCCGACAGGCAGTTTTCCCGCCAGATATTCGAACATGCCTTCCCGTCCGCCCTCGCGGCCGAAGCCGCTTTCGCGATAGCCGCCGAAGCCGCAAGCAGCGTCGAACATGTTGGTGCCGTTGACCCAGACGACGCCTGCCTTCAATTGCGGCGCGACATGCAAGGCGAGGTTGACGTTCTCGCTCCAAACGGAGGCGGCAAGGCCATAGCGCGTGTTGTTGGCAAGTTCGATCGCTTCCTCGGTGTTGCGGAAGCTCATCGTCGCCAGCACGGGGCCAAAGACCTCTTCCTGCGCCAGGATATTTGCCGGCGAAACAGATGTCGCGAGCGTCGGCAGATGATAGTAGCCCGTCGTCGGCAAGGAAGCATCCGGCTGCCAGCAGATGGCGCCTTGCCTGGCACCTTCGGCGATCAGGCCCTTGACGCGGTCGAGCTGGGTGCGGTCGACCAGCGGGCCGATATCGGTGTTCTTGTCGAGCGGGCTGCCGAGGCGCAGCCGGCCCATCCTGACCTTGACCTTGGCGATGAAGGCCTCGGCGATGCCTTCCTGCACCAGAAGCCGCGAGCCGGCGCAGCAGACCTGGCCCTGGTTAAACCAGATGCCATCGACAAGACCCTCGACGGCGCTGTCGAGATCGGCGTCCTCGAAGACGATGAAGGCCGACTTGCCGCCAAGCTCCAGTGACAGCTTCTTGCCCGACCCCGCGGTCGCCTTGCGGATGATCTTGCCGACCTCGGAAGAACCGGTGAAGGCGATCTTCTGCACGCCGGGATGATTGACGATCGCAGCACCCGCCTCAGGTCCGCCCTGGACGATGTTGACGACGCCTTTCGGCACGCCGGCGCGCTCGCAGATCTCGGCGAACAGGATGGCGGTGAGCGGCGTGAACTCGGCCGGCTTCAGCACCACCGTGCAGCCGGTGGCCAAAGCCGGCGCGATCTTCCAGGCCAGCATCAGCAGCGGGAAGTTCCATGGGATGACCTGGCCGACGACGCCGACCGGCTTGTGGCCGGGAAAATCCTTCTCAAGCGTCTGCGCCCAGCCGGCGTGATGGATGAAGTGGCGGATGGCCAGCGGCACGTCGATGTCGCGGCTCTCGCGGATCGGTTTGCCGTTGTCGATCGATTCCAGCACCGCGAACAGGCGCTGGTGGCGCTGCATGGCGCGGCCGATGGCATAGAGCACTTTTGCTCTGGCGTAGCCTGTGGAGGTCGACCATTTCGGCAGCGCCTTGGCGGCCGCGGCGACCGCGGCATCGATATCGGCGGCGCCTGCATCGGAAACCTTGGCAAGCAGCTTGCCTGAGGACGGCTCGCTGGTGTCGAACGTCTTGCCGCCCGCCGCTGCTTTCCAGGCGCCGTCGATGAACAGCGCCTTGGAAAAATCGCGCGAGGCCAACCAGGCATCGGCCTCGTTGCGGGCTTCCGGCGCCGGGCCGTATTCCATGGCGTGGTAGCGTTCGAGGATGTTCATGGGGCGGCTCCTTTACCCTCCCCCTTGTAGGGAGGGTCGATCGGCAACGCCGATCGGGGTGGGGGTAAATGGCTGATGGTTCGGTTCATTGGACAGGCAGTTTGTTCTTTCGACCCCCACCCCGTCGCTGCGCGGCGACCCTCCCTACAAGGGGGAGGGTAGACGGCGCTACGCCATCGCGTGGCGATGGTTGGCCGAATAGTGGCCAGTCAAATGATGCTCGAGCTGACGTTCGATGTCGGTGAGCAAGCTGGAAGCGCCGAAGCGGAACAGGTCCGGCTCGAGCCAGGGCCTGCCGAGCTCTTCCTTCATCAGCACCAGCCAGTCGAGCGAGACTTTTGCGGTGGAAATGCCGCCGGCCGGCTTGAAGCCGATGAGATATCCGGTCTCCTCGAAATAGGCGCGGATGGCGCGCACCATGGCGAGGCCGACGGGAAGCGTGGCGTTGACGCTTTCCTTGCCGGTCGAGGTCTTGATGAAGTCGGCCCCCGCCATCATGGCCACCATGGAGGCGAGCATCACATTGCGCAGCGTGGCGAGGTCGCCGGTGCCGAGGATGACTTTCAGATGCGCCTCACCGCAGGCGGCGCGCATGGCGACGATCTCGTTGAACAGCTCGCGCCACTTGGCGCCGTAGACCAGGCCGCGCGGAATGACGACGTCGATCTCGTCGGCGCCGTCGCGCACCGAAGCCTCGATTTCCTGCAGGCGGGTCGACAGCGGCGCTAAGCCATGCGGGAAGGCGGTCGAGACGGCAGCGACATGGATGCCCGTGCCGCGCACAGCGTCCACCGCGGTGGCGACGAAGGGATGATAGACGCAGACCGCCGCCGGGCGGATGGTTTCGCCGGCGATGCCGAGACCGTCGACGATATCCTTGCGCAGCGGATTGATCGCCTTGGCGCAGAGCCGGCGCACGCGCTCGTCGGTATCGTTGGAGTTCAGCGTGGTGAGGTCCATGCAGGCGATCGCCCGCAGCAGCCAGGCGGCCTGGTTGTCGGCCTTGATCGATCGCCGCTTGGTGAGCGTGGCGACACGGCGCTCCAGCGCCGAGCGGTTGACGCTGCGCACCGATTCCAGGAAGCCGAGATCGAGCTTCATGCCGGGATTGCGGGCGATGCCGTGCTCCAGCGGCACCGGCGTGTTGGCAGCGGCGCGCGCCGGCAGCGGCATGATTTTGGACGCGCCTGCGCCGGCCTCGCGGATGGTGCTGCTCATCTCCTGCCCTTTCGTTCCGGCGCGCATGCGCTTTATGCCTTCGTCGTTGGCCGACGCACACAAAGATAGCCCGTGAAGCGACGCTTCACGAGTCTTTCAAAAGGGTCATAGCGGAAAAAGGACGCCGAAGCAGCAGATTTTTGACCGTATGGTCAAAACATCTGACCGGATGGCCGCACGCCTCAGCCGACGAAGGCGCGCTCGACGACGAAGCTTGCGGGATGGCTGAGCGAGCCCTCCTGGAAGCCGAGGCTTTCGGCGAGTTCCTTGACGTCCTTCAGCATGTGCATCGAGCCGCAGATCATGATGCGGTCGGTCTCGGGGTTGAGCTTGTCGATGCCGAGATCGGAATAGAACTTGCCCGAGCCGATCAGCGCGGTGATGCGGCCCATGCGCGCCGACTCCTCGCGGGTCGTCGAATTGTAGAGCGTGACCCGGCCGCCGGTCAGCTCGCCGATCAGTGGGTCGTTCTCGAGCGCCGCCACCAGTTCCTGGCCGTAGGTCAGCTCGGCATTGTCGCGGCAGGTGTGGGTGAGGATGACCTGGTCGAATTTTTCGTAGGTGTCGGGATCGCGCAGCAGGCTGGCAAAGGGCGCGATGCCGGTGCCGGTCGAGATCATGAAGACGCGCTTGGCGGGCGTCAGCGCGTCGAGCACCAGCGTGCCGGTCGACTTCTGGCGCATGATGACGGTATCGCCGACCTCGATCTTCTGCAGCTCGGAGGTCAGCGGACCGTCCGGAACCTTGATCGAGAAGAATTCGAGCTCGTCGTCCCAGGCGGGGCTCGCGACCGAATAGGCGCGGAAGATCGGCTTCTCGGCATTGGGCAGGCCGATCATGACGAACTCGCCGGAGCGGAAGCGCAGCGACTGCGGGCGCGTGATGCGGAACGAGAACAGCCGGTCGGTGTAGTGCTTCACCGAGACCACGGTCTCGGCATAAACATTGGCCGGAATCGGGAACTGCAGCGGCTTGGCGCCGGCAACGTTCAACGCGGATGTCGTGTTCATCAAACCCAACCTTCCGGCCCAGGCTCGCGGCGCTGGCGCCAAACCTTCTCCTGCGCGCCCGAACGGTCAGGTTCCGACGTGCCCTTCGCACACTGCCAAGCGGTAAGCTCTTGTGTCCGGAATTTATTAGTATACAAATGATCTCCAGGTCAAGATGGCAGCGTAAAACGCCTTTCCAAACCGAGGCATATCCGTAGTCGTCGTATTTCGGGTTTCGGCAATGAATGAGAAATTTTCGGCATCGGCTGGAAGCGTCGTTGCTGGCATCGATGTCGGCGGAACCTTCACCGACCTGCTTTTGATCGACGGCAAGGCGGGCGGCAAAGTGCATATCGCCAAGACCCCGACGACGGTGGAAAATCAGGCCTTTGGCGTGGTCGCCGCGCTTGGCGCCACCGGCTTTCCGGTCGACGGCATCGACCTCATCGTGCACGGTACGACGACCACCACCAATGCGGTGCTGGAGCGGCGGCTGGCACGAACCGGCATGATCACCACGCGCGGCTTCCGCGACGTGATCGAGCTTGGACGGCGCACCCGCCCGCAGGCCTATGGCATGACGGGTACCTTCGTCCCCGTCATTCCTCGGGATCTCAGGCTCGAAGTGTCGGAGCGGGTCGAGGCGTCCGGCACCGTCCGCGTTGCGCTCGACGAGGCAGAAATGCGCGACGCGGTGAAGCGGCAGCTCGCTGCCGGCTGCGAGTCGCTCGTCATCCATTTCCTGCATTCCTACGCCAACCCGGCGCATGAGCGGCGCGCGGCCGAGATCGCGGCCGAGCTCTGGCCGAACGGCCACATCACCACCGGCCATGCGCTGCTTTCGGAAGCGCGCGAGTTCGAGCGCGGCGTGACGGCGGCGGTCAACGCCTCGGTGCAGCCGATCCTCGAACGCTATGTCGAGCGGCTGCGCAAGGAACTCGGCGCAAAAGGCTATGCCCGCGACTTCCTGATCATGAACGGCAATGGCGGCATGATCTCGGCCCGCTTCGTCACCCAGGAATCGGCCAAGACCGTGATGTCCGGCCCGGCCTCGGGCGTGATCGCCGCCGCCTATACCGGCAAGCGGGCCGGCTTCGGCAACCTCGTCACCTACGACATGGGCGGCACCTCGACCGACGTGGCGCTGATCCGCAATGCGGAGCCAGCCGTCTCGAACGAGATCGAAATCGAATATGCGATGCCGATCCATGTGCCGATGGTGGCGGTGCACACGGTAGGCGCCGGCGGCGGCTCGATCGCGCGCGTCGACGCGGCCGGGCTGATCCAGATCGGCCCGGAAAGCGCCGGCGCCAATCCAGGCCCGATCTGTTATGGCCGCGGCGGCACCGAGCCGACCATCACTGACGCCAATCTGGTGCTCGGCCGGCTGGCGCCGAAGAAGCTGCTGGCGGTCGACAATCCGGTCACCGTCGAGCGCGTCACTGGCATCTTCGAGGACAGGATCGGCAAGCGGACCAGCCTTTCCGGCGTCGAGGCAGCGGGCGCTGTCTTGCGGCTCGGCAACATGAAGATGGCGGGCGCCATCCGCATGGTGTCAGTGTCGCGCGGCCACGATCCGCGCGATTTCGCGCTGTTCGCCTTTGGCGGCGCCGGGCCGCTGCATGCGACGGCGCTGGCGCGCGAGCTCGGCCTGCCCCGCGTGCTGGTGCCGGCGCGCCCCGGCATCACCAACGCGCTAGGCTGCGTGGTCGCCGATCTGCGGCATGACTTCGTCAACACGGTCAACCAGCCGGTCGGTGGGCTCGACGAAGCTGCTATTCGCCAGGTATTGGAACGGCACCGTAACGAAGGCGAGGCGCTGATCGCCAAGGAAGCGGTGAAGCCGGACGCGATCCGCGTCACCCACTCCGCCGACATGCAGTTCGTCGGCCAGACCCACATCATCAACGTGCCGCTGCCTTCGCCGTCGGTGACGCGGGCGACGCTGCAGCAGCTGTTCGAAAAGGCCTATTTCGCGCGCTTCAAGGTCGAGCTGCCGGAGATCCGCGCCAATCTGGTCAACCTCAACACCTCGGTGACCGGCGTGCGGCCGCAGATCGACCTGTCGCGCCTGATCGACCCGGCGGGGCGCGCGGCGACGCTTGAGGAAGCGCGGCGCGAGATCCGGCCGGTCTGGTATCACGGCACCTGGCACGACACGCCGGTCTATGCCCGCGAAAAGCTGCCGCTCGACGCGGTCCTCGAGGGGCCGGCGATCCTGGAGCAGATGGACGCCACCACGGTGCTCGAACCTGGCGACCGGGCGCGCTCGGACGCCGACGGCAACATCATCATCGACATCGGCGAGGCCTAAGATGGCAAAGCTCGACACGATCACGCTTTCGGTGCTGCAGGCGGCCCTGCAGCAGGTCTGCGACGAGATGGATCTGACGTTTTCCCGCGCGGCCTTCTCGCCAGTCATCGCCGAGGCCAATGACCGCTCGGACGGGATCTATTCGGCGGTGGACGGCTCGCTGATCGCGCAGGGCAGCCAGGGCCTGCCGGTGTTCGTCGGCGTCATGCAGTATTCGACGAAGACAGTGATCGAGATGATCGCCGACGGCCGCTGCCTGGCGCCTGAGCCCGGCGACATCTACATCGTCAACGATCCCTATCTCGGCGGCACGCATCTGATGGACGTGCGCTTCGTCATGCCGGTCTACCGGACCGGCAAGATTTTCTGCTGGCTCTCCAATACCGGGCACTGGCCGGATATCGGCGGCTCGGTGCCGGGCGGCTTCTCGGCCTCGGCCACGGCCGTCGAGCAGGAAGGCTTGCGACTGCCGCCTGTGAAACTGTTCAAGAAGGGCGCGCTCGATCCGGAAATCTACGCCATCATCTGCTCGAACATCCGCGTTGCCGACCAGCGCATCGGCGATATCCGCGCGCAGGCGGCTGCCTTGCTGATCGGCCAGGACAGGCTCAATGAAATCCTCGATCGTTACGGCGACGAAACCGTCGTCGAGGCAATTGCCGAGTTGCGGCGGCGAGCCGCCGAGCAGATGCGCGCCTCGATCGCGGTCATACCGGACGGCGTGTACCGCTCGCAGGCCTTCGTCGATTCCGACGGGGTAGTGAACGAGCCGCTGACCATCAATCTCGCGGTCGAAAAGAAAGGCGACACGCTGACCTTCGATTTCGGCGGCTCGTCAAAGCCTTGCGCCGGACCGATGAACAGCGTGCTGGCGACGACCTTGTCGTCGGTCTATCTCGCCATGCGCCACATCTTCCCCGAAGTGCCGATCAGCGCCGGCGCTTTCGAGCCGCTGATCGTGAGGCGACCGGAGGGTACCTTCCTCGACGCGAAATATCCTCGGCCCGTATCGGGCTGCGCGGCGGAGGTTTCGCAGCGTATCGCCGAATCGGTGTTCGCGGCCATGGTGCAGGCGTTGCCGGAGAAGGTGACGGCGGCGCCCGCCGGCTCCAGCGGCAATTTCGCGCTCGGCGGCAACGATCCCGTGCGCGGGCGCGACTATGTCATGTACCAGATCTCGGGCGGCGGCTATGGCGGCAATGCCGGCCATGACGGCTTGAGCAATGGCTGCTCGACCATCGGCATTTCGAAATCGCCGCCGGTCGAGATCATGGAGCAGGCCTTTCCGGTACTCTATCGGCATTATGCGCTGCGCGAAGGCTCCGGCGGCGCCGGCAGGCATCGCGGCGGCTTTGGGCTCGCCTATGAGGTCGAGATATTGCGCGGCGAGGCCCGCGCATCCTTTGTCATGGACCACGGCCGTTTCGGCCCGCAAGGCGCACTCGGCGGCAAGGACGGAGCGCCGAACAGCGTGACCGTGTTCCGCGGCGGCGAAGCGCATGTGCCGCCGCATCTTTCCAAGGAACAGGATATCGCGCTCAAAGCCGGCGACCGCGTGCGCGTCGGCACGCCCGGCGGTGGCGGTTACGGCGACCCGAGCGAGCGCGACCCGAAGCTGGTCGCCGAGGATGTCAGGCTCGGCTACTACACGGCCGAACAGGCGCGGGAGATGTTCGGTGGGCCTTCCGGCTGAGGGCTTCGCGGAAGCGGCCGAGTCTGCGCAGAACGAGGATCATGCGCGGGATCAAGGCGGGGGCATTCTCACCCAGCCGGTCGTGCCGTCAGGGTTTTCATGGGCCCGCGCCTGCTGCCGCCGAACGCGCAACTGAGCGGATCGTTCGTTGTCGCGGTCAGGGCTTCCAGCCAGGCGAGTCGCTCTCCCTGGCGCCCGATTATGCACCCGCCCAGGCGCCTCCGGCAGTGGCGCCACCCACACGCATCAATATCGCCCACGCCGCCGGAACCGCCTACACCGTCACTCGAACCGGGCGGATGTTCTGGTTGTGGTGGAAGACGTTGTCGGGGTCGTACGTGGTCTTCACGTCCACCAGCCGGTCGTAGACAGAGTCGCCGTACGCCTCGCGGACCCGGTCCGGATCTTCGTCGCCGCCGAGGAAGTTGACGTAAACGCCTTCGCGGAATTGTCCGAGGGCGGCGAAAAACCTCTTGGTCCAGACAGTATCCCGGTCTCCACAGTCCTCGCCGGGCCGCCACACCGCATCAAGGGTGATCGCGTGCGACGCCTGGCGGTTCCCGAATGCCGTCTCGCCCTCGGCCACCCGGCTCACCGCCCCCTTCAGATGGAACATCGCCACATAGGACCGTGGCGACGAAGAGGAAAACGCATGCCCTGCGATCACGTCGATGAGGTCGTCGTGAAGCTCGGATAGATGGGTGGACTTCCAGTAGTAGTTCCAGCCGTGGACGACGGTCGAGTCGAGCGCGCTCTGGAATACCGCGTACGGCTTGGCCCCGACGAGGTCGAGAAGGGGAGTCCGGAATGCGCGGAGCGGCCGGAGCATCTTCTCGCCATCCTCTATCGACCCGGCGTAGCAGCTACCCACGATCATCACGGGGCGCCAGTGCAGATACTCAGGAATGACGGGCAGCGGCGGGGCGGTACCGAACCTCACGACCGTGCCGAGCTCGTCGGGAGCATCTCTGACGAAGTCGCGGTAGAAGCGGAGGACGTCCCCGGCGTGGTTAGCGTCCCAGAGGATGGGCCCGGCCAGAACGGTCGGCCCGACGGCGTGGAGACGGAACTCGAACGAGGTGACCACGCCGAAATTGCCGCCGCCGCCTCTGAGCGCCCAGAACAGGTCGGGGTGCTCGTCCTCGGATGCCCGCAGCAGCTCGCCGTCGGCAGTCACGAGATCGGCGGCGACGAGGTTGTCGACTGTGAGGCCATGCTTGCGCATCAGCCAGCCGACGCCACCGCCGAGGGTGAGTCCGGCAACTCCAGTGTGGCTAACGATCCCGCCAGTGGTGGCGAGACCGTGCGCCTGCGTCTCGTGGTCGACATCGCCCCACAGCGCGCCACCCTGTACCCATGCCCTGCGGTTTACGGGATCGACCCGCACGCCCCGCATCGCCGAGAGGTCGACGACGATGCCGTCGTCGCAAACGGCGGTGCCCGCCACATTGTGGCCTCCACCTCGGATGGCGATCTCCAGATCGTGGCCGCGGGCGAAACGCACGGCCGTGATCACGTCGGAGGTCCCGATGCATCGGGCGATCAGGCGCGGGCGCCGGTCGATGGCGCCGTTCCACACTGCGCGGGTGGTGTCGTAGTCGTCTTGGTCGGCACTGATCAGCCTGCCCCGGAAATCGCCGATCTCCGCGACGCCTGTTTCCTTGCTCTGGAGGCCGACGCCTTCGATCATAGCTGTCATTATCGTGTCCTCCTCTCTCGAAGGGAGGCAACATCGGACCACCGTGTAGCGCTGCCGTATAGTCAAGAATCTGGACTTCACAGCCGACGTCGGGCGTGGAACACTGGTGGTGTGAGAACGTACGGCCAGTACTGCCCCATCGCCCGCGGCGCCGAGATTTTCGCCGAGCGCTGGACACCGCTGATCGTCCGCAACCTGTACCTTGGCTGCGGAAGCTTCAGCGAGATTCTGGAGGGCGCGCCCGGACTCTCCCGTACGTTGCTCTCTGAGCGGCTCAAGCAGCTCGAATCGGTCGGTGTCGTCGAGTCGGCACCCAAGCCCGACGGGCGCGGGCGCCACTACGAGCTCACATTCGCCGGGCATGACCTCTTCGCGGTTTGCCAATCGCTCGGAGAATGGGGAGCTCGTTGGCTCGAGATAGCGCCCCAGCATCTCGACCCCTTTGTGGCCCTGTGGTCGATGTGCAATGCGCTACGCCGGGACCGGCTCCCGGATCGGCGCGTCGTCATCCGTTTCGACTTCACCGGCCGCCCACGCCGTGAGCGCTATTGGCTGCTTATCGAGCTTGGAGACACCGAGATCTGCAAAACGAATCCCGGCCTCGACGAGGACCTCTACGTCACGGCGGAAGCCGAAGCATTCGTCAAATGGCACGCCGGACAGCTTACTTGGGCCCAGGCCACCCGCGAGGACCGCATTCAACTCGACGGCGACCTGTCGCTCGCAAGGGCTTTCCCGACCTGGAACGCCCGCAGCACGTTCGCCCACATCAGGCCGGTCTCGCGCATCGTCACGAATCCTGCGGGCTGACATCCTAGTCTGGATGCGGCGACCGTTGCGGCACCGCCGCCGCCAGGAGCAAGGCAATCACATATAGGATCCTTGTGAGAAGGACCCCACCCTAACCCTCCCCACAAGGGGAGGGAACGCGCCGCGCGCCTTTATGGATCTTGTTCAGCGTCGAACTTCGGCAGTTTGCCAAGTTTAGCGCCTACGAGTGTCCCGTCCCCCTTGTGGGGTATTCGTAAGGCGAAGGCCTCCGCTATCCATATGCGATTGCCCTGCCGCCAGGAGAGGGCGCGACGTATCGCCGGCACCCGTTCACGCCAGCTTCGCCAGCAGCCGCAAAAATGTCGCGGCTTCCTTGGCGGTGAGCGGGGCCAGCGTTTCCTCGGTTATGGAGCGGGCAAGCGGGATCAGCCGTTCGATCGCCTCGCGGCCTTCCGGCGTCAGGTTGACCAGCAGCCGCCGCTTGTCGACCTCGTGCTTGGAAAGCTCGACGAGGCCACGCGCCTTCAGCCGGTCGATAACGCCTTTCACCGTGGCGGCGTCCATGGCGATCAGCGTGCCGAGCTGGTTCTGCGAAGTCTCGCCGATATCGTAGAGCTTGGCTAAAGCCGCGAATTGCGGCGGCGTCAGATCGCCGATGTGGGCGGCAAAGATCGAGACGTGGCGCTGATGCGCCTTGCGCAGGATGAAGCCGACCTGATCCTGCAGATGGTAGTTGTTTTCGTCCGGCTCCTCGGCCTCGACCAGCCGCAGCAGATTGTCCTCGCCGCTCATCGCAACCCATCCCACGCCTTGATGTCCTCGGCCGCTAGGCCGCCCATCCGGTTGTGGACACGCGGACCGCAGGTCATGGCGAGGCAGAACAGGATCTCGTCCGGACGCGGCCCGTCGCTGATGCCGACCTCCATGGCGTCGAAATGGCTGCGCACATAGGCGGCGTTGATGTGGCCGAGCGGCACGTCGAGCCGCGACCCGAAAGCGCCGACCTTCTTTGCCGACGGCACGATCGCCTTGGCGTCGCCGAGCCGCTCGCGCATGGCGTAACCGCCCGGCACGTGCCACAGCGCGCCGTGCTCCAGCTCACCGTCCGAACCGACGATGGCGCCCTTGCCGTAGCCGTCGATCTTCCTCACGTCGCCGCCAAGTGCTGCAATCAGCTTGTCGGCCAGCAGAAGCCCGAGCGGCTTCAGGTCGTCCATCGCGCCTTGCAACTCCTCGACATAGCGGCCGGCGAACGGGTTCTTCACCACGGCAAGAGCGGCGGCGCGGCGGCGCGGCTCTTTCGCCACGGGGCCACCGTCATGAAAAATCTCCTCGGTCAGAACCGCGACCTTGCGGATCGGAAAGTCAGGCATGGGCAGTTTCCTTCACCTTATGCTTGTTGGGCGCGGCGAGCGCCACGGGGCCACTGATGCGGGTTTGGCCCGCCAGAAACAGCGCCGATGCGGCGATCAAGCCGCGCCGGCGAAAATCTTCGGCGACGGCAAGGCCGTTGTCCAGCGCCCGCGCCACCTGGCCGGGCGCAAGCGCGCCGACGCCCTGCGTCACCAGCCGATCGCCGAGGTCGCTGTCGGGCGCAAGATCACGCGCCGGCACGCGACGGATTGCCGGGTGTCCGGGCAGGTCGACGGCGTTGGCGATCAGCGTCGCCGCTGCGTCAGCCTCGGCACCGGACCGCGCTAGAACAGTCACCGCATCCGCTATGCCGAACGAAAAGGAGCGGCCGCGCCAGCCGCTGGTCGCGACGCCGCGCACGCCGTCCTCGGCATGGATCGTGATGCGATCGGCCATGCCGTGCCCGGTGCCGGCGATCGCCAGTGTCATCGACTGACCCCTGGCAAGATGGATGGCGCTGTCACCGCCATTGTTGACATAGGCGCGCTCCAGCCGGCGCCCGGCAAGCAATGCGGCAAGCATTTCGTCGGCTACCGAGCCGGCGACGGCGGCCATCGGCGTGATGAAGCTTTCGGACAATGGCACAACCGCCGCCTCCATGCGCCGCGCCGTCGGGCCAGCGAAACCGCGCGGCAGCAAGGACGCGGGACGGCGCAGTTCGGGAAGTTCTTCGACCAGCTCGTTCAAAATCGTCTGGAAACGCGCGACAGCCTGCGCATAGGCGGCGCGTCGTTCATCGGCCCCGCCAAACACCTCGACGACGAGGTCGATCGGCCCATGATTGAGATGAAGCCGCCTGCCATCGGCGAGCCAATGCGCCTGCGGGCCGTTCATCATCCAGCTCCGTTGGCCCAGCCTCGGCGCAATTGCGCCAGCGGCGGCCAGGGATTGCCGGCTGGCGCGCCGGCACTGCTGCGCGGATTGAGGTATTCGCCGCCCCTGGCGAGAATATCCTCGACGCTGCGGATCTCGCTTTCATAGCCGCCGAGCCGGACATAGTCGTCGCGGCGCAGCGTGAACTCGATCGGCGCTACCAGCGCCGGCGTCGGCACATAGCCGAAGGCGCCTTCGGGCACGCGGGTGACGTCGACCATCAGCGTGATGCCGCCGCCGGGCCAGACATAGACCGGCGCGCCGCCGACCGTGACATAGGTTTTCAAACCCTGCACCGATCGAGTGAGGTTCACAGGGTTTTCGGTGACGCCGGCGCGCAGCGAACCACCGGCGCCGCCGATGAACAGGACCGTGCACAGCGCCGGCTCGCAATTGTCCTCGATCAGGCCGACGGATTTCTGAAGCCGCTCGGGGAAAGGCTTTTCAACCGGCTTCAGCTGGTCGTCGAGCTCGTAATAGGCAAACTGCTCGCCGGTGGTCGAAACCATCAGCAGCGACAGGCCTGGACGCGCGCCCTTCTTGGCGTTCCAGTCGCCAAGGATCGACAGCGGATCGGAGATCGTCGTGCCGCCCCAGCCAAGGCCGGGCTCCGAAACCTTGAAGTAGCGGCCCGGCGTCGAACGGCGGCCGATGATCTTTATCCCGGTATCCTGCCAGCCCAGCACCTTGCCGGCCTGATGCTCGGAGACGACGCCGGTGATGTGGTCGTCGACCACCACCACCTCGTCGACCAGGCCGCGCCATTGCGTGGCGAACATACCGATAGTGGCCGAGCCGCAGCCGACACGCATGCGATGCTCGGCCTTGCCGTCGATGACCGGCGCCTTGCCGGCCTCGACGATGACCGTCGCGCCGCCATCGATGGTGAGCTCGACGGGCTTCCTGTTGCAGAGGTTGAGCAGCGCATCGCAGGTGGCGCGACCTTCGGCCTTGGAGCCGCCGGTCAGGTGATGGACGCCGCCAAGCGACAGCATCTGCGAGCCGTACTCGCCGGTCGTCACATGGCCGATCGCCTCGCCCTCGGAGCGCACCGTCGCCGTCTCATCGCCAATATGGCGATCGGTGTCGATCTTCACCTTGACGCCGCAGTAGGAGAAGATGCCTTCGGTGACGACGGTGACGAGATCGACGCCCTCGACCTCCTGGCTGACGATGAAGGGCGCCGGCTTATAGTCCGGATAGGTGGTGCCGGCGCCGATCGCGGTGACGAAGCGGCGGCCGGTGTTGACCAACTCGCCGTTCCAGGCTTCGCCCTCGGCGACGAAGGGCACCACCGCGCCGCCGGTCTCGGCCGCATGGTCGAGGATGGTCAGCGGGTCCATGCGCACGATGCGTCCGCCGACATTGCCGTAGCGGTCGCAGGCGCCGGTGCGGCCGTCGGCGATGTAGCACATGACCGGGCAGGCATCGCAGCGGATCTTCTCCGCCACCTGCTTCTCGCCGGGATCGTGGGTTTCGAAACGTTCGGCAAGCTCGCTCATCGGCGCGCCTCCTTTTCACGGATGGCCGCCAGGATACGGCTCGGCGTCGCCGGCACCTTGGTGACCAGGACGCCTGTGGCGTGGCGGATGGCATTGAGGATCGCCGGCGCCGTCGGGATCAGCACATGCTCGCCAAGGCCCTTGGCGCCGAATGGTCCTTCCGGATCCGGAACCTCGACCAGGATGTGCTCGACCGGCGGCACGTCGCCGATGGTCGGGATGAGGTAGTCGTGCAGGTTCTCGGTGCGGCCGGGGATGTATTCCTCCATCAGCGCCATGCCGATGCCCTGCGCGATGCCGCCCTCGATCTGGCCTTCGACCAGCACCGGATTGATCGCCTTGCCGACATCGTGCGCGGCGGTGATCTTGATCAGCTTCACGGTGCCGAGCTTGAGGTCGACCTCTAGCTCGGCGATCTGCGCGCCATAGCCATAGACGGCATAGGGCTTGCCCTGGCCCTTGGCGTCGAGCGGCAGCGTCGGCGGGTCGTAGGTTTCCTCGGCGACGAACACCAGGCCATCGGCATCAGCCTTCAGGGTCGCGAGATCGATCAGCCGCGTCGCGTCGCCTTCGCGGATGGAGATGCTTGCGCCGTCGACCGCGATCGTCGCCTGGCCGGAGACATTGGCGAAGCGCAGGATTTTTTCGCGCAAGGCGCGGCCCGCTTTCTCCGCTGCCTTGCCGGTGACAAAAGTCTGGCGCGAGGCGGACGTCTTGCCGGCGTCTGGCGTGATGGCGGTGTCGGCGCTCTTCAGCCGGAACTTCTCCAGCGGCAGGCCGAGCGCGTCGGCACAGATCTGGGTGATGACGGTGTTCGAGCCCTGGCCGATGTCGACCGCGCCCTGGTGCAGCACCACATCGCCCGAGGCCGAGATACCGACCTTGATGGTCGAGGGATTGGGCAGCGAAGTGTTGCCGCAGCCGTACCAGCAGGAGGCGATGCCGACGCCACGTTTGCTTGCGGTATGGGTCGCGTTGAACGCCTCCGCATCGCCAAGCGCGCGCGACCAGTGCGGCTGCAACTGCTCCAGGCATTCGCCGATGCCGACGCCCGATTCCAGGCGTTGTCCGGTGACTGTTTCGGATCCGTTACGAAGGCAGTTTTTCAAGCGGAAGTCGAGCCGATCCAGGCCGAGCTTGCCGGCGAGCTCGTCATAGAGCGTTTCCTGCATGATGGTCGCCTGCGGCACACCGAAGCCGCGGAAGGCGCCGGCGATCGGGCCGTTGGTGTGGATGGCATAGCCCGTCGCCCGGTAGTTCGGCGTCAGATAGGGGCCGGAGGCATGCACCGGTACGCGGTTGGCGACGGTCGGGCCCCAACTGGCATAAGCGCCGGTGTTGAAATCGCCGGTAAACACCATGCCGGTGACGCGGCCCTCGGCATCGGTGCCGATGGTCGCTTTCATCTCCGCCGGATGGCGCTTGGTGGTCGACACCATCGATTCATTGCGCGTGTAGGCAAGTGCTGCCGGCCGTCCCGTCTTGATCGCCACCAGGCCGATGAGAGGCTGCAGCGAGACATCGAGCTTGGAGCCGAAGCCGCCGCCGGTGGCGGTCGGCACGATGCGCACCTTGTCGACCGGCAGGCCGAGCACCTTGGCCGTGTCGTCGCGATCCATATAAGGCGCCTGCGTGCAGGCGACGACGACCAGCGTGTCGCCGTCCATGTAAGCATAGCCGGCTTCCGGCTCGATATAGGCATGCTCGACGAAGGATGTCTCGATGGTGCCGGACGCGGTGATTGCGGCGCCAGCGATAGCGGCATCCGGATCGCCCCGTTCGACAAAGCCCGACGTGAGCAGGTTCGCGGGCCGGTTAAGGTGGATCAACGCAGCGCCGTCGGCTTTTGCTTCGCCGGGCTGCAGCACATGCGGCAGCTCCGTCCAGGTGACCGGAAAATCTTTCAGGTCGAGATCCAAGATCGCTTCGCGCTCGCCCGCCACCAGCGCCACCGCCTCGCCGCGAAAGCGCGCGAAGCCCTCGGCGAGCGCCGGCTGGTCGGCAAAGGGCCCGATCACGCCGAAGCGGTTGGTGCCAGGGATATCGGCGGCGGTGAAGACGCCGGCAATGCCGGGACGGGATTTGGCCCAGGCTCCGAGATCGCCGAAGCTGAAGCGGGCATGATAGTGCGGCGAGCGTACCACGAGCACGGCGAGCGCATCGGCCGGGAAGGAATCGCCACCGAACTTCTCGTCGCCGGTAACCTTCGGCACACCATCAAGGCGAATCGGCGAGGCGCCGACGGCGTGGCCGACGCCGGGCATGCGGCGATCGACAACGTCAAGATGGCGCGAAGCATGCATCACCGCCGCGACGATTTTTCGATAGCCGGTGCAGCGGCAAAGCACGCCGCCCAGCGCATCCTGCGTCTCGGCCTCGCTCGGCGTCGGATTGCGCTCCAGAAGCGCGGTGGCCGCCACCAGCAGGCCCGGCGTGCAGATGCCACATTGCGCGGCGCCGTGCTCCAGGAACGAGGCCTGCAGGGCGGACAGCCTGCCATTGGCGAGGCCCTCGACCGTGGTGACGCAAGCGCCGGATACCGAGGCCGCAGGCATGAGGCAGGCACAGACCGGATCGCCGTCGACAAGCACGGTGCAGGCGCCGCAATCGCCGGCGTCGCAGCCGACCTTGGTGCCGGTGAGCCGCAGCTCGTCGCGCAAGACCTGCGACAGCCGCCGCACCGGCGGCACCGATACGCTGACGGCAGCACCGTTGACCTCGAAGGCGATGTCGGCACGTTGCATGCCCGTGGACGGCCGGGCCTTGCCGATGTCGGGCCGCGCTTCGTTCATGCCGCCACCTTGTCGCTGTTGCCGTCGCCGATGGCTACCCGCAGGGCACGGGCAACGATCTCGCGCGCCGCGTCCTGCCGGTATTCAGCGCTGCCGCGCACATCGCCGATCGGCGACAATTCATTGATCGGCGCCGAAAGCATCGCGCCGGCGAGCGCCTCGTCGATCGGACGCCCGCGCAGGGCCGCCTCGACGCCGGCAAGACGGCGGGCAACCGCGGAACAGGCGCCGACGGCGATTGCGGCATCGGCGACCGCGCCGTCCTCGACCACCAGGCGAACCGCAGCCATGGCAATCGAGATGACCAGATAGCGCCGGGCGCCGAGCTTGACGAAGGCCGATGCGCCGACGGCCGAGCGCTTCGGCACGCGAATGGCCGTGACCATCTCGCCGGGCTGCAGCGCGGTGCTGCGATTGCCGAGGATGAACTCGCCAAGCGGCAGCTGGCGCGTGGCCTTCGTCGATCGCAATTCCACTTCGGCATCGAGCACCAGCAGCGCCGGCACGCCATCGGCGGCAGGCGAGGCGTTGCAGAGATTACCGGCGACGGAAGCGACGTTCTGGATCTGGACCGAGCCGACTTCGCGCGCGGCAGCCTTCAGCGCGTCGAACGCCGCCGGCAGCGGGTGGCGCACAATGTCGGTCCAGGTGGTGCGGGCGCCGAGCCGCCAATGATCGTCCATCTCGGCAATGCCGCGCAGTTCGGCCAGGCCATTGATATCGAGAATGTTATCGCGGAAGGGATTTGCGCCCTGCACCGGATAGAAATCCGTACCGCCGGCAAGAATGCGCCAGCGGTCCCCGCCAAGCAGGGCGAGCGCCTCGTCAACCGTGGTGGGTTTCGCGTAACGGATCACGCTTTGCCTTCCCGAAAAGGGGCTTTTCCGAGGGAACCTGCCGGGCATCAGGCTCGAGCAAATTCATTCGTATGCAAATGATATCAACTTCGCCGAAATTGTCAAAGCAGACACGCGCGTGCACCTCCTCGAGCCATCGCCCCAGTTTTGTTGTGCCTGCCTGCGCATGACCCCGAAAATCAGGTCGATTTTCGGAAAAGGATCATGCCCAAATTTGAAATGCTACAGCGTCCTTTGGGCGTCCAAGGGGACGCGCGGCACTGTAGAGGTTGACGCCGCCGGCCATCTGGTCAAGGTTCTGCCTCCGGTCGCGTCAGCGGCATCAGATTGGAGCCGCAACGAAAGGGAGCCCCATGGCCGAGGAAGCGCTCATCGTCATCGACCTGCAGAACGATTTTTGCCCCGGCGGCGCGCTGCCGGTGGCCGGCGGCGACGAGATTGTGCCGCTGGTCAACGACCTGATCCGGCACACCGATCATGTGATCCTGACTCAGGACTGGCACCCGGCCGGCCATTCGAGCTTTGCCTCCAGTCATCCGGGCAGGCAGGCATTCGAGACGATCGAGATGCCCTATGGGCCGCAGACTCTGTGGCCAGACCATTGCATCCAGGGCAGCCTGGGCTCGGATTTCCATTCCGGGCTTGCCTGGACCAAGGCGGAGCTGGTGATCCGCAAAGGCTTCCGCACGGCCATCGACAGCTATTCGGCCTTTTTCGAAAACGACCACACGACGCCGACCGGGCTTGCCGGCTATCTGAAGGAACGCGGTATCGACAGCGTGACGCTGGTCGGTCTCGCCACCGATTTCTGCGTCGCCTTCTCCGCGCTCGACGCGGTCAAGCAAGGCTTCAAGACCACGGTGCGGCTCGACGCCTGCCGCGGCATCGATCTCAACGGCTCAGTCGACACGATGCTGAAACGCATGCGGGAAGCCGGCGTGACGCTCGAAGACCATTTGTCGGACTGACCCGCCTGTGAGGCATCGAGGGGGCTTCTCAGCATCGAAAAAAGGTGGGGCTGCGGGCCTGGCTGCCGCAGCCTTGGTCGCCTTTGCAGAACCGGCTTTTGCCGCCGAAACACATGAGCTGCCGGGCGCGGCGATGTCGCTGTGGTGGGCGTTGCCCTTTGCCGGCCTGCTGTTGTCGATCGCGACCGGACCGCTGCTCTTCCATCATGTCTGGGAGCATCACTACGGCAAGATCGCCGCCGCCTGGGCGGCGCTGGTTGTGCTGCCACTGGCAATCGCCTTCGGCATCCCGACCGCAGGCGAGGCGGTGCTGCACACACTGCTCACCGAATACATGTCCTTCATCATCCTGTTGTTCGCGCTCTACACGATCTCTGGCGGCATCCTGCTTGCCGGCAATATCCACGGCACGCCGCTGGTCAATGCCGGGCTGCTGCTTGTCGGCGCGCTGCTTGCCTCGATCATCGGCACGACCGGCGCCTCGATGATCCTGATCCGGCCGATGCTGCGCGCCAACGACAACCGGCCGTTCAACGCCCATGTGGTGATCTTCTTCATCTTCCTGGTATCCAACATCGGCGGCTCGCTGACGCCGCTCGGCGACCCGCCACTGTTCGTCGGCTTCCTGCGCGGCGTCGACTTCTTCTGGACGACGGTGCACATACTGCCCGACACGCTGTTCGTCGGCGGCCTGGTGCTGGCGATCTTCCTCGCACTCGACATCGTCCTGCACCGCCGCGAAGCCGGAATGCCGAAGATCAAGGACCCGACCCCGGACACCAAGGTGCGGCTGCGCGGGCTGGCTAACCTGCCGCTGCTTGCCGGCGTCATCGGCGCGATCCTGCTGTCGGCCAGCTGGAAGCCGGGCGTCAGCTTCTCCATCTTCGGCGCCAGCCTCGAGCTCCAGAACCTGGTGCGCGACGCCATCATCCTGGCGCTGGCCTGGCTGTCGCTTCGCGTCTCGTACAAGAGCCACAGGCAAGCGAATGGCTTCACCTGGGGGCCGATCGCCGAGGTCGCGAAGTTGTTTGCCGGCATCTTCATCTGCATCGTGCCGGTCATCGCCATCCTGAGGGCGGGTCACGACGGCGCGCTGGCGCCGCTGGTGTCGCTCGTCACCTCCGCCGACGGCCAGCCCAACGACCTCGCCTATTTCTGGCTGACTGGCGCGCTGTCGTCCTTCCTCGACAATGCGCCGACCTATCTGGTGTTCTTCGAGCTTGCCGGCGGCGACGCGAAGCACCTGATGACCGAGGCTGCCTCGACCCTCGCTGCGATCTCGGCGGGCGCGGTGTTCATGGGCGCCAACACCTATATCGGCAACGCGCCGAACTTCATGGTGTTTGCCATCGCCAGGCATCGCGGCTTCAAGATGCCGGGCTTCTTCGGCTACATGGCGTGGTCAGGCCTCGTGCTGATCCCGACCTTTTTGATCGCGGGTTTTCTGTTCTTCGGGTGAGTTGGCGCGGAGCTTTACCTCCCCCTTGTGGGGAGGTCGGACCGAAGGTCCGGGTGGGGGTCGGCGCCGTACCCCCGCCCCGCTGCTTCGCAGCGACCCTCCCCACAAGGGGGAGGGTGAGCCTCAACCGACGCCGACATAGCGTCGCACCGCCGATGGATCAGACCGCAAGGCCTCGACATCGACCGTCTCGCGGTTGCGGCCGTTCTCGATGAAGCAAACGCGGTCGGCGACCGACAGCACGGCGTCGACGCGTTGTTCGACCAGTATCGTCGAGACGTCGAGATCGCGCAGCTTCGCCACCGTCTCGAGGATTTTCGCGATCATCGACGGCATCAGTCCTTCGGTCGGCTCGTCGAGCAACAGCACCTGCGGCTCCAGGCAGAGCGCGCGGGCCATGGCCAGCATCTGCTGCTCGCCGCCGGAGAGCGTGCCGGAGCGCTGTTTCAGCCGCTCGCGCAGCAGCGGGAAAAGGTCGAGCACGCTCTCGCGGGTGGCCTTGCCCTTGCCGCGCGCCATCAGGCCGATCTCGATGTTTTCCGCCACCGTCATCTCGGCAAACAGCCGCCGGCCCTGCGGCACATAGGCGACGCCGGCCTTCGGCACGTCATGCGCGGCGAGCCCGGTCAGCTCAGCGCCGTCCAGCCTGATCGAGCCGGCCGCGGCCGGCACCAGCCCCATGATCGCCTTCAGCGTCGTCGTCTTGCCGGCGCCGTTGCGGCCGAACAGGCACAGCACCTCGCCCTTGTTCAGCACGAGGTCGAGACGGTAGAGCACCTGGACCTCGCCATAGAAGCAGTCCAGCCCGGAGATGGTGAGCAGCCCTCGATCGACCATATGGGGATCAGCCATGGGTCGCTCCGAGATAAGCGTCCTGCACCTCGGCATTGGCGCGGATCTGCTCCGGCGTGCCTTCGGCGAGGATCTTTCCCGAATTGAAGACGGTGATGCGGTCGGCAAGCTGCATGACCACCGGCATGTTGTGCTCGATGAGAAGCACGGTGGCGTCCTTGGCAATCTCGCGCACCAGCGTGATGAAATTGTCGATCTCGCTGTCGGCAAGGCCTTGCGTCGGCTCGTCGAGGATCAAAAGACGCGGCTTCAGCGCCAAGCCCATCGCCACCTCGAGCAGGCGCTGATGGCCGTAGGACAAATGCCCGGCCAGCGTGCCGGCGCGATCGGCAAGGCCGGTGCGTTCGAGTGCCGCCATGACGCCGCTCCTCACTTGGCCCTTCGAGCGTCCGTCCGTCAGCGTTCGCTGCACCGGCAGGGCGACATTGTCGAAAGCCGTGAGGTTGGCGAAGATGCTGGTGATCTGGAAGGTATAGGCGACGCCAAGGCGGACCCTTCGGTAGGCCGGCATCGTCGTGATGTCGGCGCCGTCGAAGACGATCATGCCGGAGGACGGCCGGATGCGGCCGCTGAGCAGGCTGACAAAGGTGGTCTTGCCGGCGCCGTTGGGACCGATGATGGCGCGGATCTCGCCCGGCATAAGCGCGAAGTCGACGCCGTCGACGGCGCGCAGGCCGCCGAAATGCCGCGACAGGCCCTTGGTGGTGAGCAGCGGCATCACGGCAGCCACCCCAGCCAGCGTTGACGGATCGAGCCCAGAATGCCCTTCGGGGCAAACAGCACAAGCAGGATCAGCGCTACGCCGACGATCAAAAGATAGGCGGAGGTGAAGCCGCTGGTAATGTCGGTGACATAGTACATGAACAGCGTGCCAACGAGCGGCCCGAGCGTCGTCGCGGCGCCGCCGAGCAGCACCCAGAGCAGCGGCAGGATCGAATATTGCACCGAAGCGAAGCTCGAGCCGATGTAACCGAAGAGCAGCGCATAGGCCGCGCCCGAGGCCGCGCAGATGGCGCCCGAGGTAACGACCGCTGCGAGCTTGTTGGCGACCGTGTCGTAGCCCAGCATCTTGGTGCGCTCCTCATTCTCGCGAATGGCGACCAGCACGCGGCCGAAACGGGAGCGGACGACGGCAAGCGTGACAAGCAGCACGACCGAGAACAGCGCCAGCGCGCTCATGTAGCGCACAGCTGGGTTGGTCAGGTCGAGCGAGGCGCCGCCGATCGAGATCACCCGCGACGCCTGCTGGATGACCAGGCCCTGATCGCCGCCGGTCCAGGCGGCGAAATAGAGGATGAGCAGATAGAAGACCTGGGCGAACATCATGGTGACGATCATGAACGCCACACCCGAGGTGCGCAGCGCAAGCAGGCCGATGACCAAGGCGAGCAGCGCGCCGCAGGCAACTCCTGCGACGAAGGCTTCCGGCACGCCCCAGCCGAGATGGTAGACCGTCAGCCCGGCGCCATAGAGGCCGGCGGAGAAGAACATGGCGTGGCCGAGGCTGAGCAGGCCGACATAGCCGAAGAGCAGATTGTAGCCCGTGGCGAAGACGGCCAACGCCATGATGCGGGCGAAGAGGCCCTGATGGTAGTCGGGCAGGATGAAGTTCAGCACGAACAGAAGCGCAATGACGCCGACGTGCAGCGCGTAGGTCTTTGCCGGCGAAGCATCCCTCATCGCTGCGCGGACCCGAACAGGCCTTGCGGCCGGAACACCAGAACCATGGCGACGACCAGCGTGGCGATGATCTTGGCCAAAGTCGGCGAGAAGAACACCGAAATGATGCCGTCGGAGAGGCCGATCAGGACGGCGGCGACCACGGTGCCGCGCAGCGAGCCGAGGCCGCCGATGATGACGACGATGAAGGACAACAGCAGCGGGTCCTGCCCCATCAGGTAGTGCGCCTGGCTGATCGGCACGATCAGCACGGCGGCGATCGCCGCCAGCATGGCGCCGATGGCGAAGACGCCGGCATAGACGCGCTCGACCGGAATGCCGAAGGCCTGCGCGGTCTCGCGGTCGTACTGGGTGGCGCGCATGATCATTCCGATCTTGGTGCGTGTCAGCACCAGCCAAGTCAGCACCAGCAGCAGAGCCGAGGCGGCGACGACCGACAGCTTGTAGCCGGAATAGCCGAACCACGGCAAAAGGATGCGGTAGCTGAAGGGCGGCTCGACCGGGCGCGCCTCCGGGCCGTAGAAGGTCAGCGCCAGCTGCTGGATGATGTAGAGCATGCCGATGGTGGCGACGATGGTGCTTTCGGGATTGTAGCTCAGCCGGCGCAGCACCAGCCATTCAGCAAGAAACGCGACCAGCCCGACCAGCAAGGGCGCGATCACCAGCGCCGCGACGAAGCCGATCGCGGGATGGCCGGAGATCGCCGTCGAGACCGCCCAGGCAAGCACCGCGCCAAGCATGAAGAACTCGCCATGGGCGACATTGACGATGCGCATGACGCCGAAGACCAGCGACAGGCCGAGCGCCGTCAGCGCCAGCACGGCGGAAGTGACGAGACCTTCGAGGGCGGCGAGGAGGAGGTGGGGTCCGAAATGCATTGACTACACGCAGGCCGGTGCCAAGCGCACCCCCCGGACAGAGGGGGGTGGCCGGGCGCTCACGCTCGCTGGAGCAACCACACTCACAGCGCCTGCGTCGTATAATCCCCTTCCGGCTCGTAGAGGCCGTCCTCGATCTTGGTCTTGTGGACGACCTTGAGCTTGCCGCCCTCGACCTTGGAGATGTTCTGGATGCCGAAGCACTGATGGATCTTGCCGTTGAAGCTCTTTGGACCCTGCGGATGCTCCGGGCCTTCGGCGAATTCCTTCAGCGCCTCGGTCGCCTCGACCAGCTTGGCCCGGTCTTCCGGCCCTTTGTAGCCGGCGTCCTCCATCGCCTTCTTGACGACGTAGAGCGTTTCCCAGCAGCCGAACATGTGCGAGGCGGTGGAAATGTCCTTGGGATCGCCGACGGCGGCGCCGTTGTCGTCGATGCCGACGGCGGCGCGATAGGCCTTCTGGGCGGCGGAGTCATCGGCCTGCGCGTAGCGCGGCGAGCCTTCCCAGAAATGGCTGCCGTCGAGGAATTCAAGGCCGGGGCTGTTGATGTCGACGGCCTCGAGCGAATCCATGAAGCCGAAGAGCTGCGGCCTCTGCGAGCCGTAGAACTCGCCGAGCTCCTTGACGAAGGTGAGCACGGCCGGGCCGACCATGACGTGGTAGATCACCTCCGTCTCTGCCGGGATCTGCGGGAAGTATTTGGTGAAGGAACTCTCCGTCGGCGGGATGGCGATCTGGGCGATCACATCGGCGCCTTGCGCCTTGAGCGCCGGCGGCAGGTAGTCGCGATGGTCGTAGCCGAAGGCGAAGTCGGGGAAGATCTGCGTCACCTTCTTGCCGGCGTTCGCCGCGATCCACGGCGCCATCGACTGGATCTGGCTCTTCACATCGGTGATGCCGGGCTGGAAGACGTAGCGGTTGAGCTTGGTCGAGGCGACGTGATGGCCTTCACTGACGACGAAATAGGGGATCTTGTTCTCGCCGGCGGCAGGCGCTGACCCGATCACGACATGCGAGAACAGCGTGCCGAAGACGATGTCGGTCTTGTGCTGGGTTGCGAACTTGCCGACCACCTCGGCGCCGCGCGCGGGATCGGTGCCGTCATCCTCGATGACCAGCTCGACCTTGCGGCCGTTGATGCCGCCGGCGTCGTTGATCGCCTTGACGGCGGCGGCGCTTGTCTTGTCGTACCATCGACCGTAAGCGGCGCCGATGCCGGTGCGGTGCAACTGGAAGCCGATCTTGATCGGTGCCGAGCTCTGCGCCTGGCTGTAGCGAACGAAGCCCGGCGCGAGCGCAAGGCCGGCGCCGGCCGCCAGGCCTTTCAGCGCCGTGCGGCGGGAAAGCGTGGTCTTGGAGAGGTCGAAAAATCCGTTCTTGTCAGCCATGTCGGTTCCCCTGTTTTTTCAGTTTTGACCAGCGATAAGGCGGCTCGATCCTCCTTGGCCAGAGGACGAGAAAATTGCATGTATACAAACTAAATCACCAAAGCCTTGGCCTGGCAAGCGAGCTTCCAAAAGACACTCATCCGGCGGTCGGCGTGGCGAGCAGCCACAGGCCGAAGATCGTATAGGCGATCATCAGAAGCGTCAGCGGGAGCTGGCTGAGTGCGGCGCGGGACGGTTGCGGGTGAAGACGCCAGGCGAGGCCATGGGCGACGAGGACCGCGAGCACATGGCCGGCGATGATGACGCCGGCCTGCAGGTTCCACAGCCACCAGGCCGACTGGGCGCCGGCGACGACGCCCGCCTCGACCATCCTGTCGGCGGTCCCGAACAGGTTCCAGCCGAGCGCGAAGGGATCCGACAGGGCGGCCAGCGCGTATTGGCCGCCGACGAGCAGCGCGGTCAGGTAATGCGCAACGTGATAGGCGAGCGCGATCGGCACGATCGACCACACCAGCAGGCCGGCGGCTTTTTCGAACGGCTGCGCATCGCCGGCAAGGCGCTGGCCGAGAAAGACGGCCAGCGCGAACACCGCCGCGAGCAGACCGAAGGTGAGGACGAGGCCGAAACTGCCGATGCCGACCAGCGCGGTGCGGCCCGGAAATTCCAGCGGATTGACGCCAAACAGACCGAGCCAGAAGAAGGTTTTCGACAGACCGTCGAAGGATACCGAAGAAAGCGCCACAAGAAGGAAGGCCACGCCGCTTGGCGGCAGCGGCTCGGCCGCGAGCAGCTTGGCGCCCGGCCAGCACAGGCTGAGCCGGCGATCGCGATGCTCGAAGAGCGCGAAGCGGGCGACCATCGAGAAGAAGACGGTCAGGAATTCGCCGCGCCGGCTCCAGTCGCCATAGCCGAAGGCGAGCATGGCGACAAAGCTGAACAACCAGTAGAAGCCGGCGGCGAGGGCCAGTCGGGACGGATCGTCGGGTGCGGGATCGATCAGCTCGAACCAGGCAAAGGCGAAGAACAGGGCGAAGGCCGGCCAGAAGCCGAGCCATGCGGGTAGACTCGACGGCTGGGCTTCGCCTGCGCGTTTGCCGGCAAGCCGGCATACAACGCGCCACGGCCCATACCATG
Organism: Mesorhizobium sp. M1C.F.Ca.ET.210.01.1.1; assembly: GCF_004791585.1. Classification (GTDB taxonomy): domain Bacteria; phylum Pseudomonadota; class Alphaproteobacteria; order Rhizobiales; family Rhizobiaceae; genus Mesorhizobium. The sequence continues at coordinate 29,033 of NZ_SRUU01000006.1, forward strand.
GATTGAGCCAGGACCAGAGATCACCGAAGACGCCCTGCAGCAGTGTGAAGCCGGCCCAGAGCAGCGTCCAGATCACCAGCGGCAGCGGGTTGGAGAGAGGGTCGCGGCTGCCGACGAGGCCGGCGAAGATCAAGAGCGCAAAGCCGGCAAAGGAAAGCAGGCTGACGATGGTGCGTGGCGCGTCGCCGAAGGTGGCCAGGGAGAAGCGCCGACGCCAGAAATTGTCGAGCGCCGCCGGCGGCAGCAGCGCCAGGACGAGGAAGCTGACCGCCACGGCGAAAGCGCCGCCGGCAATGTAGTAGCCGGTGGGCAGAAGCAGAACGTGGCCGCGGTCGGACGCATGGGCGAAGGCGGGAGTGGGGAGGAGGGCTAATGCAAAAGATGCGAAAGCCAGCTTGGAAAGGCAGCGCTCTACGGCGCCCCCCTCTGTCCTGCCGGACATCTCCCCCACAAGGGGGGAGATTGAGCTCTCATCTCCGCTTTCGCCAATTTCCAACGTTGCAAGAAAAGCGCCGGCGACGAAACCGCCAATCTCCCCCCTTGTGGGGGAGATGTCCGGCAGGACAGAGGGGGGCGCGAAGGAACTCAAGCTATCCAAACTTCGACCCCCTTAAGGGCGATGCCGAAGTACCAGCACTCACACCTTGACCAGCTGCCTCACCCGATCCTTCTCGCCAAAGATCCTCAGATACCGTTTGATCTCCTTCTCATCCCCCGTCGCCTTGGCGGGGTTGTCCGACAGCTTCACCGCCGGGCGGCCATTGGCTTCGCTGACCTTGCAGACAAGCGAGATGGCGTCGAGGCTCCTGGTCTCGGTCGGCGCGCAGCCTTCGAAATCATTGGTGAGGTTGGTGCCCCAGCCGAAGGACATGCGCACCTTGCCGCGGAAATGCCTGTAGGTTTCCTCGATGGTCTCGACCTCGAGCCCGTCGGAGAAGATGAGCAGCTTCTGCTTCGGGTCCTTCCCTTTCTCGCGCCACCAGGACAGGATTTTCTCGCCGCCTTCGATCGGCGGCGCGCTGTCGGGGCGAAAGCCGGTCCAGTCGGCGATCCAGTCCGGCGCATCGCGCAGGAACGCAGCCGTGCCGAAGGTGTCGGGCAGCACGATCAAGAGATTGCCGCCATAATAGCGCTGCCAGTCCTGCAGCACCTTGTAGGGCGCTTCTCTCATTTCCTTTTCGGAATTGGCGAGTGCGGCAAACACCATCGGCAATTCATGCGCGTTGGTGCCGAGCGCCTCGAGGTCGTTGTCCATGGCCAAGAGCACATTGGACGTGCCGGTGAAGGCGTCGCCGATACCTTCCTTCAGCGCCTCGACGCACCAGCGCTGCCAAAGGAAGGAATGGCGGCGGCGGGTGCCGAAATCGGAGATGCGGATGCCGGGCAGCGCCTTAAGCCGCTCGGTCTTGTCCCACATCTTGGCCTTGGCGCGGGCATAGAGCACATCGAGCGCGAACGGTCCGAAGGAGCGCAGGGCGGCGCGCGAGCGCAATTCGTTGATGATGGCTAACGCCGGGATCTCCCAGAGCGTCGTGTACATCCAGGGACCGCTGAAGGAGAGCTCGAACTGGCCGTCGCGCCTGGAAAGCTCGTAGGCCGGCAGCTGGAAATCCTCCAACCAGGCAAGGAATTCCGGCTCGAAGATCTGCTTGCGGCCATAGAAGGTGTTGCCGCCTAGCCAGATCATCTCCTTCTTGGAAAAGCGCAAGGTGCGCGCATGGTCGAGCTGCTCGCGCAGTTCCCCTTCGTCGATCTCGTCGGCCAGGCGCACCGACGTCGTGCGGTTGATCAGCGAGAAGGTGGCGTCGACCTTGGGATACATGCCCCAGATCATCTGCAGCATCAAAAGCTTGTAGAAATCGGTGTCGAGCAGGCTGCGGACGATCGGGTCGAGCTTCCAGGTATGGTTGTAAACGCGCCGCGCAATATCGGTCTTTGCCATGTCCTGCCTTCACTGCTCAGGCTTCGCCAGAGAGCCTCTTAGCATTGAATTTCCGAAAGTTCTGCCCGCTTTGGCGGCTGGCCCGACAAAAACAGGTATGCAAGTCCAGCCGTCAGGACGCCGTCCTGGCGCCGATCACCCTCAGCGCCGGGCGCTTCCTACGGCTGGGCACGCGGCCGGCCACCGGGGCGTCGGCGCGGCCCTCGTCCTGCTCCTTCTCGGCAAACAGCCAGTCGATGAAGAGCTGGACGATCGGCGCCGAGCGCATCTCGTTGCGGCACACCACATAGAAATCATCGACCGCCGGCACCGACAAGGTGAAGGGCGCGACGAGCATGCCCCTGGCAAGCAGGGCGCGCGCGGTGACGGAATCGCCGAGCGCCACGCCGTGACCGTGGACGGCGGCTTCCGTCGCCATGCGCGCGTCGCCCAGATGATGGCGGCGGCCGCGCTCCAGATCGAGCGCGTCGGCGGCGGCCAGCCAGGTGTGCCACTCGCGGCCGTCGTCGCCATGGAGGAAGACGTGATCGGCCAGATCGCGGACGCTGCGGATCGGACGGTTGTTGGTCAATGTCGGACTGACCACGGGAAAGAGCTCCAGCCCGGACCATTTGCGTATCCAGCAGTCGCTCCAGCTGCCGTCGCCATAATGCACGCAGACGTCGATATGCGGGGCGCGGATGTCCCTGGCGTCGTTTGACGGGATCAGCGTGAGCTGGATGTCGGGATATTGCGCGGTGAAGGAGCCGAGCCGCGGCGTCATCCACAGAAGCAGCAGCGCCGGCACGCAGGACACCGAAAGCGCGCCGGCGCTCGCCGGCCTGGTCATGCGCTGAGTGGCGGCCGCGATTCCATCGAAGGCGGCCGAAACGGCGGGCAGGAACTCGGCGCCATGCGGCGTCAGCTTCACGCGCTGACCGGTACGCTCGAAAAGCTTTACGCCGAGCGATTGCTCGAGCGCCTTGATCTGGTGGCTGACGGCGCCGTGAGTGACGTTGAGCTCACCGGCAGCCTTGGTCAGCGAAGCATGCCGCGCCGTCGCCTCGAAAGCGCGAAGCGGGTTCAATGGCGGCAGGCGCTTGGCCACGGACAGCTCCCTGGTTTGTGAGATTTTCTCACAAGAGAGACCCTAACAATATCAATTGATTTTTCAAAGCGGCTGCCCGACACTTTTGTCCGGAACAGCTCCAAGAGACGCGAAAACCCGCAGGGCGCCAGCCTGGCAACGATCCAGCCGGACGAACGGCCGGCTTGGCACAGTCCACGCGGGCAGCGCTGCAAGCAGTCACAGAGGAGGACCGGACATGGGGTACGATCGCGGCAAGCTCGAAGCGTTGCGCCGCAAATATGGCGAGAGCCATGGCGGCGAGATGTTCGACCCGAAATTCCGCAAGGTCGCCGACAAGATCTTCAGCAAGTCGGGCACGCGGCTGGCGCCCTATTCCGGCATCCCGACCTTCCTTGCCGCTCCCTACCGGCAAGTCGCCGCCGAAAATCCGGATTTCGGCGACCTGCAGGTGGCGATGATCGGCGTGCCGATGGACCTCGGCGTCACCAATCGTCCCGGCGCGCGCTTTGGGCCCAGGGCACTGCGGGCCATCGAGCGCATCGGCCCCTACAACCATGTGCTGGAATGCGCGCCGACGCATGAGCTGCGCGTCGCCGACATCGGCGACACGCCGTTCCGCAGCCGCTACCGGCTGGAGATCAGCCATGAGGACATCGAAAGGCGCACCAACCAGATCGTCGATGCCGGCGTGCTGCCGCTTTCCGTCGGCGGCGACCACTCGATAAGCCATCCGATCCTGAAGGCGGTCGGCAGACAAGCGCCGGTCGGCATGATCCATATCGATGCCCATTGCGACACCAGCGGCCTGTTCGACATGACCAAGTTCCACCACGGCGGACCGTTCCGCAACGCGGTGCTGGACGGCGTGCTCGATCCCACCCGCACCATCCAGATCGGCATTCGCGGGTCGGCCGAATATCTGTGGGAGTTCACCTACGAATCCGGCATGACCGTCGTCCATGCCGAGGAGGTGACCGGCCTCGGCATCCCCGCCATCATCGAGAAGGCGCGCAAGATCGTCGGTGATGGGCCGACCTACATTTCCTTCGACGTCGACAGCATCGATCCCGCCTTCGCGCCGGGCACCGGCACGCCGGAAGTCGGGGGGCTGACGACGCGCGAGGTGCTCGAACTGCTGCGCGGCCTGAAGGGCCTCAACATCGTCGGCGGCGACGTCGTCGAGGTGGCGCCGCAATATGACGCGACCACCAACACCGCCCATGTCGGAGCGCAGGTCCTGTTCGAGATCCTGAGCCTGATGGTGTTCAGCCCGGCGATCAAGAAGGGCTGACGTCTCTATATTTCACGCAATTCCGGACGGAAGCCATGACGAGGTCGCCAAGCCTAAACCGCGTCTCAGTTTTCCTGGAATTGCTCCGACCAATACGGCCGTCGCGCTGGAGCCGGCGGCCGGTTCGAACAACAAGCTTCCAGCAGGGGAATGACAATGACACTTCGCAACGCACTGAAATCCGCCATCGCGGCAGCTATGATGCTCGGCGCCGCCGGCCTGGCCACGCAGGCCAAGGCTGACGCCGTCGACGACATCACCAAGGCCGGCGCCATCAATGTCGGCATCTTCTCGGACTTCCCGCCCTTCTCCTCGGCCAGCGCCGACATGAGCATCAAGGGCTATGACATCGACGTGGCGCAGGCGATCGCCGATGCCTTGAAGGTGAAGCTCAACCTGGTCAGCGTCACCGGCCAGAACCGCATTCCTTATCTCACCGACAAGCGCGTCGATATCCTGATGAGCGTCGGCTACTCCAAGGAGCGCGAGCAGGTGATCGACTTCGCCGCAGCCTACGCGCCTTACTACATCGCCGTCATCGGCCCGAAAGCGACGGCGGTCAAAGGCAAGGAAGACCTCGCCGACAAGTCGATCGCCGTCAATCGCGGCACGCTGGAGGATACCTCGCTGACCGAAGCGGCGCCGTCTTCGGCCGACATCCGCCGCTTCGACAACTACAATTCCGTCATCCAGGCCTTCATCTCCGGCCAGACGCAGCTGATGGTCGTCGGCAACGACGTCGGCGCGCAGGTGCTGGCCAAGCAGGACGCGCTGCAGCCCGAGCAGAAATTCCAGCTGCTCACCTCGCCCTCGCATATCGGCCTCAACAAGAACGAGGACCGGCTGAAGAAGGCGGTGAACGACGCGGTCGCCAAGATGCTGGCCGACGGCAAGCTGGACGAGAGCTCGAAGGCGTGGCTCAAGACGCCGCTCAACCCCGACAATCTCAAGGATTGATCTCCCGGGCGGTTCAGCTCACCATGAAGCGCTGAACCGCTCCATCATCGTTTTGCGGCAGGCACTTCTCCAACAAGGTCAATCGCCATGGGCTACAGCCTCGACTTCGGCTGGCTTGCGGGTGCCGTGGGCGCGATCGCGCGCGGCGCGGCGACGACGGTCCTTCTGATCGCCGTCACCACGCTGGCGGGGACCTTCCTCAGCATCCTGGGTGCCGCCGGCAAAAGAAACGGTCCGAAGCCGCTCAGGCTGGCGATCGCGACCTATGTCGAGGTGATGCGCAACACGCCGTTCCTGGTGCAGCTGTTCTTCATCTTCTTCGGCCTGCCCAGCCTCGGCATCAGGCTCGACCCGATTCTCGCCGCCATGCTGGCGATGACGCTCAACATGGCAGCTTACACGATCGAGATCGTCGGCGCAGGGCTCGACGCCGTGCCGCGTGGGCAGACGGAGGCGGCGCTTGCGCTTGGCCTCAGGTCCCGCCAGGTCTTCATCAAGATCGTGCTGCCGCAGGCGCTGAAAGTGATCTATCCGGCGCTCACCAGCCAGATCGTCATCATGATGCTGGAATCGGCCGTGGTATCGCAGATCGCGGTTCGCGAGCTGACCTACGAGGCCGACATGCTGCAGGCGCGCACTTTCCGCGCTTTCGAGACCTATCTGGTGGTGACCATGGTCTATCTCGGCCTGTCGATGGGACTGCGCCGGCTGCTGGTCGGCGGCGGGCGCCGCGTTCTCGGAGCCGGCGTGTCATGATCGAATTCACCTTCTGGGACATATTGCGCAACCTCCTGCTCGCCGCCCGCTGGACGGTGCTCTTGTCGCTTGCAGCCTTCGTCGGCGGCGCGCTGGTCGGGCTGGTCGTGCTGTTCTTCCGCATCTCCAGGAACAAATGGATCAAGCGGATCGCTTCCGGCTACATCGCGCTGTTCCAGGGCACGCCGCTCCTGATGCAGCTCTTTTTGATGTTCTTCGGCCTGCCGATGCTGGGACTGCGCATCGAGCCCTGGACGGCGGCGGCGCTCGGCCTCACCTTCTTTGCCAGCGCCTATCTCGCCGAGATCTGGCGGAGCGGCGTCGACGCGCTGCCGCGCGGCCAGTGGGACGCCGGCGCCAGCCTCGGACTGCACTATCTGCAGGAGCTCAGACTGATCATCCTGCCGCAGGCCTTCGCGATCACCCGCGCGCCGACCGTCGGCTTCCTGGTGCAGCTCATCAAGTCGACGGCGCTGACCTCGATCATCGGCTTCGAGGAACTGGTCAGGACCTCCAACGCCATCAACAACGCGACCTTCGAGCCGTTCACCGTCTACGGCCTGGTGGCGCTGATCTTCTTCGTCATGTGCTTCCCCCTGACGCAATATGCCCGGCGGCTCGAGCGCGCGGCGGCGCATTGAATGGTGAATGGACCGCCAGTCGACCGGCGGTCTTTGTCAGTGACTAAAGGACAGCGCCGGCGCGATGCAGTCGCGCCGCAGCCAGCGCACGAGCAGGAGCGCGGCCACCACGGCCAGCCCCGACGCCAGGCCGATCCAGATGCCGACGCCAGTGAAGCCGAAATGGAAGGCGAGCAGCACGCCGAGCGGCAAGCCGACGCCCCAATAGCCGACCGCGGCGTAGATCATCGGCACCTTGGTGTCGTGCAGGCCGCGCAGCATGCCCGCCGCCACTGCCTGCGCACCGTCGAAAATCTGGAAAAGTGCTGCAAACACCAGGAACGACACGGCAAGCCCGATCACCCTGGCGTTGGCCGGATCGGCGAGATCGATGAAAGCGCTGATCAGGAGATGCGGCCACAGGATCATCACCAGCCCCATCAGCGCCATGAAGGAGACGCCGATGACATAGGCGGTCCAGCCGGCGCGCGACACGCCTTCCGGATTGCCGGCGCCATGAGCGAGGCCGACGCGCACGGTGACCGCCTGGTTGAGGCCGAGCGGCACCATGAAGGAGATCGAGGCGATCTGGATGGCGATGGCATGCGCGGCCAGCGAATCCGCGTCGATGAGACCCATCAGAAGTGCCGCCGCGTTGAAGATCGTCACCTCGAACGCGAGGATGCCGGCGATCGGCAGGCCGAGCCGAAGCAGGCCGCGGAAGCGCGCCCAGTCGGAGCGCCAGAAGCGGCCGAACAGGCGATAGCGGCGGAACTTCTTCTGCAGGACCACCACGGCCGCCAGGCCAATGAACATCAGCGTGCTGGAAAGCGAGGTGGCGAGGCCCGACCCGGCAATACCCATCGAGCGGACGCCGAGATTGCCGAACATGAACACCCAGTTGAAGAAGGCGTTGCAGGCAACAGCGACGAAGACGATGACCAGCGCCCAGCCCGGCCGCTCCAGCGCCGAGATGAAGGAGCGCAGCACGATATAGCCGTAGAAGGGCAGCACCGCCCATTGCAGCCAGTGCAGGTAGACGCCTGCCTGATGCGCGAGCTCCGGCTTCTGGCCCATGGCCAAAAGCACCTCTTCACCATGCCAGAGGAAGAGCCAGATCGGGATCGAGACGAGGACCGCCAGCCACAGGCCCTGGCGCACGGTGCGGCGCAGGTCGCGCACCGAATGGCGGCGGCGGCCAAGCTCTGTCGCCATCATCGGCGAGGTGGCCAGCATCAGGCCGAGACCGAAGATCAGCGGCATGAAATAGAGGTTGGAGCCGAGCGCGCCGGCGGCGAGCGTGTCCGGCCCGAGCCGGCCCATCATCATGACGTCGGTCGCAGTCATGGCGGTCTGGCCGAGATTGGTGAGCACCATCGGCCAGGCAAGCGACAACGTCGCCCTGATTTCCTGACGCCAAAGGTTTTCCGGCGCGCGAGCGCCGGCTTCGATCGCAGACATTTCCGCTCTTCAGACCACGGCGCGTCGGGACGAAGCCCGGAAGCCGCACGCAAACGGCGCAAAATGGCGCCGTTTGCGGCGTCTATTGAACGAAATGCGACATGTTGGCAAGGAGGAGGAGCAGCCAATCATTGATCCAGCAGGAAGCCGGACTGGTGGCCGCGTTCACTTGCCGGCCGGGGGCTGCTACGAATTGTGCGAGGACACAAGAGCCGGCGAGAGATGCCGGGAGGACTAGATGCCGTTCAGGCGCAGAAAGAACACGGCAGCGATCCCGCGGACGGTGCCCGCCTTCGAGCACATCGTCACCGAGGCAAGCGACAGCTTTCTTTGGCGGCTGGACGACTATCCGTGGGAGCGCAATGTCTGGAACTTCCATCCGGAATACGAGATCCATCTCTTGCGAAAATCCTCCGGCGTGGTGCTGGTCGGCGACCATATCGGCGAGTTCGGGCCTGGGTACCTCACCATCGTCGGCGGCGGCCTGCCACATGACTGGGTGACGGCGGTGCAGCCTGGCGAGCTGATCGAGGGACGCGACATCGTCCTGCAGTTCGATCCCGAGCGGCTGCGCGGGTCGGCCGGGCTGCTGCCGGAACTGCGCGAGCTGGAGCCGTTCCTGGAGCGCTCGCTGCGCGGCATGGTCTTCCATGGCCAGACGGCGCTCGACGGCGCCGAGTTGATGGAACGAATGGGGGAGGTGCATGGGCTGGCAAGGTTCCGCATGTTCCTCGAGCTGCTCGACCTTTTGGCCACCACCGACGAATACGAGCTGTTGTCGTCGCCGGACTTTTCCCCGCTTCTCGACGCCGAGTCGCTGGACATCATCCAGCGCTCGCTGACCTATCTGTTCCAGCATTTCGCCGAGGATTTGAAGCTGCCGGATGTGGCGGCATTGGCCGGCATGAGCGAGAGTACCTTCTCGCGCTTCTTCCAGAAAAACACCGGCAACTCCTTCAGCGACCATATCGCCAAGCTCAGGCTCTGGCAGGCCTGCAAGCTGCTCGCCGATACCGAGATCCCGATCACCGATATCTGCTTCCAGGTCGGCTACATGAACATCTCGAATTTCAACCGGGCCTTCCTGCGCAAGCACAAGATGACGCCGTCATCCTATCGCAAGCTGTCGCGGCAGCGGCTGGCGTTGCGGGCCTGATCGGATCGAGAATCGGCTCTCCTGATACTCGTGTGACAGGCAGGCTTTGCCTGCATTATTTTTTGCGCCGCACAATGCATAAAAGTACAGGTCTGATGCAACGGGGCTTCTAGTCTCGCTCCTTCCAACTCCTCATTTTGGCGACGGGTGGCAGGTCACCCGGGCGACGGTGAGGGTCGCTTAGCCCGCGGATCTCCGCTTCCTGCGAGTGTTCCTGGAGGAGAAAAATCAATGAGACCACATCGGCTCGCTGCCGGCCTCGGCGCAGCGTTCGTGCTTACCGCTTCTGTTTCTACCGCAGCGCTTGCGCAGGCGCCGGTCTGCTCGGCGCCGGTCAAGGTACTGGCGCAGCCACGCGACGGGCTGACGCTTCTGGAAGACTCCAAGGATGAGTTCAAGAAGCTCTCCGGCGCCTCGTTCCAGATCGACTATCTCAACGAAAACGACCGCCGCGCCAAGTCGCGCGCCGACGCCTCCACCGTCGGCAATTACAACGTCTACTATGTCGACGAGGCCAATGTGGCGCTGTTCGCTTCCTCGGGCTGGATTGCGCCGCTGACCGATTATTACCCGGCTGAATACGATTTCGCCGATTTCGATCCGGGCCGCCAGAAGGTCGCCACCTATGACGGCAAGGTCTGGTTCGCGCCGCTGACCGGCGGCGGCGACCTGATGGTCTACCGCAAGGATGTGCTGCAGGCCGCCGGCATTCAGCCGCCGAAGACGCTCGACGAACTTATCGCCGACGTGCCGAAGCTGACGAATGCCGACAAGGGCATGTACGGCATTGCGCTGCGCGGCGCACGCGGCTCGGGCGCCAATGTCTGGCGCTGGATGCCGTTCTTCAAGGCCTATGGCGGCAAGTGGTTCGACGGCGACAAGCCGGCTTTCAATTCGGACGCCGCCGTGAAGGCGACCGAAACCTATCTCAAGCTGTTCAAGGACTCCGCGCCCGGCACGCAGACCGGCAGCTGGGATGAATCGACCGGCGCCTTCCTCTCCGGCCAGGTCGCCATCCTCGTCGAATCGACACCGCTGTCCGGCATGGCGGTGGATCCGAAGACCTCGCAGGTGGTCGGCGAGGTCGGCTTCCTGCCGCCGCCCTCGCCGCTGCCTGGCGGCGGCTACGGCCACGGGCTCGCGATCGGCACCAAGGCCAATGCGGACGACGCCGCGAAGAAGTGCGCCGGCCTGTTCATTGCCTGGGCGACCTCGAAGGAGAACGAGAAACGCCGGCTCGACGCGCACCAGTTCGGCGAGCTCAACCGCACCAGCATCCTGTCCAGCAAGGAATTCGCCGACATCTACGGCGCCGATCTCGGCCAGGCGCTCGCCGAGACCGGCAAGGTCACGGCGGTCAACTTCTGGCAGGATCCGCGCTGGCCCGACCTCGGCGACCGCTGGGGCATCATCCTGGAAGAGCTGGTCACAGGCACGCGCACCGACATCAAGGGCGGCCTCAACGAGCTGGAGGCCTATGCCAACGAGCTGGCGAAGAAGAAGTAATCCTCCCGCCTGCGGCGCGCGGTCCGCGGCATTCACCGGAATGCCGGGACCCGTGCGCCGCGGGTTCACGCCAGCGATACGATCTCTTTGTTTGAACGCAATTCCGGACGGGAAACCGCGTCACACTTTTCCTGGAATTGCTTCGATATCCCGAGGATAGGCAATGCGCCGACGCTCCTTCCTGCCGGTCACGTTTCTCGTTCCGACGCTCGCCATTCTATTGGTGCTGTCGATGGTGCCGACGCTCTACGCCATCGTGATTGCCCTGCAGAACCGAGAGCTCAGCACGCCGGGCTATTCCTGGGTCTGGTTCTCGAACTTCGCCGATTTGTTTCTCGACCGCCGCTTCCTCAACGCCGTCTGGGTTTCGGTGAAATGGGAGATCGTCACCGTCGTGGCGACGATGGTGGTGGCGATCGGGCTCGGCGTGCTGATGTTCGAGGTCGCCGGCCCACGCCTGCGCAATTTCTATTGCCTCTTGTTCATTATCCCGGTGCTGTTGCCGCGCGTCTCGGCCGCGTTCGTGTGGAAGTTCGCCTATCACCCGCTCTACGGTATCGCCACCTACCCTTACCGGCTCGTCACCGGTGGGCTGATCTTCGATCCGCTCTCCAAGGCCTCGACGGCCTTGTTCGCCGTCGCGTCGGTGGATGTGTGGCAATGGGGGCTGTTCTTCGCGGTGATCGTGCTGAAGCTGCTCGAGACCTTGCCGCCGCAGCCGATCGAAGCGGCCAGGCTCGACCACGCCAGGCGCTGGCAGATACACGCCTATGTGACGCTGCCGATGCTGAAGGCGCCGCTGATCAGCCTCATGTTCGTCAAGATGATCGAATCGCTGCGCTCCTTCGACCTCATCTATGTGATGACGCGCGGGGGACCGGGCGTCGCGACCGAGACGCTCGACATGTATGCCTTCTCGCAAGGCTTCATCGAATCCGGCAAGGTCTCGTACGCCTCTGCCATGGCGGTGCTGATGATGATCGCCACCGTCATCACCTTCACCATGCTTTGGAAGCGGGTGCAGGCATGAAGCCCGGCCGCCTGATCGCCAAGGCCATGCTGGCGCTGGCCGGGTTCCTGGCCGTGTTCCCGCTCCTTTGGACCGCGCTCAATGCGCTGAAGAACAATGTCGACATCATCACACGCGTCCCGCGCCTGATGTTTTCGCCAACGCTTGCCAACATCGGCTACATACTCGGCCGCGACAGCGTGCTGACCGGCCTCTACAACTCGGTCATCGCCTGCGGCATCGCCGTGCTGATCGGCGTCGCGCTCGGGCTGCCGGCGGCTTACGCGGTGGCGCGCTATCCCAATCGCTTTGCCGGCGACATCCAGTTCTTCGTGCTGTCGCTGCGCTTCCTGCCGCCGGTGGCGGTTGCCATTCCGCTGATGGTGATCTGGCTGCAGGTCGGGCTCTACGACACTTTGCCGGCTTTGATCGTCACCTACTCGCTGCTCACCATCTCGGTGATCATGTGGCTAGCGATCCCAGCCTTCCAGGCCGTGCCGAAGGAGATCGAGGAAGCGGCCTTCGTCGACGGCTACGGCGCCTATTCGGTGTTCTGGCGCATCGCGCTCCCGGTCGCGGCGCGCTCGCTCGTCGGCGCCGTCGCCTTCAGCTTCGTGCTGGTCTGGAACGAGTTCCTGATCGCACTGATGCTGTCGAGCTCCAACGCCAAGACCCTGCCGATCGTGGCTTCCGAGCTCTCCCAGCAAGGCATGAACGTGCCGTGGGGGATCCTCAACGCCTCGGTCGTGCTTCTGTCGCTGCCGCCGCTGCTGTTCCTCGGCGTTCTTAGCGGCTTCCTGAATTCCGTTTTCCGGCAAAAGAAAAGTTGATGCGAGGATACCCGATGCGGGCACTGGTGCTTGAGAAGAAGGGCGAACTGTCGCTGCGCGAGATCGCGTTGCCGCTCGACGTCAGTCCGGACGACGTCAGGATCGCCATCCATACCGTCGGCGTCTGCGGCAGCGACGTGCATTACTACACGCACGGCGCCATCGGCAGCTATATCGTGCGCGCTCCGATGGTGCTCGGCCACGAAGCGTCGGGGACGATCATCGAGACCGGCGCCAATGTCACGAGCCTCAAGGTCGGTGACCGCGTCTGCATGGAGCCTGGCGTGCCGAACCTCTCGTCGCGGGCGACAAAGCTCGGCATCTACAATGTCGATCCCGACGTCACATTCTGGGCAACGCCGCCGGTGCACGGCGTGCTTGCGCCTCAAGCGGTGCATCCGGCGGCCTTCACCTACAAGCTGCCGGACAATGTCTCCTTTGCCGAAGGCGCCATGGTCGAGCCCTTCGCCATCGGCATGCAGGCGGCGACGCGTGCCCGGATCGTTCCCGGCGACATCGCCGCCGTCGTCGGCTGCGGGCCGATCGGCATCATGATCGCATTGGCCGCCTTGGCAGGGGGCTGCTCCAAAGTTCTGATCTCGGACTTCTCCGCCCCGAAGTTGAAGATCGCCGCCCAGTATCCAGGCATTGTGCCGGTCAACATCGGCGAGCAGTCGCTGGTCGACGCGGTCGCGGCCGCGACCGGCAATTGGGGCGCCGACATCGTGTTCGAGGCGAGCGGCAGCCCAAAGGCTTTCGCCGACCTGTTCGCCGTCGTGCGGCCGGGCGGCGCGGTGGTGCTGGTCGGGCTGCCCGTCGAGCCGGTCAGCCTCGACGTGCCTGCGGCGATCTCGAAGGAAGTGCGCATCGAGACCGTGTTCCGCTATGCCAATATCTTCGACCGCGCCCTGCAGCTGATCGCCTCCGGCAAGGTCGACCTCAAGCCCCTGATCACGGGGACCTACAATTTCTCCGAAAGCATCGAGGCGTTCGAGCGGGCGGCCCAGGGCAATCCGCAGGACGTCAAGCTGCAGATCCTGCTCACCGGCGAGAAGGGATAAGGGATGTCCGCGATCACCTGCTCCCATGTCGACAAGGCCTATGGCGCCACGACCGTCATCCGCGATCTCAACCTATCGATCGAGGAGCACGAATTCGTCGTGTTCCTCGGCCCGTCCGGCTGCGGCAAGTCCACTCTGCTCAGGATGCTGGCCGGGCTGGAGGACATCAGCGGCGGCGAGGTTTCGATCGGCGGCAAGGTGGTGAACGATCTCGATCCCGGCGAGCGCGGCATCGCCATGGTGTTCCAGAACTATGCGCTCTATCCGCACATGACGATCTTCGACAACATCGCCTTTGGGCTGAGGCGGCAGAAGGTGCCGGCGGCTGAGATCGGGAAACGGGTCGAGGCCGTGTCCAAGACGCTCGGGCTCGAGCCCTATCTCGGCCGCAAGCCGACCGAGCTGTCCGGCGGCCAGCAGCAGCGCGTGGCGATCGCGCGCGCCATGATCAAGACGCCGAAAGTGTTCCTGTTCGACGAGCCGCTGTCCAACCTCGACGCCAAGCTGCGCAACCACATGCGGGTCGAGATCGCCAGGCTGCACCAGTCGCTGAAGACCACGACGGTCTATGTCACCCATGACCAGCTCGAGGCGATGACGCTGGCCGACCGCATCGTGCTTCTGAAGGACGGCGTGATCGAGCAGATCGGCTCGCCGGCGGAGATCTATCGCCGTCCCGGCAATATGTTCGTGGCCGGCTTCATCGGCACGCCGAACATGAATTTCATCGAAGTGACGGCGGGCCGGGCCGGAAACGGCTGGGCGCTGACCGGCGCCGGAACGGTGCTTTCGATCGAAGGCCGGGGATTCCATCTGCAGCATGGCGACCGCGCCGTGCTCGGCATCCGGCCGCCGGACCTGAAGACGGCAAATGCCGATGCCGGCGGAAACCTTCTGCTGGGCGCGGCCGACCTCATCGAATTCCACGGCAACGACGCGCTGGTGACCTTCGGGTCCGGCGGCAAGGAGATCAGCGCGTTGGTGCCGGCCCGCGAATGCCCGGACCTGCGCGCGCCTGTCCGCTACACCTTCGAGCAGGAAAGCATTCACCTGTTCGATGCGACGACGGGCATGTCGCTGCGCAAGCAATAAACTTGGACTGCTCCTGAGTTACTCTATCGCGTCGAGCGCCTGGCGCTGGCGATGCATCTCCAGGAAAATCCGGTAGTCGCGGTCGAAGCGGGCGCCGGCGGCGGAATTCGAGGGCCGCGTCCTGCCGCCTTGCTGCATGCCGACGCAGGCCGCGTTCAGGTCCGGGTAAAGTCCGGCGGCGGTGGCCGCCACCATGCCGGTGCCGAGCAGCACCGCCTCGTCGGCCAGCGGCTCGATGACGGTGCAGCCGGTGGCGTCGGCATAGAGTTCCATCAAAAGCGGGTTCTTGGTGTGGCCGCCGGTGACATGCAGCGTGTCGATCAGGTAGCCGTTCTCGTTCAGCGCCTCCAGCACATGGCGCACGCCGAGCGCGATGCCGACGGCGGTGCGCCAGTAGAGCTTGCACAGACTGTCGAAGGAAGAGTCCAGCGTCAGCCCGCTGACCACGCCGACCGCATGCGGGTCGGCGAGCGGCGAGCGGTTGCCATGGAAATCCGGCAGGACATGCAGCCTCGCCGCCAGATCATCGCCCTCGACGGCGCGCAGTTCGGCGACGCGCCTGGCGATCCTGGCATGCATGGCCGCATCCGGCTCGCCGCCGGCGCCGTGCCAGCGGATGATGTGGTCGAGCAGCGCGCCGGTTGCCGACTGGCCGCCTTCCGACAGCCACAGCTTCGGCAGGGCGGCGCCATAATAAGGGCCCCAGACGCCGGCGAAAGGCTGCGGATCCAGCGACATCGCCATGACGCAGGACGAGGTGCCGGCAATCAGCGCAAGATGCCGGCTGATATCCGTCTCGTCGCCGGCAAAGCCGCCGAGAACGCCGAGCGCGCCGGCATAGGCGTCGATGACGCCGGCACCGACGCGGCATTTCTCGGTGAGGCCGAGATCAGCGGCGGCTTGCGTCGTCAGCGGGCCGATGTCGGCGCCGACAGGACTGGCCTTTTCCGGCAAGTTGCCGTGCTCGAAGAGATCGCCAAGCCCGACGAGATCGAAGAAATCACGCCGCCAGCTCGTCTCCTCATGTGCGAGATAGGTCCATTTGGCTGTCAGGGTGCATTGCGAGCGGGCGAGCGAGCCGGTCGCCTTCCAGGTCAGGAAATCGGCAAGGTCGAATAGGTAGCCGGCTTCGTTCCAGGTTCCGGGCAGGTTGCGCTTCAGCCACATCAGCTTCGGCGTTTCCATTTCCGGCGACATCACGCCGCCGATGTAGTCGAGCACCGCATGGCCGCTTCGCGTGCACTCGTCGGCCTCGGCGATGGCGCGGTGATCGAGCCAGACGATGGTGTCCCAGCGCCTCTCGCCAGTGACGGAGACACTGAGCTGGCCGCCCTGGCTGTTTCGCACCACAAGCGAGCAGGTGGCGTCGAAAGAGATGCCGACGATATCCGCGGCGGCGACGTTCGCTTTCTCGCGCGCGGCGCGCACTGCGGCACAGACGGCCGACCAGATATTTTCCGAATCGTGCTCGGCGTGGTCGGGCCTGGGCTGGTGCATGGCGATCGGCCGATCGGCGCGGCCGAGCAGATTGCCATGCGAGTCGAGAATGCCCGCGCGAGCGCTCCCGGTGCCGACATCGACCGCGCAAACGAAACTCGTCGTCAAGATGCTTTTACTCTCGCTCCCAGGCCTGCAATCAGATCGGGCAATTGCAGCATGTCAGCGAATATAGAGTCCGGTTCGGTCGACGCAAGCCGCGCCTTAAGAGCGGGGTTGTCGGCGTGCGAGCCGCCGGTGAAGGCAAAGACGCGCATGCCCGCCGCGCGCGCCGCCGCGACGCCGGCCGGGCTGTCCTCGATGACCAGGCATTTGCGCGGATGCGCGCGCATCGTGGCGGCGGCATGGAGGAAGAGGTCCGGCGCCGGCTTGCCGCGCTTCACCATGGCGGCGCTGAAGAGATGCGGCTCCATCATGCCGAGCAGCCCGGTAACGTCGAGAGCGTAGCGGATGCGCTCCAGCGTCCCGGAAGAGGCGACGCAGAAGGGCAGGCCCAGCCTTGGCAGGATCTCCTTGACGCCGGGGATCGGCTTCAGCTCTTCGCGGAACTTGCGCATCAGGTCGACGCGCATGGCGGTGACATGCTGGTCGCTGATCTCGAGTCCGAAATCGCGGCCGAGGATCTCGCGCACGCTCTTCATGCTCTTGCCGAGGAAGTGCTCGTAGGCGGCATCCTCGCTGAGCGCGCCGCCGGCGAGCTCGATCATGCCGAGCAGCGCCGAGACCGAGAGCGCCTCGCTGTCGACCAGCACGCCGTCACAGTCGAAGATGACCAGTTCGGGCGTCATCCAACCGGCTTCCAGCGCCTTCAGAGCTTACCGGCGAGATAGCGCGTCAAGGTTTCGCGCGCGCCTTCGGCCCAGAGCACGTTCAGCGCTTGGGCGAAGGCATCGGTGAAGACGGGCGAGCGGCCGACATCGCCATAGATGTCGTCCATGGCAAGCCAGGCGCCGGGCATGTCCTTGGCGGCCTTCGCGGTTGCCTGCATGCGGTCCCAGCTCGGATCGTTCGGCTCGATGACGGCGCCGCTGTCGGTGGTGCCGAAGCAGTAGCGGCACCAGAGCGCGGATTCCAGCGCGAGACCCGCGACGCCGCTGCCCGCCTTCAGCCGGTCGGCGATGGTCGGGATGATGAATTTCGGCTGCCGGTTGGAGCCGTCGAGGCAAAGCCTGCGGATGGTGTCGCCGATCTTCGGATTGGAGAAGCGGCGCTCGATGAGCTGGTAGTAATCCTCCAGCACCGTGTCGGGCACCGGCGGCACGGTCGGGATGATCTCGTCGCGCTCCAGCTTGGCGAGGAAGCCGCGCACCAGCGGCTCCTGCATCGCCTCATGGACGAAATGGATGTCCATCAGCCCGGCCGGATAGGCGATTGCCGCGTGGCCGCCGTTGAGGATGCGGATCTTCATCAGCTCATACGGCGAGACATCCTTGACGAACTGCACGCCGGCCTTTTCCAGCGGCGGCCGGCCGGCGGTGAAACGGTCTTCCAGCACCCATTGCTTGAACGGCTCGCAAAAGACCGGCCAGTTGTCATCCAGCCCGAAATCGCTGGCCAGGATGCCGCGCTCGCGGTCGGTGGTGGCGGGCGTGATGCGGTCGACCATGCCGTTCGGGAAAGCGACATTGTCCCTCACCCAGTCGGCCAGATCCTCGTCGATCAGCCGCGCAAGGCCGATGACGCCGTCGGAAGTGACGTGGCCATTGTGGGGGATGTTGTCGCAGGACATGACGGTGAACGGCACGATGCCGTCGCCGCGCCGGCGCACCAGACCGGCAAGGATGATGCCGAAGACGGTCTTCGGCGCGGCGTCCGGCTCGGCATCCGCAACAATGTCGGGATGGGCCGGGTTGAACTTGCCGGAAGCCGGGTCGATGAAATAGCCGCCTTCGGTGATGGTCAGTGACACAATCTTGATCGCCGGGTCGGCCAGTTGCTCGATGATCGCCTGCGCATCGCCCGGCATCAGGAAATCGATCATCGCGCCGGTGACGCGGGCGCTCATATGGCCCTGATCCTGCTCGACCACGGTGGTCAGCCAGTCCTGTTCCTCTAGCTTCGAGCGCCCGACCTTTTCGCCCTCGAACACGCCGGCGCCGATCAGCGCCCAGTCATGGCCGAGCCCGGAATTGAACAGGTCGTCGAGATAGACGGCCTGGTGCGAGCGGTGGAAGTTGCCGACGCCGAAATGCACGATGCCAGCCTTCAGGGAGGAGCGGTCGTATTTCGGACCGGATACCTTCGAAGGAAGCTTTGCGAGGTTCGAGGAAGAGAGTTTCACGGTCATCTTGCTTACCCTTCGGCCGATATGCAGCCCGACAATTCCGCCTGCGTTGGGTGAGCGGTGAGGGACGGCATCCGCTTTGCAGTGTGCTGCCCCTCACCTGCCCCGCGGCGCGTTCTCCCCGGAGGAAGGGAGACGCGCCTTCCCCCTCAACTCATCCATTGGCCGCCGTCGACATTGTAGGTCTGGGCGACAATGTATTCGGCCTCGTCGCTGGCGAGGAAAACCGCCATGCCGGTCAGATCTTCGGGCCGACCCATGCGGCCGTAGGGCACGCTTTCGCCGACCAGCTTCTTCTTCTCGCCCTTCGGCCGGTTCTCGTATTTTGCGAACAGCGAATCGACGTGATCCCAATGCTCGCCGTCGACGACACCCGGCGCGATGGCGTTGACGTTGATGCGGTGCTTGATCAGGTCGAGCCCGGCCGACTGGGTCAGCGAAATCACGGCGGCCTTGGTGGCGCAATAGACCGCGACCAGCGCTTCGCCGCGGCGCCCGGCCTGGCTTGCCATG
The DNA here is from genome assembly GCF_004791585.1 of Mesorhizobium sp. M1C.F.Ca.ET.210.01.1.1. Taxonomy (GTDB): domain Bacteria; phylum Pseudomonadota; class Alphaproteobacteria; order Rhizobiales; family Rhizobiaceae; genus Mesorhizobium. The sequence continues at coordinate 48,077 of NZ_SRUU01000006.1, forward strand.
TTGATGATCCTGCCGCCCTTGCCACGCGCGATCATCGAGCGCGCCGCCGCCTGCAGCATGAACAGCGTGCCGGCGACATTGACGCAGAACAGCCTGTCGTAGCTTGCCCGGCTGATTTCGACGATGGGCGCGAGATCGAAGAGCGCGGCGTTGTTGATCAGGATGTCGAGGCCGCCACTCCTGGTTTCGACCGCCTTCACGGCGGCCTCGATCGAGGGCTGATCGGTTACGTCGAGCTTGACCGCATGGGCTGCCGGACCGATCGCCTTCGCGGTCGCTTCCGCCGCTTCGAGGTTGATGTCGGCAATCGCCACCGTGGCACCTTCATGCGCGTAGGCTTCGGCGAAGGCTCTGCCGATGCCGCGCGCCGATCCGGTGATCAGCGCCGATTTGCCCTTAAGCCTCATTGCGCCAGCGCCTTGCCGTCGGCGCCGAAGCGATGGAGCTTGGTCTTGTCGGGCGTCAGGTAGACGGTGTCGCCATGCTTGACGGCGACCTCGCCGTCGGCGCGCACATTGATCGTGCCGATGCCGTCGGTCTGGACATGCAGGAAGGTGTCGGAGCCGAGATGCTCGGCAACGCCCACCGTCGCCTTCCAGTCGCCGGCGGTGGTCGAGATGTTGATATGCTCGGGCCGGATGCCGATGGTCTTGGCGCCATATTTGTCCGCCGGCGCGCCTTCGATCAGGTTCATCTTGGGCGAGCCGATGAAGCCGGCGACGAAGAGGTTCTTCGGCGTCCGGTAGAGTTCCATGGGCGAGCCGACCTGCTCGATATTGCCGGCGTTGAGCACGACGATCTTGTCGGCCATGGTCATCGCCTCGACCTGGTCGTGGGTGACGTAGATCATCGTCGTCTTGAGCTGATGATGCAGCTCGCTGATCTCCAGCCGCATGGTGCCGCGGAGCGCTGCGTCGAGGTTGGACAGCGGCTCGTCGAACAGGAAGGCCGACGGCTGGCGCACGATGGCGCGGCCGATGGCGACGCGCTGACGCTGGCCGCCGGAGAGCTGGCCCGGACGCCGCTCGAGGTAATTGGTGAGGTTCAAGACGCGCGCGGCGTCCTTCACCTTCTTGTCGATGGTCGCCTGGTCCTCGCCCGCCATCTTCAGCGGGAAGGCGATATTCTTGGCGACCGTCATGTGCGGATAGAGCGCATAGGACTGGAAGACCATGGCCAGCTTGCGCTTGGCCGGCGCTTCCTGGGTGACGTCGCGACCATCGATGCTGATGGTGCCGCCGCTGGTGTCCTCGAGGCCGGCGATCAGCCTGAGCAGCGTGGACTTGCCGCAGCCTGACGGACCGACGAACACGACGAACTCGCCGTCCTCGATATTGAGGTCGATGTTCGGAATGATCGTCGTCGACCCGAAGGACTTGGAGACGTTCTTGAGCGTGATGTTTCCCATGGTTTCCTCCCGGGGGATTTCGTCCGCCGCTTGCGGCGCTCTTATTTCACTGCGCCAAAGGTCAGGCCGCGCACCAGCTGCTTCTGGCTGAACCAGCCCATGATCAGGATCGGCGCGATCGCCAGCGTCGAGGCCGCCGACAGCTTGGCCCAGAACAGGCCCTGCGGGCTGGAGAAGGAGCTGATGAAGGCGGTGAGCGGCGCCGCATCGGTGGTGGTCAGCCGGATCGTCCAGAACGCCTCGTTCCAGGCCAGGATGATGTTCAACAGCATGGTCGAGGCAATGCCGGGGACCGCCATCGGCGTCAGCACATAGATGATCTCGTTCCACAGCGAGGCGCCGTCCATGCGCGCCGCTTCGAGGATCTCGCCCGGGATCTCGCGGAAGTAGGTGTAGAGCATCCAGACCACGATCGGCAGGTTGATCAGCATCAACATCACGGTGAGGCCTATGCGGCTGTCGAGCAGGCCGGTATCGCGGAAGATCAGGTAGATCGGGAACAGCACCGCGACGGCCGGCATCATCTTGGTGGAGAGCATCCACATCAGGATGTCCTTGGTCCGCTTGGTCGGCGAGAAGGCCATCGACCATGCCGCCGGGACCGCGATCAGCAGCGCCAGGACGGTCGAGCCCACCGACAGGATCACCGAATTCAGGAAGAACTTGAAATAGCCGCTCTGCGCCTGGACTTCGGCATAGCTTTCCGTGGTGCCCGACGGGATCAGGGCGAAGCCCTGGATCGCCTCCTGCTCCGACTTGAACGAGGTGATGATCGTGTAGAGGATCGGGAAGAAGATCAAAAGCGCAACGATCCAGGCCGCTGTCGTGGCGATGGTCTTGTGCTGGGTGGTGACTGCGCGTGCCATGGTCAGGTCCTCCCGTATCGGCGATGTTGGCGTGGGGGTCGACCCCCACTCCGGTTTGCTGCGCAAACCACCTCTCCCCCGATCGACGGGGCAGAGGAAAGGTGCAGCGTCGATGCAGGCGTTTCCTCTCCCCCGGGCAGGGGGAGAGGTGTCCCGCGCAGCGGGACGGAGTGGGGGTGGTTCAGCGCACGTGGCATGGTCTTCCCCGTCATTTGTCCAGGTTCTTGCCGACGGCGCGCATGACGAAGAAGGCGACGATGTTGGCGAGAATGACCGCGATGATGCCTCCGGCGGATGCCTGGCCGATTTTGAACTCCAGCAGCGCCTTCTGGTAGACGAGGAAGGGCAGGTTGGTGGAGGCGTAGCCCGGGCCGCCATTGGTGGTGACCAGGATCTCGGCATAGACCGAAAGCAGGAAGATCGTCTGGATCAGGATGACGACGGTAATGGCGCGCGACATGTGCGGCAGCGTCAAATACCAGAAGCGGCTGAGGAAGCCGGCGCCGTCCATCTCGGCCGCCTCTTTCTGCTCGCCGTCAAGCGACTGCAGGGAGGTGAGCAGGATCAGTGTCGCGAAGGGCAGCCACTGCCAGGCGACGATGAGGATGACCGCCGTCAGCGGATGCTGGCCGAACCAGTCGATTGGGTCGGCGCCGAAGAAACGGGCAATATCGGCGAAGACGCCATATTGCGGGTGCATGATCATGTTCTTCCACACCAGCGCCGCGACCGGCGGCATGACGAAGAACGGCGAGATGACGAGAATGCGGACGATCCCCTGACCCCAGATCGGCTGGTCGAGGAGCATGGCCAAAAGGATACCGCCGACCACGGTGATGACCAGCACGCTGACGACGATGGCGAGCGTGTTGAGGATCGACTGCAGGAAGGCCGGGTTGGAATAGAACAGCGCGTAGTTGGAGAAGCCGACGAAGCCGTCGCGGATCGGGTTGAGCGGGTTGTACTGCTGGAACGAGAACCACAGCGTGAAGGCCAGCGGCACGATCATCCAGATGAACAACAGGATCACCGATGGCGCCATCATGAAACGGGCAAGCGAACGGGTTTGCTGAGTAGCCATGACGGTCACCCTCCAAAGGTCAGCCAGATTTTCAGAGCCGTGCCCAGAATTTCCTGATTGTGAAGATGGCCGCCCGAACTGGGTTTCGGGCGGCCAATGCCGGTCATGATGCGCTACCGGCGTTCGGCACCGGGAGGAGCCTTACTTGATGTAGCCGCCCTCGGTCATCGCGGCCGTCGCCGCGTCCTGGGCCTGCTTCAGCGCGTCGTCGACGCTCGACTGGCCGGCAAGGGCGGCGGAGAAGAGCTGGCCGACGGTGGTGCCGAGGCCCTGGAATTCAGGGATGGCCACAAACTGCACGCCGACATAGGGCACCGGCTTGACGGTCGGATGCGTCGGGTCGGCGGCGTTGATGGAGTCCAGCGTCATCTTGGCGAAGGGCGCCGCCTTCTGGTACTCCGGATTGTTGTAGAGCGAGGTGCGCGTTCCGGGCGGAACGTTGGCCCAGCCTTCCTTCGATGCCACCAGCTCGGCATAGTGCTTGCTGGTTGCCCACGACACGAACTTCTCGGCGGCGTCCGCCTTCTTGGTGCCGGCGGGAACCGCCAGCGACCAGGCCCACAGCCAGTTGCCGCGCTTGCCGAGGCCGGTGTCCGGCGCCAGCGCGTAGCCGACCTTGTCGGCCACCTGCGAGGCCTTCGGATCGGAGACGAAGGAAGCGGCGACGGTGGCGTCGATCCACATGCCGCACTTGCCCTGCTGGAAGAGCGCTAGGTTCTCGTTGAAGCCGTTGGACGAAGCACCCTCGGGACCGTCGGCCTTCATCAGGTCGACATAGAACTGCAGCGTGTTCTTCCATTCCGGCTGGTCGAACTGCGGCTTCCAGTTCTCGTCGAACCAGCGCGCGCCGAAGGAGTTCGACATGGCGGTGAGGAAGGCCATGTTCTCGCCCCAGCCGGCCTTGCCGCGCAGGCACACGCCGTTCACGCCATTGGCGCGGTCGGTCATCTTATCGGCGGCCTGCTTGATGAAATCCCAGGTCGGTGCGTCGGGCATCTTCAGCCCGGCCTTCTCCATCAGGTCCTTGCGGTACATCACGAAGGAGCTTTCGCCGTAGAAGGGCGCGGCATAGAGCTTGCCGTCGACCGAGAGGCCGCCGGCGATGGCCGGGATGATGTCCTTGACGTCGTAGTCGTCGCCGAGCTTGTCGAGCGGCAGGAGCCAGCTCTGCTTCGCCCAGATCGGAACCTCATAAGTGCCGATGGTCATCACGTCGTACTGGCCGCCCTTGGTGGCGATGTCGGTGGTGACGCGCTCGCGCAGCACGTTCTCTTCAAGCGTGACCCAGTTGAGCTGAATGTCGGGGTTAGCCTTGGTGAAGTCGTCGGTCAGCTTCTGCATGCGGACCATGTCGCCATTGTTGACGGTGGCAATGGTGATGGATTCGGCATGCGCGGCGAAAGCAAGGGCGCTGGCCGACAACAGGCCCAGGGTGAGCGTGCGAAGTTTCATCAATTCCTCCCTAAAACCAAGATGAGCATTTGCCTTGGCTGTGGGCAATTACTCACTTAGCGTGAATTATGTCAAGCGGAATCGATGCTGCAGCGCAGCACAAATCACCATCGCGCCGCTTCGGCAGCGCTGAAGAAAATTTCAATTCGGGTGGTTGGTTTTCGTGTCCGGCCTACTGGCAGGCGATCTCGGCGAGGATCCAGTCACGGAAGGCGCGGATCTTCGGCACGTTGCGGCGGGCCGTCGGATAGACCAGCCAATAGGCATGGCCGTCGTCGCCGACCAGGTCGAAGGGCTGGATCAGCCGGCCGTCGGCGATCTCGTTCTTGAACAGCGCCGTGGTCAGGATCGCCACCCCGTGGCCGGCCATCGCGGCATTCGCCTCGTAGGCCTGCGCGCCCATGCTGGTGCCGGGCCGGCTGGCGAGCTCGTCTGCCGGCAGGCCGGCGAGCGCGAACCACTCCTGCCACCAGATGTCGCCCGGATCGAGGATCGGCAGCTTGAGCAGGTCGGCCGGCTCCTTGACGCCGCCGATGCTCGCCGCAAGCCTGGGACTGAGCACCGGCGTGAAATCGGCCTTGAACAGCATATGCGTTTCCACGCCCGGCCATTTGCCCCCGCCTGAACGGATGGCGATATCGATATCCTCGCGAGCGAAGTCGACGACGCGGTTCGACGTGTCGACGCGCACGGCGAGCGAGGGATGCGCGACCTGGAAGGAGCCCAGGTGCTGCGCAAGCCAATTGGAGGCGAAGGTGAGCAGAGTGGAAACGCAAAGCACGCCTTCCGCGCCGGCCCGGGCTGCCGAGTAAGCCCCGCTCAGCAGGGAGAAGGCCTCGCTGACGGCCGGCGCCAGGCGCTGGCCGGGTTCGGTCAGCTCGATCTGCTTCGGCCGGCGTAGGAACAGTGGGGCGCCGATGCGCTCCTCGAGAAGCTTGATCTGATAGCTGGCCGCCGCCTGTGTCATGCCAAGCTCCTCGGCGGCCTTGGTGAAGGAGAGATGCCTGGCCACGGCCTCGAACACCCGGATCGCCTGCAGCGGCGGGAGTTGAGCAAACTGTCGGGCGTTTAGATCCGGCATAAGGCCTCTTTATGGGTCATGATCGACGTTTGATTGGCGGCGCTGGCCGATCAGCCCGATATGTGGGGTCGACGATCAATCCAGTTCAAGCATAGCGAAGGCTGACGATCATGACCACGATACAGGAAAAACTGCTTCTCGCTCCAGGACAAGGCTGGTTTTCGAGGCTTGTGCGTGGATTTGCGCGCCGCCAGGCCAAGAGACGGGCCTATCTCGATATCAGAGAATTGTCGCCGCACCTGCAGCGCGACATGGGCTTCCTGGACGGCAACGACACCCTCAAGCCCTACAGGTAGGCTGGCCGATTTTATCGAAGATTATGGCGTATCCTTGCCCCGGTGCATGACGTTCCGGCACCAAGAGGTCTGGCGTCATGCGCCGGCCAGCAAGGCGGCGGCCGTCTTCTCATCGGTGATCAGCCCGTTGACCAGCCGCCGGTTCACGGCGGCGAGGATGCCCGGCAGCTTGCGCTCGCCCATGGCGAGCGCGATGACCAGCGATTTCTCGCGCGACGGCAAGGCGGCGGATGAAACCCGGTCGTTGGTGATGCCTTCGATCATGCGGCCTTCGCGGTCGAACACCCAGCCGACGATCTCGGCGACGCCGCCGGCCTTCTGCAGCGCCTTCAGTTCGCTCTCCGAAATAAAACCGTCCTCATAGAGCGGCGCCTTGGGGCCGAGATCGCCGATGCCGACGAAGGTGACGTCGGCTTCGGCGGCAAGCGCCAGCGTCGGCTGGATCATAGGCTGGCTGAGCAGCATGTCGCGCTCTTCCGGCGAGGAAGCGATGACCGGCAGCGGCATCGGGAAGGAGCGCGCCTTGACGCGGTCGGCCATGGTGAAGATGACGTTGTAGAAGGCAGCCGAGCCGTCGGGCGAGATATTTCCGGTCAAGGACACCACCTTGTGCTGCGGACACTCCATCGGCGGCAACTGCTCGATCGCCGCTTTCAGCGTGCGGCCGGTGCCGATCGCCATGACGATTGGCGCGGCCGAGCGCAACCGCCGCTCGATCTCGGCCGCGGCCGCCTCGGCAACGCCGATCGTCGTCGAGGACGAGGTCGGATCGCTCGGCACGACTTCGACCAGATCGAGCGCGAAGCGCGACTTCAGCCGCGCGGCAAGGTCGAGGCAATTGGCGATCGGATGGTCGACCCGCACCTTGATCAGGCCTTCCGACATCGCCAGCGACACCAGCCGCTGCGCCGTCTGCCTGGAAATGCCGAGCTTGGCGGCGATCTGGTCCTGCGTGTTGCCGGCAACATAGTAGAGCCAGCCGGCGCGCGCGGCGTCGTCCAACCTCGTGTTGCCGGTCTCCTGTCGCGAGTTCACAACCTGCCTCCCCAGCCCCGAGATAGCGGGGTGCTATAGATTACAGTGAAAGCGGCAATGCGCAATTGTCAATCGAAAGGGCAATTGCTTGCGGCGACCGGAAGCCGCGGACGAACCAATTCGGCCTTGCGCCAACCATTAGACGGTGGGGCGGTTTATCTCGGCCGGGAAACCCATTAAGGGATCGGCAAAAGGAGCCTCGCATGACGCCGAAAGCGGTTTTCTGGGACATGGATGGAACGCTGGTCGACAGCGAGCCGCTGCATGAGGCAGCGCTTGTGGCTGCGCTGCGCAGCGTCGGCATCGCGCCACCGGTCGACCTGCATGAGCGGGTGCTCGGCGTCGCGGCATGGCCGGTCTACGAGATGCTGCGCAACACGTTCGGGCTCGACCTACCCTTCGATGACTGGATCGTGCGCAAATACGACCACTACCTGCCGATGGCCGAGACGCTGAAGCCGCGTCCCGGCGCGATCGAGGTCTTCAACGAATTGCGGGCGCTCGGCGTCGAGCAGGCGGTGGTGTCCAATTCCGACCGGCTGATCGTCGATGCCAATCTGAGCGCCGTCGGCCTCATCTATCCCGGCATGCACACCGTCAGCCGCAACGACGTGCGTCAAGGCAAACCGCATGCGGAACCCTTCCTGCGCGCCGCCTATCTCGCCGGCGTCGATCCGGCCGACGCGGTCGCGGTCGACGACAGCCGCACCGGCGCCATGGCCGGGCTGGCTGCCGGCATGAAGACCATCTTCTGGCCGGAAGCGCCGATGGAAGGACCGCCCGGTGCGATCGTTATCGGCAGCGCGGATGAGCTCCGGCAAACGCTCGGGCTGTAGGTCTCAGCTGCGGTACACCGGCTCTTCCTCGTCGAGGATCGCCTTCAGCTCCGCAAGATGGCGCTCGGCCTGGCCGGGATAGTCGTCCATCTCGCTGGCCGTCTTCTCGGCGATGGCGTCCGAGAGCGTGCGCAGCGGCCGGCCGGTCCACAGCGCCTTGATGTAGGTCTCTGCGGCGCGCTCGAAATAGAACATGCGGTTGAAGGTGTCGGCGACGGTGTCGCCAATGACCATCACGCCGTGATTGCCCATCACCATGACCTTCACCTTGGGGTCGGTCAGAAGCTGCGAGCAGCGCTCGCCCTCTTCCTCGAAGGCGAGCCCGCCATAATTGGCATCGACGACATGGCGATTGAAGAACATGGCCGAGTTCTGGTCGATCGGCGGCAGCGTCGAGTCGGCCAGCGAGGCGAGCACGGTGGCGTGGATGGAATGGACATGCATGGCGCAGCGCGCATGCGGGACGTTGCGGTGGATGGCGCCGTGCAGGCCCCAGGCCGTCGGGTCCGGCGCGTTGGGACCGGAGAGCGTGTCTGGATCATTGGCGTCGATCAGAAGCAGGTCACTCGCCTTGATGCGCGAGAAATGCACCTGGTTGGGATTCATCAGGAATTTGGTGCCGTCCGCGTTGACCGACAGCGAGAAGTGATTGGCCACCGCCTCGTGCATGTTGAGCCGCGCCGTCCAGCGGAAGGCGGCGGCGAGATCGACGCGCTCCTCGTAGTAAGGAAGGTTGGTCAGCGGTTCCTTCAGACGGGCAATGCTCATTGAATATCCTCCGGTTTCCCTGAGAATGCCGTGCCCAACTGCGACCAGCAACCGCAAACTGGTGGGTCAGATAGTGTCAGGCCGCAGGCCGTGCCGATTGCAGCCCGCCCTGCTCGACGATGAAGTCGATCACCTGCTGCAGGCCCTTGCCGCGCGACAAGTCCGTAAAGCCGAAAGCCCGCTTGCCGCGCATGCGGGCGGCATCCGCTTCCATCACGTCGAGATTGACGTTCACATAGGGCGCAAGGTCGCTCTTGTTGATGATGAGAAAATCGGAACGGGTGATGGCCGGCCCGCCCTTGCGCGGGATCTCCTCGCCCTGGCAGACCGAGATGACATAAAGCGTGAGATCGGCAAGATCGGGCGAGAAGGTGGCCGCAAGATTGTCGCCGCCGGATTCGATGAAGACGATGTCGAGATCCGGAAACTTGCGGTTCAGCTCGGCGATGGCGCGCAAATTGATCGAAGCGTCCTCGCGAATGGCGGTGTGCGGGCAGCCGCCGGTCTCGACACCGACGATGCGCTCCTCCGGCAGCGCCTGCAGGCGGGCCAGCATCATGGCGTCTTCCTTGGTGTAGATGTCGTTGGTGACGACGGCGATGGAGAAGTCGTCGCGCAGCGCCTTGCAGAGCTTTTCGGTGAGCGTCGTCTTGCCGGAACCGACGGGGCCGCCGATGCCAATGCGCAGGGGACCGTTTTTCGATGTCATGCCGGAAACTCCATGATGGCGAGGACGGCGAAGCTCAGCCCGATCAGCAGGCAGAGCGGCGAATAGAGGCTTTGGTCGAGCCGCGCGAAGGGCTGCTCCGGCGTCAACCGGCGCCACCACGGCGTGAAGCCGGCGACGCCGCGGCCGAGAAAGACGATGCCAATGAGCAACGCGGTGGCTGCCAACCCTTCCTTTGGAAAGGGCGTCGCGAAGACGCCTGCGAGCGCCAGCGGCCACAGAGTGGCGAGCGCCAAGCAGGCGGCGACGGCGAAGCTCGCGACAGGCGACGGCATCTCGTCGACGCCGCGAAAACCGACGACGGCATGGGCGCAGGATCTTGCATCCGTGCCCGGCCAGATGCCGCCGATGCCCCAATAGACGTGCAGCGTGGTGATCAGCAGCAGAACGAAGGAGAGCAGGACGGCAAGAACGATCATGAGCGGAACAGACGCGAATACTGGGTTTCGTGCTTCATCGCCTCTATGTCGGAGACGAAGGCTGAGCCGCCGAGATCGTCGAGCGAAGAATTCGCCGCACCGGCGGCCGTCGCAAGAGCCAATGGTTCGAAGCCGGCTAACAATGCCGTTGCATCGACCTGACCTACCACACCGAGCCGGATCGCGGCCTGCACGAGGTTGGAGAAGAAGGCCTGCAGGAAGGCGGACAGCCCATCCGCGAGGCTGATACCGTTGCTCCCGGCAATCGCGCCGACGGCGACGCAATAGGGACAATCGGCAGGCAGTCGCTCCAGCGCCGGGCACGGCCAGGCGGACGCCGCCTTGAGAAAGGCGGCGCCCTGCAGCATGGTTTCCAAGTGCCGCTCCTGCGAGCCGGCAACCGCCTCGGCAAGTGCTGCGACTTCCGCGAGATCGCCGCCATCACGCGCGCGCCGCCAGCTTTCGGCGAACAGCACGGCATCGTTCCAGCCGGAACCCATCTCGACCAGCGTCTCCAGCCACTCTGCGAGAGTCTCGCGATCGGCGATCAGCCCGTCATGCACGGCGCGTTCGAGACCATGGCTGTAGGAGAAGCCGCCGACCGGAAAGGACGGCGACAGCCAGGCCATCAACCGCAACAGCGCTATGGACGACGGCTGGTCAGTCATGATGGTGGTGGTGATCATGGTGGTGATGGTCATGATCATGATGGTCGTGGCCATGGTGATCATGCGCATGGTTATCATGGCCGTGCCCGTGTCCGGAATAGGCGCCGCGCACCGGATTGAACGGTTCCGACACCTCGCTCACTCTGGCGCCGAGCCCCTCCAGCATCGCCTTGACGACATGGTCGCGCAGGATGAGGATGCGGTCCGCCTCGATCGCCGCTGCGAGATGGCGGTTGCCGATGTGCCAGGCAAGCTCGGCCAGATGCACGGCGTCGCGGGCGCGGATGTCATAGACCTCTTCCGGCGCAGCAACGATCTCGAGCTGGCGACCGTCCTCCAGCACCAGCCGGTCGCCATTGCGGAGCGCCACCGGCTCGGGCAGGTCGACCAGCACCTTGTCGCCGGCCGCCGTCTCAATGGCGCGACGGCGCAGATGCCTCTCGTCATGCGGCAACACGGCCCTGTCGAAAGGTGTCGCCGCTCCCGCCTCGCCGGCTGGCAGCACCGAGACGGCGCGGGGGAATTTGGTGAAGTCGGTATTGATGTTCAGCTTCATCTCATGGCTCCGCCATTGGCTTGCGCCCGCGCGCGGGCAGGACGCTGCAATACACGATCGAAATAGGCGTTGACCCGTTCGGATTCGATCGGGAACCGGCCGGCGCGTGCCCAGCCGCCCATGTCGCCGAGCAGCACATCGACAGCGGAAAAGCGATCGCCAAGCGCAAACGGCTTGTCGCCAAGCCGGCGATCCAGCGCTTTCACCTCCGAAGCGAAATCATGGGCCGCGGCCGGACCGACATCGACGCGCATGTCCTTGGGCAAGAGGAAGCGGTGGCGCAGCTTGTTCCACAGCGGCGCTTCCAGTTCGCTCTGGGCGAAATGCATCCAGGAATCCATCTCGGCGCGACCGGCGAGACCAGGATTGGCGCCCATGCCCTTGTCGGCATGCTTGTCCGCCAGGTAGACGCAGATCGCCGCCGAATCCGTGATTTTCAGATCGCCGTCGATCAGGATCGGCACCTTGCCCGACGGATTGAGCGCATAGGCTTCCGGCGAGCGCAGCTTGACCTCGACGAACTCATAGGGCTGCCCGAGCTCCTCGAGCATCCAGAGCACGCGGCTGACCCTGGAGCCTCTCGATCCGACCGCCTTGTACATGGTTGAACCCTGTCTTTTACCGGACTCTAGAGCGGTTCAGCCTCTCACGGAATCGCCGAAGCGCTCTAAGTATTTGTTTTTACGCAATTCCGGACGGAAAACCGTCACACACTTTTCCTGGAATTGCTTTAGACTATCCGCGGCGGTCATACGATGGTGTCGAAGAGCCGCAGGATGAACGATATCTGATAGACCAGCGTGGCGACGACGAAGGCGATGTGGAAGCGGCGGTCGCGCACCAGGATTGCCGCGATGCACAATGCCACGAAGACCGGCGTGCGGATCAGATATTCGTGGCCATAGCGGGCGAAGTGCTCCGGCCCCTTCAGCAGCGTGTCGATGACGTCGAGCAGGTAGGTCATGCCGAGCAGGCCGAAGAACCAGGCGCGGCGCGAATAGAAATAGTCCTCGTAGCTGGTGTAATCGAGCATCGAATCCGGAAACAGCAGCGCGCAGAGCAGGAATAGCGTGACCGCGTAGAAGATGATGAAGAGGTACTTGCCGAAGGTCCAGGTCTCCAGCGCGTAGAGGCCGAACTCCCACCACCAGAAATGCACCAGCAGCAGCAGCATGGAGCCGACCCAGGCGAGATGCACGGGATAGAGCTTGTATTGGCCGGGATGCTGGACGATGCGGGCAACCCCGGACAGAAGCCGGGTGACGCCAAGGCCGACCACCATGCCCATGACGATGCGGATATGCGGGAAGACGTCGTGGGGAGAGGCGATTTCGGTGGCCATGGTTGTCCGCTATGCAGTTGCGCAACCGCATAGTGCAAGGTCCACACTCCAGCCGCAACGGAATTTGCCCGCTCACCGGAAGGCGCAATCGGCTTTAAAACAGAAAATACCGCTGCGCCATCGGCAAGACCGTCGCCGGTTCGCAGGTCAGGAGCTCGCCGTCGGCGCGCACCTCGTAGGTCTCGGGATCGACCTCGACATGCGGCGTGGCGTCGTTGAGCACCATCGAATGCTTGCCGATGCCGCCGCGCGTGTTTTCGACCGCGACCATGGCTTTGTCCACGCCGAGCCGGCCCTGCAGGCCGGCATCGAAGGCGGCCTTCGAGACGAAGGTCACGGACGAGTTGGTCAGCGCCTTGCCAAAGGCGCCGAACATCGGCCGGTAATGCATCGGCTGGGGCGTCGGGATCGAGGCGTTGGGATCGCCCATCGGGGCGGCGGCGATCGAGCCGCCGACCAGCACCATCTCCGGCTTGACGCCGAAGAAGGCCGGATTCCACAGCACGAGATCGGCGCGTTTTCCGACCGTCACCGAGCCGATCTCCTTCGACAGGCCGTGCGCGATGGCCGGGTTGATGGTGTATTTCGCAATGTAGCGGCGGACGCGGAAATTGTCGTTGTCACCGGTTTCCTCAGGCAGCGAGCCGCGCTGACGCTTCATCTTGTCGGCGGTCTGCCAGCAGCGGATAGCCACCTCGCCGACGCGGCCCATGGCCTGGCTGTCGGACGAGATGATCGAGAAGGCGCCGATGTCGTGCAGGATGTCCTCGGCCGCGATCGTCTCCTTGCGGATGCGGCTCTCGGCGAAGGCGATGTCCTCCGGGATCGACGGCGACAGATGATGGCAGACCATCAGCATGTCGAGATGCTCTGCCAGCGTGTTGACCGTGTAAGGCCTGGTCGGATTGGTTGAGGACGGGATGACGTTGGGCAGGCCGCAAACCTTGATGATGTCGGGCGCATGGCCGCCGCCGGCACCCTCGGTGTGGAAGGCGTGGATGGTGCGGCCTTTGATGGCGGCCACCGTGTTTTCGACGAAGCCCGACTCGTTCAGCGTGTCGGTGTGGATCATCACCTGGACGTCGTAGGCGTCGGCGACCGACAGGCAGCAGTCGATCGCGGCGGGCGTCGTGCCCCAGTCCTCATGCAGCTTCAGCGAACAGGCGCCGGCGAGCACCATCTCTTCGAGCGCTGCCGGCCGCGAGGCGTTGCCCTTGCCGGACAGGCCGATATTCATCGGGAAGGCGTCGAAGGACTGGATCATGCGCGCCATGTGCCAAGGGCCGGGCGTGCAGGTGGTGGCCAGCGTGCCATGCGCCGGACCGGTGCCGCCGCCGAGCATGGTGGTGATGCCGCTCATCAGCGCTTCCTCGATCTGCTGCGGGCAGATGAAGTGGATATGCGCGTCGAAGCCGCCGGCGGTGAGGATCTTGCCCTCGCCGGCGATGATCTCGGTCCCCGGCCCGATGATGATGGTGACCCCATCTTGAGTGTCCGGATTGCCGGCCTTGCCGACGGCCGCGATGCGGCCGTCCTTCAGGCCGATATCGGCCTTGACGATGCCGGCAATCGCATCGACGACCAGCGCATTGGTGATCACTGTGTCGACCGCGCCCTCAGCTCGCGCGACCTGGCTCTGGCCCATGCCGTCGCGGATGACCTTGCCGCCGCCGAACTTCACCTCCTCGCCATGGACGGTGAAATCCTTCTCGACCTCGATGAAGAGCTCGGTGTCTGCCAGCCGCACCTTGTCGCCGACGGTCGGGCCATACATCTGCGCATAGGCGACGCGGGTAATTCTGGCCATTAGCGATTGCTCCTGACAGTGAGGTTGCCGAAAGTGAGGATTGAGCGTGAGGTGCACATTGTCGCCATCCAATGGTCACGCAATGACCCGCTCGGCGACACCTTCCGATCCCATTTGGCGGTTGAGGTGTGCGAGTCAGCCCAAAACGACCGTTTGCAAAACCGATGGAAGGAACATCCATGCGCAAGACGATATTCTTCGCGGCCGCTGCCAGCTTGGCGCTGGCGGGTGCAGCCAGCGCCCAGCAGCAGCCCGCGCCCCAACCAAGCCCGGCGCCGACCGCACCTGCTCCCGCCGCTCCGAAGGCGCAGCCGGCCGTGCCGTCCATCCAGAGCGTGAGCATCGTCGACATTACCGAACTGCCCAAGGACACACAGACGCAGGTCAACCAGATCGTGGCGCAGCGCGGCGACGCCGGCCTGCAGACCCTGCGCAAATCGATCGACGCGACGCCCAAGGTGAAGTCGGCGCTCGAAGCCAAGGGGATGAGCTCCGCGCAGGTGATCGCGGCCAGCCTGCAGCCCAATGGCGCGCTGACCCTGATCACCAAGAAGGCGAGCTGAAGACCCATGCTGGCGGGCCGGCTGCGGGTCCGTCAGCAGCATCGCCAAGGGAACCTCCTGCCGACACGACTCGTTTCGCCTTTTTCGCCCCGCCACAAGTTCAATCAGGAGCGAGCGATGGCGAGCGTCCCGCGTCTCGGAACAGGATCTCCAACCCTTGTCGCGGCCATGCTTCTGGTGGCCGGCGCCCCGGCCTTCCCGGCGCAGCCGCTGGACAGCACCAAGCCAAGCGCCGCGATCGTTGATTCCGACATCCGGCAGGAAGAAGCGCTGTCGAAGACGGAAGCCGGCAAAGTCATCACCGCGATAGACCGCACGCGCGAGAATATCGGCACAGTGCGCAAGACGACCAGGCTCGACACGGTCGATATCGTGTTCCTGACGGATGCCGCGCGCAGCGAGGGCGGACCGCCGCCCGCGATCGAGAACAAGGTGAAGCAGCATCAGGACGACGTCGCGGAACTGCGGCAGGAGATCGAAGCGAACGCGCTGCTGTTCAACGCCATCGATTCGCGGCGTGTGCTCGCCGAGGACGTGCTTGCCGTGGAATTCGACAATCCGGGCAAGATCGTCATCTACGCGGCGGCCAAGCCTCCGAAGTGATTTGACCCCGCCGCCAGACCTCACAGCTTGCCCATCACCTTCTGCTGGAACCCATAGACCTCGCGCTTGCCCCCGAGCGGCACCAGCGTGACGTCGCGTTCCTGGCCCGGCTCGAAGCGCATGGCGGTGCCGGCGGCGATGTCGAGCCGCATACCGCGCGCGCGCTCACGGTCGAATTTCAGTCCCTCGTTGGTCTCGAAGAAATGATAGTGGCTGCCGACCTGGATCGGCCGGTCGCCGCTGTTGGCGACCTTGAGCGTCACCGTGGGCAGGCCCTTGTTCAGCTCGATCTCGCCTTTGGCGGTGACGATTTCGCCGGGGATCATCGCGGCCTCACAGCATGCCGAAAGCAATCGCCATGAGCGCGGTTCGTATCATCGGAGCTGTTGTCATCTGCATGCCTTTCTTCAGGGGTCGTGTTGCTCAAGCGGCCTTGCGGGGATCGCAGCCCTCGGCCTTGACCACACGCTTGGTCGATGCCGGGTATTTCGCCAGCTTCGCAGCCGGCCTGATCGGCCGCGGCGCGAAATTGCCGCCGCAGTTCGGGCAAACGCCGGCAAGCACGCCTTCCGCACAACCGGCGCAGAAGGTGCATTCGAAGCTGCAGATCAGCGCATCCGCCGCTTCAGGCGGCAGATCCTTGCCGCAGCATTCGCAATTGGGCCTCAGTTCCAGCATCGGTTTCTCCTCACCGGATTGGCCCTCACCTGATTGGCTCGTGCACAGTCACCAGCTTGGTGCCGTCGGGAAAGGTCGCCTCGACCTGGACGTCGTGGATCATCTCGGCAATGCCATCCATCACTTGGGCTCGGGTGACGACATGGGCGCCGGCCTCCATCAGTTCGGCCACCGAGCGGCCGTCGCGGGCGCCTTCGACGACGAAGTCGGTGATCAAGGCGATCGCCTCGGGATGGTTGAGCTTGACACCGCGCTCCAGCCGCTTGCGCGCCACGATCGCCGCCATGGCAATCAGCAGCTTGTCTTTTTCACGCGGCGTCAGATTCATGCGTCGTCCCGGTATTCAAGATCAACCATTCGAGGTCAAAGTGACCATAATTTGGGCAGGCCCGCCCGTCCGTTGAGCAGTTCGACCAGCGGAACCAGCCGCTTGCGGAGCTGGTAGCCGTCGCCGGCGGTGAGCCTCGCAAGAAGCTTGCCAGATTGCCCGACGCTCCAGAAACTGACGCCGCCCCGGTCACTGTCAACGAGGCCGCCGATCATGGGATCGCCGATGATGGCGCGGGCCGGCTCCAGCAGGGCTTCCGCATGCGGGGAGACGAGAAGCAGCGTTGCGATCGCACGCGCGCCGCCGGCCACGGCCCGGCGCTGGAGGCCGGCGGCGATATCCGGCCCGATGCGAAAATCCTCGGCATGGATGAGCCTGCCGTCCTGCCAAACCCGCCAGCGGTCGCGGAAGTTGCCCAGAACCGTCTGCTCGCCCATCGCCAGCCGGCCGAACAATGTCGCCTCCAACAGCAGCGCTTCGGCGCTCCCCGCAAGCGTCACATCGAGCGTCCTCGCAAAGGCCGCCCGGTCGAAGACGATCGTCTCCTGCGGCAGCCACGCAATCCGGCCGCCGGCGCCGACATCGAGGCTGACCTTGGTCTCGGCGCGATCGAAGGCGGCGCGATAGACCTTCTCGCAGGCCTGGGTGGTGATGGAGGCCGAGGCGCCCTCGCCGACTTCGATCGCCCAGCCGAGCCGGTCGCCGCCGGTCAATCCGCCGGCCGTGTTGATCAGCACGGCCTCGAGCGGGTCGCCTTGCACGGCCGGCATGCGAATCTTGGCCGATCCGTCCTGATAAAGGCGCTGAAGGCGGGTCCGGCCGCCTGTTCTGCCGCAGAAAAGCCTGCCTCGCCCGGCAACACGTTGGGCGGCAAGCGGGGAAACCAGGGTATCGTCGATCATGTCCACGACGCCAACGTTAAGCACTCCGGTGGCTTTGTCGATATATAGCTTGTTGCTTGACATCGTTTCGGTTTCTATAGAGGGAGCCACCTTGGAGCGGTCACGCGATGCCTGGAGAGGTAAGGGCGACGGCATCCGTGTATCCGGGTACGAAGGGGCGCTGATCAGTCGGCGTCGGAAAACGACAGGGGAAGGAACCGAATGGCTGACCAGCTGACGACCGAAATCATCGAGAAGATCAAAGCTCATGCCGAGACCGGCGGCGAGGAAATCACCACCAGCACGGATCTCAACACGCTTGGCATCCACTCGCTGGAGCTGACCGAGATCATCTTCGATCTCGAGGAGAAGTACGGCATCGAGATCGAGATGAACACGGTCGACGCCTGGAGCAACCTCAAGAACGTCGGCGACATGGTCGAGGCGGTTCGCGAACTGATCGCGAAAAAAGCCTGATTGCATGCTGAAACGCGTCGTCATCACCGGCATCGGCGGGATATGCGGGCTCGGCAACGATGTGGCCGCGATCTGGGACGCAATGCGCGCCGGCCGCTCGGCAATCGGCCCGATCGACAACCCTTCCCTGCATGACCTGAAGGTCAAGGTAGGCAGCGAAATCAAGGAGCTGCCCGATCACGGCATCGACCGCAAGCAGGTGGTTTCGATGGACCGTTTCAGCCTGCTGGCGGTGATCGCCGCCCGGGAAGCGATGCGGCAGTCCGGACTGGTCGCGCATGCCGACAACACCTACCGGATGGGCGCCGTCGTCGGCATCGGCGTCGCCGGCTTCGAGACGATCGAGGAAAATTACCGCGCGATCCTGATCGAGGGACGCAACCGCGCCGCCATCTTCACCGTGCCGAAGGTGATGCCGGGCGCGGCCGCCGGCCAGGTCAGCATGAGTCTCGGCCTGCGCGGGCCGGTGTTCGGCGTCACGTCAGCCTGTTCTTCGGCCAACCACGCCGTCGCCTCGGCTGTCGACCAGATCCGGCTCGGCCGCGCCGACGTCATGGTCGCCGGCGGCACCGAGGCGCCGCTGGTATGGGGCGTGCTCAAGGGCTGGGAAGCGTTGAGGGTGCTTTCGCCTGACACCTGCCGGCCATTCTCGGCCGACCGCCAGGGCCTGTCGCTGGGCGAGGGCGCCGGCATGGCGGTGCTGGAAAGCTACGACCACGCCATGGCGCGCGGCGCCACAATCCTCGCCGAGATCGCCGGTACCGGCCTATCGGCCGACGCCTCCGACATCGTCGCGCCGACGATCGAAGGGCCGGAAGCGGCGATGCGCTTCTGCCTGGTGGATGCCGGGCTCAATCCCGAGGATGTCGACTATCTCAACGCGCATGGCACCGGCACCAAAGCCAACGACCAGATCGAGACGGCTGCGATCAAGCGCGTTTTCGGCGAGCATGTGGGCGCGCTCTCGGTCTCCTCGACCAAGTCGATGCACGCGCATTGCCTTGGCGCATCGGGCGGACTGGAGATGATCGCCTGCGTCATGGCGATCCGCGACGGCATCGTGCCGCCGACCGCCAATTACCGTGAGCCCGACCCGGAATGCGATCTCGACGTGACGCCGAACGTGGCGCGCGAGCGCAAGGTGCGCGCCGCGATGAGCAACAGTTTCGCCTTCGGCGGCACCAATGCGGTGCTGGCCTTCAAGGCGATCTGACACGAGCGATCTGATTCGGGCGCCAGCCATTCCGCCGGAACGCGCTTGCGTCCCGGCGGATCGCTATGGTTGCCTGTCCGTGCATGGCAATATTGATCCCGAGGGATCGCGGTCCTAATTCTTGCCCACCCGCCATGAGCGCCGCCCGGCGCCAATCCGCATCCGGAGCCCCCGATGACCGACCTGTCCGTCTTTCCGATCGCCAAGCGCTGGCCGGCCAAGCACCCCGACCGCCTGCAGCTCTATTCCGCTGCAACCCCCAATGGCGTGAAGATCTCGATCGCGCTGGAGGAGATCGGCCTGCCCTACGAGCCGCACTACGTCGACATCGGCAAGAACGAGAGCTGGACGCCGGAATTCCTATCGCTCAACCCGAACGGCAAGATACCGGCGATCATCGATCCGAACGGACCCGACGGCAAGCCGATCGGCTTGTTCGAATCCGGCGCCATCCTGCTCTATCTCAGCGACAAGACCGGCAAGCTCATACCGGCCGATCCGATCCGGCGCTACGAGACGATCCAGTGGGTGTTCTTCCAGATGGCCGCGATCGGCCCGATCTTCGGACAGGTCGGCTTCTTCAACAAATTCGCCGGGCGCGAGATCGCCGACAAGCGGCCGCTGGAGCGCTATCGCGACGAATCGCGGCGGCTGATCGGCGTCCTGGAGACGCGTCTGCAGGGCCGGCGATGGATCATGGGTGACGACTACACCATCGCCGATGTCTCGATGCTCGGCTGGGTGCGCAACCTGATCGGCTTCTACGAGGCGCGCGACCTCGTCGGCTTCGACGATTTCCCGACTGTTGCGGCATGGCTGGAGCGCGGCCTTGCACGGCCGGCCGTGCAGAGGGGCCTCACCATTCCGGCGAGGGCCTGAACGGGAGCCGCCGCGCGCTTTTCCAGGAATCGCCTATTTCGTCTTGGTTTTGGTGCCACCGCGGCCGAGAACGGAAGCGGCAAGCCGGGCGGTGGCCACCACCGCGCCGGTCGCCACGCTTGCAACGGTGCGGATCGGACCCGACTTTGCCGCCGCGGGCTTGTGCGGCTTCGCGGCGACCTTGTGCGCCGCGCCGGGCACCACTTTCCTCGGCGCGGCCTTGCCGAATGTGGGTTTGGCGTCCCTGGCACCCTCGGCCATCGCCTCGCCGGCGCCGCCCTTCGATTGCGCTGTCTTCGATTGTGGTGTCTTGGATTGACTGGCCCTGCTTCTCGCGGGCACGGGTTTTCTGGTCTTGGTTGCCATGGGACGGTTCCCTGTTATTTGTTTTGCGCAATTCCGGACGGAAAACCGTCACGCACTGCTGCTGGAATTGCTTCAGCGCCGGATAATTCGGGATAGGGCATAACGGCGCGGAACCCTTAAGGTTCCCGTCCGAAAATATTGAAAATTGAGCAGGTTAACCAATCACCAGGGTCATTGACCAATGACCAGATCGGCCTCGCGGCGGCGCGCCAGCACACGCTCGATATTCGGCATGTCGTTGGAGGCGATCCAGGCGCGGGCGTCCTCGTCGGACTTGCCATGGCCGCGCCAGCGTTCCATCAGGCGGCGCTCCAGCTCGCCCCGCGGCACGTCGACAAAAATCGTGAAGTCGAACAGAGGCGCCAGCCGCGACCACGGCTCCTCGTCGAGCAGGAGATAGTTGCCCTCGACCAGGATGAACTTGGTGTCGGCGGAAATGATCTCGGCGGCGGCGCGCGACAGTTCGATGCTGCGGTCGAAGACCGGAATGGCAATGTCCGGCTCACCGGAGCGGATGCGCTTCAAAAGCGTCTCGAAGCCGCCGAAATCGAAGGTCTCCGGCGCCCCTTTTCGCGAGCGCATGCCGCGCCGGTTGAGCACGATGTCGTCAAAATGGAAGCCGTCCATCGGCACGACTTCGGATGAGCCCTCGGGCAGCAATTCATGCAACCTGCCCGATATGGTCGACTTGCCGGCTCCCGGCGGGCCGGCAATGGCGACGACGAAACGCTTGGCCTTGCCGGCGCGCTTGAAGATGGCGGCGGTGATATGGGCTAAATCGGACATCAACGCCTCTCCGTTAGCGATTCCGGCTCCATCTTGGCGGCTGTCGGCGGAAATTTCAAACCGCGATTGCTGCCGGCTTCAGGCCGGAACCGAGCGGCCGATGCGCAGGAATTCGCTGTCAAAGGCGATGTCCCTTGCCGAGCCATCTGTCGCCACGAGACGCATGCGCCCATCCTCCGATTCGATGCCGCTTGGCGGCTCGGCATCGGCGAGCGGAACCGCGCCGATGACATGGCGGAAGGAGACGCTGCGCCCTTGCGCAAGCGCGAAGGCCGTCGCCACGCCTTCGTGCTTCAGCCAGTTGTCGCCGAGCGAGGCGGCGTGGCCGACCGCGGCGCGGCCATCCTCGATGCCGAGCACGCCGATGTGGCGGCCGCTCCAGGGCGCGTAATCGCGCCCGCCATTGCTGAACCACAGCATAGTGACCGGCAGTTCGGCCGGGTTCTTCAGCACCAGCACCAGATCCTGCTCGGCGCGGCGGGCGAGCGCCGTCCAGCCCGGTCCGACGTGATCGGCTTCGACCAAAGTGATGAAATCCTCGCGCCGGTCTTCCATGCGGTAGTCGGTGAGGTCGGCGGTGCCACCGGCCGCGATCGGGAAATGGGTGAGATCGGTGGCGCGGGCGGGATAGGCCAGGCGAAAGCGGCCGCGCGCCGGATCGGGCTCCAGCGGGGTGGCCGGCGTGACCGCCAGGCGCTTCGGCGAGAAGGCGAGCCTGCCGCCGCCGTGCATCGCCGTCATCGGATGATGGGCGACGGAAATGGCGCCGGAGCCGCCGGAAAAGATGTGCTCCTGGTAGAGGAAGGGGTGGTTGTCGCGCAGCGTGAAGATCTTGTCGACGGCCGCGCCCATCACCTTGCGGCGCAGCCGGAAGACGGCGCGCCAGCCGCCGGCGATGGCGCTGTTTTCGACGACATCCCATTCACTGTTGGCCGTCCAGCCATGCAGGGGTGCTGCCTCGACGTCGCTGGTGGAGAATGGCGCGCAGAGGAAATCGCCCGACAGTCGCACCGTGCCTTCGGGAAGGTTCTCCGGCAGCTTCTCGCGCGGCGCGCCGACCCAGGGCGCGCGGTGCAGCGGCTTCAGGCGGCGGCCGTCCGCCTCGATTTCCATGGCTGCGATATGGCCGACCACGAGATCGAGCGAAACCGAGATGCCCTTTGCGTTGATGGTGACCGTGTCCATTGCTGCCTCGCCGCGAATCTTGTTCTTCGGCTGGCAGCAAAGCCTGCACCATCCCCGGTGCGCAAGGGCAATGGCAGGCATTTTGCATCAGCGTCTACCCTCCCCCTTGTGGGGAGGGTCGGCGAGCGGTCGGAGCGAAGCGGAGATCGCTTGACGGGGTGGGGGTCCAACCCAAAAGAGTCCTTTCGCCCCCCACCCCGATCCGCTGCGCGGATCGACCCTCCCCACAAGGGGGAGGGTAGGCCCCTACTGCCGTTTATACTCTCGCACCGGCGACTTCGTGCCATCGGTGTAAGTGACCTGCACCGCCATCGATTTCACGTCGTCCTTGACCTTGAAATAGGGCTGGTAGTCGGCCGGGATCGCGTAGGGATCCTTGGCGTCGCAGGGCGGCATCTTGATCTCCTTGTCCAACGCGGTGCCGTTCAGGCTGTAGCGCACCTCCTTGATGGCGCAGCGGAAGGACAGCATCTGCGTGAAATAGACCAGGCCGTGGTTGCCACTGGCATCGAAGGCGATCCACGAGGTCCAGAACTGGCCGAGGATCTGCTTGTTGCCCTGCTGCAGCGCCGAATCCGGATCGAAGCGGATGTCGAACGGGCCGGTCTCGCGGCCCCTGATGTCGAGATATTTTATGCCGATGGTGGTGGCCGCGGTGCTGTCCGGCAGCTCGAAGCTCGGGTTCGGCATCGGCTTGCCGGTGCGCTGGTCGTTCATCGCCATCAGGCCGGTTTCGGTGAAGGGGCCGCTGTCGCCGAGCCGCCAGGAAATGGCGGTGGCCGGCTCGGGCAGCGAGATCGTCATCGACCAGCCGGCGTTGGAGCGCGTCGGCGTCAGCGTCGGCACGAAGCGCGACGGGTCGAGCACGTCGCCGAGCGCAGCCAGCCTGGTGCGGCTGCGGTCGAGCCAGTCGGCCAATTGGGTCTGGTCGACGAAATATTTGAGCAGGCCGCCATCCTTCTCATAGGACACGAATTTGGTCAGCGCCTCAGCCTCGCTGCGCTTGTCGGCCAGCGTCTGGCTGCCGAGACGGTCCTCGGAGAATTCCTGCGCAAGCAGGAAGTAAGCCGGCGCGTAGTCCGAATTGGCTGAAATGAAGGCGTTGAGCTTGTCGAGCCGCTGGGCATCGTCGAACTGGAGCAGGTGGACGAGCTTGATCGCCGGCGCCTTGGCCTTCCCGGCGAGCTGGCCGAACACTTCGCGCGCGCCGGCCTTGCCGTCCTGGACCCTCAGCAGCGTGGCGAAGCGCGTATAGGGATCGATGGCGTCGACATCGAAGCCGGCAAAGGCGAGATAGGCGCGGCGGGCGTTGAGCATGTCGCCCGCCAGCTCATAGACGCGGGCGTTGTGGTAGAACTCGTCGGGACGCTTGGGATCGGCGATGGCGCCGCCCTGCGCGGCGAGCTGGGCAAAGCCCTTGGCTATCGTGTCGATCGAAGCGGCGATCTGCTCGGTAGTCGCCTGCAGTTTCTCGGCCTGCGCCTGCTGCTGTTGCTGGCCGGCGGCTAAAGTGTCGGTGGTCTGCTTGACCGCCTCGACCGTCTTCTGCGTTTCGGCACCCTGCGCGGTCTGCTGCTTCTGCGTCTCGGCAATCTGATCGGTCTTCTGCGCCACCGTGTCGGTGGATTTCTTGACCGCTTCGACCGTCTTCTGCGTCTCGGTGACCGTCTTTTCGATCTTCGCCACCTTCTCGGAGACGATGCCCAGCGACTGCTGCAGCTCGGCCACCGCCGGCACCAGCGCGGCGATCACGCCGTTCTGCGAATTGGTTTCCTGCTGGACGCCATAGACGCCGCCGGCGATCGCCGCCGCGCTGGTGGCAAAGATCAGCGCCGGCATGGCCTTGGCCGCCAGCACCAGGCGCAACACCATGGCGATGGCGATGATCGCCGCGGCGACCGCGGCGACCAGCGCGATATAGGCGGCAAAGGGCCCCAGCGGATTGAGCACGTCCGACGCCGCGCCGCTGAGGAAGGCGACGCTGCCCGCCCATTTGCCGGTGCGGCTGAGCGATGCCCTCAGCAGCGACGTCGTGCCCGTGGCGATTTCCGACATGCCGATCCCCCCGATTCCAAGCCGCAGACATCATAGCGGCAGGGGCATGGGGATGGCAAAGGCGGCTGAGGGGCGCGAAAACCTGGGCAAATGCCTTATTGCTGCCGTTAACCAGTTGGACGCGGCATTGGCGTTACGTTAGCTTCGCCGCATCTCAGCAACAGTTTAGAACACGTCTTGTCCCGTCCCTTTTCGCTCCTCCAGAAACTGATGGCCGCATTGGCCCTGCTGCTCCTGCTTGCAGGCTGCACCACCGCGGCGACGCCGGAAAGCGTGCTGGCGGTGCCGGCGCAGCCGCAGAAATACGCGGCGATCGTGGTCGACGCCCCGACCGGCAAGACCCTGTTCGAGGTCAATTCGTCGGCACAGCGCTATCCCGCCTCGCTGACCAAGATGATGACGCTCTACATGCTGTTCGAGGCACTGCAGAGCGGCCGGGTGACCAAGGAGACGCAGATTCCGGTCTCCGATCACGCCGCCTCACAGCCGCCGACGAAGCTGCGCTTCAGGCACGGCGAGACGATCGATGTCGATTCCGCCATCCGCGCCATGGTGGTGAAATCGGCGAATGACGTTGCGGTGGCGGTGGGCGAATATCTCGGCGGCAGCGAGGACCAGTTTGCCGCTATGATGACCGCCAAGGCGCGCCAGCTCGGCATGACCAGCACGACCTTCCGCAACGCCTGCGGCCTGCCCGACGGCGGCCAGGTGACCAGCGCGCGCGACATGGCGGTGCTGGGGCTGGCGTTGGAGAAGCGCTTCCCGCAGCATTTCCACTATTTCTCCGAAAGCGACTTCATGTTCCGCGGCCGGCTGGTGCGCGGCCACAACGACATGCTGGGACGCGTGCGCGGCGTCGACGGCATCAAGACCGGCTATATCCGCGCCTCCGGCTACAACATTGTCACCTCTTACAACGCCGACGGACGGCATCTGATCGTGGTGGTGATGGGCGCCGACAGCGCGCGCCAGCGCAACGACCATGTCGAGGCGCTGATCCAGAGGAGCCTGGGGCCGATGACCGCCGCTGCGACCCAGCCCAAGCTGATGTATGCCGGGCAGCAGCCGGCCGCTTCGGCGCTTCCCGGATTGCCGCCGCCGGACGCGGCGCTGCCAGGGTTGCCGGCTCCTGGTTTGCCGGCGCAGTAGCAGGTCGCAGAAACCTGAAACGCCGGCGGGACAGCGCCCCCCTCTGTCCTGCCGGACATCTCCCCCTCAAGGGGGGAGATTGGCTGTTCCAGCGCCCCGCTCGTCCAGGGCACGTTGAGATTCAGGTCAGGCCGAGCCGAAAATGGGGGTTTCCGAGAACCGGAGCGAAGCGTACTTGAAGTACGTGAGCACTGGAAGCGCAGGAAACCGCCGTTTGCAGGCCGGCCTCACCTGAATATCAACGTGCCCTTACCGCACCACCAGCACCGGGATCTCCGTCAGCGACACCACTTCCGCCGTCTGGCTGCCGAGCACCAGCCGGCCGATGCCGCGGCGGCCATGCGAGGCCATGACGATCAAATCGCAGGCTTGTGTGCGGGCCGTGTCGAGGATCGCCTCGGCGGGCGTCCGGTTCTCGATATGCAGGCTCTTCGAGGCCACGCCGAGCGCGTCGGCATCGGCCTTGCATTTGTCCAGCACTTCGCGGGCATATTTGCGCGCGCTTTCCTCATAGTAGACCAGCTCGTCGCCGGTTACATAGCCGGCCATGGCACCGCCCCAGGCCAGCGCCGGGAACGGCTCCGTGACGTGGACGAAGGTGACGACAGCGCCGAGGCCCTTGGCCAGTTCCAGGCCGTGGGCGACGCCCTTGCCGGCGAGTTCCGAACCGTCGGTGGCGATCAGGATGTGCTTGTACATGTCGATCCCTCTTCTTGCGGGGCGATGCGCCCCCTGGTGGCGGGTCGAGCGCTTGCGCGCGACCGGGCCTGAAACGGATATAGTTAGCCGGCCGGGCCGGCCACAGAGCTTGGATAAGGCCACCCAGCAGCGACGATGGCGCCAGGGTAGACAATCGCCCACGGCGCTCCCCCGCTCCGTCTCGGCGCTGCGCGCCGATCCACCTCTCCCCTGCTTCCGCGGGGGCGAGGAAACTAAGTTTGCAAAGGTCGCGGCCCTCGCGATTGGCGTTGGGTCCGAAGGACGGGCGAGACCGGTGGCTCGCTCCGGCACGGTGGCTCGGCGAAGCCGAGACGGAGCGGGGGCTGGCGCTACCCTATGCGGTTGCAAGGAAGCCCGCCCATCATCACAAGAACTTGTTCGGTCACACCAGCTTCACAGCCACCATGGATATGCCGCGCCGGCTTGGCGTATCGTATCGCAAAGCCTCGCGAACAGGAGCACTGAGCATGGCCAGCGACCCCAAGGCATCCGCGCCAAAGCAAGCGGACGACGAGAACGAGTCGGGCGGCGAGTATCTCGAGGCGGCCACGGTGCCGGAGGACGCGCATGAGGCGGCAGACGAGATCCTCGAAGCGCCGGAGGTGCCGGATTCCGAGCCCGCCCTACCCGGCACGACGCGGGTCAAGCCGAAGAAAAAGCCGTCGGCGATCAGCGGCAGAAAGTTCCGCAAGCGCGACCTGGTGCGCATCGACGATCTCAGGCCTAGCCTCGCCGACCGCATCCGCTCCGACCATCCCGACCTGCCGCGCGGCGCCCGCATCAGCCGCCAGGAGCTCTCGCGCTACCGCATGCGCTACATGGAGGAATTGCTGCAACAGGAGCACGGCGAATTCTCCGAGCTCGACCGCCAGGTGGTGGAATCGATCGCCAGGCAGGACACGATCTCGGAAAACTCGGAAGAGGAGTTCGAGGAGCACCGCTCCTTCGCCGACCGCGTCTCCGACAACATGGCCGAGTTCGGCGGCAGCTGGTGGTTCCTGATCTCGTTCGCGGCCGTGCTTTTGATCTGGATCGGCATCAACCTCGCCGAGGGCACGACAGGCGCGTTCGACCCGTACCCGTTCATCCTGCTCAACCTGATGCTCTCCTGCATCGCGGCCATCCAGGCGCCGGTGATCATGATGAGCCAGAAGCGGCAGGAGGCGAAGGACCGGCTGCGCTCCTTCAACGACTACCGGGTGAACCTCAAGGCCGAGCTGGAAGTGCGGCACCTGCACGAAAAACTCGACTACCTGATCTCGCGCCAATGGCAGCGGCTGGCCGAAATGCAGCAGATGCAGCTCGACGCCATGCATGAGCTGACCGCGAAGAAGCAGAAGCGGGCGACGCGGGGGGTGAGGCGGAGGACGGCGAAGGTCGAGGTGGAGGGGTGAGCGGGACGAAGCCCGCGCGCCGCCCTCTCAAGCCGCGCCTTGCCTCTTATGCCCGAGGCGACACGCGGTCGTCCTGTGCGCTTAAAACGTCACCATCCCAATTGGCCGTTGAAGCGCGGAGCGGCTTCCGCTAAGAAGCCGTGGCTGGCCGGCTCACCGGCTGGTTCGTTTTCCGGTCTCTCGGGAAGCACCCGTAGCTCAGCTGGATAGAGCGCTGCCCTCCGAAGGCAGAGGTCACAAGTTCGAATCTTGTCGGGTGCGCCAATCTCCCCTTACGCCTCTTTGCATAAGCGGACTTCCCGATCAAATCCAGATAGGCGGCGGGCGCTTACGGCGCGATTGTGGAGTGACGCGGGCCAGTGGGAAGTCTAGGGTCGAATGTCTTTCCTGCCTGCACGAAGAGCGCACCGCATGCCCCGCTTTCTCGCCGTTTACACCATGAAGCCCGAAGACCTCGGCCGCTTTCGCGCCCTGCCCAAGTCCGAGCAGGACGCGATCGACGCCGTCGGGCTAAAGCAGTGGACGGATTGGGAGGAGAGGAATGCCGCATCGTTCCCTGATCGTGGCGGCATGGTTGGCAAGACGATGCGCGTGACCAAAGACGGCATTGCCGGCGCCGTGAATCCCTTCTGCGGCTACATCGTCGTTGAGGCTGAAACCATCAAGGCCGCCGCCCGCCTCTTCGAGAACCACCCGCATTTCTCTGTCTTTCCAGGAGACGGCGTGGACATCATGCCCTTCCTCACCGACCCCGCGACCTAGAGCAATTCCAGGAAAAGTGTGTAACGGTTTTCCGTCCGGAATTGCGTAAAAACAAATACTTAGAGCGGATCGGCGATTCTATGAATCGCTGAAACGCCTTGCCCCAGGCAAAGCGAACAAAACACAGGAGCCGGAACGCATCTTAGCGGCGCGACTCCATGGGCTAAAGCGGCGGCGCGCATGGCGGATGCGTCCCCCCGGGCGGCCGCCACTCCTTCACTCCTTGACTCTATCATCAGTCTGCACTAATCATAAGTCATGACTGTTGATAGCGCCCAGCTTGCGGCCCTTGGCGATACCACTCGCAGGCAGATTTTTGAGCTGATCGCGGAGCGGCCGCGCTCGGTGGCGGAGATCACGCGGCAGGTCGCGGTGTCGCAGTCGGCGGTGTCGCAGCATCTGAAGGTGCTCAAGGACTCGCGGCTGGTGCGCGCCGAGCCGAAGGGCGCCAGCAACGTCTACCACATCGACCCGCACGGGCTTGGCCAGATGCGCGCCTGGCTCGACCGGTTCTGGAGCAAGACGCTCGCGGCCTACAAGCTGGCCGTCGAGACCCCACCAGAGGAGTCACCATGAATACCCGAGTCCCAATCACGTCCGTGAAACAGTCCGTCGTGGTCGAGGCGCCGATCGAGCGCGCCTTCAAGGCTTTCACGCAAGATTTCGGCAGCTTCAAACCGGCCGAGCACAATCTGCTGCCGGTCAAGATCGCCGAGACAGTGTTCGAGCCGCGGGTCGGCGGCCATCTCTACGACCGCGGCGTAGACGGCAGCGAGTGCCGCTGGGCGCGCGTGCTGGCCTATGAGCCACCCAACCGGGTGCTGCTCAGCTGGGACATCAGCCCGCAATGGCGGATCGAGACCGACCCGGCCAAGACCAGCGAGTGGGAGGTGCGGTTCACCGCCGAAACGGCCGGGCGCACCCGCGTCGAGATCGAGCACCGGAATCTCGAGCGCCACGGCCAGGGCTGGGAAAGCGTGCGCGACGGCGTCGACGGCGATCAGGGCTGGCCGCTGTATCTGCAGCGGTATGCCGAGGTGATTGCGCGGCCGGCTTGAGCGCCGTCAGGCGAGCAGTCGCATAGGGCGCTCCCCCGCTCCGTCTCGGCTGCGCCGAGCCACCTCTCCCCCACGTTCGTGGGGGCGAGGAAACGCCAATCGCCTGGGTCGCGGCGCTATGCGATTGCCTGCGATTAGGCATTCGCCCCTCACCCCAGCGTCTCGCGTATCGCCGCCGCCAGCCTCTCCACCCCCTCCCGCGTCTGCACTGCGTCACAGGCGGCATAGCCCAGCACCAGCCCCTGGGTCGCCGCCGTGTTCTGGAAATATTTCGACAGCGGCGAGACGTTGATCGCCCTTCGCGCTGCCGCCTGGCTGACCTTGATGTCGTCGATGCCCTCTTTCAGATAGCCCACCACCTGGATGCCGGCTTCGGCGGGGGACAGCGTGATCTCGTCGCGCAGGCGCTCGGCGACGATCTCGCGGAAAAGCTGGCGACGCTGGGCGTAGATGCGGCGCATGCGCTTCAGGTGCCGGCTCATATGGCCTTCGGTGATGAAATCGGCCAAGGCGGCCTGCAGCAGGAGGGGCGCGAACTGGCCGGTGGTGGAGATCGCGTTGACGATGCGGCCCGCCAGCTCGATGGGAAGCACCATGAAGCCGATGCGCAGCGCCGGGAACAGGAGCTTGGCGAAAGTGCCGACATAGATGACGCGGCCGGAGCGGTCCATGCTCTGGATCGCCGGCACGGGGCGGCCCTGAAAGCGGTATTCGCCGTCGAAATCGTCCTCGATCACCCAACTGTTGGCGGTCTCGGCGATGTCGAGCAGGCGCAGCCGCTCCTCCATGCGCATGGTGATGCCGAGCGGATGCTGGCAGGCCGGCGTCACGTAGATGAGGCGCGGCAACGGGTCCGGCGGGTCGAGATGCCAGCCGCGCTCCTGGTCGACCGGGATGGGCAGGATTTTTGCGCCGGCCACGGTGAAGGCGGCCTTGGCGCCATAATAGCCCGGCTCCTCCATCCACACCGTGTCGCCGGGGTCGAGCAGCAGGCGGGCGAGAAGATCGAAGGCGGCCTGCGCGCCGGTGGTGACGACGATCTGCTCCGGCCGGCAGCGCACGCCGCGCGCGGAGAACAGATAGCCGGAGATCGCCTCCTTCAACGCCGGATGGCCGGTGACGTCATAGGTGCCGAACAGGGTTTCGCCGCCATGGCTGGCGCGGCGCGCGACCAGCCGGCCCCAGACGCCGAAGGGAAAGCTCGACGCATCCGGCATGCCGGGGTGGAAGGCGACATGCCCCGGCCTGCCATGGTGGCAGGGCTGGCTGAGCAGCTGCTGGCCGCGCCGCGAGGGTGAGCGCAGCGGCACCGGCGGCGCCTCGGCCGGCGTCTCGCGCGGGCCGTCGGGCAGGTCGACGATCACCGGGCGCGCGCCCTGGCGGTTGGCGAGGTAGCCTTCGGTGACGAGCTGGTCGTAGGCTGTGACGATGGTGTTGCGGCCAAGGCCGAGCTCGGCGGCCAGGGCGCGCGTGGAAGGCAGTTCCGAACCCGGCGGCAGCGCGCGGCTGCGGATGATGGCGACGAGGCCATGGTAGAGCTGGCGGGAGAGGTGCTCGGGGCTCGACCGGTTCACGGCCAGCATGTCGAGGGGGAAGGCCTGGGGTTTGGGGTGGAGGGGTCGCATGGGTGACTCGCTCTATGGGCTTCCAGGCCATTGCCCGCCATGGCCTTGCACGGTCGAGTTCCTTCGCGCCCCCCTCTGTCCTGCCGGACATCTCCCCCACTTGGGGGGAGATTGGCGGTTTGGGCGCCCCGCTCTTTCCGCAGCGCTGGTAATTGGCGAAAGCGGGTGCGACGTCCGATCTCCCCCCTCGTGGGGGAGATGCCCGGCAGGGCAGAGGGGGGCGCTGTCCCGCCGACGCCTCCAGCTTTCCATACGCCATAACCTCCAAGGGCCCGTCCTCCCATCCTGCCACAGCTGCGAGCGCGCTCAAACTGGTTCCTTCATTTTTCGGAAAACTGGCCCTCGCGATGGAGACAGAGCGGCGTAGACTTCGCTCACTGACGTCGGGGTAGACGTCGACGCAGACGAGTTTGGGCAAGGCAACTGGGAGGGTGCCTAGCCAAACGAAAACGGCGGCGCTTTGCATGGTCCCGCCGCCTGAAACCATTCCCTCCCGAAAACTCACACACCCCGCGGCCCTTTGGGTCGCGGGCGGGAAGCGAGCAATGACCACCGTTCGACTTGGCATCAATCCGATCACCTGGACCAATGACGATGTGCCGGAACTGGGCGGCGACACGCCGCTCGAGACATGCCTCCGCGAAACCGCCGAAGCCGGCTATGCCGGCACCGAGCTCGGCGGCAAGTTCCCGCGCGAGGCCCGCACGCTCGGGCCGATCCTCGACCACTATGGGCTGGCGCTGGTCTCCGGCTGGTATGACGGCCGCATCTGCGAGAAGGAGGTGGACGAAGAATTCGAGGCGATCCGCCCGCATCTGACGCTGCTCAAGGCGCTCGGCGCCAAACACGTCGTCTATGCCGACACCTCGCGCGGCCGCCATGGCGCCATCCACGATCCGATCTCGCAGCGGCCAAGACTTTCGGCCGAGGAGTGGAAGCCCTACGGCGAAAAGATCACGCGGCTGGCCGAACGTTTTGCTGATTTCGGCGTCGGGTTGGCCTTTCATCACCACATGGGCACGATCGTCGAGACCGACGCCGAGATCGACATGCTGATGCAGACCACGGGCGAGGCCGTCGGACTGCTCTACGACACCGGGCATTGCGCCTTCTCCGGCGGCGACCCGGAAAAGCTGTTGCGGCGGCATGTCGGCCGCGTCGTCCATGTCCATTGCAAGGACGTGCGGCCGGCGGTGCTGAAGAAGGCGCGCGCGGCCGACATGAGCTTCATGGGCGCGGTGATGGACGGCATCTTCACCGTGCCCGGCGACGGCGCGATCGACTATAATAGCCTGCTCAAAATCCTGGCCGACAAGGGCTATGCCGGCTGGCTGGTGGTGGAGGCCGAGCAGGACCCGGCCAAGGCGCATCCGCTGACCTACGCCACGATGGGCTATCGGAACCTGAAGGCTCTGGCGCAAGGCGCAGGCTTCACGGTGGCCGAGCGGAAGGGCTGAGGAACAAGCTGGAGCGCCAGGGAGGGCGATGAGTTCAGTCCTGTTCAGAAACGTGGTCAAGAATTTCGGCGCGCTCAACGTGCTGAGATCGCTGGACCTCGCCGTGCCGGACCACAAGTTCCTCGCGCTCCTCGGCCCATCGGGCTGCGGCAAGACGACGGCGCTGCGCATCCTGGCAGGGCTCGACATGCCGACCGCCGGCAAGGTCTTCATCGGCGAGCGCGACGTCACCCGGCTGCAGCCGCGCGACCGCGACATCGCCATGGTCTTCCAGAGCTACGCGCTCTATCCGCAGATGACGGTCGCCGAAAACATCGGCTATCCTCTGTGGATCCGCGGCACGCCGGAAGCCGGGCGCAAGGCCAAGATCGGCGAGGTCGCCGCCATCCTCGAAATCGGCCATCTGCTCGACCGCCGGCCGCGCCAGCTCTCCGGCGGCCAGCGCCAGCGCGTGGCGCTGGCGCGGGCGATCGTCAGGGATCCGGCGGCCTTCCTCATGGACGAGCCGCTGTCCAATCTCGACGCGCGGCTGCGGCTCACCATGCGCGGCGAGATCAAGCGGCTCTGCCAGCGCCTCAGCGCCACCACCATCTACGTCACCCACGACCAGGTCGAGGCGCTCACCATGGCCGATCTGGTTGCGGTCATTCATGGCGGCGAGTTGCAGCAGATGGCGCCGCCCATCGAAGTTTACGACCGTCCGGCAAACCGCTTCGTCGCCACCTTTGTCGGCAACCCGCCGATGAACATCCTGCCGGCTGCGCCAGGCGAGCGAGGCGTGATGATCGGTGCCAGGATCGTGCCGCTGGAGCGAACCCGGCTCACGGCCTGCCGCCTGGCCGAGATCGTGGAGATCGGGCTCAGACCGGAAGACTGCAGCCTCGCCCAGCCAGGCGAACCGGGGGCGCTGCCCGGCGAAATCTATGTCGTCGAGCCGATGGGCAACGAGACGCTGGTCAATGTCCGCCTCGAAGGCGGCAACGTCTCGGTACGGGCCGGCCGCGATTTCAGGGGCGCGGTCGGCGAAAGCATCGGCGTCGCCTTCGACCCGGCGAACGCCTGTTTCTTCAATTCGGCCGGCCTGACCGCCGTCCACAGGGTCAACAGCAATGGGAGAGTGAAATGATGCATTCCAGCAGACTTACTCGCCGCTCCGTCATCAAGGGCGGGCTGGGCCTGGCTCTAGCCACCACGGCCCTCACCACGCTCGGCTTGCCCATGCCCGCCACCGCCGCCGGCAAGAAGGTCATCATCGGCGCTTTCGCCGATGGCGGGCTGACGCCGTTCAAGCAGAAGATCATCCCGCTGGCGAAGGAGCAGGGCTTCGACGTCGAGTTCCTCGAGGATGAATATGGCGTGACGCTGGAGAAGTGGTTTGCCGACGCCCAGAGCGGCGCCGGCCAGTACGATCTCTATCTGCTCGACGATCCATGGGTGCCGCAGTTCGGCGCCGCCAACGTGCTCGAGGATCTAGGCGCCGGCGGCATCGACGGCTCCGACAAGGACTGGATCGGCTCGATGATCGACATGGGTTACTGGCCGCCGCAGAAGGGGCCGCGCGTCAAGGGCTTCGAAAGCGCCAAGCCGACGCTGATCTGCGTGCCTTTCGTCGGCGATCTGCAGACGCTTACCTACCGCAACGACGTCTTCGCCGGCGGCGCACCGAAGACCTGGGACGAGGTGATCGCCAAGGGCAAGGAAGGGGTGGCGGCCGGCAAGATCAAATATCCGGTCGTCTTCCGCGGCGTTTCGGGCAATCCGATCGTCACCAGCTGGTATCCTATCTTCCTGTCGTTCGGCGGCTCCTTCTTCGACGACAAGTGGAACCCGATCTTCAATTCGGCCGAAGGCAAGGCATCGGCCGATTTCTTCGTCGGCACGATGAAGCAGAACGCGCCGAGCGGCGTGGTCGAGTTCGACTCCGACCAGGAGGGCGCGGCGATCCTCGGCGGCGATGCCGGCGCCATCATCCAGTATTCCGGCAACGCGTTGAAGGCCGACGATCCGGCCCAGACCAAGGTTGCCGGCAAGCTCGATTTCGGCGTCGTGCCGAAACAGCAGTCGGCGATCGCCCAGATGGGCATCTTCATCGCCGGCGTGCCCAAATCGGCGCCCAACAAGGCGAACTCGATCGAGTTCCTGAAGTGGTATGTCAGCGCCGAAACCCAGGCCAAGCTGTCGGAAGCCGGCTCGATCCCGGTCAAGCGCAGCGCCTTCGGGGTCGCCAAGCCCGGCAATCGACTGATCCCGGTCGCCCTGCAGCAACTCGACGCCGGCGCGCTGCCCAGGCCCCGGACGCCGGACTGGGCGAAGGTCGAGGAACTGCTCGGCATCGAGCTCAACAAGGCGCTGCAGGCCGGCACCGGCGGCGGCGCGGCGCTCGATACGGCCGCCAAGCAGGTCAAGGACTATCTGACCACGGCTGGCTACTACTGATGCAAGGCGCGAGGCAGGCACGCAAATATCGCCTGCAGGGGGCGGGGCTCGACCTCGCCCTCCCCTATCTCATGCTGGCGCCGGGCCTGATGATCGTGCTCGGCGTCCTCATCTATCCGCTCTGGGATGGTCTCAGGGCCAGCACCAGGGCCTATCGCTACGGCTCGCCAATCTCCGATGTCGGGCTGCAGAACTATGTACGCCTGTGGAGCGACGCCCAGTTCCTGAATTCGCTCTGGGTGACGGTGAAGTTCGTCGCGCTGTCAGTATCGTTCGAAGCGGTGCTCGGCTTCGCGCTGGCGCTGTTTTGCCTGCACGAGTTTCGCGGCATCCGCCTGCTGCGGACCGTGCTCATCATTCCGATGGTGATCACGCCGGTCGTCGTCGCCATCGTCTTCCGCCTGATCTACGCCAGCGATGCCGGCATGCTGACGGCGCTCTCGGAAGCGATCGGCGGCGGCGAGGCGCAGATCCTCGGCAACCCGCTCAACGCCTTCATCGGGCTTGTCGTCCTCGACGTCTGGGAATGGACGCCGCTGATGTTCCTGATCCTGCTCGCCGGCCTGCAATCATTGCCGCACGAGCCGTTCGAGGCAGCGCGCGTCGACGGCGCCGGCGCCTGGCGCGTCTTTGCCGATCTCACCTTCCCGATGATGCGGCCGGTGCTGGCGGTGGCGATCGTGCTCAGGACCATCGACGCCTTCGGCACCTTCGACCAGGTGTTCGTGCTGACGCGCGGCGGGCCGGGCGAGGCGACGCGACTGGTCTCCATCTATGGCTACGACACCGCCTTCAAGTTCCAGCAAACCGGTTATGCCGCCGCCCTGTTCGTGACCATCGGCCTCGTCGTGCTCGCGCTCGCATTCAGCGCCATCAGGCTTCTGCGCAGGGTTGACGCATCATGAGCACTCGTCTGGCACGCATCCTCACAACTATCTTCGTTCTGGCCGTGGTGCTTTTGCCGATCTACTGGCTGGTCTCCACCTCGCTCAAGGCCAACCGCGAGATCACGCAGGAAGGCACGCTCTACCCGCATGTGCCGACGCTCGACAATTACGTCCGGCTGTTCACCGAAAAGCAGTTTGGTTCCTACCTGACGAACTCGCTGGTGGTGACCTTCTTCTCCGTCGCCATCGCGCTGGTCGTCGGCGCGATGGGCGCCTATGCGATCGTCAGGTTCCGCCTGCCTTTTGCCACGGAGCGCAAGATCGGCCTGTTCCTTTTGACGCTGCGCATCATCCCGCCGGTGGTCATCCTGATCCCCGTCTATCTGCTGATGCTCAGCCTTGGCCTGCTCGATACCTGGCTTGGGCTGATCGCCACCTACACCGCCTTCAACGTCACCTTCTGCGTCTGGATGATGGAGAGCTTCTTTCGCGAGATCCCGGTCGATCTCGAGGAGGCCGCGATGGTCGACGGCGATTCGCGCTTTGGCGCCTTCCGCCGCATCACGCTGCCCCTGGCGGCGCCCGGGCTCGCGGCGACCGCAATATTCGCGGTGCTGGTCACCTTCAACGAGTTCCTTTTCGCGCTGGCGCTGACGGCGACGCCGAGGGCCATGACCATGCCGCGCGGCACCGCGACGCTGATCGGCCGCATCGACACCGACTGGGCCTCGATGTCGGCGGCCGGCGTCATCGGCGCGATGCCGATCGTCTTCTTCGCGCTCCTGGTGCAGCGCCATCTGGTGCGCGGGCTGACCATGGGCGCCGTGAAGTGACCGTCGGCCGGACATGTTGAACTGGCCGTCCCGAACGGCCCGACTGGAAAGTTGAACGCATGATGGATGTTTGTCTGTTCGGAGTGGGACTGATCGGAAAGGTCCATGCCGGCAATCTCGCGCGTCACCCGAAGGTGCGGCTGCGCTACATCGTCGATCCCAATCAGGAGGCCGCCGCCAAGGTCGCTGCCGTCACCGGCGGTGAGATCGCCGACACCGAGACCGTGATGAACGATCCGTCGGTGAAGATGGTGTTCATCGCCTCGGCGACGCGCACCCATGCCGAGCTTGCCATGGCCGCGGCCGCGAACGGCAAGGCGATCTTCTGCGAAAAGCCGATCGATCTCGACCTCAAGCGCACGGACGAGTGCCTGGCCGCGGTCGAGAAGGCCGGCGTGCCGTTCCAGATCGGCTTCAACCGCCGCTTCGATCCGAGCTTCCGGGCACTGAAGGAGCGCCTAGCCGGCGGCGAGATCGGCGCCGTTGAGCAGGTCATCATCACCAGCCGCGACCCCGAACCCGAAACCGAGGAAGCGCTGGCCGGGGGCGGGGGCGTCTTTCGCGAAATGACCATCCACGACTTCGACATGGCGCGCAATCTGCTCGGCGAGGAGCCGACCGAGCTCTTTGCGACCGGCTCCTCGCTCGTGGCGCCGCAATACAAGAAGCTCGGCGATTACGATACCGCGATGTTCATCCTGCGCACCGCGACCGGCCGGCAGTGCCACATCAACAACAGCGTCAGGGCCGCCTATGGCTACGACCAGCGCATCGAGGTGCATGGCGCCGCCGGCATGCTGATAGCCGGAAACCGGCTGCCGACCTCGGTAGAGATGTACGGCGGCACGGGCATCTCGCGCGACAAGCCTTACTACTTCTTCGTCGAGCGCTACGCCGAATCCTACGCCGCCGAGATCGATCACTTCATCACATGCGTCGAAACCGGCAGGAAGCCCGCCGTCACGGCCAGCGATGGCCGCAAGGCCATGATCCTTTGCGAGGCAGCGCTTGCCTCCGCCAAGTCCGGCAGGTTCGAGCCTGTGAAGCTCTGAGCGGATGGTCTCAAGTCAACCAGGAGTCCCGAGATGAAGATTGGCATGATCACCGACAGCCTGGGCAACCTTTCTTTCGACGAAATGCTGCGCGCTTCCGCCGAACTCGGGCTGGAGACGCTGGAGTTCGCCTGCGGCAACTGGTCGTCCGCGCCGCACATCAATCTCGCGGCGATGCTGGACAGCGCCAGCACGCGCACCGAATTCATGGCCACGGTCCGCGACCATGGGCTGACGATCGCAGCGCTCAACTGCTCGGGCAATCCGCTGCACCCGGGACCGCAAGGCAAGAAGCACCATCAGGTGACCGAGGACACGATCCGGCTTGCCAGCCTGATGGGCATCGACCGCGTGGTGATGATGTCCGGCCTGCCCGGCGGCCCGGGCGACGCAAACCCCAACTGGATCGTGACCGACTGGCCGCCCGAATGCGCCGACATCCTGCGCTACCAGTGGGATGACTGCATCATTCCCTACTGGCGCGATCTCGTGACGTTTTCGAACAATCTCGGCATCGGCAGGCTCTGCTTGGAACTGCACGGCCATCAGGCCGTCTACAATGTCCAGACACTCTTGCGCCTTCGCGAGGCCGTCGGCGAGACGGTCGGCGCCAACTACGATCCGAGCCATCCGATGTGGATGGGCGCCGATCCCATCGCCGCCGTCCGCAAGCTGGGCTCGGCGATCTACTACGTCCATGCCAAGGATACGCGCGTCGAGCCGATTCCGGCCGGCATCGATGGCGTGCTCGATGCGCGTCCGCCAAACCACTATGCGGAACGGGCCTGGAACTACATCACGTTGGGCTATGGTCACGGCGAGACGTGGTGGCGGCAGTTCTGCGCTGCCTTGAAGCAGGTCGGCTACGACGACGTGCTGTCCATCGAACACGAGGACATGATGCTTTCGCCGATGGAAGGCATGCGCAAATCCGTGGCGTTGCTGCGCAACGCCGCCATCAATCTGGCTTAAGGCAGGCAGAGGCGGCGCCCATGGCGAGTGTCGAGTTGCTCGCGTTCAAACCAGTTTCCGGCCGGCCGATGCAAGTGCGGTCTGGACGGCCTGCGCCACCGACACTGGTCGCCGCGCTCGCCAGCGAGCCGAAACTGGTCGCCAAGCATCCGGCGCTTGGCGATTTCCTGCGCAGCCGATGGGCCGATGCCGCCTTCATGACGGCGACCGGCATGGCGCAGGCCACCGGCCTTCCCGCCACGACGCTGATCAGGCTGCTTGCGCTTCTCGGATTCCCCAGCTTCCGCGCCTTTCGCGATGCGGTGCGCGCTCAACTGCGATCGCGGTAACCATTTGTTTTTCGCAATTCCGGACGGAAAACCGTTACACACTTTTCCTGGAATTGCTCCTAGGGCACGATGCCCCGACATGCCCAGGCGACATTCGCGAACGACCTCGGGCCGTCGGGACGGCCGGCCTCATAGGCGTCGCGAACGGCGGCCTCGGTGCGGGTTCGCTCCGACTGGTCCAGCGTGGTCATGTATTTGCCGAGCGGGCCTTCGCCGGCGCCGATCGGCGCCCAGTAGTCGTCGAAATTCTGATAATCCATCCTAATCATCAGCTCCGTTTCGGTGACATCGGCCAGGCCCTGTTCGACGAAGGTCCGCTTCATCTCGCCGGGCTGCATCATCGGCTGGAAACAATAACGGCTGCGCATCTGGCGGCCGCTTTCGCCGAGCGCCGCGACCGTGTCGATCATCATGCGCATGCCCGGCATGCCGCCGAGATGGTCCCACACCACGGCCGCGACCACGCCGCCCGGCCGCACCACGCGGCGCATCTCGGCCACCGCCTTGCCGGCCTCCGGCACGAAGTGGAGCACCAGCAGGGCAAGGGCGCGATCGAACGTGTCGTCGGCGAAAGGCAGCGCGGTGGCGTCCGCCTGCTGAAAGCTGATGCGCGGATCGGTGTTGCGCTCCCTGGCCGCCTGGACGAAGACCGGCGAGAAGTCGATGGCCTGGATTTCGGCGAGGCCGGCTGATTTCGCCAGCTCGAAGGTAAGGCTGCCGGTGCCGCAGCCGACGTCGAGGATCCTTTCGCCGCCGGCCAAGCCCGCGAAGTCGATGAACTTGGGCGCCAGCCTGCGGCTCCAGCGCCCCATGAGCTGCTCATAGCCTGAGGCTGCGTGAACGGTGAAGCTTGAGGTCATCGAACCCTCCCCTTGGCTGCGGCTCAGGCTAACCCCTGGCGGGTGCGATGCCAAGCGACGGCGGCGTCCACGGCTGACCGGCGCCCGAAACTAGCCCATCACCTCGCGCAGCCAGGCGGTGATCGCGTCGAAATCGACCGGCTTGGTCGTGTCGACGTCGAACAGCGGGCCGCGCCGGAGCGGTTCGGCGCGCTTGGCGAGTTCGACCAGCTCAGGGATGTAAGCAGCGCCCGGATGGCCAGGCAGGCGCTGGTCGAGGCGGGCGCGGTAGCGTTCGGCCAGCACCTCGCCCGGCGCGTGGCACCAGACCTCGGCGGTCTGGCCGACGCCGGCGCGGCTCAGATGCTGCTCCAGCAGTTCGCGCGGCTGGAAGCCGAACCAGGCGTCGACGACGAAGATGGAGCCGGCAGGGGTTTCGCCGACAATCGACCATATGGCCTGATAGCTGGCGCGGCCGAGCGTGCGGTTGAACTCGCGGTCGGCGCCGCCGAGGATTTCGAGGAACGGGTTCTTGACGGTGTCGAGCGCAAGCAGCGGCCAGCCCATACGCTGCGAAATGCCACGTGAGACCGTGCTCTTGCCGGAGGCCGGAATGCCGTTGACCAGGATCGCGCGCCGGCCGCGCGCCGGCCGGGCCGAGGCCGTGGAAGCCTGCGCAGCGAGCGCCTGCAGGCCGGCGCCGATGACGCCGGCTTCGTCGCCGAGCTTTGCCGGCTGCACCGGGGCTTGATACCAGGTCGCCAGCGCCGGGGCCTCGGCAAGCGCCCTGTGTGCCGCCTCGCCTAGCCCGCCGCCAAGCAGGACCAGGTCCGGACTGAACATGGCCACAGCCGTGTCGATCGCGGCGCGCAGCGGCCGCGCCCAGACGTCCAGCACGGCGCGCGCCTCAATGTCGCCGGACGCGGCCCGGGCGAAAAGCTGGTCGACCGAAACGTCCGGGCCGAGTCCGGCGCGGGCGATGTGACGGCCCAGCGCGGTGCCAGAGCTTGTGGTTTCGACGCAGCCGCGCCGGCCGCACTTGCAGACCGCGCCGTCGAGATCGACGCCGATATGGCCGAGCTGACCCGCCGTCGCGCTGCCGCGCACGATGCGCCCGCCTTCGGCTACGGCCCCGCCGATGCCGGTGCCGATGGTGAACATGACGATGTTGCCACGGCCGGCCGCCGCGCCGAGGGCCATTTCGGCTGACAGCGCCATGTTGCAGTCATTGTCGATGATGACGGGCTTGCCGGCCATGTTTTCCAGCCGCTGCGCCAAGGCGACGGAGGCAAGGTCGACATAGCCACCGGAAAGCACAGCGCGGCGCAGGGCATCGACCCGGCCAGGAACGCCGACGCCGATGGCAGCCACTTCCGAAGCGTCCAGCCGGCGCGTCATGTCGGCGATGCGGCCGAGCACCAGCTCCGGATCGGGAGCGCTCTTCTCGGAGACGCGCCTGAGGATTTCACCCGAGCCCGAGATCAGAGCGGCACGCAGATTGGTGCCGCCGATATCGATCCCTATGGCCATCGATCTGTGTGGCATGGTTGCGTGCCTGCTGCGAACGCCAATCTCTAGAGCAGTTCCGGCGGAAACCGCTCCAACTATTTTCGCCGTA
Organism: Mesorhizobium sp. M1C.F.Ca.ET.210.01.1.1; assembly: GCF_004791585.1. Classification (GTDB taxonomy): domain Bacteria; phylum Pseudomonadota; class Alphaproteobacteria; order Rhizobiales; family Rhizobiaceae; genus Mesorhizobium. Next base: position 89,564 of record NZ_SRUU01000006.1, read on the forward strand.
GAGGTGTGTCGAGATTCAGGTCAGGCCGTGCCGAGAGCGGCAGGTGCAGGAACCTGCCGGTCGCAGGCCGGCCTCACCCGAATATCAACATGCCTCAGGCGGCCTTGCGGCGGTAGTTGCCGATGACCGCCTGGATCTCGCGCAGCCGCGACACGGCGACGGTCTTCAGCCTTTCGCGCTGGACATCACGGTCGAGCGAGATGCAGTCCTTCCACAGCGAGCGGCCGGCGATCACGCCGGAGGCGCCGTTCTTCATGGCGATCTCGACCTGATCCAGGAAAGTAGCGTGGTTGACGCCGGCCGACAGCACCGCCCACGGCACGTCGCCGGCGATCCTGGTGATGTTGGCGCAAGCTTCCGGCGTGCCGGGATAGGGAAGCTTCAGCACCTTTGCCCCACAGTCCAGCGAGATCCGGGTGCCTTCCTCGACCAGTGACGGTATCCTGGCGGCGTAATCTTCGGCGCTTTCGCCCTCGAGCTGATAGGTCAGGAACTCGACGACGAGCAGAAGATCCTCCCTGGCGAAGTCGGCGATGCATTGCTTGAGGATGGCGATGTTGTGCCCGTTCGCCTCTGGCCGGTCCGCCCTGAGATAGACCATGATCTTGCCGCCGGTGCCGCCAAGCTCGCGCACGCGGCGCGCGTCGATGCCGGGCACGAGACGCGACAGGCGGTAGCCTTCCGGCGAGACATCATAGCCCGAGGCGTCGAGACCGATGAGCAGCGCGGTGTCGCGGTTCAGCACCCCCTCGTCGACGACACGCGGCACCGCGCAAAGCGGGTCCAACAGGACGCAGGAGGCCTCACTGGCGAGGTATCTGGTGATGTCGGACTTGGTGTCGCCAAGCATGTCGTTGGTGATCCTGGCCTGCTCGTCGGGGTCGGAGGAAAGAAGCGTGCGCATGCCGCCGCGCTGGTCGCAGGCAATGGCCATCATGGCCCCGTCTCTGCCGCAAATCTGCTGGTAGCCGCGCAGCTCGGCGGTCGTCATCTTGGTCATCGTCTTTGATCCATTCTTGGCGCAGCCCATGCGTCCGGAGCGCGCTGTCCGTGGAAACTGGAAACGCCGTTTTGAAACCTCGAGGCGGCAAGCTTCACCGCTCCGACGCGCCTGCCGTCGCGAGAAGAGCAGCGTGCCGAGAGAGCAGCCCCCAAGTTGCGGGTTTGCCGAATTTGGGCGATAACTCCCGTCGGTCGACAGGTCTGTAACACATTGCTGAAAGGAATTGCAAGCTGTCTGTCCCCCCGATACAGGATGCGACAGCATCGCGCACGATGCTGCATATGGTCGCCAAGCTGCATTACGAGGCGGAGATGTCGCAGGTCGATATCGCGCGGCGGCTGGGTGTGTCCACGGCCACCATCTCGCGCCTTTTGCAGCGGGCGCGGGCGGAAGGCATCGTGCGCATCGAGGTGCTGGACATCGCGGCGCCCGAGGCCATCACCACGCAGGTGATCGAGGCGCTCGGGCTTCGCGACGCGGCTGTCGTGGAGACGCCGGCGGCCGGTGTGCTGACAGCGCTGGCCGCGCCCCTCGGCGGGATGCTCAAGCAGGCCGAACTGTCGCCCGGTTCCGTGGTGGCCATCGGTTGGGGTAGAGCGATCCGCGAAGTCATCCGCGCCGGCCTGCCGCGCGTTCCCGGCGTGCTGACCGTGGCAGCCACCGGCGGCATGCAGCAGCAGGCGCCGCATTTCCAGATCAACGAGTTCGTGCGGCTGGCGGCGGAAGAATTCGGCGGGACGCCGCATTTCATCCATGCGCCCTATCTGCCGTCCAGCGAGCTTCGCGAGGTTTTCCTCGGCGACGCGGCCATCCGTGACGCCGTGGCGCTCTGGGATCGGACCAGTGTCGCCATCGTCGGCGTCGGCCTGCCGCATGCCATCAATGCGCCGGAGGCAAGTGCGGCGACGCCCAGCGAGCGGGCCCTGGTCCATGCCGCGGGCGACGTCATCCGCCACTATTTCGATGCCAACGGAGCCCTCATCTCCTGGGAGGGCGAGGGCCGCATGATCGCGATGTCGCCGGCCCAGCTCCAGGCCGTTCCCCTTGTGATCGGCGTCGCCTCCGGGCCGGAAAAGGCAAGCGCCATCATCGGCGCCGCCCGCGCTAGGCTGATCAATGCGCTGGTCACGGACACCAAGACGGCGCAGGCCATCCTCGAAGCGCTCCTGCCGCGATAGGACGCCGCCAAGTGTTTGTTCTTACGCAATTCCGGACGGAAAACCGCTAAGCACCTTTCCTGGAATTGCTCTGGAAATCACCCGTTGTGCCGCCGGCGGGTTGGGGCGATAGTCGCCACGCGGGGCTGCGCGGAGCAGAAAGATGACGTCCGGTCCGGACATTGCGGCGGCTCAGTTCGCCAAACAGCCGCTTGCAATTAATTTCAGCAAAGTGTTACAAAGCTGCGCGCTTGGCACGGATGCGTGCCGGGCGGCGCGGTTTTCCGGACCTTGCGGAGGCGGGGAAACGAGACCGCTGGTACAAGGACGGCCGGTTTCGGCTGGTTGAGGCAACGACCGGGGCGCTTTGGAGGAAAGCCGCCCGCATGGCCGAGCAGACGAAACATTTCTCCGCGTCGTCAACACGATCCGACCAGCTGACGCCCATCCAGCGTCAACAGCACACCTGCCACCACCCATGAGGAGGAACCCATGAAGAAGACACTTGCCGCCTTGGCGGCGCTCGCCATCTCGGCATCGGCGCTGATCGCGCCCGCCCACGCCGAGGACAAGAAATACACCATCGCGCTCATTCCGGGCCTGACCACCGACGGCTTCTACATCACCATGCGCAAGGGCGCCCAGGCGGCAGCCGACGCGCTCGGCGTGAACCTTGTCTTCCAGGGCGCTCCGGACTTCAACCCGGTCACCCAGGTGCCGGTGCTGGATGCGGTCATCGCCAAGAAGCCGGACGCGATCCTGATCGCGCCCACCGACAAGGCCCAGCTGGTTGAGCCATTGCGCAAGGCCAATGATGCCGGCATCCCGGTGATCACCGTCGACACCTTCATCGGTAGCGGCGTCTACCAGACCGGCGCCGGCGACGCCGACTTCCCGCTCGCCTACATCGCCTCGGACAATGTGCTCGGCGGCGAGATCGCGGCGCGGGCGCTTGCCACCTCGATCGGCGACAAGGGCAAGGTCTATGTCTCGAACGTGAAGCCCGGCATCTCGACCACTGACCAGCGTGAGGAGGGCTTCAAGAAGGAGATGGCGAAGCATCCCGGCATCACCGTGCTGGAGACCCAGTTCAACGACGACGACGCCAACAAGGCGGCCTCGCAGCTGCAGGCCGTGTTCGCGCGCAATCCCGATCTCGTCGGCGTGTTCGGCGCCAATCTGTTCTCGGCCCTAGGTGCGGCCAATGGTGTCAAGCAGGCCGGACAGACCGGCACCGTCAAGGTGGTGGCCTTCGACGCTCCGGTGAGCATCGTCGACAACATCAACACCGGCCTTGTCGACGTGGCGATCGCCCAGCATCCGGCCGAAATCGGCTATTTCGGCGTGGTCTCGGCCTATGCCCACCTGACCGGCCATTCGATCCCGGTCACGATCGGCACCGGCTTCACGATCATGGACAAGTCCAACATCGCCGATCCGAACATCTCGAAGTATCTTTACTCCGAGTAAGCCAGGCGCGTTCGCTCCTCTCCCGGCGAGCCGGGAGGGGAGCAGCGCCGGGTCCTGGCCGGAATCAGGCTCCCGTTCGAAAGCAAGCCGCGGATCGGATGCGTTCATGACTTCAACATCACCAGCACAGCAGGCTGAAAAGCATGTCGCCCCCCAGGCTGACCATGGCGATGCGGCAAAAAGCTGGATCCGGCGCATAGCCGAAGGGCGCGCGTGGCTGTTCCTCGCCGGCCTGATGATCTGCTTCGAAGTGTGGTCGAGGGTCGCCTTCGGCGCCACCTTCGTGCTCAATCCGTTCAACCTTCAGTCCATCGCTATCTTCGCCGTGGCGCCGCTGCTGCTGGCGACCGGACAGACCTTCGTCATCATCTCCGGCGGCATCGATCTGTCGCTCGGCTTCATCATGGGGCTGGCCGCCGTCATCGCCGCGCATGCGACCAACTTGGCGGGCGCGGCGATCCCCTTGCCGCTGGCCATGCTTGCCGGCATGCTCGCCGCCGTCATCGTCGCGGGCGTGCCCGGCGTTATCAACGGCCTCCTGATCTCGCGCCTGAGAATCCCGCCCTTCATCGGCACGCTCGGCATGTTCGGCGTCGCCCGTGGAGCGGCTTTCCTGCTTGCGGGCGGCACGACCGTGCCGGTGCAGAATTCCTGGCTTGCAGTGGTCGGCAACGGCAGGCTTTTCGGCGTGCCCTACCTCGTCGTCATCACTGCCGTCTTCGTCATCGTCATGCACTACATCCTGAGCCAGACGCGGTTCGGCCAGCATAACTACGCCATCGGCGCCAACGTGCAAGCAGCGCGCCGCGCAGGCATCGACATCAGGGACCACATCCTGCGCCTCTACGTGCTGTCGGCGATGTGCGCCGGCCTCGGCGGGGCGCTCTACGCCGCGCGTTTCACCGCCGGCGCCGCGCAGGCCGGCGAGCCGCTTCTGCTCGACAGCGTCGCGGCGGTGGTGATCGGCGGCGCCAGCCTGTTCGGCGGCTCCGGCACGATCTTCGGCACGGTTGCCGGCGCGCTGGTGATCGCGGTCATCCAGTACGGCCTGGTCTTCGTCAATGTCGAGCCGTTCTGGCAGTTCATCGCCGTCGGCGTCGTCATCATCATTTCCGTCCTCATCGACCAGGCGCAGCGCCGGTTCAGTGGAGCCCGTCAGGATGAATAACAGCGCGCCTCTCCTCGAAGTCCGCAACCTGTCCAAGCATTTCGGAGCGGTGCGGGCGCTCAGCGACTTCTCCATGGTCGTGCGGCCGGGCGAGGTGGTGGCGCTTGCCGGCGACAACGGCGCCGGCAAGACGACGCTGATCAAGGCGATATCGGGAGTCTACCAGCCGACGGCCGGCGAGATCCTGCTCAGGGGTCAGCCGGTGACCTTCGCCACGCCGCACGACGCGCGCGACAAAGGCATCGAGACGATCTACCAGGACCTCGCGCTCGCCGACAACCTGTCGATCGGCGCCAACATCTTTCTCGGCCGCGAGCCTATGCGCAAGGCTTTCGGCTTCCTGCCGGTGCTCGACCGCAAGGCGATGGCGACGGCGGCCAAGGAGACGATGAGCCGGCTGGATTTCCATGTCAGCCGGCTGGAGGCCCCGGTCAGCAATTTCTCCGGCGGACAGCGGCAGGCGGTCGCCATCGGCCGCGCCGTCTACTGGGACGCGCAGATCCTGATCATGGACGAGCCGACCGCGGCGCTCGGCGTGCCCGAGCAGCGCAAGGTCATCTCGCTCATCCACCAGCTGAAGGCGCAGGGGCGGGGCGTGATCTTCATCTCGCACAATCTGCAGGACATCTTCGCCGTCTCCGACCGTATCGTGGTGCTCAGGCGCGGCGTCCAGGCCGGCGAGCGCAAGATCTCGGAAACCAACCACGACGAGGTCGTCAAGCTGATGGTCGGCGGCTAGAAGGCCCCGTCACTGGTTTCGTACGGGCACGCTGCCTACCGACTCCCGCTCCACCAGAGGGCATTCCAGCTTGGTGATGGGGTAGCGTCCCCGGCCAGGCGCCGGCGGCGTCTCCAGCTGCTCGATCGCCCATTGGCCCATCGCCAGATGCGGGAGGATCGATGTGGTCAGCGGCGGGAAGAGGTGGCGGGCGATCTCCTCGTCGTCATAGCCGACCACGGAAATATCCTGCGGGATATGCAGGCCCGCCTCCTTCAGCGCCTCGTAGCAGCCGATCGCCGTGCGGTCGTTCTGGCAGAAGATGGCGGTCGGGCGGTCTTTCAGGGCGAGAAGCTTGACGGTCGCGGCATAGCCGGCGCTAGCCGACCAGTCGCCCTCGACCACCAGTTCGGGATCGAAGGGGATGTCGGCGGTCGCCAAAGCGCGGCGATAGCCTTTCAGGCGATCCTGCGCCGCCTGCATCCAGGGCTCGCCGGTGATGGTGGCGATGCGGCGATGGCCGTGGCCGATCAGATGCCTTGTCGCGCTCTGGCCGCCGGCGATCTCGGAGGGCACCACGGCGGGAAAAGCATAGTCGGTGGTGTAGCAGTTAAGCAGGATGACCGGGATGTCGAGGCTGTAGAGGAAATCCGGCGCCGTGATCTCGCGGGTGAAGATGGTCATGTAGATCAGCGCCGAGATGCCGCGCCGCGTCAGCGCCTGGATGGCGCGAGGCTCCATCACCGCGTCGCCCATGGTCTGCGCCACCAAAAGCACGTTGCCGGCGTTCCACGAGGCCTGGCGCGCGCCCTCGATGGCGACCACCGCTTCGGGGCTGGTGGCGAGTTGGTCGACGGCGAAGCCGATCACCCCATCCAGTCCTTCGAATGGTGTCACGGCCGGGCGGAGCGCCGAAAAGACCGGCGGCGAATAGCCGAGCGACCGCGCCGCCTCGATCACCCGGTCGCGCGTCTGCTGCGACAACCTGATGCCCGGCGAATTGTTGAGCACGAAGGAGACCGTCGCCTGCGAGCAGCCGGCCACGCGCGCGATGTCGGTCATGGTGACACGGCCCTTGGGCTTGGCCGACGGCTTGCGGCGCCTGGAGGCTTCCGGGGGATCGCGCAGTTCCGTCGGTTCGCTCATGGTCGTTTCCCAAACGCTCCGGCTGTCAAGCAAAGGCGGGCGGCAGCGGCAAGATCGTCAAGTCCGGCGCATTTATCCGAAGCGCTCGATTTATAACTATTAGCCAGCGCGACATCTTCCTCGCCAAGCGTGCCGCCTGTCAACGAAAAACAACCGGTTAAAACCACGAAACCGGCTGATTTCCGGGAATTCCCGTGTCAGCGGCGGAGCACGTTATGACTGCCGCCCTCTCCTCCTTCAGGCCCTCCCGGCAATCACCCCCTCCACCACGGAGGCACCCGCTTGAGCTCCCAAACTAATACTCTTTACTAATAGCCGTAAGCGTTCTACTGTCAACTTGCCGCGACCGGCGGGTCGTAACCGGCTGGTGGCGGCAAATGGGAGGGACGCATGCCGACTGCCCGGCAAGCCGCCGGATGGGGCGGACTCCCTCTCACGAAAATGTCAGACAAATCTGACTATTTACGAACGGCAAATGAGTGTCTAGTGTCTCGGTCGCGGCTGGATTGGCGCGCCGTTCTTAAGGTGCCAGACCTTGGGCAAGCCCCTTGAGGAGGAGGGCGTCCGGGCCGCAGCCGGGATATCAGCAATGAGTTTCAAAAGGGAGGTTGAACCATGAAATCCATGATCCGTAACGCATCCGTCGCCGCGGCGGCCTTGATTGTTGGCCTGTCGGCGAGCGCCACCGTGCGCGCCGACGACAAGCCGACGCTGGCCTTCGTCGTCAACGGCGCGTCAGACTTCTGGAAGGCGGCCGAAGCCGGCGTGAAGAAGGCGCAGGGCGAACTGCCCGACTACAATCTCGAGCTCAAATATCCCGAGCAGTCGTCGGTCGCCATCCAGCAGCGCCTGATGGACGACCTGGTGACGGCCGGCGTCAAGGGCATCATGGTCTCCGCCGTGGACCCCAAGACCTCGACCGACGGGCTGAACAAGATCGCCTCCGAGACGGCGCTGTTCACCACCGACAGCGACGCGCCGCAGACCAAGCGCGTCGCCTATATCGGCTCGTCCAACGTCGACGCCGGCAAGCAGGCGGCCGAGATCGCCAAGAAGGCGATGCCGGACGGCGGCAAGTGCCTGGGCTTCGTCGGCCTGCTCGGCGCCGACAACGCCAAGGAACGCATCCAGGGCATGAAGGACGGGCTCGCCGGCAGCAAGATCGAGCTCGTCGACGTGCGCGGCGACGACATCGACCAGGCGCGCGCCAAGAAGAATGTCGAGGACGCGCTGGTCGCCAGCCCCGACATCACCTGCATGGTCGGCTTCTACTCCTACAACACGCCGCGCATCTATGAAGCGCTGCGCGACGCCGGCAAGCTCGGCCAGATCACCGTCGTCGGCTTCGACGACGATCCGATCACGCTGGGCGGCGTCAAGGAAGGCACGGTTGCCGCGACCGTCGTGCAGCAGCCCTTCGAATGGGCCTATCAGGGCATGAAGCTGATGGCTTCCTACCTCAAGGGCGACAAGTCGGGCATTCCCGAGAACGGCCTGATCATCGTGCCGACCAAGATCATCGGCAAGGACGATGTCGACGCCTATGCCGCCAACCTGAAGGCGATGGCGGGCAAGTAATCGATGCACAGCTGCGCCGGCTCAAGGTTTGCCTTGAGCCGGCGTCCGTATTGACGGGCCCCACGCGGCCCGTCAGTCTGTGGCCCACCGGCTGCTGACACGCGATGAATTGTGGCGTGATGAATTATTCCGAGACATCCTTCGCTCCATCGACGACGGCTCCGTTCCTGAGCCTCGAGGCCGTGCGCAAGACCTACCCCGGCGTCGTGGCGCTGGACGGGTTCTCCATGGAGGTCGGGCCGGGCGAGGTGATCGGCCTCGTCGGCGAAAACGGAGCCGGCAAATCGACCCTGATGAAGATCCTCGGCGGCGTGACGCGGCCGGACAGCGGCACCGTGACCGTCGACGGGGTCGCGCATGACGGGCTGACCGTGGAAGCCAGCATCGGCTCCGGCATCGCCTTCGTGCATCAGGAACTCAATCTCTTCGAAAACCTCGACGTCGCCGCCAATATCTTTTTCGGCCGCGAGCCACTGAAGGCCGGGCCGCTGAGGCTGGTCGACCGCGCGAAACTGCGGCAGATGGCGGCGCCGCTGTTGAAACGCGTCGGCGCCAATTTCTCGGCCGACGCGCCGGTCGCCTCGCTGTCGCTGGCGCAGCAGCAAATGGTCGAGATCGCCAAGGCGCTGTCGATCAAGGCGCGGCTGGTGATCCTCGACGAGCCGACCTCGAGCCTGCCGATCGCCGAAACCGAAAAGCTGCTCGACGTCATCAAGGGGCTGCGGGCGGAGGGCATCAGCGTCATCTTCATCTCGCACCGCCTGCATGAGGTCGAGCGCGTCGCCGACCGCGTCGTCGTGCTGCGCGACGGCATGCTTGCCGGCACGCTGCCCAAGAGCGAGATCCACCACGACCAGATGGTCAAGCTCATGATCGGGCGCATGCTGAAAGAGCGTGAGAAGGCGGCCGAGGCAGGGCGCGCGCCGGGCGGCGTCGCGCTCTCTGCCAGCGCCGTTCGCACGAGCGCCTATCCCGATCACCCGGTCGACCTGGAACTCAGGCGTGGCGAGATCCTCGGTCTTGCCGGGCTGGTCGGCTCCGGCCGTACGGAGCTTGCGCGCGTCCTGTTCGGCATCGACGAGCGGCTCGGCGGTAGCGTCGCTCTGGACGGCAAGGCACTGCGGGTCGGATCGGCCGCCGATGCGGTGGCGAACGGCATCTTCCTGGTGCCGGAAGACCGCAAGCTGACCGGCATCCTGCTCGACCTCTCGATTGCCGAGAACATCTCGCTGCCCAACCTGCCGGCGTATGCGAAGCGCTCACTGGTCTCTGCCAGCGCCGAGCTCGCCACCGCCGAAAAGCAGAAGAAGAATCTCGGCATCAAGGCGCCGTCGGTCCTGACCCGCACCGGCACGCTCTCGGGCGGCAACCAGCAGAAGGTGGTTTTGGCCAAATGGCTGGCGATGAACCCGAAAGTGATGATCCTCGACGAGCCGACGCGCGGCATCGACATCGGCGCCAAGGCGGAGATTTACGGGCTGATGCGCTCGCTCGCCGACGCCGGCGTCGCCGTGCTGATGATCTCCAGCGACATGGAAGAGGTGATCGGCGTCTCGGACCGCATCGCGGTCATGCACGAGGGGCAGATCTCCGGCATTCTCGATAAGGACGATTTCAGCCAGGAAAACGTGCTGCTGCTGGCGGTGGGCAAGAAGCCCAGGCCCGCGCACGCCGTGGGAGGACCGCAATGAGCAAGAAAGACCTCGGCCTGCTGGTCCTGATCCTGGTGGTCGGCGCGGTGGTGACGGCCATCAACCCGCGCTTCCTCTTGCCGATCAACCTTGCCAACACCTCCAACCTGATCGGCCTGTTCGGCATCCTCTCCATCGGCCAGGCCTTCGTCATCATCACCGGCGGCATCGAGCTCTCGGTCGGCTCGCTGGTGGCGCTGCTCGGCACGCTGTTCATTGACTTCATCGCCGTGCGCGAGATGGACTGGCCGTTGGCCTTCGCGCTGATCATCGCGCTCGGCGCCATCATCGGCTTCGTGCATGGCTGGCTGATCACGCGGCTCAAGATGCAGCCTTTCGTGGTGACGCTCTGCGGCCTCTTGATCTATCGCGGCGTGGCCCGCTTCTACACCGCCGACGGCACGGCGGGTTTTGCCTTCGGGCAGAATTTCCCGGACCTCGAATTCCTCACTGCCGGGCGCTCCGAGGGCGTGCCGAACAGCTTCATCGCGGTGATCGTCATCGCCACCGTCATGTGGGTGGTGCTGCACCGCTCGGTGTTCGGTCGCTATCTCTACGCCATCGGCAAGAACGAGGAAGCGGCGAAATATTCAGGTATCCGCACCGGACGCGTCGTGATCGCGGCCTATGTGATCTGCGGCGTGCTGACGGCGCTGTCGGCGATCTATTTCGCCATGTACACGCGCTCGATCTCGCCGGCCAGCCACGGCCAGTTCTACGAGCTCTACGCGATCGCCGCGGCGGTGCTCGGCGGCTTTTCGCTGCGCGGCGGCGAGGGCTCGCTGGTCGGCGTCCTCCTCGGCACCGTGCTGCTGCAGGAGTTGCAGAACCTCGTCAATTTGCTCGGCATCCCCTCCTCGCTCAACTTCGCGGTGATGGGCGGTGTGATCCTGATCGGCGTGCTGGTCGACCAGCAATGGGGCGTCTTTCGTGCTCGACGCCGGATGATGGAAGCGGCGCGCAGGAACGTCGCCGGCGCGCCGGCGGAGTAGCCGGCGCCGACGGACCCGCAGCGCCGAGGTGGTTGAGATTCAGGTCAGGCCGTGTCGAAAACGGCGGGTTCCGAGAACCGGAGCGGAGCGTACTCAAAGTACGTGAGCACCGGAAGCGCAGGAAGCCGCCGTTTGCAGGCCGGCCTCACCTGAATATCAACACACCTCAGATCATGCTCGACAGATCAGAAAACGCCATCGCCTTGCGTAGCACCTCGGCGAAGTGCTCGCCGGCGATCTCTTTCGCGCCGCTGTTGTCGATCGAGGTGACGTCGGGACCGGAAAGCGTCACGCTCGTGCTGCGCGCCAGGCGCGCCAGCACCTCGCCGCGCGATTCACGGCCGCGCGCCGCCAGCCGCTCGGCGAGGATTTCCGGTCTCGCGGTGATCTCGACCACCGCCAGATTGGCGTAGCGCTCGCGCAGCGCCGGGACGACGGCGCGGGAAACGTTGGCGACCGCGACATGGCCGTTGGCGACCGCCCAGTCGACGTCGGCCGGCAAGCCATAGCGCAGGCCATGCGCGTCCCAGCAGATGGCGAAGGCGCCGTCGGCCTCCGCCTCGGCGAAGGCAGCGTCGGCCAGCGTGTCGTGGTCCTCGCTGGCGGAATCGCTCGGCCGGGTGATGACGCGGCGCACGAACTCCAGCCGCGTCTCATCGGCAAAGCGCGCCTTGGCATAGCCGATCACCGTGTCCTTGCCGGCGCCGCTCGGGCCGACGACCGCGACGAAGACGCCGTTGCGGATGGGAAGCGTTTCGGCGAGCTCGCGTTCGATCAAGGCCGAAACCATCATGCGGCACGCCTGCCCTGGCGCCAGACGGTGCGCACGACCGGCACGTGCTCGTCGACGCGCACGCGCACGAGATCGGCGCGCCGGCCGGGCTCGATGACGCCGCGATCGGTCAAGCCGACGGCCTCGGCCGGGTTCTTCGAGACCATGGCGACCGCCCGCGGCAGCGAGATGCCTTCGACGACGTCGCCGAGGAAGAAGGCCGACTGGATCAGGCTGAAGGGGATGTAGTCGGACGACAGGATGTCGAGCAGGCCGTCGCCGGCAAGCGCCCTGGCCGAGACATTGCCGGAATGCGAGGAGCCGCGCATGACGTTGGGAGCGCCCATCAGCACGCCGAGGCCGGCCGCCTTCGAGGCCCTTGCCGCCTCCTCGGTGGTCGGGAACTCGGCGACACGAACGCCCTGCGCAATCGCCTCGTCGACATGGCCGGCCGTCGCATCGTCATGGCTGGCGAGGACGATGCCGCGCTCCTGGCAGGCGGCGGCGATGAAGACGCGGTTCGGACCCGAGTTGCGGGCCGATTCCGCCATCCGCTTCTCGCAGAATTTCTGGAAATCGCGGTCGGTCAGCTTCAGCTTGCGTTGGTAGTAGTAGGCATAGGTCTCGAGGTTGACGAACTGGCGCTGGCCCGGCGCGTGGTCCATCAGCGAGGCGAGCTTCACCCGGTCGTCAGTCTCGAAATTGGCGAAGGCCTCGAGGCAATCCGGCGCCGACACCTCGCAGCGCAGATGGATGAAGTGGTCGGCCCTGAGCCGATCCTGCCTGACGCTGTCCTCGATCGCGTCGGCCAGCTTGCGAACGTCGTCGGACTTCAGGTCGGCATCCTCGTCCATGCCGACGCGCAAGGCATCGAGCACCGTGGTGATGCCGGCCGTCGCCACCTGCGCGTCATGGGCAAGCACCGCCGCGATCGGGTTCCAGCGCACTTTCGGGCGCGGCGCGTAGTGGCCTTCGAGATGGTCGGTGTGCAGTTCGATGAGCCCCGGGATGATGTAGTCGCCGCCCATGTCCTCGCCGCCGCGCGCCGCGCCCGGCTCGATCGCAGCGATCAGGCCATCGCGCAGCAGGAGCGAGCCCTCGACGATTTCGTCGGGGAGCACGATGCGGGCATTGTTCAAAACGGTCTCGGCGGTCATTTCAGGCAGTCCTATCTCAAGCGATCCATATTGGGAGGCCGTATCGGGTGGTCAAATCAGGCAGTCCTTCTGGCCGCACGGCGGCCAAGCGCATGGTGGGAGAGCACCATGAAGGGGGCGCCCGGCTCGGTTTCGACAAACAAGGTCAGCGCGTCCACCGGCACCGGATGCTGCAGCACATCCGCGAACAGGCTGTCGATTGCCGCACGAAGACGCAGGCTTTCCTGTGGCCCGACGCGCCCGGAGAGCGTCATGTGGAAGCGGAACGTCTCGAAGACGTAAGGATAGCCCCACTGGCACAGATTGCGGAATTCCTGCGGCTTCAGCGAATCGGGGCTGCGCCGCTCGATCTCGGCTTCCGTCAATGGCGCGCGGAAGCGGTCGAAGGCGCGCACGACCTCGCCGGCGAAGCCGTTCAGCGGCTCGAACGGGGCTTCCGGCACCAGGGCGAAGAAGCCGTCGATCTGGCCGATGACAAGGCGCGGAATGACGACATCCGGGGTTGCTTCGGCGAAATCGTCGAGCGCGGCGCGCAGCGAGGCTTCCGTCTCGCCCGGCGCCAGCCGGAACGGCGCCTTCAGCGTCGCATGAAAACCGTAGCGCCGCGCCGAGGCGGTGTGGAAGGCAACTTCCGCCGCCGACAGCTCAGCCACGGCCTCGACCGGCCGCGTCGCCGCGCCGAACGGGTCGCGGCCGAGCCAATTGGCGGCGATGCGCGCCAGCGGCTCGTCCTGCCGTGGGGTATAGTAGATGGCGTAGCGCATGAGAAAACCTCGTCAGCCCGCTGCCATAGGTGATTTCCATGACGGATTGACGAAGCTTTCATGGGTTTTCGAAGGCAACCAGACCCTGTCGGTCCTTAGCCGACGATTTTCCCGAACTGGACCAACAAGTTGTGCGCGCCGAGAAACCTCAGGCCTTCATCAGCCACTCATGCTCGGCCGCGTTGTGGAATTTCCACGTCCGCTTCGGGCCGGCCATGACGTTCAGATAGTAGAGATCGTAGCCGTGGCAGGCCGCGCACGGGTGGTAGCCCTTGGGCACCAGCACGACATCGCCGTCCTCGATCGCCATCGCCTCGTCCAGATCGCGCTCGCCGTTCTTGCCGGCGTCCGTATAGACGCGCTGGAAGGCAAAGCCCTGCGGCGGGTTGAGACGGTGGTAGTAGGTCTCCTCGAGATAGGATTCGGCGGGAAGATTGTCCTGGTCGTGCTTGTGCGGCGGATAGCTGGAGGTGTGGCCGCCGGGTGTGATGACCTCGACCACCAGCAGCGAGTCGGCAGGCTTGCCCTCGGGCAGGATGTTGGTGACGTAGCGCGTGTTGGTGCCCTTGCCGCGCACTTCCTGGCCGAGATCGTCGGGGCCGATGACGCGAACCGGCAGGCCGCCGCCCAGGCTGGGCGCCGAGCAGACGGCGAGTTCCAGCTCGGTATCGGCGGTCACCGACCAGTCGGAGCCTTGCGGCACATAGACCGACCAGGGCTTGCCCTCGAAGGGCGACATGCGCTGGCCGAGCAGGCCGAGATCCTTGCCGCCGGCCGACACCTTGCCCTTGCCGGTGACGAAGACCAGGCAGACCTCGCGGTCGCCGGTGTTGCCGGACGTCGTCTCGCCGGGCCGCAGCCGGTGGAGATCGAACCCCACATACGTCCAGTTGGCGCTTTGCGGCGTGACGTGAGCGACGCGGCCGTGGCCCTTGTCGGCCTTGACGAGCAGTTTCGACATGATTTTCTCCTGGATCATTCCTTCGGCTCGGCCGGAGGCTTGGCCTCTTCGGCTGGCTTGTAGAGATAGAAGAACTGCCACACCGCATACCCGGCGAAGCCCAACGCGATGACGCCCCAGAATGGCGTGCCGGAGGCGAACTCGATCACCGACCAGACGAGGCAAACGGCGACGACGGCGATGCGTCGCCACAGCGGCCGGAAGAAGGGGTGCTCATAGTCTTTCATCGCGCAATCCTGGGATTCGCCTAACACGCATCAGATAGACCGCGCGCCTCGGCAAATCCACCGCTCAGGCATTCGGGAAGCCTTGCGTCTCCACCGTGTAGCCGGCGGCCGTCATCGCCCGCATCAGCTCCTTGTAGCCGACCTGCGCCATCTTGAGCGGCGGGTTCTTCTTCGGGTCTTGCTCAGCCTCGACGACGAACCAGCCCTCATAGCCATAATCGGCGAAGCGTTGGACGATGGCGCCGAAATCGAGCGAGCCGTCGCCCGGCACGGTGAAGGCGCCGAGCGCCACGGCATCGAGGAACGACTGTTTTGAGCGGTCGAGGCCGTCGATCACCCTCATGCGCACGTCCTTCACATGGACGTGGTTGATACGCTTGTGGTGATTGTCGATGGCGCGCAGCACATCGCCGCCGGCAAAGGCGAGATGGCCGGCGTCGAGCAGCAGCGGGATGCCCTCGCCGGAATGGCGCATGAAGGCGTCGAGCTCCGGCTCGGTCTCGACCACCGCCGCCATGTGATGGTGGTAGGAGAGCGGCATGCCCTGGTCGGCGCACCATTCGCCGAATTCGGTGACGCGGCGGCCATAAGCCTTCATCTCGTCGCCCGTGAGCTTCGGCTTGGTGGCCAAAGGCTTCGAGCGATCGCCCTGGATGGAACGGCCAACCTCGCCATAAACGATGCAGGGCGCGTTGACCGCCTTGAACAGGTCGATCATCGGCTGGATGCGATCCTTGTTCCTGGCTAGGTCCTCATTGACCAGCGTGCCGGAGAACCAGCCGCCGCAGAGCGTGACGTCGGCCTCCTTGAGGATCGGCAGCATCACCTTCGGGTCGTTGGGGAAGCGGCGGCCCATCTCCATGCCGGTGAAGCCCGCCGAGCGAGATTGGCGCAAGCACTCCTCCAGCGACACGTCATCGCTCAGTTCCACGAGATCGTCGTTCCACCACGCGATGGGGGACATGCCCAGTTTGGCTTTCAAGTCGTCACTCCAATGTCAAATCGTTTGAGAGGAAAGCCGATGCTTAGCCCTGCCGGCTGCCCACGGCTTCCTCGTATTTCTTGCGCGCGGCATTGACCTGGGGCCGAGCAGACACCTCCGGCACGGCGACGTCCCACCAATGGCCGCCGGCTTCGGTCGACACCAGCGGATCGGTGTCGATGACCAGCACGGTGGTCTTGCTGTTTTGCTTCGCCTTGGCCAGCGCCGTTTCCAACTCGGCGATCGACGCTACCTTGTCGGCGATGGCGCCGAGGCTTGCCGCATGGGCGGCGAAGTCGACGTCGGGCATCACCTCGTGGCGCGCGTCCTTCAAGAGGTTGTTGAAGTTGGCGCCGCCGGTCGCCATCTGCAGCCGGTTGATGCAGCCATAGCCGCGGTTGTCGAGCAGCACGATGGTGAGCTTCAGCCCCAGCATCACCGAGGTTGCGATCTCGGAATTGAGCATCAGATAGGAGCCGTCGCCGACCATGACGACGACCTCCTGGTCGGGCTTGGCCATCTTGACGCCGAGACCGCCGGCGATCTCGTAACCCATGGTCGAGAAGCCGTATTCGGCATGGTACGAGCCCGGCGCGCCGGCCTGCCAGAGCTTGTGCAATTCGCCGGGCAGGCCGCCAGCGGCATGCAGCAAGGTGACACCGGAGCCCATGGCGCGCTGCACGGCGCCGATCACCTGCGCATCGGAAGGATAGGCGGCGTTGGTCGAGGCCGTCACCTTGGCGGCGGCGGCCTGCCATTCCTTCTTGCCCTTCAGGGCATTGTCGGTCCAGGCGGTCGGCGCCTTCCAGCCCTTCAGCGCGGCGGAAACCTCGGCGAGCCCCTCGGCTGCGTCGGCGACCAGCGGCAGCGCCCAGTGCTTGCCGGCGTCGAAACCTTGCGTATTCAAGCCGATGATGGTGCGGCCGGCATTCTTGAACAGCGCCCAGGAGCCGGTGGTGAAGTCCTGCAGCCTAGTGCCGACGGCAAGCACCACGTCCGCCTCCTTGGCCAGCCGGTTGGCGGCCGACGTGCCGGTGACGCCGACCGCCGCCATGTTGAGCGGATGGTCGTCAGGGAGCGAGGACTTGCCCCCTTGAGTCTCGCAAACCGGGATGCCGGCACCCTGGACCAGCTTGGCCAGTTCTCCGGAAGCCTGCGAATAGAGGACACCGCCGCCGGCAATAACCAGCGGCTTTTTCGCCCCTTTCAGTGCCGCCACGGCTGCCGCCAGCTCATTGCGATCCGGCCGCAGCCTGCGCGGCGTCCAGACGCGCTCGGCAAACAGGCTTTCGGGATAATCATAGGCCTCGGCCTGCACGTCCTGGCAGAGCGACAGCGTAACCGGGCCGCATTCGGCCGGATCGGTCAGCACCTGCATGGCGCGGTTGAGCGCCGGGATGATCTGCTCCGGCCGCGTGATGCGGTCGAAATAGCGCGACACAGGGCGGAAGCAGTCGTTGACGGTCGCCGTGCCGTCGGAGAAATCCTCCGCCTGCTGCAGCACCGGATCGGGCAAGCGGTTGGCGAAGACGTCGCCCGGCAGCAGCAGCACCGGCAGCCGGTTGACATGCGCGAGCGCCGCGGCCGTCACCATGTTGAGCGCGCCCGGGCCGATCGAGGTGGTGGCCGCCATGAACCGGCGGCGGAAATTCGCCTTGCCATAGGCGATCGCCGCATGCGCCATCGCCTGCTCGTTATGGGCGCGATAAGTCGGCAGCTCGTCACGCACCTGATAGAGCGCCTCACCGATGCCGGCGACATTGCCATGGCCGAAGATCGCCCAGACGCCGCCGAAGATCGGCACCTTTTTGCCGTCGATCTCGGTCATCTGTCGGCTGAGAAAGCGGGTCAGCGCCTGCGCCATCGTCAGGCGAACAGTCTTGCTCATTGTCGTTTCCTCCGGCTTCCTTTTGGCGCCTTGTTATGCTGCCGCGTTGTTATGCTGCTTTGCGGCCACGCGCGGCAAGCCATGCCTCGGTCAATTGCTCGAAGCGCGAGGCCATGTCGGCGACAGCCTCGTCGTCCGACATCCGGCCTGCCAGCCATTGTTCGGCGGCGTTGATGAAGATGGTGCGACCGACGGCAAATCCCTTGACGATCGGCGCGTTGGCGGTGGCCGCGAAGGCGGCGACCAGCTCGTCCTGCGGCGCCTCCAGCCCGAGCAGCACAACGCCGCGGCACCATGGATCATTCTTGACGATCACCTGTTCGATCTTGGCCCAGGCGCCTGCCGAAGCCTGCGGCTCGAGCTTCCACCAGTCGGGCTTGATGCCGAGCGCATAGAGTTCTTCAAGCGCGCGCGGGATGGTGTTGTCGTCGAGCTTGCCGTGCTTGCCGGCGATGATCTCGACCAGCAACTCGCGACCGACTTTCCGCGCCGCCTCGAACAGACCCCTCAGCTTCTGCTGTTGCTCGGTCTTCAGCGCTTCCGGATCGTCCGGGTGGTAGAAGCACAGGCATTTGATGCAGTGGTCGACCGGCCAGTCGATGAGCTGCGAGCCGATGTCCTGCGAGAACTCGAAACGAAGCGGCCGCGAGCCGGGCAATTCGACCGGACGGCCGAGCCAGGCGAAAGGATGGCGGGCGAATTCGAACATGGCGTCGCGGCCATATTTCTCGTCGATCAGCATGCCGTAGCCGTCGCGGCCGGCGGCGACCTTGGCCGCCGCCTTGACCGTCAGCACCTTGAAATCGGGGATGCGCGAAGCGTCGGCGCCGACTTTTGCCGCAACGTCTTCGAGCTGGACGCGGTGGTCGCAGGCTAAAGCCATCAGAGAAGGAATGTCGCGCCGGCGCGTCGTCGCCCAATGGATGTGGTTGATCGCCTCGTCCTTGCGCAGCGCCAGATGCTTGCTGCCGTGCTTCAGGAAGAACTGCAGCTCCTCGAAGGTAGGATATTCCGGCGCGCAGAGCAGACGCGACACCGCGAAGGCGCCGCAGGCGTTGGCCCAGGTCGCGGCCGTCGCAAAACTTTCGCCGCCCAGCCAGCCGCGCAGGAAGCCCGACATGAAGGCGTCGCCGGCACCAAGCACATTGTAGATCTCGATCGGAAAGCCCTTGCCGACGATGCCGTCCTCGAGGTCGTCGCTGATCGGGCCGTCATAGACGATGCAACCCTTGGCGCCGCGCTTCAGCACGATGGTGGCCGACGACAGTGCGCGGATCGTCTTCAGCGCGCTCAGGCAATCGTCGGCGCCGGAGGCGATCATGATCTCCTCCTCGGTGCCGACGATGAGGTCACAGTCCGGCAGCACCGTCTTCAGCTGCGCCGAGACGCGGTCCGACTTGACGTAGCGCTCGAAGCCTTCGGCATGGCCGGCGAGCCCCCAGAGGTTCGGGCGGTAGTCGATGTCGAACACGACCTTGCCGCCCTTGGCCTTCATCAGGCGGATCGCCTTGCGCTGGGCAGCATCGGTGTTGGGGCGGGAGAAATGCGTGCCGGTGACGACGACGGCGCGGGCCGAGGCGATGAACGCTTCATCGATGTCCCCTTCGGCCAGCGCCATGTCGGCGCAGTCGGAGCGGTAGAAGATCATCGGCGAAACGCCTTCGTCCTCGACCGAAAGCAGCACAAGCGCCGTCAGCCGCTCCTTGTCGGTCTTCAGGCCGTCGACCGATACGCCTTCACGCCGGAGCTGCTCGCGGATGAAGCGGCCCATCTGCTCGTCGCCGACGCGGGTGAGCAGCGCCGAGCGCAGGCCGAGCCTGGCCGTGCCGACGGAAATATTGGCCGGGCAGCCGCCGACCGATTTGGCGAAGGAGGCGATGTCCTCCAGCCGCGAGCCGATCTGCTGGCCGTAGAGATCGACCGAAGCGCGGCCGATCGTGATGACGTCGAGCGGCGGATATTTCGCTTCCACGGCTTCGCCCATTCGAACCTCCCATCGGCCTTGTTGTGCAGAGCAGCGTTGTTTTGGGCAGCACGCGCGAGCGGCCGCGCGGTGCCGTCAATATGAAATAATAATTCCAATCCATAGTCAATATGGAATGAGCATTCCCGGATTGAAAAACACCGACGCGGGCCGTTCAGGCCTTGCGTTTGCGGCCGGCGTCGCGGCGCTTCTCGCCAACGGCGACGGTCAACGCCATTGCCAAGGCCATGGTCGCCGAGATCGAGCGAAACCCGCCGAAATCGGCTTCGGCCACTTCAAACCAGACCTTGGCGAACTGGGCGAGCGGCGAGAAGGAACTGTCCGTGATGGCGATGATCGGCACGCCCTGTTCCGCGATCGAGCGCGTCTCTTCGATGGTCGCGGGTGCGTAAGGCGAGAAGCTGATGGCGATGACGGCGTCGCGCGGCGTGGCGAAGCCGATCATCTCGGCATTCAGCCCGGCCGCCGACTCGATCAACTGGTTGCGGATCTTGAGCTTGCCTAGCGCATAGGCGATGTAGGAGGCGACCGGATAGGAGCGGCGCTTGGCCAACACATAGATGGTCTCGGCCTTCGCCAGGAGCGCAATCGCCTCTTCGAAATGCACATCGTTCAATGCGCGCGAGATGTCGCTGAGCGAGGTGCTGGCGGCGGCAACGAAGCCGTCGAAAATCGCCCGGTGCCCGGCACCTTCCTCGGCCTTGGCGCGCAATGCGGCCAGACGCTCGTCATAGGACGAATTGCGCTCCCTCAGGCGCTCCCGGAAGACCTGCTGCAGGCTGGTGAAGCCATCGAAGCCGAGCTGTTGGGCAAAGCGGATCAGTGTCGAGGGCTGGACGCCGGCCGAGGCGGCGATGCTCGCCGCCGTCCCAAAAGCGATGTCGTCGGGATTGTCAAGCGCATAGGCGGCGATCTGGGCGATGCGCTTGGGCAGGCTCGCGCGCCGTTCCAGGATCGTCGTGCGCAACGTCTCGAAATCGCGAGGCACCCGTTCGTCCATCGTCGCTCCGCCCACGGCCATATTGAAAGTTCTCTCTCCTGCCTCATCATAGCGAGTTCGCGCAAGAACACCATAAAAAATGATTTGGACGTTCCATTCCGGATGAAAATGGATTAATTCATCCATACAAAATTCTTCCCAGAACGGTTCCGCGTTTCGCGGAACCGTTCCATCTGTTTATCGACGCAATCCCGGACGGAAAACCGCTTCACACTTTTCCTGGAATTGCTCTAGCGCGGAGACAATCGACATGGTCGGAGTGGGCCTCATCGGCACGGGCTTCATGGGCAAGTGCCACGCCATTGCATGGAATGCGGTCGGCACCGTCTTTCCCGATGTCGAGAAGCCGAGGCTGGTGCATCTCGGCGAGGTCAATGACGAACTGGCCAGACGCAAGGCGGGCGAGTTCGGCTTCGCTAAGGCGTCCGGCGATTGGCGCGCCGTGGTCAACGATCCGGAGGTCGATGTCGTCTCGCTGACCACGCCCAACCAGTTCCACCCGGAAATGGCGATCGCCATCCTGGAAGCCGGCAAGCATCTCTGGTGCGAGAAGCCGATGGCGCCGGGTTTCGCCGAGGCCGAAGCCATGGCCGAGGCGGCCAGGAAATCCGGCAAGGTCGCCGCGCTCGGCTACAACTACATCCAGAACCCCGCCATCCGCCATATCGGCGCGCTGCTCGAGGAAAAGATCATCGGCGACGTCAATCTCGTGCGCATCGAGATGGACGAGGATTTCATGGCCGATCCCGAGGCGCTGTTCTTCTGGAAGCACGAGGCGGCTTCCGGCTACGGCGCGCTCGACGATTTCGCCGTGCATCCGCTGTCGCTGATCAGGGTGCTATTCGGCCGCGTCGCCCGCGTGATGTGCGACATGGTGAAGCCTTACGCTGACCGGAAGGTCGCTTCCGGCGGCCGCCGCGCGGTCGAGACCTACGACATCGCCAGCGTGCTGATGCATCTCGAAAACGGCGTCGCCGGCACGCTCTTGGTCAACCGCT
The DNA here is from genome assembly GCF_004791585.1 of Mesorhizobium sp. M1C.F.Ca.ET.210.01.1.1. Classification (GTDB taxonomy): domain Bacteria; phylum Pseudomonadota; class Alphaproteobacteria; order Rhizobiales; family Rhizobiaceae; genus Mesorhizobium. Next base: position 111,220 of record NZ_SRUU01000006.1, read on the forward strand.
CGGCCTGGGGCCGCAAAGGCCGCATCGCCATCCAGATCTTCGGCTCGAAGGGGTCGATCCTCTACGACCAGGAGCGGATGAACGAGTTCCAGCTCTACCTCACCGCCGACCGCCCGACCGAGCAGGGCTACCGCACCATCCTGGTGGCGCCGCACCACAAGCCCTATGATTCCTTTCTGCCGGCGCCCGGCCATGGCCTCGGCTTCAACGACCTCAAGATGATCGAATGCCGCGAGCTGTTGATGCGTATCGCCGGCAAGCCGGCACGGATCATCGATTTCGACGAAGGTCTGGAGATCGAGCGCACGGTGCATGCGATGGCGCGCTCATTCCAGGAACAGCGCTGGGTGGATGTGCGGTAGGCTGGCTCCGACGATTTAGACGAACATTGCAGCCGACCTAACACCCTCCTTCCCCAGGCAACGATACTAGCGTTCCTGCATAAATGAATATTATACTTAGGACGCCGGGTCGCAATGGAGCGACAGGGCAGAGCATCGCAAGCTAGACAAATATTACGGCCAGGCCGACGCATGACAAGAATCTCAGCAAAATCAGCGTCATGGGCACTGATTTTCATCCTTTATATGTCGGTCGCTTTTACTGCAACGATTTCGCACGCTGAAGACGTCAAGACCAATCCCAAGCATACCGCCGCAGAATATCTTTCATCTCTGGATAAATATGAACCAATTCTTGTGTGGCCTACTATGTCACGGCCATATGAGGTAGTCGGCAAAAACTCCGAAATAGCTGGCTCGGTCGCTTCGTACATAGAAAACCGGCGAAATACATTCCATCTTGTCCAGTGGCCCGTCACCACTCAAATTTCTATTGTCGAAGTGAATTACACCACATTTTCGAACGACATCGTTCACATTTTAGATAATTCTCACCTACTGCCATCATATAAGTCTTTCGCTTATAAAGCGGCTCTCAGCAGGGATGGCTGCACCGCATACAAGTTTATTGACCGAGGGACTTGGGTTTCGGTCGGCTTGATTTTTGTTGATCAAGCCAAATTCGGGATAGGCAATGAGGTGGAGACTAATTCGTGCGTCTTTGGAGCACTTGACTACGTTAACGGCTTTCCAACCAAAGATACGTATTTCGAGTACATGTCGCTCCCCAAAGAGCCTGTTAGAGCGCTCATTTTAGACGCTATTTATCGCTGCGCTGCTGAAGGCGACAATAAATCCCGACAGGACGAAACAACGATGGATGGAATCACTCCACTGCCATCATTGGAGTGCGTAGCAGCTAAAATAGGGCAATAGAGCGTCTCACGGGCCGGTAACCGGAGCATTAGTCTTCCAGCCGTCGACCCAGATCTGCCGCAGTCGATCGCCTTCGCCCTTGAACGACAGGCCGGCCGGCTGACACTCCTCGATGCGGTCGCTGCGGAAATTGCGGATCGCCTGGCGCAGTTCGCACCAGGCGACGATGTTGGCGGTCTCGGCATAGTAGATCAGCGCGATCGGCCGGATGACGCGCTGCGTGTCACGCCCCGCTTCGTCGCGATAAGCAAGATCGAGCTTCTCCTCGTCGCGGATGGCGCGGCGCACCAGGGCGAGATCGACCGCGGAAGCCGAAGGTGCGGCAAAACCCCATGCATGCAGAGCGTTGGCGTCGAGCGTCTGGCGCAAGGGCGGCGGCACTCCACCGGCAATCTTGGCGCCGACGCGTTTTGCGGCCCGCTTGAGCTCGTCGTCGCCGGTGCGCTCGAGCAGCGCCAGCGACAGCACGATCGCCTCCATCTCCTCGATCGAAAACATCAGCGGCGGCAGGTCGAAGCCGGGCCGCAGGATATAGCCGATGCCGCGCCCGCCCTCGATCGGCACGCGCATCGCCTGCAGCGCGGCTATGTCTCGATAGACCGAGCGCACCGTCACTTCCAGCTGCTCGGCGATCGTCGCCGCCGTCACCGGCTTTTTGGCCAGCCGCAGGATCTGGATGATCTCGAACAGGCGCGAGGCCTTGCGCATTTCCTCACCCGGCTGAAACGCAACTGACACACCCTCGTCAGTTGGGATGCCCTATAGGGCCGCCTAGCGGTTTGAAAATCAACAGATTCCTGAACTCCTTGGCCGACGGAGCGACAAGCAACTGACATGAGCTATAGCGAAAACCTCTGGCTCTTCTTCATCCTGCTGTTCGGCATCATCGCCGTGCCCGGCATGGACATGCTGTTCGTGCTGGCCAATGCGCTGACCGGCGGACGCGACAGAGGACTGGCGGCGACCGGCGGCATCATGCTTGGCGGCGCGGTGCATACGCTGAACGGCGCCATCGGCGTCGGCCTGCTGATGCATTTCGTGCCGGTCCTGTTCAAGCCGCTGCTGATCGCCGGCGCCGCCTATATGGCCTATATCGGGATTTCGCTGATGCGCAGCTCGATCACAGTCGGCCATGACGGGCCCGTGGGCAGCCGCTCTGCCTGGAAGGCGTTTCGGCAAGGATTGGTCACCTGCCTGATCAACCCGAAGGCCTATCTGTTCATCATTGCCGTCTATCCCCAGTTCCTGAAGCCGGCTTACGGTCCGATCTGGATGCAGGCGACCGTGATGGGATTGCTGACGATCGCCACCCAGGCGGGAATCTATGGCGGGCTCGCCATCACCGCCGGCCGCAGCCGGGAGCTGCTTATCGACAACCCCCGAGCGACGATCCTTGCGGGGCGCGCGGCCGGGCTGCTTTTGTTCGCGGTTTCTGTGTTCACCGCCTGGGAGGGGCTGAGGGCGGCGTAACTGCCGCCCTCAGCCGACTCATGCCGCGCCCTGTCGAGAGGCGAGCATTTCGCGTTTCACCGACCGGCGCCATTCGACGGCGCCGGCAAGACCGTGCAGCACCGTCTCGGTGGTCGCCCAGTCGATGCAGCCGTCGGTGATGCTCTGACCATAGACGAGCGGCTTGCCCGGCACGACATCCTGGCGACCGGCGACGAGATTGCTCTCGATCATGACGCCGATGATACGCTCGTCGCCCGCGGCCACCTGGCCCGCCACATCGTGCGCGACTTTCGGCTGGTTCTCCGGCTTCTTGCCGCTGTTGGCGTGGCTGACGTCGATCATCAGCCGCGGCGCGACGCCGATGCGGGCGAGTTCCGTCGCGGCGGCGTCAACGCTCGCCGCATCGAAGTTGGGCACAACGCCGCCGCGCAGGATGACGTGGCAGTCCTCGTTGCCGGTGGTCGCGGCAATCGCGCTGCGTCCGCCCTTGGTCACCGCCATGAAATGATGCGGCTGGGCAGCCGACTTGACCGCCTCGGCGGCGATTCTCAGATTGCCGTCGGTGCCGTTCTTGAAGCCGACCGGGCAGGACAGGCCCGAGGCCAGCTCCCGATGGATCTGGCTTTCGGTCGTGCGCGCGCCGATGGCGCCCCAGGCGACGAGGTCGGCAATGTATTGCGGGGTCGTCATGTCGAGGAACTCGGTCGCCGCCGGCAGGCCGAGATTGTTGACGGCGGAAAGCACGTTGCGCGCCATGCGCAACCCCTTGTCGATGTTGAAGCTGCCGTCGAGATCGGGATCGTTGATCAGGCCTTTCCAGCCGACCGTGGTGCGCGGCTTCTCGAAATAGACACGCATGACGATCTCGAGCCGGTCGGCCAGGGCCTCGCGCAGCGCCGCCAGACGGCTGGCGTAGTCCACGGCGGCGACCGGATCGTGGATGGAACAAGGGCCGACGATGACTACCAGTCGATCGTCGGCCCCTGCCAGGATCGAATGGATGGCGTTGCGTGACGCGGCAACGGTGCGCGTCGCCGTGAGCGAGCGCGGTATCTCGCGCATCACCTCTTCCGGCGTGCTCAGGACTTTGAGTTCCTTGACCCGAAGGTCGTCTGTGGTGGTCAACACGGCTTTCTGCTCCTGGTTAGGAGACCTGCCGGCTGAAACGAAAAAGCCGCCAGGTCTGGCGGCTTTTCGGATTTAGGTGCTACAATCTTCAGATCGAGCGCAATCCTCCCGCCGCCAGCGAGCTGTCGTAATAAAAGTACCAAAACGAGGCGGTCAGGTGGATCATGCGGCTCATATAGTCGATGCCAGGGCGCTTGTCACGTGGAGAGATTCTACTCCCCGACAACACCGGCTATGTTCTGGTCGTAGTCGACCAGCGAGCCGGTCATGACGCCGGCTTGCGGGCTCAGCATATAGGTGATCAGCCGGGCGAGCTGCGCCGGCTTGACCAACTGGCCCATCGGCTGCGCGGCCTCGGCCTTTTCCAGCCAGTCGTCCGGCGCGTCGTGCCACTTCTTCTGCACGATCGCCTCGCCTTCGGTGTCCATCCAGCCGGGCAGCACGGCGTTGCAGCGGATGCGGTTGCGCCGATAGGAGCTGGCGACATTCTTGGTCAGCGTCATCAGCGCGCCCTTGCTGGTCGAATAGGGCGTCAGGAAGGACTGGCCGGCATGCGCCGACATCGACAGCACGTTGACGATCGAGCCCGGCGCCCTGCGTTCGAGCAGATGCGCGACAAGGCCCTGCATCAGGAAGAAGGGCCCGCGCACATTGGTGTCGAAGATCTGATCGAAGACCTCCTCGGTGGTTTCGATCAGCGAGCCGCGCGCCGAGGTGGCGGCGGCGTTGACCAGCGCGTTGAGCGTGCCGAAATGCTTGATCGCGGTTTCGACGGCGCGCTTGCAGTCGGCGACCTTGGCGAAGTCGGCGCTGATGAAGATGGCGTCGACGCCGCTCTTCTTCAACGCGGCGACCGCTCTGTCGCCCTTCTCCTGCGAGCGGCCGACGAGCGCCAGCGCGCGGCAGCCCTCGTCGGCCAGCGCCTCCGCAACCGCGAAGCCGATGCCCTGCGCGCCGCCGGTGACGATGGTGCGCGTTTCTGAATTGCGACCGGCCAAACCGCTCATCGCTCTGCTCCTGTAGTCGAATCCAAACAGTTCAGTCGACGCGGACGGCTTTGCCGGTCTTGGCCGATTGCAGCGCCGCGTCGGCCAGCTTCAGGGCGACCAGCCCATCCTTGCCGCTCGGTGCCGCCTTCTTGCCCGCGGTCGCAGCGGCGATGAAAGCCGCGATCTCGTTGGCATAGGCGTCGATGTAGCGGGTCATGAAGAAGTCGTGCAGCGGCGGGCGGGTGTAGCCCTTGTCGTTGGCGAGCTCGATCGACACCGGCCGCTGGTTCTCGGCCGCGACCATGCCCTTCGAGCCGTGCACCTCGATGCGCTGGTCGTAGCCATAGGTGGCGCGGCGCGAGTTGGAGATGACGGCCTGCTTGCCGGACGCGGTTTCCAGGATGACGCTGACCGAGTCGAAATCGCCGGCTTCGCCGATCTTCTTGTCGACCAGCACCGAGGCATGGGCGCTGACCGCGACAGGCTCCTCGCCAAGCAGGAAGCGCGCCATGTCGAAATCATGGATGGTCATGTCGCGAAAAATGCCGCCCGAGCGGGCGATGTAGTCGAGCGGCGGGGCGCCCGGATCGCGCGAGGTGATGGTGACCATCTCGACCGTGCCGATGGCGCCGTCGTCGATCGCCTTGCGGACGGCGGCAAAATGCGGGTCGAAGCGGCGGTTGAAGCCGACCATCAGCGTTGCGCCGGCCTTCTCGACGACCGCCAGGCACTTCTCGACGCGCTGGACGTCGAGGTCGATCGGTTTCTCGCAGAAGATCGCCTTGCCGGCGTTGGCGAAGCGCTCGATGAGATCGGCATGGGTGTCGGTCGGCGTGCAGATGATGACGGCATCGATGTCTTTGGCCTGCTCGATCGCATCGGTCGTGCGCACTTCGGCGCCGTAGGCGGTGGCCAACTCCGTCGCGGCTTTCTCGAAGGCGTCGGCCACGGCCACCAGTTTGGCCTGCGGGTTGGAGGCAACGGCGCGGGCATGCACCTTGCCGATACGGCCGGCGCCGAGAAGAGCGAAGCGGAGAGTCATGGAAGGTCCTTTGAGGGTGGTTCAGAATGCTGTCCGCGCCTTCCGGCGCGGACGATTGGTTGGTCCCGTCGTGGCGCCCGTCAGGCGGCCTGGAGTTCGGCCTGTCCGGTCTTGGCGCCGGTGATGTAGGCGACGATGTCGTTGCCGTCGGTGTCCTGCTTGCGCAAATTGGCGACGATGCGGCCGCGCCGGAAGACGACGATGCGGTCGACCAGGTCGAACACCTGGCGCATGTTGTGGCTGATCAGGATCAGCGGCTCGCCGTTCTCCTTCAGCGTGCGGATGATGTTTTCGACCTGCGCCGTCTCTTGCACGCCGAGGGCCGCCGTCGGCTCGTCCATGATGATCAGCTTGGAGGCGAAGGTCGCGGTCCTGGCGATCGCCACGCATTGACGCTGGCCGCCAGACATGTGGCGGATGGTGCTTGAAAGGTTGGGGATCTTCACCGCGGTGCGGACAAGCGCCGCCTCGGTCGCCTTGCGCATCGCCTTGCGGTCGAGGATCGAGAACGGGCCGAGGTTGAACAGCACCTTCTCGCGGCCGAGGAAGAGGTTCGACGGCACGTCGAGATCGTCGGCCAGAGCGAGGTTCTGGAACACGGTCTCGATGCCCGCCTCGCGCGCCTCGATCGGGCCGGCGAAGTTCACTTCCTTGCCGTCGAACCAGATCTTGCCGTCGGTGCGCTGCTCGACGCCGGTGATCTGGCGTACGAAAGTCGACTTGCCGGCGCCGTTGTCGCCCATGATGGCGACATGCTCGCCCTTGCGCAGCTCGAAGTTCGCCTCCTGCAGCGCGTGCACGCCGCCGTAATGCTTGGTGAGGTTTTCGGTCTTCAGAACGATGTCCGACATGGTCAAGCTCCTATCGCCCGGCGGCGCTGGCGCCATTGATCGAGAACGACTGCGCCGACGATGATCACGCCCTTGACCATCTCCTGGTAGTAGGCGTCGAGGCGCAGGAAGGTGAAGCCGGAGATGATGACGCCGAAGATCAGCGAGCCGATCACGGTGCCGATGATAGACCCGCGGCCGCCCGAGAGCGAGACGCCGCCGATGACCGCCATGGCGATGGCGTCGAGCTCGTACATGACGCCCATGCCGGCCTGGGCAGTGAGGTTCTTGGAGGAGAGCACCACCGCGGCGATCGAGGCGAGGATGCCGGCAATCACATAGACCAGCACCTTGTGGTTGGCGATCTTGATGCCGGACATGCGCGCGGCATCCTCGTTGGAGCCGATGGCGTAGCAGTGCTTGCCGTATCTGGTGTAGCTCAGGATGAGTTGGAACAGGATCGCCAGCGAGATGAAGATGATGACCGGCATCAGCCCCTTGCCGATTGCGGCGAAGCTGTCGGTCGGGAACGAGATCGGCTGGCCCTTCGACCACCATTTGGCGATGCCGCGCGCGGTGACCATCATGCCCAGCGTGGCGATGAAGGGTGGAATACGAGTGAAGGCTATCAATGATCCATTGATGAGACCGGCCAAAAGCCCGCAGCCGACGGCGACCAGCAGCGGCACGATGACCGGCAGGTCGGTCCAGCCATAGGCGATGAACATCGCCTTGGGGTTGGGATTGCCGTTGACGGTCGCGACTTGCGCGAAGCTCATGGCGATCATGGCGGTGGCGCCGACGATCGAGCCTGAGGACAGGTCGATGCCGCCGCAGATGATGACCTGGGTGACGCCGATGGCGATGATGCCAACGATCGAGACCTGCAGGATGATGATCTGCAGCCGCTGCTCGTTGAAGATCGCGTCGACGTTTTCGCGGGTGTTGAACAGGAAGCTGTCGCCGAGGAAGACGCGGCCGATCAGCTCGAACGCGCCGACCAGGATGACGAGCGCAAGGAACACGTTGAACTCGGCCGGCCAGGGGCGCTTCTTGGCGTCATAGCTCAGTCCGCCAATGCCATGCGATGTTTGTGACACGTCTTCTTCCTCCGAATGACCGCGCCCGCTCTCCCGCCCGGTGGGGGCGGGAGAAAGAAGGGAGCGACGCCGCTCAATCAGCAGCCGATTTCAGCCAGTCCGATTCATCGGAGCGCCGCTCCTCGAGAAGCGCAGCCTCAGTTCTTCTTCAAGAACTTGTCGATGTTCGCCGGCGTGACGAGCTGGAACGGGATATAGACCTTGTGTTCCACCTTCTCGCCCTTGGCGAGCTTCAGCGCCGCATCGAGCGCGCCGGCGCCCTGGCCGGCAGCATCCTGGAAGACGCTAACGTCGAGATCGCCCGCCTGCATCGCGGCCAACGCGTCCTGGGTGGCGTCGACGCCGCCGACCACGACCGACTTCATGTCGATGTTGGCGGCCTTCATCGCCTGGATGGCGCCGATGGCGCTTTCGTCGTTGTTGGCAATAACGCCGTCGAACGGCTTGCCGGACGACAGCCAGTTGGTCATCAGGTTCTGCGCTTCGTCACGCTTCCAGTTCGAGGTCTGCTTGTCGATGATCTTGATGAAGCTGCAGTCCGGCGTGGCGATCACTTCCTCGATGTCCTTGGTGCGCTGCACCGCGGCCTGGTTGGAAAGCTCGCCCATGATCACGTAGACGTTGGCTTCCTTCTTGCCGGCTTCCTTGAAGAGGCGGCAGGCTTCCTTGGTCTCGAGCGTGCCGGATTCAGCCTCGTTCGAAGCGACGAAGGCCTGGTTGTCGGGCAGCGAGTCGACATTGACCGGCTCGCGGTTGACATAAACCAGCGGGATCTTGGCCGCGGCGGCCGCGTCCGACATCGCCTGGGTGGCCGAGGTGTCGACCGGGTTGACGATGATGGCATCGACGCCCGAAGCGGCGAAGTTCTTGATCTGGTCGAGCTGCTTGGCGACGTCGTTCTGGGCGTCCTCAACCTGCAGCTCTACGCCATCCATGCCCTTGGCCTGGGCGATCATGCCGTTGCGCAGCACGGTCAGGAAGTTGTCGTCGAAAAGAGCCATCGAGACGCCGATCTTGGCGGCGAAGGCGGACGAACTCATCAGCGCCGAAAGCGCGACGCCCAAAAGCAGTTTCTTCATTTTAGTTTCTCCTCCACTTGGTGTCCGGTTGCACCGAATTGAACCGGAATCCCCGATCTGTCCGGGGAAACTCTCCCTTCGGCCGTTCCGACGGCGCTTCCCTTGCGCAAATGGAACGCCTGGTCCTCTGTTTGAAACAGACGTTCCGGAACGAAAGAACCAAAATACCCAGTTGGTGAAATATTTATTCCATTTCGCTTGGTGACGTCAAGGGAGATTCGGAACGGACATGCCGGATTTTCATTCACGGCTGCGCTGGGACGGAGGCATGGCCGGAGGATCGCAGGGCTTTGGGTCGCATTTTGGCCGCGGCTGCAACCATGACAAAATCTTATCAGCCTGATGGATCACATCATCTCGGGCGGAAGCCGCCTAAAGCGTGTCGCGATCTTTCAGATTCGCTCCATGCGCTTTAGGTTTTGATTTAGGCATGTCTTTGTCCCGCAACCGGTTCCCACTTTCGGGAGACATGCTTTAGATGTTCTCGGGCAGATAGATGTCGAAGGGCAGGAAGGTCTGCCCGGGCGCATTGGCGGCGCCGCTCTCGATGGCATGCGCCATGAGCGCCACGAGCTCGCGGCAAAGCGCTGCGAGCGGCGTCGAGATCACCATGGTGAGGATGTTGTCGGCGAGGGCTGCGCGCGACTCGGCGTTGATCTCGTTGCACACGACCGCGGGCATGTTCGCCGGCTTCGCTTCCCTCAACGCCGCGACCGCGCCTTCCATGCCGCCGCCGGCGACATAGCAGCCGGCAAGATCCGGATGCCGCGCCAGGAGCTCGAGCATCGCATTGTGCGTCACCTGGTTGGCTTCCAGATTGACCAGCGTCTCCAGCACGGTGAAGTCCGGCGCGTGCTCGCGAAAATAGGAGCGGAAGCCGATCTCCCGCAGCTCGTGGCCATGGAAGCGGTGGCTGCCGACGAAGAGCGCGACCTTGCCCGGCTTCCTGGCGGCCGTGGCGATCATCCAGGCCGCGGTGCGACCGACCTTGCGGTTGTCCAGCCCGACATAGCCCTCGCGGATGCCGGCGGCGAAGTCGGACAGCAGCGAAAAGACCGGCTGCCCCCTCGCCTTCAGCGTCTCGACCACCGCCGTCAGCGTCGGGTGGTCCGGGCCGACAACGGCGATGGCCCTGGATTTCGCCGCCAGCCTGCGCATCTGGGCGGCGATCTCGTCAGGCGCCAGCGAGGCGGCGAAATCGATCGTCGCGGCGCCACGGAAGCGTTGCGACTGCGAGACCGCCAGTTCCAATTCGCGCGCGAAGTCGCCGTAGAAGACATCATTGCCCCGCAGAAGCAGGAAGCCGAGGCGGTATTCCGGCAATTCCTGGCGCATGCGCTGCTTGATCAGCCCGGCGGCGTGGTAGCCGATATCGGTCGCCGCCTCGTAGACCCGGCGCGCCGTTTCCTCGCGCACGGGCAAGCGATTGTTCAGCACCCTGTCGACGGTGGCGACGCTGACGCCGGAAACGCGCGCAAGATCAGTGATTGTCGGCCGCTTTGCCATGAATGCTCCCATTGCCTGTCCGGCTCAGAATAGCTCACTCTGATATGAAATGATAGAATCTATCTTTGTGATGTTGAGGCTATCATGGCTTGGAGCTATGGTGAAGTGGAAGTCAGCCATGCGCGAGCCCGGCATTGCCGAGGACCGCTCGCCGGGTGGCGACGGAGGAACCCGCAATGACGGCAATCATGTCTCCGGCACTGTCCGGACGCGACTACAGCCTGACCGGCCGCGACGCCAAGCTCGCGGTCGAGAACGGGCTGGCGGCGGCCGAGTGGTACCACACCGAGATCCCGCGCAAGCAGATGAAGGAGCTGATGCAGCGCTCCGACCAGCCGGCGATCCGCGACACCGCCATCTGGCTCGGCGCGCTGATCCTCAGCGGCGCGGGCGGCGCCTGGTTCTGGGGCAGCTGGTGGTGCGTCCCTTCCTTCTTCGTCTATGGCACGCTCTACGGCTCGTCGACAGATTCCCGCTGGCACGAATGCGGCCACGGCACGGCCTTCCGCACGCAGTGGATGAACGACGCCGTCTACCAGCTCGCCTGTTTCATGATCATGCGCAATCCGGTGACCTGGCGCTGGAGCCATACGCGCCACCACACCGATACCATCATCGTCGGCCGCGACCCGGAGATCGCCGTCATGCGGCCGCCGGACCTTGTGCGCCTAGTCCTGAACTTCTTCGGCATCCTCGACGCGTGGCACGCGATGGCCGACATGGTGCGCAATGCCGCTGGCGTCATCAGCGCCGCCGAAAAGACCTTCATCCCGCCACAGGAGCAGCCCAGGGCCATCCGCGCCGCACGCATCTGGCTGGCCATCTACATCGCGACCATCGCCCTGGCGCTCTACCTGCACTCATGGCTGCCGCCGATGCTCGTCGGCCTGCCCCGCCTCTATGGCGCCTGGCATCATGTCATGACCGGACTGCTGCAACATGGCGGCCTTGCCGAGAATGTCATCGACCACCGCCTCAACAGCCGCACCGTCTACATGAATCCGATCAGCCGGTTCATCTACTGGAACATGAACTACCATGTGGAGCACCACATGTTCCCGATGGTGCCCTATCATGCGCTGCCGAAGCTGCATGAGCTGATCAAGCACGATCTGCCGGCGCCGACGCCGTCGATCCTCGCCGGCTACCGCGAGATGATCCCCGCCTTCCTGCGCCAGTTGCGCAACGAGGACTATTTCATCAAGCGTGAGCTGCCGCCGACGGCGAAGCCCTATCGGGAAGAGCTGCACAATCCGGTGCCGGCCGCGGCCGAATGACCGGTAGCGACATACCATACAACTAAGAATTTCGCCGGAGGACGACATGAGCGACTGGGTCGAGGCCTGCGCGGCCGAGGACATCGACGAAGAGGACGTGATGCGGTTCGATCACGCCGGCCGCACCTACGCCATCTACCGCAGCCCGGACGACGAGTATTTCGCGACCGACGGCCTGTGCTCGCATGAGAAGGTGCATCTGGCCGACGGGCTGGTGATGGATGACATCATCGAATGCCCGAAGCATAACGGCCGCTTCAACTACAAGACCGGCGACGCACGCGGTGCGCCGGTTTGCGTCAACCTCAAGACCTATCCGGTCAAGGTCGACGCCGGCAAGGTCCTTATTCAGCTCGGGTGACGGCGATGGCGGGAGGAATGGTCATTATCGGCGCCGGCGAGTGCGGCGGGCGCGCCGCGCTCACCCTGCGCGACCTCGGTTTCGAAGGACCGGTGACGCTGGTCGGCGACGAGCCGCATCTGCCCTACGAACGGCCGCCGCTGTCAAAGGAAGCGATGACCAGCGAGGCGCCATTCATCAAGGCGATCGCCAGCGACGAGCTTTTGGCCGAGCGCTCGATCCGCCATATCCATTCCCTTCGCGTCGTTGCCATCGACCGGGTCGCGCATATCGTGAGCCTGTCCGACGGCTCTTCGCTTGCCTATGACAAGCTGTTGCTTGCCACGGGGTCCGTGCCGCGCAAGCTGCCGATGCCGGGCCTTGGGGGGCGCTGCGTATATCTGAGGACCTTCAACGATGCGCTCGCCATCCGCGCTCATCTCAGCGCTGGCAACCGGGTCGCCATCATCGGTGGCGGCTTCATCGGCCTCGAGCTTGCCGCCTCGGCGCGCAAGCTCGGCGCCGCGGTCACGGTCATCGAGGCACAGCCGCGCATCCTGATGCGCGGCGTGCCGGCAGAGATCGCCGAGATCATCCACAAGGCGCATGAAGCGGAAAGCGTGAGGGTGCTCACCGGCCAGGGCATCGCTTCGATTGCCGACGATGGCGCCGAGGTTCGCATCACGCTTGCCGACGGGCAGCAGGTCGTCGCCGATCTGGCGGTGATCGGCATCGGCGCCGTGCCGGTGACGACGCTCGCCGCCGAGGCGGGGCTGGCGATCGACAACGGCATCGCCGTCGACGGGCACCTGCGCACCGAAGATCCCGACATCTTCGCCGCCGGCGACTGCTGCTCGTTCCCGCTCGCCATCTATGGCGGGCGGCGCGTGCGGCTCGAGGCCTGGCGCAACGCGCAGGAGCAGGGCGCGCTCGCCGCAAGGAACATGCTCGGCGCCGACGAGGCGCATGCCGCGGTGCCATGGTTCTGGTCGGACCAGTACGGGCTCACACTGCAGATCGCCGGGCTTTCCGACGAAGGCAAAAGCATCGTCCGGCGCGACCTCGACGACGGTGCCTTCATCCTGTTCCACCTGGCCGAGGACGGCAGGCTGGTCGCCGCCAGCGGCATCGGTCCCGGCAATGCGGTGGCGCGCGACATCCGGCTGGCCGAGATGCTGATCGCCAAGCGGGCAAGGCCGGCGCCGGAGGCGCTCGGCTCGCAAGCGGTCAAGCTGAAGTCGCTGCTGGCGGCATAGGCTGCTCGGTCATGCAATCAAGGTTTTGAGGGGACGAAGATGGCACGCAGCAGACCGACCGTCGCCGATTTGCAGTCGCTGAAGGGCAAGCGCCAGCTTTCCAAGCTGCGCGTCTTCTCGCTGGAAGAGGCCGAGGCCGCCGAGCGGGCCGGCATCGACCTCATCTCGGTCCCCTATGACGTGATGTTCGATCCGCGCTTTCGCGACGCCGCGCCCACCTGCTTTGCCATTCCCGGCGACGAACGAATAAAGCTGGGGGCCACCACCGACGAGATTTTGCGCATGGCGGTGAAGCTGCGCGCGGCAAGCGCCGACGCCATGTATTGCTCGGCCAGCCTGCAGACGATCCGCCGCCTGCGCGACGAGCACATCCCGGTCTGCGGTCATGTCGGCCTGATCCCGGCGCATGCGACCTGGACAGGCGGCTTCAAGGCTGTCGGCAAGACCGCCGAGAGCGCTGCCTTCGTGTGGAAGCAGGTCAAGGACCTCGAAGCCGCCGGCGCCTTCGCCGCCGAGATCGAGGTGGTGCCGGCGGCCGTCGCCGGCGCAATCTCGCGCCGCACGCCGCTGATCATGATCTCGATGGGCGCCGGTGCCGGCTGCGACGCGCAATATCTGTTCTCGGAGGACCTGCTCGGCAGCAATCGCGGCCATTATCCGCGCCACGCCAAGCGCTACCGCGACTTCGCGGCGGAACTCGACCGCCTCCAGAACGAGCGCATCGCCGCCTTCCGCGAATATGCCGACGACATCCAGTCAGGCGCCTATCCTGAGCCGCGCCACATGGTCGAGGCAGACCCCGAGGAAATGCGCAAGTTCGAGGCGTTTCTCGCCTCGGAGGGTTAGTGATCGACCTGATTGGAGCCGCTAGAACAGCGCCTTCAACTCGTCCAGCTTGTCGTTGACCAGCCAGCCGTAATAGTTCTCCTCGGGCAGCTTCTCCGGTTCCCCGGCGGCGCGCCGCTTCCCATTCTCTGCCTTCAGCGCATAGGCACGCTGCTCGGGATTGCCGACATTGTAGAGCGTGGCGGTCAGCCCTGGATTTTCCGAGATGTCGAAGCCGGCGATGTTCCGGTAGGCATCGATCGACTTCCTGATCGTGGCGGCGACGTAAGGCAGCGTCAGGTCCGGATCCATGATGGTCTTGTAGACCGTGTTCGGATCCTTGACGTCGAGCTCGGGCAGGCCGGAGACCTTGTGCACGATGTCGCTCATCTGCAGCGCCGTCAGCGGGTTGAGCTGGCCCAGCCCGAATGTCTGGCCGGCGTAGTAGGGCTGGAAGAAGGTGGCGCCGAAACGGTCATTGGGAAAGCTTGTGCCGCCGACGGTCTTGCCGCGGAAGGAATGGTTCCACACCTGCTCGCGGCACTCCCAAAGATCGTAGCTGTCGTCCAGGCCCGCACATTTCTTGAACTCCGGCCGCTGGACGAAATCGCTGACGTCCTCGCCTTCATAGGCGAAGGTGAGCCTGCTCGAGAGATACGACATCGCCTTGACGTAATAGGTCTGCAGCCGGTCGTAGGCATCGACATTGTAGGTATGCTCGCCGACGATGGCGCCGACGATGTGCATCGGATCGATGCCATAGGCAGCAGCCGCTTTCCTTATCTTGGCGCGCAGCTCGGCATCGTTCTGCAGCAGCGCATAGACCTTGCGATACTTGGCCTGGAAGGTGGTGCTGGTGGCCTGGGTGCGCCGGCTGGAGGCGCCGGGTATGTCGGGCTGCATGCCGTTGCGATTGCCCGGCGGCACCATGGTTGCAGCATCGGCCATCGTTATGGCCGATGCCAAAGCCAGGCCGAGAAAGAGGAATATGCGCTTCTTCATGCACCGCCGCCCTGGACCGGCCCAGCTGTCGCTGATCCGCTCCAACCACTTATTTTTACACAATTTCGGACGGAAAACCGCTGCGCACTTTTCCTGAAATTGCTGGTCGAAATCGGCGGCAACCTAGGTAAAGGCGGCAGGAGAGTCGAGAGAAGGCAGCGGCCTGCCGCCAAGAATGGTGGCCGGTTGCTTCCATTTGGCCACACTTTGGATTTCGGGCCGACACATGTGCCGGCCCGAGATGCACGGCCGTTAGCTTTCACCGTTTCACGGAAACGTCGAACCGCTCTATCTTTTTGTTTTGACGCAATTCCGGACGGAAAACCGAGTCGCACTTTTCCTGGAATTGCTCTAAAGGATGAACCGCGACAGGTCCGTGTTGCGCGACAGGTCGCCGACATGCTTCTGCACATAGTCGGCATCGATGGTGACCTTCGTGCCGTTGCGGTCCGGCGCGTCGTAGGAGATTTCGTCCAGCACGCGCTCCATCACCGTCTGCAGGCGCCTGGCGCCGATGTTCTCGACACTGGCGTTGAGGTCGACGGCGATGCCGGCCAGCGAATCGATGGCGTCGTCGGTGAAGGTGAGATCGACGCCTTCGGTCTTCATCAGCGCGATATACTGCTTGATCAGGCTGGCCTCGGTCTCGGTGAGGATGCGGACGAAATCCTCCTTCTCCAGCGCACGCAGCTCGACGCGGATCGGCAGGCGGCCCTGCAGCTCCGGCAGCAGGTCCGACGGCTTGGAGACATGGAATGCGCCCGAAGCGATGAACAGGATGTGGTCGGTCTTGATCGGCCCGTATTTGGTCGCGACCGTCGTGCCCTCGACCAGCGGCAGCAGGTCGCGCTGCACGCCTTCACGGGAAACGCCTGCGCCGACGCCGCCTTCGCGCGAGGCGATCTTGTCGATCTCGTCGATGAAGACGATGCCGTCATTCTCGGCCGATTCAAGCGCCCGGCGCACCACCTCGTCCTGGTCGAGCAGCTTGTCGGACTCGTCGTTGACCAGGAGCTCGTAGGAATCGCGCACCGTGGTCTTGCGGCTCTTGGTCCTGCGGCCGCCCATGGCCTTCGACAGCATGTCGTTGATGTTGAGCACACCGATGTTGGCGCCGGGCATGCCGGGGATCTCGAAGCCGGGCATGCCGCCGGTGCCGGTGTCGGCCACCTCGATCTCTATCTCCTTGTCGTCGAGCTCGCCGTCGCGCAGCCTCTTGCGGAAACTATCGCGGGTGGCCGGGCTGGCGGTCTTGCCGACGAGCGCCTCCAGCACGCGCTCCTCGGCGTTGACCTGGGCGCGCGCGCTGACGTCCTCGCGCATCTTCTCGCGCGTCAGGCCGATGGCGACCTCGACGAGGTCGCGCACGATCTGCTCGACGTCGCGGCCGACATAGCCGACCTCGGTGAACTTGGTGGCCTCGACCTTGACGAAGGGCGCGCCGGCGAGCCGCGCCAGACGGCGCGAAATCTCGGTCTTGCCGACGCCGGTCGGGCCGATCATCAGGATGTTCTTCGGCATCACCTCTTCGCGCATCTGGCCTTCCAGCTGCTGGCGGCGCCAGCGGTTGCGCAAGGCGATCGCCACGGCGCGCTTGGCGTCCTTCTGGCCGATGATGAAGCGGTCGAGTTCCGAAACGATTTCGCGGGGAGAGAAGGTGCTCATAATACTCAAATTCCACTTTGCCACTGCTTGATGGACTCGAACGGATGCAGCAGCATGATCACGTTGAGCGTCAGATTGTCCCGGATGATGTAGCCCGTGCCGAACTCGAAGATGAGCGCCAGGGCCACGATCACCCATATAGGGAGCTTTCGCGCCATCACAAATCCCAGCGCCATGAACAGCGTGTCGGACACCGAGTTGATGATCGAGTCGCCGTAATAATTGAGCGAGATGGTGCCGGCGCGGTAGCGGTCGATGATGAAGGGGCTGTTTTCCAGGAGCTCCCAGCCGCCTTCGATGAGAACGGCGAAAGCCAGCCTCAGCCCGACCGGCGAGCGCGGGAACAGGAACGCGGCCAGCGCATAGAACAGGAAACCGTGGATGATGTGCGAGAAGGTGTACCAGTCGGCGATGTGCTGTGAATTCTCCGAACTGTTCACCACGCCGTGCCAGAGCTTGACGTAGCCGCAGGTGCAGATCGGCGGATGGCCCATGCCATAGAGGGCGCCGGCCTGGAAAATGACCAAGGCGAGCACCAGAAGCAGCCCCATGCGCCAGCTGTCTTCATAGGCGGAAAGCGTCTTGTCCTCTTCGGGCGCAATCATCCGTTCAGTCCCCCTCTTCCATATCGTCCTCGGCCGCATCGACGGCCATCAGCACGACGTCCCCATATTGCGATTGCCGGCGGCCGCTCGGCCTGAAACCGGCCTTTTCATAGGCGCGGATGGCGCGGCCATTGTCCGGATGCGGATCGATGATGACGCGCGGCGCGCCTTCCTCGAACAGCGCCTCGACGAACTGGCGCACGATCGCCGAGCCATGACCGATGCCGACCAGGTCCGCTGGGCCGATCGACAGATCGATGCCCAGCGTGCCGAATGGCTGGTCGGCATAGGGATGGTCGTCTTCCAAATGCGGATCGTAGCTCTGCAGATAGGCGATCGGCCTGCCGTCCAGTTCGACGATCAGCGGCTCCACCGAAACCGAATCGAGATGCTCGCGGATTTCGGCGATCTCCTTTTGCGGATCGTCCCACCATTCGGCGACATGCGGCTCGGCAAGCCAGCGGGCGATCATCGGCAGGTCCTTTTCGGTGACCGGCCGAAAATCGTAGCTGTCTTCCCGTTCGACCATGATCTTTTCCAAAAACCGGCTCCCACCTTTGGGACCATGGTCAGGCTTCGCCTCAGGCGGCATCGAGCATTTCGACGACGAAGTTGCCGTTGGTGTAGACGCAGATATCGGCCGCGATCTGCATCGCCTTGCGGGCGATCTCCTCGGCGTCCTTGTCGGTATCCATCAGCGCGCGGGCAGCCGCCAGCGCATAGTTGCCGCCGGAACCGATGGCCATGACGCCATGTTCGGGCTCGAGCACGTCGCCGGTGCCGGTCAATGCCAGCGAGACCGACTTGTCAGCCACCAGCATCATCGCTTCCAGCCGGCGCAGATAGCGGTCGGTGCGCCAGTCCTTGGCAAGCTCGACGCAGGCGCGCGTCAGCTGGTCCGGATATTGTTCGAGCTTGGCTTCGAGGCGTTCGAGCAGGGTGAAGGCATCGGCAGTGGCGCCGGCAAAACCGGCAATGACGCTGCCGCCCTTGCCGATGCGGCGCACCTTGCGCGCGTTGCCCTTCATGATGGTCTGGCCAAGGCTGACCTGGCCGTCGCCGGCGATCACAACCTTGTTGCCCTTGCGCACGCTGACGATGGTGGTGGCGTGCATGGTCAGTTCATTCGACATTTACGGCTCCGATTCGCGCTATCCCTTGGAAAGGCGATTGGCGCGGTACGAGTGACTTTTGATTGCCATATGTATGCATGAGGCGAGTGAATGCAAACCGCCTCCGGCAAGGCCGATACCGCCTGGAATGGCAACTGGCAATCGCCGGATCATGCTGATAGAAGGCTCTCGTTTTCAAGCCCGTGCCCCTGAACAGGACTGACTGATGCCGCCCCGTTCCGCCGAAATCAGCCGCAAGACCAAGGAAACCGAGATTTCGGTGTCGATCCATGTCGACGGCAAGGGTAAATCCGACATCGCGACGGGCGTCGGCTTCTTCGACCATATGCTCGACCAGCTGTCGCGCCATTCGCTGATCGACATGACGATCAAGGCCAAAGGCGATCTGCACATCGACGACCACCACACGGTCGAGGACACCGGCATCGCGATCGGCCAGGCGCTGGGCAAGGCTCTGGGCGAGCGGCGCGGCATCATGCGCTACGCCTCGATCGACCTTGCCATGGACGAGACGCTGACACGGGCGGCGATCGATGTTTCCGGCCGGCCCTTCCTGGTCTGGAACGTCGCCTTCTCATCGCCGAAGATCGGCACCTTCGACACCGAGCTGGTGCGTGAGTTCTTCCAGGCCCTGGCACAGAATGCCGGCATCACGCTGCATGTGACCAATCACTGCGGCGCCAACAACCATCATATCGCGGAAACCTGCTTCAAGGCGGTGGCACGAGCGCTGCGCGCGGCGCTGGAGCCCGACCCGCGCCAGCCTGACGCGGTGCCGTCCACCAAGGGATCCCTGAAAGGATAGCCCTATGGCCATCTATGTTGTGATGGAGCCGCCTGCGGGCGGCAACAAGGCCGACGATGCGATGCTGGTGCGCGACGGCTTCACCTGGCTCGGTTTCCTGTTCCCGCCGGTCTGGCTCGCCTGGCACCGGCTGTGGATCGAGGCCTTGCTGACCTTTGCGGTCACGGCGATCCTGTCCGCGCTCGGCGAAAAGCTCGGCCTTGGATGGGCCGGATCGGCCCTGTCGCTCTTGGTGTCGCTCTATATCGGGCTCGAAGGGCAAGACCTGCGGATATCGGCGCTGCGCCGCCGCGGCTGGCGGGAATGGGGCGTGGTCGAGGCCGGCAATCTTGGCGGCGCCGAGGCGCGCTACGTGCTGGAAGCCGACGGACGCGAGGAAGAGCCGGCACCCATGCCGCGCATCGTTCCCGACACGAACCTGGCGCGGCCCGCCCAGACAGGCATGGCGCTGGGGCTGACGCATACGCCGGGAAGGCCCTGACATGCGGGTAGCAATCATCGACTATGGCTCGGGCAATCTGCGCTCGGCCACCAAGGCCTTCGAGCGCGCCGCGCATGAGGCAGGCATCGCGGCGACCATCGATCTCACCGCCGATGCCGAGCGGGTGCGCAGCGCCGACCGCATCGTGCTGCCGGGCGTCGGCGCCTATGCCGACTGCGCCGCCGGCCTCAATGCCGTCCCCGGCATGTGGGAAGCGGTGGAAGAGGCGGCGCTTCGCAAGGCGCGTCCCTTCCTCGGCATCTGCGTCGGCATGCAGTTGATGTCGGAACGCGGGCTGGAAAAGACGATCACCAAGGGGTTCGGCTGGATCGCCGGCGACGTCAAGGAGATCACGCCGACCGATCCGGCGCTGAAGATCCCCCAGATCGGCTGGAACACGATCGAGCTCAAGCGCCAGCATCCGCTGTTTTCGGGCATCGAGACCGGTCCGAAGGGGCTGCATGCCTATTTCGTTCATTCCTACCACCTGGAAGCGAGGAACCCCGCCGAGGTGCTGGCCGTCGCCGACTATGGCGGGCCGGTGACGGCGGCCGTCGCCCGCGACAACCTCGCCGGCACGCAGTTCCATCCCGAAAAGAGCCAGGCGCTGGGCCTGGCGCTGATCACCAATTTCCTGAGGTGGAGGCCCTAGATGAGCAAGAAGGGCTATTGGATCGCGATGATCGACGTCCACGATCCTGAGGTTTGCAAGCAATATATCGAGGCCAATGCGAAAGCCTTCGCCAAATACGGCGCGACGTTTCCGGTGCGGGCTGGACGCCATGCAAGTCCCGAGGGAGCGACCGGGAACCGCCACGTGGTGGTGGAGTTTTCGTCCTACGAGACGGCGCTCGCCTGCTACGACTCGCCCGAATATCAGGAAGCCTTGAAATTCCGACTGGCGGCATCGAGCGGTCATTTTGTCATCGTCGAGGGCGCCTGATCGTGATCCTGTTTCCGGCAATCGACCTCAAGGATGGCAAATGCGTGCGCCTGAAGCACGGCGACATGGCGACCGCCACCATCTACAACGATGATCCGGCAGCCCAGGCCAAGGCCTTCGAGGAGCAGGGCTTCGAATGGCTGCACGTCGTCGACCTCAACGGCGCCTTCAAAGGCCAGAGCGTCAATTCCGCGGCGGTCGGCGCCATCCTCAAGGCGACGAAGAACCCGGTGCAGCTCGGCGGCGGCATCCGCACGCTGGCGCAGATCGAGGACTGGCTGGACCGCGGCCTGGCGCGCGTCATCCTGGGCACCGTAGCGGTGCGCGAGCCGGAGCTGGTGAAGGACGCCTGCAAAGCCTTCCCCGGAAAGATCGCCGTCGGCATCGACGCCAAGGGTGGCAAGGTTGCGGTAGAGGGCTGGGCCGAAGCCTCGGAACTCGGCGTCATCGAGCTGGCGAAGAAATTCGAGGGCGCGGGCGTCGCCGCCATCATCTACACCGACATCGACCGCGACGGCGTGCTTACCGGCATCAACTGGGATTCGACGATCAGCCTTGCCGAAGCGGTGACGATCCCCGTCATCGCGTCCGGCGGGCTGGCCTCGATCGCCGACATCGTGCGCATGACCATGCCAGATGCCAGGAGGCTCGAAGGCGCGATCTCCGGCCGCGCGCTCTATGACGGGCGCATCGACCCGGCGGAGGCGCTGGCAGTCCTGCGTGGCGAGGGGATGGAGGCAGAACGGTGAACATCTCGATCATCCTGGCGTCCTACGACAGCGGCCACTTTCACGGCGGCTGCGGCCAGGGCCCCGACGCGCTGATTTCCGGCGGACTGGCGGACGCGCTCAAACTCGCCGGCCACGACGTCGAGGTGCACGACATCGGCAGGGTGGTCGAGGATGGAGAGGAGCGCGAGATCAGCACCGGATTTGCCGTCTGCAACGCCGTTTCGGGCGAGGTCCGCATCGCGCTGGACAAGGGGCGGTTTCCGATCGTGCTGGCCGGTAACTGCCTGACCAGTGCCGGTGCCGTGGCCGGCGGAGGCGCGGACGCGATCATCTGGGCCGACCAGCATGGCGACCTCAACACGCCCGACACCTCGGCCACGGGCTTCCTCGACGGCATGGCGCTGGCGACCGTGCTTGGCCTGTGCTGGCGGCCGATGGCGGCGCAAATCCCAGGCTTCAAGGCGATCGATCCGTCCCGCTGCGTTCTGGTCAACGCGCGCGACCTCGACACGGCGGAGAAGGAGCTGCTGGAAAAGCTGCCGATCATCCGCACCGAGTGCCCGGGATGGTCACCCGCGGCGCAGAGGCTCAAAGCCGATGGCGCAAGCCGTGTCCACATGCACATCGATCTCGACGTCCATGATCCCGAGAAGCTGCAGGCCAATCGCTACACCACACCCGGCGGCCCGGCGCCCGAGCAAATGCGCAGCGCAATGTGCGGCCTTGCCGGCCCGCTGGACATCGCCGGACTCACCATCTCAGCCTACGATCCGGCGTTCGACCCGAAGGGCGACGTGCCGCCGCTGGTGGGCGAGCTGGTGGTCGACCTGCTGTCGACGATGGAGAGGCGCTGATGCTGAAAGCCCGCGTCATTCCCTGCCTCGACGTCAAGAACGGCCGTGTCGTCAAGGGCGTCAATTTCGTCGATCTGGTCGACGCCGGCGATCCGGTCGAGGCCGCCAAGGCCTATGACGCGGCGGGCGCCGACGAGCTCTGCTTCCTCGACATCACCGCCTCGTCCGACAACCGCGAGACGATCTTCGACGTCGTCGCCCGTACGGCCGAACAATGCTTCATGCCGCTCACCGTCGGCGGCGGCGTGCGTCAGGTGGCCGATATCCGCAAGCTGCTTCTGGCCGGCGCCGACAAGGTGTCGATCAACACGGCGGCGGTGAAGAATCCGGATTTCGTCGCGGAAGCCGCCGACAAGTTCGGCAACCAGTGCATTGTCGTGGCCATCGACGCCAAGAAGGTGTCGGCGGCCGGCGAGGCCGACCGCTGGGAGATCTTCACCCATGGCGGGCGCGAGAAGACAGGCATCGACGCGGTCGCATTCGCCAGACAGATGGTCGATCGCGGCGCCGGCGAGATCCTGCTCACCTCGATGGACCGCGACGGCACCAAGGCCGGCTACGACATCGCGCTGACCCGCGCCATCGCCGACGCGGTGCGCGTGCCGGTCATCGCCTCAGGCGGCGTCGGCACCCTCGATCAT
This sequence comes from Mesorhizobium sp. M1C.F.Ca.ET.210.01.1.1, assembly GCF_004791585.1. GTDB lineage: Bacteria > Pseudomonadota > Alphaproteobacteria > Rhizobiales > Rhizobiaceae > Mesorhizobium. Next base: position 134,181 of record NZ_SRUU01000006.1, read on the forward strand.
CTGGTCGAGGGCATCCGCGACGGCCATGCGGGCGCGGTGCTTGCCGCCTCGATCTTCCATTTCGGCACCTACACCATCGCCGAGGCCAAGGCGCATATGGCCACAGCCGGCCTGCCGATGCGGCTGGACTCGGCCGTCCATCGGACTTAAACCACTGCTATGGCTCAATTTTCGCTCGCCGAGCTGGAAACGATCATCCATCAGCGCGCCCGTTCCGGCGACCCGGAGTCGTGGACTGCGAAACTGTTCGCCAAGGGCATGGACAAGGCGGCGCAGAAGCTCGGCGAGGAAGCGGTCGAGACCGTGATCGCCGCCATTCGCGGCGACCGGCAGGCCCTCGTTTCGGAAAGCGCCGATCTCCTATATCATTGGCTCGTCGTCCTCGGCATCGCCGGCGTTCCCCTGGACGATGTGCTTAAGGAGCTCGAGGGCCGCACCGGCCGCTCGGGCGTCGCCGAGAAGGCGTCCCGGCCCCGGGGCTGATCGAAAGAGACGGATAGAGCATGATGTCGCCCGAAAACCGCTTCGCACTTTTCGGCATCATGCTCTAGGAGGGCAGGAGACTCGATGGACCAGCTCGCTCCTACCGAGAAATATTCACCCTATCGCTTCTTCTCGGCCGAGCAATGGTCGCAGTTCCGCGCCGACACACCGCTCACCCTCACCGAGGACGAGATCGACCGGCTGCGCTCGCTCAACGACCCGGTCGACCTCGAAGAGGTCAAGCGCATCTATCTCTCGCTGTCGCGCCTGCTTTCGGCGCATGTCGAGGCAAGCCAACTGCTGTTCAGGCAGCGGCAGGCCTTCTTCAACGCGCAGGACGTGGTCAAGACGCCGTTCATCATCGGCATCGCCGGCTCGGTCGCGGTCGGCAAATCGACCACGGCGCGCGTGCTCAAGGAATTGCTGGCGCGCTGGCCTTCGAGCCCGAAGGTCGATCTCATCACCACCGACGGCTTCCTCTTGCCCAACGAGATCCTGCGCCGCGACAATCTGATGGAGCGCAAGGGTTTTCCCGACAGCTACGACGTCGGCGCGCTGCTCAGGTTCCTGTCCGGCATCAAGTCGGCGCAGCGCAATGTCCGCGCGCCGGTCTATTCGCACCTGACCTACGACGTCATCCCCGGCGAGTTCGTCACCATCGACAGGCCGGACATACTGATCTTCGAAGGCATCAACGTCTTGCAGCCGGGCAAATTGCCGAAGGACGGCAAGATCGTACCGTTCCTGTCGGACTTCTTTGACTTCGCCATCTATATCGATGCCGACGAGAAGCTGATCCACCAGTGGTACATCCAGCGCTTTATGCGCCTGCGCGAGACCGCCTTCCGCAATCCGGACTCCTTCTTCCACCGCTATTCGCAGCTTTCGGAGGATGCCGCGCGCGCCATCGCCGAGGGCCTGTGGAGCAACATCAACCTGAAGAACCTGCGCGAGAACATCCTGCCGACCAGGGCGCGAGCCGACCTGATCCTGCGCAAAGGCGCCAACCACCTGGTCGAGGAAGTGGCGCTACGGAAACTTTGACCATCGTGCCCGGACGCCGGCCGGACCGAAGCAATTCCGGGAAGATTGCGCTGCGCCCCGCCCCGGGCTCACGAAGTCGCGAGTGCCGTCTCGGGACGAGCAGCGGATTGCGTGCGCGGCGCCGGCAACCGGCGATCGGCCGGGATCAGCTTGCGCGCTGCGAAATAGATCAGGAGCGTCACCAAAGCGGCAACATAGCCGTCGATCGCATAGTGCCAGGCCAGATAGACCGAGCTGGCCGCGACGAAGGCCGCATAGAGGAACGCCAGCGCGCCGAGATAGCGATTGTATTCGCGCAGGAACAGTGCGTTGAGCGTCACCAGCCCGACATGGACGCTGGGGAACGCCGAAATGCCTGTCGCAAAACCCGTCCGCCCGGCTTCATTCAACGACCACAGATAGTTCTGATAGGAAGCAGCGGAGTTGGGCGCTCCAAGCCCCTTGGCCAGGAAAGCGAGCTGTTGGCCAAACCGCGCGGTGTCTCCCGTGACGAGGCCGTAAAATGCCGGGCCAGCCGAAAGGAACAGTGCGGCCAGCACGTTTCCGACAATAATCCAGACCGCCATGAAGCAGACCAGATAGCGCGTCCGAATTGACGCCACCTTGGGCGATGTCGCGACAAAGAACAGGGCGCTGAAATTGAACAGGAACCACAGGACGTTGTAGTTCCACTCCACCGCGACGCGCACCCAATCATCTTTGGCCACCGCATAGAGCCAGCGCCACGGATCAACGCCAAAATGCAGGACGCTATCGATGTTGGCCTGCACGACATCGAAGCGAAAACCGCCCTGCCAGACAGGCATGACGTTTTTTACCGACGTGAATGTGCCCTGGAAGATCATCAGCGCCACGAGAAGGCATAGGCCGGACAGGAAATAGGCCAACCGGCTATTGGAAAACGTCGTTTTCACAACAAGAAGCCGCCGGGAATTGAAACGGTGCAAGATGAGGATCGCGTCAAAAATGACGACGAATATGGGAAATATCAAACAGTTGAGTTTTATCCAGTCCTCAAAATAAATCGAGTACGCGCTGCGGTCATCCGCGCCGACGGCGTGAAGAAAAACAAGTCCGGCCAGGGTGTAGGCGGCTATTATTAGGTAAAGGCCCGAATCCCTGCGGACAAGCTGTGCCGCTGCGGCGACGATCGCCCCTGAGCCAATAGAAAATGATCGCCCTATAGCCATTGCCCAAGCCCCAATACTGGAATGCCTTAAGCGACTTCGCTCCAGCTGGAATCGCTCTTTCCGGCTCCGGGTATTTTCTATCTTCGCAGTTCCAAGCGAGCCGCCGCCGCACGGCTTCCATGGAATTGCCCCAGGTTCTTATGGGAGAAATCTGTAGATTCAGTTAGCTTGCGGCGGGGTCGGATCAGTCGACTTGACGCTCCGCCCCACCTCTCAGAATTGCCGAACCGCCCTAGCTATTTGTTTTTACGCATTCCGGACGGAAAACCGTTTCACACTTTTCCTGGAATTGTTCTAGCCCGGCACCGTCACCCGCCGCAGCGTCAGATTGATGCGGCCGCCATTCTTCAACAATGCCGATGTCGCGGGGTAGATGCGGTCGACGCCGTGGAAGGAGAGACGCCCCTCGCCGCCGAGCACGACGACATCGCCGCTTTTCAGCCTGAATGACTTCGTGCCGCCTTCGCGCGTGGTCTGGCCGACCCGGAACAGGCAGTCGTCGCCCAGCGACACCGACACGACCGGCGCGGCGAAATCCTCCTCGTCGCGGTCCTGGTGCAGGCCCATCCTGGCGTCCGCCGAGTAGAAATTGACGAGGCAGGCTTCCGGCGGATGCGCGTAGGCCGAGACCTCGCGCCACACTTTCAGCAACGCCTCGGGAATCGGCGGCCACTGCTGACCTGTCACCGGATGCGTCGGCTGGTAGCGATAGCCGCGCTCGCGGTCGGTCACCCAGCCGAGCGCGCCGCAATTGGTCATGCGCACGCTCATCTCCTTGCCGGTGCGCGGCATGGCCGGCACGTAGAGCGGTGCCGCCTGCACGACGCGCCTGATCTCCTCGACCAGCGCTTCCTGCGCGGCGCGCGGCAGATAGCCCGGCATATGGCGAACGCCCTTGGGCAGAACGAGCATGAGATTCGATCCGATCAATTCGCCCGAGCATGCCATCGATAAGATGGCTCCGCGACCCGAAAGCGGATCCGCCGGCTGATCTCGGCCTCAGTCGCTCTCGACCCGGCCGCGCAGCTTCTTCACCGTCGAGCGCCCGGCCTTGGTCTTGAGGCGCCGCTCGACGGCACCCTTGGACGGCTTCGTCTTCTTGCGCGGCGGCGGAGGCGGCTCGGCCGCCTTGGCGACTAGTGCCGTCAGCCTCGCCCGCGCATCAGCGCGGTTCTGCTCCTGGGTGCGGAAGCGCCCGGCTTCGATGACAATGACGCCATCCTTGGTGGCGCGCTGGCCGGCGAGCCTGATGGCGCGCTCCCGCACCCGCTCCGACAGCCCAGAAGCGTTTGCCGCGTCGAAGCGCAGCTGCACGGCCGTCGCCACCTTGTTGACGTTCTGCCCGCCCGGACCAGACGAGCGGATGAAATCCTCATGCAGGTCACCCGGATGGATGACCGCTTCACTGGCGATGATGATCTTTTCGTCGGCGTTCATACCGCAGTCATGACGCGACAGGCGCGAAAAGAAAAGGCCCGGCCTGGGCCGGGCCATAGCAGTCCCTCTGGCGGTTATTCTGCCGCTTCCTGCAGGCGCGGAGCCGCGCCGAGGATGGCCGCGTCGACATGCGTTTCGAATTTCTCGAAGTTGACGGCGAACATGTTGACCAGCTTTGCGGCCTGCCGGTCGTAGGCCGCCTTGTCGGCCCAGGTCGAGCGCGGATCGAGAATGGCACCGTCGACGCCCGGAACCGCCACCGGGACCTCGAAACCGAAATTGGCGTCGGTGCGGAATTGGGCGCCATTTAGCGAGCCGTCGAGCGCAGCACCCAGCAGGGCGCGCGTCACCTTGATCGGCATGCGGCGGCCGGTGCCGTAGGCGCCGCCGGTCCAGCCGGTGTTGACCAGCCAGCAGTCGACGCCGTGGCCGGCGATGAGCTCGCGCAGCAGCTTGCCGTATTCGGAGGGATGGCGCGGCATGAAGGGCGCGCCGAAACAGGTCGAGAACGTCGCCTCGGGCTCGGTGACGCCCTTCTCGGTGCCTGCGACCTTCGCGGTGTACCCGGACAGGAAGTGGTACATCGCCTGCGCCGGCGTCAGCCTGGCGATCGGCGGCATGACGCCGAAGGCGTCCGCCGTCAGCATGATGATGTTCTTCGGATGGCCGGCGCGACCGGTCCTCGAGGCATTGGGAATGTAATCCAGCGGGTAGGCGCAGCGCGTGTTTTCGGTGAGGCTGCCGTCATCGAAATCCGGCACGCGGCCGGCGTCGAGCACGACATTCTCCAGCACCGTGCCGAAGTGCTGCGTGGTGGCGAAGATCTCCGGCTCCGCCTCGGCCGAGAGCCTGATGGTCTTGGCGTAGCAGCCGCCTTCGAAGTTGAAGATGCCGTGCGGGCCCCAGCCGTGCTCGTCGTCGCCGATCAACGTGCGCGACGGGTCGGCCGACAGCGTCGTCTTGCCGGTTCCGGACAGGCCGAAGAAGACGGCCGCGTCGCCGGCGGGTCCCTCATTGGCCGAGCAATGCATCGGCATCACGCCCTTCTCCGGCAGCAGGTAGTTCAGCATGGTGAACACCGACTTCTTCATCTCGCCGGCATAGGACGTGCCGCCGATCAAAACGATCTTGCGGGTCAGATCGACGGCGATCACCGTCTCGGTGCGTGTGCCGTGGCGAGCCGGGTCGGCGCGGAAGGACGGCAGGTCGATGATCGTCATCTCCGGCACGAAGCGCTCGAGCTCGGCGGCTTGCGGGCGGATCAGAAGATTGCGGATGAACAGCGAATGCCAGGCGAATTCGGTGACGACCCGAACGGGCAGCTTGAGATCGTCGTCGGCGCCGCCGACGAGGTCCTGCACATAGAGATCCCTGGCGGCCGCATGGGCGCGGAAATCAGCGTAGAGCGTCTCGAACTCGGCCGGGGAGATCGCCTTGTTGTTGTCCCACCAGACATGCGGACCGGTGTTGTCGTCGCGCACGACGAACTTGTCCTTCGGCGAGCGGCCGGTGTGCTGGCCGGTCTGGGCAACCAGCGCGCCCTGCGCCGTCAATCTCGCTTCGCCGCGGCGGATCGCTTCCTCGTAGAGTTCGGCGGGGCCGAAATTGTAACGCACCGTGCCCGTGGTTTTCAGGCCGATCGCGTCAATGGCGCAGTCGGGGTTGCGTTTGCCGGCTTCCGACATCAAATTTCCTCTCTGGATTCTGGCCGCGTCTGACCGGTGGATTTCCGGGAGCCGCAAAGGGGACGACAGGTTCAGAAACAGAAAAGGCGAATGATATCAAATCATTAATCGATTTAAAAAATTTGAAAGTTGTTTAAATCGTTTATATGTGCAAAAAATCACAGAGGTTGCCCAAAGGATTGGCAGGCTTCGTTCGTCCAATCCCGGTATGGGTGCGATCGTGTGTAGCGGCCGGCCGCCCGTGACTTCGAACTGGGCCTGTGCCACATTTTGTACCCAATTTGTCCTGCAAAAGCCCCTTCTCGACGACAGAAGGGACCGCTCATGAGGGAGCCGCTTGAAATGGCAACAATCGCGCTTGTCGATGACGACCGCAATATCCTGACTTCGGTGTCGATTGCGCTCGAATCCGAAGGCTACCGCGTCGAAACCTATACGGACGGTGCGTCGGCGCTGGAAGGTCTTGCGGCGCGGCCGCCGAATCTCGCCATCCTCGACATCAAGATGCCGCGCATGGACGGCATGGAACTCTTGCGCCGGATGCGGCAGAAGTCCGACCTGCCGGTGATCTTCCTGACATCGAAGGACGACGAGATCGACGAATTGTTCGGCCTCAAGATGGGCGCCGACGATTTCATCCGCAAACCGTTCTCGCAGCGCCTGCTGGTCGAGCGGGTGCGCGCGGTGCTGCGCCGCACCAGCGCCCGCGAAGCGGCCGCCAAGACGCCCAGCCAGCAGGCCCGCTCGCTCGAACGCGGCCAGCTGGTGATGGACCAGGAGCGGCACACCTGCACCTGGAAGGGCGAGCCGGTGACGCTGACGGTGACCGAGTTCCTGATCCTGCATTCGCTGGCGCAGCGCCCCGGCGTGGTAAAAAGCCGTGATGCGCTGATGGATTCGGCCTATGATGAACAGGTCTATGTCGACGACCGAACCATCGACAGCCACATCAAGCGGCTGCGCAAGAAGTTCAAGGCCGTGGACGACGACTTCGAGATGATCGAAACCTTGTACGGAGTCGGATACCGGTTCCGCGAAGCATGAGTTGATGCGTGTCGCCCAACAGTGCATGGAGGGCGACATGCATAGGAACAGGCCGGGAGCTGCTATTCGATGGCAGTGGACGTAGAGCGAGGCAGGCGGACGGGCGCGGCGAGGCGGCCGTCGCGCATGGTGCCCGCATTCGTGTCGAAGATCACGGTGCCGATGCGCCGGTTTCTCGGCCATCACATCTTCTCCAGCCTGACGCGGCGCATCCTGTTCCTCAACCTGGCCGGCCTCGCCGTGCTGGTCACTGGCATCCTTTACCTCAACACCTTCCGCGACGGACTGATCGACGCCCGCGTCGAAAGCCTGATGACGCAAGGCGAGATCATCGCCGGCGCTATCGCGGCCTCGGCGACGGTCGAGACCGACTCGATCAGCATCGATCCGGAAAAGCTGCTCGAGCTGCAGGCCGGCGAAAGCCTGGGGCCGGGGTCGGACCAGCTCGACAACCTCGACTTCCCGATCAATCCCGAGCGCGTGGCGCCGGTGCTGCGGCGGCTGATCTCGCCGACACGCACGCGCGCCCGCATCTATGACCGCGACGCCAACCTTCTGCTCGATTCGCGGCATCTCTATTCGCGCGGCCAGATCCTGCGCTACGACCTGCCGCCGGTCGACGACGAACAGCCCGACCTCTTGGAGCGCGTCGAGAAATTCGTCTTCGACTTCTTCCGCAACAAGGACCTGCCCGTTTATCACGAGCAGCCCGGCGGCAACGGCGCGGCCTTCCCCGAAGTGGTCAAGGCGCTGACCGGCGGCCCTTCGACCATCGTGCGGGTCAGCGAGCAGGGCGAGCAGATCGTCTCGGTGGCGGTGCCGATCCAGCGCTTCCGCGCCGTGCTCGGCGTGCTGATGCTGTCCACCGAGGGCGGCGACATCGACAAGATCGTCGCGGCCGAACGCAAGGCGATCCTGCGCGTGTTCGGCATCGCGGCCCTCGTCACCGCCATCCTCTCGTTGCTTCTTGCCTCCACCATCGCCAATCCGCTGCGGCGGCTTTCCGCGGCCGCCGTCCGGGTGCGGCGCGGCGTCAAGAGCCGCGAGGAGATCCCCGATTTCTCCGACCGGCAGGACGAGATCGGCAATCTGTCGATCGCCGTGCGCGACATGACCAACGCGCTCTATGCGCGCATCGAGGCGATCGAAAGCTTCGCCGCCGACGTCTCGCACGAGCTCAAGAACCCGCTGACCTCGCTGCGCAGCGCGGTCGAAACGCTGCCGCTGGCCAAGAACGACACCTCACGCGCGCGGCTGATGGAGATCATCCAGCACGATGTGAAGCGGCTCGACCGGCTGATCACCGACATTTCCGACGCGTCCCGTCTCGACGCCGAATTGGCGCGCGAGGATGCCTCGACCGTCGATCTGAAGAAGTTCATCACCGACCTCATCGCGGTCTCGCGCGAGACGACGCGCAACAAGAAGGCGGTCGAGATCGAGCTCAAGGTCGCCAAGCTGCCGCAAGGCGTCAAAGGCTACGTCGTCATCGGCCATGATCTCAGGATCGGCCAGGTCATAACCAACCTGATCGAGAACGCCCGCTCCTTCGTTCCCGAGGGGCACGGCCACATCGCCATCTCGCTGGCGCGCGCCGGCAAGTTCAACATCGTCACCGTCGACGACAACGGCCCGGGCATCAGGGCCGAGAAGATCGACCGCATCTTCGAACGCTTCTACACCGACCGGCCCGCCGGCGAGGCCTTCGGCCAGAATTCCGGCCTCGGCCTGTCGATCAGCCGCCAGATCGTCGAGGCGCATGGCGGCACGCTGACGGCGGAGAACATCCCCGGCACCAAGCCCGGCGAGATCAAGGGCGCGCGCTTCGTGGTGACGCTGCCGGCCGAAGGCTGATCAAGATACGATCATGCCCGGTCCTGCTGAAAACATCCACGGAACGGCGATCCTCATCGGCGAGCGCGGCGTCCTCATCACCGGGCCGTCCGGCGCCGGCAAGACGACGCTGGCGCTGACGCTCATCGATCATTGCCGGGCGCGCGGGCTGTTTTCGCGCCTGATCAGCGACGACAGGCTGCTTGCCGCCGCGCATGGCGGGCGGCTGGTCTGCCGGGCGCCCGCCATCATCGCCGGCCTCGCCGAAGTGCCGGGCTTCATGCCGCGACCGCTGCCGTTCGAGCCGGGCGGCGTGATCGACCTGCATATCCGGCTGGTGCCGAAGGCAGAGATGGCCCGTTTCCAGGAAGAGATCAGCGAGCCGGTCGCGGGCTGCCCGGTGCCCCGCGTCGATCTTGCCGAGCGCAATGCCGTCACAGCATTGCCGGCCGTGATGGCGCGGCTGTCGATCCTGCCTTTTTCGTGATCCGGTCCGGCTTTTTTGCTGCAATGCGTCAAAATGGCCCAGGCCGTCGCAATTTTGGGCTTGTCAACCGGCCGTGCGTCGACAAGATAGCGCTCCCGCCGCCTGGAATGGCCGGCGAACATAAGATACGCCTGTAAAGCGGCGATGACGGGAGCCACCAACGAATGATCGGACTCGTGCTTGTGACGCACGGTCAACTCGCCACCGAGTTCCGGCATGCCGTAGAACATGTGGTGGGGCCACAGGACAATTTCGAAACGGTCGCGATCGGCGCCGACGACGACATGGAGAAGCGTCGGGCCGACATCGTCGACGCGGTGGCGCGCGTCGACACCGGGGCCGGCGTCATCGTGCTCACCGACATGTTCGGCGGCACGCCGTCCAACCTCGCCATCTCCGTCATGGAATCCGGCCGCACCGAGGTCATCGCCGGCATGAACCTGCCGATGCTGATCAAGCTCTCCTCGGTCCGCAAGGGCGACAACATGGCCGCCGCGCTCGACGAGGCGCAGGCCGCCGGCCGCAAATACATCAACGTCGCCAGCCAGCTTCTGAGCAGCAAATGAACGCACTGTCGCCGGACAAGGACGAGGTCGTGCGGGAGTTCCCCATCGTCAACCAGCGCGGCCTGCATGCCCGCGCCTCGGCCAAGTTCGTCCAGGTCGCCAGCGGTTTCGACGCCACCATCCATGTCGAGAAGGACGGGGTGAAGGTCGGCGGCACATCGATCATGGGCCTGATGATGCTGGCGGCAAGCCCCGGCTATTCGATCCGCGTCACCGCCATCGGCCCGCAGGCCGGCCCGGCGATGGACGCGCTGGAGCAGCTGGTCGCCTCTCGGTTCGGCGAGGAAATCTGAACTTCTTGTTTTGGTGCATGTCGTTATCCCAAAACCGCAACACGCTTTTGAGCGACATGCGCCACGTCACCAAAGACATGCGCGCATAAAGATTTCTTTATATCCCATTGTCGTTTGGCGACCGATCTGCTAGTCAGGCCGGCAATCCGCGCCCCTCCATGCGCCGTCCCGGCGCCGGCGCGCTTTTTGAGACAATCACACCGGAGCACTGCCATGACGGGTAGCAAGGACTTTGTGGTCGCCGACATTTCGCTTGCCGGATGGGGCCGCAAGGAGATCGAGATCGCCGAAACCGAAATGCCGGGCCTGATGGCCTGCCGCGAGGAGTTCGGCGACAAGAAGCCGCTCAAGGGCGCGCGCATCACCGGCTCTCTGCACATGACGATCCAGACGGCGGTTCTGATCGAGACGCTGAAGGCGCTGGGTGCCGATATCCGCTGGGCCTCCTGCAACATCTTCTCGACCCAGGACCATGCCGCCGCGGCGATCGCCGAGGCCGGCATTCCGGTGTTCGCCATCAAGGGCGAGACGCTCGAGGACTATTGGGACTACACCGACCGGATCTTCCAGTGGGCCGACGGCGGCACCTCCAACATGATCCTCGACGATGGCGGCGACGCCACCATGTACATCCTGCTCGGCGCGCGCGCCGAGGCCGGCGAGGACGTGCTGTCCAATCCCGGCAGCGAAGAGGAAGAGATCCTGTTCGCCCAGATCAAGAAGCGCATGAAGGCCTCGCCCGGCTTCTTCGCCAAGCAGAGGGAAGCGATCCGCGGTGTCACCGAGGAGACGACCACCGGCGTCAACCGTCTCTACCAGTTGCAGAAGAAGGGCCTGCTGCCCTTCCCGGCGATCAACGTCAACGATTCCGTCACCAAGTCGAAGTTCGACAACAAATACGGCTGCAAGGAATCGCTGGTCGACGGCATCCGCCGCGGCACTGACACGATGATGGCCGGCAAGGTCGCCGTGGTCTGCGGTTACGGCGACGTCGGCAAGGGCTCGTCGGCCTCGCTGCGCGGCGCCGGCGCCCGCGTCAAGGTCACCGAAGTCGACCCGATCTGCGCGCTTCAGGCGGCCATGGACGGCTATGAGGTGGTGACGCTGGAAGACGCCGCACCCACGGCCGACATCGTCATCACCACCACCGGCAACAAGGACGTCGTCACGCTCGACCATATGCGGGCGATGAAGGACATGGTGATCGTCGGCAATATCGGCCACTTCGACAACGAGATCCAGGTGGCCTCGCTGCGCAACCTCAAATGGACCAACGTCAAGCCGCAGGTGGACATGATCACCTTCCCGGACGGCAAGCGGATGATCCTGCTGTCCGAAGGACGCCTGCTCAATCTCGGCAACGCTACCGGGCATCCGAGCTTCGTCATGTCGGCCTCCTTCACCAACCAGGTGCTGGCGCAGATCGAGCTTTTCACCAAGCACGGCCAGTACCAGAACCAGGTCTACGTGCTGCCGAAGCACCTCGACGAGAAGGTGGCGCGGCTGCATCTCGACAAGCTTGGCGCCAAGCTCACCGAGCTGTCGGGCGAACAGGCCGCCTATATCGGCGTGACGCCGCAGGGTCCGTACAAGCCGGAACACTACCGCTATTAACCAAAGCTAAAATATCTACAATATATTGAAGCCGGGCGTTGACTTTCCGCCCGGCTTCATTTTTTGCGCCCGTGATTCTTCACGCCGATTCCTGCAGGCGTTATTGTTGTGATTCGCGGTCCGGGGACAGTTGGGCCGGGGACGCATTCAGGGCGGTCTTGCATTCAAGCGGCGAAGAGGACCAAGACATGCCGGGGGAAAACCCGCCACGAGCGGGAAAGGCCGTTTCCGGCGGCCACGAGGATTCGATCGGTACCGGCTCCGTCGCGTCAGGCGGCGGTTTTCCGTGGCGCGCCGCCGCTCGCCTCGGCGCACTGCTCGCCACCTCCACACTTGCCGGCCCGCTGCTTGGTCTTGCCGCGCATGCCGACACCGGCATCACGCAAAGGATGGCCCCGGCGGTCAGCACCGTCGAGGTGATGCAGCTCGCCATGTTCGTCGGCGTCATGGGCGCGGCGCTCGTCTCGGCCATCTTCCTGATCCGCGAGCGGGCACGGACGGCATCGCAAAATGTCGAGCTGAGGGCGCGCATCGCCGACGTGAACGCGGCCCTGCAGCGTTCCGAGGCCCTGCTCAATTTGCGCGACCAGCGCGTCGTCGTCTGGACATCCGAGAACAAGAAGCCGGAGCTGATCGGCAGCCTGCCGCTCGAAAGCGGCGCGCCGGACGAGAGGTCCGCCTTCCTCGCCTTCGGCCGCTGGCTGATGCCGCGCTCCGCCGCGGCGCTCGAGAACGCCATAGCGGCGCTCCGCGACCAGGCGAAGGCCTTCGACCTCGTCATCGAAACGCAGGCGGGCATGCCGTTGGAAGTGCACGGCCGCAAGAGCGCCGCACATGTGCTGGTCCGTTTCGTGTCACTGTCGGAAACGCTGCGCAGCCAGGCTCGATTGAAGATCGAAAACCAGCGGCTCGGCGCCGATTACGACACCATGCTCGGCCTGCTCGACGCGCTGAAGATGCCGACATGGTTGCGCGCGGCCGACGGGCGGCTGAAATGGGTCAACCGCGCTTATGCCGAGGCAGTGGAAGCGGAAAGCGCGGAAGCCGCCGTGCGCGAGGCGAAGGAGTTCCTCGGCGGCCAGGCGCGTGAGCAGATCGCCGAGCAGCACAAGTCGAGCCCTGTCTTTGAGCAGAATTTGTCGACGGTGATCGAGGGTGACCGCCGGATGTTTTCGGTCACCGACTTCGCCAGCACCGACAGCTCGGCGGGACTAGCCTGCGACATCAGCGCGATCGAGACGATCCGCGCCGAATACGAGCGGACCGTGCGCAGCCATGCCGACACGCTCGACCAGCTCAACACGGCTGTGGCGATCTTCGACACGGACGAAAAGCTGCGCTTCTTCAACCAGGCATTCCAGAAGCTGTGGGGCCTCGACAGCGGCTTCCTGCACAGCGCGCCCGACAATGCGCTGCTGCTCGACCGGCTGCGCAGCGAAGGCAAGATCGCCGAGCAGCCGGAGTGGCGGCGCTGGAAGGAGAACCTGCTCGGCGCCTATCGCGCCGTGGAATCGCAGGAGCATTGGTGGCACCTGCCGGACGGCAAGACGATCCGCGTGGTGGCCAACCCGCAGCCCAAGGGCGGCGTGACCTGGGTGTTCGAGAACCTGACCGAGAAGATCGATCTTGAAAGCCGCTACCGGACCGCGGTGCGCGTGCAGGGCGAGACGCTGGACAATCTGGCGGAAGGCGTGGCGGTGTTCGGGCCGGACGGACGGCTTCGCCTGTCCAACCCCGCCTTCGTGGCGCTGTGGGGGCTTGAGCCGGATGCGATCAAGCCCAACGTGCATGTCTCGGCGATCCGCGACCTTTGCGACCGGCGCGCTGCCGACAGCCCGTGGGGCGGCTTCGTCGCCGCCATCACCGGCTTCGACGACGAACGACGCGACCGCCACGGCCAGACCGAGCTCGTCAACGGCACCGTGCTGAGCTATGCCGTGATCCACCTGCCCAACGGCCAGGTGATGATGACCTTCGTCGACGTCACCGACACCGTCAATGTCGAGCGGGCGCTGAAGGACAGGAACGAGGCGCTTGAGAAATCCGACCAGTTGAAGAACGAGTTCGTGCAGCACGTCTCCTACGAGCTGCGCTCGCCGCTGACCAACATCATCGGCTTCACCGAGCTTCTGTCGCTGCCGGCGACGGGACCGCTGACGCCGAAGCAGCGCGAATATGTCGAGCATGTCGGCTCGTCGTCCTCGGTGCTGCTGACCATCGTCAACGACATACTGGACCTGGCGACGGTCGACGCCGGCATCATGCAGCTCGACATTTCGGAGATGAGCATCGACCGAACCATCGCGGCGGCGGCCGAGCTCGTCGCCGACCGGCTGGAGGAACACTCGATCAAGCTAAGGATAGACGCCGCAGCGGCGCCGAAGAGCTTCCATGGCGACGAGACCCGTGTTCGCCAGATCCTCTACAATCTGTTGAGCAACGCCGCGAACTACGCGCCGGAGGCGAGCACCATCACGCTCACTTGCCGCCAGCTTGCCGAAGGGGTTGAATTCTCCGTGCATGACGACGGGCCCGGCATGCCGCCGGACGTGCTGGAATCGGTCTTCCGCCGCTTCGAGCCGCGCGCCAATGGCGGCCGCCGGCGGGGCGCCGGGCTGGGGCTGTCGATCGTCAAAAGCTTCGTCGAGTTGCACGGCGGAACGGTGCGCATCGAAACCGGCATGGATAAGGGAACGACGGTCATCTGCACCTTCCCCGACACGCCCTCCGGCGGCATCCGCGAAGCGGCCGAGTAACGCGCTTTGGCAGAGACTGTTCTGGAACGTTTTCTCGCCGACGAGGCGGCGACGGCTAGGCTTGGCGAAGACCTCGCCATGGCGCTGCGCGCCGGCGACGCGATCGCGCTCAAAGGCGATCTCGGCGCCGGCAAGTCGACGCTCGCCCGAGCGCTGATCCGGGCGCTCGCCGACGACGCCAACCTCGAAGTGCCGAGCCCCACCTTCACGCTGGTGCAGAGCTACGAGACGCGGGTGCCGGTCCACCATTTCGACCTCTATCGCCTCTCCTCGCCGGACGAGCTCGACGAGCTCGGCCTCGACGACGCGCTGGCCCAGGGCGCGGCGCTGATCGAATGGCCGGAACGCGCCGGGGATCGGCTGCCGCGGAATGCGCTTTGGGTCGAACTCGCCGAACACGGCGAAGGCCGGATCGCGAAGCTCTCCGGGCAAGGGGCGGCATTCGAGCGCGTGGCGCGCTCGCTCGCCATGCGCGACTTTCTGGCCGCCGCCGGCTGGGGCGAGGCGAGCCGCCGGCATTTCGTCGGCGATGCGTCCGCCCGCTCCTACGAGATCGTCTCGCTGCCCGGCCAGGCGCCGCGCGTGCTGATGAACTCGCCGCGTCTCGTGCTCGGTCCGCCGGTGCGCGACGGCAAGCCCTATGCGGTGATCGCCCACACGGCGCAATCCGTCACGGCCTTCGTCGCCATCGACCGGGCGCTGCTTGCCGCCGGCGTCAGCGTGCCGGTGATCAATGCGCAGGATCTCGACCAGGGTTTTCTGCTGCTCGAACATCTGGGCTCCGAGGGTTTCCTCGGCAGCGACGGCCAGCCGATCGCCGAACGCTATGAAGCGGCGGCGGAACTGCTCTCCATGATGCACGGCAAGGCCTGGCCAAACCCCATGGAAGCAGCGCCGGGCGCGTTCCACGAGGTGCCGCCCTTCGACCGCGACGCCATGCTGATCGAGGCCGACCTTCTGGTCGACTGGTATGTGCCGTGGATCACGGGCAAGCCGGCAAACGATGAATTGCGCGCCGGCTACCACAAGGAATGGAACGCAGTGCTCGACCGGCTCTCGGGCAGCGAATACACGCTGATGCTGCGCGACTTCCATTCGCCCAACATCATCTGGCGCGGCGAGCGCTCCGGCCTCGACCGGCTCGGCATCGTCGACGTGCAGGACGCGCTGATCGGCCCGGCGGCCTATGACGTCGCTTCTTTGGCCATGGATGCGCGCGTCACCGTCTCGACCGAGATCGAGCGGCGGACGGTGGCGGCCTATGTCGCCGCGCGGCGCGCGGCCGGCGCTTTCGACGACGCCGGCTTTGCCGAGGCCTACGCGATCATGGCGGCGCAGCGCAATTCGAAGATCCTCGGCATCTTCGTGCGGCTCGAAAAGCGCGACGGCAAGCCTTACTATCTGAAGCACCTGCCGCGCATCCGCGACTATCTGAGGCGGGCGCTAGCGCATCCGGCGCTCGGCAGCCTGAAGGAATTCTACGTGGCCCACGGCCTGCTGGAGGAACGCTCGCCATGAAGCCGAAGACCGCGATGGTGCTTGCGGCCGGGCTCGGCAAGCGCATGCGGCCGATCACCGACACGATACCGAAACCGCTGGTGAAGATCGCCGGCAAGACCTTGCTCGACTGGGGGCTGGACAGCCTGGAAGCCGCCGGGGTCAGAGAGGCGGTCGTCAACGTGCATTATCTGCCGGAGCAGATCATCGCCCATGTCACCGGCCGGCGCGCGCCGAAGATCGTCATCTCCGACGAGCGCGAGGCCCTGCTGGAGTCGGCGGGCGGCATCGTCAAGGCGCTGCCGCTTTTGGGCAATGAGCCCTTCTACATCATCAACGCCGACACCTTCTGGATCGACAGCGGCGAGCCAAGCCTCGAACGGCTTGCCCTTGCATGGGACGCCGCCAGAATGGATATTCTGCTGATGCTCACCGATCTCGACTCAGCGACCGGGCACTGCGTCGGCACCGATTTCCTGGTCGCGCCGGACGGCGCGTTGCGGCGCTCGAAGGGCGATCCGACCGGCCTCATCTATGCCGGCGCCGCGATCATCCATCCGCGCATTTTCAAGGGCGCCTCGACGGGTTCACATTCCCTCAACGTTTATTTCGACAAGGCGATCGCCGCCGGCCGCCTGTTCGGGATGGCGATGAGAGGCCGCTGGATCACCGTCGGCACGCCAGACGCCATTCCGGCGGCCGAAGCGGCGGTCGCCGGCGCGCTCGCGAAAGCGGTATGAGCGGCTCGCGCCGCGTCTTTTCCATCCCGCCCGGAGCGCCGTTCCTGCCGACGCTGGCCGAGGCGTTGCTCGATGGCCGCCTGATCCCCGGCTTCCGCTTCGACGGCGACCCGCTGGCGCTGGCCGACGCCACCATCTACGTGCCGACGCGGCGCGCGGCGCGTGCATTGCGCGGCGTCTTCGTCGAGGTGCTCGGACGTCGCTCGGCCATCCTGCCGACGGTGCGTCCGCTCGGCGAATTCGACGAGGATGAAGCAGCCTTTGACGCTGAGGCGGCACCGGCAATAGACCTCGCGCCGCCGATCGCGGCGCAGGAGCGGCTGCTGTTGCTGGCGCCGCTGGTGCGTGCCTGGAAGGAGAGCCTTCCGGCGCATGTCAGGGAGCGGTTCAACGAGGAATTCGTCGTGCCGACCTCAGCCGCCGACGCCATCTGGCTGGCGCGCGACCTCGCCCGGCTGATGGACGAGATCGAGACCGAGGGCACGGATTGGGCCACGCTTGCCACGCTGGTTACCGGAAACCTCGCCGGCTGGTGGCAGGTGACGCTCGATTTCCTCGGCATCGTCACCGACAACTGGCCGGAGCTGCTGAAAGAGCGCAACCGCTCCAATCCAGCGGCGCACCGCAGCACGCTGATCCGGCTGGAGGCGGGGCGGCTGAAGCGCAATCCGCCGGCCGGACCGGTGATCGCCGCCGGCTCGACCGGCTCCATTCCCGCGACCGCCGAGCTGCTCGGCGTCATCGCCGCCCTGCCCAACGGCGCCGTCGTGCTGCCCGGCCTCGACCCTGAGCTGGATGACGCATCCTTCGCCGCGATAACGGCGCCCGGCGCGCGCCCTGCGACGCTCGGCCACCCGCAATACGGCCTGGCGAAACTCATCGGCGGCATCGGCGTGCCGCGCCGCGATGTCGAGGAGATCGGCGCGGCGGCGCGGCCGCTTGCATTGCGCGCCGCCCTTGTCGGCGAGGCGCTGCGGCCGGCCGAGACCACCGAGCGCTGGACCGAGACGCGGCCACGTTTCTCGGCCAACGACGTCGAGCAGGCACTGGCCGGCGTGACGCTGGTGGAAGCCGCCAACGAGCGCGACGAGGCCGTTGCGATCGCGATTGCGCTGAAGCGCGCCGTGGAATTGCCCGGCAGGCGCGCGGCGCTCGTCACCGGCGATCGGGCGCTGGCGCGGCGGGTCTCGGCCGAGTTGCTGCGTTTTGGCGTCGTCGCCGACGATTCCGGCGGCACGCCGCTCGCCAACACGCCGGCGGCCAGCCTGCTCAGGCTGGCGCTGAACGCTGCGTTCCGGCCCGGCGATCCGGTGGGTCTGTTGTCGCTGCTCAAGCATCCGCTGCTTGGCCTCGGCCTCGATCGCCAGGTCATGCGCCGGGCCGCCGAACTTGTGGAACTGGTGGCGCTGCGCGGCGGAACGGGCCGGCCAGACATTGCCACGCTCGGCGCGCTTTTCGAGGCGCGGCTCGCCGGTCTCGGCGGCGACAGCCGTCCGCCGTTCTGGTTCCCGCGCCTCACCGTGCGCGGTATCGAGCAGGCACGCGATGTGCTTGGCCGTCTTGCCGATGCGCTCTCCCGGGTTACGGCGATGCGCGAAGACAAGGATGCCGATATCGCGACCTTGACGCGGGCGAGCGTCGCGGCGCTGGAAGGTCTTGGCCGATCGGCCGACGGCAGCCTGACTGAACTCTATGCCGGCGATGCCGGCGAAAAGCTGGCTGAGCTGCTGCGCGGACTGGTCGCCGTATCCTCGCCCTTCACCTTCGCGGCAGACGAATGGCCCGACGTGATGGAGGCGCTGATCGCGCCGGAGACGGTCAAACCGGCGCAAGGCACCGACCGCAACATCGCCATCTGGGGCGCGCTGGAGGCCCGCCTGCAAGGTGTCGACACGCTCGTCATCGGCGGCCTCAACGAAGGGGTGTGGCCACGCAAGCCCGAGAGCGACCGCTTCATGTCGCGGCTGATGAAGACCGGCATCGACCTCGAGCCGCCCGAACGGCGTATCGGCCTCGCCGCGCATGATTTCCAGATGGCGATGGGCTCTGAAACGGTGGTGCTGACGCGCTCGGCGCGATCCGGCGACGCGCCGGCGGTGCCGTCGCGCTGGCTGCAGCGCATCCTCACGTTCATCGGCAAGGATCCGGCGACGGCCATCAGCCGGCGCGGCGATGCCTTGCTCGGCTGGGCCAGAGCGCTCGACGCCGGCGACAGGAAGGACTTCGCGGCGCGCCCGCAGCCGAAGCCGCCGCTGCGGCTCAGGCCGCAGCATTTCTCCGTCACCGAGATCGAGACGCTACGCCGCGATCCCTATGCGATCTATGCCAGGCGCATTCTGAGCCTGATGCCGCTAGACCCGGTGATCCGCGATCCGGGCGCCGCCGAGCGCGGCACGCTGTTCCACGAAATCCTGCATCTGTTCTCGCGAAGGGTCGAGGATCCAAGAACGCCGGGCGCACTGGCAAGCCTGATCGAAGCCGGCCGTATCTGCTTCGCCGACGCAGCGCTGCCGCCCGACATCGAAGCGGTGTGGTGGCCGCGTTTCGAAAAGCTCGCGGAAAACATCATCGAATGGGAGCATACCCGCGCCGAGGCCGTCGCCAGGCGCTATGCCGAGGAGCGCGCCGAAAGAACCGTCGTCGGACTCACCGGCGTCACGCTCTCCGGCTATGCCGACCGCGTCGACCTGCTCGCCGGCGGCATGGCCGATATCCTCGACTACAAGACAGGTTCCTCGCCCTCGAAGGCGCAGGCGCACACGCTTCTGTCGCCGCAGCTCGCGCTTGAAGGCGCGCTTCTGCGGCGCGGCGCATTCAAGGAGCTCGGGATTTGCGAGCCTTCGCAGCTTGCCTTCGTGCGGCTGAAGCCGAACGGCGAGGTGTTCGAGGAATCGATCCTGGAATACAACCGCAAGCCGAAAACCGCCAACGAGCTTGCCGAAGAGGCCTGGGCGCGGCTTGAGCGGCTGCTGTTCCATTATGCGGATCCTGCGACCGGCTATCTGTCGCGGGCGCTGCCGTTCCGCGAGGGCGAGGCCGACGGCGACTACGACCATCTAGCCCGCGTGCTCGAATGGTCGGCCGGCGGCGCAAGCGAGGACGAGGCGGAAGGATGAAATATCCGATCCCCTCCGACACCGCCGCCAGCCAGGCGCGCGCCTCCGATCCGCAGAATTCCGCCTGGGTGTCGGCCAATGCCGGCTCGGGCAAGACGCATGTGCTGGCGCAGCGCGTCATCCGGCTTCTGCTCAACGGCACCGATCCGTCGAAGATCCTGTGCCTCACCTATACCCGCGCCGCCGCCGCCAACATGTCGAACCGGGTGTTCTCGACGCTGTCGGAATGGACCGCGCTGCCCGATGCCGAGCTTGCGGTGAGGATCGCGGCGCTCGACGACCGCGACGCCGACCGCGACACAATGCGCCGTGCGCGCCGGCTGTTCGCCGAGGCGCTGGAGACGCCGGGCGGGCTGAAGATCCAGACCATCCACGCCTTCTGCGAATCGGTGCTGCACCAGTTCCCGCTGGAAGCCAACATTCCCGCGCATTTCGAGATGCTCGACCCGCAGATGGAGGCCTCGCTGTTCGCCGATGCCCGCCGCGACATGATTTCGGGCGCGGGTGCCGGCGTCGAAGGCCTGGCGGAAGCCTTCGCCACAGTGCTGGAGCGCGGCGGCGAGTTCGGGCTCGACATGCTGCTGTCGGAGATCGTCGGCAAGCGCGACGCGTTGCGTCGCTTTATCGCCAGGCTCGGCAGAAGCCGGGATTTCCGGCCGCTCTTCGCCGAATTCGGCTTCAGGCCCGGACAGGCGGCCGAGGACATCGCCGCCTCCGTCTGGCCGCTGCCGGGCTTCGCGCCCGGTCAGTTCGCCGAATTCGCCCGTGCCGCCGAGGCTGCCGATGCGCGGCAAGTTCTGAACAACGTGCTGCCTTACGCGCAGAGCGCCTTTGCCGAGGCTGATCCGATCCGGCGGCTGCGGCTTCTCGCCAAGGCATTCCTGCGCTCCGACGGCGACCCTTACGATCCTCCTAAAGTCTTCAAGAAGGCCCTGGTCGACCGGCTGCCCGACCTGCCCGAGCGCTATCTGGCGGCGGCCAAGGCGATCCTCGACGTGTCGGACCGGCTGGCGCTGTTCCGCATGCTGGAAGGGACGGCGGCGGCGCTCACCGTCGCCGGCTGGCTGATCGAGCGCTATGAGCGACTGAAGCGCAGCCGCGGCTTCCTCGACTTCAATGACCTGATCACCCGCACCGTCAGCCTGCTGTCGCGGCCGGACGCCGGGCCGTGGGTGCAGTTCAAGCTCGACCAGGGCATCGACCACATCCTGCTCGACGAGGCGCAGGACACCAGCCCGGACCAGTGGGAGGTGGTGAAGAAGCTGACGGAGGAGTTCTTCGCCGGGCTCGGCCAGCGCGAGGCGGTCAAGCGCACGGTGTTCGCCGTCGGCGACGAGAAGCAGTCGATCTATTCCTTCCAGGGCGCGGCGCCCGATTCCTTTGCCGAAAGCCGGCTCCTGTTTGCGGGCCGCGTGCGCGACGCCGAAGCCTCCTTCGCCGATCTGAAACTCACCTGGTCGTTCCGCTCCAGCGACGATGTGCTGGCCGCCGTTGACCGCGTCTTCGCCGAGCCGGCCGTGCGGCGCGGCATCAGCCACGACCCCGATCCGCTCAGCCACAAGGCGATCCGCAACGATGCGCCGGGCTATGTCGAGGTATGGCCATCGATCGGCGCAGAAATGGTCGAGGAGCCGGACGACTGGACCTTGCCGGTCAACCACGCCAGCGCGCCGGCCGTGCGCGTGGCGGAGCATGTCGCCACGACCATCCAGAACTGGCTGCGGAACGGCGAGGTCATCGAAGGCAAAGGCCGGGAACTGACGGCCGGCGACATCCTCGTGCTGGTGCGCAAGCGCGACCGCTTTGTCCATGCGCTGTCGCGCAGCCTCAAGAACCGGCAGATCCCGGTCGCCGGCGCCGACCGGTTGAGCCTGCCCGGCCATATCGCGGTGCAGGACCTGATCGCGCTTGGCCATTTTTTGATCCAGCCGGAGGATGACCTGTCCCTGGCCGCCGTGCTGCGCAGCCCGATCTTCGAGGTCTCCGAGGAGACCTTGCTGGCGCTCGCCGGCGAGAGACCGAAGGACCAGTCGCTGATCGCCTCGCTCCGGCAACATGCGGCCGGGGACGAGGCCCTGGCGGCAATCGTTAGCCGGCTTGATTCCTGGGCGAACGAAGTCGCCTTCAAGCCGGTGTTCGAATTCTACGCCGCGGCGCTTTCGCGCGACGGCCTGCGCCGCAAGATGACGGCGCGGCTCGGACCGGAGGCGGGCGACATCCTCGACGAATTCCTGAGCTTTTGCCTGGCCGAGGAGCGCACCGGCCTGCCGGGACTCGAATCCTTCCTCTCGACGCTCGAGAACAGCGGCCCCGAGATCAAGCGCGAGATGGACCAGACCCGCGACGAGGTACGCGTCATGACCGTGCATGCGGCCAAAGGCCTGGAAGCGCCGGTCGTCTTCCTGGTCGATGGCGGTTCGGCGCCGTTCAGCGACCAGCATCTGCCCAGGCTGATGGCCTTCGAGAGCTCGGGCGCGCAGTGGAGGGGCAAGGGCTATCTGTGGCGCTCGGCAAGTGACGTCGCCAACGGCGTTTCGCGGGCGGCCTCGGCGCGGGCGCGCGAGCTTGCCGACGACGAATACAGGCGGCTGCTCTATGTCGGCATGACGCGCGCCGAGGACCGGCTGATCGTCTGCGGCTATCACGGCAAGCGCGCGCCAAGCACCGGCACCTGGCATTCGATCGTCAGCCGGGCGCTGCTCGGCGCGCCGGAAAGTGCAGAGCGCCGGCACCCGGCGGCGGCCGAGGTGGCCGTGCACCGTTTCCACATGACCAAGCTGCCGCCGCTGGCGCTCACCCCGGCGCGCGAGACGGCCCTGTTCGAGCAGGTAGCGCCGCTACCGGACGGCCTGTTCCGGCCATTGCCGCCCTATGAGGACCTGCCGCGGCCGCTCTCGCCCTCCGGTGCCTCGGCGTTGATCGACGAAGCGAACGAAACCCTGCCCGACACACGCTCGCCGGTTCTCGATGCGGAGGCCGAACCCGGCTTTGCCGTCATGCGCGGGCTGGCGCTGCACAAATTGCTGCAGATGCTGCCGGGGATCGCCGAGCACGAAAGGCGCAATGCTGCGGAGCGCTATCTGGCGCGCGCCGGCGCCAATTGGCTGGCCGAAGAGCGCGGCAAGGCGCTGGAAGCGGTGCTCTCGATTCTCTCCGACGGCCGGTTCGGCGATCTGTTCACGCCCTCGTCGCGCGCCGAAATCGCGGTCATGGGCAGCCTGGAGGTGAAGGGCAAGCTGCGCTCCATCTCCGGCAAGATCGACCGGCTGGCCGTCACAGCGGAAAAGGTCTCGATCATCGACTACAAGACCAACCGTCCGGCGCCGGCCAGCCTCGCCGAGGTGCCGCCGGCTTATGTGCTCCAGCTTGCGCTCTACCGCGCGCTGCTGAAGCCACTCTATCCCGGCCGCGAGGTGACGGCTGCGCTGCTCTTCACCGAGGCGCCCAGGCTGATCGAGCTGCCGGCCAGGGCCATGGACGATGCCCTTGCCCGACTCACGGGAGCGTGACACAAGAACTGCTTGAACATCGCCGCTACAACCACCACATTTGGTGCAACCCGAGTTTTCGAAAGGATTTCAGCATGGCCACCGTCAAGGTCGACAAGGGGAATTTCCAGGCCGATGTGCTCAACGCCAAGGAGCCGGTCGTGGTGGATTTCTGGGCGGAATGGTGCGGCCCGTGCAAGATGATCGGCCCGTCGCTGGAAGAGATCGCAAACGAGCTGGGCTCCAAGGTCAAGGTCGCCAAGCTCAACATCGACGAGAATCCCGAGTTGGCCGCGCAGTATGGTGTGCGCTCGATCCCGACGCTGATGATCTTCAAGGGCGGCGAGGTGGCCGACATGAAGGTGGGCGCCGCGCCGAAGACCGCGTTGTCGCACTGGATCAACGGCAGCCTTGCCTGAGCCAAGCCAGAAGATTTCAAGATCGAGCCCGGCCGTCGCGCCGGGCTTTTTCTTTGGCGTTATCGCTGACAGCGTCCTGGCCCTGACGTGATGGCGTTCCATCGCCTTCTCTACGAGAAAGGGAGAAGCCCATGACCGGAACAGCCAAGGCCACCGTCTTCATCGACAATGAGCGGGTCATCGTCACCGAGTACCGCTTCGCACCGGGCGCCAACACCGGCTGGCACCGCCATGGCCACGACTACGTCGTGGTGCCGCTGATGGACGGCAAGGTGAAGCTGGTGACCAAGGACGGCGAATCCTTCGCCGAGATGAAGAAGGGCGCGCCCTATTTCCGCAAGGAAGGCGTCGAGCACGACGTCATCAACGCCAATGAGGGTGAATACGCCTTCATCGAGATCGAGCTGAAGTAGGCTTGCCGTGGTTGCCGGCTTGCACGGTTCCATCCCGGCGTCGTGCAGGATGTCATGGGTGTAGCACCTGTCGTCGCCTTTGCCGGCCTTGCGGCGGTCGCCGCTTATGTCCAGACCCTGACGGGTTTCGCCTTCGGTCTGGTGATGATGGGCGCGATCGCGCTTGTCGGCCTGCTGCCGCTCCCGGACGCAGCCGCGATGGTCGGCATGCTGACCTTGGTCAACGCAACGCAAATGCTGATCCAGGGCGGCTGGCGCGAGGTTGCGCAGCGCGAGCTGCGGCTGATCCTGATCGCAAGCCTGCCTTCGCTGTTCCTGGGTTATGCCGTGTTGGAATGGCTGGCGGACACGCGGGCCGATCTGCTGAAAGTCGGATTTGGCCTAGTCATCATGATGTCCAGCCTGCAACTGGCAATCAGGCCTGCCGGCTTGGCAAAACGGTCGTCGGACGCGAGTTTCGTCGGCTTCGGCGTCATTTCGGGCCTGATGAGCGGGCTGTTCGCGACTGGTGGCCCGCCGCTCGTCTATCATCTCTTTCGCCAGCCAATGCCGCACGAACGCGTACGGAAACGCTGGTTACCGCCTTCGGCGCTGCGCAGGTGGTTCGGCTCATCCTCGTGGCCGCAAGCGGCAACCTGCCGACCATGTCGCCTATCGCGCTCGTCCTCGCCATACCGGCTGTAATGCTGATGACCTATGCGGCGCGCCGCTGGCCGCCGTCATTGTCGCAAGGGACGATGCGAAAGATCGTCTTTGTCCTGCTTTTCCTGTCGGGCCTTTCGCTGGCGCTGCCCGCCGCGATGCATCTTGCTGCCTAAACGTCAAATTGCTCACGTCGGCGACGTGCCGCTCCGATCACCAGTCGGCGATACGGTCGCCGCCGGCGAACTGCGCGCTCTGGTCCGTGTATTCGAACAGCTCGATCTTCACACCGTTCGGATCCTTGATCCACGCCTGGTAGGTGTCGTCGCAGGCGAGCTTCTTCGGCGCCACTTCGACGCCTTTCGACCGGATATGGGCAATCGCGGCATCGATGTCTTCCACCTCCAGGCAGAAATGGTTGATCTGGTTCGCCTCGCTGTAGCGGGCCTCGCTCTTCTCGAACACCTCGACATGGCTGCGACCGCCGCAGTCGAGGTAGAAGCCGAAAATCCTGCCGTCGCGCAGGAAGTTGAACCTGGTGTCCATGCCGAGCACCTCGCGGTAGAAGCTGCGCGTCGCGTCCAGGTCATGCGCGAAGATGCAGACATGGGCGAGTTGCTTCACTTTGATCATGGACATTCCTTTCGGCCCCCGCCGAAATCCGCTGCGCGATCCCGAACTCGCTTCCTGCGCAACTCCGGGCGGAAAACCGCTACGCACTTTTCCTGGAATTGCTTAAGTCGGCGGCGTGCCGTTCTCGTCCAGCACCGCGCCGGCGAAATAGAGCGAGCCGCCGATCAGGATGCGCGGCGCCGGGCCATCCCAGCTGTCGCGCAAGAGCATCAGCGCGCTGGCGACCGAGCTGACCGGCTCGGCCGACAGGCCGGCTTCGGTGGCGCGCAGCGCCAGCTCGTCATTCGGCACGCCGGCATCGCTCATGCTCACCGGCACCGTGTAGACATGTCGGGCGAGCCCCTTGAAGGCACTGAAATAGCCGGTCTGGTCCTTGGTGTTGATCATGCCGGAAATGAGGACCAGCGGCCGCGGGTTCTTCTCCTCCTGCTCGGCCAGCGCTTCTGCGATGACGACGCCGGCGCCAGGATTGTGGCCGCCGTCGAGCCAGATGTCGGCGCCCTTGGGCGCCAGGTCCACCAGCTTGCCCTGCGTCAGCTTCTGCATCCGGGCCGGCCAGGCAACATGAGCCATCGCCCGTTCGGCGGCGCGGTGACCGATCTCGAAGCCGGCCGCCTTGACCGCGGCGATGGCCGCGGCGGCATTGGCGAATTGATGGCGTCCGGGCAGGCGCGGCAGCGGCAGGTCCATCAGCCCGTCCTCGTCCTGATAGACCATGCGGCCGTTCTCCTCGAAGGCAAGGAAGTCCTGGCCGTAGACGACGGTCGGGCAATCCAGCCGCTCGGCCGTCTCGATCAGCACCTCGAGCGCCGTCTCGCTTTCCTGCGCGCCAATCACCACCGGGCAGCCGCGCTTCATGATGCCGGCCTTTTCGGCCGCGATCAGCTCGACGCGGTCGCCGAGATAGGCTTCGTGATCCATCGATATCGGCATGATCACCGAGACGGCGGGCCGCGCGACGACATTGGTGGCGTCGAAGCGGCCGCCGAGGCCGACCTCGATGATCGCGGCTTCGGCCGGATGCTCGGAAAACAAGATGAAGGTGACGGCGGTCAGGATCTCGAAGACGGTGATCTTCTGGCCCTGGTTGGCTTTGGCGACGCGCGCGATGGCCTCGGCAAAGACCTGGTCGTCGACAAGCTTGCCGCCGCCTTCGGCGGCCAGCCGATAGCGCTCATGCCAGTTCACCAGATGCGGCGAGGTGTGCACGTGGACGAGGTGGCCCGCCGCCTCCAGCAGCGCCCGCGAGAAGGCGGCGCAGGAGCCCTTGCCGTTGGTGCCGGCGATATGGATGACCGGCGGCAGCCGGTCCTGCGGATTGCCCAGACGCTCGAGCAGCCGGGTGATGCGGTCCAGCGAAAGGTCGAAGCCTTTCGGGTGGAGCGTCATCAGATGTTCGATTTCGCGGTCGGCGGCGAGTGTGGTCATGGCGGAATCCTAGAGCATTTGCGGCGAAAGAACAGGATCGCCTTCAATGCTCTACCATTTTTGTTCTTGCGCAATTCCGGACGCAAAACCGCTGCGCACTTTTGCTGGAATTGCTCTGGCGCATGACCTCGAAAACCGGAAATCGGTTTTCGGAACGGATGATGCGCAAATCAAACAGCTACCGCGCACCACAGCTGGCGCGCAATCGCGGTTCGCGGCGAACGATGTCGCGTCAAGCCGATATCGCGTCAGGCTTGCGGCCGCGCCTCGGCATTGACAACCGCCGGCGGCAGGATCTCCGCCTCAGCCGGCTTCTCGGCCGCCGGGACCTTGAGCAGCATCTTCAACAGCCTGGCGACGGTGGGGCGCATCTCCAGACGCGAGACCACCATGTCGACCATGCCGTGCTCCATCAGGTATTCGGAGCGCTGGAAGCCGTCCGGCAGTTTTTCCCGAATGGTCTGCTCGATCACGCGCGGGCCGGCAAAGCCGATCAGCGCGCCGGGCTCGGCAATATGGACGTCGCCAAGCATGGCATAGGACGCGGTGACGCCGCCGGTGGTCGGGTTGGTGAGCACGACGATGTAGGGCAGGCCGGCTTCCTTCAGCCGGTCGACGCCGACGGTGGTGCGCGGCAGCTGCATCAGCGAAAGGATGCCTTCCTGCATGCGGGCGCCGCCGGAGGCGGCGAACAGGATCAGCGGCCGCCTGCGCTGCAGGGCAACCTCGAAAGCATGCACGATGGCATCGCCCGCCGCCATGCCGAGCGAGCCGCCCATGAAGGCGAAATCCTGCACCGTGACGATGACCGGCAGGCCTTCGATGGTGCCGGCGGCGTTGAGGATTGCATCTTCGAGGCCGGTCTTGGCCTTCGCCTCTTTCAGGCGATCGGTGTAGCGCTTCTCGTCGCGGAACTTCAGCGGATCCTGGACGACCTTGGGGTTCTCCAGCGTCTCGTATTTGCCGTCGTCGAAGAAGTATTTCAGCCGCTCCCTGGCCGAGATCTTCATGTGATGGCCGGAGGACGGGATGACGAACTGGTTGGATTCGAGATCCTTGTGGAAGATCATCTCGCCCGTCTCGGGATCCTTGATCCAGAGGTTTTCCGGCATGTCGGTGCGCCGGCCGAGCATCGAATTGATCTTCGGGCGAACGTAGTTCGTGATCCAGTTCATCGCTTCGGCTCCTGTCCTGACGAAGAAGAGGTAGGAAAACTATTCGGCGGCAGCAAGGCGGGCCGAACGCACGCCCTGGGCAAGGCCGCTGACCAGCGTGGCGACCGCCTCGGCCGGATCGGCGGTCTTCTCGCCCTTGGGTCCGAGCACGTTGGCGACCGCGTTGACGATGGCGGTGCCGACGACGACGCCGTCGGCAGAGGCGCCGATCACCCGCGCCTGCTCGGCGGTCTTGACGCCGAAGCCGACGCAGACCGGCAGCGCGGTATGACCCTTGATGCGCTTGACCGCCGCCGCAACCTTGGCGGTGTCGGCAAGGGCGGAGCCGGTGATGCCGGTCATCGAGACGTAATAGACGAAGCCGGAGGTGTTCTCCAAAACCTTGGGCAGGCGCTTGTCGTCGGTGGTCGGCGTCGCCAGACGGATGAAGTTGATGCCGGCCCTCAGCGCCGGGATGCAAAGCTCCTCGTCCATCTCCGGCGGCAGGTCGACGACGATCAGGCCGTCGATGCCGCTCGCCTTGGCATCGACGAGGAAGCGGTCGACGCCGTAGATATAGATCGGGTTGTAGTAACCCATCAAAACGATGGGCGTCTCGTCGTCGCCGGCGCGGAATTCGGACGCCATCTTCAATGTCTTGACCAGCGTCTGGCCGCCTCTCAGCGCCCTGAGGCCCGCAGCCTGGATGGCCGGGCCGTCGGCCATTGGATCGGAGAACGGCATGCCGAGCTCGATGACATCGCTACCGGCGCCGGGAAGCGCCTTCATGATGGCTAAGGAGGTGTCGTAGTCCGGATCGCCGCCCATGAAATAGGTGACGAGCGCCGGGCGGCCTTCGGCTTTGAGCTTCGCCATGCGGCGGTCGATGCGGGTGGTCATTGTCAGATCTCCATGCCCAGCATCTTGGCCACCGTGTGCACGTCCTTGTCGCCGCGGCCGGACAGGTTGACGATGACGATCTGGTCCTTGTCCATTGACGGCGCGATCTTCATCGCATGGGCGATGGCGTGCGCCGATTCCAGCGCCGGAATGATGCCTTCGACGCGGGTCGTCAGTTGGAAGGCTTCGAGCGCTTCGTCGTCGAGGATCGGCTCATATTGGACGCGGCCGGTGTCGCGCAGCCAGGAATGCTCGGGCCCGACGCCGGGATAATCGAGGCCGGCCGAGATCGAGTGGCCGTCGAGGATCTGGCCGTCTGCGTTCTGCAGGAGATAGGTGCGGTTGCCGTGCAGCACGCCGGGCTTGCCGGCATTCATCGAAGCGCAGTGCTCGACGCCGTCAAGTCCGTGTCCACCCGCCTCGATGCCGATGATGCGGACATCCTTGTCGTCGAGGAAGGGATGGAACAGGCCGATGGCGTTGGAGCCGCCGCCGACTGCGGCGATGATCACGTCGGGCAGGCGGCCTTCCTGCTCCAGTATCTGGGCCCGTGCCTCGGTGCCGATCACCGACTGGAAGTCGCGCACCAGCTCGGGATAGGGATGCGGGCCGGCGGCGGTGCCGATCAGGTAATAGGTATCCTCGACATTGGTCACCCAGTCGCGCAGGGCTTCGTTCATGGCGTCCTTCAGCGTGCCGTGGCCGGCGGTGACCGGACGCACCTCGGCGCCGAGCAGCTTCATGCGGAAGACGTTGGGGCTCTGGCGGGCGACGTCGGTGGCGCCCATGTAGACAACGCAAGGATAGCCGAAGCGGGCCGCCACGGTTGCCGAGGCGACGCCGTGCTGGCCGGCGCCGGTCTCGGCGATGATGCGCTTCTTGCCCATGCGCTTGGCGAGCAGGATCTGGCCGAGGCAGTTGTTGATCTTGTGCGAGCCGGTGTGGTTCAGGTCCTCGCGCTTGAAATAGACCTTGGCGCCGCCGAGATGTCTTGTGAGGCCCTCGGCAAAATAGAGCTTTGACGGCCGCCCGGCATAGTGGGTCGACAGGTTCTGCAACTCGGCCTTGAACTCCGGATCGTTCTTGGCCTTGTTCCACTGTTCTTCGAGATCGAGGATCAACGGCATCAGCGTCTCGGCGACGAAGCGGCCGCCGAAGATGCCGAACATGCCCTGCTCGTCGGGCCCGGTGCGGAAGGAATTGGGCATGGCCGGCTTGTTCATCGCCGATCTCCTAAATCTTGGCCTTTGAGTTGTTCAGGCGGCGCGGTCGTCGCGCGCAGCCCTGACGGCCCGGAAAAACTGCTCGATCAGCGCCGGATCCTTGACGCCCGGAGCGCTTTCCACGCCCGACGAGATGTCTATTGCGGGCGGATTGGCCAGTCTCAGGGCATCGCCGATATTGGCGGCGTTGAGCCCTCCGGAAAGCATGTAATCGAGGCCGGCGTCAAGGCCGGCAAGGATGTGCCAGTCGAAGGCGACGCCATTGCCGCCCGGCAATTGCGACCCCTTGGGAGGCTTGGCGTCGAACATGATGCGGTCGGCAATGCCGATATAGGGTTTCAGCCGGTCGAGATCCGCCGCCTCGCTGACCGACAGCACCTTCATGACCGGCAGCCGATAGCGGGCCTTCAGCTCCGCAACCCGCGCCGGCGTCTCCGCGCCATGGAGCTGCAGCATGTCGGGCCGCATCCCGGCGACGATCTCGTCCAGGAAGGTGTCGTCAGCGTCTACGGTGACAGCGACCGCCTTGGCCTTGCCGGTGGCCGCCTGGCGCAGACGGCCGGCCTCGGCCGGATCGACATAGCGCGGGCTTTTGGCGAAGAAGATGAAGCCGACATGGCTGGCGCCGCCGGCAAGGGCGGCGGCCATCGCGGCGTCAGTCTTCAATCCGCAGATCTTGATGTCGAGCGTCATGGCGCGGGATTGGCACGAAACGGCCGAAGAGTCGAGAAAAAGCATGCTGTTGCCGGTCGATCAGAAAGCGCTAACTTGAATCTGAGGCAATGCAGGCGGGAGCAGACAAATGGCCGACCAGACCGTCGCCGAACTCAAACAGAAGATCGCGCAGGCGCGCGAGGTGATCGTCCATCTGATGGCGAAGTCCGACTTCAACGGCGCCGAGGCGCACCGGGCGCTGGACTATTTCGGCAGCGATGCCTTCGACCCGAATTTTCTGCCCTGGCCGCATCCGGGCAAGGAAGGGTTGCGGCCCGAGGAGCTGAATGCCGCGAATGATGATTGAGGGGTTGCGTCCTGAACCCGGCGGACGCCGGCGGGACAGCGCCCCCCTCTGTCCTGCCGGACATCTGCCCCACTTGGGGGGAGATCGGACGTCGCGCCGGCTTTCGCCAATTAAACCAACGTTGCAAAAGAGGCGCCGCGGGAGAAACCGGTAATCTCCCCCCTCGTGGGGGAGATGTCCGGCAGGACAGAGGGGGGCGCGAAGGAACGCTGCCTAACGGTCTGATCCTATCGGCGTCAGCTTTATTTACTCAAACACGATCGCCTGCAGCGCGCCGCCGTTGCGCTTCAGCCAGTCCTTGCAGCGGTCGGTGTCCGGGCAGAGCTTTTCGCACAGCTTCCAGAATTTCGGGCCGTGGTTCATCTCTTTGAGATGCGCGACCTCATGCGCCACCAGGTAATTGATGACCGGCGGCGGGGCCATCATGATGCGCCACGAGAAGGAGAGATTGCCCTCCGAGGTGCATGATCCCCAGCGGCTGGAGGTATCCTTGTACCGGATCGCCTTCGCGCGCTTGCCGATCGCCTCGGTGTGCTTCACCACCAGTTTCTCGATCTCGCGCTTGGCCTCGCGCTTCAGATAGTCGGCGATGCGGCGCGGCAGATGCACGCGCTCGCCATGGACGATAAGCAGCGGGCCGCGATCGTCGCGCGCAACGGTGACGGTGCCTCGCTTTGCCGGCTCATGGACGATGCGGTGCGGCACGCCGCGGATCGGGATTCTGATGCCGGGCCGCACCTGCGGACGCGTCGGCACCTTGGCCAGGCGCTGCTCCAGCCAGTCCTGGTGGCGGTCGAGGAATTTCTCCACCTCGCCGCGCCGCAGGCCGGGCGGCACGGTGATGCGCAGGCCTTGGCCGCCGGAATCGATGCGCAGCGTCAGCCGCCGGGCCCTGGCGCTCTCGACGATCTTGAGCGGCAACGTGCGGCCGGCGACGCAGTGCTCGCGCTCGACGACGGGCTTGGGCTTAGGCTTGGTCAGGTTGCGAAAGAAGCCGATGGACATGGCTGGACGATACGCGATTCGAGGAAAACGGCCAGAGGGAGGGAAGCCACATGGAGAACAAAAAAGAAACGGCGCCGCTTGCGCGACGCCGCATAACATACCGAGACCTGTCGCGCGGCCTCAGTCGTCGAGCAGGTTCGTACCCTTGCCGCGCTTCGGACCGGTCTTTCCGGTCGTGTCGTTCGTGGTGGTCGGCGCGCTCGGCTTGTTGCGCTGGGCCATGAAGCGGTCGAACTCTTCCTGGTCCTTGGCGCGGCGCAGCTCGCGAGCATACTCGTCGAATTCGGTCAGCATCTCGTCGAGCTTGCGGCGCTCCTCGGCGAGGCGCTCAAGCTCCTTCTCGCGCCAGTCGTCGAAAGCGACGTTGCCGGTGCGGGACGAACCGTGGCCCCAGCGGGCGGCCTTCTCGGAACCGCGGCGGCAGCCGGCGAAGACGCCGTCCGTGGCGCGGTTGACGTCGCGCTTGAAGCCTTCGAGCCGGTCGCCCCAGATGATGTAGGCGAGCATGGCGAGGCCGAGCGGCCAGAACACCATGAAGCCGATCACCATCAGCGCGATGGTCGCCGGCGTCCAGGCCGGACGGATCAATGCGGTTGTGTTCATTTTCTCCCAATCCTTCCGTTGGAGACAGCCATTCCGGCTGCGTGGAATCGAAATGGGAAGGCGAAATCGGCGATTCAAGGCAAGTTCGGCCAAAACCGGCGAAGAGCCTGAAATGATTATCGCTTTTTGAGTTTTTCCAGGAAAAGCACGACCATTCCGGCGACCAGCCCCCAAAACGCCGCGCCGACGCCGAACATAGTGAGCCCCGAGGCGGTGACCGCGAAGGCGACCGTGGCCGGCATGCGCTCGCCGGCGTCGTGAAGCGCGATGGACAGCGCGTTGGCTAAAGGCGCCGTCAGCGCCAGGCCGGCGACCAGCACGATCAGGCTCTGCGGCAGGACGGCGAAGATTGCCACCAGCGAAGCGCCGAAAATGGCGAAGACCAGATAGGCAAGTGAATAGAACGGCCCCGTCTTCCAGCGCTCGGCAGGGTCGGGATGAACATCCGGGCCGGTGCAGATCGCCGCCGAGATCGCCGCCAGATTGGTGGTCGAGGCGCCGAACGGCGCCGAAAGCAGCGAAAACAAGCCGGTGACGCCGATCAGCGGGGCGGGTTCCGGGTGATATCCGGCGGCTTTCAGCACGGCGAGGCCGGACAGGTTCTGCGAGGCCATGGTGACGAGGTAGAGCGGCAAGGCCAGGCCGATGATCGCCGAGGCGCTGAACTGAGGCATGATCAGCGTCAGCGTCGACAGTTCCGGCGCCGGCAGGCCGCCGACGCGGCCGGTGAGGAAGGCGGCAAGGCCGCCGCCGATCAGCACCACCAGCACCGAGACCGCCGGGTTGAACAGCCGGATGACGAAGAAGGCGGCGATCAGCGGCAGGATCAGCCATGGATCGGCTGGAACGGCCTTCACCGCATTGATGGCGAAGCCGACCAGGATGCCGGCCAGCATGCCGGACGCGACCGAGGCCGGAATCTGCGCGATCAGCCAGGTCAGCGGCTTGAACAGGCCGGTGGCGATCAAGAGGATGCCGGTGACGACAAAGGCGCCGACGGCTTGCGACATGGTGAAGCCGCTGGAGGCGGCGATCAGCGCGAGGCCGGGCGTCGACCAGGCCGTGATGACCGGCATCTTCGTGCGCCATGACAGCCACAGGCATTCGATGGCCATGGCCAGGCAGATCGTCGTCACCCCGCTCGCGGTCTCGATCTGGGTCGCGCCGACCGCCTTGGCGGCGGCAATGACGATGGCCAGCGTGCCGCCAAAGCCGACGATCGCCGCGACGAAGGCGGATATCGGGATGGAAACGCGCATCGTCAGGCGGCCCGCCGAACCATGTCGGCGACAGCGCGCCTGAGCATGTCGAGGTCCTCGGGGCGGGACAGGCGGTGGTCGCCGTCGGGGATCAGCGACAGCGTGACGTCGTCGGCCGGCAAAAGGGCGGCGAGCTTCAGCGCATGGCCCGACGGCACGTCGGGATCGGCCAGGCCCTGCAGGATATGCACCGGGCAATGGGTGTCGATCGGCCCGGCCATCACCCGGTTCGCCCGGCCGTCCTCGATCAGCGCACGCGTGTAGATATAGGGCTCGTCCGAATAGTCGGACGGTTCCTCAAAATATCCCTTTTTCGAAAGGTCGCGCTTTTGTGCCTTGGTCAGCACCGGCTCGATCAGTTCGACGGTGAAATCAGGCGCCGGCGCAAGCAGCACAAGGCCGACGACGCGGTCGTCGCCGGCCTTGCGCAATTCCTGCACCATGCGCAGCGCGATCCATGCTCCCATCGAGGAGCCGACCAGGATCTGCTTGCCCTTGCTGAAACGCCGCAAGACGGCGAGGCTCTCGGCCAGCCATTTCGAGATGGTGCCATCGGCGAAATCGCCGCCCGATTCGCCATGGCCGGAATAGTCGTGGCGCAGATAGGCGCGGCCTTCGCCGCTCGTCCAGGCCGACAGCGCCTCGGCCTTGGTGCCCAGCATGTCGGACTTGTAGCCGCCCAGCCAGACAATGCCAGGCGCTGCGCCCGGCGCCTGCCTGACGGCGATCGCCGAGCCGTCCACATTGATGAAAACTGGCGCGCTGACGTTCATGACCTCATCCCTTTCAGGCCGGTCTTTTGACACAACCGATGGTTCGCCGAAAAGTGCTCGCGACGTTTCTTCGCTTGGTACAGGCAATAGCAAGCTTTGAGGTGATTTCCTGGCGAGGCTGTGCTATTGACTCCGGCCGCGCGCTCACCACATAGGCGCGTCCAAGCAATTGAACTCAAAGAAACCCTGAACGAAACGGCCGAGGAGACCACGACCATTCGCAGACCTTTCAAAGCAGCGGCACCCACCAAGGACGGTCCGCGCTCCAACCGAGACATCCGGGTGCCCCGGGTCCAGCTCATCGACGCAGACGGCCACAATCGTGGCGAAGTTTCCATCAACGACGCATTGCTGCTTGCCGAAGAGGCGGGGCTCGATCTTGTCGAGATATCGCCCAACGCGCAGCCGCCTGTCGCCAAGATCCTCGATCTCGGCAAGCTGAAATACGCCAACCAGAAGAAGGCGGCCGAGGCGCGCAAGAACCAGAAGGTCATCGAGATCAAGGAGATCAAGATGCGCCCGAACATCGACAGCCATGACTACGAGACCAAGATGAAGGCCGTGCGGCGCTTCTTCGAGGACGGCGACAAGGTCAAGCTGACGCTGCGCTTCCGCGGCCGCGAGATGGCGCATATGGAACTCGGCATGCAGCTTCTGAACAAGGTGCGCGAGGAAGTCGCGCCGATCGCCAAGGTCGAGGCGGAGCCGAAGCTCGAAGGCCGCCAGATGATGATGGTGCTGGCGCCCCGCTGACAGCGGGCGCCCCCTACCTCCCCGACGGATGGCGACGAACTGCGAAACCCGGTTCTGCCCATCACGGTTTCGAGAAGGCGAATTGACCAGCCCCCTCGGCATCGTGCTCTAAAATCCGCCTGAATTGCGGAGCACGGGCGTCCGGACGATCGGCGGGGCGCCTATCCGATCGCCGGCAACTCTCGACGATCGGACTGCAATCATGGTCGATGAAGTCAAATTCGCGAACGACAACCCGCCCGCCGGGTTGGGCGGCTACCAGCAAATGCGCCGGATCGTGCTTGCGGTGCTGATCGCGGTGCTGTTCGCGGCATTGCTGTTCGGCCAGTCGACCTTTCCGCCGGATACGCCGGTCCACGAGTCGATCGAGATGTTCGGCGTGCTGCTGATCTTCCTCGGCGTCGTCGGACGCCTTTGGTCGACGCTTTATATCGGCGGACGCAAATCCTCCGAAGTGGTTACCGGCGGACCTTATTCGATCACCCGCAATCCGCTCTATGTGTTCTCGACCGTGGCCGCCGCCGGCGTCGGCGCGCAGATCGGCTCCTTCAGCGGCATCGTCCTGTTTGCGCTTCTATGCGCCGGCGCGTTCCACATCGTCATCCTGCGCGAGGAGAAGTTCCTCAAGCAGGCCCTCGGCGCCCCTTACGAGGCCTATCTGGCGCGCGTGCCGCGCTTCTTTCCGAAGCTCTCGCTCTATCAGGAAGGCGACACCGGCAGCTTCAAGCCGCGCCTCTTGTTGAACACGCTGCTCGACGGGCTGGTGTTCCTGGTGGCGCTGCCGGCCTTCGAGCTGATCGACGGGGCGCAGCAGTCGGGGATGCTACCGGTGTGGTTCAGGCTGCCTTAGGAGCGGATCGAAATTCAGGTGATGCCGGTCTGCAAATGGCGACTTCCTGCGCTTCCGGTGCTCACGTACTTCAAGTACGCTCCGCTCCGGTTCTCGGAAACCACCGTTTTCGACTCGGCCTGACTTGAATCTCAATCCGCTCCTGTCGGCGGCTGCTTTGCGTGCAGTCGGGACAGAGCGTCGCACGGCTTGAGGTGTTGCACGCGCGCCGTCTTTGATCTATAGGACCGCCGTTCTAAGAAAACCGCCCGGCAGGGCATGCCGTGGCGGTTTCATTTGCTTTTCGGGCTTTGGTCGGCCCGAAGCGAACAAGAAGCGCGATGGTGCGCCCACATTACGGAGTAGCAAAATGCCCAAGATGAAGACCAAATCGGCCGCCAAGAAGCGGTTCAAGATTACTGCCACCGGCAAGGTGCTGTCGGCTGCCGCCGGCAAGCGCCATGGCATGATCAAGCGTTCCAACAAGTTCATTCGCGATGCCCGCGGCACGATGGTTCTGGCTGAACCGGACGGCAAGAAGGTCATCAAGAATTTTCTGCCGAACGGCCTCTAACCCCTCGGCCTGGATAGCGTTTTAAGGAGATCATGACATGGCACGCGTAAAGAGAGGCGTCACCGCCCACGCCAAGCACAAGAAGGTCCTGAAAGCCGCCAAGGGCTTCTACGGCCGCCGCAAGAACACCATCCGCATCGCCAAGCAGGCGGTGGAGAAGTCGCTGCAGTACGCCTACCGCGACCGCAAGAACCGCAAGCGCTCGTTCCGCGCGCTGTGGATCCAGCGCATCAACGCGGCGGTGCACGAGCACGGCCTGACCTATGGCCGCTTCATTGACGGCCTCAACAAGGCCGGCATCGAGATCGACCGCAAGATCCTTTCGGACATGGCCATCCACGAGCCGCAGGCTTTCGCCGCGCTGGTCGCCAAGGCCAAGGTCGCGCTCGAATATCTGAAGAACACCACGCCGAATGCTTTTGAGAGCGCTGTCGCCTAAGCCAGCGCTTCCCAAGCATTCGCAAATCTGATTTTGGGGAACCCGCGCTGGCACGGCTGGCGCGGGTTTTTCTTATGCCTGATGTAACCAAAATGGTGACGCACCGAACGCAGGTGGTTACCCGATCGAGAGAGTTTCGCCGTGAACGCCACCGCTGGAAATCTTGAAACCCTTGAAGCTTCATTGCTTGCCGACATCGCGGCCGCATCCGACGAGCAGGCGATCGAGGCGGTGCGCGTCTCGGCCCTGGGCAAGAAGGGCTCGGTCTCCGAAATGCTGAAGACGCTCGGCGCCATGAGCGCCGAGGAGCGGCAGGTGAAGGGCCCGGCGATCAACGGCCTGAAGAACCGCGTCACCGACGCGCTGACGGCGCGCAAGGCGGAACTGAAGGATGTGGCGATCGCCGCCCGGCTCGCCGCCGAGACGGTCGACGTAACGCTGCCGGTGCGCCAGTCGCCGGCCGAGCGCGGCCGCATCCATCCGATCAGCCAGGTGATCGACGAGATCGCGGCGATCTTCGGCGACCTCGGCTTCTCGATCGCCGAAGGCCCGGACATCGAGACCGACTACTACAATTTCACCGCGCTCAATTTCCCCGAGGGACATCCGGCGCGCGAGATGCATGACACCTTCTTCTTCCAGCCCGACGAGAAGGGCGAGCGCAAGCTTTTGCGCACGCACACCTCGCCGGTGCAGATCCGCACCATGGAGCGGCAGAAGCCGCCGATCCGCATCGTCATTCCCGGCAAGACCTACCGGCAGGATTCGGACGCCACGCACTCGCCGATGTTCCATCAGGTCGAGGGGCTGGTGATCGACAGAACCGCCAACATCGCCAACATGAAGTGGGTGCTGGAGGAGTTCTGCAAGGCCTTCTTCGAGGTGCCGAGCGTGAAGATGCGCTTCCGGCCGTCCTTCTTCCCGTTCACCGAGCCCAGCCTCGAGGTCGACATCCAGTGCGACCGCTCGCGGCCCGGCGAAGTGCGCTTCGGCGAAGGCTCCGACTGGATGGAGATCCTGGGCTGCGGCATGGTGCATCCCAACGTGCTGCGTGCCGGCGGGCTCGATCCCGACGAATACCAGGGCTTTGCCTGGGGCATGGGCATCGACCGCATCGCCATGCTGAAATACGGCATGCCGGACTTGCGCGCCTTCTTCGACGCCGACGTGCGCTGGCTGTCGCATTATGGCTTCAGGCCGCTCGACCTGCCGACGCTGTTCGGGGGGCTTTCGACATGACGGCCCCGCACACCGGCGGCTGCCGCTGCGGCGCGGTGCGGTTCGAGGCGTCAGTCGAGCCGCACCACATCAGCTATTGCCATTGCAGCGATTGCCGGCGCGCCAGCGGCGCGCCGGTGTCGGCCTTCGTCGGCTTCATGACCGACCAGATCGCGCTCGAGGGCAAGGCGCTGAAGACGTTCGAGAGCGGCCCGGTGACGCGCTCGTTCTGCGGCATGTGCGGCTCGCCGATCGCCTATGCCGACAAAAGGCTCAACGGCCACATCTATTTCACCCTCGGCTCGATGGACATGCCGGCCTATTTCAAGCCGACGCTGCATGCCCATGTGCGCGAGCAGCTTCCCTTCCTGCATATGCCCGACGACTTGCCGCGCCATCTCAGGACCAGCGTGGCCAGGCCTGACGGGCAGAGACCAACCGGAACACAGTCATGAAATTCACCCTCTCCTGGCTCAAGGACCATCTCGAGACCGACGCCTCGCTTGCCGAGATCGTCGAGCGGCTGACCGCGATCGGCCTCGAAGTCGAACATGTCGACGACAAGGCAGGGCTGAAGCCCTTCGTCATCGCCAGAGTGCTGACGGCGGTGCAGCATCCCGATGCCGACCGGCTGCGCGTGCTGACCGTCGACACAGGCGACGGCAAGCCGCCGGTGCAGGTGGTGTGCGGGGCGCCGAACGCGCGGGCCGGCCTGATCGGCGCCTTCGCGGCGCCCGGCACCTACGTTCCCGGCATCGACGTGACGCTGTCGGTCGGCAAGATCCGCGGCGTCGAGAGCCACGGCATGATGTGTTCCGAGCGCGAGCTGGAAATCTCCGACGAGCATAACGGCATCATCGACCTGCCCGAAGATGCGCCGATCGGCACCAGCTTTGCCGCTTACGCGCATCTCGACGATCCCGTGATCGAGATCAACCTGACACCGAACCGTCCCGACGCGACCAGCGTCTACGGGATTGCGCGCGACCTCGCGGCAAGCGGGCTCGGCCGGCTCACCGGCGGCGCGATCATGCCGCATGCCGGCGAAGGCATGTGCCCGGTCAAGGTGAAGATCGAAGCGCCGGAACTCTGCCCCGGCTTCGCGCTGACGCTGGTGAGGGGCGTGAAGAACGGCCCGTCGCCGAAGTGGCTGCAGCAGCGGCTGCTTGCCATTGGCCTGCGCCCGATCAGCGCCCTGGTCGACATCACCAACTACGTCACCTTCGACCGCGGCCGGCCGCTGCATGTCTTCGACGCCGCGAAGGTTAATGGCAACCTCACCGTGCGCCGCGCCAGGGACGGCGAAAAAGTGCTGGCGCTCGATGGCCGCGAATACACGCTGACGCCGGAAATGTGCGTGATCGCCGACGAGGACGGCGTCGAGTCGATCGCCGGCATCATGGGCGGCGAGCATTCCGGCTGCGACGAGAACACCACCGACGTGCTGATCGAATCGGCGCTCTGGGACCCGATCACGACTGCCCGCACCGGCCGAGCGCTCGGCATCATCAGCGACGCGCGCTACCGCTTCGAGCGCGGCGTCGACCCCGAATTCATGGTGCCGGGCGTCGAGCTCGCGACCAAGCTGGTGCTCGATTTCTGCGGCGGCACGCCGACGGAAATCGAGGTCGCCGGCTATAACGGTCACAAGCCGATGATCGTGTCCCTCCCACTGTCGGAAGTGAAGCGGCTGACCGGCATCGAGGTGCCGAAGGAAGAAGCGCTCGGCATCCTGACGCGGCTCGGCTTCGAGCCGCAAGGGTCAAGCGACGTCGTCAAGGTGACGGTGCCGCCCTGGCGGCCGGATATCGACGGCAAGGCCGACCTCGTCGAGGAGGTGATGCGCATCCACGGCGTCGACAACATCGCGCCGCAGCCGCTGACCTCGCACGACGCCGTCAACGGCAAGATCCTGACCACGCTGCAGATCCGCACCCGCGCGGCCAAGCGCGCGCTTGCCGTGCGCGGCATGATGGAGGCCGTCACCTGGTCGTTCATCCCGGCCAGGCACGCCGAACTGTTCGGCGGCGGCCAGAGCGCGCTGAAGCTCGCCAATCCGATCGCCGCCGACATGTCCGACATGCGGCCTTCGCTGCTGCCGGGGCTGATCACGGCCGCGCAACGCAATGCCGACCGCGGCATCGGCGATGTCGCGCTGTTCGAGGTCTCCGGCACCTATGAAGGCGACCTGGCCGACCAGCAGCGGCGCGTCGCCGCCGGCGTGCGGCGCGGCACTGCCAAGCTCGACGGCTCCGGCCGCAGCTGGTCCGGCAATTCGGCACCCGTCGGCGTGTTCGACGCCAAGGCGGACGCGATCGCAGCGCTCGAAGCCTGCGGCGCGCCGGTCGACCGGCTGCAGATCGAGCCCGGCGGCCCGGCCTGGTATCATCCCGGCCGCTCCGGCACGATCAAGCTCGGGCCGAAGACCGTGCTCGGCACATTCGGCGAATTCCATCCGAAGACGCTCGAAGCGCTCGACGTCTCCGGGCCGATCTGCGGCTTCGAGGTCTATGTCGACGCCGTGCCGGAGCCGAAGGCCAAGCCGACACGCACCAAGCCGAAGCTCGAGCTGTCGCCGTTCCAGGCGGTGAAGCGCGACTTCGCCTTCGTCGTCGACAGGACGGTGGAAGCCGGCACGCTGGTGCGTGCGGCTTTGGCCGCCGACAAGAAGCTGGTCACCGGCGTTTCGGTGTTCGACGTCTTCGAAGGCGCTTCGCTGGGGGCGGCCAAGAAGTCGATCGCCATCGAGGTGTCGATCCAGCCGGTCGAAAAGACGCTGACCGACGAGGATTTCGAGGCGCTCGCAAAACGCATCGTCGAGAACGTCAACAAGCAGACGGGCGGCGTGCTGAGGGCTTAGCGAGGTTCTGTTTCCAACGCAATTCCGGACGGAAGACCGCCACGCGCTTTTCCTGGAATTGCTTCTTGGGATTGCCGGAGCATGGCGAATCGCCGTCCAAAGGGCGATGGACCATCTCCGCTATTCCGGCCTTGCCTTCGAGGAGCAGCGCGCGGCGTTCCTCGCTATCGTCGCGGCCGACCCGCTGCTGGCAGAGACGCTGGCGCGTGTGCGTGACCTTGCCCTGCCGGACTGGCTGGTGGTTTCCGGCGCGCTCTACAACAGCGTCTGGAACCACCTGACCGGAAAGCCATCGGGCTACGGCATCAAGGATGTCGACCTGTTCTATTTCGACGACGCCGACCTTTCCTACGAGGCCGAGGACGCGGTCATCCGACGGGCGGCGCGGCACTTCGAAGGGTTGCCGCTGCCGGTCGAGGTGCGCAACCAGGCGCGGGTGCATCTGTGGTATCCGCAGAAGTTCGGCCAGCCCTGCCCGCGCTATACGAGTTCCAGCGAACCCATCAGCTATTTTGCTTCGAAGACGCATGCGGTCGGGGTTCGATACGATGCTGACGGGCAGTTGGAGCTGGTGGCGCCGTTTGGGCTGGACC
This sequence comes from Mesorhizobium sp. M1C.F.Ca.ET.210.01.1.1, assembly GCF_004791585.1. Lineage (GTDB taxonomy): Bacteria > Pseudomonadota > Alphaproteobacteria > Rhizobiales > Rhizobiaceae > Mesorhizobium. Next base: position 176,193 of record NZ_SRUU01000006.1, read on the forward strand.
ATATTTTTTCGTTCCGCATCGTTCCCAGCCGAGTGATGGACAATCGGCGCACGCATGAGGCGAAGGGCGCGCGAGCGAAGGAATGCTGGACGGAGATTGAGGTGGTGCCTTGGTAAGAAATGCCGGTGCGAGGCGCCCCTCTGCCCCGCCAGCCTCTCGCACTTTCAGGGCCGCACCGCGCAAAAAAGGGGCGCCGCGGCGCCCCTTTTTGCCTAGCCATTCACCAGCGCAAGCAGCTCCTCGGTGTAGCGCTTGCCGACCACCTTGTCGGGCGACAGCGCATCGCCGATCGCCGCCACCTCGGCTGGGCTCAGCTCGATCCCGGCCGCCGCCGTGTTCTGCTCCAGATGGCGTATCTTGCGCGCGCCGGGGATCGGCACGATGAAATCGCCCTGGTGCAGCACCCAGGCGAGCGCCAATTGCGCCGAGGTCACGCCCTTTTTTGCCGCCATCTTTTCCAGCACGGCGATGACGGCGTTGTTGGCTTCCATGGCTTCGGCCTGGAAGCGCGGCAGGCCGAGGCGCCAGTCGCCGACCCCGAGGGCGTCCGGCTTGGCGAGGGTGCCGGTGAGCAGGCCGCGGCCGAGCGGGCTGTAGGGGACGAAGCCGATGCCGAGCTCGCGGCAGACGGCAAAGACCTCGTCTTCGGGATCGCGGCTCCACAGCGAATATTCGCTCTGCACGGCGGCGATCGGATGCACGGCATGCGCCCGGCGGATGGTCGCAGCACTTGCCTCCGAGAGGCCGAGCGCGCGCACCTTGCCCTCGCGCACCAGCTCGGCCATGGCGCCGACCGTGTCCTCGATCGGCACGTTCGGATCGACGCGATGCTGATAGTAGAGGTCGATGACATCGGTGCCGAGTCGCTTCAGCGAGGCTTCCGCCACCGCCTTGACGTGCTCGGGACGGCTGTCGACGCCGGCCATGCGGTCGGTGCCGGTGCCTTCCTCGAGGATCTTGAAGCCGAATTTGGTGGCAATCGTCACCTGGTCACGGACCGGCTTCAGCGCCTTGCCGAGCAGGATCTCGTTTTCATAAGGGCCATAGACTTCGGCAGTGTCGAAAAAGGTGACGCCGATCTCGACGGCGCGCCGCAGCGTAGCGATCGCCTCCGCTTCCGGCTGGCCGCCATAGCCGAAGCTCATGCCCATGCAACCGAGGCCGACGGGCAAGACTTCGAGTTCAGTTCCGAGTTTGCGGGTTTGCATGGCGCGTCTCCTTGTTGCGATGAGGGAGAGATAGCGTCTTGCAGCGCGTTCGATAATTCTGTCTATTTTGCACGGGTTGCTCTATAAAATAGATCAATGAATCGAATGAACCTCTCTCAACTCGCGGTGCTCGCCACCGTCGCTCAATGCGCCAGCTTCCGTGGCGCCGCGCGCGAGCTCGGCATCGCACCGTCGGCGGTCAGTCATGCGGTGTCCAGCCTCGAGGCGCGGCTTGGCGTGCGGTTGCTCGCGCGCAGCACGCGCAGCGTCGCGCCGACCGAGAAGGGCGCGCAGCTGCTGGAGCGGCTGCGGCCGGCGCTCTCCGAGATCGACCTGGCGCTGGAAACGGCGGTCGAGGCGCGCGACCGGCCGGCCGGCAATCTCAGGCTCAGCGTGCCGCGCACCGCCGCGCATCTGGTGCTGACGCCGCGGCTCGCCGCCTTCACTCATGCCTATCCCGACATCGTGCTGGAGATCGTCATCGAGGACCGCTTCACCGATGTGGTCGAGGGCGGCTTTGACGCAGGTGTGCGGCTCGGCGAAAGCCTGCAGCGCGACATGATCGCGGTGCGCATCGGGCCCGACATCCGCGGCGCCGTGGTCGGCGCGCCGTCCTATTTCGCGGCGATGCCGAAACCGCGCCATCCGCGCGATCTGGCCGACCACCGCTGCATCCGCTTCCGTTTCTCCAGCGGCATCCTCTACCGCTGGGAATTCGAGAAGGACGGCGAGGAAATAGAAATCGCCGCGCAAGGGCCACTGATCCTCGACGAGGACCATCTGATCGCCCAAGCGGCCGTCGACGGCGCGGGCCTCGCCTTCGTCTTCGAAGCCTATGTGCGGGCGCCGCTCGCCGACGGCAGGCTGATCCGCGTGCTGGAAGACTGGTGCCCAACCTTCGACGGCTTCTTCGTCTACTATCCGAGCCGCCGCCAGATGCGGCCGGCGCTCCGGGCCTTCGTCGATTTCTTCAAGGTGAGCGGGTAGCGGAGCCCGGAAGAAAGCCGGAAGCGGGAGCGTTTGCGCACCATGCAGTCATCCATCACCAACACCGCGACCCGCTATGGCTGGGCGATGATCCTCCTGCACTGGCTGATCGGGGTCATCTTCATCGGCCAGTTCGTGCTCGGCTTCGTCATGATGCGGATCGAAAGCCAGCGCACCGCCTTCGAGCTGATCCAGTTGCACAAGTCCTTCGGCTTCCTGCTGCTTGGCCTGATCATCCTGCGCGTCGCCTGGCGGCTCGGCAATCAAGCGCCGGCATTGCCGCCTTCGGTCGGAGCCCTGGAGCGGCGGGCGGCGCCGCTGGCGCATTTCGCGCTCTACGCCTTCCAGATCGCCCTGCCCTTGTCCGGCTGGGCGCTGGTTTCGGTCTCGACGCTGGAAATCCCGACCATGCCGTTCAACCAATTCGTGATGCCGGACCTGCCGCTCGCCGAATCCGATGCCGCGGAGAGTTTCTGGACGGCGGCGCACTGGTATCTCGCCTATGCCGGCATCGCGCTGGTGGCGCTGCATGCGGCGGCGGCGTTGCGCCATCATTTCCTGCTGCGCGACAACGTGTTCAAGCGCATGATCACGCCTTCGTCAGGCGGGGAATAGAACTGCTCCATCATTCGTTGGTGGGGCGAGAACGCAAAAGAATGCGTGTCCGGAAGGAACAAACTCATGAAACCGCGCATCCTCGGATTGGCGGCATTTGCCGCTTGCCTTGCCATGCCTGTCTACGCGGCGGTCGCTCTCAGCGACGCCGCCGGAAGCTACACGATCAGCCCGTCGGGCTCCTCGATCCGCTTCACCATCGGCAAGGCCGGTGGCGGCGGCTTCGACGGCGCCTTCGGCCGCTTCAAGGGCACGATCCGCATCGATAACAGCGATGTCGGACGCTCGAGGGTCGACCTCACCATCTATCCCGAGAGCGTCGGCACCGGCCAGGGCCGCATCGACTCCTTCCTGCGCTCCGACGCGGTGTTCGACAGCGCCAACAATCCGGAGATCCAGTTCCGCTCGACCAGCGTCACCCGCACCGGCGACACAACCGCGCTGGTGACCGGCAGGCTGACCGCGCGCGGCAAGACGTTCTCGGAAAAGTTCAGCGCCGAGCTCGATGGGCTGAAGTCCGGCACGATCAAATTCCACGTCACCGGCAAGGTGCTGAGGTCCCGCTACGGCATGGATGTCGGCACGCCGCTCTATTCCAACGTCGTCGATTTCGACATGACGCTGATGGGGAAGAGGGGCTGAGGCGCGGCGCCTTTTCCTCTCCCCCGCAACGCTCGGGCGAAGCCGAGACGGAGCGGGGGACGCCCTCCACGACGGCAAGGCCCTTTAAAGCTGGTGGTCATAAAGCAGCTTCGACTCCCAAGTCGGCGCTCTACGAAGCCCCCTCTCCGTCCCGGCTTCGCCGGGCCACCTCTCCCTACTTCGTGGGGCGAGGAAGGGAGCTTCTCTTTCATTGGCTTTTCCATCGATTTCGGGCAAACCTCGTCGCCTGTAAAACCGACGTGGAGAAGCACAATGTTCCGATGGGGTGTTCTGTCGACGGCCAAGATCGGCCGCGAGCAGCTTTTGCCGGCAATCGTGGAGTCGGAAAACGGCGTGCTGTCGGCGATCGCCAGCCGCGATCTTTCGAAGGCCCGCGCGCTGGCCGACCGCTTCGGCGCCCGCCATGCCTTCGGCTCCTATGAGGAGCTGCTTGCCTCGAAGGAGGTCGACGGCGTCTACATCCCGCTGCCCACCTCGCAGCATGTCGACTGGACGGCAAAGGCGATCGAAGCCGGAAAACATGTGCTGGTCGAGAAGCCGCTTGCGCTCGACGCCAAGGACATCCCGCCGCTGATCAAGCTGCGCGACGAAAAGAAGGTGCTCGTCTGCGAGGCCTTCATGGTCGTCTACCACCCGCAATGGATCAAGGTGCGCGACCTCATCGCCAGCGGCGCCATCGGCCGGCTGCGCCACGTGCAGGGCGCGTTTTCCTATTACAATGTCGACCCCAACAACATGCGCAACCAGCTCGACCTCGGCGGCGGCGCATTGCCCGACATCGGCGTCTATCCGACGGTGTCGACGCGGTTTTCGACCGGCAAGGAGCCGGTCCGCGTCCAGGCCAGCATCGAACGCGACAAGACTTTCGGCACCGACATCTACTCCTCGATCCGAGCCGATTTCGGCGACTTCGAGCTGTCCTTCTACCTCTCGACGCAGATGGCGGCGCGGCAGGTGATGGTGTTCCACGGCGAGAAGGGTTTCATCGAGGTGTTTTCGCCCTTCAACGCCGGGCTCTACGACCACCACCGCGTCGAGCTGCACAACCAGAACCACACCGAGGCGCAGGTGTTCCGCTTCCCCGGCACGCAGCAGTACCGGCTCGAATGCGAGGCCTTCGTGCGCGCGGCCCAGGGTGGCAAGGACCGCGTCTTCACGCTGGAGGAATCGGTGCTCAACCAGAAGGTCATCGACGCCATCTTCCGCGCCGGCGGCAAGGACGGCTGGGAGCCCGTCTGAGACGTCGCTGGTATCTTTGAGGGGGAGGAGAAGATGGCTGACGCGGACATCATCATTGTCGGTGCGGGGCTGGCCGGCCTCGTCGCCGCAGCCGAGCTGGCGGAGGCCGGCAAGAAGATCATCATCGTCGACCAGGAACCTGAGCAGTCGCTGGGAGGCCAGGCCTTCTGGTCGTTCGGCGGGCTCTTTCTCATCGATTCGCCCGAGCAGCGGCGCATGCGCATCCGCGATTCTCACGACTTCGCGCTCGAGGACTGGATGGGCACCGCCGCCTTCGACCGTCCGGAGGATTTCTGGCCGCGCAAATGGGCGGAGGCCTATGTCGGCTTCGCCGCCGGCGAGAAGCGCTCTTGGCTGATCGAGCGCGGGATAAAGTTCTTTCCGGTCGTCGGCTGGGCCGAGCGCGGCGGCGGCAACGCGACCGGCCACGGCAATTCGGTGCCGCGTTTCCACGTCACCTGGGGCACCGGCCCCGGCGTGCTCGAACCTTTCGTGCTGCGTGTGCGCGAGGCGGAGAAGCGCGGGCTCGTCCAATTCAAGTTCCGCCACCGGGTCAACGAGATCACGCGCACCGGCAAGACCGTGACCGGCGTGCGCGGCGACGTTCTCGAGGCGAGCAGCGTCGAGCGTGGCCGCAAGAGCTCACGCGAGATCGTCGGCGATTTCGAGCTGCGGGCGCAGGCGGTGATCGTCGCTTCCGGCGGCATCGGCGCCAACCACGAATTGGTGCGCAAGAACTGGCCCGAGCGCCTGGGCGCGCCGCCGAAGCGCATGATCACCGGCGTGCCTGACCATGTCGACGGGCGCATGCTGGCGATCACCGAGCAGGCCGGCGGGTCGATCATCAACCGCGACCGCATGTGGCACTATGTCGAGGGCATCAAGAACTGGGCGCCGATCTGGACGGAGCATGCAATCCGCATCCTGCCCGGGCCATCGTCGCTGTGGCTCGACGCGCGCGGAAAACGGCTGCCGGTGCCGCTCTATCCGGGCTTCGACACTCTTGCCACGCTCAGCCACATCATGAGCACCGGCTTCGACTATTCCTGGTTCATCCTGACCAAGAAGATCATCCAGAAGGAGTTCGCGCTGTCGGGCTCCGAGCAGAACCCCGACCTGACTGGCAAAAGCTGGCGGCAGGTGCTGGGCCGCGCGACGTCTGGCATTCCCGGCCCGGTGAAGGCCTTCATGGAGAAGGGCGAAGATTTCATCGTCGAGGCCGACCTTTCGAGGCTGGTGGCGCGCATGAACGCGCTGGCCGGCGGCGAGCCGCTGCTCGAGGTCGCCCAGGTCGAGCGCGAGATCCGCGCCCGCGACATGCAGCTCGACAACCCGTTCTCCAAGGATGCGCAGGTCACCGCGCTGCGCGGCGCGCGCGCCTATCTTGGCGACAAGCTGATCCGCACGGCCAGGCCGCACAAGATGCTCGATCCGGCGAACGGCCCGCTGATCGCGGTGCGCCTCAATATCCTGACCCGCAAGACGCTTGGCGGGCTGCAGACCGATCTCGACAGCCGCGTGCTCGACGCCGAGGGCCAACCGGTGCCGGGGCTTTATGCAGTCGGCGAAGCTGCCGGCTTCGGCGGCGGCGGCGTGCACGGCTATGCGGCGCTGGAAGGCACCTTCCTTGGCGGCTCCATCTTCTCCGGCCGCAGCGCCGGGCGGGCCGCGGCCAAGGCGGTCGGCTGACGACGAAGTCCGGCGATCGATCGCCGCATCAGACACGCCCTCATCAAATGATCGTGAGGTCGCCTGACCGTCACGGATCGGCCATCAGAGCAGCAGCATAGGGCTCGCGGAATTCGGTCCAGCTCCGTTCCGACACGCCCGGCCAAGCCGGTCGGCCACGAGGGGACAACTGGTCCGACATCATCAACTTATTGTCTTTTACAATCACGGCATGTGCGAGCGAATACGAGCTCGCGGGGTCCCCAATGTCTGTCACTGAAGCAACCAAGCCCATCCGGCAAAACTCCCGCCTGGCCAAGGCAACGGCAGGATCGCCCGCCCGCCACCAGATCCTCATCGGCGCCGATTTCATCCAAAAGGGCGAGCCGCATGAGCGGCTCGACCGCTTCTTCGGCGATCTGGCGAGCCGTTTCGATGCCGCGCCGGCGGTCATTTCCCACGGCCGGCCCTGGTCCTATCGCGAGCTGAACAACCGCGCCAACCAGTTTGCGCATCTGTTGATCGAGCGCGGCGTGAAGCCGGGCGACAGGATCGGCCTTCTGCTGGACCGCTCCGCCGAAACCTATATCGCCATGCTGGCGGTGCTGAAGGCCGGGGCGGCTTTCGTGCCGCTCGCCACCGCGTTCCCCGAAGATCGCATGGTGATGATCATCGAGGACGCCAATGTCACGATGGTGATCAGCGTCTCCGGCTATGCGGCGCGCGTGGCGCGCCTGCCGGTTCCGCATATCTCGATCGACTCCGCGGAATCAGAAATCGCGCTTCAGCCGGAAACGGCGCCCTTGCCGGATACCAGCCAGGATCAGACCTGCTACATCCTTTACACGTCGGGCACCACGGGCAAGCCGAAGGGTGTCGTCATCACCCATCAGAGCTTCTGCAACTTCATCCGCGTCGCCGCGGCGTCCTACGGCTACCGGCCCGGCGACCGGGTGTACCAAGGCATGACCATCGCCTTCGACTTCTCCTCGGAGGAGATCTGGGTGCCGTTCGCCGCCGGCGCGACCGTCGTGCCGGCGGCCGGCCAGCAGCCTCTCGTGGGCGAGGAGCTGGCCGGTTTCCTGCGCGATCATGACATCACGTGCATGGCGTGCAGCCCGACGCTGCTGTCGTCGATCGAGAGCGACGCGCCAAGCCTGCGCGCGATCCTAGTCGGCGGCGAGGCCTGCTCGCACAAGCTCGTGGTCCGCTGGGCCAAGCCCGGCCGCCAGATCCTGAACACCTATGGCCCGACGGAAGCGACCGTCACCGCGACCATGGCCTTGCTGACGCCAGACGAACCGGTGACGATCGGCCGGCCGCTGCCTACCTATTCGATAGCCATTCTCGACCCGAAAAAGCCGCAGGTGCTCAGCGGCGATGAGCTCGGCGAAATCTGCATCGGCGGCATGGGCGTGGCGGTCGGCTATCTCAACCGGCCGGAACTGACCGACGAGAAATTCATCCCTGATTTCATCGGCGTGCCGAACAATCCAAGCGGCCGTATCTATCGAACGGGAGACCTTGGCCGCATCAACGACAAAGGCGAGATCGAATATCACGGCCGCATCGACACACAGGTGAAGATCCGCGGCTATCGCATCGAGCTGGGCGAGATCGAGGCCGTGCTGCTGGATCAGCCGGGCATCGCGCAAGCGGCGGTCACGACATGGGAGATCGAACCCGAACGCACGGAGCTGGTCGGCTACTACGCACGCAAGAGCGGCGCGGAGGCAGTGGATCGCACAATGCTCGTGCAGGAGCTGAAGCGACGGCTGCCCGACTACATGGTTCCGGCCTATCTGGAACAGTTGCCCGCCATCCCGATGACGGTCTCTAACAAGGTCGACCTGCGGAAATTGCCGAAGCCGACCAGCGCGCGCGTCGCCGCCGGCCATGCGATGATCGACCCCCGCAACGAGGACGAGAAGTTTCTCGTCGACACGCTGGCGGACGTGCTGAAATTCGAGGACATCTCCATCGAGGACCACTTCTTCGACGATCTCGGCGCGAACTCGCTTTTGATGGCCCGGTTCTGCGCGCGCATCCGTTCCCGCACGACCTGGTCTACGACCTCCATGCGCGACATCTACCTGCACCCCACGGTCGCGAAGCTCGCCGATCACCTGCGCGCGCCGCAGATGGCTGCGGTTGCCGCAAGCGAGCCCATGCTGACGCATCGCGCCTCCAACCTTGCCTATTGGGGGACGGGGTTCGGCCAGCTGCTGTTTTACGCGGTCTACAGCTATGTCGCGCTGTGGGTGATCAATGACGGCCTCAACTGGGTCTATGACGCGCTTGACGACCCGCTGCTCCTCTATCTGCGCTGCGTTCTTCTATCCGCCGGCGTGTTCTTCGGGCTCAGCGGCTTCGCCATCGTCGCCAAATGGCTGCTGGTCGGCCGCTGGAAGGCCGAGACGTTCCCGATCTGGGGCTGGCGGTACTATCGCTTCTGGATCGTCAAGACGCTGGTCCGCTCGGCGCCGGTCGTCCTGTTCCGCGGCAGCCCGCTCTACAGCCTCTATCTGCGCCTGCTCGGCGCGCGGCTCGGCAATCGCACGGTCATCGAATGCCGCTCGGTTCCGGTCTGCACCGACTTGATCACGATCGGCGACAACTCGATCCTGCGCAAGGATTCGATGATCCTCGGCTTCCGCGCCCAGGCCGGCTACATCCATACCGGCGCCGTCGACATCGGCAACGACGCTTTCATCGGCGTCGGCTCGACCCTGGACATCGACACGCGCATGGGCAACGGCGCGCAGCTCGGCCACGCCTCCTCGCTGCATCGCGGACAGGTCATTCCGGCCGGCGAACGGTGGCACGGATCGCCGGCGATCCCGACCGAGGCGAACTATTGCACGGTCCCCAATGTCCCGCTGTCGAGGGTGCGCCGGTTCATCTACGAGGCGATCCAGCTCTTCATCCTCTTCGCTGTTGTCACGCCGTTCCCGCTCCTGTTCCACACCTACTGGGAAAATGTCGGCGACGACTACCAGGAGACCATCGGCATCGTGGCGATCGGCACCACGGTCACGGTGGCGGGCTTCATCATCGGCGGCGTGCTGTTGGCGGCGATCGTGCCGCGGCTGTTCAACCTGATGCTGAAGCCCGGCCGAAACTATTCGCTCTACGGCTTTCACTACTGGCTGCAATCGATGCTGGAGCTGGTCAGCAACGTGCGGCTGCTGAACGTCCTGTTCGGCGACAGCTCGGCCGTCGTCTACTATCTGCGCGCCATCGGCTGGCGGCTGAACAAGGTGGATCAGACCGGCTCGAACTTCGGCACCAACCAGCGGCACGAGAATCCGCAACTGAGCGAGATCGGCTCGCATACGATGGTGTCCGACGGCCTGTTCATGGTCAACATGCAGAAGTCGGCCAACTCTTTCCGCCTCGAGCACACGCGGGTCGGCGAACGCAACTTCTTCGGCAACAACATCATCTATTCACCGGATTCGCGCACGGGCGACAATGTCCTGCTCGGCACGAAGGTCCATGTCCCGGTGGATGGCCCCGTCCGGGAAAATGTCGGGCTGCTGGGCTCGCCGCCCTTCGAAATCCCACGGATGGTCAATCGCGACAAGGAACTTCTCGGACTGATTTCCGACAGGGAGCGCCACCGCCGCCTGCCGCTGAAGAACCTCCACAATCTGGTGACCGCGCTGCTGTTCGTGGCCGCGCAATGGCTGATCCTGTTCCTGACGCTCGCCATCTGGGACCGGGCGCTGAACTACTATAGCGAGTGGGCTCAGACCGCCCTGTTCGTGGCGGTGGTGCTGACCTCGGTCATCGCAATTCCGTTCTACATCTTCCTCGAACGTGTCAGCCTCGGTTTCCGCCGGCTGAAGCCGCGAATGGCCACGATCTACGACCCTGTCTTCTGGCGGCACGAGCGCCATTGGAAATTGTCGGATTCACCGATCATGGGCCTGTTCACCGGTACCCCGTTCAGGCCGCTCATCCTGCGGCTGATCGGTGTGAAGGTCGGGCGGCGCCTCTATGACGGAGGAAGCATCATAACCGAACGGTCGCTGGTGGAGATCGGCGACGACGTGACGCTCAACGAGGGCTGCGTCATCCAGGCGCACTCGCTGGAGGAAGGGGCATTCAAGTCCGACTACATCCGCATCGGCGACGGCTGCACGCTCGCGCCGGCCGCCTTCGTCCACTACGCGGTGGTGATGGGCAAGGGATCCGTCGCGGATGTCGACTGCTTCGTGATGAAGGGCGAAGTGCTGGAACCGAACACGATCTGGCGGGGCAACCCGGCGAAGCTCTATGGCGTCGTGACGCCGATCGATGCCGGCGCGATCAAGATTGGGCAGGAACGGTGACGCCTGCCGCATGGACGCGCGACCCGTCGGTGGTCCTGGAACCCGTCGGCGAGGGTAACCGGCGGGCGGTCCAGGAGCTAGAGCTGCTGCCTGAGCAGCAAGACTTTGTCGCCTCCAATGCCGACTCGCTTGAAGAAGCCGAAGAGGACGACGAAGCCATTGCCCGCGCCGTCGTCGCGGCCGGACACGTCGTCGGATTCCTGATGTACAGCGCCCCGGACGACGATGACGAGGCAACCATCTACCGCTTCATGATCGACCGCCGCGAGCAGGGCAAGGGCCTGGGCCGTGCCGCGGTCGCCAAAGTGCTGGAACAGATTGCGCGCCTTGGCCATATCCACCGCGTTGCGATTTGCTACGAGCCGAACAATGAGGCCGCTCGTCGCCTTTATGCCGGCTTCGGTTTCGTGGAGCAGGGATTTGACGAGGACGACGACATGATCGCCGTGCTTGAATTGAGCCGATAGCGCGTGCACGCCCGGTCGGACAGCACGCTGCTTGCCATCGCCGTGGATCGGGCGCTGGTCAGCTTTGCGCCACCCGGTCTGCTGACCGGCTGCCGTCGCATTGAGATGGGGGATGAACGATATCTCGTGCCGGCGGAACGCGCCTCAATCGCCACACGCGAGCACAAAGCCCGCGCTGCCAGCGGAGCGGGCCGCAGGATCGCGCACGAATTGCTGGGACGTTTGGGCTCTGCCGATATCGCGGTGTCGCGCGGCGGCTTGGGAAATCCGATTTGGCCGCCGGGCACCGTCGGTTCGATCGCGCATGACGACGAGATGGCCGTGGCGGTCGCCGCGCGCACGGATGCGATGAGAAGCGTCGGCGTCGACATCGAGCCTGCCTTGCCATTGCCTGCCGACCTGCGGCCCATGGTGGCCGCGCCGCAAGACCGCCTGGGCGATCTCGACCCGGGCATCGGCAGCCGCATTCTGTTTGCCGCCAAGGAAGCGGTCTACAAGGCGTCGTTTCCGCTCGACGGCCGCGTGCTGGGCTTTGAGGACATCGCCGTCGATTTCGAATCGGGCGAAGCCGTCACGTCATCCGGCCGGCGGCTGACGGTGCGTTTCACCGTCTCCCCAAGAATCCTGACGCTGGCTTATCCGGCGCGCTGAGAGTTCCCGCCGAGGCGCGTCGCCCTGTCGGGCTCCGAGCAGGACCCGGACCTCTGGGAAGAAGCTGGCTGCAGGTGCTGGGCCGCGCCACGTCGGGCATTCCCGACCTGGTGAAGGCGTTCACGGAAAAGGGCGAGGATTTCATGTCGAGGCCGAGTTGCGAAGGTCGGTGGCTCGCATGAACGCGCTGGCCGGGGGCGAGCTGTTGCTCGATGCGGCGCAGGTCTGAGCGTGAGATCCGCGCCCGCGACATGCAGCTCGACGGCGCGGCGCGGCGCGCGCACCTAACTCGGCGACAAGCTGATCCGCACGGCCAAGCCGCACAAGATGCTCGATCAGGCGAACGGCCCGCTGATTGCGCTGCGTCTCAATATCCTCGCCCGCAAGACGTGACGATGCGCGGAGACTCCTACGGGGCCGCCTCCGGCAACTTTGGACACTTTCCTTAAGCAAGACCGCCTCATGCCGTGGGTACCCACGCGCTTTAACAGATGCTAATATTCTCCGTTACTCGGGAACGTCGCAATGTCCAAGATTTGCTTGTTGTGCGCGTGCCTTCTTTTTCTGGCCGGCTTGTCGACACCGGCTGCCTCTGAAGCCCAAATAGGTCAACGCAGCCACAGATATGCACTTGTGATCGGCAACTCCGCCTACCGCTATGCGCCATCGCTCCCTAACGGGGTGAATGACGCCAAAGCGATCGCTCAGGTTTTGCGAGAGACAGGTTTTGAGGTCACCCTCGGATTGGACGCTGAGGCATCAACGTTCAGGCAACTCATCGGAAAATTCAGGCGAAACTTGCAGCCGGGTGACGTCTCCCTTTTTTACTACGCAGGACACGGGCTCCAAGCGAACGGCGAAAACTACTTATTGCCTGTTGATGCCGCCCTTCAACGTCCCGCCGACTTGGCTCTGGAGGCTGAGCGCCTGCAAGACATTATCGCCGTCATGACGGCCGAGGAAAATACCGCAATCGTCCTTCTCGATGCCTGCCGGGACAATCCTTTCGTCAAACAATTGAGTGGACAGGGTCAAAGTCGCGGCCTTGCCATAGGGAAGGGGCTGGGAGCCCTGGATGCTGGCAGGGGAGTCTTTATCGGCTTTGCAACACAGCCCGGCAACGTCGCCCTCGATGGGGCCGTCAATCATAGCCCGTTTGCAGACTCTCTCGTGAAGCGCATAAAAACTCCTTCGATCGACATTGAAATCCTTATGCGTCGCGTCCGGTTGGACGTCATGAACGCCACCTCTGGGAAGCAGGTGCCCTGGAGCAACTCATCCCTGGTGGAGCCGGGGTTCTCATTCAACCCAGATGCCGCGTCTAGTCAGTCTCCGGCAGAACCCTATCAGCCACACATCAACACGGCGACGGAGCTCGAATTTTGGAAATCGATCGAGGATACATCCGATGTCTCGATGTATCGCGCCTATCTAGCGGCATTTCCGAATGGGGCATTCATCGAAATTGCAAAGAGCCGAATTGCCAAGTTCGAAGCACCTGCGCCGCTACGCAAAAAAATCCTGCCGAAGAAAGTCAGTCGCAAACCGCTAACCTCGTTGCCTGTCAATGAACCCTCCGCCAATCGTTCGGCGGAAACGACCGCACCTGCTAAACCAGAATCCATTGGCCGATGCAGGGATGGCAACAAAGAGAGATGTCGCCAGAGATGCCGTGAGGGCGCAAGGCGTGCCTGTCGTAAGCTGCAACAGCTAGGGGGTTAACAACGCCGACGACCGCCTCATGGGGCGACTGAGGGCGCGTCGCGGCGGGCGTGGTTGACCCGCGATCCGACGACACGATGTGAGGGTATGCCGCCAAACTATCTGCTGGCAAGCATCATGCGGTTGCCTTCGCTGTCGCGGAATTCGGCCACGGTGCGGCCCGGCTGCCACGGCGCTTCCTGCGGTTCCGTCACGATCTCGACGCCTTTGGCCTTGAGCGACGCGCCCGTTGCCTCGACATCATCGTCGACCAGGACGAGCACCGACTCGGCGCTCGGTACCGCATTGGCGCGCCTGATGAAATGCAGATTGGTGACCGCGAAGGGAAAAGCCACCTCGACCCAGCGCCAGCCACCATCGCCCATCGGGTGATCGGCAATGACCTGGCACGCAAGGTTTTCGGTATAGAACGCCTTGGCGCGGTCCTGGTCAGCTACGGGCAATTCGGCAAACTGGATATGCACAATGTCTCTCCTCATCGCGGCCGCGGGCGCGGCCTCTACGCGTCAAAGACGTTTGCCCCGAGCAAAAAGATTCGCGAGCCGATGAGAATCTTTTCGGCGGCACGAAGCGTCTTGCTCACGTGGATACGTCAAACAGGAGACGACAAATGAACTGCAACCTTATCCGCTACGGCGTGAAGGACACCAGCATCGCCGAGAACCGGGAGATGGTGGCAAAGGTGTTCGAGGCGCTCGATGAAGCGAAGCCGCAATCGGTCCGCTATCTTGTCCTCGAACTGGAGAACGGCGAATTCGTCCATCTCGTCGGCTATGACAAGGACAGTTCGGAACTGACAGGGCTCGAAGCGTTCAAGGCCTTCGTGGCCGATCACGCCGGGCGGCGCTCGACACCGCTGGCCAGGTCGCCGGCGAAGGTCATCGGCAACTATCATATGCTGTCGAATGCCGACGAGGCCGTGCCGGCCTGACCGGCGTGGTATGGCCCAGTAGCGGCGGATGCGAGAAACGAGAACGATGAGCACAGCGAAATTCGACCGGATGGCGCTTGAAGCGATGCTCGTCAGCCTGCGTCCTAGACTGCACCGCTACGCCGCCCGCATGGCCGGCTCGACGGTCGAGGGCGAGGACATCGTGCAGGAGGCGGTGGTGAAGGCGCTTGCTGCGCATGACGGCGGCGCCACGGTCGAGCGTCCCGAACAATGGCTGTTCCGCATCGCCCACAATGCGGCGCAGGATCATCTGCGCCGCCGCCAGCGGGAGCGCTCGCGCATGAGCGAGGCCGACATGACCGGAATAGAGGACCTCTCCGCCGGCGCGGAGACGCGGCTTGCGGCGGCGACCAGCCTGCGCAGCTTCATGCAGCTTACACTGGCGCAGCGCAGCGCGGTGATCCTGGTCGATGTGCTCGGCCTCAACTTGCATGAGACCTGCGAGGTGACGGGCGCGACGCTTGCCGCCACCAAGGCGGCACTGCATCGCGGCCGAGCCGAGCTGAAGGCACTGTCATCGGCGCCGGACGACGTGGCTATCCCGAAGCTCTATCCGGAAGAAGAACGCCGGCTGCGCCGCTACATCGATCTCTTCAACGGCCGCGACTTCGATGGCGTCAAGGCGCTGATTGCCGAAGACATCCAACTCGACGTCGTCAACCGCATCCGCCTGCGCGGCAAGAGGGAGGCCTCGACCTACTTCGGCAACTACGACCGCGTCAGCGACTGGGCGCTGTCGCTCGGCTTCGTCGACGGTCAGCCGGCGATCCTGATCAACAACCCGCAGGCGGACGATGCTGTGCGCGGCTTCGTGCTGATCGACTGGCGCGGCGATGAGGCAGTCCGCATCCGCGATTTCCGCTATGCGCCTTATTGCGTTGCCGATGCAGACATCCGCTTCGTTGCAGATTGAGCCGAGGTGGTGCGAGCAGGTGCCGCACAGCGCTTGCTGACAGGGATCGGCAGGCGCTTACCGGGGGGCATCCTTGGGCCGCCCCATGGATACGACAGACGTCTAGCTCTCGCTCCTCGCCGTCGATTCCCTCTTTTTAACGAAAAATAGTTCGGCTATTGTGACGACCATGAAGCTCAAGGACGAGAAAAAACTGGATGCCGTTATTGCCGCGACCTGTCGCCTGGCGGCTGAGCGCGGGCTGTTCGGCCTGACCCTGGCCGAAATCGCCAAGGCGGCCGGCATCGGCACCAGCACACTCTATGTCTATTTCGCCGACAAGGAGGCGCTGTTCAACGAGGTCTTCCGCCGCGCCAAGCGCGACGCGGTGGATTTCTATGGCGGCGAAGTCGACGCCACGGCGCCGCTCAAGGCAAGAGTGCGCAGCGTATGGGCCAGAATGCTTGATCATCGCCTGCGTCGGCACGACGAGGTCAGCTTCATGGAGCAATTTGTCGGCTCTTCCTTCATGAGCGATGAGACCCGCGACTACAGCTCGCGGCTCAGCGACGGGCTGATGCAGATCGTCACCGAGGGACAGGGAGCGGAGCTGCTAAAAGATGTGCCGGCACCTTTCCTGACCTCGCTGTTCATCGGCTCGGTCCGCGAGACGGCGCGGCTGATTCGCGCGGGGGCGATCACCGACACGGACGAAAGCCGTGCCATAGCCTTCCAGCTTTGTTGGGATGGCATCCGGTCCTGACCATCTTTTTTGCTTGTTAAGCGAATAAATTTTCGGTAATGATTGGCGAATAAATTTTCGCCAAAGGAGCAATGTCATGTCTGTTGAAGGTTCTCCCGTCGTCCTGATCACCGGTGCCTCGACCGGAATCGGCCACGCCGCCGCGCATCTCTTCGCCGAACGCGGCTGGCGCGTCGCCGCCACCATGCGGAACCCTTCCGCCAGCGCTGCGCCGGCGCAAGATCAGCACGTTGCGGTGCTGCCGCTCGACGTTACCGATCCTGCTTCGGTCAAGACGGCGGTTGCGGCGACGTTGGAGCAATTCGGCCGGATCGATGTCGTCGTCAACAATGCCGGCTATGGTCTGTTCGGCCCGTTCGAAACAGCGAGCGACGAACAGATTCGCCTGCAGTTTGCCACCAATGTCGATGGCGTCTTCGCCGTGACCCGCGAGGTCCTGCCGGCAATGCGGCGTCAGGGCAGCGGCACGATCATCAATGTCGCCTCGCTTGGCGGTCTGATAACTCTTCCCTTTTTCTCCCTCTATCATGCGACCAAATTCGCAGTGGTCGGCTTCACCGAGTCCTTGTCCTTCGAACTCGCGCCGCTCGGCATCCGCGCCAAGGTCATCGCGCCGGGCGGGGTGGCCACCGATTTCGCAGGTCGATCGCTCGCACAGACATTCGCAGAGGGTGAGCATGCCTATGGCAACACCCTGTCCAAGGTCATGGCGGCAATGACCGCGCGACGCGGCAATTATTCCAGCCCCAAGTCAATCACCGAGACCATTTTCACGGCGGCGACCGACGGCACCGGCCGGGTTCTGTATCTCGCCGGTCCCGATGCCGAACAGGCCTTCGCACTGCGCCAAAGCTTGTCGGAGGCGGAAAGGCTGGAAATGGTCAGGCAACATTCCGGCCTGTGACGGGCGCTCGCCGCCTCCCATGACGTGCCAACCGAGCGCTGGGCTCGGCCATAGTCGCCGGCGCCGGAGCCCAGCGATCGCTCCCACCGAGAATCGCGGTTTTCTACGATGGTAGTGGCCATGGCAGATGCGCGTGGGTTCGAGGTGATCATCTACGGCATCCTTGGCCATAGGGCCGGCTGATCGCCGCGCGTCTGCTGAAGACCCATGGTGCTTCCGGCAATCTGGCCGGGCCATGGCCGAGCGCAGCGCGGCTTGATTGACGCCCCAGCGGCGGTGAAGACGCTGCAGGCACGTGACGGCGGCGCAACGCTCGAACGGCCCGAGCAGCTCTGCGGCGCTCGCGCGCACGCGCTGCCATGCGCCGGCTTCGCGATGGCTCGCACCACCCTCTGAGTATCCCATGGCTCCCGCCCGCAAAGAACACAGATCGCGCCATGCATTGCCATCAAGATAGATGTTTGAGACATCAATCCTTGACGATAGAACCTTTTAATGTATGCTGTAGCGTGTAGACCTCATATCTCAGAACTGATCAAAAGAGTCGCCGGTGATAACCGCACCGCAGTTGCGCGCCGCCAGATCGCTGCTTGGCATCGACCAGCGCCGGCTTGCCGAATTGTCCGGCCTGTCGGTGCCGACGATCCAGCGCATGGAGGCCAGCGGCTCGATCATCCGGGGCAATGTCGATTCGCTGATGAAGCTGATCGCCGCGCTTGAGGTGGCCGGCATCGAATTGATCGGAGAAGGCACGGTCAGCCAGGGCGGCGGTCGCGGCGTGCGGCTGAAGGTCGGTTTCGGCTCGGCCAGGGCATCCGATGCCGACGATGCCGGGTCCGGCGGGAGCCTGCCGTGATCTCGACCATTGCCCTTTTGCTATGCGGTCCTGCGGCATTCCTGGCAACAGCCATACTGGCCGGAACCGTCGGCCGGCGCGCCTCGGCGACGCGCCTTGTCTATGGCGCGGCGCTCGCCATTTCGATCGCCCTGCTCGTAATCGTCGCAGGGCATCTCGCGGGCAGTCCAGGCGCGGTATCCACCATCACCTTGCCGCTGGGGCTGCCGTGGACCGGCGCCCGATTCCGCCTCGACAGCCTGTCGGCGTTCTTTCTCGTCGTCGTCAACCTGGGCGGCACCGTCACCAGCCTCTATGCCCTCGGCTACGGGCGGCACGAACTCCAGCCGCATCGCGTGCTGCCGTTCTATCCGGCCTTCCTCGCCGGCATGAACCTCGTCGTGCTGGCCGACGACGCCTTCAGCTTCCTGTTGTCCTGGGAATTCATGTCGCTCGCTTCCTGGGCGCTGGTCATGGCGCATCACCGCGACGAGGCGAACAGGCGGGCCGGCTACATCTATCTGG
Organism: Mesorhizobium sp. M1C.F.Ca.ET.210.01.1.1; assembly: GCF_004791585.1. GTDB lineage: Bacteria > Pseudomonadota > Alphaproteobacteria > Rhizobiales > Rhizobiaceae > Mesorhizobium. The sequence continues at coordinate 194,621 of NZ_SRUU01000006.1, forward strand.
TGATGGCAAGCTTCGGCACGCTGGCGCTGCTGCTTGCCTTCGGCCTGCTGGCCGGACCAGCGGGAAACTATGCGTTCGACGCGATGCGGGCGGCAGAGCCAGGCCCGCTCGCCGCCGGCGCGGTGCTTGCCCTCATGCTGCTCGGCGCCGGCTCCAAGGCCGGCCTCGTGCCGCTGCACGCCTGGCTGCCGCTTGCCCATCCGGCGGCGCCAAGCCACGTCTCGGCGCTGATGAGCGGCATCATGACGAAGGTCGCCATCTATGGCTTCATCCGCGTCGTGTTCGACCTGCTAGGCGCGCCGGCTTGGTGGTCGGGCGTCGTCGTCCTTCTTATAGGCGGCCTGACGGCGGTCCTCGGCATCCTCCACGCGCTGATGGAAAAAGACCTCAAGCGGCTGCTTGCTTACTCGACCATCGAGAACATCGGCGTCGTCTTTGTCAGCCTGGGCCTGGCGCTTGCCTTCAAGGCGAACGCCATGCCGTCGGCCGCGGCGCTGGCCTTCACCGCCGCGCTCTTCCACGTGCTGAACCATTCCTTCTTCAAGAGCCTGCTGTTTTTCGGCGCCGGCGCCGTGCTGACGGCGACCGGCGAACGCGACATGGAGAGGCTGGGCGGCCTCATCCATCGCATGCCGTTGACCAGCTTCGTTTTCCTCGTCGGCTGCGTCTCGATCTCGGCGCTGCCGCCCTTCAACGGCTTCGCCTCCGAATGGCTGGCCTTCCAGGCCATATTGCAGAGCCCCGACCTGCCGCAATGGGGGCTGAAGGTGATCGTGCCTGCCGTCGGCGGCATGCTGGCGCTGGCGGCGGCGCTTGCCGCGGCGTGCTTCGTCAAGGCATTCGGCATCACCTTCCTCGGCCGGGCGCGATCGACGGTGGTGGAAGAGGCGCATGAGGTCGACCGCTGGTCGCTCGCGGCGATGGCCGTGCTTGCCGTCTTGTGCCTGCTCGCCGGGATTCTGCCGGGCTTCGTCATCGACAGCCTGTCGCCGGTGACGCTTACGCTCATCGGCGACCGGATGCCGGTGCAGACAGCCGATCCCTGGCTGTCGATCGTGCCGATCGCCGAGAGCCGCAGCTCCTACAACGGCCTCTTGGTGTTCGTCTTCATCACCATCTCGGCATCGCTCGCGGCCTTCGTCATCCACCGCTTCGCCTCGCATGCGCTGCGCCGCGGCCCGGCATGGGGATGCGGCTTCGCGGACGCCGCGCCCGCCGCGCAATACACGGCCGTCAGCTTCGCGCAACCAATCCGCCGAGTCTTCGGCAGCTTCGCCTTCCGCGCTCGGGAAACGGTGGAAATGCCGGCGCCGGGCGCGCTGGAACCGGCGCGCCTCAAGCTGGACATGCACGACGTGGCCTGGGAGACGTTCTACCAGCCGATCTCCGGGGCGATCGACTATGCCACCGAACGGCTGAACCACCTGCAATTCCTGACCATCCGCCGCTATCTGACGCTGGTCTTCCTCTATCTCGTCATCCTGCTTCTGGTGCTTGCGCTATGGCCGTGATCTTCGAGCTGGCCGTGCAGGGCGCGCAGATGCTGCTGGTGCTTTTGCTGGCGCCGCTGCTGATCGGCTTCGTGCGCAAGGTGAAGGCGAGGCTGGTCAGGCGGCAGGGACCTTCGCTGATCCAGCCCTATCGCGATCTGATCCGGCTGATGCGCAAGGAGGTGGTGCTGGCGGACAACGCATCCTGGCTGTTTCGCGTGACGCCCTACCTGATCTTCGCCGCCACCTGGGTCGCGGCGGCGCTGGTTCCGACATTCGCCGCCGGCCTCCAGTTCAGCTGGACCGCCGATCTCATCGTCATCGTCGCGCTGCTCGGCAGCGCGCGCTTCTTCCAGGCGCTGGCCGGAATGGACGTCGGCACCAGCTTCGGCGGCATCGGCGCCAGCCGCGAGGTGATGATTGCTTCGCTGGCCGAACCCGCGATGCTGCTCATCGTGTTCAGCCTGGCGCTGGTGGCCGGCGCCACGCAGCTTTCGACGGTCGCCGCCTTCATGAGCTCGTCCGAGGTCGGGCTGCGCGTGTCGCTCGGCATGTCGCTGATCGCCCTGGTGATGGTGGCGATCGCCGAGAACGCGCGCATCCCGGTCGACAACCCCGCCACGCATCTGGAGCTCACCATGGTGCATGAGGCGATGATCCTGGAATACTCCGGCCGCCATCTGGCGATGATCGAGCTCGCAACCTTCCTCAAGCTGCTGCTCTATGTGTCGCTGATCTCCTGCGTCTTCCTGCCGTGGGGGCTGGCGAGCGTCGGGGCGGGGCCGGAAGCGCTGGCCTTCGGGGCCGCCGCCTATCTCGGCAAGCTTGCGGTCCTTGCCGTCCTGCTCGCCGTGTTCGAGACGGCGGTCGCCAAGATGCGCGTCTTCCGCGTGCCGGACTTCCTCGGCGCGGCGCTGATGCTGGCGCTGCTCGGCACCCTCCTGCTGTTCGTCTCACGGAGCCTGTGATGAACGGTCTCACCTTCGACATCGCCCATCTGCTCGCCGGCAGCCTGGTGCTGGTCTCCTTCATGATGCTCTACCAGGACCGGCTGTTCGCGCTGATCAACGTCTTTGCGCTCCATGCCGTCGTGCTTGCGCTCTCGGTGGCCTGGCAGGCCTATATCCAGGACGCGCATCATCTCTACATCACCGCTGCAATAGCGCTTGTCTTCAAGGCGATCGTCATCCCCGTCGGGCTGCATCGCATCATCCAGCGGCTCGGCATCCACCGCGATATCGAGACCGCCGTCGGCATCGGCCCGACCATGCTCGCGGGCATCGGGCTGGTGACGCTCTCCATGGTGCTGATGCTGAGGGTGACCCCCGAGGCCGATCCGCTCGCCCGCGAAGACCTCGCCTTCGCGCTGTCGATCATCTTGCTGGGGCTGCTGGTGATGGTCACGAGGCGCAACGCCGTCAGCCAGGTCGTCGGCTTCATGTCGCTGGAAAACGGGCTGGTGCTGGCCGCCACCGGCGCCAAGGGCATGCCGCTGGTGGTCGAGATCAGCGTCGCCTTCTCGATCCTGATCGCCTTCATCGTCATCGGCGTCTTCCTGTTCCGCATCCGGGAGCGGTTCGATTCGGTCGATGTCGGCGCCCTCGACGACTATCGCGGAGAGCGCCGATGACCGCCTTCTCCTTCGATGCCGTGGCCGCGATCCTTTTGATCCCCGCGGCCGCCGCGGCCATTCTGGCGGCACTGCCGAACTACAAGATGACGGCAATCGTGAACGTCATCGCCAGCCTGCTCACGTTGCTCGCCGCGCTGTCGCTGTTCGTCACCGAGCGGCCGGCGCCGGGGCAATATCTCATTGTCGACGACCTCAACATCGTCTTCATCGTGCTCAACACATTCGTCGGCTTCACCACCAGCGTGTTCAGCGCATCCTATATCGCGCATGAGCTGGAGACCGGCCGTCTGACCGCGCCGAACCTGCGTTTCTACCACGCGATGTACCAGATCATGATGTTCGGCATGAACCTGGCCTTCGTGTCGAACAATATCGGCCTGATGTGGGTCGCGGTGGAGCTCGCCACGCTGACCACCGTGCTGATGGTCGGCATCTACCGCACCCATGAAGCACTGGAGGCGGCCTGGAAATATTTCATCCTCGGCAGCGTCGGCATCGCGCTCGCCTTGTTCGGCACCATCCTCGTCTACATGGCCGCGCAGCCGGTGGTCGGCGAGGGTACCAATGCCATGGTCTGGTCGGTGCTGATCGAAAAGGCGGCTCATTTCGACCCGGCCCTGCTCAGCGTCGCCTTCATCTTCCTGCTGCTCGGCTACGGAACCAAGGTGGGCCTCGCGCCGCTGCATGCCTGGCTGCCCGATGCGCATGCCGAAGGCCCGACGCCGATCTCGGCGGTACTTTCGGGCCTGCTGCTCAACGTCGCGCTCTACGCCGTGTTGCGCTTCAAGCTCCTGCTCACTGCCAGCCCGGAGGCGATCGGCCCGGGACCGCTGATGGTCACGATGGGACTGACCTCGCTGATCTTCGCGGCCTTCATGCTCTATCGCCGCCGCGACATCAAACGCCTGTTCGCCTATTCCTCGATCGAGCATATGGGCATCATCGTCTTCGCCTTCGGCATGGGCGGCCCGCTCGCCAACTTCGCCGGCCTGCTGCACATGGTCATGCACAGCCTGACCAAGTCGGCGATCTTCTTCGCTGTCGGTCATATCGCGCAGGTCAAAGGCACGCAGAAGATCTCCGAGATCAGGGGGCTGACCGAAAGCCATCCCGGGCTTGGCTGGGCGCTGGTCATCGGCGTCGTGGCCATCGCCGGCCTGCCGCCGCTCGGCATCTTCATGAGCGAATTCCTGGTCGTCAGCTCGACCTTCGCCAGGCATCCGTGGCTGGCGATCCCGCTGGTGTTCGGGCTGCTGATCGCCTTCGGCGCGCTGTTGCTGCGGCTGACCGGCCTCGCCTTCGGCGAACCGCGCGGCGGCACGGCGCCGGTCGAGGCGTCCTACGTGCCGATGTACTCGCACCTCGCTCTGGTGTTTGCCGCCGGCGTCTATCTGCCGGCGCCGCTGGTCGCGTGGTTCCAGCATGTCGCTGGCATCCTGGGGTGAGCCTGATGAGCAGGAAAACCATGCCCGTCCTCAGCGATCTCATCGACGCCGGCCGCCGGATCGAGCATCACGCCCCCTGGCCGCGCGCGCTGGTGAGCCCCAAGGCCTGGAGCCTTGCCGTCGAGCAGCTCGCCTATGGCCGCTGGAGCCTGGTCGGCCTTTGGGGCGAGCCGGACAGAGTGCACATGACGCTTCTTGACGAGGCGCGCGACATCGGCGTCATCAGCCTCGACTGCCGCGGCGGCCGCTACCCGTCGGTCGGCCAGCATCATCCGCCGGCCTTGCGGCTGGAACGCGCCGCTGCCGATCTCTTCGGGCTCGCGCCGCAGGGCCTCCCCGACACCCGCCGCTGGCTCGACCACGGCCGATGGGGCGTGAGCCACCCGCTGGCGGCGCGGCCCGGCGGGCCGGCGGCTGCGTCCTCCTACCGGTTCCTCCCGGCCGAGGGCGAGAGCCTGCACCAGATCCCGGTCGGGCCGGTGCATGCCGGCATCATCGAGCCGGGCCATTTCCGCTTCACGGCCAGCGGCGAGACGGTGGTGCGGCTGGAGGAGCGGCTGGGCTATGTGCACAAGGGCATCGAAGGCCTGATGGCCGGCGCGCCGGTCGAGCAGGCCGCCAGGCTGGCGGGCAGGACATCCGGCGACAGCACGGTCGCCTATTCGCTTGCCTTTGCCCGCGCCGTGGAAGCGGCGCTCGGCGTCACGCCGCCGCCGCGCGCAATATGGCTGCGGGCGCTGATGGCCGAGCTGGAGCGCCTGGCCAATCACCTCGGCGATATCGGCGCCATCTGCAACGACGCCGCCTTTGCGATCATGCATGCGCATTGCGGCGTGCTGCGCGAACGCGTGTTGCGCGCCGCCGATGCGGCTTTCGGCCATCGCCTGATGCGCGACCGCATCGTGCCCGGCGGCGCGGCAAGCGATCTGAACGAGACGGGGACCGGCTCCATCCGGTCGCTTGTCGCGGAGATCAGGCAGCGCTTTCCGCATCTGGTCGAGCTCTACGACAACACAGCATCGCTGCAGGACCGGACCGTCGCCACCGGTCGGGTCAAGGTCGAGCTCGCCAGGCAATATGCCGCCGGCGGCTATGTTGGCCGCGCCTCCGGCCGCGATTTCGATGCGCGGCGCACACCGGGCTACGCGCCCTACGACCAGCTCGCCTTCGATGTGCCGGTGCTGCAGGAGGGCGACGTCAACGCCCGCGTCTGGATCCGCGTGCGCGAGGTCGAGCAGAGCCTGTCGCTCGTCGACCAGATTCTCGGGCGGCTGCCCGCCGGCCCGATCCGCGCCGAGGTCGCCGCGGCGGACAATGCCGCGGACGGGCCGCGCGAGGGCATGGCGCTGGCCGAGGGGTTTCGCGGCGACATCCTGGCCTGGCTGCGCCTCGGCGCGGACGGCACGATCGAGCGCTGCCACCTGCGCGATCCGTCATGGTTCCAGTGGCCGCTCCTGGAAGCGGCGATCGAAGGCAACATCGTCGCCGACTTCCCGCTCTGCAACAAATCGTTCAACTGCTCCTATTCCGGCCATGATCTCTGAAGGCCTGCCGTCATGCGCAAGCTCCTCTTCGAAAGCCTGATCCGCCCGCCGCTGACCGAGCGCCCGCCGCGATCGAGCGACGCGGCGGTGGACGAGCTGGCGCGGGCCCTCGACGGCATCGCCCGCAAGAGACTGGGCCGGAGCCTATCGATCCGGGCGATCGACGCCGGTTCCTGCAATGGCTGCGAGCTCGAGATGCATGCGCTCAACAACGCCTTCTACGACATCGAGCGCTTCGGCTTCCGTTTCGTCGCCTCGCCGCGCCACGCCGACGTGCTGATGGTCACCGGGCCGGTCACCAAGAACATGCGCGAGGCGCTGAAGCGGACCTGGGACGCGACCCCCAACCCGAAATGGGTGGTCGCTCTCGGCGGCTGCGCCAAGGACGGCGGCTGCTTCGCCGGCAGCTATGCCGTGGTCGGCGGCGTGTCGGAGGTGGTGCCCGTAGACCTGCATATCCCGGGCTGCCCGCCGCCGCCGATCGAAATCCTGAAGGGATTGATCGCGCTGCTCGACGGGGCGAATGGGAAGGCCGGCGCTTCCAAAGGGTGAGTGGCGATCGGCCGTCCCGCCTACTGATCGACAACCAGCCGCAGCGCGCGTGACGCCGGCGACAGTTGCGCCTGCCTGCCCCAGTCGAAGGCGATGAAATCCTGCTCGATGCCGTCGGCGAAGATCACGCCGCCCTCATTCATGCGCGAGGTGATGAAGAGCGGGTTTTCCGTGATCTTGCCGGCGCGCAATTTTGTGGCCGTGGCAATGCTCGGAAAAGGCTCGCGCACCCAAAAACCGACCGCATGCTCTTCGCAGCCGAGCGACAGTTCCAGATGCGTCGCCTCCATGATCGAGCGCGCCCAGCCGGTCGCGCCGGTGCCGGAGGCAACGATGAGGCCGCTGGAGGAATGGTCCTCTGTCTTGCCTTCCACTTCGATCTTGTAGCGGGCCGACTGGTGGCTGCGATGGCCAACGAAGATCTCGTTGAGCGCGAGAAGTATCTCGCCGCCGTCGAGTTCCGCCTGGACCATGGTGCGCGCTTCCATCCCGGCCTCGCCGGCGATGCTGGCGACAAGCAGCCTGGCCAGCCGGTCGACGCCGATCCGCACCAGCACACCGTCATAGAGGTCCGGCGCCGGATTGACACCCAGCACCGGCTGGCCATTGAGATATTTGGCGACGTTGGCCACCAGTCCGTCCTGCCCGACGGCGACAACGACGTCGTCGGGCGCGAACAGGAAGCGGTTGAGGTCGGCACGCGTCACCAGGGTCTGCCGCCAGTCGGCCGGCACCGCGGCGCGGGCGGTGCGGAGCACCGCGTGGAAACGTTCGTGCCGAGCCTCGACATCCTGGAGCCGCTGGCCGCGCGTCTCGAGGAAGAAACGGGCCTGACCGCACGTCGCGTGATGTGCGATCAGAAGCTCGTATTCGGTCTCGCGGGTCACGAAGACCGCGCGTGGACGGTTTGCGGCCATGTCCGTTCCCTCAGCGCGCCTCGATCACCGCAGGACCCTTGCGGAACTCACCGAGCATGGTGGCAAGCAGGTCGGGCGTGACGTTGACGTGCTCGATCTTGTCGAGCTTGCCGGCGAGCTGCTGCGCTGCAAGGCCGAGCAGGATAGCGGGGGGCAGGTCGCGGTAGATGGCGATATGCTGCCGTTCTGTCTCGGCCTTCGCGCCTTCGATTGTGCGAATCCGCTCGGCCTCGGCGCCGGCTTCGATCTGCTGCGCTTCGGCCGCGCCCGTGGCGCGGTTGCGGGCGTTCTCGGCTTCCTCGGCGATAAGCAGCTTCTCGCGCCGTGCCAGTTCGGTCTTGTTCGCCAGCTCGTTCTCGGCGATCGCCCGCTCCTTCTCGACAGCCAAAGCGCGGCGCTGGAAGGTCGCCTCGTCGGCCTTCTGTTGCAAGGCCTCGAAGGTCGGCGTCTGCAATGCCCGCTCGAGCTCGCTGGTCGGCGTCAGGTTGGTGAGACGCACGGCAACGGCGGCGACGCCGATGTCGGTCAGCGCGGGATCCGCCGCGACCACTGCCTGCAACCGCTCGCGCAGGGGCGCCGGGCCGGCGTCGAGCAGCGCCCGCACCGGCGCCTGGCCGAGATATTGCTGCACCGCCTGGTTGGCGATGCCGGCGATGCGCGCCTGGATCTTTTCGATCGGCTCGCCGCGCAACTTGCCGTTCCGGAGATCGATGCTGAAGTCGACCCGCTCGGCGAGCTGTGCGGGATCGACCACATGCCAGCCGATCGTGCCCTGCACGGCAACGGTCTGGAAATCCTGGCTGCGGCCCTTGACGAACAGTGTCATCTCGCGGTCGTCCATCGGCAGTTCGGCAATGCTGGCGGTTTCGGGCACGAACCAGAACACCAGGCCGAGGCCGCTCTCGATCGCCCGGCCGTTGCGGTAGCGAATGACGTGGCTGCTTGCCTCGCTGCGAAGCTGGGCAACGAAGCCGAAACTGCGGATGGTGGCCATGATGGTTTCTCCCTCAATCTGCCATGTGACGGCGAAAGCGATAGAGCTCGGCCGGGCGAAAGGCAGTGCCCGATTCATAGGCGCCGGTCGCCGCCAGCCAGCCCTTGTCGAGCTGGCGCCGGCGGAAGGCCGGCTTGTTGAGCGCTGTGCCGAGAACGGCCTCGTGCACGTCCTGCAGCTGGCGCAGCGTGAAGAGGTCGGGCAGCAGCGCGAAGGCGACATCGGAATAATCGAGCTTGCCACGGAGCCTGAGCATCGCCATCGCCAGGATTTCGGCATGGTCGAAGGCGAGCGTCAGCGTCTCGTTCTCCGGTGAGAGCACGTCAACCGGCCCGCCGGCCTCTCCGGCCCAGGGCACATGGATCGCGGCCGGCAGCAGCGCCGGCATTGCGCGAAGGGCAGCGTCGAAAGCCTGCTCGGTGAGCAGCGCCAGATAGGCGACGCTGATGATGCGCATGCGCGGGTCGCGGTCGACGGCGCCGAAAGTGTAGAGCTGTTCGAGATGCGCCTCGTCCATGCCGGCCTTCTCGCGCAGCACGCGCGCGGCGGCCGCTTCAAGGGATTCGTCGATGCCGACGAAGCCGCCCGGCAGCGCCCAGCGGCCCGCATGAGGGTGCTGGGCGCGCCTGACAAGCAGAACCGACGGCCGGTTTTCGCGCAAGCCCAGAAGGACCAGATCGACCGTCACCGACGGACGCTGGAAGGCGCCGGGGTCGTATTGGCTGAGGAAATCGGTCTCGTTCATCGCCGAGTCTCGAATCTAATATGCGGATTACATATATCTATAATGAATATATGTCAACAGCGTCGATCTCGTACCCGCTACGGGGGCGCGATAATGCTCGATAGTTGGGAATAGATGGAGGGTACGCCGCTACCGCCGACGCGACCTCCATCGTGCATCCAATGGCGCCACTCGCCTCGACGCCCTCCGGGGGCGCCGAGGCCGCCACTCGAAACGCCGCGGCGGAACGCCACGCAAATTCGTGCGTTGGCACATCAACCTGTCCGGTGAACGAAGGAGCGCGCGCATGGCATCCATCAGATACATTGTGACGGACATAGACAGATCGGTCGAATTCTATCGCGACAAACTCGAGTTCTTGGTGAACATGCACAATCCCGGCAAGTTCGCAGCGCTCAACCGTGGAGATCTGACGCTCTATCTGAGCGCCCCGGGAGCAGGCAGCGGAGGAACCGCCGGCGGCGATCCGGAGCCAGGTGGATGGAGCCGGTTCATGATTATTACAAAGGACTTGGACGGTCTCATCAGCCGGTTGAACGCCGGTGGGGCCGAATTTAAGGGAGCAGTCAGTGAGGCGGGGGCCGGTCGAGCCAGGCTTCTGAAAGATCCTTCGGGCAACCTGATTGAGCTGTTTGAATTCAAGTAGGATAAATGATGCCGCTGACCATCTATTCTGCAGGGATGCGGTGGCGGCAGAGAGTATCGCTTCCCGCGTCCAGCCGAATCCGCCCCCGCGCAGCCGGGTTCGAGAGCCTCATATGACGGTTCTCATCCACGTCAGGAAAGATTCCATCACCGCGGATCGCGGATTGTGGTGCATCCAGACGACGTAGAAACTGTAGCCCGGCAGGGACAATGGATGCGCCTTGACGAGCGTGCCGTTCTCCAGCTCGCGACCGACCACGACGTCACTTAAGATCGCAATGCCCTGCCCGGCGACAACCGCGTCGATCGCGTGCAGTTCCTCGCGAAAGCTCAAATCCCAGGCCTTGTCCGGGATCAGCTCCGGATCGATCGAACGGGCCGTCGCCAGCCATCGGCGCCAGGTGGGCGCGTCCGGATCCCGGTTCATCCAATCAAAATGGATCAACGGATAGCGCAGGAGATCGGCGGCACGCTCAATCGGCCGCCCATCACTTGCCAACAATCGGGGACTGCAAACAGGAAAAAAGGCATCGCGCCACAGCTCTTGCGCTGCAAGGCCCAAAGGCGGGCGACGTGTGTAGCGGATCGCCACATCCGCGGCCCCGGCGCGCAGGTCGAGCACCGCGTCCGTCCCGATGATCTCCAGTGGCACGGTAGGGTTGGCTTCTCGCCATTTCGGCAGCCGGGGCACCAGCCATCGGCTTGCGAAAGCGTTGGGGCTTGTCACCCGCAATGGCGCCTGAAAGTCCGGCTCGGCGACCGCGGCAAGGGAGCCGGCGAGAAGATCAAAGCCGTTGCGCACGATCGGAAACAGCCGCGCTCCCGCACTCGTCAGCACGAGCGGGCGGGGCCGGCGCTGGAACAGCTTCACACCGCATATCTCTTCCAACGAACGGACCTGGTGGCTGATCGCTGTCGGCGTCACGCCGAGCTCGGCCGCTGCTGCCTTGAAGCTGCCGTGCCGGGCAGCTGTCTCGAAGGCCTGCAGAGCGCGGAGCGGCGGGCGGTTCCTCATGCTGGCAGTGTAGATGAATTTTGCTCATCCAGTAGCGAAGAATTTCGCTTTTGCAGAAGGTTGGGCCCTGTGAGACCCTAGCCCTGTTGGAGCCGCGGGGTGACAACGATGGAGAGTCCACGACAGACCGATGTGCTATCGGGCCGACCCCATTCGGTGAGTGGGGCGATAGGGCAGTTGCGGCAAGGCTTGCGGGGCGAGCTGGTAATGCCGACGGACGCGGCCTACGACCAGGCGCGCAGCGTCTGGAACGGGGCGATCGACAAACGCCCTGCAGCGATTGTCTTTTGCGCCAATCCCGATGACGTCGTCCATGCCGTGACCTATGCCAGGTCACGAGGCTGTCTCGTGGCAGTTCGCAGCGGCGGCCACAATGTCGCCGGCCTGTCGGTCTGCGACGATGGGCTGGTGATCGATCTCTCCCGCATGAAGAGGATCGCAGTCGATCCCGAACGCCGCATCGCCAGGGCCGAAGCCGGTCTGACTCTCGGCGAGTTCGACGCAGCCACACAGGCCCACGGTCTTGCGACCACCATGGGCGTCAACAGCGACACCGGCATTGCCGGCCTCACGCTTGGTGGAGGCTTCGGCAAGCTCGGGCGAAAGCATGGTCTGAGCTGTGACAATCTGATCGCGGCTGAAATTGTCACGGCCGACGGACAGCTGTTGCGAACAAGCGCCAGTGAGCATCCCGATCTGTTCTGGGCCTTGCGCGGCGGCGGCGGCAATTTCGGCATCGTGACGGCGTTCGAATACCGGTTGCACCCGCTCGCCCCGGCGCTTCTCGTGGGCTCGGTGCTTCACGCCTACGACCATGCGCGCGAGGCCATGCGGTTTTACGACGAATTTTCCCGCGACGCCCCGGACGAGGTGAGCGTCGACGCCGCGCTCGTCACACTGCCCTCGGGCGACCGTGCCTTCAGCATCTCGGCCTGCTATGTCGGGGCACCCGAAGCGGGCGAACCCGTCATCGCACCGCTGATGAAATTCGGATACCCCATCGAAAGCCGCCTTCAAGCCGTTCCGTATCTCCAGATTCAATCGGCGGGTGATTGCCTCTTTCCACGCGGACGTCGCTACTATTGGAAAGCCCAGTTCCTGCGCGAGATCAGCGATGGTGCGATCGACGCGCTGCTCGACAGCTACGCGAGGGCTCCCAATCACTCGTCCCTGCTGGCTTTCCAACAGGTCGGTGGAGCGATCGCTCGGGTTCCCGCGTCGCACTCGCCCTATGCCAATCGCGATGCGGCCCTTGACTGCTTCCCGATCGCTATCTGGGACGATCCGGTCGATGACGAGGCAAATATCCGCTGGGCACGCGACCTGTGGAATGCGGTCAGGCCGTTCTCCACCGGCGGTGTTTATGCCAACAATCTCGGCGAGGAGGGTGAGGAGCGGGTGCGTGACGCCTATGGCGGAAACTATGCGCGCCTCGCTGCTATCAAGAAGCAATACGATCCGACCAATTTCTTCCGATTGAACCAGAATATCTTGCCTGGATAATTCCAATTCCGTGAGGGAACCGTGCACAGTCGCTGGACGATCCTTGCAGTGCTCTTTGTTGCCCGGGCGGCGATGGCGGTGCAGTTCCAGAGCATCGCGGCCATTGCGCCGGAACTAGGCAAGGACCTGAACGCCAACCTCGCCGATATCGGCGTGCTCATCGGCCTCTACTTCGCGCCGGGCGTTGCGCTCGCGCTTCCCGGCGGCGCGATCGGCAAGCACTTCGGCGACAAGGCGGTCGTGCTCGCAGGCCTGGCGCTGATGCTGGCGGGGGAAATCCTGCTGTGCGCCTCGTCTTCGTGGAGCATGCAGATCACCGGCAGGCTGATCTCCGGCGTGGGCGGCGTCCTGCTGAACGTGTTGATGACCAAGATGGTCGTCGACCGGTTCGCCGGCCGGCAGATCGCCACGGCAATGGCGATCTTTATCAACTCATGGCCGTTGGGCATTGCCCTCACGCTTATCGTGCTGCCGCTGATCCAAGCGGAATTCGGCACGGCCGGGACGCAGATCGCGGTGATGGCACTCATCGCCGCGGCGCTGGCATTGGTCGGGTTTTTCTACCAGCGGCCCGACCAGACCGCCGCTCCGGTTTCGGCCGAAACCTCGCGACTGGCGAAGCCAGCCGCCTGGGCCGTGCTGCTGGCAGGCTCGATATGGGCTTTCTACAATGTCGGCTTCGCCATGATCTTCAGTTTCGCGCCGTCCATGCTGGTCGAACGCGGCTGGTCAACCGCCGCTGCCGGCTCCGCGGTCAGCATCGTGCTGTGGCTCGCCGCGCTGTCCGTTCCAATCGGGGGCTACCTCGCGGATCGCACAGGGAGCCGCAATGCGATGCTGGTGGCCGGCTGCCTCGCCTTCGCGGCATTGGTTCTCGCGCTGTGGCGCGGTTCCGAGACGCTGCCCACCCTGGTTGCTCTCGGCCTGGTCTGCGGCCTGCCGGCCGGGGCGATCATGAGCTTGCCGACACGCGCCCTGACACCGTCGACGCGGGCGGTTGGAATGGGCCTTTTCTACACGGTGTACTACGCCACGATGCTCGTCGCTCCCTGGCTCGGCGGCAAGTTTGCGCTGTGGACAGGCAGCGCCGGCGCAGCCCTCGGCCTTGGCTTGGCCACGCTTCTGGCGTGTCCGATCCTGCTGTGGGAGTTCGAACGTCGGCTGCTCCTGCCGGAGCGGGCGGCACCGCAGGTCATTTGAAGCCCGGCGACAGCCTGGTCCGGCAGTTCGTCGACACGGCCGGCCGCCATCTGGAGTGTCCCTGACGAGCGAACGATGCATGCCTTGACCTCGATCAAGGCATGCCAGCCCCATGGACCTACCTTTGCGGCATTCACAAAGGAGCAGACGATGGCAAAGACGATGAAGGCCGCGGTGGTGCGCAATTTCGGCAAGCCGCTCGCAATTGAGGACGTGCCGGTGCCCGCGCCGGGATTCGGCGAACTGCTTGTCAAGGTGATCGCCTGCGGCGTGTGTCACACGGATCCGCACGCGGCCGAGGGCGACTGGCCAGTGAAGCCGGCGCTGCCTTTCATCCCTGGCCATGAGGTGGTGGGCGTCGTGGCCGCGCTCGGCCCCGACGTGGCCGATTTCAAGGAAGGCGATCCCGTCGGCGTTGCCTGGCTGCATGACGCATGCCTGCGTTGCGAATATTGCGAGACCGGCTGGGAAACGCTGTGCGAGCACCAACACAATACGGGCTACAGCTGCAACGGCGGCTTCGCCGAATATGTCATCGCCTCGGCGGCCTTCGCCGCGCGTCTTCCGGCCGGCGTCGATTTCGCGCAGATGGCTCCGATCCTGTGCGCGGGCGTGACGACCTGCAAGGGCCTGAAGGAGACCGACGCGCGCCCGGGTGAGTGGGTTGTGATCTCCGGTATCGGCGGTCTCGGCCATGTGGCGATCCAGTACGCCAAGGCAATGGGCTTCAAGGTCGCGGCTGTCGACATTGCGGCGGACAAGCTCGCGCTGGCGCGCGCGACCGGAGCGGAGGTGATCATCGACGCCCGTTCGCCAGACGCGGTGGGCGATGTGCTCAAGGCGACCGGCGGCGGCGCGCATGGCGTTCTGGTGACGGCCGTCTCGCCGCCTGCCTTCTCGCAGGCGCTGCGCATGGTGCGCCGCAAGGGCACTGTCGCCCTTGTTGGCCTGCCGCCGGGAGAATTCCCGACCCCGATCTTCGACGTGGGTGCTGAAGCGCATCACACTGCGCGGGTCGATTGTCGGCACGCGACGCGATCTCGACGAGGCCATCGCCTTCGCGGCCGAGGGCAAGGTGAAGGCCGAGATCACCAAGGCGCCGTTGGGCGACATCAATGCGATCTTCGCCAGGCTCAAGGCGGGCAAGATCGACGGTCGCATGGTGCTGGATCTAACCAGCTCCGACACCGCAAGCGCGAGGAAGACCGAAGCGCCAAGTGTAATGGAAGCCGCGGGAGTGTAACTCGTGTGGCATTGAGCGAAATGGCATTCTGGATCGCAGGAAGACCGAATGATCCAGAATGCCACCTCTAGCGCATTTGTTCTTACGCAATTCCGGACGGAAAACCGTTACACGCTTTTCCTGGAATTAGCGCAGCGTCGCCAGCAGCCGTCCGGCAGACTTCAGATCGGCCGTATCCAAGCCCTCCGCGAAGCGCTCGGCCAGCGGTTGGAGCAAAGCTCGGGCGCTGTCGTATTGGCCGCGGGCGGCGAGAAGGGCAGCCAGGTCGCTCGCGGCGCGCAGCTCCCAACCGCGCGCGCCGTGATCACGGCTCGTCTCAAGCGACCGCCCAAGATACGATTCCGCTTCGTCATCGGCACCGGGCTTCGCTGCGCGAACAAGGTTTCCCTTTACGCGCAGCAACTCCGGCATGTAGCAAAGATCCCCATTTGTCTCGACCGACCGGATTGTCTCGTCGATCGTTGCAAGGGCTTCGGCGGACCGGCCTGTCGCGGCGAGACCCTGAACGAGCGCGATACTGAGCGGCGTTGTAAGCAGTTCGTACGGGGCTGCGTGAAGGTTCTGCAGAGCGCCTTGCAAGCCACGAACCCCGCTTTCCGCATCGCCTCTACGAATAGCGAGTTCGCCTTGGACGCCTTGCCCCACGGCGAGGTAAGGCCTGAGAGCGTGCAGCTCGGCACAGGAGAAGAGACGATTCAGGTGCTCCTCCGCGCGGTCGATGTCGCCGACCCAAACGAATACGGAGATGGCCCAGACCAGGGCGATGGAGAGCGTCAGGGGGTGGTCCAAGGCTTCCGCGTCCCTGACGGTCAGCAGCGCGCGCTCGACGGCCCGATCGGGATGGCCTTGCAGCCAGAGCGTCCTCGCCAGGATCGCGCCGGCGAGAATTCTGCCATCGAAGCCGAGATAGTTCGTCGTGGTCCGGTCGGAACGAGGCCCGTACCGCAACGCCTCCTCGAGCGCGGTCCGCGCACGGCCATGCTCTCCGCTCAGATGGAGCGAAATCCCCATCAACGAATGCGCCAATGTCGTGGAAACGGAGTCTTCGAGGGTGCCAGCGATGGCGGAACAGCGCTGCGCATAGTTGAGCGCCGTCCTGAACCCTCCCGTGCGGAGGTGGAACATCTGCAGTGGACCCAAAACCTGGAGCTGATCGAGCGCGTTGCCCCGCTCCTCGGCAATGGCGAGGCTTCTCTTCAAGGCCACACGCGCCGCGTCCTGGCCTCCGCGCGTGAACATCAGGGACACACCCGAGGCCGCCTGAAGACGCATCTCGTCGGGCCCCCCATGCGTGCTGTCGTCCAGAGCAAGAATTGCCTGGGCAGCCCAGCGGTGGCATTCGGTGAGCAAGGACATCGACAGCAAGACCGGAGCTGCGGCAGTGGCAAGCCGGATGCCGAGCTGGGTGTTCCTGCCGGGCCCGAAGCACCATTCCAAGGCCGCCCGCACATTTGCAAGGCCGGCGAGGTGAAGAGCCCGCTGTGCCGCACTCGACAAGGTTGGCCATTCAGTTCCGGTCTCCTCAAGCCATCGCAGGTAGTAGGTGGCGTGGCGGGCGGCCAGTTCCTTGAGCTCGGCATCGTGGACGTCGAGCTGGAGGGCACAGGCCCGCGTGGTATCGAGCAGCCGATAGCGCATCGTTGCGCCGGCCGGTCTTGCCGCGACCATCGACTTGGCCACGAGGCTGTCAATGGCGCCAAACACCAAAGTCTCGTCGACAGCAGGGCTCGTCACGATCGCCAGGGCGGCCTCAATCGAAAAGTGGCCGACGAACACCGCAAGCCGGCGAAGCACCAGACGCTCGAACTCGGACAGAAGCCCGAAGCTCCAGTCCAAAGTGGCCTGGAGGGTCTTCTGGCGCGGCGGGGCGGTGCGCTGCCCCGGCCACAGCAGGGTCAGCCTTTCGTCGAGAAGGGCCGCGGTCTTGCGAAGGCCGTAGCTTGCAACCCGTCCGGCCGCCAGCTCGATCGCGAGTGGCACGCCGTCAAGCTTCCGGCACATGTTGGCCACGACCTTGGCATCCGCGTCATCGAGATCGAGGCGCGCGCCGCTGGCCGCGGCGCGTTCCACGAACAGCTGGGTCGCAGGGAAGTGCTGCGCAACGGATACCGTGAGCTCTGGATCGTCCGGTGGGTATGCCAGCGGCGGCAGCTTGTAGACGTGCTCCCCTTCGACAAGAAGCGGCTCGCGGCTCGTCGCGAGGATGTGGGTCTGCGGCGTCGTGGCGAAGATGCGGGTTGCCAGCTCTGCGGCCGCATCGATGACATGCTCGCAGGTATCGAGGACCAGGAGGATCCGCCGCCCCGCGAGATAGGCGATCAACTCGGAGACGGCGTCGTCGGACTGCGGTGACAGCCCAAGCGTCGAGGCCACTGTCGCTGCAACCAGGTTTGGATCGCTGAGCGCGCCCAGATCGACGAAATGCACGGCGCCGGCGAAGACCTCGATCAGATCATGCCCCACCGCCACAGCAACAGTGGTTTTGCCGACCCCGCCCGTGCCAACGATTGTGACGAAGCGCGTGGCAATGAGCTGGGTCGAAAGCGCGACGGCATCATCGGCCCTCCCCACCATGCGGACGAGCCGGTTTGGCAGATTGGCGTGCGGATAGCTGTCGGCGACCTCCCTTTGCACGTCTTTCCGACCGCCCGATCGCGAGATCGGCGCCACAAAGCAGTAGCCTCGTCCGGCCAGGGTTGCGATGTAGCGCGCGCCGTCCTGGCCGTCGCCCAGCGCTTTTCGCAGGTTGGCCATGTGAAATCGCAGGCTACCCTCCTCCACGGTGACATCGGGCCAGACATGAGCCAGCAGATCCTTCTTGCTGACGACCTCGTTTGGGCGGGCAGCCAAAGTCGCCAGGATGTCGAAGGCGCGTGCACCGAGATCAACCGGCACGCCCTGGCGCAGAAGGAGCCGTTCGTTCGCAACCAGAGTGAAGGGACCAAACGAAATCATGTCGCTTGTCGCGGCTCCGATCGTATCATGGAGTCATCCTTCGCCTGATTGAGGAGGATCCCGGCTCGCAGAAGGGCTTTCCCTCAGGACAGATTCGCGCCGAGTGACGATCTGCGGCGAGACTTGCTGCTGCTGGCGAGCACTAACAGCTCCTCATAACGCATAACGGGCCAGCAGGGCGACCTCTCTCTATGTGTCGAAGCAGCACAGCCTTCCATCGACCAACGGAGAGTGATCATGCCCGCACAAACAAAACGACTTTACACCGGGAAAGTCCGCACCACCGGTGGTCGCGATGGAGCATCCCGCAGCTCCGACGGGAGGCTGGACATCCGGCTCTCGCCACCCGGAGGCCCGGGCAGCGGCACCAATCCCGAGCAGCTGTTTGCCGCGGGCTGGTCGGCCTGCTTCGAGGGCGCGATGGCGATCGCCGCCCGCAAGATGAACGTCGCGCTGCCCGCCGGATCGGCAATCGAGGCGGAGGTGGACCTCAACGTCGACGAAGGCGCCTATTTCCTCGGCGCGCGTCTCAGCGTGAGCCTGCCAGGTGTCGACCGCAGCGTCGCGCGAGCGGTCGTCGATGCAGCCCATCAGACCTGTCCCTATTCGAAGGCCACACGCGGCCACATCGATGTCGAAATCAACCTGATCTAGCCTGATGCCGACCGTCGGGTCGGCCCTGGCCAAACCTCGCAGCAAGGTGGCTTACCCAATGAACGCAATCAGAACTCCGGAAGAAATCGACCATTCCCGCCGGCGGCTGTTCGGCATCGCCGCCGCGACCTTCGCGGCTGCGCAACTCGGCGCGATCAATGGTGCGAGCGCGCAAGGCGGCCGGACGGACGCCACCGCCTCCGGCACCAGACAGCCCAGGACCTCGTTCGCCTCGCTGAAGCAGATCAACGCGGGCCTGCTGAACATCGGATATGCCGAGGACGGCCCTGCAGGCGGTCCCCCGGTCATCCTTTTGCACGGCTGGCCCTATGACATCTACAGCTATGTCGATGTCGCGCCGTTGCTTGCGGCCGCAGGATACCGTGTGATCATGCCCTTTCTGCGCGGCTACGGCACGACGCGCTTCCTGTCGGACGCCACCGTGCGAAACGGCCAGCAGGCGGCGCTCGCCGTCGACATCATCGCCTTGATGGATGCCCTCGGCATCCAGACGGCGGTCGTCGCGGGCTACGACTGGGGGGCGCGGACCGCCAACATCGTCGCCGCTCTGTGGCCGGAGCGCTGCAAGGCCATGGTGTCCGTCAGCGGATATCTGATCGGCAGCCAGGCGGCCAACATGGCGCCGCTACCACCGCAGGCCGAGCTGCAATGGTGGTACCAGTTCTATTTCGCTACCGAGCGCGGCCGTGCAGGCTACGCGAAAAACACGGACGACTTCGCCAGGCTGATCTGGCGGCTCGCGTCCCCGCAATGGAAGTTCGACGACGCCACTTTCGCGCGCAGCGCGGCAGCCTTCGCCAATCCGGACCATGTCGACATCGTCATCCACAATTACCGGTGGCGCCTCGGCCTGGCCGCAGGCGAACCCAGATATGACGACCTGGAAAAGAAGCTCGCCACGGTTCCGGCGATCGGCGTGCCGACGATCACCATGGAGGGCGACGCCAATGGCGCGCCGCATCCGGACCCCAGCGTCTACGCCAAGAGATTCTCCGGCAAGTATGAGCACCGGCTGATCACGGGCGGCATCGGGCACAACCTGCCGCAGGAGGCGCCCCAGGCCTTCGCCCAGGCAGTCATCGACGTCGACCGGTTCTAGCCTCTCGAGAGAAGGAGCATTGCGATGGGACGCCTTGGTCTCGCATTGGCCGGGCTGGCGGCGACATTGGTCGCAACCGCGGGCGCTACGCTCGAAGCCGGCGCGGGTTCGGACGCGACGAACGCCTCGCCGATCTACGGCGTGACGATCCCCGACGGCTACCGCGGGTGGGAACTGGTCGCGCCGGCACTCGAAGCGGACCCGCTGAACGAGCTTCGCGCAGTCGTCGCGAACAGGGTTGCGATCGAAGCATATCAGGCTGGCAGGCTGCCGTTTCCGGACGGCACTGTCCTCGTCAAGCTCGCGTGGAAACGGGCGCAATCGGCCGAATTCGAACCCGCTTCCGTTCCCGGCGCGGCGACGACAGTCCAGGTCATGGTCAAGGACTCGAAGAAATACACGGCTACGGGCGGATGGGGCTTCGGCAGGTTCGTCGACGGCAAGCCGGTCGATGAAGCTCAGCACCAGACCTGCTTCGCTTGCCATGAGGCGCGCGTTCAGGGTCACGATTATGTCTTCACGCGGCTTGCGCCGTAGTCGAACCATGAACACATTCCGACGAAAACACTCATGAAGGACATTCAGATGAAAACACTGCTTGCAGCCTTGGCGATCGCCAGCGCCTTTTTCGGCAATGCGTACGCGCAGGCCGACAAACCCACCATCGTCCTGGTTCACGGCGCGTTCGCGGATTCGTCGAGCTGGAACGGTGTCGTCAAAATCCTGGAGAAGGATGGCTATCCCGTCGTGGCTGTCGCCAATCCGTTGCGTGGCGTGAAAAATGACGCCGGCTACGTCGCCGACATCCTTGGCTCTATCAAATCGCCTGTCGTCCTCGTTGGGCATTCCTACGGCGGTTCGGTCATCAGCGAAGCGGCCGACGGCCATGCGACCGTCAAGGCGCTGGTCTATGTCGCGGCCTTCGCGCCGGATGCGGGCGAAACAGCCGCGCAACTCGCCGGCAAATTTCCCGGCAGCTCCCTCGGTCCGACCCTCGCGCCGCCGGTCACCCTGTCAAGCGGTGGGAAGGACCTCTACATCCGGCAGGACAAGTTCCACGAGCAGTTCGCCGCCGACGTCCCCGAAGCCGAAGCCAGGCTTATGGCCGCGGCGCAGAGGCCCATTGAGGAAGCCGCGCTGAACGAAATCCAAACTGAAGCGGCGTGGAAGAAGGTTCCGAGCTGGTTCATCTACGGAGACGGCGACAAGAACATACCGGCCGAGGCCTTGGCATTCATGGCTGCTCGGGCCCACTCACGGGATACCGTGGTCATCAAGGGCGCCTCGCATGTGGTGATGGTGTCGCACCCTGAACCCGTGGCGCGGCTGATCGAGAAGGCTGCTACGAAGGCATCACAATGAAAGCGGTCGTGATGACCGCGCAAGGCAGACCGTGATTGAACTTTGTCGAGTTGCCCGGGCCTGTTGGCCCGGGCGAGGTCCTTGTCGAGGCCGCCGATGCAGACGCCATTTCATGGATACCGGCGTGCGACGCGGGCTGGCCTGGACCGACATCCCCAATCCGAAGGTTCCCGGCGTCGAGGGCGATGGCGGTTCCATCCAGGTAGGCGACCAGGCGCGCCGCCAGCACGCTCGATGGCGCGGGAAATGGCGGTTGCAGGACAATTTGGAAGGGAATGGCGCGCCCTGAAGTCAGAAGGTCGAAGCATCCAAGTGTAGCCCAGACCACCACAAGCCGCAGCCTCCTGGCGTGGTGACGCCTGTGATCAACCTTCGGGAGCAGTCGGCGCCCAGGGGCCTTCAATGACCGTCGCCTCCTTGTCACTGGGCCAGCGCGGCATAGTGATGCAGAGGAACTTGAGCGGTTCGGCACCGGTGCAGCGATACTGGAATGCGGTCCCGACCGGAATGTCGATGGATACGCCAGCCGTCAGAACGGTCGTCTCCTCACCAGTACCGTCGCGCCGCCATATCTGCCCCTCGCCCGAGAGAATGTGCCAGAACTCGCTCACCGTGGCGTGGACGGTGGCCCGATTCACCTGACCTGGTGGAACGGTGGAGTGGATCATGCCGCCGGTCTCGCCTTCGATCAGGTGACGCACCTCCGCTCCAGCGGGGGAGCGGGCATCCGGAGCGAACGGAAACGGGCGGGTCTGCATGGGGAACCTCCTCCCAACCATACGACATCCGGCGCTCCTGGGTGAAGCGGTGGTTCCCGATCCTTTCGGCGGTTGCCCGGCAGTTGGCTCATTCTCGCCCTCGCGCCAGATGGCACCATGCCAGCACCACACGAAATTCACGCGGACTTTGATTTCTTCACCTTGTCCGCGGGCTGGCCGGAAGGTGTGTGAAGCTGCCTAGAAGAGGGTTGCCAACTTGGCAGCCGGCGGTCGACATCGATCGCTGGCTTGCCGCCCGAATACTGCTTTGGGCCGACAGCGGGCATGAGAACGCCGCCCGCTCAGCAGGTCCGGCGGCTTGAGTGCCCGAGTCAACGATTGGCCCTTCCCAGGGGGCCGCCGGACCGTTGAGTCGTTAACAATTCATGCAATATGGCGCAGATATTGTCGGCCCGCAGCAGCTCTGGGAAGTGAGCCTTTACAGTGCGCGACACATCCGCCGAAACATTACAACTTGTCGTTCACAACGACGACCAGACTCCGTGGCCGTTTGTCGTCAATCTCATCCGCTCGGTCTTTGGCCGATCGGAGACGGAGGCCGAGACCTTGACCGCGACGGTGTCGCAGCAGGGAAAGGCGGTGTGCGGCAGCTATCCTTCGGCCGTTGCGAAAGCCATGCTGGACACGGCAAAGCAACGCATCAAAGCGGCTGGCCACCCACTTCGCATCACTACCGCTCCGGGCGGAACGGAGGACGCGACCGCCTCGGGCCATCCGACACAGGCCTCGCGCGACAGAAAGTTCAAATATGCCCACGAGGCAATCGCTTGGCATTTCGGCGGACTGGCGCATGACGAGATCATCGCAACGTCCCGCCAGTTTCCCGGTCATATGCGCGCCGATGTGCAGGTGGCGCTCGACAAATTGTTCTCGGCCTCGCCTCTCCGTTTCTTCGGCCTCTACGAGCAGCACCGCTATGAGACCCTGACCTATGCCGCGTTGACGAAGGACGGGCAGTACGCCGTCACCATCTCGGCGGCGCAGTACCAGGACGTCGATATCGGCGAAAGTGAGCCGATCAAGTGCCTCAACAATGGTCTATGGCTGAATCGGGACGGAGACCTGCCCTACGCGGTCGTGCTGTCTTTTCACCGCGAGTACGGCCGCGAGGCCGGAACTTGCGTCGAGATCGCCGTGCCGGCCGGCGAGGCCGGGGTGGCGCTGGTGAACCGCTGCTTTCTGGAATTGGAGGCTGCAATCCATGACGCGCGTTCCTACCGCGGCAAGGTTCTCTCCCTCGAAACGGAAGATGACTATCAGGGCCGAGCGAAAGGCGTGATGGTCCATCGCTTGCCGCAGGTATCGCGCGACGCGATCATCCTGCCGGAGCGGACCCTGAAGCTTCTCGACCGCAACGTGATCCGCTTCATCGAGACCCGGGACGCACTGAGGCGGCTTGGGCAGTCGACGCGCAAGGGCATATTGCTCTACGGCCCGCCGGGCACCGGCAAGACGCACACCATCCGCTACCTCGCCGCCAATCTCCCTGGACATACGACGCTGATCATAACGGCCGGCCAGATGGGTATATTGTCGCAATACATGACCCTGGCGCGCCTGCTGCAGCCGGCAACCGTCGTGATCGAGGATGTGGACCTAATTGCCCGCGACCGCGAGAACATGGGCGGTTGCGAAGAGTCCCTCCTCAACACGCTGCTCAACGAGATGGACGGATTGAAGGACAATGCCGATATCCTATTCGTCCTGACCACCAACCGGCCCGAGCAGCTTGAAGGCGCGCTCACAGGGCGTCCGGGACGCATCGACCAAGCCATTGAGGTGCCGCTGCCGGACGACGACTGCCGGGAGAAGCTGGTGCGCCTCTATGGCGGCGGGCTAAAGCTTTCCGACAAGATCGTGGCCGAGGCCGTGACACGCACCAAGGGTGTCAGCGCGGCCTTCATCAAGGAGCTTATGCGCCGTACCGCGCAAACCAGCATCATGCGCGGCGACGGTAAGGTCGTGACCTCCAAGGATCTTGCCGAGGCCGTGGACGACATGCTGTTCACGGGCGGCCGACTCAATATCAAGCTGCTCGGCGGAGCAATCGATGGGCTGTCAAATGGCTGAGAAACAATGGCGTGTCGAACACGTCGACAGTGAATTGGCGCGCCCGAAGAGATTCGAACTCCTGACCCCCAGATTCGTAGTCTGGTGCTCTATCCAGCTGAGCTACGGGCGCGCAACAGGCCGTGCATGACACAAGCCTCGCAATCCGGTCGACACGGCCGGTCGCGATGTGGAAGTGTTCCCTAACGACTGAATTTCGGAAAAGCAAGCCGATCCGGCAAAAGTTTTGTCGCAGGCATATCGCCAGGCGCATGGAGCGGCTCTCGACCCCAAGCAATCTCGAAGGAATGTCGTTTCTGGGACCTGCGCACCTAGGCAGGGCGGCGCAAGCTTCCGCGCGCCTGGTCGAGCCGCACCGGCTGGTCGGGGATGGTGACGGCGAAGACGGTGCGGCCGCCGATCGATTCGACCAGCTCCACCGTGCCGCCATGGGCGCGGATCAGCTCATGGGCGATCGCCAGGCCAAGGCCGGTGCCGCCACTGCGCGCCGAGCCGCGGAAGGCGGCGAACAGGTTCTCGCGCGCCTTGGGCGGCAGACCCGGACCGGTGTCGGTGACGGTGATGCGGCTGACGCTGCCAAGCCGCTCGGCCGAGACGGCGAGCCGGCGCACCACCGCGCTCTCGGTATCGGCCGCCATCGCCTGCACCGAATTGCGGCACAGATTGGTGAGCACGCGGAACAGCTGGTCGGAATCGGCGTCGACCTCGAAGGTGAGGTCGACGGCGTTGATGAACTCGATGCCTTCCTCGATGTCGAGCAGGCCGTGCACGTCGTCGACCAGCTGGCGCAGCCTGAGGCGGCGGCGCGACGGCGCCGGCTCCTGCGTGCGGCCATAGGCAAGCACACCTTCCGAATAGGCGACGGCGCGGTCGAGCGCGCGCAGAAGCTTGGGCGCGAAGGACTGCACGGTCGGGTCCTTCACCTGGCGCAGGCGGTCCGACATGAGCTGCGCGGAAGCCAGGATGTTGCGCATGTCGTGGTTGATCTTCGACACCGCGAGCCCGAGGTCGGCGAGGTGCTTCTGCTCGGAGAGCATCTTCTGCAGCCGATCCTGCATCTGCGCCAGTTCGCGCTCGGCCACCCCGATCTCGTCGGCGCGCTCGGTCGGACAGATTATGCGGCCGGGGTCGTCGGGCGCTTCGGAGAAGGACAGGATCGAGCGCGTCATGGTGCGGATCGGGCCGATCATGATCAGGTCGATCGCCGCATAGACGAGCATGGCTGTGAACAGCGAGATCAGCAGCGAGACGACGGCGACGTTGCGCGAATAGCGAAGCATCGCATTGTGCAGGCTGCGGTCCGGCATGATCAGCTCGAACTCCTTGTCGCTGTCGCCGACCGGACCGAAGACGCGCAGCATGCGGTTGCCGCCGGCGAACAGCGTCTCCAGCGCGCCGGTCATGCCGTTGACCAGGCCGACATTGGCGATATCGACATGCTCGTCGACCTTCGGCGGCATGTCGGCCACGACCAGCAGCCGCGAGACGCCGCCGTCGCGCACCGCGATCGCCTTGGCGCCGATCGCCATCAGCACGTCGTTCTGGGCGGCATGCGACAGCGAGTTCGGCTCACCCTGCAGCAAGACGATCGAGACCGCAGCGGCGGTGCTCAGACGCTCCTTCAGCCAGTTCACCCGGTAGCTGGCGATCCAGGGCAGGAAGATCAGGATTTCGGCGAGCAGCACGAAGACGATGGTCAGAAGCAGAAGCTTGGTCGACAGGCCGCGCGACAGCGGCACCCGGCGCGGCGCGCTCACCGCCGCCGGGCGTGCCTTATCTTCCGTGGACAGGACTTCACTCGTCATGACGCGGTCTTCACGAAGGCTTGATCGGCCAAGGTTATGCGATTTGCGGCTTTTTTGCCAATTTCGTCCCTGGCCCCGCGAAAAAACGCCGGGGACGGGCCGGATTGACTTCCAAAAACCTTCTTTCTATAAGCCCGCTCACGCTCGGGCCATCCGTCCCGGCGCGGTTTCGATCGCGCCTAAAACCGGCCCGGCAAAGCTCCTGTTACACAGTGACAGAATCAAGAAGGGCCGCACGCCGCGGTATTAAAACAAATGAAGCGTACCTACCAACCGTCCAAACTCGTCCGCAAGCGCCGGCACGGTTTCCGTGCCCGCATGGCCACCAAGGGTGGTCGCGGCGTCGTCGCCGCACGCCGCAACCGCGGCCGCAAGCGGCTCAGCGCCTGAACGAAAGACGAGATCGTTGCCCGCAACCGGTAAGCCAAAGGGACAAACTCCCGGGCGGCTTCTGAAACGCGCGGATTTCCTGGCTGTGCGCGGCGGCGAAAAGCGCCGCGGGCGGCTTTTTCTCGTTGAAGTTCTCGACCGAGGCGACGACCTTTCGCCGCGCGTCGGCTACACCGTCACCAAGAAGGTCGGCAACGCCGTGGTGCGCAACCGCGTCCGGCGGCGGCTGAGAGAAGCCGTACGCACGCATGCCGCCGATGACATGGCGCTCGGCAATGACTATGTCATCGTCGGGCGCGAAGACGTGCTTGCCATTCCGTTCGGCCAGTTGAAGGCCGAGCTCTCCCGCCGGCTGCGCGGCACACGATAGGCCAAGGCTTTCGATGGAAAACAACCGCAATTTCTTCATCACCATCGCACTGTCGGTGCTGATCCTGACGCTGTGGCAGGTGTTCTACATGAACCCACGCATGGAGCAGCAGCGCGAGCAGGCCCGCATCGAGCAGCAGCGCGCCGAAGCGCAGAAGAAGGAAGCGGGCGGCACCGCCAATTCAGGCGCGGCCGGAACGCCGGCGCCGGCGCCGGCGGCCGGCAGCGTGCCCGGCGCGCCCGGCGGTGAAGCGGTGACGGCGGCCAGCCGCGACCAGGCCATTGCGGCGACCAAGCGCGTCAAGATCGACACGCCGAGCCTCGAGGGCTCGATCAACCTCACCGGCGCGCGCCTCGACGACCTGAAGCTCAAGCACTACACCGAGACCGTCGACAAGAACTCGCCCAAGATCGAGCTGCTCAACCCGTCGTCGCTGCCCAATGGCTATTTCGCTGAAATCGGCTTCGTCGGCAATGACGCGACCGGTAAGGTGCCGGGCGCGGACACGGTGTGGAGCGTAGAGGGCAGTCCGACGCTGACGCCGTCGTCGCCGGTGACGCTGACCTTTACCAACGACAAGGGCCTGACCTTCAAGCGCACCGTCTCGGTCGACAACGACTACATGTTCACGGTGTCCGACACGGTGCAGAATTCGGGAACCGCCGCCGTCTCGCTGTTCAACTACGGCCGCGTCACCCGCTTCGACAAGCCGGCCGTCGCCAGCACCTACGTGCTGCATGAGGGCCTGATCGGTGTCACCGGCACGGAGGGGCTGGAGGAATACAAATACGCCTCGATCGAAAAGGAGAAGGAGTACAAGCCCGGCAAGTCGACCGACGGCTGGCTCGGCATCACCGACAAATACTGGGCGGTGACCCTTATCCCGACCGAGAAGCAGCCCTTCCAGCCGAAGTACTCCTATTTCGAGTTCAAGGACGGCCCCCACTCGCACAGCTATCAGTCCGACTTCCTGTCGGATGCCATCAGCGTCGGCCCCGGGCAGTCGACCACGATCGAGTCGGAGATATTCGCCGGCGCGAAGGAAGTCTCGACGATCAACGCCTATGCCAAGGACAGGCAAATCCGCCAGTTCGACCTGCTGATCGACTGGGGCTGGTTCTATTTCATCACCAAGCCGATGTTCTGGCTGATCGACACGCTCTACAAATTCTTCGGCAATTTCGGGCTGGCGATCCTGGCCACCACCGTCATCGTCAAGGCCATCTTCTTCCCTTTGGCCAACAAGTCCTACGCTTCGATGGCGAACATGAAGAAGGTGCAGCCGAAGATGCTGGAGATCCGCGAGAAATACGCGGACGACAAGATGAAGCAGCAGCAGGCGATGATGGAGCTCTACAAGACCGAGAAGATCAATCCGCTGGCCGGCTGCTGGCCGGTGGCGCTGCAGATTCCGGTCTTCTTCTCGCTCTACAAGGTGCTCTACATCACCATCGAGATGCGGCATGCGCCGTTCTTCGGCTGGATCCACGACCTTGCGGCGCCCGATCCGACCTCGGTGTTCAACCTGTTCGGCCTGCTGCCTTTCGCGCCGCCGGCTTTCCTGCCGCATCTGGGCGCCTGGGCGGTGGTGATGGGCATCACCATGTTCCTGCAGATGCGCATGAACCCGGCGCCGCCGGACCCGACGCAGGCCGCGGTGTTCACCTGGATGCCGGTGATCTTCACCTTCATGATGGGCAGCTTCCCGGCCGGCCTCGTCATCTACTGGGCCTGGAACAACCTGCTTTCGATCCTGCAGCAAGGCGTGATCATGAAGCGCCAGGGCGCCAAGATCGAATTGTGGGACAATCTGGCGGCGATGTTCCGCAAGAAACCATCACCGGCAGAGTAGCCGGCATCATGTCACCGAGAACGAGAACCCCGGGCTTGCCCGGGGTTTTTCGTTGTCGCCTGAAACTCAGGCAGCGCATTCCTCGTGGATTCTTACAATCCTGCCCATAACGCCGTGACGGCTTCCGGCGCAGCGCCGCCGGTGTTTGGGAGGTCGTGCGGCAGATCGGGGTCCCGCGCTGCCTCGCGGGATCCTGGTTGCGCGGGTAGACCGCACAGCCGCATGCCCATATAAGCTCCGCTGTCGCTGCAAGGCGGACGGAGCAGCCCATGACCGGACCCAACCCCAACCTCAAGCATCCCATAGCGATGCATCCGCGCGTCGGCTTCCTGAAGGGGCTGGTCAATGCGCCGAATATCGAGATCGGCGACTTCACCTATTACGACGATCCCGACGGTCCCGACAAATTTGCCGAGAAATGCGTGCTGCACCACTATCCCTTCATCGGCGACAGACTGATCATCGGCAAATTCTGCGCCATCGCCGAGGGCGCGCGCTTCATCATGAACGGCGCCAACCACGCGATGTCCGGCTTCTCGACCTATCCGTTCAACATCTTCGGCCATGGCTGGGAGGAAGGGTTCGACCCGCAGACCTGGTCGAAGGAGATTCGCGGCGACACGATCGTCGGCAATGACATCTGGATCGGCATGGACGCGGTGATCATGCCCGGCGTGAGGATCGGCCATGGCGCCATCGTCGCGGCGAAATCGGTTGTCACGCACGACGTGCCGCCCTATGCGATCGTCGCCGGCAACGCGGCCAAGGTGGTGAAGATGCGCTTCGACGAGTTCACGGTGCGGCGGCTTTTGAAGGCGGCTTGGTGGGACTGGCCGGTCGACAAGATCAGCCGCAACCTCGACGCCATCCGCGGCGCCGACATTTCGAGGCTGGAGGCCGCGGTTTGAACACGCCGGACAGAACCACAAGCGAAACCGCGATAAGTCCGGAGCTGTTCACCCGGGCGTGGATCTTCATCCGCGGCGTGCCGTCGATGAAGTTCCTGCCGCCGGAAGGGCCGCCGGAGATCGCCTTTGCCGGCCGCTCCAATGTCGGCAAATCGTCGCTGATCAATGCGCTGGTCGGCCAGAAGGGCCTGGCGCGCACCTCGAACACGCCGGGACGCACGCAGGAGCTCAACTATTTCGTGCCGGACGGGTTCTCCGGCGAGGGCGCCGACCTGCCGCCGATGGCGCTGGTCGACATGCCGGGCTACGGCTACGCCAGCGCGCCGAAGGACAAGGTCGACGCCTGGACGAAGCTGATCTTCGAATATCTGCAGGGCCGGGTCACGCTGAAGCGCGTCTATGTGCTGATCGACGCCCGCCACGGCATCAAGGCCAAGGACGAGGAGGTGCTGTCGCTGCTCGACAAGGCGGCGGTCTCCTACCAGGTCGTGCTGACCAAGACCGACAAGATCAAAGCCGCCGGCGTGCCGAGGCTGATCGAGGAGACGCTGGGCAAGATCAAGAAGCGGCCGGCGGCGTTTCCGGCGGTTCTGGCGACGTCGTCGGAGAAGGCCGCCGGGCTCGACGAGCTGCGCGCGGCGATCACGCTGGTGGCGAACGGCGGCTGAAGCAGCCTCGCGAGGCGCGTCGGAACCGACTCCGCAGGCAGGGCTGTCGCCCCGCCTGCCCGATCCACCTCAGTCCGTCTCGTCGCGTTCCGGCGTGTGGTCCCGGCGGCCGGCGAGGATCTCACGCTTGCCTACATGGTTGGGAGTGCCGACCAGGCCCTCCTTCTCCATGCGTTCGACGAGCGAGGCGGCACGGTTGTAGCCGATGCCGAGGCGGCGCTGGATGTAGGAGGTCGAGCATTTCTTGTCGCGCTTGACCACTTTGACGGCCTCTTCGTAGAGCGCGTCGCCATCCTCAGCGTCGATCGAGCCCTTGTCGAAGACCGGACCGGTGTCGGCCGCCTCTTCTTCCTCCTCCTCGTCGGCGGTGACCGTATCGAGATATTCCGGACGCCCTTGCGCCTTCAGATGGGCCACGACGTGCTCGACCTCGAGGTCTGAGACGAAGGGGCCATGCACGCGCGCAATGCGCCCGCCGCCGGCCATGTGCAGCATGTCGCCCTGGCCGAGCAGCTGCTCGGCGCCCTGCTCGCCAAGGATGGTGCGGCTGTCGATCTTGGACGTCACCTGGAAGGAGATACGGGTGGGGAAATTGGCCTTGATGGTGCCGGTAATGACGTCGACCGACGGGCGCTGCGTGGCCATGATCAGGTGGATGCCGGCGGCGCGGGCCATCTGCGCCAGCCGCTGGATCGCGCCTTCGATCTCCTTGCCGGCCACCATCATCAGGTCGGCCATCTCGTCGACGATGATGACGATGTAGGGCATCGGCGCGAGGTCGATCTCCTGCTCCTCGAACAGTGGCTCGCCCGTGCCCTTCTCGAAGCCCGTCTGCACCTGCATGACCACGACCTCGCCCTTGTCGCGGGCGCTTGCAGCGCGCTGGTTGTAGCCGTCGATGTTGCGCACGCTAAGGCGCGCCATCTTGCGGTAGCGCTCCTCCATCTCGCGCACCGCCCATTTCAGCGCCGTGACCGCCTTCTTGGAATCGGTGACGACGGGCGTGAGCAGATGCGGGATGCCGTCATAGACGGACAGTTCCAGCATCTTGGGATCGACCATGATCAGGCGGCATTCTTCCGGCTTCATCCGGTAGAGCAGCGACAGAATCATGGTGTTGATGGCGACCGACTTGCCGGAGCCGGTGGTGCCCGCGACCAGAAGGTGGGGCATCTTGGCCAATTCAGCGATGACCGGCTCGCCGCCGATCGTCTTGCCGAGGCCGAGCGCCAGCTTGCAGGACGTGTGGCGGAAGCCGGGCGATTCGATCAGCTCGCGGAAATAGACCGTCTCACGGGTTTCGTTGGGCAGCTCGATGCCGATGACGTTGCGGCCCGGCACGACGGCGACGCGCGCCGAGATGGCCGACATAGAGCGGGCGATGTCGTCGGCCAGCCCGATGACGCGGCTGGATTTCACGCCCGGCGCCGGCTCGAACTCGTAGAGGGTGACGACCGGACCCGGTCGAACATGGATGATCTCGCCCTTGACGCCGAAATCCTCCAGCACACTCTCGAGCAGGTCGGCGTTCTGCTCCATCCGCTCCTGCGACATGTAGAAACCCTGGCCTTCCGGCGGCGTCTGCAGCAGGTCCTCGGAAGGAAGCGCGTAGCCGGCCGAGGCCGCCGGCGGCACGACCTTGCCGGCGACAGGCAGGGACGGCGCGGACCTCGTGGTACGGGCGCTCCTTGCATCGGAAACAGGCGCGGTGGCGGCGGCCTCGGGCGCTCGCTGTTCGATCTCCACCGGAGCGGGCCGGACGGCGGGCGCTCCTGCCGGCACCGTCACCGAGCCAGGGCCTTCGGCCGGACCATTCGAGCGCCATTCGATGACGCGGTAGAACGACGTTGCCTCGCCCATGGAGGCAGGGCGGGATTGGCTCGGCTGCAACGCCGGCGCGGGTGCGACGGCGGGCCGAGACGGATCGTTCAGGCGTGCCCGCGCCAGGCGCTCGGCGAGCAAGGGCATGCTGAACTCGAAGAACGCATCGTCGGAAAGATAGGACCAGCGGAATTTCGGCGGCTGCGGCTGTTGCGCCGGAGTGGCTACCGCCAGCGGCGGTGCGGCGATGGCTTGCGGCGGTCTGGCCGGGTCAGTGGAGGCGGGAATTGCCCGGGCCGGATTGGCCGGCTGGGGGGCCGGTGGCGCCGGGCGGATGGAATCACGCGGGGCCGCCACCTTGGCCGGCGCTTCGTCATCCGGCTGCGGCGCAGGCCGCTTGTCGGAATCCGGCGTTCGCGTGAAACGCACATTGGGCGCGAGGAAGAAATATCGCTGCCAGGCCGGATGGCCGAACTCGCCGCCGCCAGCCGGATCGAGCGGGACGGTGTTCGATTCGCCGCCAGCAGGGGCCCGCAGCGTGACGACCTGTCCCGTTCGCCCTTGCGGCGGCACGGCCGCTGCATAATCACGCGCGTCCTCCGGACGGCTATGATCGTCGTTGCCGTAGGCGGAAGCGCCGGAAGGAGTGGCTCGGGAAAAACGCATGGATGTCACACTCGAGATTCGTCGAACAAACGTGTCCCGAGACATAGGAACCGATGGTTAACAAGCTCTTCCGAACGGCTCCGCGAAGATGCTGGTCGACGGTCGAGTTGAGCTGGAAGGAAGGGTGTCGAAACAGCGTGGGCCGGTCATGACCCGCCGGCGTTGCGGCACTCTGCCGCGCGTCGCGATCCACCTGGGAACCGCGCCCGAGGGAAGGTCAGGCCGATTCCGACGCCCGCTCCTCGGCCGCAAGCTTCTCGGTGCCGTAGGCCTTCAGGAAGACGTTCACGCCGGAGCGGACGACATGCTCGATCTCGGCCTGGCTCGGCGCCTTGGTGCGATAGGAGAAGATGCACTGGCGGAAGAGACCGGCGAGGCACAGCTCGGTGAACTGATAGGCGGCCAGGTCGACATCGTCGATCTTCAGGAGGCCGCGTTCGACGGCTTCGTTGAGGAAGACCATGACCTTGTCGTGGCCGCGCTTCGGCCCACGCTCGTAGAAGCGGGCGCCGAGCTCGGGAATCCTGTCGGAGGCGCCAACCACCGTGCGCTGCGCCTGGATGACCTTGGCCGAGGTGATCTTGGCTGACAGCACCGTGCCGAACTTCACCAGCGTCTTGCGCAGGTCGTCGAAATGGTCGAGCACCTCATACATGTTCTTGAAGATGGTGCCGCGCTCTTCCTCGATGAGGGCCTCGAACAGCTCTTCCTTGTTGGCGAAATAGACGTAGATCGTGCCCTTCGACACGCCGGCCTCGCGCGTGATGTCGTTCATCGACGCGGCCTCGAAACCCTTGTCTATGAAGACGCGGCGCGCGCCTTCGATGATCTGGGCCCGCTTGACCGGATCCTGCCCTGCCGCCGGACGGCCTTTGCGCAGGTCGAGCAGATCGCTATCCGCTGTCGTTTCGACCATTAAAGTCACACCTCACGAAATATTTCGAACCAAGCGGTTCGATTTGCACTTGATATGGGCCTCTTTACGCGCTATGTCAATCGCCAATTCGAACCGAACGGTTCAGTCTGACTGACTTACTCAGAGAGATTACCATGTCCTCGAACGCGCCCGCCACCGCCGAAGTCCGTACGTTTCCCAACGCCAAGGTCCAGCCGTCGACCGAGGCCCCGGAAGTGCCTGTCCAGCCCGCTACCGTCGCGCCCGTCGAGGCGCCGGCCAAGAAGAAGCGCTCCCTGCGTTCGCTGCTTCTGCCGATCATCGGGCTCGGCCTGCTCGGCGCCGGTTCCTGGTATGGTTACAACTACTGGACCAGCGGCCGGTTCATGATCTCCACCGACGACGCCTATGTCCAGGCCGACATGTCGTTCGTGTCGCCAAAAATCTCCGGTTACGTGGATAAGGTCCTGGTCAGCGAGAATCAGAAGGTCAAGGCCGGCGATCCGCTGTTCGTCATCGACGACGGCGACTACAAAATAGCCGTTGCCCAGGCCGAGGCGCAGATCGCCACGCTGGCGAAGACGCTCGACCGCATCGACGCGCAGACCAAGGCGGCCCAAGCCTCGCTAGCGCAGGCCGAGGCGCAGAAGGTCGCCGACCAGGCCGCCGCCGACAATGCGGCGCGCGCGCAGGATCGCGCTGCGCAGCTTCTCAAGACCCATGTCGGCACGCAGGCGCAGCTCGACGACGCCCAGACGGCGCTCGACCAGGCGAAGGCAGCACTTGCCGGCGCCGACGCGCAGATCACCGCGGCGCAGGCCAATATCGGCGTGCTGGAAGCGCAGCGCGCGGAATCGGCGAGCACGCTCGCTTCGCTGCAGCTCACCCGCGACAAGGCCCAGCGCGACCTTTCCTTCACCGTGCTCAAGGCGCCCTATGACGGCGTCGTCGGCAACCGGTCGGTCGAGCAGGGTGACCTCGTCAGCCCCGGCCAGAAGCTCGCCGTCGTCGTGCCGATGGACAAGCTCTACATCGTCGGCAACTTCAAGGAGACGCAGCTCGGCCGTCTGCTGCCCGGCGAGAAGGTCCATATCACGGTCGACGCCATCGACGGCCAGACCTTCGAGGGCACGGTTTCGTCGCTGGCGCCCGCCTCAGGCGCTGTGTTCTCGCTGCTGCCGCCGGAAAACGCCACCGGCAACTTCACCAAGGTCGTGCAGCGCGTGCCCGTGCGCATCGACGTGCCGGCCGACGTGCTGAAGACCGGCAAGCTGCGCGCCGGCTTGAGCGTCATCGTCGCCGCCGACAGCCGTACCGCGCCCGCCGCGACGACGAACTAGGCAGTTTGGGGGCGGCTCAGTGGCTACTGAGCGCTGAGTCGCCCGGCTTGCCAAGTATTTGTTTTGACGCAATTCCGGACGGAAAGCCGCCACGCACTTTTCCTGGAATTGCTCTAGGGAGGCCATGCCATGGCAACCGCAACCATCACCGCAGGGTCCATGCCGGCACCGCCGGCCGCCGCCGCGCCCGCGGACCATATGCCGGTGCGCCGCGTCATCGCCTTCCTGGCGATGGTGTTCGGCATGTTCATGGCGATCCTCGACATCCAGATCGTCTCGGCATCGCTGGCCGAGATCCAGGCGGGCCTCAGCGCCAGCTCAGACGAGATCCCGTGGGTGCAGACCGCCTACCTGATCGCCGAAGTGGTGATGATCCCGCTGTCGGGCTTCCTCAGCCGGATGCTGTCGACGCGCGTGCTGTTCACGATCGCCGCCGCCGGCTTCACCGCGGCAAGCGCACTTGCCGCGACCGCCACCAACATCGACCAGATGATCGTCTACCGCGCCATCCAGGGCTTTATCGGCGGCGGCATGATCCCGAGCGTGTTCGCGGCCGCCTTCACCATCTTCCCCCCGTCGCGGCGCGCCGTCGTCTCGCCGATGATCGGCCTGGTGGCGACGCTGGCGCCGACCATCGGACCGACGGTCGGCGGCTATATCAGCCATGCCATGTCCTGGCACTGGCTGTTCCTGGTCAATGTCGTGCCGGGTATCCTGGTGACGACGGCCGCCTGGTCGCTGATCGATTTCGACAAGCCCAACCTCAAGCTGTTCTCGAAGTTCGACTGGTGGGGCCTCATCGGCATGGCCGCCTTCCTCGGCTGCATGGAATATGTGCTGGAGGAAGGCCCGAACAACGACTGGCTGCAGGACCAGGCGGTGTTCATCTGCGCCATCATCATGACCATCGGCGCGGCCGTGTTCTTCTGGCGCGTGTTCACCGCCGAGGAGCCGATCGTCGACCTTCGCGCCTTCAGCAATGTCAACTTCGCCTTCGGCTCGATGTTCTCCTTCGTCATCGGCATCGGCCTCTACGGGCTCACCTACCTTTATCCGGTGTTCCTGGGTCGCATCCGCGGCTACGATTCGATGATGATCGGCGAGGCGCTGTTCGTCAGCGGCCTGGCGATGTTCTTCACCGCGCCCATCTCCGGCATCCTGTCGCGCAAGATGGACCTCAGGCTGATGATGATGATCGGCTTCTTCGGCTTCGCCACCGGCACCTGGTGGATGACCCACCTGACCGCCGACTGGGATTTCTACGAGCTGCTCGTCCCGCAGATCCTGCGCGGCTGCTCGATGATGCTGTGCATGGTGCCGATCAACAACATCGCGCTCGGCACGTTGCCGCCGGAACGGCTGAAGAATGCGTCCGGCCTGTTCAACCTGACCCGCAACCTCGGCGGCGCGGTCGGCCTGGCCATCATCAACACGGTGCTGATCGACCGCAACGCCTTCCACTACGCAAGGCTCTCCGAGCATGTCGAGTGGGGCAGCGAGGCGGCCCAGACCAAACTGCAGAACATGACGCTGAACTTCGAGCAGACCGCGGGTCTCGACGCCACCAGCGCCGCGATCTCGAAGCTGTCGGGCATGGTGCATCAGCAGGCGGCGCTGCTGTCCTTCATGGACGTCTTCTTCATGCTGACCGCGCTGTTCGCCACGCTCGGACTGTTCGTGCTGTTCATCAACAAGCCTGCCGATCAGGGCGGCGGTGGCGGCGGAGGCCATTGAGGAGCCGGAACCCCCGCCTGGCGTCCTCAACGTGTGACCCCGGAAATCGGCGACGATTTCCGGGGTCATGTCTTTTTAAGAGATCTGCGTCAGGCGGCGGCCGGCTTGAAGCTCAGCGCCACACCGTTGATGCAATGGCGCAGGCCGGTGGGCGGCGGGCCGTCGTCGAAGACGTGGCCGAGATGACCGCCGCAGCGGCGGCAATGCACCTCGGTGCGGGTCATGCCGAGCGAGCGGTCCTCGGTCTTGCCGATGGCGTTGGGAATCTCCTGCCAGAAGCTCGGCCAGCCGGTGCCGGAATCGAACTTCGTTTCCGACGGATAGACCGGCAGGTCGCAGCCGGCACAGGCGAAAATTCCCTTGCGGTGCTCGTTGAGAAGCGGGCTGGTGCCTGGATATTCGGTGCCCTCCCTGCGCAGCACGTCGAAGGCGGCGTCCGACAGGATGGCATGCCATTCGGCGTCGGTCTTGACGACCTCGAAGGTCTCGGCGGCAAGCGCAGGCTTCGGTCCGCCCGTGCGCAACGCCACTCCGGTTCCGAGCGCCAAGGCGGTCGCGGCCGCGCCGCTCCAAAGAAAGTCGCGACGGTTCATCAGCATTTCTCCTATTTGCCAGATCCAGCGGCTCACGGGAAATCAAAAGGCCGCTGACGCCCCTCTTTGCGGTCGCTCCGCACCGAGCTTCGATGACGAAGCCACGGCGCGGAGCGGACGCTTGCCGATCGCGGAACACACAGACAAAGCCACGCGACCGGTCAGAAGGAACTACTGCCTGTTCGTCGACAGCAGGCCTTTCGTTACATCTTCGGCAACAGAACCTTGTCGATGACGTGGATGACGCCGTTCGACTGGCGCACGTCGGCGATGGTGACATGGGCGACATTGCCGTTCTCGTCGGTCACGCTGACCTTGCCCTTCTCCGACTTCAGCGTCAGTTCGCAGCCGCCGGCGGTCTTGACCTTGTGGGCGCCGCCATCGGCCTTGGCCATCTTGGCGACGTCGGCGGCCATCGCCTTGGCGGCAATGACGTGGCAGGTGAGGATCTTGGTCAGCTTGTCCTTGTTCTCGGGCTTGAGCAGCGTCTCGACCGTGCCGGCCGGCAGCGCCGCGAAGGCCTCGTTGGTCGGCGCGAAGACGGTGAAGGGACCGGCGCCCTGCAGCGTGTCGACGAGGCCCGCGGCCTTGACGGCGGCGACCAGCGTGGTGTGGTCCTTCGAATTGACGGCATTCTCGATGATGTTCTTCTTGGC
The DNA here is from genome assembly GCF_004791585.1 of Mesorhizobium sp. M1C.F.Ca.ET.210.01.1.1. Classification (GTDB taxonomy): domain Bacteria; phylum Pseudomonadota; class Alphaproteobacteria; order Rhizobiales; family Rhizobiaceae; genus Mesorhizobium. The sequence continues at coordinate 232,185 of NZ_SRUU01000006.1, forward strand.
ATACATCGGCGCGCCGCCGACCATCGGATTGGCGGCGTAGGCAACGGCGCCGAGCGCGGACAGGCCGATCGTTGAGGCAAGCAAAAGGGTGGCGATCTTACGCATGTTGTCAGTCTCCTCGGGTTGTTTTTCCCCTTCGTGGGAACGTGAGGAAATACGGGCTATGAAAAACTTAGTTTCGCCAACGCCGAAGATTTTTTGCGCGCCAGGTCGAACTTTTCCATTCCGGCCAATGAGCGCTTGAAGTCGCCTATTCCGACATATGATCGGCATATAGACTTCTGCCAATCTTTGAAGCGGTCAGATGCCTTTCAGGTCACCCGCGGCAACGACGGGGCCCGTCGGCTGACCCGTCGGCGATCCGCCGGTCGGCTCGAGGCTGACGGCAAGCACCGCGCCCTGCGCCAGCTTCTGCTGGACCGCCGGCGTAACCGTCATGCGCGCGGTCTGGCCGGCAGGGATGACACCCATCGAAACCGGCGCGTTCTTGCCCTCGATCATCCACAATTCGAAGTCCTTGCCGGAGCCGCGCTCGCCGGAAACGAGCGAGAGGCCGACCTCGTGACGGGCGGCGTCGTAGACGGCTAGGTATTTGACGTTGCTGTTGTCGGCGGCGAGCGAAGCGACCAGCCTGGTCTCGGGCTGCGGCACCGGCGGATTGACGTAGGGCACGGCGATGTAGATGGCCAAGGCGGCAATCGCGGCGGCGGCGAGGCCGCGCCAGAAGGCAAGGCTGGCCCACAGGCCGGAGCCGGGTTCGGCGGACGTGGCTGCCGAGGCAAAGAGCCGACGATCGATCGCGGCCTTCACCGACGCCGGAGGCTCGACCGCGGCATAGGCGGCCGCCATCGGCGCGAAGCGGGCCTCCCAGGCATCGACCAGGCGGGCAAACGCGGTCTCGGTGTCGATGCGGCGCGATGCGATCTGGCGTTCGTCGGCGGCCAGAACGCCGAGAACGTATTCGGCTGCTATCAGGTCGTCGCCTCCGCGTTCCGGTCCGTTGTCTTCCGCCAGCGTCATCTTTCCAGACATTCTCTAAGTTTGAGCAGGCTTCGCCGCAGCCAGGTCCGCATCGTGTTCAGCGGAACCTTGTGGCGCTCCGCCAGTTCGGCATAGCTTTCGCCGTTGAGGTAGGCGCCCCGGACGGCCGCCGCCCGGTCTTTCTCCAGTTCGTCGAGACAATGGTAGATGCGTTCGGTCTCGCCGCCCGCGACCGCCAAGGCCTCAGGTCCCGGCGTCGGATCGGCGACGTCGAGGGCCGCGTCGATGTTGGCAGAAGGACTGCGCCGCGCCCTGATGCGATCGATCGAATGGTTGCGCGCAATGGCCACCAGCCAGGAAATCGGGCTCAGATCGGAAACCGCGAAACGGTCGGCCTTGGTCCAGATCTTGACGAAGACCTCCTGCAGCGCTTCTTCCGCATCTGCCCTGTCCCTCAATACACGAAGGCAGACGCCGAAAAGTTTCCCGCTGGTCTGCTTGTACAGCAGATCGAACGCAGCCCGGTCCTTCATCGAAGTCCGGACAATCAGCTTGCTGATGTCCTGAGGCCCCATGCGGGCAAATTAGAAGATTGCGATTTATTTGCAACGGGGCGACGAGGACTTTGTCCGCCAAAAGTTATCGTGTCGTTGGCCTGTCGAATCCCGATTTCCGATTTGCTGGTTCATGCGATAGCTTCTGCCAAAACAGGGGTGCTGCGATGTCGATCGAACGCGTGCTTTGGGAACAGGATGCGACCGGACTTGCCGAGCTCGTGCACAGGCAAGAAGTCTCGCCGCAGGAACTGGTCGACGCGGCGATCGCGCGCGCCGAGGCGACAAGGCCCGACATCAACGCCATAGCCACGCCGCTCTACGACGCCGCCAGGGCGCGGGCGAAAGCGATCGACCGCAAGCTGCCGCTCGCCGGTGTGCCTTTCGCGCTGAAGGATCTCGGCATCGGCATCAAGGGCGTGCCGATCCATGGCGGCAGCCGCATCCCGGCCTTCACCGCCGATTTCAACTCGGTGATGATCGAACGGTATCTGGCCGCCGGCTTGATCCCGATCGCCACCAGCACCTCGCCCGAGCATGGGCTGCGGCTGATGACGGAATCGGCGCGCTTCGGCATCACCCGCAACCCCTGGAACACCGGCCACACCACCGGCGGCTCGTCGGGCGGATCGGCGGCGCTGGTGGCGGCGGGCGTGGTGCCGGCGGCGCACGCCTCCGACGGCGGCGGCTCGATCCGCGTGCCCTCGGCCTGCAGCGGCCTCGTCGGGTTGAAGACCTCGCGCGGCCGCGTGCCCTTGACGCCGCTCACCAGCGAAAGCTGGTACGGCATGGTCGTCGACCACGCCGTCAGCCGCTCGGTGCGCGATACCGCACTCCTGCTCGACCTGACCCATGGCGCTGATCCGCTGTCGCCTTATGCGGCGCCGGCGCCGAAGGGCTCCTTTGCAGCGGCCGCGGCGCGCGATCCCGGCAAGCTCAGCCTCGCCGTCTACCGCAAGTCGCCGCTCGGCCTGCCGGTCTCGGCCGAGACGCTTGAAGCGCTGGACATGGCGGTGGCGCTGGCGCGCGAGGGCGGGCACAGGGTGGAAGAGATCGACCTGCCCTATATCGGCCGCGAGTTCATGGCCGATTTCTGCCGCAGTGTCGCCTCGGCGGTTGCCGGCATGATGAGAGCCGAGGCGCTGCGCGTCGGCAGACAGGTGACCGGCGAGGTCGAGCGCGCGACGCGCGTGCTCGGACGCCTCGGCGAAATGCTGTCCGCCGGCGAAGTCTATGACGGAGTGCAGCGGCTCAACGCCACAGCGCGGCGCATGATCGAGGAGACCGCACGCTTCGACGCCGTGCTGATGCCGATCATCGCCCATCCGCCGCTCGCCTGCGGTTCCATGGATCCGAAGGGCGCCGACGAGCTCATCGAAAACCTGCTCGACAAATTGCACCTCACCGGGCTGCTCCGGATCGGGTCGCTGTTCGGCCAGCTGATGGACAAGAGCCTGTGGTTCACCCATTGGCCGGCGATCCACAATGTCAGCGGCCAGCCCTCGATCGCGCTGCCGGTGCATGTCACTGAAGCCGGCCTGCCTCTCGGCATCCAGGCCGCGGGGCGGCCGGGCGACGAGGAGACGCTATTGTCCTTCGCCGCGCAGATGGAGAAGCTTTCCGGATGGCTGAAGCGGCGCGCCCCGCTCAAGATGCCCGCGTAGAAAACCAAGGCACGATTTCATCATTGTGACCGCAAAGCCGTTTGCGGCCTGCGGCAATTCCCGCTAAGACGCCGCCCATCCTTGCCAGGTCAGGAACCGCACCGATGACGGACATCGCCGCCACCGCCGAAATGCAGGCCGCGCTGCTTTCCAGAGCGCTGCCCTACATGCAGCGCTACGAAAACAAGACCGTGGTGGTGAAGTATGGCGGCCATGCCATGGGCGACACCGAGCTCGGCAAGGCCTTTGCCCGCGACATCGCGCTGTTGAAACAGTCCGGCGTCAATCCGATCGTCGTGCATGGCGGCGGGCCGCAGATCGGCGCGATGCTCACCAAGATGGGCATCGAATCCAAGTTCGAGGGCGGCTTGCGGGTCACGGACCAGAAGACCGTCGAGATCGTCGAGATGGTGCTGGCCGGCTCGATCAACAAGGAGATCGTGGCGCTGATCAACGCCGAGGGCGAATGGGCGATCGGGCTCTGCGGCAAGGACGGCAACATGGTGTTCGCCGAAAAGGCGCGCAAGACCATGATCGACCCGGATTCCAATATCGAGCGGGTGCTGGATCTCGGCTTCGTCGGCGAGCCGGTGGAGGTCGATCGCACGCTGCTCGATCTGCTCGCCCGCTCGGAGATGATCCCGGTGCTGGCGCCGGTGGCGCCGGGCCGCGACGGCCATACCTACAACATCAACGCCGACACGTTTGCGGGCGCCATTGCCGGTGCCTGCCGCGCCTCGCGCCTGTTGTTCCTCACCGACGTGCCGGGCGTGCTCGACAAGAACAAGAAGCTGATCGACGAATTGACGGTCGCCGAAGCCAAGGCGCTGATCAAGGACGGTACGGTGTCGGGCGGCATGATCCCGAAGGTCGAGACCTGTATCGAGGCGATCGAGCGCGGCGTCGAAGGCGTCGTCATCCTCAACGGCAAGACGCCGCATTCGGTGCTGCTCGAGCTCTTCACCGAGCACGGCGCCGGCACGCTGATCGTGCCGTAATACATCATCAGCCGGCTAATCTTCTGTCGCCGGGCACACGCGCAGCCTCGACGGCGGGCGCGGACGACTTTCGCGCCGGACGCCGAACAATCATAGATTCCTCCTCGGCGTCCTGCGGCGCGCCCCAGAACTCGGCAAGCGTCGGCCCGCCTGTCACGCGGCGGTCGCGGACCAGGAAACCCCAGACTTCGCGGAACCAGACACGGCGCCCCATCTTCGTGTACCAGCGCATCGAATGCCGCTGCTCGGGATCGGGATGGAACAGGATGCGCGCCAGCGCCTTCGGCCGCGACTGCACGGCGAGCTCGATCAGCTTGACGGCGAAGAACAGCATCCAGGGTTTCAGCCGGGTCATACGCAGCACCTGGTGCTTGTAGTCCCAGAGGCGCACGTCCTTCTGGATCACCCTGCGGTCCTTGGCGATGCGGAAGAACGGCGTCCAGCGATGCGGTGTCACATAAAGCGCCTGGATCTGGTCGGGATCATAGGCGATGAGCTGGCGAAATCCGCGCCAGAGATCGCGAAAACCTTCGTCCTCGAAGCCGGCGACCCAGGTCGCCATCGACAGGATGCCATGCCGGCGAAGCAGCCGGATCGCCTCGCGGTCGGACTTGGTGCTGCCGCCCTTGCGGATCAGGGACAGCGTCTCCTCGTCGGTGTTCTCCATGCCGAGCAGCCAGCGGATGACGCCGGCCTTGCGATAGAGATGCAGGATGTCGGCGTCGCGCACGATGTCGTCGGCGCGGGTCGAGCCGACGATCAGCACCGGCACGTCTTCGGCGATCATCGCGTCGAGAAAGGCGCGCCAGGCCTTCTTCGAGGAGGTCGGGTTCTCGTCCGCGAGGTTGACCAGCTCGACGCCGTGCTCGCGATGCAGCCAGGCGATCTCCCTGGCGAATTTGACCGGATCGCGGTGCCGCCAGCGCGTCCAGAAGCCGCGCTGGCCGCAATAGTTGCACAGATGCGGGCAGCCGCGCGAGAACTGCATGACCACGGCGCGCTTGCCGCCCCAATAGCTGTAGCGGCCATGGTCGATCAGCTCCCAGCCGACGCGGCAGGCGTCGAGATCGGCAATCGCTGTCGCCGGCGGCGTGGCAAAGGGACGGCCGAGATCGTCACGGTAGGCGATGCCGGCGACGCTTGCCACCGGCAGGCGCCGTTCCAGCGCCTCGACCAGCGCCGCCACGGTCGCCTCGCCCTCGCCGCGCACGATGAAGTCGAAGACGTCCGTTGCGGCCAGCACGTCGCGCCAATGATAGGTCGGGAAGACGCCGCCATAGATGATGATGACCCCGGGCGCGCCGGCCTTGATCATCTCAGCGATCCGCAACGCCGTCGGATGCGCCGAAGTCGAGCCGGAATGGCCGATGAGGACGAAATCGGGATCGCCGCTCAGGGCATCATCGACGAGCACGCAAAGCGGCATCGGCCCGAACTCGGCATCGACGAGGCGCACCCGATGGCCGGCATCGAGCAGCGGACCGCCGATCGCCAACAGACCCAAAGGCGGCAGATGGTCGTCGGGCACGCGGCTGCCGATTGCCGTATGCGGCGGATTGACGAGCACGATATTCATGGCGGACCTCCTGTGTCGGTCCGCCGGTCCTAGCCGGGAAAGTCGTGGCCGCCCTGGCGCGGGTCAGCAGTTTCGATGCAGCTTTCCCACAGATTTGACGGGCGCGCCTTAAAGCGAGTCGCGCTGAACCGGATTCAGTCGACGCGCTTTAAGCCTTCGTTTGATGCATGTCGTTCCCCCAAACCACAGCGCACTCTTGGGCGACATGCATCAACGCCGCGCATGCCTGGAAACCGCTTCAGCCAATGCATGGCGAAGGCGCAGAGGTCGTGTCCACCCCGCACATTGATCGCCCCAAAAGGCCTGTCGGTTGAAACCTTCGGAAATCATGTTTTAGCCATACCTAATGCAGCTGATCCTAAACTTTTATTAAAACTCTATGCATCTATAATTGCCAGTGGGGGACCACAAGGGATGCCCATATGGCGCTTAATCCGGACTTGAAAATCGATGAGGCGAGCCTCATCACGTCGACGCTGATCAAGAAGCACAAAGCGGCGTCGGCGGAAACGATCGACGCCGTCGAGCTCAAGACACGGACGGGCCAGCTCGCCCTCGTGCTGGACCTCGCGCAGCAGGCTTTCGCGCGAAAGGAGCCAGCGGGACAGATCGTCGAGCGCCTGGCGGGTCGATTGCATGAACTGCGCCGGGAGGTCTCCCCCGCTCTGTGGCAGGAACTGATCCCCCTGGCCCAGCAGCACCAGGTGGCGGCCTATCTGAAACAGGATCCGTTCACGCGCTGGTCCTACGAAAAGCCGCGCGGCTATTCGGGCGACGCCACGCTGCTGGATATCTACTACAAGCACCCGAGCACCAACGAGATCGTGGCGTCATCGAGCGAGCTTGGCCGCGAGATCTTTGCCTATACGAGCGAGGCGGCAAGTTCGGTGGCCGGGCGCGAGCGTCGCGAGATACTGGCCAGAACGGTCGACGAAACGGCTGCGCGGACAGAAAATGCCGAGGTGCTGGCAATCGCCTGCGGCCATCTGCGGGAAGCAGAGCTGTCAAAGGCGCTCGCCGAGAAAAGATTGAAGCGCTGGGTCGGCCTCGACCAGGATCCGATCAGCGTGGGCACGGTCAACCGTGACCGAGCCGGCACGGTGGTGGAAGCCGTGGACGGATCCGTGCGCGGCCTTCTGCGGCGCGCCTACCCGCTCGGTACATTCGATCTCGTCTACGCGTCCGGCCTGTACGACTACCTGCCGCTGCCTGTCGGCGCGCGCCTGTTGCAGAGGGCCATGGAGTTGGTCAAGCCGGACGGCGAATTCCTCTTCGCCAATTTCAGCGACGAGATCACGACCGACGGCTATATGGAAACCTTCATGGACTGGCCGCTCATCCTGCGCTCGGCCAGCGATATGTGGGACATCATCAATGCCGCGGTCGACAAGAACCACGTCGACGCCGAAGTCTACTACGGATCCAACAGGAACATCGTCTACGGCAAGATCCGCAAGCGCGGAGGTCCCGAGGCGCTGGCGTAGGCGATAGAGCAATTCCAGGAAAAGTGTGTAACGGTTTTCCGTCCGGAATTGCGTAAAAACAAATATTTAGAGCGGTTCGGCGATTCTATGAATCGCTGAAACGCTCTAGGCGACCAGATCTCGCCTCGTCTGCTTGACCTCTTCGATCGGGACGGGGCGCCCGGTGAGGAAGCCCTGGACCGACTGAATGCCCATGTGCTGCAGCAAATTCTGCTGCTCTTTCGTCTCGACGCCCTCGACAAGGACGGTGTGGCCCAGATTGCGCAGAAGCCTGACCATGTCCTGCAGCAGGCTCAGGCCGCGAATCGTCTGGCAGTCATGCAGGAAACTGCGGTCGATCTTGACGACGTCGAACTTGAAGCGACGAAGCCAGGCAAGGCCCGCAAACCCGGTGCCAAAATCGTCCAGCCAGATCTGAACGCCCAGGTTTCGAAGCTGCTCGATATTCCTGGCGGCCTGCGCCTCCAGGAAAATATCGCTGCCTTCGGTGACTTCGAGCGCCAGCTTCTGGGGCGCCATGCCATGCCGGCCGAGTATCTCGGTGATGTGCAGCGGAAAATTCGGAGCCTTGAGCTGGACGACCGACACGTTCGCGGACACGACCGATCCCAAACCGTGCTCGACCATGTCGCCGCAGGCCCGATCGATCAGCCACATCCCGAGTTCCTCGATGCCGCCGGTCTGCTCGGCGACGGGTATGAATACGGACGGGCTGATGATGCTGCCGTCGAAGTCGCGCAGCCGCATCAGCGACTCATGGCCAAGCACCTGGCCGGATGTCGCATCGCAGATCGGCTGATAGACGACGGAGACGAGTTGCTCCGAAACAGCGTGCTTGAGCAGTTCTGAGAGATTCTGGCTGGCGCGCTTCTGGTCGGTGGCCTGCGCGTCATAGACCGTGAAGGTCGCGCGGCCTGAGAATTTCGACGCATAGAGCGCGCGGTCGGCCTCCTGCAGCAGGATCCGAAGCTCGATGCTGTGGTCGGCGCGCGTCAACGAGGCGCCGGCGCTGATGGTGACGATGTTGAGCTTGTCGTCCCGATCGGGATGGGAAATCTTCAGGTCCTCGACGGCCCGGCAGAATTGCTGCGTCACCTCGCGCAGATGATCCCGCCCGGCGACCTTGCACAGCACGACGAATTCCTCGCCGCCATAACGCCCAGCGATGGCATGGTTGGAGGCCGCCGTCTCGTCGAAGGCGCGGGCAAGCTCGATAAGGCAGTCGTCGCCGGCCTGATGGCCGAGCCGGTCGTTGTAGCGTTTGAAATAGTCCACATCCATGAGAATGACGCCGATCTCGTCGGTATCCGTCGCCCATTCCCGGCAGAGTTCCGAGAATTCTCGCGTGATCGCCCTGCGGTTCTTAAGCCCGGTCAGCGGATCCGTATCCGCGATCTCGATGAGCTTCTGACCATTCTCGATGGCGACCTGCTCCTGGATTTGCGCCTGAAGCGCATGCACGAAAGTCTGGTAGCGCTCCATGCTGAGGCGCCACGAAAGATAGAGCGACAAGACAAGGCAGTTTGCGAAATAGGTTGAAAGCACCAGCCGCGTGGCAAAGTCGGCTTGCAGGAAGAACAGCGTGGCGCCGGTGAAGGCGACCGTCACCGTCGCGGACGAGATCGCCGAAAGCCATAGCCGGAAATTGAAGAAAAGGTTCGCGCCGAGAATGAACACCGTGCCGAAGATGATGAAATGAGACAGCGCCGCCTGATGCGCCGTCCCGAGCGCCGACAGCAGCCAGCCGATTGCACCCGTCACAATGGCCAAGGCGGCAGTGTAATGCAGCGTGGTGACGGCATAACCGCGTCGGGCAACGAGTTCGACAAGCACCAGGAAGGTCAGTCCCAACGTCAGGCGCGTCAGGACCAGGCGGTCCGCGATGTCGGGGAAAAGATACCAGTCGAAGACACCGTAGGATATGTAGCTCAACACGGCCGCCGCTATGCCCCAGCGCACGACCTTGCGATTCTGGTCCGCGTTCTTCTGCAGCAGCATCGCAAAAAGCGTCGGATCGGCCGACTTCCACGGCGGGCGTGAAATCGCCACGGTGACCCTCTGAGCCACATCCTCCGTCAGTTGCATGCAACGCTCCTTTGCGATCATCCTCCGCATGAACGGGTTCGAGAAAACGAAAACCGTCAAATCCTCGTGGAAGGACGAAGGCAAGCCCGGTCCATTATAAGACACTAATGTTGCTAACCGGCGGTAAACGGATTGCGCTATCGCCTCAATTTGACAACCCGATAAGTATTCCATGCAACGAGCAGGAGTTGACGGGCAATGCAGGCTCGTACTCTCTTCCGCCCGTAAGGGAGTCCGCACGTAACGCCGATGTTACCGAAAATCTCCAGACATATCTTTTCTTGAAATTGTGCGGCCTGAATCGGCCTTGATCTGGACAGCCTGTCCAGACTCAACTTGATCCGGAAATCTTGCCGGCTCGTTTCCACAAGGAACCCGGTTTCGAGCATGATCTAACGCCGCAAGTGACTGAGCGGCACGTGGCCAGGCCCCTTGATGTTCTGCAGCACAAGCTGGGTGTGGACGTCCCTGACGCCCGGGAGCCGCATCAGCCGGTGCATGACGAAGGCATTGAGGTCGTCCACCGACGGCACCATCACATGCAGCAGGAAGTCGTGATCGCCGGTCATCGTCCAGCAGGACGAGACCTCATCCATGCGCTGCACCGCGGCGATGAAGTTTTCCGGCGAGCCGTCGCTGTGGCTGACCAGGCGAACCTGGATGAACACCTCGACCGTCAGGCCGAGCGCGCGCCGGCTGAGCACGGCGGCAAAGCCCTTGATAATGCCGGCACCCTGCAGCGCTTCGAAGCGCCGCGCGCAGGGCGTGGTCGACAGGCCGATCCCCTGCGCGAGCTCCGACACGGGCTTGCGCCCGTCACGCTGCAGAACATCGAGCATTCTTATCTCGTACTCGTCCAACTGAGGCATTTTCACTCCTACCCATATAAATTCGAGAGGAGTTTACCTCGAATTCCATCGCACGGCTACAAACAAGGCTGAATTGCCTCGCCGGCCGCGGCTAAGATGACGCCACGATCCGAGGATCACGACCTTGAGGAGGAAGACATGACGATCAGCGTTGCCGACTACGCCCGCGACTGCGCGGCGCAAGGCCTTCGCGGCGACTATTCGGTTTGCCGCGCCGACTTCACCGTGGCTCAAGGATATAACTACTCGGCCGAGGAACAGGCGGTATGGCGCACGCTTTGCGACCGCCAGACGAAGCTGACCCGGCAGCTCGCGCACCACTCCTATCTCGACGGCGTCGCGGCGCTTGGCCTGCTCGACCGGATCCCGGAATTCGACGCCGTCAGCGAGAAGCTGCGCAAGCTGACCGGCTGGGAGATCGTGGCGGTGCCCGGGCTGATCCCGGCGGGCCCCTTCTTCGACCATCTCGCCAACCGCCGTTTCCCCGTCACCAACTGGCTGCGCACCCGCAAGGAGCTCGACTACATCGTCGAGCCGGACATGTTCCACGACTTCTTCGGCCATGTGCCGATCCTGACGCAGCCGGTGTTCGCCGATTTCATGCAGATGTACGGTGAGAAGGCCGAAGACATGATCGCGCTCGGCGGGGACGAGATGATCACCCGGCTCTACTGGTACAGCGCCGAGTACGGCCTCATCCAGGAAGCCGGCCAGCCGCTGAAAGCCTTCGGCGCCGGGCTGATGTCGTCCTTCACCGAGTTGCAGTTCGCGGTCGAGAGCAAGGACGCCCACCACGTGCCGTTCGACCTCGAGACGGTGATGCGCACCGGCTACGAGATCGACAAGTTCCAGCGCGCCTATTTCGTGCTGCCGTCCTTCGATGCGTTGCGCGACGCCTTTGCCGGCGGCGACCTTGCCGGCATCGTGGCGCGATTCAAGGGACAGCCGGCGCTCGACCCGGCAACGGTCTAAAGCGCGGCGCGCTCAAGGATCCGGCTTTCGCCCAGCCGGGTGTCAGAGCGGTTCGGTCGCCGACAAAGCGGCCGAACCGCTCTGGTACATTTCTGGCCGCTCCCGCTTCAGCCGGCCGCGGCGGGCTCGGCCTTGAGCTTCGCCAACTGCTCGCTCTGCAGGTCGAGCGCTGCGTTGATGAAGCGCAGCACGGTCGCCAGTTCGGCGTCGCTGAAGCTCGCCGTCACCTTTTCGCCCTCTCGCGCAATTGCGCCGTAGTACCGCTCCGACAGCTCCCTGGTCAGCGCGGTCGCCTCGATGACCACCTTGCGCCTGTCCTCCAGGCTGCGGGTGCGAGTGACGAGCCCACGCGCCTCCAGACGATCGATCAATGCCGTGACGGCCGCCGGCGTCAGCCCCGTTGCCGCGGCCACGGCGCCCGCCGACTGCGGCCCGGCATAGAGCAGGCCCAAACAATGCCGCTCGGCCGCGATCAGCCCGAGCCGCGCGCCGACCGCCTCGTCATAGGCCTGCGTCGCGTCCTGCCAGCGCATGACGGCGAGACTGACGGCCTTGGTCATTTCAGCACGATTCGAGCTTGACGAATTTATTTCGATCATCTAACTATCAATCTGTCGAATATTCAGACTATCGTATTAATATGCGACGTCGACCTTTGCAAGGCAAGGGAAAAGTCGCCGACAAGGAGTGAACAATGAGCTTGATCCAGCAGCGCACCCCTCTCTCGAACGAGGAGGAATACAAATACGCCAAGCTGGCGATGGAATGGTATGGCTGGGGCTCGCCTATCGGCCTCGGCATTCTGTTGGTGGCGCTTGCGGCCGCGGCCGTGCTGCTGCGCATCGCCGTCTACGGGCTCTAAGCGAACTCCGCTATTTCCCCCCAGAAAGGGCGCGCCAGGGCGGCGCCGGTTGCCACTCCAGGCGCCGGCGCCGCTTGCGTTTTTGCAGATCAGACCGTGATCACCTTCCTGAGGTGATCCCCCAGCCGGCAGGCCAGAGCGGTGATGGTGGTCGTCGGGTTGCACTGCCCGGAGGTGCAGAACACCGAGGAGCCGCCGACATAGAGGTTGTCCATGCCGTGCACCTTGCAGTTGGCGTCGACGACGCTCCTCGAGACATCGGTGCCCATGCGGGTGCCGCCCATGTGGTGGTGGCCCGCCGTCTCCTCGTTGGTCGGGTAATCGCCGCCATTGCTGATCCAGTCGTCGATGCGCACGCGGCCGAGATTCTTCTGCGCCATGGTGGTGCCGAAAAGCCTCAGGCCTTCGAGCAGCGTACGGCGCTCGAGCGGCGACTTCTTCCAGTGCAACTCGATGCGCGGCACGCCGGCATGGTCGACATCGGTCTTCGACAGCTCGATCTGGTCGAGGCGAGCGGCGCCTGTTCCCAGGCGACGTAGAGCTGCGCTGCGCAGCGAAGGCGCTGGTCGAGCTTGGACGACATCCATTCGGCCATATCGGGGGCCGTGCAGGCGAGGTCGGCGATCAGCCGCTTGACGTTGGGATAAGGCGACTCGATCAGGCGGATGCCGAAATTCAGGATCTGCAGCCGCTCCATGGCGGCGAGCGTCGGCGAGAAGAAGGCTTCGTTCGAGGCGTCGACCTCGAACTCGTCGTAGTTGGCGAGGATGGCGTTGCCGCCCTCGAAGGTGGGGTGCTCCATCCAGTAGCGGCCGAGCGCTGCGGCGTTCGGCACGACGCCGCCATTCGAGCGCCGGTTCGACCACAGAAGCAGCCTGGAGTTCTCCAGCCCGCCGGTGCAGGTGATGAAGTAATCCGCCGTGAAGGTGCCGGCGTCCTGGCCGTTCGACCACAATCTGGCGCCGGTGACGCGCCGGCCGTCGCCGGCGAGCTCGGTTGCGTAGGTGTTGAGCACGACGGCTATGGTCTTGCTCCGGTCGAGCTCACCGGCGAACTTCTCGCCGAAGCGCACGGCCGGGCTCTTGATCAGCTGCACCCAGCGTATGTCGTCCGAAATCGGCACATCCGGCCGGAAATCGGGCAGTTCGAGGATGTCGTGGACGTCCCCCAGATAGGGCTCGATATCGGCGCGGCTGATCGGCCAGCCGGTATCCGGCGCCCAGGCCTTGGGCTCGAAATCCTGCCTGTCGAGCACGCGGCACCAGCCGGCCCAATGGTTGGAGGAGCCGCCCATGAAGCGCAGCCGGGTGATGTCGAGATCGAAATAGTAGTCGCCGACCGTGGCGCCGCGATAGAAATCCTGCGACTGGTCGCTGAATTCGCGCGAGCCGGCCTCGAGGACAACCACCGGAATGCCGGCGGCGCCCAGTTTCCTGGCGATTGTGGTGCCGGCCGGGCCGGAGCCAAGGATGCAGACCTTGGGCTTGAAGCTCGCCTGCTTGTAGGCCTCGTAGCTGTCGAAGATCATGCGAGGTCGCTCCGCCTCAGGATCCAGCCATTGACCTCGATGATCTCGTCAGCGTCGATCTGATTCAGGTCGGGGACGGGGGGCTGGTTGCGGAACAGCGACAGCGCGGGTAGGGCGATCAGCACCTGCACGATCGTGCGGCGCGACATCTTCTTTATGAAATGGCTCATGACACATCTTTCGATGGAGGCTCGATACACACATGCCGTTCCTGGACGGCACACATGCCGCCGCAGAAGCCAGTTCCATGCCAAGTCTGGATGAAAACCCGGTTACAACCGCGCAATCGCCGCAGTTGAATTTGGAAAGGGCTAGGAATTTGCTAACGCCACCCTCAGGCGGCTTCCGAAATGTCGCGATCGAGGATGGACAGGTTGCGGCCGCGATGCTTGGCCTCATAGAGCCTGCGGTCGGCGGCGCGCATCAGCTCCGACACGGTGGCGCTCTCGCCGCAGGTGATGCCGCCGATCGAGACGGTCAACGGCACGGTCCGCTCATCGGCGGGACGGAAGCGGATCAGCTCGACCTCGCGGCGGATGCGCTCGGCGACACGCCTGGCCTCCGATTCGGTGGCGCCGACCAGGAAGGCGGCGAACTCCTCGCCGCCGATGCGACCGAGCACGTCGCCGGCGCGCACGCCGCGCTCGATGGCGCTGGCGATTAGAAGCAGCGCGTCGTCACCGGTCAGGTGACCGTAATTGTCGTTGATGGTCTTGAAGTGATCGGCGTCGATGATCAGCAGCGCGCCGCGATCTGCCTTGCGCCGGGATCCGTCAAGCGCGGCGAAGAAGGCCTCGCGGTTGAGCATGCCGGTCATGTCGTCGCGGCTTGCCTTCTCCGACAGGCGCCTGTGGGCGGCTGAGAGCTGGGCATGCGCGCGGGCAAGATCGCGATGCGCGTTCTTCAGGCGGTTGCTTTGCCAGAAGGTGCCCGCGCTGGCGACCCAGGCAAGCATCAATGGGCAAACCGTGGACGCCAGCCAGACGCTCCGGCTGACCGGAAAGCCCATCGCCGGGACCACGACCAGCGTCAACAAAAGCGAGGCGGCGACCGAAGCGAACGCAACGGCTGCGGACTTCAAAATTATGCGACTCATCGCTGACTCCCGACGGACTGCCTCTGTGCCAGCAAGCATTGAAGGCGACCTTTCCGTGACGGTTAAAATTTGAAGCGAGAGGCCATTTTCACCACGCGCGACGCGCATAAGTTGTGGATAAAGCCAGTGGCCGCATGCCATAAGGAAGCCATGACAACGACACCCGACCCCTCCCGTTTTGCCCATGTCACGGATTGGGTGTTCGACCTCGACAACACGCTCTACCCGCATCATTCGAATCTGTTCGCGCAGATCGACGTGAAGATGACCGCCTATGTCGGCGAGCTGCTGACGCTGTCGCGCGAGGAGGCGCGCAAGCTGCAGAAAGAGCTCTACCTGGAGTACGGCACGACGCTCAACGGGCTGATGACGCGCCACGGCATCGACCCCGACGACTTCCTCGAGAAGGTGCACGACATCGACTATTCATGGCTGGTGCCCGATCCGGTGCTCGGCGCCGCGATTCGCCAGCTGCCGGGCCGCAAGTTCATCTTCACCAACGGCGACCGCAGGCACGCCGAGCGCACGGCGCGCCAGCTCGGCATACTGGACCATTTCGACGACATCTTCGATATCGTCGCGGCGGGCCTCAACCCCAAGCCGGCGCGCCAGACCTATGAACGGTTCGCCGAGCTGCATTCCGTCACCGGCCACAATGCGGTGATGTTCGAGGATCTGGCGCGCAACCTCTCGGTGCCCAAATCGCTGGGCATGACGACGGTGCTGGTCGTGCCGCGCAATTTCGAGCCGACCTTCTCGGAGATCTGGGAGCGTGACCCGGCAAATGAGGACGACGTTGATTTCGTCACCGACGACCTCGCCGGCTTCCTGACGGCAATCGTCGAAGTCCCGGCCTGAACCAACCCCAGATTGCCGACGCGCCGTTAGAAGGGCAGCCGCCCGTTGCCGCCAGGTGTGACTAGTCGAAGTCCGGGATCGTGCCCGGCGGCAACCCAAGTTGGCCGTTCAGGGATTTCAGGAACCGGCACCATTCGGGAATGTCCTGGCGCTTACCATTGCCGTTGCCGTCGGACGAAAACCCGTTGCCGAAGCCGCTGCCGCAATTGGCGTTGCCGTTGAGGTTGCCCGCGTTGCCATTGCCGTTGAAGCTGCCGGCATTTCCATTGCCGTTGAAATTGCCGGCGTTGCCGTTGCCGTTGAAGCTGCCGCGGTTGCCGTTGCCATTGAAGTTGCCGGAGTTCCACTTGCCGTTCGAGGCGTCGGCGTCGCGCAGACCGAGACCGGCAACCGCGACATCTCGGTGGTCGATGGGGCCGCGGCCGATGGGAAGATCGGCTATCCTGACCACCGTCGAGGCGTCGGCAGCCACGATCGCGGCAAGCAATGTGCAGACCGCGAGGCCGTTTCCGTCAAGCAGCCGCGCCGGCGCCGGCTTCGCGCCGCGCCGGACAGATGCGGATGGTCCGAGCCCGCCCATCAGCGGTTTCCCCGGCCGTTGAAATTGCCGTTGAACGCGCCGACGTTGCCGCTGCCGTTGAACGAGCCGCCGTTGAAGTTGCCGTTGAACGCGCCGACATTGGTGTTGCCGTCATATTCACCGGTGTTGCCGTTGCCGTTGAAGGCGCCGATGTTGTGGTTTCCGCTCGTCGCGGACGTGTTTTCGTTGCCGTTGAAGGCGCCGACATTGCCGGTGCCGCTGTTGAAGGCGCCGATGTTGCCGCTGCCGGTGTTCTTGTAGCCGACATTGCCGCCCAGGCTGCCGAGCGGGTCCATGCCCCTGACGTTCGAGCCGATATACTGGCCGTATTGACCGGCGGTCTGAGCGATCCGGGACGTGCTGAAGGCCTGGCTGCCTGTCGTGCCGTCGGCCCTGGCGCCGGTCGCGCTCAGCAGGCCCAGCCATAGCACCAATAGGACGCGGGGTTTCATGAGCGAACTCCTTCCATAGCTCCGATTGAAAAGGGACTGGGACCGCCGGCGACATGTCGCGATAGCCTGGCGTGGGGGACGGGCGCGAGGCTCGGCGATCCCAGAAGCGTCAGCGTCTTTCGACGCTATCGGTTGGCGAGGCTAGTGGTTGCCGTTGCCGTTGCCATTGCCGTTGCCGGCGCCCCAGTTGCCGTTGCCGTTGGCATTGCCGTTGCCGAGGCCGAAATTGGCGTTGCCGTTCAGGTTGCCGTTGCCGAGGCCGAAGTTGGCGTTGCCGTTGCCGTTGCCGTTGGCGATGCCGGCATTGAGGTTGCCGTTGAAGTTGCCGTTGAAGGCGCCCATGTTGGCATTGCCGTTTCCGTTGCCGTTGCCGATGCCGAAATTGCCATTGCCGTTGAAGTTGCCGTTGAAGGCTCCGGTATTGGCATTGCCGTTTCCGTTGCCGTTGCCAACGCCGACGTTGCCGTTGCCGTTGCCGTTCCCGCTGCCGATCGAAACAGCGGATGCCGTACCAGTCAGAGCCGACAGGACAGCCGCGGCCAGAATGATCTTCCTCATGACGTTCTCCTTGGTTTGCGTTGAACATCCCGGCCAGCACAAGTGACCGGAACCACGCAAAAAGGATGCCTGCAGAAAGGACGCCGAGACATCGGGGCTGATCGGCAAGGTCTGTCGGTTTTTCAGCCGATGCTCATGTCAGGAAAAGTTGAAGGCATCGGGAAAAAACTGACAGGCATGAAGGCATATGCCGGGTATATATTAGGCAACAGACATTCGTGCCTTTCATCGCCGGTCAACGGCGCGCTCCCGGGTGGCAAGGAGAAGCGGAGGGTAGATGCAGGCCGATAGCGGCAAGGACAACCAGGCCGAGCGCCGGAGGTTGGCACGGCGTTTGATTGCCGTGCAGGAAGAACAACGCCTGCGCCTGTCGCGCGAGCTGCACGACGATCTCGGTCAGATGCTGGCAAGCGTCGCGCTGGAACTGCATACCATCCGCGCCGACTCCGCCGAACTCGATGTCCGCCTCTCACGCGCTGCCCAGCTCGTCGACCAGCTGAGCACCAGGGTGCACGATGCTGCCTGGAGCCTGCGCCCCGCGGACCTCGATCGCATGGGGCTTCGCGCCTCGGTCGAGGACCTGGCCAGCATGCTGTGCGCTCAGCTCGGCATCCCCTGCGATGTGGATCTCGAAGCCCTGTCGAGACCGCTCGAGCCTGAAGTCGCCCTGACGCTCTATCGCATCGCGCAGGAGGCGCTCACCAACATCGGCAAGCACGCCAGGCCGGACCACGTCAGCGTGACGGCGCATATCTGGGACAACAAACTGCGGCTGACCGTCGAGGACAATGGCCGCGGCTTCGATGGCGCTGTCGCGCCGGGCTCGCACCATTTGGGACTTGCGGGGATGAAAGAGCGCCTTGCCTTGATCGGAGGCGAACTGACGGTCGAAACCGCCAAAGGCAGGGGGACCGCCATTTATGCCGATGTGCTTTTGACCGCCTGAGCCTTCGGACGAATCGCGGCAAGCGAACGCCTCATCCCTTCCGACATTATTCGACAAGAATGCCGGTTTGGGCTCTGCGACCGACCATCCTGGCGCGACGGCGGGCAAAGCTCCCAGACCGGCTTAACTATCTGTTTTTACACAATTGCGGATGGAAACCCGTTACACAGTTTTCCTGGAATTGCCCTAAAGTGAAGCGTTCCACATCCGAAATCGTTGGCCGCAGCATACAATCCGGCCCCAAGGGTCAGGCGGGGGATGGCTTACCCGTTGCAGCCGCGTTGCGGCCTTGCTGAAACAGACGGGCGTCCCGCGGCAGGCGGGGCAGTTGCCTAGACCATCAAGCACAAAGGGGACCGCACTGCGTGGCGGGTCCTTTGACAGACTGATGGAGGTTTAACGGTGTGCTGCAGGCGCATATTCGTGGTCGACGACCACCCGATCATCCTGTCCGGCGTGGGCGCGATGATCAACAGCCAGGAGGATCTGACGATCGTCGGACTGGCGGCGAATGCCGACGAGGCCCTCGAGGGCATCGGCAGGACCCTTCCCGACGTCGCCGTGGTCGATATCTCGCTTCCAGGCGTCAACGGGGTCACGCTGATCGGGCGGCTCGTCGAACGGTTTCCCGAGCTTGGCTGTATTGCGTTGACCGCGCATGAGGACCCCGGCTGCCTGCGCCAGGTGCTGGCCGCCGGGGGGCGCGGTTTCGTGGTCAAACGGTCGACCGCGACGGATTTGCTGCAGGCCATCCGCTGCGTGCTGGCCGGCGACAATTACGTCGACCCGGCGCTTGCCGCGCGCATCTTGAGCCCCCGCCACGGCACGCAAGGCGATCCGGGGAATCTCAGCGAGCGGGAGCGGTCGGTGATCCAGCTCGTCGCGCTCGGCTACAGCAACAAGGAGATATCCTCGCGGCTCAACCTGAGCATAAAGACCATCGAAACCTACAGGACCCGGGCTACCGACAAGCTGGAACTCCACTCCCGCGCGGCCATCGTGCGCTTCGCGCAATCGAATGGCTGGCTGGCCGAACTGCAGTAGCGGCGTTCGCCGCCTCAGAGATTGTAGAAGCGGCGGACGATGTCCCAGGCTTCGTCCGCAGTATCGACGAAATCGATGATCTCCTGGTCCCCGGGCGAGATCGTGCCCTGCTCGGCGAGGAAATCGAGGTCGATCGCCCTTTGCCAGAATGCCTTGCCGAACAGGATCACCGGTACGCGTTCCATGCGCCCGGTCTGGATCAGCGTCAGCGTCTCGAAGAATTCGTCCATCGTGCCGAAGCCGCCGGGGAACACGGCGACCGCCTTGGCGCGCATGACGAAATGCATCTTGCGGATCGCGAAATAGTGGAAATTGAAGCAGAGCTCGGGCGTCACATAGGCGTTCGGCGCCTGCTCGTGCGGCAGCACGATGTTGAGGCCGATCGACGGCGCGCCGACATCGTCGGCGCCGCGGTTTCCGGCCTCCATCACACCGGGGCCACCGCCGGTGACGACGACGAATTCGCGGTAATAGGAGGTGGCGGAGTGCTGCGAGCACAGCCGGGCGAACTTGCGCGCCTCCTCGTAGTATTTGCTGTTCAGCTCGAGGTTCTTCCGCTGCGTCTCGTTCTTCGCCGCCCAGGCGACGCCGCCCGGCTCCGGCAGCCTGGCGCCGCCGAACAGGATGACCGTCGAGCGGATGCCGCGCTCGGCGAGAATCATCTCCGGCTTCAAGAGCTCGAGCTGCAGACGCACCGGGCGCAGTTCGCGCCGCGTCATGAAGTCGGGATCGTTCCAGGCCAGCCGATAGGTTTCAGCCCGCGTCTGCGGCGTGTCCGGCACACTTTTCGCCCGCTCCAGATCCTCATCCGAATGCGGCAGCGGCGTCCAACCGGCCTTTTCCATAGGTGTCATCGAATCCACCGTCCTAATTCCCTTACTTGCGCCGTCGCATGACGCAGCCGCGATTGACCCCCATCAAGGCTTCACATAGGGTCCGCGCGATTTCAAAACAGGTTAAGGCGCAGCCCTTAACAGCTTTGTAATGGAGCAATTTCATGTCGAAGCCCGATCTGGCGAGCCTCGAGAAGACCATCGAAAAGGCCTTCGAGGAGCGCGATACGATTTCGACCGCGACCCGTGGCGAAACGCGTGACGCCATCCAGTCGGCGCTCGACCTGCTCGACCGCGGCGAGGCACGCGTCGCCGAGCGGCAGGACGACGGCAAGTGGCATGTCAACCAGTGGCTGAAGAAGGCGGTGCTGCTCTCCTTCCGGCTGAACCCGATGGAGATCATCAAAGGCGGTCCGGGCCAAGCCGTGTGGTGGGACAAGGTGCCGTCGAAGTTCGACGGCTGGGGCGCAGTCGACTTCGAGAAGGCCGGCTTCCGCGCCGTGCCGTCCTCGGTGGTGCGACGCTCGGCCTATATCGCGCCGGGCGCCGTGCTGATGCCGTCCTTTGTCAATGTCGGCGCCTATGTCGATACGGGCACCATGGTCGACACCTGGGCCTCGGTGGGCTCCTGCGCCCAGATCGGCAAGAACGTGCATCTGTCGGGCGGCGTCGGCATCGGCGGCGTGCTGGAGCCGATGCAGGCCGGCCCCACCATCATCGAGGACAACTGCTTCATCGGCGCGCGCTCGGAAGTGGTCGAAGGCTGTATCGTGCGCGAGGGCTCGGTGCTCGGCATGGGCGTCTTCATCGGCCAGTCGACCAAGATCGTCGACCGCGCCACCGGCGAGGTCTTCTATGGCGAGGTGCCGGCCAATTCGGTGGTCGTCGCCGGCTCGCTGCCCGGCAAGCCGCTGCCCAATGGCGAGCCCGGCCCCAGCCTCTACTGCGCCGTCATCGTCAAGCGCGTCGACGCCAGGACCCGCTCCAAGACCTCGATCAACGAATTGCTGCGCGATTGATCTTTGCCGGAAACGGACGCACCTTCCGCCAGCGCGACATTCCGTCGCGCTGGTTCGACACGGAGGGGCGTCATGGACTGGAAATATCTTCTGACGAGTTTCGACGGCCGCATCAACCGCGCCAAGTTCTGGGCCGGCATCGGCATATTCATCGTCATTGCCATCGTTGCGTTCATCCTCGATTCGATCCTCGGCACGCGTTTCACCACCGACAGCGGCGCCCAGGTCGGCGTTATCGGCATCCTCGTCGCGCTGGCCTCGATCTATTTCGCGATTGCTCTCTATGCCAAACGCTGGCACGACCGTAACAAGTCGGGCTGGTGGACGCTGATCGGCCTTATACCCATCATCGGCGGCATCTGGCTGCTGATCGAACTCGGCATCCTCGAAGGCACCAGAGGCGCCAATCAATACGGACCGGACCCGCTTGCCTGAAAAAGCAGACTTCATCTGGCTCTTCTTCAAAACCTCGGGCCGCGTCAGCCGCGCGGCCTATTTTCTCGGCGGATTGCTGGTAGCCCTCGTGCAGGCTTTTCCGCTCTATCGCTTCACGCTGGTGCCGGAGGGCTCGGCCGAGAGCAACATGTGGTCGTTCGTCTTCTTCCTGACCTTCCTCGCCTCGCTGTGGTCGAACATCGTGCTGGCGGTGAAGCGGCTGCATGATCTCGACAAGCCCGGCATCGCGGCGCTGGTGCTGTTCGTGCCCGTCGTATCGATCGTCGCTTTCCTGGTGCTCTGCCTGTTCCCGGGACAACCCGGATCCAATCGCTACGGCAGCCGCACCAACGCGCCCGCCGACCGCTGAACGGCAGCCATGCGCTACCGCACGCTCGATCCGAAGCTGATCATCGAGACCGCCGAAAGGCTGGAGGAGCGCGTGGCCGAGCGTTTTCCGGACGCAGGCCTGCGTGGCGTCGCCGCCGAGCTGGTGTCGCTGTCGCGCGACCTGGCGAAAGCCGCAAAGGAGCTGGAGGCGCCGATCTGGTGGCTGCGCGGCGTCATCATCGCCGCTGTCGTCGCCGGCGCTCTTGTCTTCCTGTTCGTCGGCACCATCCTGCCGCTCGGCCGCTTTTCCGGATCCCATGACGCCGTTCAGTCGGTGCAGGGTATCGAGTCCTCCCTCAACGTGGTCATCCTCGCCGTCGTCGGCTTCCTGGCGCTGTTGCGGGCCGAGGAGCGCATCAAGCGCAAGAAGGTGTTCCGCGAGCTGCATGGCCTCCGATCGCTGATCCATGTCATCGACATGCACCAGTTGACCAAGGATCCGGCGACGCTGTCGGCCGATTTCAAGCCGACCGCGCATTCGCCCGCACGCATCACCAACGCAGCCGACCTCGCGCGCTATCTCGACTATTGCTCGGAAATGCTGTCGATCACCGGCAAGATCGCGGCGCTGTTCGCCCAGTCGGTCAATGACGACGTGGTCGTCGACGGCGTCAACGACATCGAAAACCTGGCCTCCAACCTGTCGCGCAAGATCTGGCAGAAGATCACGCTGATCGAGGACCGCCGCTGACGGCATCCGGCGTCAGCCCGGGCGGGCCGCGCTTTTCTGTTTCCGCCTGACGCACCAGCGCCGCGACGCGCCTGGTCTGAGGCACAGGCACGCCGGTCTTTTCGGCAAGCCGCAGGATCGCGCCTTGCAGTTCGTCGATCTCCGTCGGCCGGCCGCGCTTCAGGTCGTCCCACATCGAGCCCCGCGCCCTGGGGTCGATCGCCAGCAGCCGCCGCGCCAGGAGACCGAACAGCCAGTCCGGCAGTCTGAGCACCTTCGGCAGCAGCCATGGCGGCGGGCCAGCGATACGCGCGGGCTCGATGCCCGCGGCCTTCATGGCGGCCAGCGCCTCTTCGATCTGGCCCGCCAGAATGACCCGCCAGCTGCGGTCGGCCAGTTCGGCCGCCAGCGGCAGGTTGGACAGCGCCACCAGCGCATTGTTGAGATTCATCAAGAGCTTGCTCCACTGCACCGCCTTCATGTCGGCGTGGGTCTCAACCCCAAGTCCTTCGACATTGAGCAGTGCGGCAAGGCCGGGCACAGTATCCTCAATCATCACCATGCCGTCGCTGGCGCGGCGCACACTGAACGGGATCTCGCCGTCCGGCGACTGCACGACGTTGAACGCCACCATGCCGGCGAGCACGCGACGCGCCGGAAGCGCGACGCGCAGCTTGTCCGCGTTGTCGACGCCATTCTGCAGGCTGACGACGATGGCATCGGGGCGGGCATGGGTGGCAACAAGCGTCGCCATCTCCCCGGTCGCGCCGCTCTTCACCGTCACCAGGATGATGTCCGCGTTGCGCAGCGCCATCACGGGATCGTCGGTGACGGCAAGCGCCTCGGGCTCGATGCGGCGGTCGCGGCCGTCGAGATCGCTGACCCGAAGCCCATCCTTGCGCATGGCCTCGACGATACGTCCGCGGCCCAGGAAATTCACCTTTCGCCCGGCGAGCGCCAGGCAGCCGCCGACATAGCAGCCGATGCTGCCGGCACCGGCGACGGCGATGGTTTTTTCCGCATTGGCCATGCAATCGTCCAGACTTGGCTCGCAACTATACGACATGAAAACCATATTGTCGGCGGCGTGATCGCCCACTATGTCCGACCGTGACAGGTCCATTGCTTTCGACTATCGCTTTGCCCATGAAATTGCCGACCGACCCCGCCGAGAACCTTGCCGCCCTGATCCGCTGTCCTTCCGTGACGCCCACCGAGGGCGGCGCGCTGCGGTCGCTGGAAGACATGCTGAAGCCGCTCGGCTTCTCGGTCGAACGGCCGGTGTTTTCGGAGGACGGCACGCCGGACATCGAGAACCTCTATGCGCGGCGCTCGGGCAACGGCCCGCATCTGATGTTTGCCGGCCATACCGACGTCGTGCCGGTCGGCGACGAGGCGGCCTGGACGCACCCGCCCTTTGCCGCCGAGATCGCTAATGGCGAGATGTACGGCCGCGGCGCCGTCGACATGAAGGGCGGCATCGCCTGCTTCATCGCGGCGGTGGCGCGCCATATCGGAAAGAACGGCGGCCCCAAAGGCTCGGTCTCGCTGCTGATCACCGGCGACGAGGAGGGGCCGGCCATCAACGGCACGACCAAGCTGCTCGACTGGGCGGCCGCCAAGGGCGAGAAATGGGATGCCTCGATCGTCGGCGAGCCGACCAATCCGGACGCGCTCGGCGACATGATCAAGATCGGCCGGCGCGGCTCGCTGTCGGGCAGCGTCGTCGTCAACGGCCGCCAGGGCCATGCCGCCTATCCGCAGCTTGCCGACAATCCGGTGCGCGGGCTGATGAGCCTGGTCGACGCGCTGCTCCACCCGGTGTTCGACAAGGGTACCAGGGATTTCCAGCCGACCAATCTGGAAGTGACGTCGATCGATGTCGGCAATCCGGCGACCAACGTCATCCCGGCAAAGGCGACCGCCACCTTCAACATCCGCTTCAACGATACCTGGACGGCCGAGACGATCCAAGCCGAGATCCACAACCGGCTGGACCAAGCCGCGAGGCGCAAGAAATACCGCCCGGGCAAGAAGACCGCGGTCGATTACGAGCTTGTCTGGCGCGACCGGCCGAGCCATGTCTTCCTCACCCGCGACGAGAAACTGATCGACACGCTGAGCCGCTCGGTCGCGGCTGTCGTCGGCAAGACGCCGGTGCTCTCCACCTCCGGCGGCACTTCGGACGCCCGCTTCATCAAGGACTATTGCCCGGTGATCGAGTTCGGGCTGGTCGGCAAGACCATGCATATGGTGGACGAGCGCGTGGCGGTCGCCGATCTCGAGACGCTGACGCGGATCTACGAGCGCTTCATCGAGGACTGGTTCGGACAAGGTCTCACGTGACCATGCTTTCCGCGGACGAAACCTTTGCTTCGCTGGCCGGCGCCTGGCGGCTGATGTTCGGCAAGGCCGACGGCCTGCGCATGCTCGACCTTTCGGCGGACGGTTTCTGGAATTCCTTCTTCGCCATTGTCGTGGCATTGCCGGCGCTAATCGTCGGCTGGGTCGGGATTGCCAACGAAATCGGCGATCCGAATGCGTTCGCCGGCCGGCTCAGCCTGCTGATCCGGCTGGCAACGGTCGACCTCGGCTCCTGGGTGTTGCCGCTGGTGGCGCTTGCCTTGGTCGCGCCGCGCGCCGGCATCGGCGGCCGCTTCGTCCACTATGTCGTCGCCTCCAACTGGGCCTCCGCGATCATCGCCTGGCTGATGCTGCCGTCGGCGCTGCTGAGGCTCTTCCTGCCGTCGACCAACGAGGCCAGCGGGCTGGTGTCGCTGTTGTTGTTCGCGCTGTCGATGGTGCTGACCTGGCGCATGACCAACGCGACGATCGGCAGAGGCGCCGCCATCGGCACCGCGGTGTTCGTCGGCATGTTCATTGCCTCGCTGCTGGTGCTGTTCGGATTGCAGGCGCTGCTCGGCATCGACATACCGGACGGCACGACGGGCTAAAAGCAATTCCAGGAAAAGTGTGTAACAGTTTTCCGTCAGGAATTGCGTAAAAACAAATACTTAGAGCGGTTCGGCGATTCCGTGAAAGGCTGAACCGCTCTAGAGCGCTTCAGGTTTTGACGGAAGCGTATCCGGCGTTGTTGAAGTAGTTTGAGCATTCGTCGGGTTCTATGGTGGCGACGAGGTGTCCGATGTGTCGCCAGGTGTCGTCGATGGTTCGCTTCTGGGCAGCTCGCATCCAGTGCTTGATCTTGGCGAAGGCCTGCTCGATCGGGTTGAGATCTGGCGAGTAGGGCGGCAGGTACCAGAGCCTGGCGCCTGCGGCGCGGATCATCTGCCGGATGGCTGCCGACTTGTGGGAGCCGAGATTGTCCATGACGACGATGTCGCCCGGCTCAAGCACTGGCACGAGCTGCTGCTCGACATAGGCGCGGAAGCACTGGCCGTTGATCGGCCCGTCGAAGACGCAAGGTGCAGTCAGCCGGTCGCAGCGCAGCGCGCCGAGGAAGGTCAGCGTACGCCAGTGGCCGTATGGTGCCAAGCCGCGCAGGCGTTTGCCCTTCGGCCCCCAACCGCGCAGCGGCGCCATGTTGGTCTTGATCCAGGTTTCGTCGATGAAGACCAACTGCCGTGGGTCGAGACCGGACTGCCAGGAACGCCAGCGTTGTCGCCGTCGCGCGATGTCAGCGCGGGCTTGCTCAAGGGCCAACAGCGTTTTTTTTGAACCGCAAACCTTCGCGCCGCAGGAACTGCCACACCGTGTCGTGCGATACCTTCACACCGCGCGCCGCAAGTTCGTCCTTTAGCCGATGCAGCGACAGATGCGGCGTCTGATTGATCCGCTCCACGATGAAGGCCCGGTGCGGCTCCAGAACCCGCTTGCGATGGCCGCCCATCTTGCCAGGCGCGACCGACCCACTCGCCCGATAGCGCTGCGACCACTTCACCGCCGACGACACTGCTATGCCGAAACGAGCCGCAACCGTGCGGCAGCTCTCACCAGCCGCGATCGCCACAACAACACGCTCACGAAGATCATTCGAAAGAGGTCGCGTCATCCGATGCTGGCCTCCGATCCAGCCAGCATCTTGAATCACAAAATCAGCCTCTCCGGAATCTGGAGGCTTCTGTGAGGTCCGCGGGCACGACGGAGCGGCCGGGTTGGCTGTCGGACCTCATTGCAAGCCGGATTGAACGGAGCCGCGGGCAGGACTGGCGCTATGGGGATTGTAGCCCG
>NZ_SRUU01000070.1 GCF_004791585.1 Mesorhizobium sp. M1C.F.Ca.ET.210.01.1.1
TGCGACCAGGACGGCATTGAGGCGAGCATCATGACTGTGTTTTCGCTAACTGCTTCAGACATTGCCGAGACGATTGCGCGAAAATTTTCATCCACTGGAACGCGACGGATAGTATATCCGAAATACCTTGGCACGCCGGTGCTCACGCGACACCGCACGCTGGCAGGGTGGATGGCATAGACCTCGATGTCGCGCGCCCGCAGCCAGCGCGCCAGCCAAAAGCCGTCGCCGGCCGCCTCATAGGCGACGGCGATCCGCTTGATTGTATGCCCGGCCTGGCCGGCTTCGTCGCGCAGCTTCAACAATGATGGCGCGTCGGCATCAATCTTCTTCAGCGGCTCATGGGGCGCCTCCTTCTGAAGAGTTGGTTCTAACAGCGCCGAAAGATGCCACACCCTCGCCGCTCGCCCATAGCATCTACGCCCCGGGACACGATCAAGGTGGGAATTATCCGTCGCGTCACTGCAGAGAAAGATATTGAGCTTCTGGCTTAGCGATGAGCAGTTTTCGATTGGGCTTGAACGCATCCGAGGCAAGGATGCGCGCTCATGATCGCTGCGTGATCAGTGGTATCGTTCGTGCGGTAGGCGGCGGACGCTGGGCGACGCTCCGTCGGTCTGTGAACCGCGCAAGAAGATCGGCGCGGGGACCGGCTATCCCATTGGCCCCCAGTCTCTTGCTCCGTTGCTTCAGCGGCTGTCCTGACCATAGAGATTGGCCCGCCGGATGGACCTAAAAGAACAGCCGGCGGAAAATAATTCCGGCCAACCCGTAAATCTGGCCGCGGCAAAGATCAGTGATCAAGTGGCGCAACGGTCAAACCGATCAGACGGTTAAGCCCTTTATTGTCCAATCGATCGAATGACAGCGCTATCGCTTCCATCTCCTCGGCCCTGCCATCGCTGATCAAACCGTTCGTGAAATTGACGTATTTGCTGTGGAACTCTTCCGCGCTCATGGGATTGTCGCGATCGCCTTTCGGCGTGCGCGGCTCCGACATGATTTGGCGGCCGTCCTTTAGGTAAAGCGTGACGTCGGCCCAACGCTTACCGACGCTGATGCGGGTGTAGTGCTCGGTTTCAACAAGCTCGGTGGCGTTGGAAATGCGTCGGATTTCTTCATCTTGCAGAACCTCCGGCAAAAGCTCCTGCGGCCCTATTTTGCCACGCACGATCATCGTCGCAACCGGGAACGCGATCGAATAGCTCATTTCGTCCAGCGTCTTCGGGTTGTGACCAGCAAGCCGAACG
Organism: Mesorhizobium sp. M1C.F.Ca.ET.210.01.1.1; assembly: GCF_004791585.1. Taxonomy (GTDB): domain Bacteria; phylum Pseudomonadota; class Alphaproteobacteria; order Rhizobiales; family Rhizobiaceae; genus Mesorhizobium. The sequence goes on from NZ_SRUU01000070.1 coordinate 1,251, forward strand.
GCATTGTGAAACGTCTGAATCCGGACACGCGTCACATCGTTGCTGGAAAGGCAGTTGTCATGCATCAAGTCGCGCGCGGCATCGATCGATGGATGCGCCCAGCGACAGACCGGATAGGGTTTGTATGAGGTATCTTCAGCGACACGCCAAGCCTCTCCGAGATCGCACCACCACGGCTCGGCGCTGGCCCCCTCGGCCGTGATCGCCGGCGCGCCAGTGAAGCCGAGGTCAGCCAAATAGGCTGCCATGACGCCCGACGGCGCACCCCAGCCGACGCCGTCGCGCAGCATGGTTGGAAAATCGATGCAACGCATCATTTGGCTGCGAGGACCGTGGTATTCTGCAATGCCCGCTGCATGGCGCGTCTGCTCCTGGCTGAGCCCCAGCAGTCGGGAGACTCCCGCCGCCACGCCGACCGCTGTCCACGCCCCTGAAGTGTGGTAGTCGGAGACGGTGCCGTGAAGCGTCAGACCCGCGCGGTAGGCAACCTCATAAGCAACGGCCAGCGCAACCATGAATTCCCTTCCAGAAATTGCGGCGCCCGAAGACCTAAGCGAATCCGCTACAGCGAGCAGCGCAGGAAACACCGCCGAGCCGGCGTGGCCCTTGCAGGGGCTGTTGTTGTCGTGCCCATCGATCGAATCAATGGTAAAAGCGCCGGCGAATGCCGCTCCCGCCGGGCTGACGGGGCGCCCGTCGAAAATCATCCTGGCCGCGCCGATTTCAGGCGACGACCGCCATAGGCGATCGGCAATCTCCCTAGTGATCGACGAGATCTGCGTGGTTGCCCCCACCACCGCGACGCCGAGCGTGTCTGCAAAACTGCGCCTGAGAATGGCACGGACCTCCTCGGGAATGGCATCGTAGGTCAGGCTAGCGGCAAATTCGGAAAAGGTAATCATGTTAAACCTCGCACAATCTCTGATGCGGCCTTCAACGGGCCAATTCCCAAGATGATAATATTTTCCAGGGACACCTCCATCCTAGATAGCTTCGACACCGCATAACTTGGCAAATTCCGATGCCGTTAGAAGGCGGCTTCACCATCGGGCGACGTGCCGGATCCGCTTGTCGATTAGCCCCGCGCGGGCTTACGGTGCGGAGGCGTCTTCGATTGGGCTGCCCCGCGGCTAACCTCGGCGCCGATGTACGAACAACACGCGGATCAAGGTTACGGCCCTGACTTCGACACTTCTTCGTCCGGCGCCGACGCGAGGTTGCAATCAAAGCAGAATCGCCACGTCCCATTCGACATTTTCCTTCTGAATCATGTGGATCCAGAACCGTCGAGACCGGCCTTACAGATGACGAGATAGGAAAGCATCGTCTAATTCGCGACCGCGCTTTATTCCTGATCTGCGAAAACCGCGTCGGCAGCCCAGCGGCATCGCCGCCATAGACCATGCGCTTAGACATCGTCGTCGGTTGGCCCAGAGACAGAACGTGATCAGTCGGGTCGACTGGCTCAACTCCATCGAAACGAAACATGCCCATGACTAGGGCTCCGCGCTTCCGATTCAATGTCCTCTCTCATCGCATTTTCTCCAGGGGACGTCATGATTCGAGTTCTGTCGGCTCTGCACCGAGTTGAAACAGAGAAACCGCATATTGCTGGCGCGAGTCCGTCCAATGCTGAACCGGGCGGAAATTATACAGACCGAGCAGCTTGTGGAACGCACACAATTCAACCTTCCGCATGATCTCCGTCCTAATCATCTCTCCCTTCTCGAGATGAAAGGAGAAATTCAGACTTTTTAGATTGATCATTTGTTCCTGCATTGCTTCCAGATAGCTCTCCATTCGATACAGCGATTTATTATGGAATGCCACGTGCCGGAACTGGAATGGATCAAAATCTCCACCGAAACGCCAGTTCAAATGTTGCAGGACACATAAGTTGGTCAGAATAGCTGTTTGATTATTGTAGGCCGCCTCTAGAATTTTGGTTTCTTTGTCCAAATCCATCCCGACCAAAAGATAGTCGCCAGAAGACAAAGCCGATCGCGCCGATAGGAGGAGATCATGCAGTTCGTCATCGTGCATGTTCCCCATAGTGCTGCCGAGGCAAACTAAAAGCTTTGGTCCAATTAGATTGGCGACTTGCGCGAGTCCGGTCTGGTAGGTCCCGACAATTCCTAAGAAGTCCAAATCGTCTGTCACGGAGAGAACGTTCTCAGCCGCCCTCTCCAAGATCGAGCGATTAATGTCGATGGCAGCGTAAAAAGTGCGGCCGTGTTCCTTCAAGTAGGCATCAAATAAAAGAGTCGTTTTCTCGGCGTTTCCAGATCCCAGTTCAACGATAAAGATAGGACCTGTGATGTCGGCTATGGACCTTGCATGTTCGGCTAGTATGTCCTTTTCTGTTCTGAACAGGTAATATGTTTCCTCGTGACAGAGACGTTCAAATAGGCGAGAACCTGCATCATCGTAGTAATAAATGGAGTTCACGCTGCGCGGTGATTCCGATAACGACGCCACCAATAAGTCGCCCTTGAATAGCGTTTCTTCGGGTATGTCCGCGCCGAGGATCTCATATTTATTGCGTGTAGCCACTGCGGTTGTCCCGGGACGATGTCGAGCCATACAGATACCTCCATTCAAGAACGGTGTACTGGGGACGCGCAAAAGCCGTGCCAGTTTCGCCGATGAGAGCGTTGGAAAGTCTTTTTCCGAATGTTGTTCAATGACTTAAATGGGGTGCAGTGGAGCAAAAAGCCGTTACATTGTGTGGGGGAGCCGACAGACCCGACAGCAGGGTGTCGGATACCGGCATTGGATCAAGTGTTGGAAGAATGGGCGGCCATGAAGCTGCTGATGAGGCAACCTCGCGATTGCGCTGAATCAGTATGAGGTCATTGGCGTGGTCCCGCGCCACCGTGACGACCGCCCGGGCTTGCCACGAAGGCCGGCATGAGACCTGCTGCGTTGCCGGTGGCCTGGAGCTCCAGACGGGCTACAGGAAGATACGTCACAGACACCTCGGTCAAGATGCGTCCAGAGCGTCGATTGATGATGAGCATTTCGTGAGTGCGTGTTTCGGTCCAGATTCTTTCGGGGCGAAGGGGGATTTGCCTATGGGACCAGCAGTTCAGTTGCCGACAGACAATTCGGCTTCGGAGCTTCGCCGGTTGGCACGGGCTTCGAAGGACGCGCGGCAGAGCAGCCGTTTGCTTTCGCTAGAGCCTTTCAGGTTTTGACGGAAGCATATCCGGCATTGAAGAAGTAATTGCTGCATTCGCCGGGCTGGATTGAGGAGACGAGGCAGCCGACGTGTTGCCATGTCTCCTCGATGGTTCCCTTCTGAGCCACGCGCATCCAGTGCTTGATCTTGGCGAAGGCCTGCTCGATCGGGTTGAGGTCGGGCGAGTATGGCGGCAGATACCAGAGCCTTGCGCCGGCGGCTCGGATCATCTGCCGGACGGCGGCCGACTTGTGGGAGCCAAGATTGTCCATGATGACGATGTCGCCGGGCTCGAGCACAGGCAAGAGCTGTTGCTCGACATAGGCGCGGAAGCACTGACCGTTGATCGGTCCGTCGAAGACGCAAGGCGCCGTCAGCCGGTCGTGGCGCAAAGCGCCGAGAAAAGTCAGCGTGCGCCAGTGGCCGTGCGGGGCAAAGCCGCGCAGGCGCTTGCCTCGTGGTCCCCAGCCCCGCAGCGGCGCCATGTTGGTCTTGATCCACGTTTCGTCAATGAACACCAGCCGTCTCGGATCGAGACCGGACTGCCAGGATCGCCAGCGTTGCCGCCGGCGGGCAATATCAGCACGGGCCTGCTCAAGGGCGAACAGTGTTTTTTTTGAACCGCAGCCCCTCGCGCGCAGGAACCGCCACACCGTATCGTGCGATACCTTCACCCCGCGCGCCGCCAGCTCATCCTTCAACCTGTGCAGCGACAGATGCGGTGTCTGGTTGATCCGCTCCGCGATGAAGGCACGGTGCGGCTCCAGCACGCGCTTGCGATGACCGCCCACCTTGCCGGGCGCGACAGACCCGCTCGAACGGTAGCGCTGAGACCACTACACCGCCGACGATACGGCAATGCCGAAACGAGCTGCGACCGATCGGCAGCTTTCGCCCGCCTCGATCGCACCAACAACACGCTCACGAAGATCATTCGAAAGAGGTCGCGTCATCCGATGCTGGCCTCCACTCCAGCCAGCATCTTGATGGGGTGGACGGCCCCCGACCCAGCGGCATCGCAATGTGCCAAGATGGCGTTGTCAAAGGACCATCAGAGGGAAGGAACCGTCCGCATGCAAGTTATCACGATCGGATTGGATATCGCCAAGAACGTCTTTCAAGTTCACGGCGTCGATAATGCAGGAAACGCGGTGCTCCGTCGAAAAGTTCGGCGCGATCAGCTTATTCCGTTGCTTCGCGATATGCAGCCGTGCCTCATCGGCATGGAGGCCTGCGCGACGGCGCACCATTGGGCGCGGGAGCTGATTGCACTCGGGCATGTGGTCAAGTTGATGCCGCCGGCTTACGTAAAGGCCTACGTCAAGCGCAACAAGAACGATGCGGCCGACGCGGAAGCGATCTGCGAGGCGGTGACGCGACCGACAATGCGGTTCGTGGCTGTCAAATCGGCGGATGCCCAGAGCATTCTGATGCTTCATCGGGCTCGCCACCTCTTGGTTCGGCAGCGCACAGCGCAAATCAGCGCGATGCGGGCGCATCTGGCCGAGTATGGCGTCGTCGCACCGAAGGGCCGGGCCCATGTCCGTGGTCTAATCGAAGCTCTTGACAAGGGCGATGGGCCGCTCCCCGCGATGGCGCGACAGGTTCTTATCCTCCTCGCCCGAACGATCGAAGGGCTTGGCGCACAAATCCGGAAGATCGAGATCGAGCTTCTGGCGTGGTATCGCACGAACCAGGTCTGCCGGCGGCTTTCAACCATTCCCGGAATCGGCTTCATCACGGCGACCGCCCTCGCTGCCACCGTCGTCGACGCAAAAGTCTTCCGCTCCGGTCGTCAATTCGCTGCTTGGCTCGGCCTTGTTCCAAAACAACATTCCTCCGGTGGCAAAGACAGAATGGGAGGAATCTCGAAGATGGGAGATCGCTATTTACGGCATCTCCTCGTCGTCGGCGCCACGGCGGTCATCCGATACACGCGGCGAAAAGCGACGACCGTCAGTACCTGGGCGAACCAGTTGCTCGAGCGTAAGCCGGCACGGCTGGTCACAGTCGCTGTCGCCAACAAGGTAGCGCGGATCGCCTGGGCGGTGATGGCGCGTGAGGAAAACTACCGCGCGACGCCGTCAATGGCTCGAGGGTAACGACGGTCGCGCGAAATGACATCCAGTTTGGGCAGGAGAGAACGACATCAGTGATGCAGATCCGGTCAAGCCGGGGATCGGGAGAACCTGAGTGATTCAACGCGCATCGCAGCGCGGCAGCTTGATGAGGGCCCGATCCACCGACACCATCATGGCCAGCGGCCTGAGGCCGCACAAAAACAGGCCGAACACATGAATGAACCTGACCGCTTCAGTATTGCCATTGTCAGAATCTTCTTGCTCAACGGGGGCCGTCCACACATGAATCACAAAACAGCCTAAACCGGAATCTGGAGGCTTCTGTGAGGTCCGCGGGCACGACGGAGCGGCCGGGTTGGCTGTCGGACCTCATTGCAAGCCGGATTGAACGGAGCCGCGGGCAGGACTGGCGCTATGGGGATTGTAGCCCG
>NZ_SRUU01000071.1:0-2075 GCF_004791585.1 Mesorhizobium sp. M1C.F.Ca.ET.210.01.1.1
GCCGACTCGCCGAAGGCCGAGATGATGGCGCCGGCATGGCCCATGCGGCGGCCCTTCGGCGCCGAAAGGCCGGCGATGTAGGCGATCAGCGGCTTCCTCATATTGTCGCGCGCCCAGATCGCGGCTTCGGCCTCCTGCGGTCCGCCGATCTCGCCGATCATCACCACGGCGTCGGTGTCGTCGTCCTGCTCGAACAGTTTCAGGATGTCCTTGAAGGACGAGCCGTTGATCGGATCGCCGCCGATGCCGACGCTGGTCGACACGCCGATGCCAAGCGCCTTCATCTGCGAGGCCGCCTCGTAGCCCAGCGTGCCCGAGCGGCCGACGATGCCGACCCGGCCGGGGAGATAGATGCTGCCGGGCATGATGCCCATCAGCGCCTGTCCGGGGGTGATGACGCCGGCGCAGTTCGGGCCGACGAGGCGCATGCGGTCCTCGAAGCGGTAGCGGCGCATGTAGCGCTTGACCTGCATCATGTCCTGCGAGGGGATGCCGTCGGTGATGCAGACGCAGAGCTTGATGCCGGCATCGGCCGCCTCCATGATCGAATCGGCCGCGAAGGGCGGCGGCACGAAGACGATGCTGGCCTCGGCGCGGGTCTCGCGCACCGCGCCCTTGACGGTGTTGAAGACGGGCAGGCCGAGATGCGTCTGGCCGCCCTTGCCGGGGGTGACGCCGCCGACCACCTTGGTGCCATAGCGCTTCATGTCCTCGGCATGGAAGCTGCCGATCTTGCCGGTGAACCCTTGCACGATGACGCGTGTGCTGCGGTTGAGCAGGATTGCCATTTTTCGACCTCCCTCAGGCTGCTTTTTTGTTCTTGGCGACCTTGCGCCAGGCGGCGACGGCCTTTTCGGCGGCTTCGGCGAGCGTGTCGGCGACGATCACCTTCTCGCCGGAATCGGCCAGGATCTTGCGGCCTTCCTCGACCTTGGTGCCGGAGAGCCGCACCACCAGCGGCACGTCGACGCCAACCTCGCGGATCGCCTTGATGACGCCTTCGGCCACCCAGTCGCAGCGGTTGATGCCGGCGAAGATGTTGACCAGGATGGTCTCGACGTTCTTGTCGCCGAGCACCGCGCGGAAGGATTTCGCCACCCGCTCCGGTGAGGCGCCGCCGCCGATGTCGAGGAAGTTGGCCGGCTCGCCGCCGGCGATCTTGATCATGTCCATCGTCGCCATGGCGAGCCCGGCGCCGTTGATGATGCAGCCGATGTTGCCATCGAGGCCGACATAGGAAAGGCCGCGGTCGCTGGCGAAGGTCTCGCGCGGGTCTTCCTGGCTCTTGTCGCGCAGCTCGGAGATTTCCGGGCGGCGGAACAGCGCGTTCTCGTCGAACGACATTTTGGCATCGAGCGCGACGAGATTGCCGTCGCGCGTCACCACCAGCGGATTGATCTCCAGCATCGAGGCGTCGTAGTCGCGGAACACCTGATAGCAGCCGAGAATGGTCTCGGTCGCCTTGCCGATCAGATTGCTCTCGAGGCCGAGGCCGAAGGCGATCTCGCGCGCCTGGAAGCCCTGCATGCCGACACCGGGATCGACGGTGGCGCGGATGATGGAATCCGGCTGCTTTTCGGAGATGTCCTCGATCTCCATGCCGCCGGCGGCCGAAGCCACGATCATGACGCGCTCCTCCTTCCGGTCGAGCACGAAGCCGAGATAGAGCTCCTGCGCGATGTCGACCGCTTCCTCGAGATAGAGGCGCGACACCAGCTTGCCGCGCGGGCCGGTCTGCTGGGTGACCAGCTTGCGCCCGAGCATCCCTTCGGCAGCGTTGGAGATCTCCTCGTCGTTCGAGCAGAGCTTGATGCCGCCGGCCTTGCCGCGGGCACCGGAATGAACCTGCGCCTTCAGCACCCATTTGGAGCCGCCGATCTCGCGCGCCCGGTAGGTCGCCTGCTCGGGGCTGTAGGCGAGGCCGCCGCGCGGCACGTGCACGCCGTGGCTGGCGAGCAATTCCTTGGCCTGGTATTCGTGGATATCCATGTTGTCCTCCCGGTAATTCCTACTGCGCGGCGGCCTGCGCCTGGCCGGCGCGCTCGATCGCTTCGCTGACCACCAGCACGTTGCGG
>NZ_SRUU01000071.1:2467-4049 GCF_004791585.1 Mesorhizobium sp. M1C.F.Ca.ET.210.01.1.1
AACGCCGAAATGCATCGCTTCCAGCCGGCCGGGCGTGGCGGCGATCGCCTCGACATTGGCCATGCCGAGCGCCGTCTCGATCAGCGCCTCGAGGCCGACGCGGGTCTTGAAACCCTTGGCCATCTCGATCTGGTTGACCATGGCTTCGACCATGTAGAGGTCGGCCGGCACGCCGACCTTCGGCACCAAAATGGTGTCCAGCCGGTCGCCGGCCTGTTCCATGACGTCGACCACGTCGCGGTACATGTAGTGGGTGTCGAGGCCGTTGATGCGCACCGAAACCGTCTTGCCCTTGGCGCGCCAGTCGATGTCGTTGAGCGCCTGGATGATGTTCTTGCGGGCGCGTTCCTTGTCGGGCGGCGCGACCGCGTCCTCGATGTCGAGGAAGACGAAGTCGGCGGCGCTGCTCGCCGCCTTGTCGATCATCTCCGGGCTCGACCCCGGAACCGCTAGCTCGCTGCGCTGGAGGCGGAGCTTCTTGAGGTGGTTGATGGTGTGGCTCATCGTGCGCTCCTCATGCCGCCTCGGCGACCGGCACTTCGGCCGTGCCGCGGAAATGCTCGATCGCCGCGCCGACGCCTGAACCCGGCGCCAGTTCGACGCCGCAGTCGAGCAGCGCAAGTTCGGCGGCGGCCAGCGATCCAAGCACCATCACCTCGTTCAGCCAGCCGAGATGGCCGATGCGAAACACCTTGCCGGCCACCTTGTTGAGGCCGCCGCCGAGCGAGGTGTTGTACTTCTGGTAGGCGCGCTTGACGACATCGGCGCTGTCGATGCCTTCGGGCACCAGGATGGCGCTGACCGTATCGGAGTGCCATTTGCGTTGCTTCGCACACAGCTTCAGCCCCCAGGCATCGACCGCCTTGCGCACGCCTTCGGCCAGGCGATGGTGGCGGGCGAAGATGTTGTCCAGTCCTTCCTCGGCGATCAGATCGAGCGAGGCGCGCAGGCCGCGCAGGAGCTGGGTGGCCGGCGTGTAGGGGAAGTAGCCGGTGTCGTTGACGCGGATCATGTCCTCGAAGGAGAAGTAGCAGCGCCGGTGCGTCGCGGTCCTGGACGCGGCGAGCGCCTTCTGGCTGACCGACAGGAAGCCAAGACCCGCTGGCAGCATGAAGCCCTTCTGCGAGCCGGAGACGGCACAGTCGACGCGCCATTCCTCCTGGCGGAAGTCGATCGAGCCGATCGACGACACGCCGTCGACGAAGAGCAGCGCAGGGTGGTTCGCGGCGTCGAGCGCGGCGCGGCAGCCGGCGACGTCGCTGGTGACGCCGGTCGCGGTCTCGTTCTGGGTGCAGAAGACCGCCTTGATGCGGTGGGCTTTGTCCGCATGCAGCTTCTCGGCATAAATATCCAGCGGAACCCCGGTTCCCCATTGGCAGTCGACGACGTCGACCTCGAAGCCGAGGCGCTCGGCCATGTCGACCCACAGATGCGAGAACTGGCCGAAGCGCGACATCAGCACCCGGTCGCCGGGGCTGAGCACGTTGGTCATCGCCGCTTCCCAGGCGCCGGTGCCCGACGAGGGATAGATGAAGACGCGGCCGGTCTCGTTCTTGAATACCTTCTTGATGTCCTCGAACAG
>NZ_SRUU01000072.1 GCF_004791585.1 Mesorhizobium sp. M1C.F.Ca.ET.210.01.1.1
CACGGCGCGACGCACGCGTGGATCCTTGAACGGATCGGAATCGCAGCGCATGTGGAACTGCGAGTGCGAGGCCGTCTTCACGCTGTCGATATTGACGTTCGGGTTGTTGAGTAGGCTAACGCCGGCCGCCGCCGAAAGTGAGATGACATCGACCTCACCGCCAAGCAGCGCCAGGATAGCCGATTGATCATCGGAGAAGAATATGAACTCGATGCGCTCCGGCAGCACCTTGTCGCCCCAGTAATTTTCGTTGCGAACGAAGGAGGCGCCGACCTTGGACGTGTATTTCTCCAGCTTGAACGGCCCGGTACCGTCGAAGCTCTTCTCGTAGTCGCCCTTATAGCTCGCCGGGATGATAATGGCATTGTAGTTGTCCGACGACACCATGTAGGGGAAGTTGCCGTTCGGCGCGTCGAGGTGGAACTCGACCGTATAGTCATCAACCTTCTTTGTCGCGCCCTTCTGCAATAGGCCGCGGAACACCGACAGCGCGTTGGATGAATTGGCCGGATCGGCGAGACGGTCGATGCTGGCCACGACGTCGTCGGCCTTCATCTCGCCGCCGCTGTGGAATTTCACGCCCTTCCGCAGCTTGAAGGTCCACATCGTGCCGGTGTCGTTCGGCTTCCAGCTTTCAGCCAACGCCGGCTGCAGCACGAGGTCCGAACCGGCGATGCAGAGGTATTCTCCGACCTGCCCTAATAGCACAAAGCTACCTCCGTCGGAGATAGTCACAGGATCGATCGTCGCCGCCGGCATGTCGCCGGCGACGCGAATGGTGGCGCCAGGCGAGCCCTGCGCGCGAGCGAGCGAGGGCATGCCACTGAAGCCCGCGACCGTGGCTATGCCGCTCAGCAGCGGCAGCGACAGGCCGAGCAGGCTGCCATGGCGGATAAAGTCGCGGCGGCTGACCCGGCCATCAACGAGGCCGTCAACCAGGTGGTTTTCGAGCGGGGAGTGGTTGCGCCTGATTTGATCAAGAGTGCGATAGTTCTTGCTCATGTGTTATATCCTCCCCGACGTTTCTCTGATTGACGCCGAAAATCCACGTCCCATTGATTTAGTCATGGCATTTCCTTTCTTGGTGTTCTTCCCATCATCGCTACGAGCGATTGACTTCGCCTAAGGCTGCAAGCCGACGTCGCCCTTCGTCATCCGAATGAGCCTCGACAGTGTCTGACGAAGCACCTAGCGGTCGCAAAACAGCACAGCGCCCTCCACGCCAGCCCAGTTCCCCCGTTAATAGCCGCGCCCCAGATCCACGACATTCATCAGTGCCTCTCCCTTGATGAAACGATCGAGATTATCCGCGAAGATGGAGAACACTCGATCCTCATAATTCGTCGGACTTCCCGCCAGATGCGGTGTGACGATCACGTTTGGCATGTCCCAAAGCGGGTTGTCCTCGGGCAGCGGCTCCTTCTCGAATACGTCAAGCATTGCACCTGCGATCGCGCCGGTCCGCAGCGCCTTGATGAGTTCGGCCTCCACCACAACGCTGCCTCGAGCGATATTGATTTAGAAACGCATGGGGCCTGATGAGCCCGATCTCGGCTGCTTCGATGGCACCCGCCGTCTCCGGCGTTCCCGGTAGTGCCAAGACAACGAAATCGCAAAGAGGCAGCAGATCCTCGAGTGCGTCGGAGGCGAACAGCCGGTCGACACCCTCGACTGGCAAAGAGATGTCCCGCTTTGAACCAACCACCGTCATACCCGCACTCTTGGCGCGCCGGGCGATGGTCGCTCCAATCGATCCCAATCCGACGACGCCAAGTGTCTTTTCTGCCAGCGGCGCTACAAATCGTGGGCTCCATTGCCGATCATTCTGCTCCCGCAGAAATCGCCGGAAATCCCAATGCAGCATCGTCACGCCGGCCATCACATGATCGGCAATGACATCGCCGTGGATGCCGCGTGCATTGGTAACCATTAGCTCTCCCACTCTATCGCGAATGGGAAAGATGGTATCAATTCCAGCGTTGGCGCACTGGAACCAGCGCAGCTTCTTCGCCTTGTCGAAGACCTCCACGGGAAAGCGGGCGCCAAGCAGCGCATCCGCCTCGCCTATGTACCGTTCCAGCCGGTCGGAGTCGGGCGCCACTAAGGTGCGCACCTGCGGAAAACGCTCTTTGATAAGTCGCGCATAAGATTCGGCGGCATAGTCGTTGAGGACAATAGTAAGTTCTGGGGTTTCAACAGCCATGGTTGTGATCCCTAGATTGCGACGCTAGCCACCGCAGAGGGTGTACCGATCGAAAGGTGCCTGAGGCGGCCTCAGGCTTGCACGAACATCATCTTGCGAGGCTCACAACGCTTGACCTCCCCAGCGACCGCACGGCCGCACTCGCCATATCTGAGCTGCAGCGTCTCCCGGCACCATCGTCATTCCTCCTGCTTCTGCGCCCTTCGCCTCCTTGGTCCAAAGCAATTGCCTCAGCCATCGACCCCGAACTATGGTCACCGATGCATCGGACACTCCAATATTTTTTTTGCCTTACGCCCATCTCGTTTTGAGATAAGCGCAAATTTCTGGACCGCCGCGCAAAACTTTTGACTAGAGAGCCATGGTCGAGTCCGTCCTATTCGCGAGCGACCTGGTTCTTTGCCCCTGGGCGTTCTGTCACGAAGGCGTGAGGATCTGTTGCAACCTTTTGATTACCGGCGCTGTGCAGGAGCCTCCGGTCACCGTCGCTTGGGCTCATGCCCTCTCACAGCAAGGCATTCTTCAAATCCTCTTTTCTCAAGAATCATATGCACCCCTGACCATCCGAGCGAGGCGCATCAGCGTCATGTCGAGCCGGGTCATCGAACATCCACGTCCACAAGCCGACAAAGACTGAGGAACGAGGAAGTCATTCTTCATGGCTCGGGCGACAGGGTCGTAGGCGGTGAAGTGCTTGACAGCCCTGCCGGAGGCGAGGTCGACGAAGACGGTGTCGAGGTCTGTTCGGGCATGGTGGGCTTGAGGCCCTTGGGCAGGCGCGTTGCATGACGATCGAGGCCGATCAGGCGGAAGCGGCGGCCGCCGGGCTTTCGGCGGAATGTCGGGACCGGCGTGACGAGGCCGCTGGCCATGAGGCTGCGGCCGACCTCGAGGCGGAGACGGCAATTTCCTCCCGCCTCAACGGCAGGCGAGCTTCTTCTTGCCCCACATCGAGTTGTCAGCGCGAAGCTCTTCGACGCTCTGCGTCAGCGCTGCGCTCCATTGCGGCAGGCGTGGCAGTCGCGGCCACCGTGAGAAGGGTTCGGCCGCTTCGCCCAGCGGTAAGAGTGAGGCGCGTGAGACACCCACCGCGCTCGCTGCCGCATCCGCCGAGAGACCAGCCGGCGTGCGGCAGTCCACCGCCCGACCGCATCCATGCGTATCGCGGCTTCGTTCGAAAGCGATTACGCCGCAAGCCGTGATGTCGAGCTCCGGCTCTGGTAACATGGCGCGGCAGGCCAACAGCCTGGATCGGGGGTTCTCCTGAAACTGCTTGGGTTCTCTAATGAATCAAGGGCGGCCGCTCGCTTGTGAGTTTTTTCGACCCTTTCGGGTGCCTGGATTCTCTTCGTGCTCACGTGGCACTTGATGGGATAAGCAGGGTATGGAGCGGCTTGGCAGACGGCCGATTTGGGTCGGCCGCATGCTACACAATCTGGCGCCGTCATCCACTCCCTCCCTCGGGCGTCGCTCCGCTCGGGAGCTCGTTTCGGCCTCCTGTCTCGTTCGTCCTCGATTCCGCTATGCGGCCTTGAATAAGGGGAGGGAACGAGGCCGTCGTCAGCCCCCATCTTCTTCGGCGTGACTGTCATTTGCCGCCTGCCCAAGTCTTAGGTCGCCGTTTGTTCCAAGGTCTGGCTTCTTCCAGATCTCGTGCGATACGGAC
>NZ_SRUU01000073.1 GCF_004791585.1 Mesorhizobium sp. M1C.F.Ca.ET.210.01.1.1
TCCCGAGGAGAGATTGATGTCAGTATATCGGATATCGATGCGGCTGCCGAATGATGCCGGGGAAGGTTTGGGCGCGCGTTGTGAGGGCACGAAGGGCGTCGAGCAGAGGCGGCTTGCGGCCAGGTTCGCGGCGGCGGCGGGGGAGGTGGAGCGGCGGGAGACGGCGCCGAAGGGGCGCTGGCTTGCAGCAGTATCGACGGAGGGAGGCGGGCTCGGGTCGCCGTCACTTTATCTTGGCGGCCATTCGGCGATGCGCCAGCCGTGGTCGTATGCGCCGGTGCGCCACGACGTGGTGGCCGATGCCAAGACGCAGAACCGACCGGCCGATGTCGAGCCGGGTCAGACGGTCCAGGATGGCTGGGAGCACACCATAACGGCCGAACAGCAGCGCGAGGCGGAAGCGGCCGCGGCGGAGGCGGACGCCGAGCTGGATGATGCGCTGGCCGGGTTCGAGGCGGAGTTCGACGAGTTCAAGAATGAATGGGCGCAAGACCACGGCGCGTCGGTGGGCGCGGACGGCACGCTGCTTCTACCGGCCGATCAGTATGAGGCCTTGGCGGCCGAATGGGAGGAAGATTATGAGGGCTGGTGGAATACCCATTCGGCCGAACTCAATGCCTCCTATGCCAACTACGAGGAGGCCGTCGCACTGGAACTGCGGCTCGCCGCGCTCGAGGCCGAGAGCCAGGGCGAGGATCCAAACCAGGCGGTCAGCGACCAGGCGGACGAGATCCGGGATGGGCAGGATCGGACCGCAGTCGACGCCATCGACGCTGCCGAAGAGCAGGTGCTCGGGGAGACGCAGGCGGTGCGCGCGGCGCAGGTCGACTATGCCGAGGAAAGCCAGGCGCTTCAGAGTGCCGAGGCCCTGCCGGACAATCTGTCAGACAAGGCCGACACGGTGGACGCAGCGCAGGCGGAGGCCGACGAAGCGGCCGCCGCGCTCGAGGCCGCCGTTGCCGAGCAGATGGAAGACCTCGGGCAGGAGGTTCTGACCGAACTGGCCGACCAGCTCGGGGTGACGGCACCCAATGCCGATCATTATCGTCCGGGCGAGCTACCGCAGACGCTTGCCGATCTGTCGGATGAGGAACTGGCCGAACTGATCCAGGAAGCGCTCGGACAGCTGGACGACCCGGAGAGCGTTGCCGATGTGATCGACTCGCTCAGCGAGGACACCCGAAACGCACTGGCGACAGCCCTGGCGATCGAGCCGGACGAACTCGGCGCCGTTCTTGGTGATCCCGGGCAACTGGCCGAGGCGATGGGCGCCGAAGATGCGCAGGCCGCCATCGACATCCTGGCCGACCAGCTCATCGGCACGGCGGCCGGGGAGGTCAGCGAGGCGCACGGCAATAACTCTTACATAGACGCCCTGCTGTTCGGCAGCGACGACAGCCCCGGCGTCGTGGATCAGGTCGCCGTCGATCTCCGGGCCGGCGAACTGGGTCGTATCATCGAGGAGATCGATCCCGCCGAACTGAGCGGGGTGGAGAAGGAGTTGTGGGAGGCGGGCGACCAGGTGTCGGTAGCTCTGCTGCGCCAGTTCGGCGTCAGCTTCGTCGAGACGCAGAACGTCACGGCCGACGGCGGCGGCGTTACCTACGCCGTCGTCGACGGGGTGCCAATAGAGCTGGAATATCACGAGCAGAGGCTGCTGGAAGCGGACCCCGTGGCGCTGGCGCTGCTGTTGAAGAGTGGCTTCCGGATCGAAGGGATCGATGATGCGGGGGCGTTCACGATCACTCTCGACGGCGACGCGTATGATATGGCCGGTCTGGCTGAAGAAGCCGACGCTCAGGCGTGGCTTGCGGCGCTCGCGACCCAGGCGGGAGAGGACGATGCAAGCCTGGCGATGCTCGCCGGCTTTCTGTGGCGCTCCAATGCCGCCGGTCTGAGCCAGCGCGACCTGATGCTGCTTGCCGCGCATGATGCGTACGTCGCCGCGTCGGTCCGCGACCAGATGGAGGCGACGGACGACGTGCAGGAGCGATGGCGTCTCTACGACGACAACGTCGGTGCAACGCTAACTTCGGGCGATCTCCTGTGGCGCGAGACCAGCGACCTGCTCGATGACCAGGGTGGCTATGACGACATCGTCGCCGGCATTGTCGACGACGAGACCAATCGCGATGATCTCGGTGGCGCCCTGGCCGACATGTTGAAGGGCTACACTGGAACCGGCGCCGCCGAACTCGGCGCCATGACATCCACCTCGCCGGAGCATGCGGCGGCCATCCTGCAGGCCGTGCTGGACAATGTCGATCTCGACACCCTCTATGACGCGGAGGGTACGGACGCATTCTTCGAGCAGTTGAGCGCCCTGGTCGAGATCGCTGACAGCGCTGGCAATCCCGCAAATTCGACGAGTTGGGCGCAGGAAGTGGCCGACTGGTGGGCCGCGTCGCTGGAGCAGCGCGACGGCGGCAGCGCCGGCCATCTCTGGAACCCTGAGACTGGATACGAATTCCTGCCGACGACCCTCGAGGACACGGTTCAGTCAGGTTACGGCGCCGCCCTGTCTGAAGAGCTGGCCAGCACACTCGACGGCAAGGGATGGTGGGAGCCCGGCGACACGCCCTTCACCGCATCCTTCGAGCAAGCCAGGGATGCCTATGAGGAGGCGCTGAGGAACGCCCCTGCCAGTCCCGCGGCGATCGCACAGGCCTATGAGGACTTCCAGTCGAGGCGGGACGAGCTCGTTCCCAATTATTTTGATCGCATCATGGGCCAGGAGGGCATCGGCGAGGCGCAGGAGGTGGTCTATGGCGATGCGCTGCGCGATCTCATCGCCGCCGGCATGGATCTCGACTGGCGCAACAATGAAGTCGACCGCGCCACCGTCGACACCATCATGGACGAGATGTTCAGGGAAGCCGGCATCGACGCGGCCGATCGCGAGACCACCTCGATCACGGTGACTGTCATCCCCTATGTCTATGCCGCCGAGCGCGACGGCTGGGCGACCGGCGCACTGTTTGCCGTGGACGGGGCGGACACCGTAAGCGAGACAGTGGTGCACGGCGGCGGCTACGCCTCCACGGTCACCGAGACCGATGCCAACGAGTTCGTCATCGACGGCGGGGTGATCGCCAATCTGGCCCGCCAGGCGGCCGCCAACGGCACGACGATCGACGCCATCACCAAGGACCAGCCCTGGCGGTTCGGCAGCGTCAAGCACTTCCAGGACAAGAACTATCTCGCCACGGAGGGGCTTCTTTATCTGCCCTACGAACTGGGCGAGCAATCCGGTCTTGAGATGGACCTGTTTGGTAGCAGCGCCGACAACGGCGTCCGAGTGGGGACGACGGCAGCGGCAATCGAAACCACCGGAGAAAAGTGGTTGGCGCGGGCGGATATCGCGCTGACCGTCGCCAGCGTGGGCGCGATGCTCCTGCCGGGCGGCCTGGCTCTCGCAGGCCTCACCAGGGCCGCCAACGCGACGCTCTGGGCGGCACGCGGAACCCTCCTGGGCAGCACGATCTACAGCGCCGCACGCGGCGCCTACGATCTCAACCAGATGCGCGGGCTGGGCATGGACATCGGCTGGTCCAATCGCGCGGCGCGCAGCACCTATGTCGACATGCTGGGCACGGCGGCGGGGATCGGGGCCATGGCCGGCGGCCGCCTCACACGCGAACTGCTCGACGCCGCCGGTCCCGGGCTGGTGACGCGGGCGGCGAAATCCGCGTATCTGGGCACGCAGGCGGGCAACCTGATCGATCTGGGAACCGGCGGCTGGCTCTCCCTCGACGGCCTGCGCCAGGTG
>NZ_SRUU01000074.1 GCF_004791585.1 Mesorhizobium sp. M1C.F.Ca.ET.210.01.1.1
GCCGACAGATCCGTCAGGTCGCCAAATTGCACTACTATCCGCAGGGGTCAGACTGGAAGGAGATGATCGCTTGGAGATCGCACCAGGTGCATCGACAGGCAATCGAGGCGCTTGCGTCAGGAGAATAATCTCCCGAGGCTGAGTTTCGGAGGCATCGACATTCTCTGTGCCAGTGCCGGCATTTTTCCGCAGACCAAGCTGGTCGACCTCGATCCTGCCGAATGGGACCGTGTCATGGCGACCAACCTTAAGAGCGCCTTTCTCTCGTCAAGCCCTGCATCCTATCTATTTCGAGAAGGCGGCCAACGAGTTCCATGACAAACGCGGCGCCCAACCAGCTTCGGCAGACCGGCTTCACCTATTTGAAGGTGATCGGCTGGTTCGTTTTATCTCTCCACCATCCCTCGATGGCGCTCGCCTCATCCGGCTGCGACAATCGTCCGGGTTAAGGGCGAGGCTGCCATCGGGCAAGTAGACCAAGCCCGCAGGCGGCCCTATCTTCAGATCTCCGCGCCTTATCAGGGCGTGAAGGATGTCGAGAACAGTGTGCGTGGCATTTTGCGCGGCTTCGGGCTCAGGGTCGGCAAGACAACACCGCGCGACTTTGCTTGCCACATCCGTGAGCTGGTGGCTGGCCATCCGAACCTGAAAGACGGTGGCCACGGTGCTGCTTGCTGGCACGCCGTGCTACTGCGCGAGTTCCAGGCTCTAGAGAAAAGGTTCGCGCGCTGGTACGCCTTGATGCCACACTAGGCGGTTGATGTCGATGCCGGGAGTCGGTCCGATCGTGCCGCTCACTTATGCCGCTGCCATCGACGACCTCGGGCGCTTTCGCTCGTCGAAGCGGGTGGGCGCGCATTTCGGCCTGACTGCGAAGAGGTATCAATCCGGCGAGACCGACTACACTGCCGCATCAGCAAGATAGGATGCCGCAGTGCGCACGGCGCACTACGATCACATCATGCTGGTGAAGCCCGTCAGGGCTGCACGGAGCTGAAAAGCTGAGCGATGCGGATCGCCCGGCGGGCCGTGATGAAGAAGGCCAAGGTGGCGCTGGCGCGCAAGCTTGCGGTGATCCTGCACCGCAAGCTTGCCGATGGAACTGTCTTCAACGAGGCGGCCACGACGGTGACCGCAGCCGCCTGAGAAATTCGGGCGGGTTCACGACACCAGGACCTCCCGAAGCGAGGTCCCTTTGCCGGGACGATGGCTCAGGTCAGACCGCAACAGCCTTCGTGGCATCTCGATCACACGTCACTAGACTGGTCCGCCTTATCCTCTTCAAACCATCAGGTGGCGGTCGCGCACCGACCCCGTACAGAAGCAAGACCCAGCAACTGGACGACGCAAAAAGGGGTTGACCTGTCGAGGCCCGTACAGAAGGGGCTGTTACGATTCGGCAAATGTGGCAGGGTGGCGAATCACTTGCTGTGGCGAGGCATTGCCACGGCATGTTTGCCGGCCACAACATAGCAAGCGCTGCGGAAAAAACGACGTTGAGCCAAGATTCTGTCGTATGTTAGAGTAAGTGGTATGAACAAGCTAGACCGAATGGACTACCGATTCTGGATGTGCTCCAAGAAAACGGCCGACTCCCAATAAAGGTCCTTGCCGACAGGGTCGGCATTTCCGTTTCGCCGTGTTGGCAGAGGGTAAAAAAACTCGAAAAAGATGGAATTATCCGTCGTTACATCGCGGAAATAGCGATCGAAAAATTACAAAGTATTCAGGGTGTTTTGTCTAAAGTAGTCCTGTCAAGACAAAATCGAGACGCATTGGAGTTTTTCGAACGTCACGTGTGTGCCATTCCCGAAGTCGCAGAGTGTTATGAAGTAGTGGGGCATTTTGACTACCATATCAAATTTGTTGTTTCTTCAATTGACCGTTATACCGAGATCGTAGAAAGATTTCTGACCCCTGGATTTGGCGTTGAAAGGTATTTTACCGACATAGTGAGTCGGGTTGCCAAAGAGGATCGGGCTATCCAACTGCGCCGTTTTGGATAATCAATGTGCTGTAGTTTCGATCGCCCTTGCCGCTTCATCGAAGCGTTGCTTTGGATTGTGCGGACAGGAAGTCCGTAGCGCGACCTTCCAGCCTTCTTCGGGAGCTGGAACACCGTTTTCAAGCGCTACCGCGACTGGGTCAGAGCTGATGTCTTCATTCGGCTTTACGAGGCCTGTTCGGATGAACCGGGCATGGAACACGCCATGGTTGATGCCACCATCGTCAAGGTCACCGCCATGGACAGGGCGCAAAAGGGGGACTCAAAGCCACGCCATAGGCCGCTCCAACATGACAACCAAAATCCTGGCACTCTCCGATGCACTTGGCAATCTTGTGCGCTTTGTTCTTTTGCCCGGCCAACGGTTCGACACCGTGGGTGTCGCACCGCTCATCGATGGTGTCTGTTTCGGCGGCTTGGGCCGACAAAGCCTTCGACAGCAACACCATCATTGCCTTGAATGAGCGCGGCGCCAAGATCATTATTTCACAGCATTCACGTCGTACTTTTCCCCTGCCGCTCGACAAGGCACTCTACTAGTGGCGCCACTTGATTGAGAACTTCTTCGCCAAACTCAAGGAATTCAAGCGTATTGCTATGCGAGCCTACAAAACCGACCAGAGCTTCGCAGCCTTCATCAATCTCGCAGCCGCCGTCATAAACTCACGCTGACGCTCAACAAGCCTTAGTTTCCGTCCACAGTGTGCTGCAGCAAGCAGAAGGAGGTTCGATGGTGAACTGACAACATGCTGAGAAGCTGCGTAAAAGATGAAGGTAGGCCCCTCGGGATCGGCTTTCAGGAGCGGGTCTCAGGCCAGCCCAAGCTGCTGTGGTAGAAGAGCCATGATGTTTGATGACTGGGCAGACAGTGGACGCGTATTGGGGGCATGAGCCGGATGCAGGCTTTTGGGCGGAACTGCAGGAACCAGCTTCCTGATGCCAAGGGAGAAGCACAGGCGGCAAACCACCGTGAGGCGAGAGTACCGATGCAGGAAGCTGGGACGGACCGACCCGTAGTAGTGACGAAGGTCCCGTAAGTGGGCTGGAGCGAAGGAGTCGGTTCAGGTGGTCGTATTTTTCGGAACAACTGGAAACAGGATGACGACGGCGACCATGACAGACAAGCCGTTTAGCGGCTGGCCTACAAAGCGTTCAGATCCTCGAAAGGCGGAGCTGGAGTGGATGGGCAGACAATCGAGGCATTCGAAGCCGATCTGGAGGGGAACATCTACAAGATCAAGATTTCAGGATCACACGCTCAGGCACACGTATTTCATCTCTGTATAATCATCGATTCCGTATTTTGACCCTTCGCGGCCAAGGCCAGATTGCTTGATGCCACCAAAAGGCGCAACTTCCGTGGAGATCAGCCCA
>NZ_SRUU01000075.1 GCF_004791585.1 Mesorhizobium sp. M1C.F.Ca.ET.210.01.1.1
CTGTACGCCTCCGGCGAGGGCCGCCTTGCGCGAGCATGGCATGGTAGCGAGGCTGCGCTCTTAAGGTCGTCCTTACGAGCGTAGTTAGCAGCACAGCATGAGCCATGTGACGTTATTGACCGGGCCTGAGCGTCGTCGTCGTTGGAGTGAAGAGGATCAGTGCCGGATACTGGCCGCGGCATTCGCGCCCGGGTCCACGGTGGCGGCGGTGGCGCGTCAGTACGATGTCGCGACCAGCCTGATCTATAAGTGGCGCCGCACGATGAGAGCCCGCGAGACGGGCTTTGCCGAAGTTGTCGTGGTTCCCGATGAGCCTGTCGCCACTTTGAGGCCGGCGGCGCCACCAGCGGTGATCGAGCTGGAGATCGCCGGCAAGATGCGGCTGCGGATTCCGCTGACCACGCCGCCGACACTGGCGGCGGCGATGGTGAAGGCGCTGGGCGTTTGATGATCCCGGTTCCGAGCCAGGTGCGGATCTGGTTGGCGGTCGGCCGGACCGATATGCGTCGCGGGATGCAAGGCCTGGCTCTGCAGGTTCAGGAGACGTTGGGTCGGGATCCGCATGCCGGCGATCTTTATGTCTTCCGCGGCCGCAGCGGCACTCTGATCAAGATTATCTGGCATGATGGGCTCGGCATGTCGCTGTATGCAAAACGGCTCGAGAAGGGCCGGTTTCTATGGCCGTCGCCGGCGGATGGCACGGTTTCCATATCACCGGCGCAGCTCGCCTACATGCTCGACGGGATCGATTGGCGCAACCCGCGTCACACCTTCCGCCCTGAGCGCGCGGGCTGAGTTTTTCTTTGAGTTTGCGCCATTTTCCGCGAGTCAGCGGACGCGTTTTATGATTCACTCCAGGGCATGGTAGCCACCGCCCAGGATGCTGTTCCGGACGATATCGGCGCGCTGAGAGCAGCGCTGGCCGCGGCGCTGGCCAGAGCCGAAGACGAGGCCGCGCGCGCTGCGCTGGTCGAGGCCGAACTGGCGATCGCCAAGGCCAAGGCATCGGATGATGCGGCGCTGATTGCACACCAGGATCTGACGATCCGGAAGCTGCAGCGGGCGCTGCATGGTCAAAGTTCTGAACGCTCCGCCCGCCTGCACGAGCAGATGGAGCTCACCTTCGAGGAGCTCGAGAGCACGGCGACGGAAGACGAGATCGCCGCCGAACAGGCCGCGGCCCGGACCACCGAGGTGGCGCCTTATGTGCGCAAACGGCCGACGCGCCAGCCATTTCCCGAGCATCTGCCGCGCGAACGCGTGGTCGAGCCGGCACCGGCCGCTTGCCACTGCTGCGGCGGTCATCGGCTGCGCAAGCTGGGCGAGGATATCACCGAGACACTGGAGGTGGTGCCGCGGCAATGGAAGGTGATCCAACACGTGCGGGAGAAGTTCACCTGCCGCGACTGCGAGGCGATCAGCCAGGCTCCGGCGCCGTTCCACGCCACCCCACGGGGCTGGGCCGGTCCCGGCCTGCTGGCGATGATCCTGTTCGAGAAGTTCGGCCAGCATCAGCCGCTCAACCGCCAGGCCGAACGCTATGCCCGCGAAGGCGTGCCGCTCAGCCTGTCGACGCTCGCCGACCAGGTCGGCGCCGGCGCCGCGGCGCTGATGCCGCTGTTCAAGCGGCTCGAAGCCCATGTGCTGGCCGCTTCACGTCTGCACGGCGACGACACGACGGTGCCGGTCCTGGCCAAGGGCAAGACCGAGACCGGCCGATTATGGACCTATGTGCGCGATGACCGGCCGTTCGGCGGCGCCGATCCGCCGGCGGCGGTGTTCTATTATTCCCGCGATCGCCGAGGCGAACATCCCGCGGCGCATCTCGCCGGCTGGAGCGGCATTCTGCAGGCCGATGCCTTTGGCGGTTATGGTGATCTCTATGCGACGGGTCGTCAGCCGGCGCCTGTTCTGGAAGCCAGTTGCTGGGCCCACAGCCGGCGCAAAGTGTTCGAGCTGGCCGATATCGAAGCGGCGGCGCGCAAGAAGGCGCGCGGCGACAAGCCCAATCTGGTCTATCCGCTCGCGGTTGAAGCCGTGAAGCGCATCGATGCCCTGTTCGATATCGAGCGCGAGATCAACGGCCTGTCGCCGGCCCAACGCCACGCCGCGCGCCAGGAGCGGAGCGTGCCGCTGGTCACCGAACTCGAGCGCTGGATGATCGAGACGCGCGACAAGCTCTCGCGCGGACACGATCTGACCAAGGCCTTCAACTACATGCTGCGCCGCTGGTCGTCCTTCACCCGGTTCCTCGACGATGGGCGCATTTGCCTGTCGAACAATGCAGCCGAGCGAGCCCTGCGCGGCATCGCTCTCGGCAGAAAGTCCTGGCTGTTCTGTGGGTCCGATCGCGGCGGACAGCGCGCTGCCGTTCTCTACAGCCTGATCGCCAGCGCCAAGTTGAATGACATCGACCCTCAGGCCTGGCTCGCCGATATCCTGGCGCGCATCGCGGCCCACCCAGCACAGCGGATCGATGATTTGCTGCCGTGGAATTGGAAATCCGCAAAACTGCGGACCCAACCAGCGGCGGCCTGATCATGCAGCGCAATAAGGTGCATCACGTCTCCACCGTCGAACGTGTCGCCAGCGACCTCGGCGTCAGCGAAGCGCTCATCCAGGACCTTGCCCTCGGTCTCGAGCCCGAGGACGGCGTCATCTGGGTCTACGGCGCCAACGATGACGACGGGATCCTGGCCTTCACCGATGAAGGCATCGAGGAGGTCAAACTCCTCCTCGAAGAATATCATCGCGTCTCACCATCGAAAGCTTGACCCCAGCACCGCGGTGCTCAGGGGCTCA
>NZ_SRUU01000076.1 GCF_004791585.1 Mesorhizobium sp. M1C.F.Ca.ET.210.01.1.1
GGTATTTCGGATATACTATCCGTCGCGTTCCAGTGGATGAAAATTTTCGCGCAATCGTCTCGGCAATGTCTGAAGCAGTTAGCGAAAACACAGTCATGATGCTCGCCTCAATGCCGTCCTGGTCGCATGGCGTTTGTGACCCAGTTCGAGAATTAGCAGAAATTGCCAGCCAACACGGGATCTGGTTGCATGTGGATGCTTGCGTTGGCGGGTTTTTGGCGCCTTTTGTGCGGGAGCTCGGACGGGACGTTCCGGACTTCGATTTTCGACTCTCTGGTGTAAGCTCAATTTCGGCGGATTTTCACAAGTACGGCTATAGTGGCAAGGGAGTGTCGGGCGTTTTCTATAAAAATAAGGTAGCCCGCCATCAACCCTTCATTTTCGACACATGGGCAGCAGGACTTTATCGTTCACCAGTTCTCACTGGAACACGAAGCGGAGGCGCAATCGCTTCGGCCTGGGCAGTCATGCGTTATCTGGGGCGGGACGGTTACCTCTCTCGCGCTGCTCAAATCCTCAAGCTGAGAGATGCCATATTGGCCTTCGTTGCACAGTGCCCCGGCTTGAAGATAGTCGGCGGAGCTGAGCTTAACGTGGTGGGAATACGGAGCGAATACTCTGACATCTATTCAATTGCAAGCCGGATGAAGGAGTACGGGTGGAAGATAAATATACTAAAGGAGCCAGAGGCAATACAATTTGTACTTGGACCACTGCGAGATGAATATATAACCTTGCTGGTGAATGACCTTGAGAAGGTCGTTGAAGTTGTACGGCGTGAAGGGTTCAGAGTTCCTACGCCAGCCGTTGTCTATTCCGACGAATTCTTAGACTAACCGGGGATAATTAGCATAAGTTTATACGGTCGATTTCAATATGGAGAAGCCGACTGGGTACTTGAAAGGCCGCACGCCGATGTTGGTGGGATAATCCTCACCGCTGGCAGACTTAGACGCGGTGTGGCAGTCAGCCGGCCTCCTAGAGAGGGAGTCTGTTCTGTGGCGATCGATTTCTTCGTTTCTGCGATCGGCCCATCCTTGAACAAGACAATGCCCGCTAGAGCGCAAAGTTCTATCTCTGGTGGAATATACGGCGGCTCTTGGGCTCGCACCAATACGGGAGAAATTAAATGTCACTTTCTGAAGCAGTGCTAGCGAAGTTAAAAGACAAGTCGTTAGTGACGGATAAAGCTCTCGTAGGGGCTGGGTGGGTAGCGGCAGGTTCAAGGGGCCTCACGTTCGAGGTCACCAATCCCTCAACCGGCGAAGTCCTTGCAACCCTTCCAGATCTCGGTGAAGAGGAGGTCAAGTCGGCGATTGAGGCGGCCTATGTTGCCCAAAAGAACTGGGCGAAAAGGACGGGTAAGGAGCGCGCCGCAGTCCTGCGAAAACTGTACGACCTCATAGTATCGAATGTCGATGATCTTGCCACTATCCTCACCCTAGAGATGGGGAAACCATGGACGGAGGCGAAGGGAGAGATTCTTTATGGTGCATCCTACGTCGAGTGGTTCGGTGAGGAAGCAAAGCGAGTCTACGGCGACACCATTCCAGGTCATCAGCCGGATAAGCGCATCATCGTGATCAAGCAGCCCATCGGAGTTGTTGGGGCCATCACGCCGTGGAACTTCCCGAATGCAATGCTTGCCCGCAAGATGGCCCCGGCAATCGCTGCCGGCTGCAGCATGGTATCAAAGCCTGCGGCTCAGACGCCCCTATCCGCGCTCGCTCTGGCTGTCCTTGCCGAACGCGCCGGCCTGCCACTCGGTCTTTTTTCTGTGCTAACCACGACCGATGCCGCGATGGTCGGTCAGGAATTCTGCCGCAATGAGAAGATTCGGAAAGTCACGTTCACGGGCTCGACCAATGTCGGAAAAATACTGATGCGGCAAGGCGCAGAGCAGATCTTAAAGCTCGGCCTCGAGCTCGGAGGTAACGCGCCCTTCATCGTTTTCGATGACGCGGATCTCGACGCCGCCGCCGACGGCGCAATGGTTTCCAAATACCGCAATGCTGGGCAAACCTGCGTCTGTGCCAATCGGCTCTATATTCAGGAGGGCGTCTATGATGCCTTTGCCGCCAAGCTTGCCGAGCGCGTTCGCCAGATGAAAGTCGGCGACGGCTTTGCCGAAGGGGTCACGACAGGCCCTCTCATCGACCGGAATGCGCTGAAGAAGGTACAGGAGCACGTCACTGACGCCATCGCCAAGGGGGCTACAGTGGAGGTCGGTGGCAAGCCTGCGAGCCAAGGCGGCCTCTTTTTCGAGCCCACTATCTTGACCGGCGCAACGGGGGATATGCGCCTCTCGAGGGAAGAGACGTTCGGCCCTATCGCGCCGCTGTTCAAGTTTTCGACCGAGGAACAAGTGATAGAAATGGCGAACAACACCAAGTTTGGCCTCGCTTCATACTTCTATTCCAGAGATATCTCGAAGATCTTCCGGGTGGCGGAGGCTCTCGAGTGCGGCATGGTCGGGGTTAACACTGGGCTGATCTCCACGGAAGTTGCGCCTTTTGGTGGCATCAAGCAATCTGGCCTTGGCCGCGAAGGGTCAAAATACGGAATCGATGATTATACAGAGATGAAATACGTGTGCCTGAGCGTGTGATCC
>NZ_SRUU01000077.1 GCF_004791585.1 Mesorhizobium sp. M1C.F.Ca.ET.210.01.1.1
CGTGAAGAGTTTCGGGCGCCGGCAGGCGTACGAAAGTCCCCGAGGAAGGAACCCGCGGGCCACAGGCGATGGCTATGGGGATTTCGATTTTCGGCAGATGTCGGCGATGGCGCGACCGCCGTCGGGAAGCTCTGGGGTGAATGCGGACAGACCGCTTCGCTGCGCCTCCGCGCGGTGTCGTCGGAACGGTGGGCGGCTGAGCGCGGATCTGTCGGCGTCGATAGTCACCATAGACGTGCGTCGATCCGTTGCCGGAGGCTGAGTGCCTGCAGCTGAAGGCTGAGGTAGGCCATGCCGGGTCACCGGGCGTTCTCCCGGTTCGTCGCCGTTTTGCCCGGCGGGCCGCGCGGCTGCTTCCGCCTTTCGAACACCTCGATGACGATCATGCGTCCGCCGCAGTACGGGCATGGCGGACGGAAGTCGTCCGGTTCCTCCGATGGATCGTTCATGGTGGGAGGCGCGGCCGCAAGCAACTCGCGCGCGAGTGCGAGGCTGGCCTTGCGGGCGGAGCCTGCGAGCAGCCCATAGTGACGGATGCGGTGGAACCCACGTGGCAGGACATGGAGCAGGAAGCGGCGGACGAACTCGTCGGTGGCGAGCGTCATGACCTGCTGCTGGTCTGCGCTAGGGCGACGATAATCCTTGTAGCGGAAAGTGACGCGGTCCTCGTCGAAACGGATGAGGCGTCGGTTCGAGATGGCGACACGGTGCGTGTAGCGCGACAGGTAGGCGAGCACCGCCTCCGGGCCGGCGAAGGGTGCCTTGGCGTAGACCACCCAGCGCTTCCTCCTGACGGGAGCGAGGTGGCGCAGGAATGCCCGCCGGTCGGTGAGGTGCGCCATCGATCCGAAGAAGACGAGCCGGCCGGCGTCGCGCAGCCCGACCAGACGGGTGAGGAATAGGCGGCGGAACAGCTTGCCGAGTACCCTCACCGGAAGCAGGAATGCCGGGCGCGACGATATCCAGCGGCTTCCGCCGAGTGCAATGCCGCCGCCCGGCACGATCATGTGCACATGGGGATGGTGCGTCATCGCCGAACCCCAGGTATGGAGCACGGCAGTGATGCCGATGCGCGCGCCGAGATGCTTCCGATCTGCCGCGATCGTCAGCATCGTCTCCGACGCTGCCTTGAACAGCAGGTCGTAGACCGCCGCCTTGTTGTGGAAGGCGACGTCGGCGACCTCGGCGGGCAGCGTGAACACGACGTGGAAGTAGCCGACCGGCAGCAGGTCGGCTTCCCGCTCGGCAAGCCATGTACGTGCGGCCGCACCCTGGCACTTCGGACAGTGCCGGTTGCGGCAGGAGTTGTAGGCGATACGCCACTGGCCGCAGTCCTCGCAGGCCTCGACGTGACCGCCAAGGGCCGCGGTGCGGCAGTTCTCGATCGCCGACATGACCTTGAGCTGGGCGAGGCTCAGATGTCCGGCATGGGCGACCCGGTAGGCGGGCCCGGCAGTGCGGAAGATGTCGGCAACCTCGATCGAGGCGCGCACGCTCAGCCGTCGGGCGAGATCTCTTCCGGCTTGAAGAGGCCAAGCTTGTCGAGCGGGCTCGTGACGGTGCGCACCGTGCGGGTTGCAACCTTGGTGTAGAAGGCGGTGCTATTTAGCTTGGCGTGCCCGAGCAGGACCTGGATGATCCGGATGTCAGTGCCGTCCTCCAGCAGGTGGGTGGCGAAGCTGTGACGCAGCGTGTGCGGCCCGACCCGCTTGGCGATGTTGGCGGCCTGCGCCGCCTCGACGACCACGCGATAGAGCTGGCGGGTGCTGATGGGCTTCATCGCATGCTGCCCCGGAAACAGCCAGCCGTCGCGATGCATCACCCCCTGCTGGCGTCCGACCTTCCACCACTGACGCAGCAACAAGAGCAGATCTTGCGACAGCATGGCGTTGCGGTATCGCCCGCCCTTGCCGCGCTCGACCCGGATCAGCATGCGCTCGCTGTCGATGTCGGCGACCTTCAGCATCGACACCTCGGCCACGCGCAGGCCCGCGCCATAGGCGACCGACAGC
Source organism: Mesorhizobium sp. M1C.F.Ca.ET.210.01.1.1 (assembly GCF_004791585.1). Taxonomy (GTDB): domain Bacteria; phylum Pseudomonadota; class Alphaproteobacteria; order Rhizobiales; family Rhizobiaceae; genus Mesorhizobium. Next base: position 2,013 of record NZ_SRUU01000077.1, read on the forward strand.
GCGGCCTGGTGCTTCAAGCAGGTGGTGGCGTTGAGGAGCCGGGCGACCTCGTCGCGGCTCAAGACCACCGGCAGCTTCCGTGGGTGCGCCAGACGAACAAGCTTGCGCGCCAGATCGGGACGATCGACCGTATGCGTGAAGAAGAAGCGCAGCGCCGACACGATGCTGTTCATCGTCGGCACGGGAACACCGTCGTCCTGCTGCTTGATCTGGAACCGGCGCAGGTCGTCGGCGGTCGCTGTGTCCGGCGACCGGCCGAGGAACGTCGCCAGGCGTCCGATGTCGCGGAGATAGTTGCGCTGCGTCTCCCGTGAGAAACGCCGCATGTTCATGTCGTCGATCAGCCGCTGACGCAGTGGACTGATAGGTGCATCAAGAACGGGATAGGGCATGGTCGGGCTCCTTGTTGAAGAAGCCCGTGATGCTCTGCCGCTGCCGAACCACCCTCAATGCGAGCGCGACGTCCGGTTCTTGACCTCTACCTCAACCGTTCGCGCCCTCCCGCGCAGCGGGTTTCGTTC
>NZ_SRUU01000078.1 GCF_004791585.1 Mesorhizobium sp. M1C.F.Ca.ET.210.01.1.1
GGGATTGAACGAAGCCGCTGACGCGGCATTTGGCGGGTCGGTTTGCGGTTGAGGCTTCTGTTTTGAAGGATTGCGGCTGTTGAAGCGCAATCTTGGAACAGGAGCACTGAGATGGCCGAGTTGAGCCCTCTTCGCCGGCGCATGATCGAAGACATGACGATCCGCAATCTGTCGCCGGCCACGCAACGATCCTACGTGCACGCGGTGGCGAAGTTTTCCCGCCATTTCGGCCGATCCCCTGACCGCCTTGGCCTTGAAGATGTCCGCGCCTTTCAGGTGCATCTGGTCTCGACCGGGATCTCGTGGCCGGCGCTGAACCAGACGGTGTGCGCGTTGCGGTTCTTCTACGGCGTGACACTCGGCCATGCCGAGATTCCGGAACGGATCGTCTATGCCCGCTCGCCACGCACGCTGCCGGTGGTTCTCAGCGCCGACGAGGTCGTCCACTTCCTGGAGGCAGTGCCGAGCCTGAAGACGCGCACGGCGCTGACGACGGCCTACGCAGCGGGTCTTCGCGCCTCGGAGACCGTCGGGCTGAAGGTCGGCGATATCGACAGCGGCCGCGGCGTCATACTCGTTCGTCACGGCAAGGGCGGCAAGGACCGCACCGTGATGCTGTCGGCGCAGCTTCTTCGGATCCTACGGGTCTACTGGCGACTGGCGAAGCCGCAGGGCTGGCTGTTTCCCGGCCGCGACCCCAATCGTCCCATCGACGTGCAGGTGCTGTATTCGGCCTGCCGCTCGGCGCGCGCTGCCGCCGGCATCGACAAGCGGGTGACGGTGCACACGCTCAGGCACTCCTTCGCCACGCATCTGCTCGAGAACGGCACCGATATCCGCATCATCCAGGTGCTGCTTGGCCACAACAATCTTTCCTCGACGGCACGCTACACCAAGGTCTCGAACGGCCTCATCCGGCGCACGACGAGCCCGCTCGACAGGCTGAACGTTGAAGTGGTGCCGCCGGGCTGACCGGTTCCGCCCGTGTCGGCGAGACTGGAGGTGGCGGATATCTTCGGCCGCCACGGCGAGGCGTATCGGCAGGTTCATGACGGCCATCTCGGACGTGTCGAGCGGCGTGTGATGAGCGCGATCGAGCTCTGCCGGACGGCCGCGCTCGGCGGCCATGTCGAGGGCTGCCGATCCTGCGGGGCGATCCGCGTGGCCTACAATTCCTGTCGCAACCGGCATTGCCCAAAATGCCAGGGACAGGCCTGCCGCGACTGGCTCGCCGCACGCGAGGCCGAACTCCTGCCGGTTCCCTACTTCCACGTCGTGTTCACGTTGCCGGCCGAGGTCGCCGCGATCGCCTTCCAGAACAAGGCGGCGGTTTACGCCATCCTGTTCAGGACTGCGGCCGAGACGCTGCGCACGATCGCCGCCGATTCCAAACATCTCGGCGCCGAGATCGGCCTCATCGCGGTGCTGCACAGCTGGGGGCAGAACCTGCACTACCATCCGCACATCCATTGCATCGTGCCGGGCGGTGGCGTCTCGCCGGACGGCTCGCGCTGGGTCTCCTGTCGGCCAGGGTTCTTCCTTCCGGTGCGCGTCCTGTCGCGCCTGTTTCGCCGCCGCTTCCTGGAAGCCCTACGAGCCGCCTTCGACGCGCGCAGCCTCAAGTTCTTCGGCGACATTGCCGGCCTGACCGAGCCAGCCGCCTTCACCCGCCTGTTGGCCAGGTCGCGCCGCCTCGACTGGGTGGTCTACGCCAAACCGCCGTTCGGCGGTCCAGGGCAGGTGCTGGCCTACCTCGGTCGCTACACCCATCGCGTCGCCATCGCCAATTCCCGGCTGATCAGCATGGAGAACGATCGTGTCGGATTCCGCTGGAAGGATTATCGTCATGGCGGAAGGACAAAGGTGATGACGCTCGACGCGCACGAGTTCATCCGCCGCTTCCTGCTGCACACGCTGCCGGACGGCTTCCATCGCATCCGCCACTACGGCTTCCTCGCCAACGGCCATCGCGCCGCCAGGCTCGACCAGTGCCGCAGGCTGCTGACCAAACCACAACAGGATGATCGCGAACCGGATGCCGAAAGCGCCGCTGCCGCTCCTCTTGCGGCAACGCACCGCTGCCCATGCTGTGGAGGACGGATGATCACGCTCGCAGTCTGGCGCAGCGGACAGGCACCGCCCGGCCCGTTCTGGTGCGACACCTCATGATCGCGGCCGGCGCCTCCTCATCGCCATGCTCAGCATCCGTCACCATGGGCGCCGGAACGCCAACGCTTGGCCCATCGCACAAGGCTGCAAGCAGCCAGCCCGGCGATAGAAGGCACTACAGCCTGTCCGACGGCACCTGCCATCAAGATGCCGCCCCCTGTCGCAGCGTCCTTTGCCGTCATTGCATCCCGACGGCCCTTGATCATTCTGGCGAAGACTATCCCGGCCACAGATCCGGGCTACAATCCCCATAGCGCCAGTCCTGCCCGCGGCTCCGTTCAATCCGGCTTGCAATGAGGTCCGACAGCCAACCCGGCCGCTCCGTCGTGCCCGCGGACCTCACAGAAGCCTCCAGATTCCGG
>NZ_SRUU01000079.1 GCF_004791585.1 Mesorhizobium sp. M1C.F.Ca.ET.210.01.1.1
GGTGGTGATCAGCGTCGCCATGAAGGCGGCCCGATCGGCACCACGATCAGAACCTGCAAACAGCCAAGCTTTCCTGCCGAGAGCAAAACCACGCAGCGCACGTTCGGCGGCGTTGTTGGTGAGGCAGATCCGGCCGTCGCTGAGGAAGGACGTGAAGCCGTCCCAGCGCTTCAGCATGTAGTCGATAGGCTCGGCAACCGGAGAACTGCGCGACAGTCTGGCCCGCTCGGTTCGCAGCCAGGCCCCAAGTTCGGTGGCGAGAAGACGGCTTTCCTGCTGGCGTCGTTCCAGGCGCTCGTCGGCGGCGAGCCCGTTGATTTCGCGCTCGATATCAAACAGCGCGTCGATACGTTTGACCGCTTCGAACGCAATCGGCGAGATCGGCGTGGCGTTCTTGCCGCGCTTGGCGTTGGTGGCGATGTCGGCGAGCACGAAGAACTTGCGGCGTGCATGCGCCCAGCACAGCGCCTGGGTCAGCGGACCGGGGTCATGCTCCACCTTGAAGAGCGGGTTATAGCCGCCATAGGCGTCGGCCTGCAGAATGCCGGTGAAGGATTTGAGATGGCGCTCGGGATGTTCCTGCCGCCGATCGCGCGAGGCATAATAGAGTGCCGCCGGTGGCGACTGCCCGCCGAACGGCCGGTCATCCCTGACATGGGTCCAGATGCGGCCCGTATCGGTCTTGCCGCGGGCCAGGATCGGGACGGTGGTGTCGTCGCCATGAAGCCGCTCGGCGGCGAGCACATGCGCCTCGATCAGCGCATGCAGCGGCTTCAGCGCTGCGGCGCAGGCTCCGACCTGGTCAGCCAGTGTCGAGAGGCTGAGGTCGATGCCCTCGCGGGCATAGCGTTCGCTCTGCCTGTTCAGCGGCTGGTGCTGGGCGAACTTCTCGAACAGGATCATCGCCAGAAGGTTCGGTCCGGCAAAGCCGCGCGGCGTCACATGGAAGGGCGCCGGCGGCTGCGCGATCTTCTCGCATTGGCGGCAAGAGAACTTCTCACGCACGGTCTGGATCACCTTCCACTGGCGCGGGATGACCTCCAGCGTCTCGGTGATATCCTCGCCAAGCCTTGCCAGCTTTGCCGAACCACAGCACGGGCAGTTTGACGGTGCGGCGATGACCACGCGCTCACGCGGCAGATGGTCGGGAAAGGGCTTGCGCGACGGGCGCTTGCGCTCGAACGCCCTGACCGTCGAGGAGCGCGCCGCCATCTCCGCAGCCAGTTCGTCCTGGCTGGCATCGGCCTCGAGCTCCTCAAGCTGCAACTCCATCTGTTCGAGAAGCCGCGCCTTGCGCTCCGAGCGGCTGCCATGGATCTCGCGCTTCAGCTTCTCGATCTCCAGCCTGAGCCGCGCGATCAGCGCATCCGAATGCGAGTTCACGGCCTGGGCACGAGCCGCAACGGCTTCTGCTTCACGGCGGGCCGCACGCTCGGCGATGATCATCGCGTGCGCACTGGCAAGGTCACCGGGAAGCTGATCGGCCGCATCGGTCATGGCGCGAGGGAATCATATTCGCTCCCGCCATGCCAGCGGTTTTGCTCATCCCGCCGAGCTCGGACGCCAGGTTTTTTGCGGCATCCGCCAGTCGATGCCTTCGAGCAGATAGCCGAGCTGCGCCGGCGTGATCACCACCGTGCCGTCGGCCGCCGATGGCCAGGTGAACCGGCCACGTTCGAGCTTCTTCATAAACAGGCAGGCCCCCTGGCCGTCGTGCCAGATCACCTTGATCAAGCCACCCTGCCGCCCGCGGAAACAGAACAAATGGCCGCTGTGCGGATCGCGCTTCAACGTCTCCTGCACCATCAGCGACAGGCCGGGGAAGCCTTTGCGCATATCCGTAAAGCCAGTGGCGAGCCACACCTTCACACCGCTCGGGACCGGGATCATCGCCGCTCCAGCACATCCAGGATCCGGCCCAAGGCCTCCGTGTCGATGTTGCTCTCCACACGAATGCGCCGGCCGCGGCCAAGCTCAATCGTCACCGTGCTCGTCTTCTTGCGAGGTAGCGCCGGCGATTTGGTTTCCGCGGCCTCAGGCCCCGGCAGTGTCGCGACAACCTTCACCGGCATGAACTGCGGCACGGACGGCGCCGAGATCTGGCAGAGCTCTTTGCGCCAACGGAACAACTGACCGGCATGGATGTCCGCCGAGCGGGCGATCTCCGATACGCTGGCGCCCGGCTCCAGACACGCCGCAACAAGCCGCTCCTTCTCTTCGCGAGACCAACGCCGACGCCGCTCGACAGACGTGATCACCTCTACATGCTGCTTTGTCATAGGACTGTTCCTAGTGCTACGTAGCCATCCGGCGAAGACCGCAGTCGTGCGTATCCGGCGGCCATGAGCCCCTGAGCACCGCGGTGCTGGGGTCAAGCTTTCGATGGTGAGACGCGATGATATTCTTCGAGGAGGAGTTTGACCTCCTCGATGCCTTCATCGGTGAAGGCCAGGATCCCGTCGTCATCGTT
>NZ_SRUU01000007.1 GCF_004791585.1 Mesorhizobium sp. M1C.F.Ca.ET.210.01.1.1
CCTTGTTGCCCTTCACCGATTTGATGAACTCGGCCGAGACCTTCGCCTTGTCGTGGCCGTAAGGCAAAAGGTGCTCGTAGGGGATGCCGATCTTGGCGCCGATCTCCTGGATCGGTTTCTTCTTGGCGGCGCGCGCGATCTCGATGTCGGATTTCACTTCGGCCATGACGGCTTTCCTCTGGATTGGGCGGTGGAGGGGAGGGGTTCGATCGTTGGTGCATGCTTAAAACGCCACCCGGACGCAAGGGCATGTTCTAACCCTGTCGCTGCGGCGGCGTCAACTTTCATGCAACTATTTTTCCTGCGAAGAAAGATTGCTGTTCCCGGCCGACCTTGCCAGCGTCTTCGGCGCGCGGTCGTTGGGCCGTATAGAAGCCAGAGAGGGTGGCGTTCCGCCGTCTCAAAACAGCCGCGCAATACGCAAAAAGCGACAGAGGCGACGGCGCAAATCCGCCAGCCCCGGCTGTCGGCAGCAGCCTTTACTGGCTTAGTACGTTGCTGATCTCGACCATGTTGGAGCGCACGCGCAGGATATAAAAGCCCATTGTCGTCAGATGCGTGGGCAACAGCCAGCCGTCCTCGCGGCCATTGGCGATGATGAAGGGCTGGATGCGCAGCGCTGAGACGAACTGGGCATCCATCGTATCCCACAGATTCTGCAGGTGCTTTTCCTTGATGACGTCCTCGAAGTCGGCCTGGGCGCCCTTCATCAGGCCATAATAGCCATAGAGCTGGCCGTAGGCGAACCAGAAACGGTCGTCGGCGCGGAAATCGAACCAGCCGTCATTGTGGTTCTCGGCGCGCTCCTTGAGGATGGCCGAGGTCGAGCCGATGTCGGACGAGATGCGGTCGATGTACTGCTTCAGATTGTCGGCACGGGCATCGAACGTCGCCTGGCAGGTGGCCAGCCTTGCGTTGAACGACCGCAGCTTGCGCACCGCGTCGCGGTAGTAGCTCGGCGTCGGCGTCTTCGGGCCAAACGGGTTGAGGCCGAAATACCAGGTGTATTCATCGAACTGCAGATTGCCGCGCGCGTCCTGCAGGTCGGCGTCGATCTGCGAGGTGGTGCGCACGCGGCCGAGGTTGTCGGCGAGCTCGGTCGCCGTACGGCGCACCGCCTGGTTGATGCCGCGCTGGAAGGAGGCCTTGTTGTCCATCCACGGCGTATGGTCCCAGTCGATGCCGAAGAGGCCCAGCTTGTAGAGGATCATCGACGAGATCCAGGCATTCTGGTTGACATTGAAGTCGGTCAGGTCCGCAGCCACCTGGGCGATCGCCGAGTTGCCGCAGGTCTTCGCGGTGTCGGTGCCGGCTCCGGCCGAGACCTGCTCGCCGGCCGAAATGTTGCGCTTCTCGAAGGTATATTTGTCGGGATAGTTCGGGTCGAAATTGTTCCACCACTGGGTTGCATAGAAGAAGTTGGCGTAAAGGCCGATCAGCACCAGAAGGGCCAGGCCCACCACCGCTTTCAGGATCCAGCCGCGCTGGCCGTACCAGCGGCCAACCCATATGAACGGCCACAGGATGATGCCGATGAAGAAGCCGATGCCGCGGCCGATCCATTGGAAAATCTGGGTGAAAAAATTAACGATCGGATCAAGCATGGCTCCCGTCACCCCTCAGTCAGTCAAGCCGTAAAGGCGCGCGCGGAACGCCGCCTTGTCCTTCAAATATGTGGTTTTCAGAACGTCCACAACATGCGATCGCCAGGCGTCGCTGAAGCCGTCGAAGTCCTTGTAGAAACCCGGTTTGTTGAAGACGTAGCGCGAGACGAAGTCCTGCGGCACGAAATCCGAGATCAGCTGGTTGGTGAGCCAGGCATCGGGATGATCGGGTTTGGCGCGCACGACCAGGAAGCGCTGGCGCGGCGGCACATCTTCCAGTTTCAGGTGGCCGAACTGGGCGATCTCACGCTTGGCGGCGTTGAGGAAAGGGAAGTTGCCGTCGCTGGCGATCAGGTCGGCATGGCCGAGGATCCAGGTCTGCAGCCAGACCTTGTCGACGTCCGTCAGGTTGCGGTTGGGCTCGGCGTCGCGGATCAGCGCCCGCACCACCATCTCGGCACGATGCTCGAGATAGCCCGAGGCCTCGATCCAGGAAGCGCGCGGCAGGTCAAGACGCCCGGTGGCGGCCAGGAAGCGGAACACCTTGTCGGCGTCATTGATCGACAGATAGCTCACCTGCCAGGGCCGCGAGCGGCGGAAACCCGGGGCGGCCGGATCGGAGATCACTGTCGTCACGTCAGGATCGACGAAGACGTAGAGCCCGCCGAAATGGCTGGTCCAGTAGGCATTGTGGCGGAAGATGACCTGGTCGGGCACCAGCGCGTTCTCGCGGATGTCGCCGCAGACCTTTGCGAGTTCCACCATGCGCTCAAGCATGGCATTGTCGCGCCAGGCGTCGGGCTCCAGCTTCAGCCGGTCGACCAGCTTGCCGAGCTCGGCCGCCTTGCCCAGCACATCCTCGGCCGACAGCACCTTGAACTCGACCTGGTTGATCGACAGCAGGTCCTCGATGTCGTTGACCTTGGGAATGGAGTCCTCGATCTCGCCGTAGATGACGTCCTTGATGGTCAGCGCGTCGATGGCGCGCTGGTTCCTGGACATGAACTCGAACATCAGCTGCGAGGTGTTGGAGAAGGCGGTGTGGACCACCGGCAGATCGATCTGCGAGGGCGTCAGGATGATGAAGCGGCGGTTGACCTCGTTGGGATCGAGATAGTTGTAGTCGCCACACTCCTCGGCGACCTCGGGCGAAAAGCCGGTGCGGTCGATCTGGAAGCTCTTCAGCTTGGTGGGCTCGAGGCCGAAGGCGACAAGCGCCTTGTTGTAGCGCTGGATGAGATGCGGCTCGTCGATTGCGAGCAACCTGCCGTAGATCAGCTCGTTGTCGCGCAGGAGGTCGGGTTTCTTGACCATTATTCCTTCTCCCCGTTCACGGGGAGAAGGGGAGGTCGGCGCAACTCACGCATTCCACAAGCCCTTCTTCTTCAACTCCTCCATCTCGCTCGCCGCGCGTTCGCGTAGCCGCGCATCGCGAAGGAGCTTCTCTACCGCCGCATCGTCGGACTTGTCGGAATAGCGGAATTCGGAATCAGCGTAGCGGTTGATCTCCTGCATGACCATGTCCATCGAAAAAGGCCCGCGCAGTTCCTCGATCATCGCCTTCTTGTCGTCGTAGCTCTTGTGCATGAAGGCTTCCGGCTTCTCGAACCAGTCGTCCGGCAGCTCGATGTCCATGGCGCGCATCTTGATGGCGTCGGTGACGTTCTTGATGGCGCGGCCGGTGAAGCGCGGCTCGGCGTCCTTGATCATGTGCAGATAGGTGCCGATGTCGGCCATGGTCTTTGGCGCGCCGTTCTCTTTCATGTAGCGCTCATAGACCTTCATCAGCCCGTCTTCCTGCGGCTTCTCATGCTCCTCATAGGCTTCGGCCACGGCGCGCTGGATCTCCTGCGCCGCATAGAGCTTGTGGTCGCCAAGCGGGATCTTGTGGTTCTTGCCGGCGAGCAGCACGAAGATGTCGATGTAGTCGTCGCGGGTCTGCGGCCCGTCGACCAGCCAGCGGGCGCCGGCGCGCTGGCGCAGCGCGTCGTCGACATTCTCGGGATAGTTGGAGAACATGCCGAAGGAGCAATTGCCGCGCACCACCGTGGACGCGCCGGCAAAGGCATCCATCAAGACGCCGGTGATTTCCTGCTGGCCGGCCGAGGCGCGATCGTCCGAGCGACGCGCCGCCACCTGGTCGATGTCGTCGATGGTGCCGAAGCCGATGGCGCGCGGGTTGAGAACGTTGTTGATGAACTGGCGGCAGTTCTGGCCGGACTTGCCCTGGTAGGACGAGATCTGGTCGACGCCGAAATTCTCGTAGGCGAAGGGATAGCCCGCGACCTGGCAATAGCCGTTGACGAGGCCGGCGATCATCTGGATCAGCGTCGTCTTGCCGGTGCCGGGAGCGCCGTCGCCGATGAAGGTGAACAGGAAGCCGCCGAGCTCGACAAAGGGGTTCAACTCGCGCTCGAAGTCGTAGGCCATCAGCATCTTGGCCAGCCTGACCGACTGGAATTTGGCGATGTGGTTGCCGACAACCTCTTCCGGTTTCTTGAAGGTCATCACCAATGGCTTCGAGCGCTTTCCGGGCGCGACGTCGAAGCCGTCGAGGGTGAAATCGTCGACGTCGATGCGGATATGCGCATTCTCGAACGCGCCGATGCCGTCGAAGCGGCCCTTCCTCGCCAAGAGCCCGTCGATGGCGACGCGGGCGAAGGCGCGAGCTCGCGTCATCAGGTCGGCGTCGTCCTTGGCGCCGGCAATCGCCTTGTCGAGCCCGGCCACGATCGACTTCACCGCATCCTGCGGCGTGTCGAAGAGGAAGTCGGGTTCGGGACTGTCGTTCGGCGCTTCGCCATCGCTATCGATCAGCTGGAAGAGGTAGGAGGCGAGACTGAAGGCCGAAACGTAAGCCGAGGCCGACAGGAGCCTTTTGAAGGCCGACGCCTCGTCGCCTTCGAGCGGCGCGCGCGCATTCTTCGACTGCAGGCTTTCGAGGTCCGAGCCCTCGGCGAAGACATCCGAAATGGCCAGCGCGATCGCAAGGCCGCGCCGGGCGCGGTAGAGAAGCGTGTGCTGGGGAATGGTCAGCAACTGGTCGTCGGGATGGATGGCTTGAACCGTCTTCGTGAGTTCCACCTCGCGCGTGCGGCGCACCGAGCCGACCGAGACGGTCGAGACGAAGCGGCGGTTGGTGCCGGCAAGCGCGGTGCCGGAGGAGCTAGACGGATCCTCCAGCACGACGATGCGGGTGATGAAGCTCTGTGCCGTGGCGCGATGCTTTTCGATTGCCGCTTCCGAGATCGTGGTCAGCCCGGTGTCCATGAAGGATGCTCCGCGGTTTGAAATCAGACGTCGCTGATGACCTGCCCGTTCGACAGGATGTGGACCTTGTAGCCGGAAAAGATCTTCTGCGCCTCGCCGGCGGCGTAGAGCGCCTGATAGGCCTCATGCGGGATCAGCGCGTGGTTCTCGTAACTCGAGACACCCTGGCGCGCCGCTTCGAGGTCGTCGGTGTTGATGAAGAATTCCTGCGTCGACTTCTCGCTGGAGAACAGGCCCTTGCGGCCGGGTTTCTCGGCCTTGGAAAAGACCTCCTGGATGGTCCAGGTGAGCAGCCAGGCATTTTCGGGCTTGCGCACCTTGGCCAGAACCTCGGTCACCGTCGAATTGTTTTCGGTGATGCCTGCCGAGTAGAAGGGGCCGAGCACGACGCGCCTGAGCTGCTTGGGGTGCAGCGGCTCGAAATCCTTGTCGAGGTTGACCGCGATGGTCGCCGGCGAGAGCGCATAGGCCGAATTTTTCTTGGTGAAATCGTCGAAGCGGTGGGCAAGCTCGGGGTTGAGCAGGCCGTCGACCGGAAGGGGAATGTCGACGCGCTCGTTCAGCTTGCCGGTACTGTCGTCGACAAGTTGGCGCACCATGCTTTCGGACGAGTCCTCCACCGTCACCATGTAGACCAGCGGCAGGTTGGCGCTGCCGTCAAATGTTGCCCAATGAACCAGGTAATAGGGCCGCATGGTCTTCGGATTGACCGAGACTTTGGCCGTCTGCGCCAGGATGAAGGGACCGAAGGTCGCCTCGCTCTTGACGTCCTCCAGATAGAGCCGCTCGGCCATCGACTTCTGGAGCGCGGCGGGAAACTCCTTGTGGCGCAGGATGAAGTCCGCCATCTCCTCGCGCAGCTCGCCGGCCTGCGGGATGTTGGCCAGGCGGCTATCTGCCTGGCGGCGGTCGTTTTCCAGCTCGAGCAGGTTCTGGAAGACCGGATAGCCGCTGTCGGCGCGCGAGATGCGGAACGTGTCCATGAAGCCGAGCCGGTTGCGCCAGCAGGCGAAGGACTTGTCCAGCCGGGCGATGTATTCGGCGACGATCCTGGCGACGATGCCGTGCCGGTAGAGCGGCGAGCGGTCGTCGCGCATGAACACTTCCAGCCCGCTCAGCGCCGCGGTGATGGCGGAGAAGTAGCGCGCCGCCGCTTCATTTTCGGGGGTCATGGCACTGCCCTGAAAAATGCCGTCACGCCGCCTACTGCTGCACGTAGTTGGCGGCGTTGTGCTTCTTCATCACCTCGTCGAAGCGGCGGGCGAAGGCATCGTCGGCGAGCTTCTTGCGGCGCTGGATGTCGGCCGAGGCCACCATGTTCTTCTCGTGCATTTCCAAGAGATCGCCGATGTGCTTCTGCGAGGCGGCGCCGATGCCGGCCATCGTCTCTTCGGCCGTATTGTCGACCTGGCTGCCAAGCGTGTTGATCTTGTGGGCGACATCCTGCTGGGCGGCGGTCTTGAGCGAGTCTTCCAGCGCCTTGTACAGCACGATGCGCTGCTCGGTGTCGATGGTCAGCTTGTTGATCAGCGTCGACTGCGCGGCGATCTGGTTGTTGAGAGAGTCCACGAACGTATGGAACATCGAGGTGTAGCGTTCCAGTGTCTGGCTTTCGGCGAGCAGTTCCTGCTCCTTGGCCTGCTTCTCGTTGTATTCGGTCGCCATCTTGGAACGCTCGCCTTCGAACTGGGTGCGCTCCTTCTGGCTGGTCGAGGCGGCGATCTTGTTCTCGATGTCGAGCAGCATCGGGTTGAGCTCCTCGATGCGCTTCTGCACCGTCTCCAGATTGGCCATGGTCGTCTTGCGGCGCTCGATCACCTGCGACAGGCTGGTTTCTGAGGTCTTGTAGCGCTGGTCGAGGATCTGCTTCTGGGCTTTCAGAATGCCGACAATGGTGTCGGATTTGGCCAGCAGCTCCTGCAGATTGCCGGCCAGCGACATGTTGCGCACGCGGTCGGTGCGCATGCGCTGCTTGCGCTGCTCCGAGAAGACGCCCACGAAACTTTCCCAGCCGGTGTAATTCTTCATGCTCTCGAATTCGGCGCCGAAGACATTGGTGGCGTCCTCCAGCCCGATGATCAGGTCGGCGATGTTGCCTTCCATGACCTTCTGTTGCTTCAGCACGTCCTCGATGCGGGCGTTCTCGATGTCGAAATTGGCGTCGCCGATCTTCTTGTCGGCCTGGGCGAGCGTGTCGAGCACGGTGCCGGACTGCTCGATCTTGGTGCGCATGTCCTCAACGACCTGCTTGGTCTTGGCAATTTCGGCATCGAAATTCTGCAATGTCGCCATAGGGGCCTCCCGCTTCGGCATCCGGTTTCGTGTCGCATGTGGCGGCGAATATATGTGGGGCCTCAGGGGATTGAAAGAAGGAACACAAGGAGAGACGCCAAAACAAAAGAATTGGTCAGGTCCTTGAAAGACAAGGCAAGCACGCTCATGGCGCGAGTAATGCGCCTCGCCCTCGGGCAGCTTTAGCTGATACGCCTCAAGCTATTGTTTTTGCGAACGGGGTGCGTCGCTGGAATGGTGCAGCGAAATCTCTTGTTGCGGATCGCCGCGAGATCAGCCGATCCCGTCAACCGGCCAACGGCTCGACCCGTCAGGCGATGACTGCCGCGCGGACAATCGGCCACGGCGCTCACTGTTCAATTGCCCGTAAAACCGATGAAGTCATCGGGCGCGGCCCTGCCCATTTCCTCTTCCCAGTGCCTGCGGCAGAGCGAGACATAGACATCCTTGCCGATCGCCACCTGCTCGCCCTGTCTCGCCACCTTGCCGTCGGGACCGAGGCGCACGACCATCGTCGCCTTGCGGCCGCAGCGGCAGATGGTGCGCACCTCGCGCAAGTCGTCGGCTATGGCAAGCAGCGCGCGCGAGCCGGAAAACAGCTTGCCCTGGAAATCGGTGCGCAGGCCATAGCACATGACCGGGATGTTCAGCCGGTCGGCGATGCGGGCAAGCTGCCAGACCTGCTCTTCCTCGAGGAACTGCGCCTCGTCGACGAAGATGCAATGCACGGTGGTGTGCTCGTGATGCTCGGCGACCCGGGCATAGAGATCGTCACCGCCGCGGAACATCTCGGCCTCGGCCTCAAGGCCGATGCGCGACGAGATCAGTCCGCTGTCGCCCTTGCGATAATGGCCGGCGACGAACAGCATCGTCGTCATGCCGCGTTCGCGATAGTTGTAGGACGCCTGCAAAAGCATGGTCGTCTTGCCGGCATTCATCGTCGCATAGTTGAAGTAGAGCTTGGCCATACGGGTCTTTAAGCTCAATTGCCGCGGCGCGGGGAGGGGGCGCTTGCTCCATCCACCAAAAACTCAGCCCCTGCCAGAAAGATCCCCGGCATGTCGCTGAATGGCCAGCGCGCGCCGTTGTTCGTGATGCGGCGCCGCTTGAAACCGCATCAAAATGGTGTTTGGCTGACGAAACAAGGCGGGCGCAAGAACCGTGGCTTCGCGGCGCCTCGAATTGCAATGGGAGAAAAGTTTATGTCGCGCATGAAATCCTTCGTCGCCGGCCTCGGCCTGGCGGCGCTTCTGTCTACGACCGCCGCCTATGCCGGCGATCCGGCAAGCTGCAAGGCGGTGCGTCTTTCGGATGTCGGCTGGACCGACATCCAGGCAACCACCGGGCTGGCATCGGTGCTGCTGACCGCGCTCGGCTACGAGCCGCAAACGATCCAGCTTTCGGTGCCGGTGACCTATGCGTCGCTGAAGAACAAGGACCTCGACGTCTTCCTCGGAAACTGGATGCCGTCGATGACCAACGACATCAAGGACTATACCGCCGACGGCTCGGTCGAGACGGTAAGCACGAACCTGACCGGCGCCGGTTATGGCATCGTCGTGCCGACCTATGTCGCGGACGCCGGCGTCAAGACGCTGACCGATCTCGGCAAGTTCAAGGACAAGTTCAACGGCAAGATCTACGGCATCGAGGCCGGCAATGACGGCAACCGCATCATCCTCGACATGATCAAGAACCCGAAGGACAATCTCGAAGGTTTCGAGCTGGTCGAGTCGTCGGAAGCCGGCATGCTGACGCAGGCCGAGCAGTCGATGAAGAACAACGAGTGGATCGCCTTCCTCGGCTGGACGCCGCATCCGGTGATGGGCGCCATGAAGATCACCTATCTCGACGGCATGGGCGACAGCGGCTTCGGCGCCGCGACCGTCTATACCAATGTTCGCAAGGGCTACACCACCGAATGCCCGAATGCCGGCAAGTTCATCTCAAACCTGAAGTTCAATCTCGACATGGAAGGCGAGATGATGGACGCGATCCTGAAGGGCGGCGATGCCCAGACGGTCGCCACCGACTGGCTGAAGAAACATCCGGACGCGGTCGCTCCCTGGATCGCCGGCGTGACCACTTTCGACGGCGGCGATGCGGCTGCGGCTGTCAAGACGGCGCTCGGAGGCTAAGCCGACTTGAGCCCGGTGTGATCTCCGGAAAAGGGCAGCCACTGGAGAAGGCTGCCCTTTTTCATATGCTGAGAAGACGACCGTCCGCCAGGACGGCGAAGGCCAAAGAGGGGAAAGATGGATCCGATTTCGAAATTCCTGATCGCCTACAAGATCCCCATAGGTCCGTGGGGGAAGGCCTTCTTCGGGTTCCTCACTGACAATTTCGACACCATTTTCAGAGCCTTCTCCAACGGCCTCAACTTTATCCTCGACGGGGCGGTGGACCTGCTGCTGGTGGTGCCGCCGGTGCTGCTCGCCCTGGTGGTCGCCGTCATCGCCTGGTTCCTGCAGCGCTCGCGCCCGCTCGCCATCGGCGTCTTCATCGGCCTCGTCTTCATCATCAACCAGAACCTGTGGAAGCAGACCGTGGAGACACTGGTGTTGGTGGTCGCCGCCGCCGCCGCCTCGATGGCTATCGGCGTTCCGCTCGGCATCTGGGCTGCGCACAAGCCGAAGGTCTACCGCTTCATGCTGCCGGTGCTCGACCTGATGCAGACCCTGCCCACCTTCGTCTACCTGATCCCGGTGCTGACGCTGTTCGGGCTTGGCAACGCCCCCGGCCTCATCGTCACCATCATCTTCGTCATTCCGACTCCGGTTCGTCTCACGCATCTCGGCGTCACCTCGGTGCCGAAATCGATCGTCGAGGCAGGTGAGGCGTTCGGCGCCACCAAAAGACAACTTCTCTGGAAGGTCGAGCTGCCTTCAGCCTTGCCCACCATCATGGCCGGCCTGACGCAGTCGATCATGCTGTCGCTGTCGATGGTCGTGTTCGCGGCCCTGATCGGTGCCGGCGGCCTCGGCACTGAAATCAACCGCGCGCTCGGCTCGCGCCGGATCGACCTCGGGCTCGAGGCCGGCCTTGGCATCGTCGTGCTGGCCATCGTGCTCGACCGGATGACCCGCATTGGCGTTGGAGGCAAGAAATGACTGTCGCCGTTGACTTCAAGAATGTCGATATCGTCTTCGGCGCCGATCAGGCGGGTTCGCTGGCGATGATCGACCAGGGCGCCACCCGCGCCGAGATCCTCGAAAAGACCGGCAATGTGCTGGGCTGCGCCGGCGCCAACCTCACCGTTCACGAGGGCGAGATCTCGGTGCTGATGGGCCTTTCGGGCTCGGGCAAGTCGACGCTGCTCAGGGCCGTCAACCGGCTGAACGTGGTGTCGCGCGGCCAGGTTCTGGTGAAGGACGGCGACCGCACGGTCGACGTCGTCGGCTGCGACGAGGCCACGCTTCGGCGCCTGCGGCAGAAGCAGGTGGCGATGGTGTTCCAGCAGTTCGGCCTGCTGCCGTGGCGTACGGTGGAGGAGAATGTCGGCTTCGGGCTGGAGCTTGCCGGCGTGCCGGAAGCCGAGCGCAAGGCCCGCGTGCAGAAGCAGCTGCAGCTGGTCCATCTCGATCAATGGTCGAAGAAATACGCGCATGAGCTTTCGGGCGGCATGCAGCAGCGCGTGGGCCTGGCGCGCGCCTTCGCTACCGAGGCGCCGATCCTCTTGATGGACGAGCCGTTCTCGGCGCTCGATCCGCTGATCCGCACCAAGCTGCAGGACGAGCTCCTGCAGCTCCAGGCGGAGCTGAAGAAGACCATCATCTTCGTCAGTCACGACCTCGAGGAAGCGCTGAAGATCGGCACCCACATCACCATCATGGAAGGCGGGCGTATCGTCCAGACCGGCGCGCCGGAAGACATCGTCCTGCGTCCGGCCAACGATTATGTCCGCGACTTCATCGCCAATGTGAACCCGCTCTCGGTGCTGACGGCGTGGAACGTGATGCGCGATCGCCGCGACCTGGAGCAGGGCGAGAATGGCTGGGTCTGGCTCGATCGTCGCAAGACGACGCGCTTCCAGATCGACGAGCATGGCCTGGTGGCGGCGGCCGAACGCGACGGCAAGCCTGCGGTGTGGGTGTCCTGCGCCGATGTCGAGCGCCAGCCGGAGGAGGGAGCGCAGGTGTTCTGGGCCAATCCCGGCACGTCGCTGAAGACGGTGATGCTGGCCATGCACCGCTCGCAGACCGCGCCAGTGGCGCTGTTCGACGAAGGCTCGCGCTTCGTCGGCGCGATCGGCATCCGGGACGTGCTGAGCGCGGTGCTCAGGCGATAGGTCTGTCCGCGCGCGTCCACCCGAGGTCTGGGTGCTGCCTCCGGCTTGTTTTTCGCTCCTGCCGAGCGCAGAATTCGCTTGTTGCGTGCCCATGCGAGGGGGATACCGACGTCGCATGCTGGGCTTTCCGGCGCGGTTGCGCTGTCAATTCTCGCCGCGGTCTCGCTTGAAAGCGGCGCGGCGCGCTGCCAAAGTTTTGTCATCGGCAACGGCGTGACTGCCGGCCAGCAGACGATGACCGGTGCCGGCGACGCCGGCGTGGTCAGCCCAGCGGGAGCGATCGAAACTTTTGGCGCCGGCGTCGATGCCGTGCGGATGTTCGGCCCAGACCAGAGATTCACCAACCGTGGTCTGGTTGAAACGTCGGGCGGCGGCGCCATCAATGTCAATTCACAAGGCCCCGACGCAACAATCCTCAATGACGGGGCGATCCTAGCAATAGGCGATGCTTCCATCGGCATACTGTCCGAGGGCGAGAACGCGCGCATCGTCAACAACGGCTCGATAGAAGCACTTGGTGTCGCCACATACGGCATCATCAGCGATGCGTCCGGCGGGCGTGTGGACAACCGCGGCTTCATCGGTGTTGCCGGCGCGGCGGCCGCGGGCATCATCGGCGCCGGGCCGGACCTGACGGTTTCCAACAGCGGCTCGATCGAAGCCTATGGGGTCGCGGCTGCCGGGATCCTTTGGCAGAACAGCGGCCTTCGGCTGGACAATTCCGGGTCGATCTTCGTGTCCGGGCTGGCTTCCATCGGTATCGGCGCTGTTGGCAATGACATCCAAATCGTCAACAGCGGCGCCGTCACCGTTTCCGGCGCAGGCGCGACAGGTATCGGTACCCTGTCCGGCAATGCCACGGTCACCAATTCCGGTACGGTCGTCGTGGACGGCGCGAGCGCAGTGGGCATCGCCGCGCTCGGCGACAATTCGATCATTACCAACTCTGGTCGTGTGTTCAGCGACCAGAGCGCGGCAATCTTTTTCGGCGCGCCTGGAGCCACGCTGAACCTTTTGGGCGGCACGGCGCTCCAGGGACCGATCGTCTTTTCCGGCGGCGGCAACACGGCGACCTTCGGCCCCGCACTGAACGCCGTCATGAGCTTCGCCGGAAGCGGGCCGCCGCAAACCATCCGAGCCGGCGGCAGGCCGTACGTGACAAGCGGCGACACTGTGGCGGTCCTGGACACAACCGGGTCTGCGAGCGCTGGGCCGCTGATACAAGATCTCGTCAACGGCTTAGCCGGCACCGTCGAGGCGCGCATGCCTGCCCCAAGCGGCGATGCGCTTGCGCCGAATAACGGTCCAGACGCCTGGATCTCCACATTTGGCGGGATACGCTCCCAGGGCGGTTCCGGCGCATCGGCTGGATTCGGCGAGGCGCTGGGCGGTATGGTCGCCGGCGCTGAAAGGCGCTCTGGAGACGGCTTCATGGGTGGCGTGCTGCTGGGAGGTGCTGCCGGATCGACCGACGTCGACGACGACGCGCAGGAAATCGTCCATCGCAGCGTATTTGCGGGCGGCTATCTGGGCTATGACGCAGGAACGCGCTTTGCTGAGGCGACTTTCGTTGCCGGCGTGCTGCAGGAGCGGAGCCGCCGCCGTGTCGCGAACAACCTGGTGCTCGGCGGCGTCGAGACGGCGCGAGCCGATTTCAACAGCATCTTCCTCAGCCCGTCGGTTACGCTCGGCACGCGGCTGCCGGTCGCGGCCGGCACGCTGATACCCAGCGTGCGGCTGCGTTACGTGGGGCTCTTTGTCGACGACTACGCGGAGACCGGCTCGGACGGCGACCTCGCGGTCTCGGGGCGCGACGTCAACGTGTTCGAGGCGCGTGGCCAACTCGCCCTGGCTTTGGCGCCTGCCAGCACGCCGGGCCAGACTTGGCAAACCACCCTTCGTGCCGGGATCGATGCGATCGGGCAAAACAGCGGCGACTTGTCGGCGACGCTGCTTGGCCAGGACATCTCTTTTGCCGCAGGCGGCGGAGAAGCGGTGTTCCGCGGCTTTGCCGGCGCGGACGTCGCGGCGGAGTTGGGCGCCGGCATGACCCTGAATGCCGGCTTCGAGGCAGGCTACGGGAGTGACAATGCCTTCACTGTCCGAGGCCAGGCCCGCCTCAGCAGAGCCTTTTGAGGGGGTTCCCGACAAATCCAGCCGCCGGCGCATGCATGTCGAGACCGTGCAAGGAGCATCTGCCCCGGCATTTTTCGAAATCCATTCCGATTCCGCTGTTCTATGAGGTAGGATATTGCCGCGACCGCGCGGGCGGTGCCCGACGGTGCGAATGCAGCGGGGTATGCGGCAATGATCTTCCGACAGCTCTTCGATTCCGTTTCGGGCACCTATTCCTATCTGCTCGCCAGCCGCCGCGGCGGCGAGGCGCTGATCATCGATCCGGTGCTGGAGAAGGTCGAACGCTACCTGCAACTGGTCAACGAGCTCGACCTCAGGCTGGTCAAGGCGGTGGACACACATCTCCATGCCGACCACATTACCGGCCTCGGCGCGCTGCGCGACAGGACGCATTGCGTGACGGTGATGGGCGAGCAGACCAAGGCCGACGTCGTGTCGATGCGGCTTGCCGACGGCGACAAGCTTGCCATCGAGGGGCTGGCGCTGGACGTCGTCTACACGCCGGGCCACACTGACGATTCCTACAGCTTCGTCCTGCCGGACCGGGTCTTCACCGGCGACACGCTGCTCATCCGCGGCACCGGCCGCACCGATTTCCAGAACGGCGATCCGCGCCAGCAATATGAATCGATCTTCGGCCGCCTGCTCAAGCTTCCCGACGAGACGCTGATCTTTCCGGCGCACGACTACAAGGGCGAGACCGTGTCGACGATAGGCGAGGAGAAGGCCTTCAATCCGCGCCTGCAGGTGAGGTCGGTCGACGAATACGTCGACATCATGAACAATCTGAATCTGTCCAACCCGAAGATGATGGATGTCGCGGTGCCCGCCAACATGCGGGTCGGGCTGCACCAGGACGATATCGCCAGCCGCGGCTGGTCGGTGACCGCCGAGCAGGCGCTGGCGCTGGTCGGTCGGCCCGATGTGGCACTGATCGACCTGCGCGAGCAGTCGGAGCGGGAACGCCACGGCGTCATCCCCGGCGCCATCCATCTGCCCTACACCCGGCTGCAGGAGAACATCGCCGCCGGCGGCATGCTGCATGAGCTGGCGAAATCGACGGCCAAGCAAATCCTGTTCTACTGCGCCTTCGGCGAGCGATCGGCGATGGCTGTGCAGGCAGCGCAGGATGTCGGGATATCGAACGCCAAGCACATCCAGGGCGGCATCGATGCATGGCGGAAGGCAAGCGGCCCGCTCGTGCATTAGAGCGTTTCAGCGATTAATAGAATCGCCGAACCGCCCTAAGTATTTGTTTTTACGCAATTCCGGACGGAAAACCGTTACACACTTTTCCTGGAATTGCTCTAGCAGGAAGCAGACTCAGCTCAGTCCGACCAGCTTGGAGCCCTTCCGGAACATGGTTTCCGCGTCCCGATCGAAGCGGAAGGTGGCGATGAAATCGTCGGCCCGGTAGTCGGGCAACGTCTTGCGGATTGCGGCGGCGAAGTTTCGCGCCTCATCCTGGCGGCCCGCCAATGCCAGACAATGCGCGGCGATGGCCAGGATGATGACATGGGCATTGGGCCGGGCTGCCGCCTTCAGCGCCCATTCGGCAGCATCGTTGAATTGCCCCAGCCGCGCATGGGCCATGGCGCGTGCGCCCATCATGCCGAACAGCAGCGGATCAAAGGGGCTGAGATGACGCGAGTGATCGGACGAGCCGATCGCCGATTGCGGATCGCCCGACTGCGAGTGCACGAAGGACAGCGCATAGTGGCCGAGCGCGAAGTTTGGGCTGAGGTCGACGGCCTTTGCCAGTTCGATGAGTGAGCCGTCCTGATCGCCGCGCAGCCACAAGGCGCGGCCCATCGCCCAGTGCGCGGCCGGATTGCGGTCATCCACCAGAAGGCCATGACCGGCGGATTCGAAAGCCAGCGCTGTCTCCCGGTCGCGATCGCCCCAACGCTGGAAAGCGTTCTGCCAGTGGGTGAAGGAAAGCCCGGCATAGGCACGAGCGAAAGTGGGGTCGAGCTTCAGGGCGTCGTTGAAGAACTGCTGCGCCAGCTCGTTCTCCTGACGGGTGAAGCGGTACATGTGCCACAGACCGCGATGGTAGGCCTCCCAGGCATTGAGCGAATTCGGTGCCTTGAGCATTGCCCGGTTTCGTTCGACCGTCGCGATCTCGGCCGCGATCGAGGAAACGATGCTGTTGCCGATATCCTCGATGACGGCGAAGATCTCGTCCGGCCTGTGCTCGAAGGTCTCGGCCCAGACGATCCTCGCGGTGCGGACCTCGACGAGCTCGACCGAGACGATCACCCTGCCCGAAACGCTGCGGACCGAACCTGTCGCCACATAGTCGACATTGAGCCGGCGCCCGGCATCCTCCGGCGCGATGTCCTTCTCGGCCAGAGCGAATACCGATCCGCGGGCGATGACGAAGAAATCGCGAAGCTTGGCGAGGCGCGTTATGATGTCGTGGGTCAGGCCATCGGCAAGTCCGCCGCGGAAATTGACGGCGCTTTCGGCAAACGGCATCACCGCCAGCGATGCCCGGCGCAACGCGGCGGGTTCGGATTCGACGGCCAACATCGGCGGTTGTGGGGCGAGAGAAGTTGGCCCGGACCGGGCGCATGGCGTCGCGCCGGCGTTCCGGGCTCTGATCTCGTGCCATGCCTCGCGCAACGGCGCGAAATCCAGCCCTTCTGAATGAAACAGCTCCGCCGCGGTGGCCAGATGTTCCTCGCCGGCGCCGATCTGGCCGCGCCGCGCGAGGTTTTCCAGCAGCGCCACATGCGCGCGTCCGTCGAAGGGCGCGAGTTCCAGCCATTTGTCCAGATAGGCACCGGCTTCATCGGCTCCCTGCGGGAGAAGGCCGATTATGTGCTCCAGAACAGCGACATGGCATGAGCTGAAACGGCGACGTTGCGCGGTGAGCCAGCTGGTGAAATGCGGGCTCCTGTCGAGCTCCAGCCCATCAAGGAAATCGCCGGCGAAGAGTTGCGCCAGCGTTCGCAGACGTTCCAGACCAAGCGTCTCGATCCCTTCGGCGGCCGCAACAGAAGCTTCGACTGCATCGACGCTCGCATCGGCAAGGCGAAGCGCCACGGTGTCGCCGTCGGTCTCGATCCTGTGCAGAGCCGGTTCGTCGAGCGCGCCGCGAAGCTTGCTCAGGCACCAGCGCAGTTCGCCGCGCGGATCATTGGGCACGTCCCACAGAAGCTCGCAGAGCCGGCTGCGGCTGACGGGGCGCGGCGCGAGCGCCAGATAGGCCAGCAGCGCGCGCAGCTTGCGCGAGGAAGGCAGCTTGACCGGCTCGCCATAACGGGCAATCGCCAGTTGCCCAAGCAATCGCACGGACAGGCCGGCGGCGGTTTTGTTCAGGCTCGATCGGGTGGATTCCACGTAAGTTTCCACGCTCTCTCCAACGCTGACCAGCTGATCCATGTTCTATCACCAAAGACGACAGGAAGCATCCGGCAGCCTCATTCCATGCCGGAATGCCGCCGTTGCCGCATTTGCGGCTGGTCATGCAGGCTAACGCGGCAAAGTGTCGAAACCGCGCCGCCGAAGCCGCCGGTCTGTAACCGGCGCGTGAGACATCGAGGAGAAAAGCCCATGTTGCAGCAGTTGAAAATCAGGACCACAGCCGGCCGGGGCCGGCTGTTCGACAGCATTCTCGACACGGTCGGCGACACGCCGGTCATCCGTATCAACAATCTCGGCCCGGCGCATGCGACGATCTATGTGAAGGCCGAGTTCTTCAATCCGGCGGCCTCGGTGAAGGACCGGCTGGCGCTCAACATCATCGAGGAAGGCGAGCGCAGCGGCAAGCTGAAGCCGGGCCAGACCGTCGTCGAGGCGACCAGCGGCAACACCGGCATCGGCCTTGCCATGGTCTGCGCGCAAAAGGGCTATCCGCTTGTGGTGACGATGGCCGACAGCTTTTCCATCGAGCGCCGCAAGCTGATGCGCATGCTGGGTGCCAAGGTGGTGTTGACGCCGCGCGCCCAGAAGGGGTTCGGAATGTACAAGAAGGCGGTGGAGCTCGCCGAAGCCAATGGCTGGTTCCTGGCCCGCCAGTTCGAGACCGAAGCCAATGCCGCCATCCACGAGGCGACCACGGCGCGCGAGATCATCAACGATTTCGCGGGTTCCAGGCTCGACGTGCTGGTCACCGGCTATGGCACCGGCGGCACCATCGCCGGCGTCGGCCGAGTGCTGCGCCGCGAACGGCCGGATGTCCGCATCGTGCTTGCCGAGCCGGCGAACGCGCAGCTTATCGGCAGCGGCAAGACGCAGGAACGCGGCGCCGGCGGCGCGCCGGCGGCCAGCCATCCGGCCTTCGAACCGCATCCGATCCAGGGCTGGACGCCGGACTTCATCCCTAACGTGCTGCAGGAGGCGATCGACCAGCGCTACTATGACGAGGTGGTGCCGATCCCCGGTCCGGAAGGCATCAAATGGGCGAAGGCGCTGGCGCAGCAGGAAGGCATCTTCACAGGCATCTCCGGCGGCGCCACCTTCGCCGTGGCGCGCCAGATCGCAGGCACGGCTCCGGCCGGTTCGGTGATCCTGTGCATGCTGCCCGACACCGGCGAGCGCTACATGTCGACGCCGCTCTTCGACGGCATCGAGGCCGAGATGGATGCCGACGAGATGGCACTGTCGCGTTCGACGCCAAGCTGCCAGTTCGACGCCTGAAGACAATGCACGGCGCTGTCGTCCATCCGGATGGCGGCGCCGCATGACGATCTCGCACGACGATCCACGGAATGATCGCGTGCCTTTGGGGAGGAGCGGATGGACAATTTGCAGGAAACAACGGTGATGGATGAAACGCTCGATCCGTCGGATTGGACCGACGTGCGGGCCCTGTCGCATCGGATTGTCGACGATGCCATCGGCTATCTGCGGGATGTCCGCGATCGTCCGGTGTGGCGCGAGATGCCGGCCGAGGTGCGGACATTTTTCAATGCGCCAATGCCGCGCGAGCCGGCGCCGATCGCCGATGTCTATGGCGACGTCGTTCGCAACGTCATGGCCTATCCGATGGGCAACATCCATCCGCGCTTCTGGTCCTGGTATATGGGCTCGAGCAATTTCACCGGCGCGCTCGGCGATTTCCTGGCGGCGGTCCAGGGCTCGAATCTCGGCGGCGGCAACCACGCCGCCGGGCTGATGGACAGCCAAGTGGTCGACTGGTGCAAGGAGATGGTCGGATTCCCGGCTTCGGCCAGCGGCACGCTGGTCAGCGGCGGCTCGATGGCCAACATCATCGGGCTGACCGTGGCGCGCAATGCCAAGGCGGGCGTCGACGTTCGCGAAAGGGGCGTCGGCGCCATCTCAAGGCCGCTGCGCTATTACGCTTCGGAGCAGGTCCATTCCTGCCATCGCAAGGCGATGGAAGCGCTCGGCCTAGGCAACCGGGCGCTGCAGCGCATCTCGACCGACGCCGATTTGCGCATCGACGTCGGTGCGCTCAAGACGGCCATCGCCGAGGACCGCGCGGCCGGTTTCAAGCCGGCCTGTGTGATCGGCACCGCCGGCACCGTCAACACCGGCGCGATCGACGACCTGCAGGCGTTGGCCACGTTGGCGGCGGAAGAAGACCTTTGGTTCCATGTCGACGGCTGCATCGGAGCGCTGATCGCCATCGCACCTCAAAACAGGTCGCTCGTCGCCGGCATCGAGCAGGCGCATTCCGTAGCGCTCGATCCGCACAAATGGCTGCATGCGCCGTTCGAGGCAGGCTGCGCGCTGGTTCGCGATGCCTCCGCTCACCGCAACACCTTCGCCGTGACGCCCGAATATCTGGAATCGACGCCGCGCGGCCTCGCCTCCGGGCAATGGCTGCACGACTACGGCCTGCAGACGTCGCGCGGTTTTCGCGCGCTGAAGATCTGGATGGCGCTTAAGCAGCACGGGGTCGAGAAATTCGGCCGGCTGATCGACCAGAACATCGCCCAGGCCGGCTATCTCACGCGACGGATCGAGGCCGAGCCGGCGCTTGAGCTGACGGCGCCGACCACCATCAACATCGTCTGCTTCCGGCATCGACAAGACGGCGCATCGGAGGAGCGGCTCAAGGCCTTCAACACCGAAATCATGCTGCGGCTGCAGGAAGAAGGCATCGCCGTCTTGTCCGACACCACCGTGCGCGGCCGGCACTGCCTAAGGGTGGCCATCACCAACCACCGCACGCGGCGCGAAGATCTCGATCTCCTGGTGTGCGAAACGCTTCGGGTGGGAAAGGAAATCGCAGCCGCGGCGCTACCGGTTTGAAGAGAGTGGCCGGAAGTAAGTATCTCAACTGGCAGCCAGCGGCGCGCCCGGCAGATAGAGCATGATCGGCCGGATCTCGTAGACGGCGGTGGGATTGACGCGCTTGAGGTCGCGCGCCACCGCGACCGCCTCGTCCTGGTTTGCGCAATCCAGCACATAGAGGCCAAGCAACTGCTCCTTGGTCTCGGCGAAGGGACCGTCGATCACCATGCCGTCGCCCGGGCCGCGCAGTGTGACAGCTTTCGCGGTCTCGCCCAGCCTGGCCGCCGGCCCCAGCTTGCCGGCGCGGGTCAGCCTGTCGTTGATTTCGAGCAGGTCTTTCATAAGCGCTGCATCCTCCTCGGACGTCCAGGACTGGACGGTCTCTTCGACGTGATAGGCAAGGATCGCGTAGAACATGGTTCGGTTTCCTCGTGCATGACCCCGAAAATCGGAATCGATTTTTGCGTCGCTGACCTTCGGTTTGGAAAGGATCATGCGCCAAATTGAAGTGCTTCAGCATGCTTTGCGCGTCCAAGAGGGCGCGCGCCCCCTGTAGAGCGGGCCGCACTATCACAAGGATGGCGCGGCTGATCCAGTGGGCGCGCGGGTGCGAGCGACCGGCTCCTGACTCAAGCTGCCAGTGGCAGCCGCAGCTCCGTCAGCAGGCCGCCGCCAGGATGGTTGGAAAGGCTGATCTCGCCGCCGGCGCCGCGGGCAATGTTGCGGGCGATGGTGAGGCCGAGGCCCAGGCCGCCGGTCTCGCGGTTGCGCGACTGTTCGAGGCGCACGAAGGAAGCGAACACCTGATCCAGCTTTGCCTGCGGAATGCCTGGGCCCTCGTCGCGGATGGTGAGCGTGATCGTGTCGCCCGACCGTCGCACCCCAATATGCGCCTTCTTGCCGTAGGTGACCGCGTTCTGGACGAGATTGGTGATGCAACGGCGCAGGGCCACTGGCCGCGCGATGCAGATCAGGCCGCGCGTCGGCGTGGCGTCCTCGTCGAATGAAGCATCCTCGAACATGTCGGCGATCGATTCCACCAGCGACCAGAAATCGATCCGCTCGGCCTTTTCCTCCGTGACCTCGAATTTGGCGAAGTCGATCACCGAGCTGGCGATACTCTCGATGTCGGCAAGGTCATGCGCAAGCGCTTCGCGGGCAGACGATTTGCGCAGCAGCTCGAGCCGCAGCCGCATCCTGGTCAGCGGCGTGCGCAAATCATGCGCAAGCGCTGCCGCCAGGTGTTCGCGGTCCTCGACATATTCGCGCAGCCGCATCTGCATGGCGTTGACCGCCTTCGCCGCGGCGCGGATCTCGCGGCTGCCGGTTTCGGCTATCGGCGGGCTCTTCAAGTCATTGCCGATGCGGTTCACCGCGGTTTCCATCATCCGGTAGGGTGCCGTCAGCCGGCGCAGCGACCAGATCGACATCACCACGATCAGCCCCGCGATCAGCGAATAGAGCGGTAGGCTGTCCCAACTCAGGATCGGCCCGGCCGGGGTGATCGGCTCGGTGAAGTTCAGCCACTGGCCATCGGAAAAGCGCAGAGAGGCTGTCAGCTTGTCGCTCTGGGCGAAATCGGCAGCCAGCACCAGAAGATCCCGCTCGACCTGGCCGACATCCTTGTTCATCACCTCGCCGTCCGGCGCATCGGCCTCTTGCGTTGCCGGGTCGCGCCGCACGCGCGCGTCGGTGATGCCGAATTTCGACAGGCGGCCGACCAGGATGTCCTCCAGCTCGGCAAGCTGGTCGTCGCCGGCGATCGAGGAGGTGACGGCGGGGGTGTCCGAGACCGTCAGCGCATAGGTGGCGTTGAACAGGCCGGATGCAGTCGCCTTGCGCTCCTCGGGCGTGGCGTCATGCATCAGCTGCACCAGCGAAAAGGCGCGATCGTTCAGCCGATAGAGATCGACGATGTCGTTGGCCGCGGCGCGGTCGCGCGAGACGATGTAGAGAGTGGCGACCTGGCTGATCATCAGGCCGGCAATGACAATGAGCAGCACCCACACAGGCAGGGTCTGCGGCAGGAAGCGTCTCATTCGGAGACCGTTTCGGGCAGGAACTGATAGCCGCCGCTGCGCACGGTCAGGATCAGCTTCGGCGTCTTCGGGTCATCCTCCATCTTGCGGCGCAGGCGGCTGACCAGGATGTCGACGCTGCGGTCGAAGCTGTAGCCGGTGTCGCCGCCGGAGAGCTCGATGAGCTGCTCGCGGGTGAGCACGCGCTGCGAGCTCCTGACGAAGGTCTGCAACAGGTTGAACTCCGCCATCGTCAGTTCCACCCTGACGTCGTCAGGCGCCGTCAGCCGGCGGCGCGAGCAATCCATGGTCCAGCCGGCAAAGCGGTAGACCTGCTTGCTGGCTGGCCGGCGCGGCTCGGCCGCGCCGTTGCGCCGTAGCACGGCGCGGATGCGTGCCAGCAGCTCGCGCGGATCGAAGGGCTTCGGCACATAGTCGTCCGCCCCCATCTCGAGGCCGACGACGCGGTCCGTCGTCTCGGTGACCGCCGTCAGCATGATGATCGGGGTGGTGTAGTTGGCGCGGATCTCGCGGCAAAGCTCCAGCCCGCTTTTGCCGGGCAGCATTACGTCGAGGACGATCAGGTCGACCTGCGTGCGGCGCAGGATCGCCTCCATCTCGGTGCCGTCGGCGGCCACGGTCGTGCGCAGTCCACGCTTCTGGAAGAATTCCTGAAGCAAGTCCCTGATGCCCTTGTCGTCATCGACGATCAGTATGTGCGCGTCGGATTTCACGAGAACCCCGCGATCGCTGTAGCCAAGCCGTCCTTCGGTGATCACCCACACGATAGAATTCGGGCCATATCTTGGCCAGAGGCGACGATGCGGACGGATCGGCTTCCCCAGAAACAATTCAGAAACAAAATTCTACAATCGGGAAAAACTCGTGAAAAATTTCAAGGGCATAACCGGTGTCGTGGCGGTCAGGTCATCGGCTGCGACGCAAGTTTCCGGAGTAACGGGCAAGACCAATGCAGAGGTTCTGGATCAGCGTGACGGGTGCTTTGCTCAGCATGTCGCTCATCACCGCCGCGGTCGGGGCCTCCAACGCAAAGGTAACGCCGCTGACCCGGGCCGAGCGCTGCACCAATCTCAGCCGTCAAGTCGACGAAGCCCTCGAAACCCATGCCGCGGCAACGCAGGTCACCGCGGCGAAGGCACTTCAAAGAAAGGGAAACCGGTTCTGCGCCGCCAAGAAACAGGCACAGGGCATCCGGATGCTCGCAAATGCTTTGAAGCTGCTTGGAGTGACACCGATCGACCCGGTTCAGTGACGCTCGCCTCCTCGACCCGCATGAAAAAGGAAATGAAGCCATGAAGAAGTCCCTCCTCTCCGCCCTCGGTCTCGCTGTTGCTCTCGCGTTCTCGATGCCGGCTCTCGGAAACGCCGCCGCCACGACGACCGCGGCTCCGGCTGCTTCGACCACGACCGCTGCGCCGGCCGCTGCCGCTCCGATGAAGACCGCTCCGAAGAAGGTCGCCGCCAAGAAGATCTGCAAAGTGACCAAGACGCACAAGTGCCCGGTCAAGAAGGCGAAGGCGAAGCCCGCCGCCGCGAAGCCGGCCGCGAAGAAGCCCTGATCCAGGCTTCGGTCCTGATCTTTCAAGACCGCTCCGGCCCGATCGGCCGGAGCGGCTTTATGGTGGCCGAAGCCTGACACCGGCAGCTTCCGCCGCGCTGCTTCCGATCCTTAACCCGATCGCAATGCCGGTGCTGTAGGGCAATCCGCATGAAGAAGCGGCTTTCGTCCCGGATGCGCTCGCTGACCCTCGGCGGCCTGGTTGCCACCGCGGCGGCAAGAGCGTTGATCATCTTCACCGCCAGCCCAGTGCCGGATCCCGCCAGCGGCAGGACCGAGCCGGAACTTTTCGCGCCGGTGATCTCGTCGAGCTTCGACTACATCACGCCGGCGCAGAGCTGGATCCTGATCGTGCTGACCGGCGCAACGCTGATCGGCTTCGCCGCCTGGATGGTTGCGGCCTTCATGGAGCGCGGTTCCGGCATGGATGATGGCGGCTCCGGCACAACGATGCGCCGGCAGGGTCGTTGAACGGCAGACGGCGCTTTCCCACATAAGGTCCGATGCCTGCCCGTCGCAACAGCGGGCAAATGGACGAATGCTTCCTTGCATGACAGAGTGGAAGCGAGGCTATTTCTTACGCAATTCCGGACGGAAAATCGCTAAGCACTTTTCCTGGAATTGCTTTATCCCTACTGGCGGATTCCGATGCCTGAAACCGTCCTCAAACCGCGCACCAAGACGCAGCCGAAAACCGAGCGGCCGAAGCTCTACAAGGTCATCCTGGTCAATGATGATTTCACGCCGCGCGAGTTCGTGGTGACGGTGCTCAAAGGTGAATTCAAGCTCAGCGAGGATCAGGCGCATCGCGTGATGATCACCGCGCACACGCGCGGCGTCTGCGTGGTTGCCGTCTTCACGCGCGACGTCGCCGAGACCAAGGCCGCGCGGGCGACAGATGCCGGCAAGGCCAAAGGCTATCCGCTGCTGTTTACCGTCGAGCCGGAAGAGTAGGGAGCGCTTTTTCCTTCTCCCCTTGTGGGAGAAGGTGTCGCCGAAGGCGACGGATGAGGGGTGTTCCAGGGAACGCCGACGTCTCACTCCGCTGGAGCACCCCTCATCCGTCTCGGCGCTGTTGCGCCGATCCACCTTCTCCCACAAGGGGAGAAGGGAAAGTGGCGCTACCGCCCTTCGCGGTACCACATCGAGCCGATGGCCAGGAGCAGCAGGCCGAGGCCGAGGAAGCCGCCGAACAGCGGCACGCGCGAGACTGCCTTGAGGGTGCTGTCGTTGGTGGTGCGGAGCCCGATCCAGTCGTCGCCCGATGCCGCGCCCGAGGAGCGGACCGGCACGATGGAAGGCAGCGCCACGCCGCCGGCAAGGTTGCCGAGCACGGACGACGGCGCGAGCCGGCGCACGCTGCCGCCGGTCGCCTCAGCCGGCGCCTTCAACCTGTCTTCGGTGGAAATAACGTCGGAGAATTCCGGCGCGTTGATCGGGCCGACATGGGCAAGCGCGGTGAGGTCGCCATTGCCCACCTGATAGAGGCCGATCTCGCTGGTCTGCAGGCTGCCGGTGAAGATGCCGGGCTCCGATTTCTGCAGCTTGACCGTCATTGCCTTGCCAGAGGGCGTGATCACCTGGGCTGGGCCGGGATCGTCGCTCATCGTCTGGCGGCGGATCTCCAGCACCATGCCGCGGCCATCGGCGGTCAGCCGTTCCTCCTCCAGTTCTGGCTCCTTCATCAGCCAATGGGCGATGCGCCGGTAGAGCTGGACATGCGGCCCGCCGCCTTCGAAGCCGCGCGCCCACAGCCAGCCCTGGTCGGAAAGCAGCATGCCGACCCGACCCTCGCCTTTGCGGTCGAGCACAAGCAGAGGACGGTCGTCGGCACCTTTCATCACCACCTCGCCTTCCGGATTCTTCACGCCGATGGTGCGGAACCAGCGGCTCCAGCGCGGCGGCTCGGTGGCGGAGCCGTCGAGCCCGCGCGTCACCGGGTGGCGCTGGCCGAGATCGGTGAGACGCGGGTAGAAGGCCTTGTCGACGACCTCGCCGCTCGGCATCGCCGGCAGGGCAGACATCAGTGGCGTGCGGGCAATGGAGCTTTCGCCGGAATATTCGGGGCCGGCGGCAATCAGCAGTGCGCCACCCTTTTCGACATATTCGGAGATGTAGTCGTAGTAGAGGATCGGCAGCACGTCGCGGTGCTGGTAGCGGTCGAAGATGATCAGGTCGAAATCCTTGATCTTCTCGACGAACAGCTCGCGCGTCGGGAAGGCGATCAGCGACAGTTCGTTGATCGGCGTGCCGTCCTGCTTTTCCGGCGGGCGCAGAATGGTGAAATGGACGAGGTCGACCGACGCATCGGACTTCAAGAGGTTGCGCCAGGTGCGCTCGCCGGCATGCGGCTCGCCAGAGACCAGAAGCACGCGCAGAT
Organism: Mesorhizobium sp. M1C.F.Ca.ET.210.01.1.1; assembly: GCF_004791585.1. Taxonomy (GTDB): domain Bacteria; phylum Pseudomonadota; class Alphaproteobacteria; order Rhizobiales; family Rhizobiaceae; genus Mesorhizobium. Next base: position 25,778 of record NZ_SRUU01000007.1, read on the forward strand.
GATCGCGGATGCCGTCGACCAGCGCGATGGCCCGGTTGTTGGCGTCGGTCAGCTCGCCCGGCTCGTGATCGATTGAAAGCTGGACGATGTTGCGGCCGGCGTTGGGTATGGTGACCTCAAGCTTCGCCGGCTGGCCGATGGTCGCATGCTCGACCGAGACCTGCTCGCCGTTGACCGAGACCCGCACGTCGACCGGGCCGCCCTGGCCTTCAGTGGAAATGACGCGATAGCTCATGTCGAGCGGCTTGCCGACGAGACCGAAGCGCGGCGCGTTCTCGAAGCGGATGCGGCGGTCCTTCTCATGCTCGTTGCCGGTGATCAGCGCATGCAGCGGCGCATTGAACTCCGGAGCGCCGGCCGGCGCGTCATGCACCTCGCCGTCGGTGACCATGATCGCGCCGCCGATGCGCGAGGGCGGTACGTCGCGGAAAGCGCTCTCCAGCGCGCCGAACAGCCTGGTTTCGGTGCGCTCGTCGGCGGCCTCGGACTTGCCGGCATCGACGATGCGGACGTCGAATTGCTTGAAGCGGCCAAGGCGCTGCCGAAGCTCTGCCAGCGCCTCGTCCGTCTGCTTGGTGCGCTCGCCGATGTCCTGGCTCTGGCTGCGGTCGACGACGACGGCGACGACGCTCTTCAATGCCTCCCGTTCCTCGTCGAGGAAAACGGGATTGAGGAGTGCCGCGCCGAGCGCGAGCAGGGCGATGAAGCGCAGGACAGAGCCGCGCTGGCGGAACCACAGGCCTGCCAGCGCGAGCAGCAAGAGCGGCACGATGACAAGCCAAAACAGCGGCCAGGAAACGAGCGGCTCGAAGGAGATCGACCAGTTCATGACCTACTGCCCCAGCCGTTCGAGCAGGACGGGCACATGCACCTGGTCGGATTTGTAGTTGCCGGTCAGCATGTACATCATGATGTTGACGCCGGCGCGGAGCGCATAGACGCGCTGCATCGGGTCCGGCGGCACGGTCGGCAGCATCGGATCACCGTTCTCGTCAACCGCCCAGGCGCCGGCGAAATCGTTGGCGGTGATCATGATCGGCGACACGCCGTCGCCCGTGCGCACCGGACGGTTCTCGGTGTTGCTGGCGTCCAGCGAGGCCTCGACCCAGAGCGGACTGCCGTTGAAACGGCCCGGAAACTCGGGAAGGATGAAGAAAGACTTCGTCAGCACATGGTCCGACGGCACCGGTTCCAGCGGCGGCACGTTGAGATTGGCGAGGATGTCGCGCAGCCGCTCGGTGGCCGGGCTTGCCGAGCCGGCGTCGATGCCGTTGGCGAACTGATCGCGCGTGTCGAACAGGACCGTGCCGCCCTGCTGCATATAGGCATCGATGCGGGCGATCGCGGCTTCGCTGGGCATCGGGGCGGTGGCGTCGATCGGCCAATAGATCAGCGGATAGAAGGTCAGCTCGTCCTTCGCGATATCGACGCCGGCCGGTGGGCCTGGCTCCAGCGCCGTCTTCTCGATCAGGAAGCGGGTGAGACCCTCAAGACCGGCGCGGCTGATCGAATCGATGCCGGGCTCGCCGGTGATCACATAGGCGATGCGGGTTTTCGAAATATCCTCGATCGCTTGGGAATCGCCGGGTTTCGAATCGTCCGCGCGGGCAAGATCGGCGTGGCCGAAGAGCCCGCCGACCGCTATCAGCACGGCGGCCGCGGTCGTAGCGGCGCGGCGTGGCCGGCGCGACAACAGCCCGCCCATCCAGAATACGGCAAGCGTGTCGAGCACCATCAGCAGCAGGGCCAATGTGACGAGCGGACCTTTCAAGTTCTCCGATTCGTCGAAAGCGTAGGGGATGGCGGTCACCGGCAGCGAGATCTGGGGCCGGGCAAGCGGCGTGAACGTGCTCGAGGCGTTGAGCAGGTTGTGCGCGAAGACGCCGGTCTCCGAGCCATAGAGGCCGGGCGGGTTTTCCAGCGTCACCGGCAGCGGGCCGGCGGCGGGCACGAGCGGCCGCGCATCGGGTGTCGGCGGCACCAGCGCGCCGTCGGCGCCGATCATGCGGTAGGGCGCCAGCGACGAGGCGGCGGCCTCGGCATTGGCGACCGCGGCGCCCTGGTTGCGCGACAATTGCACGATGCGTCTCAGCATCTCGACGAAGCTGCCTGAGATCGGCAGGTTCGACCATGTCGCCTCCGGCGTGACATGGAAGAGCACCAGCGTGCCCTTGTCCTTCTTCATGCCCGTGACCAGCGGTGTGCCATCGGCAAGCGTCGCCCAGGTGCGCTCGACGATGTCGGGGGTCGGCTCGGCCAGCACCTGCCGGCTGACCGTTACCTCGGCCGGCGGCGCGAGATCGGCGAATGGGCCGTTCTTGGGGAACTCGGTGACCGCCTGCGGCGTGGTCCACGACAAAGCGCCGCCCAGCGCGCGCTCGCCGCTGCGCAGCCTGACCGGCAAGAGGTCGTCGTCGTTGCCGGCGGCAGCAAGCCTTGAACCGGCAAAGCGCACCAGCGTGCCGCCCTTGTCGACCCAATCGACCAGCCGTTGCCGGACCTGCTCGGGGATGGTGCCGACATCGGCCATGATGATCATCGCCGGCTTCTGGTCGAGAAGCTGCGGAATGGCGTCGGCTAGATCGGCGCTTGACGGCTCGACCAGATCGGCGAAGGGCTGCAGGGCGCGGCGGATGTAATAGAGCGGTGAAAGCAGCGGCTGCGCCTGGTCGGCCTCGGCCTGCGAAAGCAATCCGACGCGGCGGCGCTTGGAACTCTCGTCCAGCACACGCACGGCTCCGGCTTGATGCTCGCCGTCCAGCGCTATCGAGGCGAAGTCGTTGCGCAATTCGAACGGCACCTTCATCGTTCCGGTGGCGGTGGTATTACCCGGCGCGAAGGTCAGCGTCGCGTCGGCGATGCGGCGGCCCTTGTCGTCGAAGGCGCCGGCCGTGACCTGCGCCGGCGCCGGGTCGCCCGGCGCGCGGATGGCGGTCAGCGTGAACCCGTCGACCTCATTGTCGGCGCCGGTCAGGCCGGTGAGCGATATCCGGTCCGAGGTGACCCAGACCAGCCGCGAGGCATTTTTTTCCAGAAGCGTCCTGAAAGCCGCTTCGTCGCCATTGGCCGCCAGGCCGTCGGCAAGCACGGCGACGCTGGCGCCCGGCAGGTGTTCCAATGTCGCGGCAACCCGGGCATAGACGGCGGGGCGGTCGGTCGGGATCGGACGCGGCTTAGCAGCGCGCAGGCGGTCGAACGCGGCCGACGCATCGAAGGGGCCGATCTCGGCATTGGGCTTCTCGGCGGTGAAGGCGATGACGACCGGCACGCCGTTCGAGCCGGCATCGGCAATCAGCCGCTCGGCGGTGGCGACGCGCTTGCCCCAATCGGCGGCACTGGCCCAGTCGTTGTCGATGACCAGCGCCAGCGCCGAGCCTTCGGCCGGCAGTTTTTCGCGCGGATTGAACACCGGCTCGGCAAGCGCGATGATCACAAGCGCCGCCATCAACAGTCTCAGCAGCGTCAGCCACCACGGGCTTTGATGCGGCGTCTCCTCGCGCCTCAGGACGCGCGCGAGGATCCTGAGCGGCGGAAAGACCTCCGTCTGCGGCCTCGGCGGCGTCAGCCTCAGCAACCACCAGATCACCGGCAGGGCCAGCAGACCCCACAGCACCATCGGCGCGCCGAAGGAAAGCGGCAGCCAGCTCATGCGACCGCCTTTCCGCCATGGCTGCCATCGGTGGTCATCGCCATGTGGACGCGCACCAGCGCCTCGGAGGCGAGGCGGTCGGTGTGGTTGACGGTGAAGCTCCAGCCGAGGCGCTTGCACCAGCCGGCCAGTTCCTGGCGGCGGGCGGTGTAGAGCAGGCGGTATTCCTCCTTAAGCGTTTCGGCTCGGCCGGCGGTCAGCTTGTCGCCGGTTTCGGGATCGGTGAATTCGGTGCGGCCGGCATAGGGGAAGATCTCCTCGGCCGGGTCGGCGACCTCGATCAGATGCGCGCGCACGCCGTGACGGGCGAGCACGTCGAGCCAGGCCATGGTCTCCTCGACCGGGTCGAGGAAATCGCTGACGATGACGATGTCGCAGAAACGGCGGATGGCCGACAGGTCCGGCTTGGCCGGAAGCGCGCCGGCATGGCTGAGCTGTGCCGCGATGCGTTCGGCCCCGTTGCGGGCGGTGAACGGGTCGGTGAGGCCCGGCCAGGCGATGCGCTCGCCGCTGCGCGACAAAAGCTCGGCCATGGCAAACGCCAGCACCAGCGCGCGCGATTCCTTGGAAACGCTGGCTCCCGCCGACTTGTAGAGCATCGAGGGGGAGGGGTCGGCCCAAAGCCAGACCGTGTGGGCGGCCTCCCATTCGCGGTCGCGCACATAAGTGTGGTCGTCACGCGCCGAGCGGCGCCAGTCGATGCGCGAGGAATCGCCTTCGACATAGGGCCGGAACTGCCAGAAATTCTCGCCGATGCCGCGCTTGCGGCGGCCATGCCAGCCGGCGATCACCGTGTTGACGATGCGGCGCGCCTCGACCAGCAGGTCCGGCACCAAAGAGGCCCGCAACCGGCCGCGGGCGAGCGCGTCGCGCGTCGCAACCGGTGCCTGGACCTCGCCTATTCGACCCATCAGATGCCTTTTGCCAGTTTCGCGACCACGTCGCGCACGGAAGTGCCTTCGGCGCGGGCGGCGAATGTCAGCGCCATGCGATGCTGCAGCACCGGCTCGGCCAAGGCACGGATGTCGTCGACCGACGGCGCCAACCTGCCATCATATAGGGCGCGCGCCCGGGCGCACAGTGTCAGCGCCTGGCTGGCGCGAGGACCAGGACCCCAGGCGACGTGCTTGTCGGTGTCGGCGATGCCCTGGCCCGGACGGGCCGAGCGCACCAGCTTGAGGATCGCCTCGACGACGCTTTCCGGCACCGGCATGCGGCGGATCAGCGTCTGGATCTCCTTCAGGCTGGCAGGCTGCAGCACATTGTCGGCCTTGGCCTCCTCGACGCCGGTGGTTTCGAGCAGGATGCGGCGCTCGGCCTCGATCTCCGGATAGAGGATGTCGACCTGCATCAGGAAGCGGTCGAGCTGCGCCTCGGGCAGCGGGTAGGTGCCTTCCTGCTCCAGCGGGTTCTGCGTCGCCAGCACGTGGAAGGGCGAGGGCAGGTCGTGGCGAACGCCGGCAATGGTGACATGATACTCCTGCATCGACTGCAGCAGCGCCGACTGCGTGCGCGGCGAGGCGCGGTTGATCTCGTCGGCCATCAGAAGCTGCGTGAAGATCGGCCCGGAAATGAAGCGGAAGGAGCGCTTGCCGAATTCGTCCTGCTCCATCACTTCCGAGCCGAGGATATCGGACGGCATCAGGTCAGGCGTGAATTGGACACGGCGGGAATCGAGGCCGAGCACGATGCCGAGCGTCTCTACCAGCTTGGTCTTGGCGAGGCCAGGCACGCCGACGAGCAGCGCATGGCCGCCGGCAAGCAGCGCCACCAGCGTGCGCTCGACGACGGCTTCCTGGCCGAAAATCACCCGGCCCACGGCGTCGCGGGCCTTCGAGATGTCGGCCAGCGCCTTCTCGGCCTCCTCGATCATCGCCTTGTCGCTCAACGGGCTTTCCTTGATCATCACGCTCATGCCGTTCGATCCTTGTGGCTGGAAATGCCGGCCTGCACTCTCAAAGTCGCAGAATGCCGCGATTCGGTCTCGCCTGGCGCCTGCATTCGAACTTAAATCACAGACTTAGGCTGACAATCGGGACAACAGTGACTATTTCGTGACCATGATCGAGCCCACAGAACATCGTGAACAAAGCCTGGGCGAGCAGAGCCTGATTGGCGCCGCCGAGGCGCGCGGGCTGGAGGCGCTGATCTCGCGGGCGGCGCGGGCCGGCAAGGGACCGGCCCCCGTGGAGCGCTGGAATCCGGACTTCTGCGGCGACCTCGACATGGAGATCAGGGCCGACGGCACCTGGTTCTATCTCGGTACGCCGATCGGACGCATGCCGTTGGTGCAGCTTTTTTCGAGCGTCCTGCGCAAGGATGCGGACGGGAAAACCTATCTGGTGACACCGGTCGAGCGCGTCGGCATCCGCGTCGCCGATGCGGCCTTCGTCGCCGTCGAGATGAACGTGTCGGGGATGGGCGACGAGCAGGTCATCACCTTCCGCACCAATGTCGGCGACGTGGTCGCCGCCGGGCCAGGCCATCCGCTGCGTTTCGTCGACGAGGACGCGACCGGCGGCCTGAAACCCTATTTGCTGGTGCGCGGGCGGCTGGAGGCGCTTGTGGCACGGCCGGTGATGTATGAGCTGGTCGAGCACGGCGAAAAGATCGACATCGACGGCAAGGCGATGTTCGCCGTCCGCTCCGGCGGCGAGGTCTATCCGATCATGCCGGCCGAAAAGCTCGAGCGGCTGAGCGCGTGATGGATCAGGTGGCGCCGGTGCCGTTCTCGATCGCTGATTTTCGCGCCCGCGTCGCGGCGCAGACCGAGGCGCATCCTGAAGACGACTTCGGCGATCATCGCTTCAATCCCGGTCATCCCAGGCTGAAGCACATAAAGCCGCTGCGCGACGCCGCGGTGCTGATCCCGGTCATCGATCATGCCGATGGCGCAACGGTGCTGCTCACCAAGCGCGCCGAGAAGCTGCGCAGCCATTCGGGCCAGGTGGCGTTTCCAGGCGGCACCATCGACCCGACGGATCCCGGCCCCGAGGCCGCGGCGCTGCGCGAGACGTTCGAGGAGATCGGCCTCGATCGCGAACACATCGAAATCGTTGGCCGGATGCCCGACTACGTCTCCGGCAGCGGCTACCGCATCGTGCCGGTGCTTTCCGTGGTGCGGCCGGGCTTTGCGCTGACGCTTAATACCGACGAGGTCGACGCCGCCTTCGAAGTGCCGCTGCGCTTCCTGATGGACCCCATCAACCACGCGCGCGACAGCCGCATGTGGAACGACCTCGAATGGTTCTTCTACGAGATGCCCTATGGCGGCCAGCGCATCTGGGGCGTCACCGCCGGCATCATCCGCACGCTCTATGAAAGGCTCTATGCATGAGCGCGGGGATGTCTCTCTCGGGCAGGGCCGACTGGCTGGGCGAAAAGCACCTGCAGAAGCTGCTCGCCGCGCTGAAGGAGGGCGGCGAGGAGGCGCGCGTCGCCGGCGGGGCGGTGCGCAATGCGCTGATCGGCCAGCCGGTCGCCGACATCGACATCGCCACGACGACCGTGCCAGAGGAAACGATCCGCCGCACCCAGGCCGCCGGTTTCAAGACAGTGCCGACCGGCATCGAGCATGGCACGATCACGGCGATCGCCGGCGGCAAGGCCTATGAGGTCACGACGCTGAGGGCCGATATCGAGACCGACGGCCGGCGGGCGAAAGTTATCTTCGGACGCGACTGGAAGGCGGACGCCGAGCGGCGCGACTTCACCATCAACGCGCTCTATGCCGAAGCCGACGGGACGCTCGTCGACCTTGTCGGCGGCGTCGCCGATATCGAGGCGCGGCGGCTGCGCTTCATCGGCGAGCCGGAAGCGCGCATCCGCGAGGATTATCTGCGCATCCTGCGCTTCTTCCGCTTCTTCGCCTGGTATGGCGACGGCCGGCCCGACGCAGAGGGCTTGAAAGCCTGTGCCAGGCTGAAGGACGGGCTCAGCCGGCTCTCTGCCGAACGCGTCTGGTCCGAGCTGAAGAAGCTTTTTTCGGCGCCCGACCCCTCGCGCGCCCTGCTTTGGATGCGCCAGGCCGGCGTTCTCACCGCGGTGCTGCCGGAGAGCGAGAAGTGGGGCATCGACGCCATTCACGGACTGGTCAGGGCCGAAAGAGATCTCGGCTGGAGCGCCGATCCGCTGCTCAGGCTGGAGGCGATGGTTCCGCCCGATGCCGCGCGCATGAAGACGCTTGCCGAAAGGCTGAGATTTTCGAACGAGGAGGCCGACCGGCTACGGCACTGGGCGCTGGCTGCACCGCCTGAGCCCAAGACGACCGAGACGGAACTCTCGAAGAAGCTTTATTTCGGCGATCGCCAAGGCTTTCTCGACCGGCTGCGGCTCGCGCTCGCCGCCGCGCGGACACGCGCCGTCGAGGACAATCAGGCGATGATGGAAGCCGGCGGTTTCTCGCGCCTGCTGAACTTTACCTTGAGGTGGGCGAAACCCGTTTTTCCGATCAAGGGCGCCGACCTGACCGAACTCGGCGCCTCGCCCGGCCCGAAGCTTGGCGCTACCCTGAAAAATCTCGAGAAGGAATGGGTGGATTCCGGATTCATCCTGGATCGCGGCGCGCTGCTCAAACGGGCCGCGCAAGCACTCGAGGCTTAGAGCGTTTCAGCGATTCATAGAATCGCCGATCCGCTCCAAGTATTTGTTTTTACGCAGTTCCGGACGTTTCACATTTTTCCTGGAAATGCTCCAGAGCGACAGGCCGGACCGACTGGCGCGCTGGTCAATGTATCGCCACAGGGGCCAGGGCGCGCGAAAGGCTTGCCTCGCCCTTGCCGTAGACGGACGGGTCGTAGTTGACCAGCGTGTCGGTACGAGCCGTGTTGAGCAGGTCGTTGGTGATCTGAAGCGGCGTCGCCTTGGTGAATTTGCTGCCGATGATCGCGGCATATCCGGAGATGATCGGCGCGGCGAAGGACGTGCCGTAGAGACCGGTCTTATTCCCTTCGACACCGACCACCAGGAAATGGCTCTGCACGGCCGTGTTGGAACCGGCGTAGTTGGAATACCAGGCAAGCTCGGCCTTGTTGGCTGTCGTGCCGTTTGTCGACAGCGCGCCAACGAAGATGGCCGTCGGCTTTCCGATCAGGGCGAGGTCGAGATAGTCCTGCTGGCCGCCGGTGACACCGCCGACGGCGACCGCGTCGTTGCCGGCCGCTTTTGAGACTATGGCCGATCCTTTGGTGGCGTAGGAGATGATCGACGCCTCCTCCGGCGCCCAGCCGATCTGGTTCACGCTGTAGCCCGCGGCGGCATACATGCCGTAGCTGAGGTTGAGCACGTTGCGGCCGCCTGCCAGCGGGACGGCCGAGCCCGTCGAGAAATCCTTGGAGCGGATGGTCGCCGCGGGAGCGATCATGCTCGCTTCCTCGCGCGTCCATTCGCCGTGCCGCTGGTATTGCGTGCCGATGCCGAAATTGCCGGAGAAGCGCGATGAACTGCTGAAGTCGTCGACGATGGTGATGGTGAGGCCCTTGCCCTTGTAGCCCGCCGCCCAAGCTGCGCCGACGTCGGGGCTCATCCAGCTCTGCACCGCTTGTGTCGTTCGCGCAGCCGGTATCCTTGCGCTCACGCAGATGGACCCGCCGCCGTGACACAGCGCGGCCGCCTGGTCCGCATCAAGCGCTTCCTGTGCCGATGCGATGGATGCCGGCAGAAGGACAAGAGCAGCGGCAATGCCGAACTTCCAGAAATTGCGAGACATGGTCTACTCCCGGTCAAGCAGGAACGAGGACGAACGATCGCGAAGTCCGGGAGCAAGAGGACTTCTCATGCATGGCCTCCCGGCGGTCAGAAAGTTACACGGTAATTGAGCCACAGGCGCAGCCTCTCGGGTGTAGCGTTAACCAGGTATTTCAGCGTTTCCTCCGGCGCCGTTTCGCCGGCCGCGAGCCGGCAGTTGACGCTGTAGGTGCCCAGATCCCCATAGTCGGCCACGCATGGCTTCTCAGTCAGGTTGCCGCCGATGATCGAGGTCACCGACAAGGAGAGGGTGCTGTAAGGGCTCGGATGGGTCTGGGTGAGGAAGCCAAGCTTGAGGCTCGGAGCAATCCGGTATTTCTCGCCCTGTTCCCCGGTCCCCACGCCCCACAGGATGCCGCTGTTCTCAGTGATCTGGGTGAGAAAGTCGACGTGAAGGTCGATCCAGTTCGAGCGGTACCATTGATTGAACGAGACCAGGCTCCCGTCCTGCAACTCGTAGCCACCGGCAGCGAGGCTTCTCGCGCGGTCGCTGAGCCAAGACCCCTGGTGGATGTTGACGAGCGACGTCGTCATTTCCTGGGCGGTAGCCGGCGACGCGCCGAGGAATACGCTCAGCAGGAGCGCCGCCGCGCAGGAACCGCCTCGATTGTCGGACCTTTCGGGCATGCGCGAAACACCTCGCCCCACCGGATCCGGACAGCGCCTTGTGGCGAGCGCCCCCTCGGGCAACCGACTGTGGCCGGATCATGCGCGACGATCGCATGCAGACCGTTACCGAGGGGTTATCTGAGCTGGTACGAATATAAGTTTTTGCTCGAATTTGTGGGAGCAGAGGAAGTTGCCGGCGGCAGGAGCGGATCGCCGCGAATGAAGCGGGATGCCTACATCCCGCTTTCTGTCCAGTATGGTGGCCCGGTACAGCGGCCCGTGCGAACTTCGCGCCTGGCCGACGCCTTAAGCCGCGTCGCGGACCTTCTGGATGCGCGAGCGGATCGCCTCGATCATGGTCTCGCGGATGACGGTCTCGCCATGGGTCTCGCGCATGTGCTCGACGGCCCGGCGCATGACCTCCGCTTCCTCCTCGGCGCGCGTGTGCCAGTCACAGCCGGGAACCAGCGACCCGCATTGGAATTCCTTCATGGGTTTTCCTTTCCTCGACCCGGAGCGGCCGAGCCGCTCCGACTGGTTGTTCTTATGCAATTCCGCATGGAAAACCGCTGCGCACTTTTCCTGGAATTGCCCGGATGGACAACAATAACACATGCCGCCGACTTCGGTTGCATCAATAGTGGCGGAGTGCTGTCGCGGGCGGCCTGACCTGAATCTCAACACACCCTGGTGCTGAAACAGAAAGGCGGAGCAGTGACGCCCCGCCTCCCTTGCTGCCTGATCTTTGCTAACTGTCTGTTTTTACGCAATTCCGGATGGGAAGATGCTGTGCACTTTGCCAGGAATTGCTCTCGCCGGGCGGGCCGTCACTTCATTATCTTGACGGCCTCGGCGATCTTGTTCTTGCCGCTCATGTCCCAGGAAACGCGGACTTTCTCGCCCGGCTTGATGCCCGGATCCTTGAAGGCCTTGGACAGCGTGAAGGTCGATCCGTTGTCCAGAACGAGGCTCATGGCCGTTCCATCGAAGGTCTTGGCCGTGCCCGTGGTGTGCTTGACCGCGGCGAACGCGGCGCCACCGGAGGCGAGTAAGGCAGCGGCTGCTGCCGTCACAATAAGCTTGCGCATGGCATGCTCTCCTGGAATGCGGGCGCCGTAGGGGCACCCCTCTCGATCAGGCCGTCCGGTCGCGTCGGGTCGCGGCCCATCGCAGATGGACCGCCGGCGCTTCCCGACCCGGCAACGTTAAATAACTCAATTTTTTCAAAAGGATATTAGACGAAAAAGAAAACGCGCATGCCACATTGCCCGCCAAGATTCGGCGAATGGGACATCAATGCGGCCAGCTTCCCGCTCACCGGATTTTTACGGCCACTTTACCTCGGGCGGCAGGCTGGACAGGATCGAGGCGACATTGCCGCCGGTCTTCAGGCCGAAGATGGTGCCGCGATCGTGAAGCAAATTGAATTCGACGTAACGGCCACGCCGGATGAGCTGTTCGTCGCGGTCGCCGTCGGTCCAGTTCTGGTTGAAATTGCCGCGCACCAGATGGGAATAGACGACGAGGAAAGAGCGCCCAACATCCTGGACGAAATTGAAATCGGCGTCCCAGCCGCCCTTATCCTCGCCCGAATGCAGCCAGTCGAAAAAGATGCCGCCGATGCCGCGCGCTTCGTTGCGGTGCGGCAGGAAGAAGTACTCGTCGCACCACGCCCTGAATTTCGCATAGTCGGCGACCGCGGCGTTCTTCTCGCAGGCGAATTGCATGGCGCGGTGAAAGGCGAGCGTATCAGGATCGTCCTGGGTGCGGCGCCGGTCGAGCACCGGCGTCAGGTCGGCGCCGCCGCCGAACCACTGGCGTGTCGTCACGACCATGCGCGTATTCATATGCACGGCCGGCACGTTGGGGTTCCAGGGATGCGCAATCAGCGAAATGCCGCTTGCCCAGAAGCGCGGATCCTCCTCGGCGCCGGGGATCTGCTTCCTGAATTCGGGTGAGAATTCGCCATAGACAGTCGAGGTGTGCACGCCGACCTTCTCGAAGACGCGGCCGCGCATCATCGACATGGTGCCGCCGCCGCCTTTGCCCTCGTCGCGCTCCCACGGCGTCTTGTCGAAGTGGCCGGGCGACCATGAGGATAGGGGGCCCTGAAGCTCCTGCTCGATCTGCTCGAACGTGGCGCAGATGCGCTCCCGCAGCGCCTCGAACCAGAGGCGGGCCTTCATCTTCTTCTGCTCGATGTCGGCCGGCAGCCCCACGGGAAGGTCAGGTCGTTCCAATTCCGTCTCCGGTCACAGGCCCATTCGCCTGACAAATGACTCGTCTTTTCAGGGCGCGATCCCTAATCTCTTAAGAGCAAGGGTCAAGCCCCGTCTGACCAAGGCGCAAAGGAGTTCCTTCGTGCGCACCCCGGCAAGACCGCCGCTGGATGGCTTGAGGAAGAGGCTGGAGCGCTCGCGCGCCGAGCGCGAAAGGCAGCCGCGCGACGGATTCCTGCGCGAGACCTTCGTGTTGCCGCGGCCGGCCGCGCGCCTCAAAGCGAAGGAGTGGTTCGAACGCTTCCCCAAGCAGGCCTATTGGACCGAGATCGAAAGCTGGTTCGAACGGCCTGGCGACGTCATTGAGTTCACCATGCGGCGGCTGCCGGCGGCCGACTAAGGTGTGTTGATATTCAGGGGATGCCATCCTGACCTGAATCTCAGCACACCTTGGAGCGAACGTCAGGGCACCAGTAGCCGTCTCGCCCCAGTACCCTCCCGTGCCAGCCGATCTTCCTTGTTCCTCAGCGGGCACTTGTCGATCGACATGCAGCCGCAGCCGATGCAGTCGGTCAGGCCGTCGCGCAGCTTCTTCAACTGGCTGATCTTGTGGTCGAGCCCGTCGCGCCAAGCCGTTGACAGCAGGTTCCAATCCTCGCGCGTCGGCGTTCGGCCCTCGGGCAGCGACTGAAACGCCGCGGCGATCTCGGCGAGCGAGATGCCGACCTCCTGGGCGACGCGGATGATCGCCACCCGTCTCAGCACGTCGCGGCTGTAGCGCCGCTGGTTGCCGGCCGTGCGATGGCTGCGGATCAGCCCGCGTGCCTCGTAGAAGTGGAGCGCCGATACGGCCACGCCGCTGCGCATGGCCACCTGGCCGACCGTCAATTCCCGCACCGGAGCCATTCGCAGTTTCCGCTTGACCTCAAGTTAGGTTGAGCTTGTAGCGAAGAAATGCTGACAGGGCAAATGCAGGAGACGGCGATGTGCGCCTGGGTGAAAATGACGGCAGAAGCGGAGGTGATCATCGATGGCGAGCAGAGGCTGAGGATCTTATCCGAGCTGGCGGAGCGCTTCGCCGGCGACCATCGCGACGGACAGCGCGACATTGATGCTGCGCGCACCCGGCCGCATCGGGATGGTCAGTCGCGCCTCCGCCGCCTGGTGAACCTCTTGCGGCACGCCGGCGGATTCGCGGCCGAACAGAAGGATGTCGCCGTCGGCGAAAGCGAAATCGGTGTAGGCGGTTTCGGCCTTGGTGGTGAGCAGCACCAGGCGGCGCGCATTTGTCCTGCGCCATTCCTCGAAGGCGTGCCAGTCGGCGTGGCGGGAAAGCGCCGCCATTTCGAGATAGTCCATGCCGGCCCGCTTCAGCGCCCGGTCGGAGAGCGGGAAGCCGGCCGGTTCGATGATGTCGACGCCAAGATCAAGGCAGGCGGCGAAGCGCAGGATTGTCCCGGTGTTGCCGGCGATATCCGGCTGGAAGAGCGCGATGCGGAGACGATCGTTCATTTCCGCATCCTTCTAATAAGTGGCAGATCGGCCACAGGCGTCTCCAGCTTTTGGCGATTTCTGGACTGGCGGGTGGCCATTTTCTGCGAAGTCGAGTATATGCCCATCATCGTCAACCCAAACCGAAGGAGGGGGACCACATGATGACCATGCACTTCCAGTTCCTCTCCCGGGCTCACCTATGCCCAACGGCGGTTTCGGTACGACGATTCTTCTGACACTTTAAGACCTCATCGCACCGATTCCCGCCGAACCCAGTTTTCGGCTGACGAAGGAATCTCGCGATGTTTTTCAAACTGCCAAAGGGGCCAGGCGCCCCCGTTGAACGTGTCCGAGCTGACGCTTGCCGTCATGCACTGACCGACGCGTTTCGTGCCTCCGGCCGAATGCCGGAGGTCGAGTCCGTATCACCCTTTTTAACGCATTTGCACATGGAGGATGGACCGATGTTCGATCCCTGTAAGATACCGGGTTCAAGAAGCCTGCACGAGCGCAAGATGGCGACGTGGGCGCTGCTGATCGGCGAGACCTATTCATCGGCGGTGCACTCTGAGACGCGCCGGCGTCCGCATCGCGGCATGCTGCCGGACGTTGATTTCTCGCGCGCGGTGCCCGATCCCGGCCGGCCGTCGCTGGTGCGCCGGATCATCCGCATGATCCGGCCGGGCGAGAAAGGCCGGGCAGGTCCCAGCCTGACGTCAGGATCCTCGGCGGAGCCTGTCGGCGAAAAGCCCGAGACACCCTATATTGCGCGAAGCAGGGCCGGCGATGCGGATGATTCCGTATCGCCGGCCCGCGGCGCAGCGCGGCCGAAAGGCCTTGGTTATCAATCCCGCGCCGCGTGAGCGCATAGACAGTCGAGTGCCTGGAATGTTCCGCTGGTTTGAAAACAAGCTCGATCCGTTTCCCGCCGCGGAGCCGGTCGAGCCGCCGAAGACGCTGGTTGCGTTTTGCGTGCATTATACGCGGGGCGCCTGGCCCTACATCATGCTGGACGCGGTTCTGGTGATGGCGATCGCCCTTGCCGAAGTTTGGATGTTCGGTTTCATGGGCCGCATCGTCGACTGGCTGTCGGCGCAGAACCGGGAAACCTTCCTGCAAACCGAGAGCTGGAAGCTGGCCGGCATGGCCTTCATCGTGCTGTTTGCGCTGCCGGGCACGGTCTGGGTGCGTTCGTTGTTCAACCAGCAGACGCTGATGGGCAACTATCCCATGCGCATCCGCTGGCAGGTGCATCGCTACCTGCTCAAGCAATCGATGACTTTCTACCAGGACGAATTCGCCGGCCGCATCGCCACCAAGCTGATGCAGACGGCACTCGCCGTGCGCGACTGCGTCATGAAGGTGATCGACGTCCTCAACTACGTGATCGTCTACTTCCTTGGCATGCTGTTCATCGTCGGCTCGGCGGACTTGCGGCTGGCCGCACCCTTGGGCGTATGGCTGATCGGCTATATCGCGCTGCTGCGCTATTTTATTCCGCGGCTCGGCAAGGTCGGCGAGGAACAGGCCAATGCGCGTTCGACCATGACCGGTCGCGTCGTCGACAGCTATGCCAACATCCAGACGGTGAAGCTGTTTTCCCACGCGCGCCGCGAGGCGGCCTTCGCCAGGGAGGGCATGGCGGGCTTCCTCGATACGGTCTACCGCTCGATGCGCCTGGTGACCGTGCTCTACGGCCTCCTCTACATCCTGAACGCGCTGTTGCTGTTCTCCGTCACCGCGCTGTCGCTGTGGCTGTGGCTCGCCGATGCGGTGACGATCGGCGCCGTCGCCGTGGTCATCGGCCTGGTACTCAGGATGTGGGGCATGTCGCAGTGGATCATGTGGGAGATGTCGGGCCTGTTCGAGAACATCGGCACGGTGCAGGACGGCATCCAGTCGATCTCGCTGCCGCGGCTGGTCGAGGATCGCCCGGGCGCCAAGGACATCGCCATCTCCCAGGGCGAGATCCGCTTCGAGGACATCCGCTTCCACTACGGCAAGCAGAGCGGCGTCATCGAAAACCTCTCGCTTGTCGTAAAGCCGGGCGAAAAGGTCGGCATCGTCGGCCGCTCCGGCGCCGGCAAGTCGACGCTGGTCAACCTGTTGCTGCGCTTCTACGACTTGGAAAGCGGCAGGATCCTCATCGATGGCCAGGAGATCGCCGGCGTGGCGCAGGATTCGCTGCGCGCTCAGATCGGCATGGTGACGCAGGACACCTCCCTGCTGCACCGGTCGGTGCGCGACAACATCCTCTACGGCCGGCCCGACGCGACCGACGAGATGCTGATCGAGGCGGCGCGGCGGGCGGAGGCGCTCGATTTCATCGGCGGGCTTTCGGACCACAACGGCCGCAAGGAATTCGACGCCCATGTCGGCGACCGGGGCGTCAAGCTGTCCGGCGGCCAGCGGCAGCGCATCGCCATTGCCCGCGTCATGCTGAAGGACGCGCCGATCCTCATCCTCGACGAGGCCACCTCGGCGCTCGATTCGGAGGCGGAGGCGGCGATCCAGGAGAACCTCTACAAGCTGATGCAAGGCAAGACCGTGATCGCGATCGCGCACCGGCTGTCGACCATCGCCGCGATGGACCGGCTCGTCGTCATGGACAAGGGCCGTGTCATCGAGGAAGGGTCGCACGAGGAGCTCGTCGGCAAAGGGGGGCTCTATGCTCAGCTCTGGCAGCGCCAGTCGGGCGGGTTTCTGCTCGACGACGTTCCGGCCGAGGCCGCCAACGATGCGATTGCCAAGGGCGAAGCCGCGGAATGATGAAGGCCATCTATCGCTGGTTCGAGCACTGGGTCTACCCGTTCCGCGAGCCCGCGACGCTTCGGCCACCCGCCAGCGTCGGCGGCTTTCTCTGGCACTATGTCGGGCAGGCGAAGCTCGCCTTCTTCGCCATGCTGATCATTGGCGGCATCGCGCCGCTGGTCGAGGCCGGGCTGTTCTATTTCGTCGGACGGCTGGTCGATATCCTCGACCAGCTTCCCGGCGAGCGCAGCTGGCACGCGTTGTGGACCGCCGCCGGGCCCGAGCTTCTGTTCATGGGCGCGGTGGTGCTGATCATCCGCACGGTGGTGGTCGGCCTGTCGGCACTGGTCGACGAGCAGACGATCACGCCGGGCTTCTACAATCTGGTGCGCTGGCAGGCGCACCGGCATGTCTCGCGCCAATCCTACGCCTTCTTCCAGAACGATTTCGCCGGCCGCATCTCCACCAAAGTCTGGCAGGCGGGGCAGGCGACGGGCGACCTGATGGAAAGCTTCATCGAGGTCGTCTGGTTCATGATCGTCTATACGGTGACCACGCTGGCGCTGGTCGCGGGGCTCGACCTGCGGCTGGCGGTGCTGGTGGTGATCTGGATCACCGCCTTCGGCTGGCTGGCCAGGCTCTATCTGCCGACGATCCGCAAGCATGCCGAGGCGACCGCCGAGGCCGGCTCGATGATCACCGGGCGTATCGTCGATTCCTATTCCAATGTGCAGACGCTGAAGCTGTTCGCGGCCGACGGCGACGATCGTTACATCCGCAACGGCTTCGACATCTATCTCGATGCGCTGCGGCCGTTCACGCGCCGGCTGACCGGCGTGCGCATGGCGCTGACGACGCTCTCGGGCATCATGATCACAGCGATCGCCGCCTTTGCCATCTACCTCTGGGTCGAAGGCTCGATCACCGTCGGCGCCGTCGCCTTCACGCTTTCGCTGGTACTGAGGCTCAATATGCTGCTGGGACGGCTGATGGTGCAGCTCAACAGCATCCTCAGAAACCTCGGCGTGCTCGAGAATTCCAAGGCGCTGATCTCACAGCCACTTGGGTTGGTTGATGCGCCGGACGCCAAGGAACTGGTGGTCGCGAGCGGCCGCATCGACCTCAGGAAGGTCACCTTCCACTACGGCAAGGGGGCGGGGGTTCTCGACGGCATCGACCTCGTCGTGCGGCCGGGCGAGAAGGTCGGGCTGGTCGGCCCGTCGGGCGCCGGCAAGACGACGCTCGCGAATCTCATCCTGCGCCTCTACGATCTCGAGGGCGGCAAGATCCTGATCGACGGCCAGGACATTGCGCAAGTGACGCAGAATTCGCTGCGCGGCAACATCGGCGTGGTCAGCCAGGACACGGCGCTGTTCCACCGCTCACTGCGCGACAACATCAAGCTCGGCATGCCTGATGCGTCCGACGCTGAAGTGATCGCCGCGGCGCGCAAAGCCGAGGCGCACGACTTTATCATGAGCCTGCGCGACAACCGCGAGCGCGTCGGCTACGAGGCCTATGTCGGCGAGCGCGGCGTCAAGCTCTCCGGCGGGCAGCGCCAGCGGGTGGCGATCGCCCGACTCTTCCTGAAAGACGCGCCGATCCTGATCCTCGACGAGGCGACCTCGGCGCTCGATTCCGACATCGAGGCGGCCATCCAGGAGAATCTGGCGAGGCTGATGGAAGACAAGACGGTCATTGCCATCGCCCACCGGCTGTCGACGATTGCCGCGCTCGACCGGCTGGTCGTGCTCGACGGCGGACGCATCGTCGAAGAGGGCACGCATGACGAGCTGGTCGCGCTCGACGGTCTCTATGCGCGGCTCTGGAAACGCCAGTCCGGCGGCTTCCTGTTCAACGAGGAAAGCGTGCTGGAAGAGACGCGGCCGGCGGAGTAGAACACAGCCATGTCGGTCAGAATGCCCAGCAATTTCGGACGAAGCGGCGCCCAGGAAAGCGCGCTCGACCTGCTCGGTCACGAAATCCTGGCCGAGAAGGCGGCGGCGCTCGGTCGCGCCGGGCAGCGCGTCGAGGAGACGCTGTCAAAGCTGCGCGAAGACGGCGAGGGCGAGCATCGCAACCGGCTGCTCAAGGAGGCCGCGGCGGCCGTCCACGCCTATTTCATCCAGCGCGAGCTCTGCGGCTTTCGCAAGCACGATGCGGTGATCCGCGAATACGATATCCCGAGGGCGGTGCTGGTCAGGCTCGGCGCGAGCTAGAGCGGTTCGGCGATTCATAGAATCGCCGAACCGCTCTAAATATTTGTTTTTACGCAATTCCGGACGGAAAACCGTTACACACTTTTCCTGGCTAGGCAGTTCCAGAAAATGCGCAGCGGGTTCCGTCTGGAATTCAGCAAGACAGGCGGCAGGCGCCTATTCCAGCCATTCGGTGATGAAGCTGCCGTTCTCGTGGATGTCCGTGGTCTCGAGCGGGCCAGGGCCGAGATTGGTGAATTTGTGCGGCGTGCCGGCCGGCACGATGAGGATTTGGCCGGCCGAAGCCTCGATCTCCTGGTCGCCGACCGCGAACAAGGCGGTGCCGGAGCGGATGATGAAGATCTCCGCATAGGGGTGCTTATGCAGCCGCGGGCCGCCGCCAGCGTCCGGCAAATAGTTGAAGATCAGGCAGCTTTTCGAGCCGAAGGCGCCGCATTGCAGCTCGCCTTGCCAGCGGTCGGGCGCCTCCGCCCATCCATCACGCTCGATGACATGCGCCATGGCTGGAGAATAGACCGTCCCAGCGACCGCTGTCGAGGCGAAGAGGCACACGATTTCGTCGCCGATTCCCAGGAGTTTCAACGCATCCGGCGGCCTGCCGGCTGGCTGCTCGCCGGGGCCGCGTGACGCAGCCGCGACAATCTGCCCATGTGCCTTCACCCGTCTGGACAAAAACGGGCTTCACGCATAAACCGAACTCCAAATGCCGGAGGAATTCGCTAGCCTGTTCGCCATGCGCTGTCGGGCCGGCGCGATTGAGCGGGGACAAGGCTCGGCCGCCGGCACGCAAAGAGGCGAAAGGATCAGGCACCCGTGAGCGCAACCGACATCCACGATCCCAACCGTCGCGATTTTCTCTACATTGCCACCGGCATGGCCGGCGTGGTCGGCGCGGGCGCCGTCGCCTGGCCGTTCATCGACCAGATGCAGCCGGATGCCTCGACGTTGGCGTTGGCTTCGGTCGAGGTCGATGTCTCCTCGCTGCAGCCCGGCAGCTCGCTGATCGTGAAGTGGCGCGGCAAGCCGGTCGTGGTGCGCAACCGCACCGAGAAAGAGATGAAGGACGGCGAGGGGGTCAACCTCAATGACCTCAAGGATCCGATCGCCCGCAACGCCAACCTGCCGGCCGACGCGCCGGCGACCGACGCCAACCGCACCACTCCCGGCAAGGAAGCCTGGATGGTGATGGTGCAGGTCTGCACCCATCTGGGCTGTATCCCGCTCGGCCAGGAAGGTGATTTCGGCGGCTGGTTCTGCCCGTGCCACGGCTCGCAGTACGACACAGCTGGCCGCATCCGCAAAGGCCCGGCGCCCGAGAACATGGCGATCCCGGTATTCAAATTCATTTCCGATACCAAGATCCTTATCGGCTGAGGCAGGGGATATTTCGATGAGCGAGGGACACTCCACCTACACGCCGAAGACCGGCATCGGACGCTGGTTCGACGCCCGCATGCCGCTGCCCAGGCTGGTCTATGACAGCTTTGTCGCCTATCCGGTGCCGCGCAACCTCAACTACATGTGGACGTTCGGCGGCATCCTGTCGATCATGCTGGCCTCGCAGATCCTGACCGGCATCGTGCTCGCCATGCACTACACGTCGGACACCACTCTCGCCTTCGATTCGGTCGAGAAGATCATGCGCGACGTGAATTCGGGGTGGCTGTTGCGCTATCTCCATTCCAACGGCGCCTCCTTCTTCTTCGTCGCCGTCTACATCCACATCTTCCGCGGCCTTTTCTACGGCTCCTACAAGGCGCCGCGTGAGCTCTTGTGGATCCTCGGCTGCATCATCTACCTGCTGATGATGGCGACCGGCTTCATGGGCTACGTGCTGCCCTGGGGACAGATGAGCTTCTGGGGCGCCACCGTCATCACCGGCTTCTTCAGCGCCATTCCGCTGGTCGGCAACTGGATCCAGGAGCTGCTGCTCGGCGGTTTCGCCGTCGACAACCCGACGCTGAACCGCTTCTTCGCGCTGCATTACCTGTTGCCGTTCATGATTGCAGGCGTCGTCGTGCTGCACATCTGGGCGCTGCATGTCGTCGGCCAGTCGAACCCGACCGGCATCGAGGTCAAGTCGAAGACCGACACGGTCGCCTTCACGCCCTATGCGACCATCAAGGACGCGTTCGGCATGATCGTGTTCCTGATCTTCTTCGCCTATTTCGTCTTCTACCTGCCGAACTATCTCGGCCACCCGGACAACTACACGGTCGCCAACCCGCTGAAGACGCCGGCCCACATCGTTCCGGAATGGTACTTCCTGCCGTTCTACGCGATCCTGCGCGCCATCACCTTCAACATCGGGCCGATCAACTCCAAGCTCGGCGGCGTGCTGTGCATGTTCGGCGCAATCGCCATGCTGTTCCTGGTGCCTTGGCTCGACACCTCCAAGGTGCGCTCGGCGGTCTACCGGCCCTGGTACAAGCTGTTCTTCTGGCTGTTCGTGGCCGACGCCATCCTGCTTGGATGGCTGGGCTCGCAGCCGGCCGAAGGCAGCTACGTGTTCATGGCGCAGATGGCGACGCTGTTCTACTTCGCCTTCTTCCTGGTGGTCATGCCGGTGCTCGGCCTGATCGAGACGCCGCGCAGGCTGCCGAACTCGATCACCGAAGCGGTGCTGGAAAAGAACAAGGGCGGCAGCGGACATCCTGCGCGCGCTGCGGCCGCGCCGGAAACCAAGGGCTGAGAATCTAAGGGGATTTGGGTATGAAAAAGATTCTCACCTCGCTGGCGCTGCTCGGCCTGGTGGTCGCGGGAACCGCGGCCATCGCGGCCGAAGAGGAACACAACGCGGCCGCGCCGACGCATTTCCCGATCAATGAGCCGAAGGAAATGAGCTGGAGCTTCGCCGGCCCGTTCGGCACCTACGACAAGGCGCAGCTGCAGCGCGGCCTGAAAGTGTACAAGGAAGTCTGCTCGGCCTGCCACTCGATGAACCTGGTGGCGTTCCGCACGCTGGAAGGCCTCGGCTATTCGGAAGGGCAGGTGAAGACGCTGGCTGCCGAATACACCATCCATGACGGCCCGAACGATGCCGGCGACATGTTCGACCGTCCCGGCAAGCCGTCGGATCATTTCCCGGCGCCGTTCCCGAACGAGCAGGCTGCTGCTGCCGCCAATGGCGGCGCCGCGCCGCCCGACATGTCGCTGCTCGCCAAGGCGCGCGGCGTCGAGCGCGGCTTCCCGCGCTTCGTCTTCGACATCTTCACCCAGTACGCCCAGGGCGGCCCGGACTACATCCACTCGCTCTTGACCGGCTACGACCAGACGCCGCCGGCCGGCATGGTGATCCCGGAAGGCACGCACTACAATCCGTACTTCCTGTCCGGCGTGTCGCTGAAGATGCCGAAGCCGCTCTCGGACGGCCAGGTGACCTATGACGACGGCTCGCCGCAGACGGTGGACCAGTATGCCCGCGACGTTTCGGCCTTCCTGATGTGGGCCGCCGAGCCGCATCTCGAGGACCGCAAGAAGACCGGTTTCCGCGTGCTGGTGTTCCTGCTGCTCTTTGGCGCCCTGGTCTACATGACCAAGCGCAAGGTGTGGGCCGAGGTGGCGCACTGAGCTGCCCTTGGCCGGAAAAATGCGAGGGCGCCGAACGGCGCCCTTTTCTTTTCTGCCGCTTGCCGGCAAAACTGTGCGGCAATGGATCAACCGACCATGAAATCTTCCCTCGAAGAGACGCTGCTTTCGGCCATCCGCACGATCCCGGACTACCCGAAACCCGGCATCCTGTTCCGCGACATCACCACGCTGCTTGGCGATGCGCGCGCTTTCCGCCGTGCCATCGACGAGCTGGTGCATCCCTATGCCGGGCTCAAGGTCGACAAGATTGCCGGCATCGAGGCGCGCGGCTTCATCCTGGGCGGCGCCGTGGCGCACCAGCTCTCGGCAGGCTTCGTGCCGATCCGCAAGAAGGGCAAGCTGCCTTACGAAACGGTGCGCGTCGCCTACAGCCTGGAATACGGGCTGGACGAGATGGAGATGCACAAGGACGGTGTTTTAGAGGGCGAGAAGGTGATCCTGGTCGACGACCTGATTGCCACCGGCGGCACGGCGGAAGCGGCGGTGAAGCTGCTTAGGCAGATCGGCGCCGACATCGTCGCCGCCTGCTTCGTCATCGACCTGCCGGATCTCGGCGGACGCCAGAGACTGGAAGCGCTCGGCGTGCCGGTCAGGACGCTGATCGGGTTCGAGGGGCATTAGCTCTTCCCCTTCTCCCCTTGTGGGAGAAGGTGTCGCCGAAGGCGACGGACGAGGGGTGCTCCAGGAAAAACCAGCGTCTTCGCTTGAACACCCCTCATCCGTCTCGGCGCGTCGCACCGATCCACCTTCTCCCACATGGGGAGAAGGGAAGGGCTACTCCACCTTCACCAGCACGGCGCTGTCGAACTCGATGACCTTGTCGCCGGTCGAATCGAAAGCCTCACAGCGCAGCGTCAGCAGATGCCAGCCGCGACGAGCGGCAAGCGGGCGATGGGCGAGCGCGTTGCGCATGAAGGTCACGGTCTCGCCGGCATAGACCGGCTTCAGCCATTTGAGGTTCTTGAAGCCGGGTGACGGCCCAAATTCCGGCTGCGGACCGGGGCCCGTCCAGCGCACGCCCTCGGTCTCCATGCGCTTTTCGAGGTTGTATTTCATCCAGGTGGCGGCGGTGTGCCAGCCGGAGGCGCAGAGCCCGCCAAGCACGCTCTTCTTGGCCGCCTCCTCGTCGACATGGAAGATTTGCGGATCGTATTTCCTGGCGAACGCCTTGATCTCGTCCGCTTCGAACTTGTGCGAGCCGAGCGTGACGGTTTCGCCGATGAGGAAGTACTCGTCGAGGGTCACGCGGCGGCCTCCCGGGTCAGGAACATGCCGGTGTTCTCGAGCTCGAAGACGCATTCGCCGCGCTGGTTGAACAATTCGCTGCGCATGCTGACCAAGCCGAGCTGGGACCTCGATTTGGACTGGCGCTTGGAAAGCACGGTGACTGTGCCGGTAAGCCGATCGCCGGCCAGAACCGGCTTCTTCCATTTTACATGCTCGATGCCGGGCGAGCCTTGCGAGGTCGAATCGAGCAGGAAGGCGTCGCACAGCATACGCATGAACATCGCGCAGGTGTGCCAGCCCGAAGCCGAAAGGCCACCCAGGATGCTCGCCTTGCCGGCCTCCTCGTCGAGATGCATCGGCTGCGCATCGAACTCGCTGGCGAATTCGATGATCTCGGCCGCGCTTACAGATTTGCTGCCGAGGTCGAGCGAGGCGCCCTCGACGAAATCCTCGTAGGCCCAGGTCTTTCCGGTCATGTCGGCAATCCGGTTGGCGAATGCGTGAAACCTAAGGTTGGGCACCCCGGATGACGGCCCAAGGCAATTTGGTCAAGTCCTTTCTGGTAAGCCAGCTGTCGCCGACCGATAGTGTCAGAGCCAGCCGCGGCGGCGAAAATACCAGAAGGGCAGGATCGCCGAGACCACCATCAGGCCGATGGCGAAGGGATAGCCGAACTCCCATTTGAGCTCGGGGATGACGTCGAAGTTCATGCCGTAGATCGAGGCGACCAGCGTCGGCGGCAGGAAGATGACGGCGGCGACCGAGAAGATCTTGATGATGGCGTTCTGCTCGATCGAGATCATGCCGAGCGTGGCATCGAGCAGGAAGGAGATCTTCTGCGACAGGAAGGTGGCGTGGTCGGCGAGCGACAGCACGTCGCGCGACAGCGTCTTGATGCGGGCCCGCACATCCTTGCTCATCTTGGTCTGGGCCGCGACATGGGCGAGAAAGCCGGCCAGGCGCTGCAGCGAGATCAGGCTGTCGCGGACGGAGGATGCGAGGTCCTCCTTGCGGCCGATGCCTTTCAAGAGCTCCTGGAAATCGCGGTTGCGCTTCGAGGCCTTGGTCGAGCGCGCCTCGAAGATGTCGCGCGAGATCGCTTCCACATCGCGCCCGGCGCGCTCCAGGATGTCGGCGAGCCGGTCGACGATCGCCTCCAGGAGGCCAATCAGGATGGTGTCGCCGCTGGTGCAGCCGGTCGCCACCTTCTCGGCGCGCAGCGGGAAGGTCTTGAAGGCCTTGGGCTCGTGGTAGCGGATGGTGATCAGCCTCTTGCCGGCGAGCGCGAAAGTCACCGGCGACATCAGCGGGTCGTCGGCCTCGGTCTGGGCCGGCAGCACGGCAGTCATGAAGTAGCCGCCGTCCTCGACATAGAGGCGGCTGGAAATCTCGATCTCTTCCATCTCCTCGCGCGTCGGGATGGCGATGCCCAGCCAGCTCTCGATGCGGGCCTCTTCCTCCTTGGTGGGGTTGAAGAGGTCGGCCCAGACCACCCTGTCGCCTTCCGCCGCGAGATCGTCGGTGGGGCGCAGGCGATCATTGTCCACGACGAAGGCCTTGATCATCGCCGGGTCTCCCTTGCTGGAGCAAAGAGATTTCGTTCGAAGCGTCATCCAGAACTGCGTGGGCCTTGTGGAGCCCACGAGCACCGGCCGCTTAGCCCCGCAGCATCACGAGGTCAAGACAGGCACCGACCTCCGGCCGGGAGACCGGCAGTTACGCTGGACAAAACAAGGCAATGTCAGGTGTTGAACTTGAACAGCATGATGTCGCCGTCCTGGACGACATACTCCTTGCCTTCATCGCGCGCCTTGCCGGCTTCCTTGGCCGCCACTTCACCGCCCAGCGTGACGAAGTCGTTGTAGGAGATCGTCTGGGCGCGGATGAAGCCGCGCTCGAAGTCGGTGTGAATGACGCCGGCGGCTTGCGGTGCCTTGTCGCCTTTGTGGATCGTCCAGGCGCGCGTCTCCTTCGGCCCGACGGTGAAATAGGTAATGAGGTGCAGCAGTTCGTAGCCGGCGCGGATCACCTTGTTGAGGCCCGGCTCGTCGAGACCAAGCGAGGCAAGGAATTCCATTTCCTCCTCGTCGGAGAGCTGAGCGACTTCCGCCTCGATCGCGGCGGAGATCACCACCGTGCCGGCGCCTTGTGCGGCCGCCATTGTCTCCACCGCCCTGGTGTGCTCGTTGCCGGTGGCGGCGTCGGCCTCGGCGACGTTGCAGACGTAGAGAACGGGATGCGACGTCAACAGGTTCAGCCCCTGCAGGATGCGCAGGTCCTCCGGCGCGATGCCCTTGAGCAGGAAGCGCGTCGGCTTGCCGGCCTGCAGCAATTCGAGCGCCGCCTCCATCATCGGCAGCACGGCCATCGCTTCCTTGTCCTTGCCGGCGGCGCGCTTGCGGATCTGGACGATGCGGCGCTCGAGGCTATCGAGGTCGGCGAGCATCAGCTCCGTCTCGACCGTCTCGGCATCGGCGACCGGATCGATGCGGCCCTCGACATGGGTGATGTCGTCATCCTCGAAGCAGCGCAGCACATGGACGATGGCGTCGACCTCGCGGATGTTGGCGAGGAACTGGTTGCCCAGACCTTCGCCCTTGGAGGCGCCGCGCACCAGGCCAGCGATATCGACGAAGGAGATGCGGGTCGGGATGATCTCCTTCGACTTGCCGATGGCGGCGATCTTCTGCAGGCGCGGATCGGGCACCGCCACCTCGCCGGTGTTCGGCTCGATGGTGCAGAAAGGATAATTGGCGGCCTGCGCGGCGGCCGTTCTGGTCAAGGCGTTGAACAGCGTCGACTTGCCGACGTTGGGCAAGCCAACGATGCCACATTTGAAACCCATTTTATCCGGTCCTATCGGGAATTCGAAATTTGGTGAGGGCTATGGGCGAAAGCGCGGACGATCGTCAAGCCCTCGGCGGGATCGTTTCGAGGCTCAGTCTTTTCCGAAGAGCTTCTTCAGCATCGCGGCCATCGGGCCGCTTTCGGGGACCTTCGGCGCCGGCTGCTGCGGACGCGCCTGGCGGATGTGGCTCTGCTGTTTCGGCTGCTTCGGCGCCTTGGGCGGCGGCCGGTCGTCATCGCCGGTCGGCACGAGCTTTTCGCGCAGGGTGAGCGTGATGCGGTTCATGAAGGAATTGTCGTCGCCCTTGGCCAGCAGGCCTGCGTCATCGGCGATCGCGTCGAGCAACGCGTCCAGCCATTCACGGTCGGCCTTGGCGAAGTCGCCCAGCACGTGGCCGTGCACCATCTCCTTGACGCCCGGATGGCCGACGCCGATGCGTACGCGGCGATAGGCATTGCCGACATGCTGGTCGAGCGAGCGGATACCGTTGTGGCCGCCTGAACCGCCGCCAACCTTGACCCGGACCTTGCCGGCCGCAAGGTCGATCTCGTCATAGAAGACGGTGAGGGCCGATGGTTCGAGCTTGTAAAAGCGCAACGCTTCGCCGACCGACTGTCCGGACAGGTTCATGAAGGTCTGCGGCTTGATCAGCAGGACCTTCTCGCCGCCGAGCGTGCCTTCGGAAATCAGCCCCTGGAACTTCTTTGACCAGGGCGAAAAGGAATGGCGGCGGGCAATCGCGTCCGCCGCCATGAAGCCGACATTGTGCCGGTTGTTCTCATATTTCGCGCCCGGATTGCCGAGGCCTGCAAAGACAAGCATCGTCGCCTCCGGGCGCGGAAGAGATTACTTCTCTTCGGCCGCGGGAGCCGCTGCTTCGGGCTCCGCCGCCTCGGTGGTCTCGGCCGCCTCCGGCTTCATCGCCGAGGAGCCGGCAATGGTCGCGATGGTGAAGTCGCGATCGGAGATCACCGGCTTGACGCCGGCCGGCAGGACCACCGCCGAGATGTGGATCGAATCGCCGATGTCGGTGCCGGCGAGATCGACGGTGATGAATTCCGGGATCGCATTGGCCGGGCAGTGGAACTCGACTTCGTGGCGAACGATGTTGAGCACGCCGCCGCGCTTGATGCCGGGCGACTTGTCCTCGTTGATGAAGTGGACGGGCACGTCGACGTTCACCTCGGTGTCCTTGCCGATGCGCAGGAAGTCGACATGGACCGGGAAGTCCTTGACCGGGTCGAGCTGGAAGTCCTTCGGCAGGACCTGGATCTTCTTGCCTTCGACATCGATCGTGGCGACCGTGGTCAGGAACCCGCCGCCGTGGATCTTGTAGAAGACGTCCTTGTAGTTGAGCGCAATCGCCAGGGGAGGCTGCTTGTCGCCATAAATAACTGCAGGCACTTTACCGTTGCGACGAACTGCACGGGCGGACCCCTTACCGACCTGTTCGCGCGCTTCGGCCTTGAGCTCGTAAGTATCGTGGCTCATGGCATTTCCTTTCGCGTGTTATGGAGCGTTTGCGGCGGGCAAGCCCGTCCGTAAACGTCGAAAGCCGTCACGGCCTTGCAGGGTCGGTCCAAACGCCTTTGGCTGTCCAAACGCTTTTGGGGATCATGCAGGCCCGGCCGGCCTTCCTCCGCGTTGCCTCCAAGGGTGTCTACGCGGGTGGCGGCTCTATAGCGGAAGGCGGGCGAGGGCGCAAGCCGTTGAGCTGGAAGCCTTGGCCTGGGTTTCAGTAAGATATCCGGCCTGTCTGCGCAATGTGGTCAACGCTTCCTCCTGGCGCTCCACCCTGCCTCGAGCGGCGCCTCCCGATTGGTTGTGATCGGGCGAGTTGCGCCAAGCCTCATTTACTTTCGCGATGTAGCATCCGGCGGTTTTCAATCGTCCTATGGATCGACTCTCGAAGGACCTTTGGAGCCCGACATGAAACTTCTGTTCAGCCGCAATCCCAATCCTCGCCTCGCCGTCGCGGTGGCGCGTCACCTCAAAGCGGAGATCGCATTTGAATTCGCATCGCCCATGGCGCCGGGGCAGGCCGAACGCTATCGCGCGCTCAACCCCAATTTGACATTGCCTATACTGGCCGGCTCGGGATGGAGCCTGTGGGAAGCCGACGCCATTGCCTGCCGGCTATCGCGCGACGTTGGCTCGGATTTCTGGCGCAGCGGGGACGACGAGCCGGACATGATCCGCTGGCTGAGCTGGGCCAAGGAGCGGTTCGCCTTCGCTTGCGACATGGTGCACTTCGAGCGCGGGACCAAGCAGCGCTATGGGCTGGGTCCGATCAATCAGGCGCTGGTCGAGGAGGGGCTGAAGCAGTTCCATGCGGCAGCGACAGTCCTCGAGCCCGAGCTTTCCGGGCGCGAGTGGCTGGTCGGCAATTCCGTCTCCTACGCCGATTTCCGCATGGCGACGTTCCTGCCCTTCAACGATGCCGCCGGATTGCCGCTCGACGATTACCCGTCGATCCGCCGCTGGTATCGCCGGCTGGAGGCGATCGACGCCTGGCGCGACCCGTTCCAGGGTCTGGAGGCGCCACCACTGCCGCCGGCCAACAGCGAAGCCCTGCCGGACTGAGCACGGATCGGAACGGATTCTCGCGCAGGGCGGGCGCCGCGGAGGCCCGCCGATCCTAGGCGGAAACGGCCGATACCGCGCCGTCCCGGCGACGGGGCGCAGGCCGGAACTTCGCATCCGCTGAACCAATCGGCGGCGAAAGGACGCAAACCCAATCCCTCTGCCGGGCCCGTTTTGAAATCTTCTCGCTCATTTAATTCTATAAAATCGGTAGGCTTAATGAATAAACGCCGCGAGGAGAACCGAGATGACGAAGAAGCTGGTGGTGGGGATATCCGGCAACCTGACCCGTCCGTCGAAGACCAAGGCATTCATCAGCCACATTGCTGGCGAAGTCGCCGGCCGGATCGGCGCGACCTCGAAGGTCTTCGACATCGAGGATCTCGGTCCATCGCTTCTTCAAGCAAGACGCATCGGCGAACTCGACACGGCCGCCCGCGACATTGTTGAACAACTGCTTCGCGCCGATGTGCTGGTGGCGGGGTCGCCGACCTTCAAAGGCAGTTACACAGGCCTCTTCAAGCACTTGTTCGATCTTCTCGATCCGGCGTCGCTGCGTGGAAAGCCGGTCATTCTGGCGGCCACGGGCGGTGGCGAACGTCATTCGCTGATCGTCGAGCACCAACTGCGGCCATTGTTCGGCTTCTTCGAAGCGCTGACCATGCCGACGGTCATCTACGCCTCCGACAAGGATTTTGCCGACGGCGTCCTGGCGTCGGAAGCCATCCATGCCCGCGCCCGGCAGGCTGTCGCCGAGGTTGTCAACGTCGTTGGCGCCTCCCGCAGCGTCGGCCTCGCCGCCTGACTCCGAAGCAACCGTTTCGAACGCAAGGATCCAGCCATGACCAGCCCCAGCAAGTCCAGACAGATCAAGCTCGGCGCATTTCTGCCCGGCGGCGGCCAGCATGTCGCGGCGTGGCGCCATCCGGACTCGCCGGCCGACGGCGCGACCAATTTGGAGTTCCACAAAAAGCTGGCGCTGACTGCCGAGCGCGGCCTGTTCGACGCCTATTTCCTGGCCGACAATCTGACAGTCGGTCTCGGCGCCCGCGAAGGCGGCAACGCCAAGATCGCGGGTTTCGAACCGGTGACGCTGTTTGCGGCGCTGGCGCCGCTGACGACGCATCTCGGCTTCATCGCCACGGCTTCGACCACCTATGAGGAGCCTTACACGCTCGCCCGCAAATTCGCTTCGCTCGACCTTTTGTCGAATGGCCGGGCCGGCTGGAACGTCGTGACCTCCGCCGGCGACGACACGGCGCGCAACTTCAATCGCGACGTCCAGCCCAACCATGCCGAGCGCTACGCGCGGGCGCATGAGCATGTCGAGACCGTCAAGGCGCTGTGGGACAGCTGGGAAGACGACGCCTTCATCCGCGACAAGAAGAGCGGCCGCTTCTACGACAAGGACAAGCTGCACGATATCAACCACAAGGGCGAGCATTTCAGCGTCAAGGGCCCGCTCAACGTGCCGCGCCCGGTGCAGGGCCACCCGGTGGTGGTGCAGGCGGGCCAGTCCGAGGACGGTCGCGGGCTCGCCGCGAGCTCGGCCGAGGTGATCTTCACGGCGCACCAGAATCTGGCCTCCGCGCAGGAATTCTACCGCGACATCAAGGCGCGCGTGGCGGCGGCCGACCGCGATCCGGCACAGGTGCTGATCATGCCTGGCGTGGCGCCTTTCGTCGGCCGCACCGAAGAGGAGGCCCGCGCGAAATACCAGCAATTGAACGACCTTATCCTGCCCGAGGACGGCGTGGCGCTACTCAACGCGCTTGCCGGCCAGACGCTCGACCTCCGGGATTACCCGCTCGACGGGCCGCTGCCGGTAGCCAAGGAAACCGAAGGCATGAAGAGCCGGCAGGCGCTGATCCGCCAGATCGCCGACGCGCACAACTTTACGATCCGACAGCTCTATCAATGGGTGGCGACCGCGCGTGGTCACTACACCGTGATCGGCAGCGCCACGCAGGTGGCCGACCAGCTGGAACAATGGTTCACCAGCGAAGCCGCCGACGGCTTCAACATCCTGCCGCCATGGCTGCCCGGCGCGCTCGACGATTTCGTCGACCTGGTCATCCCTGAACTGCAGCGCCGCGGCCTGTTCCGCACCGCCTATGAAGGCAGGACGCTGCGCGAGAATCTCGGCCTCAGGAGGCCACAGAACCCATGGACGGCCGCCCGTTCGACGGTGCTCGCAGCCGAATGATCCTCCGAAAAGGAAAGGCAAGACGATGACTTTGCAGCACATCGAAAGGCCGGTTGGCATCGGCAGGCATGAGGGCGGCAATGGCTTCGGCACGGAGGCTGCGCGGCTGGCCGGCCGCACCTCGGCGCGCATCCTGTCGCGCTACGGCGTGCTTCTCGGCTTCCTGGCGCTCTGGCAGGTGGCGGCAAGCAGCGGCTGGGTCAACGCGGCGGTGCTGCCGCCGGTCGACACGATCGTCGCAGCACTCTGGAAGGGTCTCGCCGGCGGCAGCCTGCTCGGCGACATCGCCATCAGCCTGCAGCGTGCTGGTATCGCGTTCGCGGCGGCGGTGGTCGTCGCCATTCCGCTCGGCCTGGTCATGGGCCAGGTGCAGGCCGTGGAGACGGCGCTCGACCCGATCCTGCAGCTCTTCCGCCAGACCTCGGCGCTGGCGCTCTACCCGGTGTTCATCCTGCTGCTGGGACTGGGCGAGGCTTCCAAGGTGTTCGTCATCTTCTGGGCGACACTGTTTCCGCTGCTCCTCAACACCATCAGCGGCGTGAAAGAGGTCGACCCGAAGTTGCTCGAAATGGCGCGGGTCTACGGCGCCCGGCGGCTTACCATATTCCGACGCGTCGTGCTGCCTGGCGCCGTGCCCTCGATCTTTGTCGGCTTGAGACTCGGCGCCACCACCGCGCTGCTGCTGCTGATCGCCTCGGAAATGATCGGCGCCAACAAGGGCATCGGCTTCCAGGTGATGAATGCGCAGTACAACTTCCAGATCCCGCTGATGTTCGCGGCGATCGTCATCCTTGCGGCGCTCGGCCTGATCGCCAACCAGGCGCTGGTCAGCCTGCAGCGTCGGCTCTGCCGCTGGAGCAGCACCGTCGGCTAGGCAGCCAATCTTCCACTGTCACTGTTGAAACCATGAAAGGCCGGACCATGACCATCACACGCCGTTCGCTTCTCTTGCGTGCACCGCTTGCCGCCGGCATCATCGCCGCCGGTCTGCCTTCGATCGCACGCTCGCAAGCCGCCTCCGTCAAGATCCGCTACCTTGCCAGCCGAGGCGGCTTCTCCCCGCATGAGCTCGCCGCTGAGCTCGGCTATTTCGAGGGCCTCGGCATCGAGCTCGAAGATGTCGGCTATTCTGGCGGCGGCCCGGAATCGCTGTTCGCGCTTGCTTCCGGCAGTGTCGATCTGGGTTCGGCCGCCACGCCGGCCGTGATCAACTCGATTGCCGGCGGTAACGACTTCGTCGCGGCCTATCCGAGCAACGGCATCAACAGCCAAGTCAAAAGCGTCTTCTATGTGCTCGAGGACAGCCCGATCAAATCGATCGCCGACATCGCCGGCAAGACGATCTCGGTCAACACGCTTGGCGCCCATCTCGACTACACGGTGCGCGAGGCGCTGCGCAGCGTCGGCCTGCCGCCGGACGCAGCCAAGCTGGTCGTGGTGCCGGGGCCGCAGCTCGAGCAGACCTTGCGCTCGAAGCAGGTCGATGTCGCGGGGCTCGGCTACTGGCAGGCGACGTTCGCCGGGCAGTTGGTCGCCAATGGCGGCGTGCGCGGCGTCTTCAACGACACCGACGTGCTCGGCGAGATTGCCGGCGGTTTCATTGTGCTGCGGCGCGATTTCATCGCCGCCAATCCCGACACCGCCCGCAACTTCGTCGAGCAATCCGCGCGTGCCGCCGACTGGTCCCGGGAAAATCCCGACGGTGCGCGCAAGGTGCTCGCCGACGTCCTCAACAAACGCGGTGAGAATGGCGACCTGGCGCGCTACTGGACCGGTTTCGGCCTGCGCGAAAAGGCGGCGGTCACGAACCGCGACGTCGACTTCTGGGTGAGCATTCTCGAGCGTGACGGCCGCCTGCCGAAAGGCAAGCTAAAGGCCGCCGACATCCTCTACCGTCGGGGCGAAACCAAGACCAATTGAACAGGGAGGCTGGCGCCATGGCTATCGCACGCGGCGGCGAGGTCACGATACGCGACCTGTCGAAATCCTTCAGCCTCGGTGGGCGCCAGCTTGCCGTGCTGCGCTCGCTCAACCTCGACATCCGCTCCGGCGAATGCCTGGTCATCGTCGGCGCCAGCGGTTCCGGCAAGACGACGCTGCTGCGCATCCTGGCCGGGCTGGAGAGAGCCGATGGCGGCGCCGTTGCCATCGACGGGAGAAAGATCGAGGGCGTCGGCGAGGAGCGGGCGGTGATCTTCCAGGAGCCGCGGCTGCTGCCCTGGCTGACCGTGCTCGGCAATGTCGCCTTCGGCCTGGAAGTGCGCGGCGTGCCCAAGGCGGAAGCCGAGAGGCGGGCGCGCTTCTATATCGCGCTGGTTGGCCTGGCCGAATTCAGCGATGCCTATCCGAGGCAGCTTTCGGGCGGGATGGCGCAGCGCGTCGGCATTGCCAGGGCGCTGACAGTGCAGCCGGAGATCCTGCTGCTCGACGAACCGCTCGGCGCGCTCGACGCCATGACCAAAATCTCCATGCAGGAGGAACTGGCGCGCATCTGGAGCGAGGAGAACGTCACCATGGTTGTGGTCACGCATGATCTCGAAGAAGCGATCTATCTGGCCGACCGGGTGCTGATCCTGCCCAAGGAAAAGGGCGGCGCGGCACGGCTGATCGATGTCGACCTGCGGCGCCCGCGCGACCGCAGCGAAAGCCGCTTCGTGCGCTACCGCGAAGAGCTGCTGCGCGAGTTCGGCCTGCACTAAAATGTAATGATAATCAGGCGATGGCGGCCTCGAACGGCTATTTCCTGCGCTCCTACGGCCGGCACAGACCGGTACTCGCATACCCAAAGTGCGTTCCGTTCCGGTTCTCGGACCTCGCACTTCTCGGCCCGACCTGACGGGAATCTCAACGCACTTTAAGCTGCGCCCACCGTCTGGCCAGCGCTCAAAGCATCGCGCAGCGCCTGGATTTGCCGGTTCAGGGCATCGAGCTCAGTCAGCGTCATGCCCGAGCGCTCGATCAGGGTCTCGTTCAGGCAATTGCACTGCACGAGCAGCTCTCGTCCAGCGGCGGTCAGGTCGACCTGCACCTGGCGCTCGTCGGTCTTGTTGCGCAGGCGGGTGACCAGGCCAGCCTGCTCCATGCGTTTCACCAGGGGCGTGATGGTGCTCGATTCCAGGGCGAGCCGGTGCGCGATGCCGCCGACCGACATGCCGTCCGCCTCGCCCAGCGCATTGAGCACCAGATATTGCGGATAGGTGATCCCCATCGCGTCCAGCATCGGCTTGTAGGCACGATTGATTGTCATGCTGGTGGCGTAAAGCGTGAAACAGAGCTGGTTGTCCAAGGGAAGAGGCACGACGCGTTCCTTTTGCCGACGGTGCTCTGATTATGTACCACGGAAAATGTTATCGTGATACATATTTTTGTGGACAGGCGAGCTCGATAAGGTTACGCATATCGTTATCGCGATATTGCTTATCGCGAAAATAATAGGAGATGGAGATGACTGAAGCTTCGCAGACCAAGGCCGGCTCCGGCGGCGGCACGATCACCACCAAGGACGGAACGCAGATTTACTACAAGGACTGGGGGACCGGTCAGCCGATCGTCTTCCATCACGGCTGGCCGCTGAGCAGCGACGACTGGGACGCCCAGATGCTGTTCTTCCTCTCCAAGGGCTACCGCGTCATCGCCCATGACCGCCGCGGCCACGGACGTTCCAGCCAGACGGACACCGGCAACGAGATGGACACCTATGCCGCCGATGTGGCGGCGCTTGCTTCGCATCTGGACCTCAAGGACGCCATCCACGTCGGCCATTCGACTGGCGGTGGCGAGGTGGCGCGCTATGTCGCGCAATACGGCTCAGGCGGCCGCGTCGCCAAGGCCGTGCTGATCGGGGCGGTGCCGCCGATCATGCTCAAGACCGATGCCAATCCCGGCGGCCTGCCGATCGAAGTGTTCGACGGCTTCCGTTCGGCGCTGACGGCCAACCGCGCCCAGTTCTTCCGCGACGTTCCCGCCGGTCCGTTCTACGGCTTCAACCGTCCGGGCGCGACGGTGTCGGAGGGCGTGATCGACAATTGGTGGCGCCAGGGCATGATGGGCGGCGCAAAGGCGCACTACGACTGCATAAAGGCCTTCTCGGAAACCGACTTCACCGAGGACCTGAAGAAGATCGACGTGCCCGTGCTGGTCATGCATGGCGACGACGACCAGATCGTTCCGATCGCGGACTCGGCGCTGCTTGCGATCAAGCTGCTCAAGAAGGGCGAACTCAAGATCTACAAGGGTTTTCCGCACGGCATGGCCACGACCCAAGCCGATGTGATCAATGCCGACCTCCTGGCCTTCTTCAAGGCCTAGAATCGTCCAGTTGAAGACAAGGCACCCGCCGTCAGGCGGGTGCACTTTCATCGACATGTCCGCGGGACAGTGCCTATCTGGCGAGAAAACCAGTGATCAGCTTGACGGTGGCGTCGGGGTTTTCCTCCATGATCCAATGACCGGAGTTGGGCACGATGCCGCCTGTGACATCGGTCGCAACAAGCCGCAAGATATCGGCCTGCGTGGTGCCGGCGGATTTTTCCCCACCAACAGCCAGTACAGGCATGGTCAGTTTGCCGCCAGTGGCGAGCATCGCCTGGTCGTCGATCGCGTCCTGGTCAAAGGCCTTGAACTGCTCGAAAGCGTCATGCATCGCATGCGGGCGGGCATAGAGTTTGGCATAGTGCTTGCGCGTGGCCTCATCGATCTTCTTCGGGTCGGCCGACAGTTCGTTGTAGAAGCGGTCGAGATAGATGCGCTCGCGCCCCGCGACCAGCCGTTCCATATCCGGGCCACGGAAGTTGAAGTGCCAAAGCAGCGGGCTTTGCTTGATCTTTTCCCAGTCGCCGATTCCGGGCAGCGGCGCATCGATGATGATCCATTTGGTGATGCGCTTGGGATATTGCGCAGCAAGCGCATAGCCGACCATGTTGCCGATGTCGTGCGTGACCAGATCTGCCTTGTCGATCTTCAGGGCATCCAACACGCCGGCGATGTCGACGGCCTGGTTCTTCTTGGTGTAGCCCGCTTCGGGGTGGGCGGACAGACCCATGCCGCGCAGGTCCGGCACGATGACGGTATGGTCCTTTGCGAGCGCCGCCGCCGCCGCGCCCCACATGTCTCCGGTATCGGCAAAGCCATGCAGCAGCACGACCGCGGGACCTTTGCCGCCGACGCGCACGTAGAGGCTCGTGCCGTTGGTTTCGACGGACTGCGTCTTGAAACCCGGCGGAAAAGGAACGATGCGTGCCATAGCCGGCAAGGTAACAAGAAGCATGCCCAACCAGGCCAACACGATCTTGCGCATATCATTCTCCAGAGACATTGAGTTATCTGCGGCAGCGTCGCCCGCGCACGCGTTTCGAACACTAACAGGCTTTTCACCTTGCGTATGGGGAAGAATCGAAAAGGGCGTGGCAGCTGCCACGCCCTTTTTCGAGTCCTGAAGATCGACGGTTTTAACTGGCCGCCGCGTGCGCCTTCCGCGCTTCCTTCATGTTGGGCAGGAACACTGTCAGCAGGCCGAGGAAAGGCAGGTACGAGCAGATCTGGTAGACGAAGTCGATGCCCTTCATGTCGGCGATGACGCCGAGCACCGCGGCGGCTATGCCGCCCATGCCGAAGGCGAAGCCGAAGAAGATGCCGGCAATCATGCCGACGCGGCCGGGGACCAGTTCCTGCGCGAAGACGACGATGTTGGAGAAGGCCGACGACAGGATCAGGCCGATCAGCACGGTGAGCACCATCGTCCATTCGAGGTTGGCGTAGGGGAGCGCCAGCGTGAAGGGCAGCACGCCGACGATCGAGAACCAGATCATCGCCTTCTGTCCGTAGCGGTCGCCGAATGGGCCGCCGAGCAGAATGCCCAGCGCCGAGGCGCCGAGGAACAGAAACAGCATCACCTGTGACATCTGCACCGAAACGCCAAACTTATGGATGGCGTAGAAGGTGTAGTAGCTGGAAAGCGAGGCGATATAGGCGTTCTTGGTCAGCACCAGCAGCGTCAGCACCGCCAATGCCCACATGACCTTGCTGCGCGGAAAGGGCGAGACATGGGCCACCTGCTTGCGGGTGGCCATCGAGGCGCGCAGCCGGCTGTACCAGCCGCTGACCTGCCACAGCACGACGATGCCGATCAGCGAGCCGATGGCGAACCAGGAAATGCTGGTCTGGCCGAAAGGCACGACGATGAAGGCGGCGAGCAGCGGCCCCATCGCCTGGCCGAAATTGCCACCGACCTGGAAGAGCGACTGCGCCAGGCCGAAGCGGCCGCCGGAAGCGAAGCGCGCGATGCGCGAGGATTCCGGATGGAAGATCGCCGAGCCGATGCCGATCAGCGAGGCGCCGATCAGGAGCAGCCAGTAGTGGCCGGCATGGGCAAGCACCACCAGCCCGACCAGCGACGAGGCCATTCCCCACGGCAAGGAATAGGGCATCGGCCGTTTGTCGGTGACCATGCCGATCACCGGCTGCAGCAGCGAGGCCGTCACCTGGAAGGTGAAGGTTAGAAGGCCGATCTGCCAGAAATCGAGACCGTAATTGTCCTTGAGCAGCGGATAAATAGCCGAAAGCAGCGACTGCATGATGTCGTTGACGCAGTGGCAGAAGCTCACCGCAAGAATGACGGTGAAGGCCGTCGCTTGCGCCGAGGGGTGGCTGGCCGGCGCTGGGGTAGCGACGGCGGTGGCGGTCGTATCGGTCAAGGCAATGATGCTCCGTGGTCTTTTTGGCGGCGAACCGCAGGCAGTCTTATCGGACGCTTGCCTTATAATCGGCTTGAATGGCGACTTCTTTCGTGGTTTGGTCCAATAGTTTCGCAAGTGGGCCACATCCGATGCCGCATGGCCGGGAAATCTTCAGGGGCGACGCCGCCGAGCTCGGCCGGCTGCACGAAAGCCGTTGGCAATGGCTGGAGGAGGCGGTTGGGCCGGCGGTCGCGCTGCCGACCGAATATCCCGACGGCTACCACGTGCCCCAGCACCGCCACAGCCGCAGCCAGTTGCTGCATGCGCTGGTCGGCGTGGTGCTGGTGACGACAAAGCACGGACGCTGGATGGTGCCGCCGGACCATGCGATGTGGATACCGGCCGGCATCGAGCATTCCGTCGAGATGCTTGGCGATGTCTCGATGCGCTCCGTCTATGTCATGCCGGGCGCCATTCCCGGACTGCCGGAGGGATTGCGCGTCGTCGGCATCACCGAACTGATGCACAGCCTGATCGTGGAATCGGAAAAGCTGCCGCAGGGCGGCGAGCTCGAAGGGCGCGCCAGTCTGATCATGGGGCTTCTGCTGCACGAGATCCCGAACCTGCCGGAGCGGCCGCTCGGCCTGCCTTTCCCGTCGGACCCGAAGCTCACGGCGCTTTGCCGGCGGTTTGTCGCCGCTCCCTCGCCCCATGCGACGATCGACGAATGGGCGGACGCCGCAGGCATGAGCCGGCGCTCCTTCACCCGCGCCTTCCACCGCCAGACCGGGCTGTCATTGTCGACATGG
Source organism: Mesorhizobium sp. M1C.F.Ca.ET.210.01.1.1 (assembly GCF_004791585.1). Lineage (GTDB taxonomy): Bacteria > Pseudomonadota > Alphaproteobacteria > Rhizobiales > Rhizobiaceae > Mesorhizobium. The sequence goes on from NZ_SRUU01000007.1 coordinate 64,402, forward strand.
CGCCAGCAGGCCTGCCTGTTCGCAGCGCTGCCGAGGCTCGCCGACGGCGAGCCGATAACCAGGGTGGCGCTCGATCTCGGCTATGACAGTGTGCCGGCCTTCATCACCATGTTCAAGCGGATGCTCGGGGCCTCGCCGCGCGGCTACATGCGCGGCGCGCGCGAGGGGATTAAACGGCCGGCAGGTTCGGCCCAGGCCAGCAGCGCCGCAGCTTGAAGCGCGTCGCGCGGAAATGTATTCAGGCAACGCGTCTTAAGCCTTTGTTTTGACGCATGTCGTTCTCCCAAAACCGCTGCGCACTCTCGGGTCAAGCCCGAGGGCATGCTCTTGGGCGACGTGCATTAATCGAACAGGCTCGAGACCGATTCCTCGGTCGCCGTGCGCGAGATCGCCTCGCCCATCAGGTCGGCGATCGAGATGACGCGGATGTTGGGCGCGTCGAGCACGGCCTGGCTCGGCTGGATGGAATCGGTGATCACCAGTTCCTGCAGCTTCGAGCCGGCGATGCGGGCAACGGCGCCGCCCGAGAGCACGCCATGGGTGATGTAGGCGGTGACGCTGGTCGCGCCGTTGGCAAGCAGCGCATCGGCCGCGTTGCAGAGCGTGCCGCCGGAATCGACGATGTCGTCGATCAGGAGGCAGTCCTTGCCGGCGACGGCGCCGATGATGTTCATGACTTCGGATTCGCCGGGACGCTCGCGGCGCTTGTCGACGATGGCGAGCTGCGCGTCGAAGCGCTTTGCCAGCGCACGCGCCCGCACGACGCCGCCGATGTCTGGCGACACGACGACCACATTGCCGAGCTGCTTGTACTTCGCCTTCACGTCGCGGGCCATCACCGGCACCGAGAACAGATTGTCGGTCGGAATGTCGAAGAAGCCCTGGATCTGGCCGGCGTGAAGGTCGAGCGTCAACACGCGATCGGCGCCGGCGCGCGTGATCATGTTGGCGACGAGCTTGGCCGAGATCGGCGTGCGGCCGGAGGCGCGGCGGTCCTGCCTGGCGTAGCCGAAATAGGGGATGACCGCCGTGATGCGCCTGGCCGAGGAACGCATGAAGGCGTCCATCATGATGAGCAGTTCCATCAGGTGGTCGTTGGTCGGATAGGAGGTCGACTGCAGGATGAAGACATCCTCGCCGCGCACGTTCTCCTGAATCTCGACGAAGATCTCCTGATCGGCGAAGCGCCGGACGCTGGCCTTACCCAGCGGGATGTTGAGATAGCGGGCGACCGCTTCGGCCAGCACCCTGTTGGAATTGCCCGCGAAAAGCTTCATGCACCGTTCCTGGTGAAGGATGGAGAGACTCTCATGAGCCTTTTATGCGGGCTTTTAGCGGTCCGCGCCGGTATTGCAAGCCTCGAGATCGGGAATCCTTCGACAAGGCGCAACAAAGGCCGTCGGCATCGCAAGCCGGCAACACAACAGGTCGCTCTAGCCGGCGCCACCGCTGCCGAGCCAAGCGGTGAACTGGTCGATCGTCTGATCGGCGATCGCCTGCATGGTTGCGGGCGCCACCGCCGGCCAGCCCTCGGTGCTGCCGACGGAAGGCGCCTTCTGCTGGCCGTTGATGCGATGCAGGCGGTTGCCCGATGGGTCGTAGACGTCCCAGACGTAGATGACGGTGGTGTCCTTGCCTTCGGACATCGTTGAAAAATAGCCTTTCAGCACATGCGTCGCCGTCTGGTCGGCGCTGCCGACAAGCGTCACGCCGCGCTGCCTGGCGCGTGTCTGCAGTTCCGCCGTCAGGGGCGCCGCGGCCTCCACCGAAGCGCCGACGATCGGCGCCACCTGCAGCCGGGTCTTGGCGAGGGCCGCGGCCTGAGCCGGCGTGCCGGCTGTCGAAGCCGCCGGTGCAGGGGCCGGCGAGGTCGTCGTCGGCGACGTGGTGGCCGACATGCCTTGAGTGGCCGGCGAGGATTGGGCCGAATTCGCGGGTGGGGTGACAGCCGATGGATCGAGGACGTCCTTGGCGTTGGTGCAAGCGGTAAGCGCCAGCGCCGCAAGCAATGACACGGTCGTCACCTGCGATCGTCTCATTTGCCCGAAACTCCCTGGCGGCGAACGCCCCCGCGTGAACCAACCATTATGGATTCACTGCACGATCAAGTCGAGATCATGGCGGGAGAGCGGCTTCGGCGCCGATTCCGTGGTGAGGTAGGTGCGGCCAAGCGTCATCGCGGTCTCGGTTTCGGAATCCATGATGATCATGTGCGCGAACAGCGTCATGCTGGGCGCGATCGGTTCGGGATTGCCCTGGTAGAACATCGGCATATCCATCCAGGACGGCGTGAAGCGGGCGCCGAGCGAATAGCCGCAGGCGTTCAGCCGGTGCTTTGTCAGGTTGTGCGCCTCGAGCGTGCGGGCATGCGCGTCGAAGACGTCGCCGAAAGTATTGCCCGGCGTCATCGCCTTCTCGACCGCAAGCAGCGCCGCGCGGGCGGCGTCGAACAGTTCCTGATGGCGCTTCGAGACCTTGCCGGTCAGGACCGTGCGCATCATCGCCGCGTGGTAGTGATGGAAGACGCCCGCCCATTCGAGCGTCAGCTGGTCGTTCTTGGTGAGCTTGCGACGCCCGGCCTTGTAGCGGCAGAGCAGGGCATCTGCGCCGGAGCCGATGATGAACTCGTTGGCGGGATAGTCGCCGCCGCCGGCAAAAATCGCTCCTTGCATGGCGGCCAGGATCAGCGCCTCGTCGCCGCCCTGCTTGATCAGCGGCAGCGCGGCGTCGAGCGCGTCGTCGGCGAGGCTTGCGGCCTTTTCGGCCTTTGCGATCTCGGCCGGACTCTTGAAGAGACGCAGCCGGCCGACGATGCCGGAGGCATCGGCGATCTGGCCGAAGGTCTGCAGCTGCTCGTCGACGCGGCGGCCATTGTAGGCGGTCAGGCCATGCGTGTCGTATTCGACGCCGATGCGGGCGCCGAGCAGGTCGAGGTCATTGAGCAGGTTGCGCAGGTCGATCGCGGGATTGGCGCCGTCGCGATCGGTCCACAACATGATGTTCTCGATGGTCGAGGTTTGGCGCGCCTGTCTCAAATCGGCGGAGCGGGTGAGCAGCACCATCGAGCCGTCGGCCTTCACCACCAGGCACTGGAAGAAGCAGAAGCCGAAGGTGTCGTAGCCGGTCAGCCAGTACATGCTCTCCTGCGCGAACAGCAGCACGGCGTCGAGCTTCTTCTCGGCCATCTCGATCAGCAGCCGGTCGCGCCGCGCGTCGAATTCCGAACGTTCGAAATGCAGCGCCATTAGTCTTTCTCCAGAACGATTGCAGAAACCTGGCGCCCGTAATCCGCTTCCTTGCGGTGGGTGGTGCGCCGGTAGGAGTAGAAAAGATCCTCTTCCGCGTAGGTGCAGCGGCCGAGCCCTTCAGCGGTCACGCCGGCCTTGCGCAGCCGGTCGACCGTATATCGGTTGAGGTCGAACATCGAGTGGCGAGGATTCGCCGACGACCTGAAATAGCGCTCATTGCCGGCGTCGTCCTCGACGAAGCGGGCGACGAATTCGGGCCCGACCTCGTAATTGTCGGGTCCGATGGAAGGGCCGAGCACGGCAACAATGCGGTCCCGGCGGGCGCCGAGGCCTTCCATTGCTGCAACGGTGTTTTCGAGCACGCCCGTGAAGGCGCCTTTCCAGCCGGCATGGGCAGCGCCGATGACACGGGCCTCGGCGTCGGCGAACAGGATCGGCCCGCAATCGGCCGTCGAGGCGCCGACAGCGATGCCCGGCCGATCGGTGACGACGGCGTCGGCCTTGGGTCGCGGACCAGCAAAAGGCTCCCTGGCGATGACGACATCTGGGGAATGGACCTGGTGCGCGGTGAGCAGATGATTCGCCGGCACGCCCATCCAGTCGGCGACGCGGCGACGGTTCTCGGCCACCAGCGTTTGATCGTCGCTGGAGCCCGTGCCGATGTTGAGGCCCTGGTAGATGCCGCTGGAGACGCCGCCGATACGGGTGAAGTAACCGTGACGGATGCCTTGTGCCTTCTGCAGGAGGGGCGAGCGTACTGGATCGGGTCTGGTCTGATTCAGCATGGATGGGTTGTTGTCCGCGTGGGCGATTTCGTCAAGGTGAAGTTCGGCAAGGGTGAAGTTCGGGCAGGTGGCGATGTTCGGAAGTGGCGATGTTCGGAAGTGGCGATGTTCGGGAAGTGGCCGGGGCAGCTTGCACGGGTTCCCTGCCGATGTCAGCCGGTTTTCGCCGCCGGCAGGATCTTCATTACCTTGAACAGGCGCCCCATTGCATCGGTGCCGGCGAGGCGTTCGACCGCGTCGGAAATCGCCTGCCGCTCGCCGTCGTCGGCCTTGGCGCCGAGTGCGCCGGCGCGCTCGAGCAGGCCCATGCCGAGCAGGAATTCGCCCTGCGTGGTCAGTTCGGCGTTGAGGCCATGCGCCCGGGCGGTCGCGGCCAGGGCGGAGAAGTCTACATGGGCGGTGAGATCGGCTTCGCCGGGATTGGCCAGCACATCCTCATGATCGTGCCTGCGCACAGCCTGCAATGTGTCGCCGATGCCCGGCTCAAGATGGCCGTAGTCGATGAACAGGCCGGCGCCGCCCTGGCCGGCGATGCGCCCCGCAATCGCCGACATCAGCGCCGCGCGGGCCGGCGCCACCTCGACGATGGCGCCTTGCGGCGCATCCGCCGCGCCAGCCGGCAGCAGTGCAGAATCGACAGAGCCCGCACCGGCGAAAAAATGAAGATTGTCGGCATCGTCGAGGCCGACCATGCGCTCGCGCCAACCTTCTCCGACACGGACGAACTGGCGAATCGGCACCGCGTCGAACAACTCGTTGCCGACGATGAACAGCGGCTGTCGCGGCAGCGTGTCGATGGTCTGGTGCCAGGTCAGGGCAGCGCTCCGGTCGGCAAGCGTTTCCTTCTGGATTTCGGCCAGCCGGGGGCTGGTCTCGATCATGGCGACGGACGTGCCGGCGGCAAGCACCGGATCGAGGCGCGACCATGTGCGCAGCATGTCCTTCATCAGCGTGCCGCGGCCGGGGCCGATTTCGGCGAAGGTGGCGGGGTGCGGGCGCCCGGCGCCCTGCCAGGCCTGGTAAAGCCAGACGGCGACAAGCTCGCCGAACATCTGGCTGATCTCCGGCGCGGTGACGAAGTCGCCGGCTGCGCCGAAGGGCTCACGCGTCGTGTAGTAGCCGTCCTTGGGATCGAACAGGCAGAGCGCCATGTACTCGCTGACCGGGATCGGTCCCACCGCGCCGATCAGGTCGACGATGCGGTCGCTCAGCCGAGTCATGCCGGCAGCGTTTGCGTCATCGGCTTTGCCGTCGCCATGGCCCAAATGCCGGCGAGCACCATCGGCGTGGACAGGATCATGCCCATGGTCAGCCAGTTGGTGCCGAGCAGATAGCCGAGCTGCTGGTCCGGCTCGCGGAAGAATTCGACGAAGATGCGCGACAGGCCATAGCCGCAGATGAAGGCGCCGCCGACGAAGCGCGGTGTCCTCAGCTTCAGCCGCGAATGGGTGAGGAAGCGCAGCACGAGAAACAGCACGAGGCCTTCAAGGAGCGCCTCGTAGAGCTGGCTCGGATGGCGGGTATACGGCCCGCCATTGGGAAATTCGATCGCCCAGGGTACGTCCGAAGGCCGGCCCCAGAGCTCCGAATTGATGAAATTGGCCACGCGCACCAGCCCGAGGCCGACCGGCACGCCGGCGGAGACGACGTCGAACAGCGTCCAGGTGTGGATGCCGCGCTTGATCGAGAACAGCGTCATGGCGAGGATGACACCGAGCAGCCCGCCGTGGAACGACATGCCGCCCTGCCAGACGGCAAAAATGTCGAGCGGATGTGCGATGTAGCGCGGCAGGTCGTAAAACAACACGAAACCAGTGCGTCCGCCGAGCACCACGCCGATTGCCGCCCAGACGATGAAATCGTCGAGGTCTTCCGGCTTCATCGGCAGCTTGCCGTCCGGCCAAAGGCGGGGGTTGGTGACCAGCCGCTTGGCGTACCACCAGGCAAAGAGGATGCCGACGATGTAGCCGACGCCATACCAATGCACCGCCAGCGGTCCGATATGGACGATGACCGGATCTATGTTGGGGAAGGGCAGGGAGGCCAGCGGCAGCAGGAAATATTCGCTCAAACTGGGTCTCCCGGTTGCGGCGTCTGTCGGGCGCGGACCATGCGGCAGGGTTTTGGCGGGGTCAAGGCAAGGCTTCGCTTGCAATCCGTGTCGCTCGCCACTACGTCAAATCCAGCACGCGAGGATCTGCCATGTCGAACGGACCGAACCGCATTCTCGATGAGTTCGCAAAGCTGATGACCGATGCCGCGGGTGCCGCCCAGGGCGTTCGGCGCGAGGTCGAGACGGCTTTTCGGGGGCAAGCCGAGCGCATCCTCAACTCCATGGATGTGGTGCAGCGCGAGGAGTTCGAGGCGGCGCGCGAGATGGCCGTCAAGGCCAGGGAAGACAACATCCAGCTTGCGGCGCGTATCGAAGCGCTCGAGGCAAAGCTCGCCGAATTGACCGGGCAGGCCGCACCGGCGGCTGCGGCGAAGCCCAGATCAAAAAAATAATCCCTAAACTTTTCCACAAAGCGCGATCCGAAAAATCGCTTTGCCGTGAATCGCTTACCGGCATTGCATGAATCTTTTTGACAGCGCCTTTCCACATGCGAATGACGCAGTGCGAAAAATTGGGCTGTTCACGCGACTCCCGATCAATAGACTGAATTTGTTGCATGATTCGGAGCAGGGATCATGCGCCGGGCGGTTGGGTCCGGTTGGGGTCTTTGCGTTTGGAAAGCCCTGGCCGTCCGAGTTCTAGACAAGATTGTTCGTCGTGTGTGCCCCGCGGAGCGTGTGGCGCTCCCCTGAACACAGGAAGCATTCATGGAACTCCTCGAACTCGAATTCTCCCGCGAAATCCACCCGGTGGATGTCATCGAGCAGGTGGCGCACAACAATGACTGGTCCTTCGAGCGCGCCGGCGACGACGAGATTTCCATCTCGGTGGCCGGCAGTTGGACCGACTATCACGTCTCCTTTTCCTGGATGGAGGATTTCGAGGCGCTGCATCTGGCCTGCGCTTTCGACATCAAGGTGTCGGAGACGCGCGCGCTCGAAGTGATGCGGCTGTTGTCGCTCATCAACGAGCAGATGCTGTTCGGCCATTTCGATCTGTGGGAGCAGGAAGGCGCGATCATGTTCCGGCAGTCGCTGCTGCTTGCCGGCGGCGTGGAGCCGTCGAGCCAGCAGGTCGAGGTGCTGTTGTCCTCGGCGCTCGAAGCCTGCGAATGCTATTTCCAGGCCTTCCAGTTCGTGGTCTGGTCGGGTACATCGGCCAAGGACGCGCTGTCCAGCGTGCTCTTTGAGACCCACGGGAACGCCTGAACCAGGCAGACACCAGCGATGAGTTCCAGCAGCGAGCGCAAGCCCGAGATCGGTTTCGCCGATTTCGACCGTGTCGACATCCGCGCCGGCACGATCGTCGAGGCCGAGCCTTTCCCGGAGGCGCGCAAGCCGGCAATCAAGCTCAAGATCGATTTCGGCCCGGCCATCGGAGTGAAGAAGTCATCGGCGCAGATCACCAAATACTACGCGCCGGAGGCACTGATCGGCCGTCAGGTGTTCGCCGTGGTCAACTTCCCGCCGCGCCAGATCGGCCCGTTCATGTCGGAAGTGCTGACGCTTGGCTTTCCGGACGAGGAGGGCGCCGTTGTGCTCGGCGCCATCGAACGCAAGGTGCCGGACGGCGGACGACTGTTCTAAAAAATTACCGAGCAGACTGCGAAGCGAAAGCTGGGGGCCGAAACGCGCCGAGAATGGTTCCGACCGTTGCGGCTGACAGTACGAGATGGAGGCCGTCGAACGGCGAGGCCAGTCCGAAATGCATCAGCATACGGGTCAAGAAGGAAGGCGACGCGCCATTCGCGGGAATCAGGATCAAGCCTACGGACAGGCCAAGCCCATATTTGAGTATGGCAACTATTGCGAAAACGATGAACATTATGGCGACGAAACGCAGACGATTGCCGTCGAGCGCACGCCAGCACCCGACTGGATCAAACGATTCCGTCCAGAGAAAATCGCCGACAAAGAGATATGCCCAGGCAAGTATGAAACCGCCCACAAGCATGTTGAACATTCCCCTCGCCATCGCCCAGGACGCGACGTCCTCGGGGCTGAGCGGCAGGTCATGTGTGGCCAGCAGGCCGGCAACAAACAGTCTGTGCTCGCCGGCGACCGCAAAGCCGCAAAAAAGCTGGACGGCCGCGAGAAGCAACGCAGCCAGAAGAATCCGTTGGCCGAGCTCAAAGCGCACACCCGGGATAGCGAAGCGTTTGACACGTTCAATGCCGCGCCGAACAACGATATGGCCGCGCTCGGGCGCGTTTGCCATGCGATCCAGGACGAATGCAAAGACCATCGCCGAGAACGGCGCGGCAACAATCGCGGAAAGCCAAGTCCTGTGGGCGAAGCCTTGCGATAGGAGCCAGGTAGGCACCTTCTCCGGATCGGCAAAAAGAATAAGGACAAGCACCGCCAGACAGAGCGTCGTCAGAAACCAGGGAAACCAGGCGGCCACGAAGAGCGGCCAGGCATTTGCGCGACAATAGCCAAACACTCTTGCGACCGTCTTGCCCATGCGCAAGACGCGGCGCTTCCGCGATACGGCAGGCAACTCGTCCAGCGTTGAAATCGGCGTCAACCCCGCAGCGAACTACACACGCAGAATAATGCACTGTAAGGCCCTGTTGCACAAGCTCTCGCAAGAAGCACGTTCGGAGGGACTAAAGCTCGCCGGCGAACGATCTCTCAACGCATCTCAAAAATCTCACGCGAAAGACTTGTCCAATGGAACTGGCAAGTTGTCGAAGCTCCGGATTTCCTGAGGGAATGAACGAGTGGGCGGCATTGAAGCGGCCAACAACTGCCGCCAGAGCGCGGTCGATTGATTTAGCCTTCGTCATCCACGCGGAGCGGACGCGCAGAGCCGTGGATGAGGGGTGTTAGGCCGCCAGCTTGCGCGGCATCCCCAGCGCTTCCTCGACCACGTCGAGAAACATTTCGGCGCAGGCCTTCCAGCTGTAGCGCATGGCGCGCTGGCGCGCTTCCGCGCGGTCGACGTGAAGCGCCTTGAGCGCGGCCTCGCGCAGATCCTCGGACACGGCCCCGCCAACGCTGTCGCCGACAATATCGATGGGTCCCGTCACCGGGTAGGCGGCTACCGGCGTGCCGCTGGCCAAAGCCTCGATGATGACATTGCCGAAGGTGTCGGTGCGGCTCGGGAAGACGAAGACGTCGGCAGATGCGTATATCTCGGCCAATTCGTCGTTCGGGCGATGGCCGAGGAAATGCGCGTTGGGATAGCGGGCCTTGAGCTTCGCCAGTTCCGGCCCCTCGCCGACGACCACCTTGCTGCCCGGCAAATCGAGGTCGAGGAAGGCGGACAGGTTCTTTTCGATCGCGACGCGGCCGACGCAGAGGAAGACGGGGCGGGGGAAGCTGGTTTCCTTGCGCTTGTCCGGCCGGAAGTGATCGGTGTCGACGCCGCGCGTCCAGGGCCTCAGCTTGCTGAAGCCGCGCGCGGCGAGATCATCCGCCAGCGACTGGGTGGCGACAAGCGTGCCCTGTCCGGAATTGTGGAAGTCGCGCAGCCAGTTGTAGGCCCAGCTTTCCGGCACCGGTAGGCGGGCGCTGAGATATTCGGGAAAGCGGGTGTGGTAGCTGGTGGTGAAGGGACGGCCGGCCTTGCGGCAATAGCGGCGCGCCATGATACCGAGCGGCCCTTCTGTGACGATGTGGATATGGTCCGCCTTGCGCGCATCGATCAGGCGCGCGACATGGCCGGGCGTCGTCAGCGCCAGCCGGATGTCCGGATAGGTCGGTAGCGGCAACGTGCGGAAGATGTTCGGCGTCAGGAAATCGGCCTGGACGTCGAAGGATTTCAGCGTTTCGGTAAGCCGCTCCAGCGTATGGACCACGCCGTTGACCTGCGGCCGCCATGCATCGGTGATCATCAGGATGCGCATGACGACCCTTGGGAGAGACTCTTGAGCACGCCAGCACAGTGGCGGGACGGCAGCCGGGCAGCGGCTCGCGCTTCGCTCCAGCGCACCCGGGCAGGTACGGGATCGAAGCGGGGCGGCAGGGCCGAATCGATGAAGGTCGCGCGCTTCATGCGCGCTCTTCAGCATGATTTCATGACGGGCGGATGAACCCGTAATTTGATTGGGTATCATCCTGTCCGCGGACCGGTACCCGTTTTTGCCGCGCCGACCCCGGTCCGGGATCACCCGCCGGCTAAGCGGGCACCTTGATCACGGCGCGCAGGCCGCCAAGCGGGCTATCCTCGAGGGTGATGTCGCCGCCATGGCTGCGGGCGATGTCGCGAGCGATCGACAGGCCGAGCCCGGTGCCGCTGGCATCGAGGTTGCGCGCCTCGTCGAGCCGCAGGAACGGCTTGAACACCTCTTCGCGCTTGTCGGGCGCGATGCCGGGGCCGTTGTCATCGATGGTGACGGTCAGCGAGCCGCGACTGTGATCGGCATGGACCTCGACCGCCTTGGCATAGCGGAAGGCATTGCCGATGACGTTGGACATCAGCCTGGCAAAGGCGTTCGGCCGCACATGCACGGTGGGATCACCGGTCAGCGTCGTCGACAGCTTGCATCTGCGCAGATGCGCTTCCTCGCCGAGCTTCTGGAAATAGGCATCGAGATCGAAGCGGCCGGTGTCTTCCGCAGCCTCGCCGCGGGCGAAAGAGAGATAGCCTTCCAGCATCGACTGCATGTCATCGATGTCCTGGTTGAGCGCGGCTTTGGTCTCGGACTTGCCCCCGGCCAGCGCCAGCTGCAGCTTGAAGCGGGTGAGGATGGTCCTGAGGTCATGGCTCACTCCGGTCAGCATGGCGGTGCGCTGTTCGATCTGGCGTTCGATGCGCTCGCGCATCTGGATGAAGGCGAAACCGGCGCGGCGCACTTCCTCCGCACCGCGCGGACGGAAATCGCGCGGCATCGGCCGCCCCTTGCCGAAGCTTTCCGCCGCCTCGGCCAGCGTCAGGATCGGCCTTATTTGGTTGCGCAGGAAGGGGATGGCGATCATCAGCAGCACCAGCGAGGTGCCGACCATCCAGATCAGGAAGATGTGGGTGTTCGAGGCATAGGCCTGGCTGCGGCGCACGAAGACGCGCAGCACCTTGCCTTCGAGCTGGACGCGGACCTCAACGACGTTGGAGTTGCCGACCGTGTCGATCCAGAAGGGGCGGTTGATCTGCCTGGTGATCTCCGACGAGAGCGCCGTGTCGAGGATCGAGAAGAACGGCTTCGGCCCAGGTGGCGGAAGCGGGTCGGGCGGCAGCAGATCCACTTTCAGCTGCATGCGGTCCTGGGCGATGCGGATGATGTTGGCGTAGTCGGCGTCGTGCGGATAGGTCTCCATCATGTCGATGATGGCAGCGATGTCGGCGATAGTGGCCTGCGACAGGCGCTGGGTTACCGTCTGCCAGTGACGCTCCATGAAGACGAAGGCGACGACCGATTGCAGCAGGATCATCGGCGCGATGACGATGATCAAGGAGCGGGCATAAAGCCGCTTCGGCATGTAGAGCGCGACCAGCCGCCAGAAGCGGTTCCAGGCGCGCGGCATCGCTTTCAGCGTCCGCATCGCGAGATCGCCGGGGCTGTCGCCCTTGGGCTTTTCCAGTTGCGTGGTCGCCATTCGCCCTTCCGCTCGTCGATGGCCGTTCAGCAAGGGCCGTCGGGAACAGTTTATTCCACGCTGAGCCGATACCCAATACCGCGCACCGTCTGCAGCCAGACAGGATTGGACGGATCGCGCTCGATCTTGCGGCGCAGCCGGTTGATCTGGACATCGATGGTGCGCTCGCCGACATCCGATTCGTCGCCGACGAGCTCGTGCCGGGGTATGGTCTCTCCCGCCCGCGCCGCGAAGATCGCCAGGATCTCCTGCTCGCGGTCGGTCAGCTTCAGCGCTTCGCCGCCACGCTTCAGCTCGCGCTTGGCGATCTGGAACGTGTAGGGGCCGAAGACCAGCTGCTCGACCTTCGGCGTCGCCGCCGGCCCGCCGCGGCGCAGGATGTTGTTGATGCGCAGGATCAGTTCGCGCGGATCGAAAGGCTTCGGCAGATAGTCGTCGGCGCCGGCTTCCAGCCCGGTGATACGGCTGTCGGTTTCCGACAGCGCGGTCAGCATCAGAATCGGCACGTTCTTCTCGGCCCGCAGCGCCTTGGTGAGGTCGACGCCGGTTTCACCAGGCATCATGACGTCGAGCACGAGCAGATCGAAGTCGAGCCCGGCGAGCTTGCGCCGGGCTTCACCGGAGTTGCCGGCGACAGTGACGCGAAAGCCGTTCTCCGACAAATATTGCTTCAGCAGATTGCGGATGCGGGTGTCGTCATCGACCACCAGCAGATGCGGCGCATCATCGTCGGGCGCTGCCGGATGATCAACCTTCTCAGTGGTCTCCATTTTTCTTCCCCGATGTTTGCGCAGGCATAATGTCGATCTGCGCTCGTAGTTCCGGATTGACCATCGCCTCGAGGAATCTTTCGATCGAGGCGCGTTCGGTGGTTCCGGAATCTTCCAATGCAGCACGGATGCGGCGCGACTGTGGCCGAGCCAGCGCCAGGGCCAAAGCGCGGCCCTTGGCGGTCGGGTAGAGCTCGCGCTGCCGGCGGTCTCGCGGGCCCTGCACCTGGACAATATGATCCGTGTCGATCAGCTGCTTCAGCACCCGCGCCAGGCTCTGCTTGGTGATCTTCAGCACGTCGAGCAGCTCGGCAACCGTCAAGCCGGGCCTGCGGTTGACGAAGTGCAGCACGCGGTGATGGGCGCGGCCGAAGCCGTAATCGGCGAGGATCTGGTCGGGATCGGAGGTGAAGTCGCGATAGGCGAAGAAAAACAACTCGATGATGGCAAAGTCGATGCCGTCCTCGTCGGTGATCGCCGTCCTGATCGGTTTTCCGGCAGCGGGGCTTCGATCCGTCATCATTTCTCCATGCCAAGCGGGAATTATGTCAGTACTATTGACGTAATTTCCCGGCAATGATAATTTTTGACAAGCTTTTCGGCGGATTGCGAACGAAAAGGCAAGCGGAAGCCGTTTTTCCGGAACTTCCTGAGTTTGCCATGGATTGAATATCCGCCTACCTTTCCAGGCACCGGCCGGCGTTTCGGACCCTCTGGCGGGGCCGACACGAAAGCCCATAAACACAACGATTTGCGGGCGTCCGCCCGCGGGAGGTTTCCATGGCATCCGTTCCCTTCGACCAACTGGACGGCTTCATCTGGATGAACGGCGAGTTCGTCAAATGGGCCGACGCCAAGGTCCACGTGCTGACCCACGGCCTGCACTACGCCAGTGCCGTCTTCGAGGGCGAGCGCGCCTATGGCGGCCAGATCTTCAAGCTGACCGAGCACAATGAGCGCCTGCATGACTCGGCGCGCCTGCTCGGTTTCAAGATACCGTATTCGGTCGCCGAGATCGACGAGGCCTGCCGCACGCTTCTGAAGAAGCAGGGCTTCCAGGACGCCTATGTGCGCCCGATCGCCTGGCGCGGCAGCGAGCAGATGGGCGTTTCGGCGCAGAACAACCGCATCAACTGCGCCATCGCCATCTGGCAATGGCCGAGCTATTTCGACCCGGCGCAGAAGTTGAAAGGCATCCGGCTCGACATCGCCGAATGGCGCCGGCCAGATCCACGCACCGCGCCGTCCAAGTCCAAGGCCGCCGGTCTCTACATGATCTGCACGCTGTCCAAGCATGCCGCCGAGGCCAAGGGCTACGCCGACGCCATGATGCTCGACTGGCGCGGCCAGGTGGCCGAGGCCACCGGCGCCAACATCTTCTTCGTCAAGGACGGCAAGATCCACACACCTACGCCTGACTGCTTCCTCGACGGCATCACCCGCCGCACCGTGATCGGCCTGGCCAAGGACCGCGGTTTGGAGGTGATCGAGCGCGCCATCATGCCGGAGGAACTCGAAGGCTTCGAGCAGTGCTTCCTCACCGGCACGGCCGCGGAAGTCACTCCGGTTTCGGAGATCGGCCCGTATCGATTCGAGGTCGGCGAGATCGCCAAGACGTTGATGAACGACTATTCTGCTGCAGTGCAACCAAAGCACGCGATCGCCGCAGAATAGCGATAGTCACAGCTTTTTTGAGCTGTTGGGGCGGTTTTCGGGCCGCCCCTTTTATTTGAGCGCATGTGCATTTGACTTTGGAACAATTCAGCGTCTCATGATGGCGCCGGCCCGAGGAGGCTGGCTCTATGGAGGGACTAGGTACATGGATACGAACACGCTCGTCGCTATCGTTGTACAAGTGATTGCGGGTGTTATCGGCGGTCAGGCAGTTGGCGCGGCGCTGAAGCAGGCAGCAATGGGCCAACTGACCAAAATCCTTGCAGGCGCGATCGGCGGCGTCGGCGGCGCGGCCATTCTTGGCAGCCTGCTTGGTGGCGGCACGGTCGATCCGGCAGCGGCCGCGGCGGCGGCTGGAAGTGCGTTCAACCTGCCGAACCTCGCTGGCGGTGTTGGCGGTGGTGCGATCCTCACCGGCATCATCGGCGCGGTCATGAACGCAATGAAGAAATAAGGCCGACATTTTTCGAGCTCGCTCATGGGCGGCTACGGCCGCCCATTTCATTTTGAGATCAATTCGTGTCGGCTGACGGGTGGACGCAGTCCGCAGTGCTCTCTAAATCAGAGCGACACTTGCGACAGTAGAGCAGTGGGAAGCCATGGGTCAGCTCAATGCCGGTATCGTGCCGGTCACACCCTTCCAGCAGAACTGCACCATCCTGTTCGACATGGACGACAGGAACGGCGTCGTCGTCGATCCCGGCGGCGATATCGACAAGATACTGGCGGTGCTCAAAGACAATGCGATCACGGTAGAGGCGATCTGGATCACCCACGGCCATATCGACCATGCCGGCGGCGCGATGGAGCTGAAGGATGCGCTGGGCGTCGACGTCATCGGCCCGCATGAGGCAGATCGGCCGCTGCTTGCCAACCTCGAGAACCAGGCCAGGCGTTTCGGGCTGACCGATCCCGTGCGCAATTGTGTGCCTGACCGGTTCCTCACCGAAGGCGAGACGGTTTCGTTCGGCGGGCATGTGTTCGAGGTGCTGCATTGCCCCGGGCACGCGCCGGGTCATGTCGTCTATTACAACCGCGCGGCCAAGTTCGCCCATGTCGGCGATGTGCTGTTCCGCGGCTCGATCGGCCGCACCGATCTGCCCGGCGGCGATCACGCTGCGCTGATCGCCTCGATAAAGGACAAGCTGCTGCCGCTCGGCGATGATATCGGCTTCATTTGCGGCCACGGTCCGGGCGGCCGCTTCGGCGAGGAGCGCCGCACCAATCCGTTCCTGGCCTGACCCTCACAGGCAAAAGAAAAGCGCCGCTCGGACGCGGCGCTTTTGACTGGGACAGGGAACCCAAGAATTTGTCTAGACGCAATTCCGAACGGACACTGCTTCACACTTCTCCTGGAATTGCTCCGGTTAGTTGGCGACGCAGAAGTGCTGCTCGCCGTCATTGCCGGTGAAGGTGCCGGTGCGCGAGTTGAAGGTGCGGTAGCGGTCCGAGCAGTATTCGTACCAGTCACGGGTCCACGGCTCGGCATAGCGGTCGGCATAGACGACGCGCGGCTGCACGTAATACCGGCGAACGGGCCGATCGACATAGTAGCCGTCTTCATAGGCCGGATCGTAATATCTCGGCCCGGGGTTGCTGAGCGCGCTGCCGATCAGGGCGCCTGCCGCAAGCCCGACAACGCCGGCGGCAAGGGCGTCGCCATTGTGGTGATGGCGATGCCAGCGCCAGTCGTCGGCATTGGCCGCCGAGAAGGTGGCCAAGGTGGTCGCAGCGATGCCCGCGGTCAGGATGGCGGTCTTGAGAATTCGGTTCATTTTCGGTCTCCTTCGCGCCGGCCCGCGTATTTTCAGGGGGATGCGGATCGGCTTTAGCAAAGGTTAATAGAAGACCGTGGCTGAACGGAGGCTGAACGGAATTGGGTAAACGATTTCGCGGCTCGAACACAATTCCGAGCTCTGCGGGAGCGTCCCGCCTGCTCAGCCCCCGTCGGATCTGTCTTGAGCCGGCTTAGCCGATAGACAGATTGACGGCCTTCGGACCCTTGCCGCGCTTGTCCGGCTCGGTGTCGAATGTCACTTTCTGCCCATCCTCAAGACCGGGAAGGCCCGACGCCTGCACGGCCGAAATATGGACGAAGACATCCTTCGCGCCATCGTCGGGCGTGATGAAGCCGAAGCCCTTGGCATGGTTGAAGAATTTGACGGTGCCGGTCTGCGGCATGGGAAACTCCTTTGATCCCATCATGTCAGTCTCGGGCCGGCAAACTGCCCGAGAGGAAATTTGTCCTTTATTTTAGCGCTATCGGCAAGAGAAAGTTTTCGCCTGCCAAGCGCGCCATTTGCCGGACAAAAAGAGGGCGCGACGGAACCGTCGCGCCCTCAAAACTCAAGCTTCTTGCGAAGCCAATTCATGGTCCTGCTACGCCATTCATCAGCTTAGAACAGGCAGCTTCGCCTGCTCAGGCAGCGCGCAGGTTGACCGCCTTCGGGCCTTTGCCCATGCGGTCCGGCTCGACGTCGAAGGTGACCTTCTGGCCGTCGACGAGCGTGCGCAGGCCGGAGGCCTCGATCGCGGAGATGTGGACGAACACGTCCTTGGCGCCGCCATCAGGCGTGATGAAGCCGAAGCCTTTGGTGGCGTTGAAGAACTTTACGGTGCCGGTCTGGGCCATGGGGAAACTCCTTCACCCGTATCAGTCTGGTGGGCCTGCCCGCTGCCTCGCGCCTCGGGTAAGTCCAGATGGTTGCTTCGGCAGTCATGCATTCGCGCATGGTCAAAGCCCCCGCCGAAAAACGGGGCCGTCAGAGATTCACACTATCGGGGAAAGGTCGTCCAAAACGTGCCGCTCTCCGGGTCGCAAATGCCCGAACACCAAATTTATTACACGGAAACGTGATAGTTGCAAGACGGCGCCGCGGGCGGCCCTCGGCGCGCCCAACGCAGCGCATCGATAGACCCGGCGCCTGGACCGGTCATCGGCCAGAGAAAAGCCAGGCATGGGCCAGCGCGAAGGCCAGCGCGAAGGTCGGCGGCGCCCGGTTCTTTCGACCGGGCAATTGACAAAACCGAGGGTTGCGTTTGATGCGGGAATGGCGAGGATTGTCGCCAATGCCAGGCTCGATGGCGAGGAGGGACCCGATGCGATTTCTCGCGGCAATCGTTTCGCGGCAGGGCCCGATCGCGCTGCTTCTGCCGGCATTGCTTGCGGCCTGCACCGTGGTGGTCGACGAAGGACCGCGTCCACGCCCGCCGAGGCCGCATCCGCAGTTCTGCACCATGCAATACGAACCGGTCTGCGCACGGCGCGGCGGCGACCGCCAGACCTTCGCCAATGCCTGCCTGGCGGAGCGGGCAGGCTATCGCATCGTGCGCGACCGTCCTTGCCGGGATGGCGCAGGTGGCGAGCAGACCTTCTGCACCCGCGAATACGCGCCGGTCTGCGCCAGGCGTCACGGCGAGGTTCGCACCTTCCCCAATGCATGCGAGGCCCGCGCGGCGGACTATCGCATCATCGGCGACGGGCCGTGCTAGGGAGGCCGGGTTTGCGGTCCGCTTTGCGGGCAATCCTTCGGTACGCCAAGCGCACCCTTGAATCTCCCGCCCGCTTGGCTTAGGTCCGGCGGAGGACAAACACGGCAGGTTTCCCATTAACAGAGATCAGAGAAGAGCGGCAAACGCGGGCGGCAAGCCAGGATCGGCGAGCCCGCTCGATCCCTATGTGCAGCGGGCGCTGCAGTTGCACCAGGCAGGGCGCCGCCAGGAAGCGGAGTCGCTTTACCGGCAGGTGCTGGGGCAGCAGCCGAACCATGCCGCCGCGCTGCATTTCCTTGGGCTTCTGCTGCATCAGACCGGCCGCAGCGAGGAAGGGCTCGACCTCATCGAGCAGTCGGTGACGCTGCAGCCCAGGAACGCCGATTTCCTCAACAATATGGGCACGGTCATGCGCGACCTCGGTCGCATCGCCGCCGCCGTCGATTTCTTCCGCGGCGCGGTAGATATTCGCCCGGAGCAGCTTGCCGCTCGCGACAATCTCGGCTCGTCGCTGAAGCAACTCGGCCAGTTCGAGGGCGCCGAGGAGGTCTACCGCGGCACGATCGGCCGCAATCCGTTCCATGTCCGCGCCCGCATCGGTCTGGCCGAAACGCTCCAGGAGGCCGGGCGGCTGGACGAGGCGATTGCGCTCTTCCGCGAGTCGCTGTCGATCCGGCCCAAGGACGCGGAGCTGCTCTATGGGCTCGGCGTCGCCATGATGGAGAAGGGCGACCTTACCGAAGCCGCCGATCTTGCCCGCCAGGCGGTGGCGATCGCTCCCGCCATGGCGAAAGCCTGGCTTTTGCTGACGCAGGTCAAGCGTCAGACCGATCGCGACGCCGAGCTTGCCGGCATGGTGGCCGAGCATGCCAAGGCGCCGCAGGACAGTCTTGCGCGCATGCAGCTTTCCTTCGGCCTCGGCAAGGCCAATGACGATCTGAAGGACTATGGCCGCGCCTTCGACTATTTCGCCGAGGGCAATGCGATCCGCCGCAAGGGCATCGACTATGACCCGGTGAAGACGCGCGACGAGTTCGAGGCGATGAAGGCCGTCTTCGACAAGGCCTTCTTCGAAAAGCACCAGCCGAGCGACATTTCCGACGACACGCCGATCTTCGTCGTCGGCATGCCGCGTTCGGGCACGACGCTGGTCGAGCAGATCATCGCCAGCCATCCCCAGGTCTATGGCGCCGGCGAGCTCAGCATCCTGAAGACGGCGGTCGGCAAGCAGTTTCCGATGAGCATGCCGGGCGGCTTTCCCTGGGGGATCGCCGACGTGCCGGACAAAGCCTTCGCCGAGGCGGGGCAGGCCTATCTCGACATGCTGCATACCCGCTATCCGGGCTTCCGCCATGTCACCGACAAGATGCCGGGCAACTTCCTGCTGGTCGGCTTCCTGCACATGATGCTGCCGAAGGCCAAGATCGTGCATTGCGCGCGCGACGCCGCGGCCACGTGCCTGTCGATCTTCAAGGTACATTTCCGCGGCGACAGCCACCGCTACGGCTACGATCTCGGCGAACTTGCCGATTTCCATAACCTTTATACCGACATCATGGCGCATTGGCACAAGGTGCTGCCCGGCGTCGTGCACGATGTGCGCTATGAGGACTTCGTCGCCGACCAGGAAGGGCAGACGCGGGCGCTGATGGCGCATCTCGGCCTGCCCTGGGACGACAAGGTGCTGTCCTTCCACGAGACCGACCGGCCGGTGCGCACGGCCTCAGCCGCGCAAGTGCGCCAGCCGATGTATCAGGGCTCGGTCGATCTGTGGAAGCGGTATGGCGACAGGCTGAAGCCGCTGCTCGACCGGCTGGCTTAGCACACCGTCCGCCGATTTGCCGAAGCGCCCAAACTTCGTCATCCATGGGCGGAGCGGGAGCAAAGCGGACGCGCAGAAGCAGGTAACGGCATGGATCCTATGGTCTGCGCCGCGTCGCTTCGCTCCTTGCTCCGCCATAGGATGACGACCTAACGAGCGCCTCGGCCAATCGCAAAGGGTTGCGATCTGCCAACCCTGGCTTGCGTCAGCTCCTCAAAGCTCGATAAATGGCTGGAAGCCGCCGAAGATCATGCGCTTGCCGTCGAACGGCATTTTCGACCAGTCCATCTTGAGACGTTCGTCGGCCATCACTTTCGCCATGACGGCGTCGCGGCTCTGCCTGGATTCATAGACGACCCAGGCGAAGATGACGACCTCGTCGTCCTTTGCCTGCACGGCGCGCGGGAACGAGGTCAGTTCGCCATAGGGCACATCGTCGCCGATGCACTCGACATAGGCGAGCGCGCCGTGCTCCATCCAGACGGCGCCGGCATTTGCAGCCATCTTCTTGTACGCATCGAGATTTGCCTTCGGCACGGCGAGCACGAAGCCATCGACATAGGACATGGTGAACTCCTTTTTGCTGAAAAACGAGCCCGGGTCGGCGCGTCGACCCTGCAGTTGGCGACGCCTGCTCGCTAGGAAGCTATTTCACCGGCGCGTTCATCGCCCAGGCGACGCCGAAGGGATCCTTCACCTGGCCCCAGCGGTCACCCCAGAACATCACCTGCAACGGCGTGACGATCTCGCAGCCGGCGTCCACAGCGCGCTTCCACCAGGCATCGATATCGTCGCTGCCGAGATGGAGCTGCAGCACGTAACCCTGCGCCGCCTGATGCGGATGGCCGTGCTCGGGATAGGCGTCGCCCAACATCAGCGTCGAACCGTTGACGTAGAGATGGATATGCATGGTGCGGCCCTTGTCATCCGGCGGATAGGCAAAGACTTCCTCGGCCCCGAAAGCCTTCTTGTAGAACTCGGCAGCCTTGATGGCGCCGTCGACCTGCAGATAGGGGGTCAGTCCGCCAAGGACTTTGGCGCGGGGTGGGGTCTGGCCGGTCATTTGCTGTTCCTCTTCTCGGGTTGATTTTGGCGTTGCGATCAAAAGACGGACGAGGCGGCCGCAATCCTACACGGATCGCAGAATTTTTTAGACAGCCGAGCAACCGGCGAAGCGGGTCACCGTCGCACCGGTCGATCGGCCATCCTCAAATGATCTTGCTCGAGAAGATGGCCGTGCGACGGCTGTTCGGCGTGTCGAGAATTTCCGGAAAGCCGATGTCCTTACGCAGTTCGGCCGGCAGCGAAAGCAGGATACGTTCGCTGCGGTAGCGGGCGCGCGTCGCTGCGTATTGAGTGGCGATGCGGCCGATGGATGACAGTATCGACATGATGAACTCTCCCTGGTGACGCCGGCACCATCGTGTCGGCGTACCAAGGACGGGGCGGGAATTCGCAATCCGACAGATCGCCCAAATTTTTTCGCGGCCGAAAGCCAGCCCATAAAGAGCCGGCTTATCGCGATCTCAACGCTCCGTCCCGGTGACCGAACGGAAGAACTCTTCCGGGCTGTCGACTTCGATCAATCGCCGTTTCTCGATCAGCCAGAAGCGATTGCCGATCGCGCGGATAAAGGAACGATCATGCGAGGCCAGCAGGCAACTCGCCTGATGCTTGAGCAGCTCCTCCTCCAGCGCTTCCTGGCCATCGATGTCGAGATGGTTGGTCGGCTCGTCGAGGAGATAGAAGTTGGGATTGGTGAGCCTGAGCGCCAGCATCATCAGCCTCGACCTCTGCCCGCCCGACAATGCGCTGATCTTTTTCTCCTGCATCTCGATGGCAACGCCCGCGCCAGCGAGCAGCGTGCGGGCACGCTGCTCGCCGACCTCGAAGCGGCGTGAGACCATCGCCAGCGGCGTGTCTCCGCCGCCGAGGCCCGACAGCGCCTGGTCGCTGTAGGCGAGCACGGTCGACGGCGTCACCTTGATATTCTGCGCGGTCCCGGGTTGGGCGATGGCGCTGCGGATCATCGCAATGAAGCGCGACTTGCCGACGCCGTTGCGGCCGAGCAGCACGATACGGTCGCCCTGGCAGATGTGGCGCTTGCCGGTCCTGAACAGCAGCGTGCCGTCGGGCGTTTCCACCACCGCGTCGTCCAGCGTGACCAGCACCTTGGCGTGGGTGCCGCGGTTCGCCAGCCGGATGGCGCCGGCCGAGCGCTCGCGATGCGCCTGCACCGCCGCGTCTTCCAGTTTCTCGGCCCGCTCCTTGAGCTGCTTCGTCTTCACCGTGAGCAGATCGCTGCCCGAGTTGATGCCGATGTTGTTGAGCTTGGCGGCCTGCCGGCGCAATTGCTGGGCCACCTTCATGTCGCGCTCGAACCTGCGCGCCGTCGAGGCATCGGCCTCCTCGAGCGCCTCTCTGGCCCTCGAATAGGGCAGGGCAAACACCGGCGATTCTTCAGGGCGCAGGAACAGCGTGCGGTTGGTGGTGGCGTCGAGGAAAGCGCGGTCGTGACTGGCGATGATCACCGGCACTTCGCGCGGCAGCGCGTTGAGCCAGGTTTCCAGCAGGCTGATCCTGGCAAGGTCGAGATGGTTGGTCGGCTCGTCGAGCAGAAGCACGTCCGGATCGGTGACCCAGACGCTGGCGATCAGCGCCAGCCGCTGCCAGCCGCCGCTCAGAGCCCGCATCGGCCGTCCGCGCATGTCCTCGGGAACGTCGAGCGAATCCAGCACCACGTCGACACGCCAGAACTCGCTGTCGGCCTGCTCCGGCGACAGGGCATCGGCGACGACCTGATGGAAGCTGCGGTCGAGCAGCGCATCCGGCACAGACTGCTCGACATGGCCGACGCGCAGGCCGCGCGAGCGGGTGATGTCGCCGGTGGAGGCGTCGAGCTCGCCGGCCAGGCATTTGAGAAGCGTGGATTTGCCACGGCCGTTGGCGGCGGCGATGCCCAGCCGGTCGCCAGCGGCGATGGTGAGGTCGAGGTTGGAGAAGAGCGGCGCACTCATAGTGACGCCGAGGGATTTCAGGCTGATCAGGGCCATGTCGATTTCTCTGGTCTTACCGGAGTCCGGCTGATGCACTTTGACGGTGCGCCGGCAGCCATCAGGCCAATCAGCGGCACCACGAAGGGCAGACCAAAAATCGAAGCGGGAAAAACCCGGACCGTCCTGGTCAGCCCTGCAAGCAAGCTCGCAGGGCACAGACAGGGCCGCGCTGACGGTGGTGATCGATAGACACGCAGCCCTCCTTTCCAGACGTTCGAGTATGCGAAGCGATTACACCAAAGGCGAGGGTGAGGGCAAGCGGACCGCACGTCCCTTCTCCCCCAGGGTCCCAGGGGGAGAAGGGACGGACGCTATCTTCCCGGCCGCCCGGTCTTGCCCGGCCGTCGCTTCTGGCGACGCTCGTCGGCCGGGTCTTCGTAGGAGCCGATGCCGGAGCGCTGACGAACGATTGGTTTATCGTCGCGCTCCGCGCCCCCCTCTGCCCTGCCGTGCATCTCCCCCTCAACGGGAGAGATTGGCTGTGGCTTCGCCGGTCTCACACCCTCGACCGGTTTTTCGGTGCGGCGCACCGTCATCTCGTCCAGCGTATTCTTCCTGAATAGCGGCTTGGTACGGTCGCCGGGAATGCCGAAATCGGAGCCGTGCGCTTCCTGCGCCGACTGTTTCTTGAACAGCGAGCGTGAGACGGCGCCGGCCGGGGTCGTCATATCGGTGCCAGGCCCCATGTCGTCGATCGACGGCTTGGCGAACAGCGGCTTCTTCACCGGCACGGCGCCGTCGGCGCCCATCTCGTCGAGATGCGGCTTGCGGAACATGTTGGGCCGGGCGGCTTTGGCCGCTTCCTCGGCGGCGCGCGCTTCGTCGAGCCTGCGGAAACGTTCCTGCTCCTCGGCCGTGCGATGTCTGGCCACGCCCTTGTTGTGCTTGCCCTTTTCGCGGCCTGATGCGGGACTTTGGCTTTCGACCTCACGCGCCAGCGGGTCGTCGGAGATGGCAAGCTCCATCTCGCGCAGCCGCTTGATCTCGTCGCGGATGCGCGCAGCCTTCTCGAAGTCCAGATTGGCGGCGGCATCGCGCATCTGCTTGTCGAGCGCCTCGAGATGGGTCTTCAGGTTGTTGCCGATCATGGCGCCGGCGTCGTCGGTGAACTGCGAGATGTCGGCGCGCACGTGGTCCTTCTCGTAGACCGAGTCGAGAATGTCGGCGATGCGTGACTTGACCGATTCCGGCGTGATGCCGTTGGCGGCGTTCCACTCCATCTGCTTCTCGCGGCGGCGGTTGGTCTCCGCCATCGCCCGCTCCATCGAGCCGGTGATCTGGTCGGCGTAGAGGATGACCTTGCCGTCGACGTTGCGGGCGGCGCGGCCGATGGTCTGGATCAGCGAGGTTTCCGAGCGCAGGAAACCTTCCTTGTCGGCGTCGAGGATGGCGACGAAACCGCATTCGGGGATGTCGAGGCCCTCGCGCAAAAGGTTGATGCCGACCAGCACGTCGAAGGCGCCGAGGCGCAGGTCGCGCAGGATCTCGATGCGCTCCAGCGTGTCGATGTCGGAATGCATGTAGCGGACGCGGATGCCGTTCTCATGCAGATACTCGGTCAGGTCCTCGGCCATGCGCTTGGTCAGCACCGTGACCAGCGTGCGATAGCCGAGCCTCGTCGTCTCGCGGATCTCGCCGACGACATCGTCGACCTGGCTCTTCGCCGGACGCACCTCGACCGGCGGATCGATCAGGCCGGTCGGGCGGATGACCTGTTCGGCGAAGACGCCGCCGGACTGCTCCAGTTCCCAGCCGCCGGGCGTCGCCGAAACTGCGACCGACAGCGGCCGCATGGCGTCCCATTCCTCGAAGCGCAGCGGCCGGTTGTCCATGCAGGAGGGCAGGCGGAAGCCGTATTCAGCCAGCGTCGCCTTGCGGCGGAAGTCGCCGCGATACATGCCGCCGATCTGCGGCACGGTGACGTGGCTCTCGTCGATGAAGATCAGCGCATTGTCGGGCACATATTCGAACAAAGTCGGCGGCGGCTCGCCCGGCTGGCGGCCGGTCAGATAGCGCGAATAGTTCTCGATGCCGGCGCAGGAGCCGGTCGCCTCCAGCATCTCCAGGTCGAACCGCGTGCGCTGCTCCAGCCGCTGCGCCTCCAGCAGACGGCCAGCCTTTTCAAGCTCTTGCAGGCGATGTTGCAATTCTTCCTTGATCGACTTGATAGCCTGATTCAAGGTCGGGCGCGGCGTCACATAGTGCGAATTGGCGTAGATCTTGACGCTATTCAACTCGCCGGTCTTCTGGCCGGTGAGCGGGTCGAACTCGGTGATCGCCTCGATCTCGTCGCCGAACATCGAGATGCGCCAGGCGCGGTCCTCGAGGTGGGCGGGGAAGATCTCGATCGTGTCGCCGCGCACGCGGAAAGAACCGCGCACGAAGTTGATGTCCTGGCGCTTGTACTGCTGGGCGACGAGGTCGGCGAGCAAGGCGCGTTGATCGAGCCGGTCGCCGACCTGCATCTGGAAGGTCATCGCCGTGTAGGTCTCGACCGAGCCGATACCGTAGATGCAGGACACCGAAGCGACGATGATGACGTCGTCGCGCTCCAGCAGCGAGCGCGTCGCCGAGTGGCGCATGCGGTCGATCTGCTCGTTGATCGAGGATTCCTTCTCGATATAGGTATCGGTGCGCGGGACGTACGCCTCGGGCTGGTAGTAGTCATAGTAGGAGACGAAATACTCGACAGCGTTGTCCGGAAAGAATTTCTTGAACTCGGCGTAGAGCTGCGCGGCCAGCGTCTTATTGGGCGCCAGGATCAGGGCAGGGCGCTGCGTCTCCTCGATCACCTTGGCCATGGTGAAGGTCTTGCCCGAGCCGGTGACGCCGAGCAGCACCTGGGTGCGGTCGCTCTGGTCGACGCCTTCGACGAGATCCTTGATTGCCGTCGGCTGGTCGCCGGCAGGCTCGAAATCCGACACCATCTTGATGGCAATGCCGCCCTCGGACTTTTCCGGCCTGGCAGGGCGGTGCGGCGTCCAGAGCTGGCCGTCCTTGTGAAGCGGGTTGCCGGATTCGATCAGCGCCGACAGCGCCGCGACCGTGGCGGTGACGCCGCTCGAGGAAACCGACTCGGCGTCCTCGAGGCTGATGTCGAGACCGGCTACCGGGTTGAGGCCGGCTGCCGCGCGTTCCTTCGCCGACGCCGCGCCGCCCATCGAGGTACCGCGCGCCGTGCGCCCGGGCGCGGAAGAGCGCTCAGGGATCTTCTTCGGTGCTTTTGTCTTCGGCTGCTTTTCGGCCTCGCGCTCGATCTGGCCGGCCCAATCGGAGATCGAGCCGGTCAGCGGCGCGCCGGAGAACTCGCTCTGTGGCGCCTCGGCAAAGCCGCCGGGCTTCAGCGGCTCGGCCGCGTCGAGGAATTCGGTCAGCGGGCTGCGCCGTTTCGGCGCGCCCTCTTGCGCCGGCGAGGGCGTTTTCTTGTCTGTGCGTTTGGCCATGGCCCGAATATGGGAGGACTCGGCCGAAATGGAAAGAGCGGAGTGAAAGGGCAAGTGTCGCCGGCCGACGCTGCTGACAGAGGGCTGTCAGGAGCGGCGGCGGAGTTCCTCAGTTGAACCACAGCGCGAAGGTCAGGAAGCCGGCGCCGCCGAACTCGCGCTGGATCTGGTCGAAGTCCTCGCTGGTCAGGATCTTGCCGCTTTCGAGATAGGGCGCGATCGCCGGCCCGGTGATCGACAGCACGAGGTCGAAGGGTTTCGGCTCGTCGAAGAAGCGCTTCATATTGATGCCTTTGCCGGCGATGCGGAAATGCGGCAGCAGCACGCGGCCTTCGAGAAGGTCTTCGGCCATGGTCAGGGCGGTGAGCCAGGCCTGCACTTGCTCCTCGCCGACCTCAAGGCCGGTGAGCGGGTTGACGCCCTTCTGCTGCGGTCCCGGCAGCCATTCGCGGTCGTTGTCGGTCTCGGCGCGGATCGCTTTCCAGTCCTCACGCGAAAGCCTGATCATCTCCAGCAGGTGACGTCGCGCGGCTTGCCGGCGCTCCGGCTCGACCACCGGCCAGTTGACGAGATGCACCAGCGAGATGAAGTCGGCAAAGCGCCATTCCGAGGCGAAGATGCTGCCGCTCATGCCGCCATCCGGCGGCACCAGCGCGTCCTGCAGCGGCAGCTTCGCGCGCGGAAACAGCATGTGGAAGGAACCGTCGAACATGGCCTTGAAATCATGCGCCAGCCAGAAATCGGCCTGGGCCATCAGGAACTCGGCATAGCCCTGCAGCCAGTATCCGTCGGCGCGGTCGAAGCGGAAGGCAAGCGACGGTGCGGCATCGCTCGCGTCGACGCCGCCGCGTGAGAGCGAGGCCATGATCGCGGCGATGCTTTCGTCAGGCGCGATGTTGCCGTCCTCGTTGAGATCGATGCCGGTGCGGGTAAGGTCGACCGCCATGCCTATGTCGGCGCCGGCCGGCACGGAAGCTAGCGTGGCGGCGGATTTCTCCAGCCGGTCGCGGAAGGCGACCAGGATGGCGCGGAATTCCTCATAGGTCAGCGGCTCGGGGTTGGGATTGCCCGGCACGGGCAGTCGCATCAGCGGCAGCATGAAGGATTGCGGGCTTTCGAAACCGTGGCGATGCAGGCCGCTGGCGAGGATCTCCAGGGCGGTGAAAAATTCGCCGGCGCCGGCGGCGTAGGCCGACGCCGGATCGTTGGGCGCGGCTGCCTCAAGCGCCGACAGAGCGGTGTTCCGCTCGGAAACGGTTTTCGCCTCGAACAGGGTGTTTGCGGCGGCCGGCATTTCCGCGGCGGCGACCGGGAAGCTCGGAAGGCAAAGAAACAAGGCTGCAGCCATGAGGCCGGCTATGCGCGTCATCGTCATCCTCCACCGACAGTGCGGCAAGCATACACCGGTTTGGCCCGCGGCGTCCGCTGGGCGCGCGGATTTGCGCGCCGGCTTCTACCGGCCCGACGAACGGTCTACACACGGAACAAACAAATGGGCATCGCGTGTCGAACTATCCGCTTTCCTACAAACTGTTGTGGCTGCCGCGCTTCCTGAAGCCATCGCTTGGCGGTGACGGGAAAGGTTTCGCGGCACCGGCGGCGACGCTGATGGAGCCGCCACCCGCGCAAAGGGTGCGGCTTGCCTTCATCGGCGACACTTCGGCGGTCGCCAATCGCGCGGCGCCCGAATGCGATCCGACGATCGCGACGCTGCTCGGCTCCGCCGATCTCGTGATCGGCAATTGCGAAAGCCCGATCGTCGAGCGGCCGAGCGCGGTGGCGGGCACGCGGTTCGGCACGCATCATGCGATGACCGAGCGCTTTCTCGCCGACGCACTGACAGCCGTCGGGGTTGCCCGCGAGAAGCTGGTGCTATCGCTTGCCAACAACCATGTGCTCGACCAGGGGGTTGCCGGATTCGAGGAGACGGTCGCTGCGCTGAAGCGGCTCGGCATTCGCACTATCGGCACCAGTGCCGGCGGGTCTGTCCAGCGCCATGCAGCCGGGCCACTGACGATCGGCTTCGCCGCCTTCACGCTCTGGCGCAATGCCGACGAAGCCGAATTTCGGGCGCGGGTTTCCATGGACCCGCCGGATACGCAACGCGAAGCCGTTCCCGGTACCGACCTGCTTTGCGCCGTGCCGCATTGGGATTGGGAGTTCCGGCATTTTCCGAGGCCGGCGACGCGGGCGCTGGCGCGGCGACTGGCGAG
This sequence comes from Mesorhizobium sp. M1C.F.Ca.ET.210.01.1.1, assembly GCF_004791585.1. Lineage (GTDB taxonomy): Bacteria > Pseudomonadota > Alphaproteobacteria > Rhizobiales > Rhizobiaceae > Mesorhizobium. The sequence goes on from NZ_SRUU01000007.1 coordinate 92,555, forward strand.
CCATGGCGTCGGGCTGATCACCGGCCATCATGCCCATGTCGTGCAGCCTGTCGAGCGGATCGGCGGCACGCTCATCGCCTACGGTCTCGGCGATTTCCTCGGCACGGCCTTTGCCAGGCAGCCATGGCCCGGCCGGATCGGCTCGATCCTCATCGTCGATGTGAGCGCCGACGCCGCCACGCGCGGCACGATTGCCGGCTACCGGCTGCATTTCTTCATGCGCCTCGCCAAAGGCGGCCATGAGCGGCTGGTACCGGTGGAGTCGCTGGACGGGGCGATCGGCCAGCGAGTTGTGACTCGCCTGGACGCGATTTTTCCGGACCAAGAGGGCTGACTTCCGATCATCGCGAGCGCTGGCGACTTTCGGGCAAAAGCCGCTATCATATGCGGCATCTGCCGGTGTCCGGGGGTGGCCATGGAAGCAGCGGATTTCATGCCGAGCGAAGCCGATATCGCCGGCATCAGGCACAATATCGAAGCCTATGAGGCGAGGCGGGCTTCGGCTCAGAAACAGGTCCGCTGGCGCGTGCCGCTGTTTGTCGGCCTGGTTATCGTCTTTGTCGGCCTCATCGCCTGGCTGTTCAACAGCGCCGCCGACCCCAACGAGCAGTGGTTGTCGACGCCGCATGTCTTTCTCTACCTTGGCGGCTTCATCGTTGCGGTGTTGCTCTATTTCCAGGCGCTGAGACCGGCGACCCGCCTGCAGCAATCCTTTCGCGACACGTTGCTGCCGATCATCTTCGGCTTTGTGCGCGATGTGCGCTACCAGCACGGCGTGCGGCCGAATTCCTTCGACAGGATGCCGCGCGAGACGGTCGGCGCGTTCAATCGGCAGAGCTTCGACGACATCATTTCGGGACGCTACGAGGATTTTCCGTTCGAGCTTTACGAGGCGAAGCTGTGGGAAGGCTCCGGCAAGACCGAGACGACCGCTTTCAAGGGCGTCATCGTCGCCTTCGAAACCATCGAGCCATTCCCGGGCACCTTGGTCGCGGCGCGCAAGGCCGGCAAGGTGGTGCATTTCTTCCGCGGCATGTTCGCCAATACGATGCAGGAGCTTTCAAGCGGTGTCGCCGAACTCGACGCCACCTATGAATTCCGCACCGACAATGTCGATGCGGCGCGGCCGCTGGTCACGGGACGATTGGCGCGGGCGCTGACCTGGCTCGGCGAGACATGGCCTTACGACCAGGCCCGGGTGGCACTCAGCGGCAGCGACGGTTTTCTGTTGATGCCGCGGTCGAAGAACTTCTTCGAGCTGCCGGATATCTCCGTGCCGGTCGACTACAACACCCATGTCGCGCCTATGATCGCCGATCTCGGCGCGATGCTGGCGACGGCGGCGCTGGTGCGCAAGATCGGGGCGAGGGACGAAGCGGCCGAATAGCGGGCTTCGGCGTCAGCAATCGAAGCCGTATTGGGTGCGCATGTAGTCCGCTTCTTCCTTCGACATCTTCTTGAACATCACGCAGACGGTGAAGCTGCCGACCTGATGGCCGTCCCTGGTGTATCCCCAGTCGGAAATATCGTCCTTGGTGAATTCGATGCTCTGGCCGAAGACGACGTTGCCGACGAGTTCCGGCTCATTCGCCAATATGCCTACAAAGCCGTCGGTGGTCCGTTTGAAGGGGATGACCCAGAAATGCTCCGTCACATTTCCGTCCACGACCATGACCTTCAACTTGAACTTGTCGGTTCCCGGCGGCGGCGCTTCTGACAGAGCCAGGAAGTCGTCCAGGCTCGATCGTGCCTTTGCGATCGCCGCCGTCATATCGGGATCGTCCGGCGCCACCATCACCGTCTCGTCGTCGCTTTGACCGGTGTCCTGCGCTCGCACATGCAGAGGCGCGAGCGAAAGCAGCAGGCATAGTGCGATGCGAACCTTTAAGGTCATGAAGCCCCCCAACTTCAGATAGGCGATGATCTTCCCGCATCAGGCCGGAATTATCAACCTAAGCGCGAGCGACGCGATGGTTCCCTGCCGTGACTTTGGCCGGAACTGTTTTCCTCGACCTTCTGCCGTGCCATCAAGGCGTTCGGTGGAACCGCGTGGAGAGGACAGGACATGCGAATGAGACTTGCGGCCGCGGCGTTCGCGATGATGATCCTTGGCGCGGGGTCGGCCCGCGCCGAGGACCTGAAGGCTTTCAAGCTGACGATTGATGGCGTGGCGATCGAGATCGATCCCGGCGAGGACGCGAACGTGACCTTGCCCGGCGGCAAGACGGCGAAGGTGAGGCTCGACCGCAACGACTTCGCCACCTTCTCCGGCGGCACTTTCTCCTTTGTCCATCCAAGCAGCATTTCCGTCACCAAGACGGATCTCGGCGACAGCATCACCCAATACCTGGCGGCCTCGGCGCTGGGCACCATCGTCGTGGTGCAGGAATACGGCAAGATGAACCCGGTTTCGCTCGACCAGCTGATGCTGCAGGAGATGACGAAGGAATCGGTTCAAGCGGGCGGGACGCTGACGCAGGAGCCGACGAGCCGCGAGCTTCCCGACGGCAAGCAACTGACAGGCATCAAGGCAACCGTAAAGACGCGCACCGACAAGGCCGACTTCGAGATCGTCGGCTTCGGCCTCGCCGATCAGGGGCTGCTGTTCATCACACGCATCGGCGATCAGGACGCCGCAACCGAGCAGCCGATGATCGACAAGTTCTGGGAGACCCTGAAGGTCAAGCTGTAACGCGCCTTAGCCTGGGTTACAGCCCGCTCGGCACCAGTCCCGCCAGCCAGTTGGCCGACCGCTTCGCCATGTCCACGGTCGCGTCGGCCGCGCGGCCGAGATCCGTCTTGACCATCGCATAACCGGCCTTGGTGCGGTAGAGCACGGCGCTGCCGCCATCGACCGCTGCCTCGAAAGCCACTGGCCGCGCGGCTTCCGTCTCGCTGGCCGTCACCGTTCCGCCAACCGGGACGCTCGGGCGATGGCTGAGCTCGGGCGGCAATGGAGCGATGGTTTCGACGACGCGGTTCGCCGGCTTAAGCTCCGGCCCGGACGCTTTCGCGGCGAGCTCCGAGGACGATGCCGAACCCTTGGTGCGGCAAATGCCGGACACCAGCGGATAGTTGAAGTTGCGCTGATGCAGCATCTGGCTCTTCATCGCCGCTTCGCAGTCGGCGATCGTCGCCCATTTGGCGGGCGTCTCGCCGATATATTCGCAGAGCTTGGCGTCGCAGTCGCAGCCGACGATGGTCATGGCGACAAGGGCGGTCTTGATCACGGTCTTGTCCCTTCGAAGTCGTTCCCTGGCCCGATCAATCGCCGGGGAACAAGGCGGGATTTGGCCGCGATTGTGAATTGTGCATGACGGCGCGTTACGGAAGGTTGCTTGGCTTGCGACTGTGACGGGAAAACATCAGTGGGACCGCGTTAGCGTGCAACCGGCTGGGGAGGCGGACCCTAAAAGACAGTCGGCGCTGGGATCTCTCCCAGCGCCTCCCTGTCAGATCAGGAACCAGTCGCGGCAGCAACTTCCGTAAAGTCGTCGCGCCAGGCCGGCCTTGATTTTGACGGTCCTGCCAGTCGCCACCCGAAGGGCAGCGCCCGTTCCAGACCACGCTGATCTCCACCCTTGCAGGCTTCGCCCAGCGTGCCATCGAAGGTTTCACCGCCTTCATGGCCAGCATCGGTCCGCCGTCGGCGTTCGCACGCTTTCCGCGGCCCCGCCGACATCCGTCCCTCCAACAGGCGAGCCTGCTCTCGTTCCGGGCCGTACGGGCCTCAGGAAATCCGCCTTGCGCTTTTGCCTTTCGGCTGGGGCGTTCGGTAGCCGCCTGAGATGGGTTCAATGTACGCCGGGTAAGTGGTTTGCGGAATAGACCCGAACCTGTGGATAGCGGGATTATCGGGGACCGATGCGAACATCCCCGGAGTTTCGCCGCCAAACCCCTTAGACAGTCCGCCCCCCGCTTTTCGACGGCGCGCCGGCACTGGCCCCTTGCCCTGCGGTGCGGCGCGGGTTTCAATGCCGGCAAAGGATCGGGGGGCTTTTGTGGAGGAGGGGCTTGAAGGTCGGGGTGGTTCTCAATCCGATTGCGGGAGGCGGCAAGCTCAAGCGGCATTGGCCTCAGGCAGCCAGGTCGCTCAAGAAGCATTTCGGTGATTTCGACCTGCGCGAGACGCAGACCAGCGGCGACGCCGAGCGGTTGGCGATCGACCTCGCCGCCAATGGCTGCGACCTGCTGATAGCGGCCGGCGGCGACGGCACGGCGAGCGAGGTGGCTGACGGGCTGCTGCAGGCAGAGCATGAGACAGGCCGGGTGATCGAGCTCGGGCTTCTGCCCTGCGGCACCGGTATCGACTTCGCGCGGGGGCTGGGCCTGACAGGTGAAATCGAGGAGGCGCTGGCGCGCATCGCCGGGGCCAGCCCGCGCAAGGTCGATGCCGGGCGCATCTGCTACATCGACGACCATGGTGCGCTGGCCACCCGCCACTTCATCAACATTGCCAGCCTTGGTCTTTCAGGCGTCACGGACCGTGCGGTCAATTCCGACAAGCGCAAGGGTCAAGTCTCGGTCAAGGCGCTGTTCTTCTGGCGCACGGTGCTGGAGTTCATCCGCTACCGCTTCCAGGACGTCAGGATCACCATAGACGACGGCGAGCCGGTCGAGGCGCGCATGGCGCTGGTGGCGGTCGCCAACGGAAGGTTCTTTGGAGGCGGGATGATGATCGCGCCCGATGCCGAGCTGTCCGACGGCCTGTTCGACATCGTCATCCTGCGCGCGGCCGGCAAGCTCGGGCTGATCCGTGACATCCGGCTGCTCTATGGCGGGCGTCACCGTAACCATCCGGCGATCACCATCCTGCGCGGCCGCAAGGTGCTGGTGGAGCCGCTGGGCGATGCGGAGAAGAACGGGGCGCTGGTCGACATAGACGGCGAGTCGCCAGGCCGGATCCCGGCGACCTTCGAGATCCTGCCCGGCGCGCTGACGCTAAGATGTTGATTCAAGGGGCTCAGGGGCCGATTCCGCGGGCGCGGCCAACGTGCTGAAATAGCTGGCCAAAAATTTTGCCGGCTATAGCTCAAGCCGGGCAGGAAAGCCTGGTGCGCGAAGCTCAGTTCCCACCGCGTCCTCGAGCAGCTTGACGATCTGCGTCGACCAGGCATCGCCGCCATACGCTTCCTTGCCTTGCTCGAAGATCGCGTTGACGCGGGCGACGAGATCGAGCGGGACGCCGAAATCCCTGCCCATGCGAAGCGCGAAGCCGAGGTCCTTCAGCGCCAGGTCCATGGTGAAGCCGATGTCGTAGGAGCCGTTCAAGACGAGCTGGCTTTCGGTCTCGTGCACGAAGCTGTTGCCGGAAGAAGCGACGATCGCATGGTAAGCCTGGGCGAGGTCGAGCCCGCCCTGCCTGGCGAGCATCAGCGCTTCGCCGGCGGCGACCAGATGGATGAAGGCCAGCATGTTGGTGATGACCTTCATCACTGCCGCCGAGCCGAGCGGACCCATCAGGAACGACTTCGCGCACATCGCCTCGATCGCCGGGCGGTGACGCTCGTAGAGAGCGGCCTCGCCGCCGACCAGCGCGGTGATCTTGCCGGCCGCCGCCAGATGCACGCCGCCGGTGACCGGGCATTCCAGCGTGTCGATGCCCTTCGCAGCGGTCAGCGCCGACAGCCGCAGGATCTCGTCGCGGCCATTGGTCGACATCTCGATCCAGGTGCCGCCGATGGGCAGGCCATCGAGCAACCCATCGGGTCCGGCGAGCACGGTCTCGCTGACTTTCGGGGAGGGCAGGCAAGTGATCGCATTTCCGGCGCGGGCCGCGGCTTCGGCAGGGCTCGCCGCCGCCGTGGCGCCGAGCGCGACTAGGTGCTCAATGGCAGCCGGATCGCGGTCGAAGACGGTGACGGCAAAGCCGTTGCGGACCAAGCTGGCGGCAAGGTTGCCGCCGAGATGGCCGAGGCCGATGAATGCGTAGGCGAGGCGCGTAATCACGGCATCAGCGGCGTCTGCATCATCTGCAAATGCAGGTCCTTGCCGCTATAGGGATGGGCGTCGCAAACCTCCTCGTCGAGCTCGACGCCGAGGCCGGGCTCCTTCGACGGGATGACTTTGCCGTCCTGCCATTCGATCTTCTTCTTGAGCAGCGTGGCGTGAAAGCCGTCCCACTGCTTCAGCGATTCCAGGATGAGGAAGTTGGGCAGCGTCACCGCAAGCTGGATGTTGGCGGCGCCGACGATCGGGCCGCAATAGCAGTGCGGCGCGACCTGGATGTGGTAGGCCTCGGCCATGGCGGCGATCTTCTTGGTTTCCAGTATGCCGCCCGAACGGCCGAGATCTGGCTGCAGGATGGTGGCGGCGCGGTTCTCGATGACGCGGGCGAATTCGAACTTAGTCGTCAGCCGCTCGCCGGTGGCGATCGGGATCGACGTGCCGCGCGCGACCTGCGCCATCACCTCGGGCATGTCCGGCGGTACCGGCTCCTCGAACCACAGCGGATCGTAAGGCTCGATGGCGCGGGCCAGACGCAGCGCGCCCGAGGCGGTGAACTGGCCGTGCGTGCCGAACAGGATGTCGGCCCTGGTGCCGACGGCCTCGCGGATCGCCTTGATCATGCGGGCGGACAGGTCGATGTCGATGAGGCGCGGCTGGTGGCCGTCGTAAGCGGTGTAGGGGCCGGCCGGGTCGAGCTTCACCGCGTTGAAACCCTGCTCGACATATTCGAGCGCACAGGCGGCGGCCATGTCGGGATCGTTGTAGACGTTCTGGCCGCGTGCATCTTCCGAGTGGACGCTGCCGGTGTGCGGATAGAGGTAGGTGTAGGAGCGCAGCGTCTCATGCACCTGGCCGCCGAGCAGCTTGTAGACCGGCTTGTCGGCTTCCTTGCCGATGATGTCCCAACAGGCCATTTCGAGGGCCGAGAAGCAGCCCATGCCGGACACGTCGGGGCGCTGGGTGAAGCCCGAGGAATAGATGCGGCGGAAGAGGTTCTCGACGTCGTGTGGATCGCGGCCGATCAGGTAGCGCTCGGCCATGTCCTCGATCATCCTGGCGGTGACATGCGCCGAGAAGGTGGCGTTGTACGCCTCGCCATAGCCCACCACGCCGCCGTCGGTGACGAGCTTGACGAAGATGAAATACTTGCCGCCGATGCCGGGCGGCGGGTTGCCGACAACCCAGGTCTTGACGTCGGTGACTTTCATTCCTGATCCTCCAGAACCAGCTCGGCGCCTTTCCATCCGGTGAGGATCGAGGCGGCGTTGGTGTTACCCGTGATGTTATCGGGAAAGATCGAAGCGTCGATGACGCGCAAGCCTTCGAGCCCATGCACCTTGAGCCGCGGATCGACGACGGCGCGCGCGGCGTCCGGCCCCATGCGGCAGGTCGAGACGGGATGGTAGACCGTGCCCGAGCGCTTCCTGAAATCCTGAATCAGATCGGCATCCGAAGTGATTGACGGGCCAGGCAGAACCTCTTCCTCGATGATCTCAGCCATGGCCGGCATCGCGGCGATCCTGCGCACGAACTTCACCGCCGCCAGCATCTCGTCGACATCGGCGTTGGTGGAATAGGCGTTCGCGATGATCCTTGGATAATCACGTGGATTCCTCGAGCGGATCATAATCTCGCCGCGGCTTGAGGGCCTGCAGTTGGAGAGACCGATGGAAAAGCCCGGCCATGGGTCGGGCGTCAGGATCGGCCGCTCGCCGCTTTTCGGGATGACCGTCGAGAAGGCCTGGAAATAGAGCTGCATGTTCGGCCGCGCCATTGACGGGTCGGTGCGGAAGAAGCCGCCGGCATTGTTCATCGACAGTGACAGCGGGCCCGAGCGCAAAAGGATGTATTGCATGCCGACCAGGAGCTTGCCCCACCAGGGCCGCAGGATCTGGTTGAGCGTCGGCAGCTTGCCTTTGAAGGTGTAGTTGATGCCGACATGGTCCTGCAGGTTGGCGCCGACATTGTCATTGGCGTGGACGACCGGGATGTCGAGGCCGCCAAGCAGCGCCGTCGGACCGACGCCGGAAAGCTGCAGCAGTTGCGGCGAGTTGATCGAACCGCCGGAGAGGATCACCTCGCGGCCGGCGCGCGCCGTTTTTGTCTCGCCGTTCTGCTCGTATTCGACGCCGACGGCGCGTTTGCCTTCGAACAGGATTTTCGTTGCCAGCGCATTCATCTCGACGCGCACGTTGCCGCGTTTCATCGCCGGCCGCAGGAAGGCGCGTGCGGCCGACATGCGGCGGCCGTTCTTTGTCGTGATCTGGTAGACGCCGACGCCGTCCTGGGAAGCGCCGTTGAAGTCCGGATTGAACGGCAGCCCGGCCTGCTGGGCGGCCGCCAGGTAGCGCTTTGTCAGCGGATGCACGGCGTTCGAGCAATCGGTGATGCGCAACGGGCCGCCGGTGCCGCGCCACTGATTGGCGCCGGCTTCGTTGTCCTCCAGCGCCTTGAAGGCGGGCAGCAGGTCGTCATAGCTCCAGCCCGGATTGCCGGCGGCGGCCCAGGCGTCGAAGTCCTCGCGCGCGCCCCGGATGAAGACCATAGCGTTGATCGAGCTGGAGCCGCCGAGCAGCTTGCCGCGCGGCCAGTGATCGGCATTGCCGGCCAGGCCCGAATCCGGCTCGGCCTTATAGTTCCAGTTGACGGCCGGGTCGAAGAAGGTCTTGCCGTAGCCGAGCGGCATCTGGACATAGAACCGTCGATCGCTGCCGCCGGCCTCCAGCACCAGCACCGAAAAGCGGCCCGAGGCCGAGAGCTTCTCCGCAACGACCGAACCGGCCGAGCCGGAGCCCACAACAATGAAATCATAGGTCTGCATGATGCGCGGCCGGCTCCGAAATCCGGGGCTTAGCCTAGACACTGCGGGCTGACGTCGTCGCCGGGGCTTCCGGCATAGCTTGTGAAAAAAGCGACCGGCGCGTTGGCGCGCTTTTCGCTTTCAGCAGAGCTTGCGACACGACAACCGCGTTGATACGGGTGCAGGCAGGGCAGCAGTTGAAGGACCATTCCATGGTACACTATGCGGACGGAAAGCCGCTCGGCGACCTCACGCTGAGGACGCTCGCCATGCCGTCCGACGCCAATGCCGCCGGCGACATTTTTGGCGGCTGGGTGATGGCGCAGATGGACCTTGCCTGCGGCATCCGCGCCGCCGAGCGCGCCAAGGGTCGCGTGGTGACGGCCGCAGTGAGGGAGATGTCCTTCGCCAAGCCGATGAAGATCGGCGACACGCTCTGCATCTACACCCATGTCGAGCGCGTCGGCCGCACCTCGATGACGCTCAAGGTCGAGGCCTGGGCGCAGCGTTACCTCTCCGACCTGATGGAGAAGGTCACCCATGCCGATTTCGTCATGGTGGCGCTGGATGGTGAGGGCAAGCCGAAGCCGGTTCCGGCCGAAAGCTGACACAAAGTCGATTCTCCCAGGCTTCCGGTCTTGTAACAACGCCCGCGCGGGTCAGGCGCTTCGCGACATCCGGTGGTTGCCTTCACGCCTCACTGTTGCAGGCGTTGGAGGAAAGACAATGCGTCAACACATGCTGAACGGCTGGCTCGTGGCAGCCCTCGTGGCCCTGGTCTGCCTGCTCGGCGTAACGGCTTATGCAGAGGTCAAAGAAGACCTTCCGCGTGCTGCCTGCCTGCACGGCAACACGGGCGTGAAGGAAGCGGTCGCGACATGCGAAAACTGCAATGCGGCGCCGTGCGAGAGCATCACACCGAAGGTGCGAGCGGATATCGCGGAAGCATGAGTGTCTACGCCAGAGCCCGCCAAGCGTCGGGCCGGTATCGAGCGCCAGCGGGGAAGCCGGCAGGTCTTTCCAAACAAGCCACGGGTTTGGCCGCACAGGGCCGATAGTTTCCACGGTGAAATGTCGATGCCTTGCGGCAAAAGGCCTTCAAGCGTGCCGGCCGTCGAATTTGGCGCGTGCGGCCTTCACCCTTTCCGTGTTCTTGCGCGCCCATTCGCCAAGCGCGCCGACCGGCACCAGCAGCTCATGGCCGAGCTCGGTGAGTTCGTAGTCGACGCGCGGCGGAATGGTCGGAAATACCTTGCGCGTGACGAAGCCGTCGCGCTCGAGACCGCGCAAGGTCGTGGTCAGCATCTTTTGCGAAATGCCGCCGACGGCGGTGCGCAATTCGTTGAAACGCATCGCCCCATTGCCCAGCTTGCCGACCACCAGAACCGTCCATTTGTCGCCGACCCTTTGCAGGATTTCCGACACGGCACGGCAGTCCTCGGTGTTGAGCGGGTGCCTCAGTAACAAAAACGTGCCTCCTTGCGTGCGGCTTTGTCAGTATCACATATAGCGCCGGTATCCAAACGATACCAGAAATTCCCCCCGCAAGGAGAGCCCAATGTCCAAACCCAAAATCGCCATCGTCGTCGGTTCGACGCGCGCCGCCCGCTTCGCCGACGTGCCGGCGCAGTGGATCGCCAAGATCGCCAAGGCGCATGCCGACATCGACGTCGAAGTCGTCGATCTGCGCGACTTCCCGCTGCCCTTCTTCGACGAGGTCGCGTCCTCCGCCTGGGCGCCGTCGCAAAACGAGGTGGCGCAGCGCTGGCAGAAGAAGGTCGCCGAGTTCGACGGCTTCATCTTCACCGCGGCTGAGTACAATCACGGCCCGACGGCTGTTCTGAAGAACGCCATCGACTACGCCGCGAATGAATGGAACAAGAAGCCGGCCGGTTTCGTCGGTTATGGCAGCGTCGGCGGCTCGCGCGCTGTTGAACACCTTCGCCTGGCCGCTGTCGAGTTGCAGATGGCGCCGGTCAAGTCGGCCGTCCACATCGCCTGGGGCGATTTCCTCGCTGTCCGTCAGGGCGAAAAGAAGCTCGAGGACATCGAGCATCTGAACCAGGCGGCCGCGGCACTGATCAACGACGTAGCCTGGTGGGCGAAGGTGCTGAAGGCGGCGCGCGCGGCTGACGCGATCGCCAGCGAAGCCCAGGCGGCCTGAACCCGCGACCTGAAATCATCCTCCCAACGGTCAAGGGGCGGCGCTTGCGCCGCCCTTTTTAATTGGGGGATACGGATTGCAAGCCGTGCCCGCGTGGTGGAGCTCGCCGCTGGACCGGGCCGGCGAGGCGCACCGGCTTCTGGACGGGCGTCGCTCGACCGGCAAGGTGGTGCCTTGAGCCTCGGACCCGACCGGATCGTGACGGTCCGGCGGGTCGTCGTCGCTTGTCATAGCCAACCGCCCGAAAAACCAGCTCGGCGCAGTCCTGTGGTGATGGCCGGCACGCGGCGCATCAGTCGCCACAGGAAGTCCGACCGGTAATTCTCGATCATCAGGGCGATCGGCCCCTGGTTGATGCCGACATGGTCCGGCGATACCCAGCCGCAGGGTCGGCCGTCGGCGGCGGCGATGGTCGGGTTGAAGCTTGCGGTGAAGCCGTAGGGGTTGCCCTTCTGGAGGTCGATCTCATGGAAATGGCGGAGCGCCGGGAGCACGATCTCCGGCGCAAAGGGCAATGAGGTGATCGCCGCCCACGGCGACAGCGTGCCGTCATCCGGTCCGAAGGGCACGCCGCGCGCCAGATAGCCGAAGAAGCTGCGGCCACCGATCGTCAGATGAAGTTTCTTCAGGCCCGGGCCGTCGCTGGCCGTGATGCCCCAGCAATTCTCGCCATAGCCGACGAAGCCCTTCGGATTGCGGATGGCATAATCGCGCTGCAGATAGCTCGCTTGGCGGCTGTTCTCGAAATAGTCGCTGCCGTGCTTGCGCATGAAGGCATCGCGGATGCCACGAAAGTCGATCCAGACATGCGAGAACTGGTGGACGAAGAGCGGGCCGGCATAGACCAGTTCCCGGCCATAGATCTTCTTCCACTTGTAGCCGGACAACCAGGCCGCATAGCTCTCGGGCGGCAGCGGATGGGTCGGCGAGCCGAGGCCCAGCACATAGAGGATAAGCGCCTCGTCGTAGCCTTCCCAGCGATAGCGCAGGAAGCCTTTCTCAGGCCGCCAGCCATGAGTGACGGTGGCGCCGCCATTCTGCGCCCAGCGCCAGTCGACGCGGCGGTAGAGCGCGTCGGCAAGCCGACGGATTTCCAGTTCGGATTCGTCGTCACCGTCGAAATAGGCGCCGGCCGCCAGGGCGCCGGCAAGCAGAAGGGCCGTATCGACCGTGGACAGCTCACACTTCCAGACGCGGCGGCCGGTCCTGATGTCGAGGAAATGATAGTAGAAGCCCTTGCAGCCGGTGGCATCGACCTCCGGTCCGTGCGGCGCGTTCCAGAAGAAGCGAAGCGTGGCGAGCGTCCGTTCGACGGCGGCGGCGCGCGTCATGAAACCACGCTCGACGCCAACGGGATAGGACGACAAAGCGAGCCCGACGGCGGCTATGCTGGCAGGCGATCCCGCGGTGTTGCGGTCGGCGACTAGGCCGTTGGCCGGATTGGCCTCTTTGAGAAAATAGTCGAAGGACAGGCGCTGGACGTCCGAGAGAAGCTCGTCGCTCAGCGGGTGGTCGCTCGATGCATCCATGGTTGCCGATATAGAAGCTTTCGCGGCGCTTCCCAGCTTTGTGGCTGGTCAATCATAAGTGAGGATAGCCTCGTGGCGTCAGACCGCGTTCCTCCAATCCAGCACCTTGCCGACTACCGCCGCGCGATCTGGCGGTGGCCGTCGGGCAGGCGTGTGGCGATAAGCTTGTCGATGCGGCGGCCGTCGAGGTCGACCACTTCGAAGCGCCAGCCTTGTGCGTCGACGCATTCGCCGGTGGCGGGAAGGTGATGCAGATGCGACAGCACATAGCCGGCCACCGTCTCGTAGTCGCGGTTCTCCGGCAGGTCGATGCCCAGCACCTCGGCCATCTCGTCGGCCTGCATATAGCCGGCAAGCAGCCATGAGCCATCCTCGCGCTTGACGGCGTTCTCCTCGTCCTCGCCGGCTTCGAGGTCAGCGCGGAAGACGCCGGTGATCGCCTCCAATATGTCGGCCGGCGTGACGATGCCTTCGAAATGGCCGTACTCGTCGTGGACGAGCGCCATCGGCACGTCCGATTCCTTCAGTTTCTGCAGCACGTCCAGCGCGTCGGCCTGGTCATGCACGATGGGTGCCGCCCGCACATGCTGGCGCGGCTCCAGCACCTTGCCGTCGAGGATCGCCGCCAGCACGTCGCGCGTCTGCACGACGCCAACCATGGCGTCGACATTGCCGTCGCCGGCGGGCAGCCGCGAATGCTGCGTCTCCATCAGGAGCCGTTTTATGGCAGCCTCGTCGGATTGCAGGTTGATCCAGTCGACCTCGGTACGCGGCGTCATCACGGCGCGCACGGCGCGGTCGCCGAGCCGCATGACGCCGGCGATCATGCGCCGCTCGTCGGATTCGATCGTGCCGTGATGCTCGGCCTCGGCGACCAGCATCTTGATCTCTTCGTCGGTGACCTTCTCTTCCGCCTCGCCGGCCTGGCCGAGCAACCAAAGCACGGTGCGACCGGAAATATCGAGCAGGAAAACGAGCGGCGCCGAGACGGTGGCAAGGATAGTCATAGCCGGTGCGGCGCGCACGGCGACACGCTCCGGATCCTTCAGCGCGATCTGCTTCGGCACGAGCTCGCCGACGATCAGCGAGGCATAGGTGATAATCGCCACGACGATGCCGACGCCAACGGGGTCGGCAATGTTCTCGCGGATGCCGGTCGAGGCCAGGTACTGCGCCAACCGCTCGCCGAGCGTGGCGCCGGAAAAGGCGCCGGACAGCACGCCGACCAGGGTGATGCCGATCTGCACCGAGGACAGGAATTTGCCGGGGTTGGAGCCCAGCGCCAGCGCACGGCCGGCGCCCCTGACGTTGCGGTCGATCATCGCCTTGAGGCGGGCAGGCCGCGACGAGACGATCGCGAGCTCCGACATGGCCAGAAGGCCGTTCACCAGGATGAGCACGGCCACGACGGCGATTTCAACGTAAAGCATGCGCGGTCAATAGCATTGCTGCAGCGCATTCGAAAATAGTCCGCCGCTATTTTTGAAGCATGACAATCTTGAAGCACGACGGTGGGGTATTCAGGCGGACCGCAGCCTGAATTGCAACGAACCCGTCACGGCAGCGTCTTCAGCACGCCGACCACAGCCATGCCGTCGGTGAAATACGGATCGCCGCCGCCGTTCCTGCCGTTTTTCGTGGCGCCGATCCCCGGTATCGCGCTGGTCGAGGTCAGCATGCCGGCGGCGCTGAGATCGCCGATCAGGAAGTCGCGCTCGGCGTCGATGTCGGAGCCGATATGGTGGGTGATGGCGCCGGTGTCGTGGCTGAGGCCGACGCCGCGGTCGAAGCTGGCGGCGCCCAGCCAAAGGGGCCGGCCATCGTCGCCGACCGTGTTCGTCTGCCAGAAGCGGACGTGGTGGCGCCGGTCGGCGCTGTCGCCGACGGGCTTTTCGAAGGCGAGGTCCTGGGCGCGGCCTTCGAACAGCAGGCGGCTCATCGGGGCATCGGGATAGGGACGGGAGAAGAGGACACTTTCGCCGATGTCGATCGCGGTCCTCAGCGTGACGGCGTCGGCCGTGTCCCAGCCGGCGACGGCAAAGGCGTGGACCACTTGCTTCTCCGTGCCGACAAGGCCGACATTGATGGGATCGCCCGGAATGCCCTGCGGCGTGTGCGTCACCATCTCGAAACGCTGCGTGCGGAAGCCGCGCTCCCGCCAGGTCCAGAATTCCGGCGCGGCGAGATAGGCAAATGCCAGATAGAAGGCGCAGAAGGCCGCCAGCCAGATCGCCACGCGCCGCTGAAGGCTTCGCTGACCCAAGAGAGCCCACTCCCGAACCTATTCGCGGCCACTCTATGCGGCGTTCGGCAGCTTGGGCAGTGGGCTGTGCCGGTCAGCGGCAGGCGCGGTAGCCGTTCCGGCGGTTCTTGACGTCGAAGTGGAAGTGATTGCGGTGGTCGTAGTTGTAGCCCGGGCCGAGCACCGTGTTGAAATACTGGCAGCCGTCGGCGCGCACATTATTGAGGAAGCCGCGGGTGCGGAAGGCGAACAGGCCCGGCTTGCGGACATCGATGTCGTCGCCATTGTTGAGCTCGATGCTCATGACATCGAGGGCGTTGCCCTTGCCGTGTTCCGACAGGACGCCTTCGCCGGCGATGTTGCGGCAGGAATAGCTCGAGCCCTGGTGGATGGCCTTGACGCCGGAGAAATAGCGCCAGCGAGCCGCCGGGACGAGCTCGTTCCTGGTCCAGGCGGCGAAGGTCGCGGCCATGTTGCAGGTCAGCGTCGCGGCCGGCTTCATCTCGACGCTGCCGATGGCCGAAACCTTCACCGGGAAGTCGATGCCACACTGGCCTTCATGGATCGGCTGGACGTCCTGGTAAACGACGCCGAGCTGTTTCAGCTCGTTGCGGCAGTCGATCTCGCTGGCCGGCATCTGCTCGGGCGATGACATCGGCTCATCCATGCGCGGATAGGCGGCTTGGGTTAAATAGGGGTTGGACGGGACGAGTCTCTGCATGCCGGAATATTGCGGCGCCTCGGGCACGGCGGCGGTCTGGCTGCCGACGTCGACGGCCGGCTGCAGCGAGAAGACGTCGCCGGTCGTGCAGGCTGAGACCGTCGCGATGGCAAGCCCGGCGGCCAGCCTGACGGCGGTGGAGCGCGCAAAATTGTTCTGCCGCGCCATGGCAAGCATGCCGCCAAGTCTTCCGGCCATCGAAAGGCTTCCTGTCCCGAACTGATCCCGAGGGATCATGCTCCCGATGGCACAAGTCTAGTCGGCAAGAGTAAAGGAAAGATCAGCGCCGGTATTCACGCCTGGGGCCGAATTGCGGCATCTATCCTTCCGCTATTGGCAGAAGGTTCCGCCATGCCGTCTCGGTTCGAGGTCGAGATGGAAGTGCAGCGCATGGTCGGCGTCGCTGCCCGGACCAAGCACGGTCTTGAACGGCCCGCAGGCGGCCTTGCGGATCATATTCAGGAACTTTCCATCCTTCTCAGGGGGTGCCGGTCCGACTTCGATCTTCTTGCCGTCCGACAGCGTGAATGAAGCGATGTCCAGCGCATTGCCGAAGGCGTGTTCCGACAGCTTGCCGCCGCCGTGGCGCGGACGGCAGACAAAGGCGGATGCCTGGTTGATCGATTTGAGATCGGCGCCGAATTCGGCCTTCACGGCCGGCCGGATGACATCGGCGGCAAAGCGCGCGGCAGCCTCGGCCATCTGGCAGTTGAGCTCGGTGCCGGAACCGATGCCGATCGATTTTCCAAGCGTTTTCAGGACAACAGGGTAGGGGATCGAGCAGCCGATCAGGGCATCGTGCTCGGCCTTGTGTTCCTCGAATTCGACGCCGAGCGCCTTCAGACGATCACGACAGGCCACTTCCTCTTCCGGCATCTTGTCGGCGGGCAGTTCAGCGGAGCGCGGATCGGGACGCACTTCCTCCTGGTTGGCCTGTGCGGGCTTTTCCGGCGGCTTTGGCACGGCGGCAGGCGGTTCCGGCTCCAATTCGGCCGGTTTCTGCGGCGGCGTGGGGGCGACAGCGGGCGGCTTTCCCTCCGGTTCCGCCATGTCTGGTCTCAGTGTCGGAATCGGCACCTGGGCCGGCGCCTCAGGTTCGCTTTCCATATCGGTTGATGGCTCCGGGGTCGAAGGCTCTGGACGCCCCTCGTTTTCCTGACGAGGCTTTTCTTGATCGAAGCGGGCGGATGCGCCAGCGTTCTTTGGACCGGCAGCGTTGCGCTCTTCCATCGTCGCGGCATCGGCCTTTCGCGCTTCCGTCGGACGGGGCTCTGGGACCGGAACATCGGCAGGCGAGGTCGGCTGGTCCTGCGATTGCTGCTGCGTCTGCTTTGGCGCGATCTGCCGCTTGCCGTGCGATTTCACGCGGTGCCTGCTCCTCGGCCTCAGTGGCTGATCAGCCCGCAGCGTCAACGGCTGCTCCATACGCGGTGTCAGCGACTGCCTGTGGCGATGCCTGGCATCGGCCGGCGTGCACAGCAAGGTCGCCGCCGCCAAGGGCAGCGCCAGTCTGCAAAATCCGGAAAAGCTCAGCGTTGCCATCGGCCGGAAACGGGCCCGGCACTTTAAGGTTGCCTTGGACTTTGCGGCGCCGCGATCAAAATCGGTTACCGGCCCGTTACGCGCCGATCGCCTCGAGGCCTTCCTCCAGCCAGTCGGCGAGCTGCGGCAGTCCGAGCAGGTACTTTGCGGTGCGCTTGTTGGCGCGCTCGCGCGCGGCCGCCACCGCCTCGATCCATTCGGAAGCCTCGTAGTCACCACGGCCCACCCAGGCCAGCGCCACGAGCTCGGCCGCTTCATCGACATTGAGGTCGTTGATGAGTTCGCGGAACTCCTCCTCGGTCAGATCTTCCGCGGCTTCCTCGGCAAGGCCGTCATGATGATGGCTGGCGTGCCTGTCGCCGTCGAATTCGACCTCGTGCTCGGCGCCGTCGTCGTAGTCCTCGTTGACGCCGGCGCTCAGCGCCTTCGCCTTCAGGATGAACAGGCGCACCGTATCCGGGTCGATGGAAAGATCCCATTCCTTCTCGAGGCGCTGCTGCACTGGCCTTTCTCCTCGTGGTGCGCTCGACTGATGATAGCGGATTTGTGGCCCGCGTCACGTCCGTTCGCAAAGACCAGAATCCGCTTGGACATCCAAAATAGTTCGGCCGCCGCCAGCTTTTCGGGATGAAACCGCATCTAGGTGGCGTTAATCTGCCATTGTCACGCTCAAGGAGGCATCGATGCGCAGACGATTGCTTGTTCAGGTCCTGGCTGTTGCGGCCCTGCCGCTGTTTGTAGCGCCTGCCTTCACGGCCGGCGAGGGTGGCGGCGGCAGCGGCGGTCAGACCACGCAGTGCAAGAAGGGCGAGGTCTGGGACAAGAAAACGAAGAAATGCGTCGTGCCGCAATACGGCATGTTGGATGACGACAGCATCTACGAGGCCGGCCACGACTTGGCGATGGCCGGGCGCTATGACGAGGCGATCTCGGTGCTGACGCTCGCCGCCAACAAGCAGGATCCGCGCATCCTCAACTATCTCGGCTACTCGCATCGCCATTCCGGCCGTGTGACAGTCGGCCTCGGCTACTACGAGGAAGCGCTGCGCATCGACCCGAACTACACGCTGGTGCGCGAGTATCTCGGCGAGGCGCATCTGCAGATCGGCGATCTTGCCGGGGCGCAGGAGCAGTTGATGGAGATCGAGAAGCGGACCGGCAAAGGCTCGCGCGAATACGGGATGCTGTCCGAGCAGATCGATCATTTCCTGAGAAGCTGAGTCTCGCCCAACGCCTTTCGAACCGGCTGCGAGCAATCGCAGCCGGTTTTTGCTGCCCGGTTGCCGCATTTGTCGCCGGACGGCCTCGCGAAAGCGGTGGTGATTTCGGCGAACTTCATTTTAGGGCGTGAAAATCGCGCGAAGATCGCTATATTCGGGGAAATTGTGGTGAAACGGTTCTGTTAGCCCGAGGCTTGCGGACCGTTTTCTTTTTGTACCATCGACAAGGGGCCATTCCCGAAAACGGGGGTGGCGGCAGGAAAGGTCAGGCAAATGATCAAGGTCCCGATGACAGGCGAGGGGTTCGCGTCATTGAAGGAAGAACTGCGCTGGCGCCAGCAGGAAGAGCGTCCACGCATCATCGAGGCGATCTCCGAGGCGCGCTCGCATGGCGACCTTTCCGAAAATGCCGAATATCACGCGGCGAAAGAGGCGCAGAGCCACAATGAGGGTCGCGTCCACGAGCTTGAGGACCTGATCGCGCGCGCAGAGGTCATCGACGTCTCGAAGCTCAGCGGCGACAAGGTGAAGTTCGGCGCCACCGTTGTGCTGGTCGACGAGGATACCGAGGAAAAGAAGACCTATCAGATCGTGGGCGACCAAGAAGCGGACGTGAAGTCCGGCCGCATCTCGATCTCCTCGCCGATCGCTCGTGCCCTCATCGGCAAGGAAGTCGGCGATGCCATCGAGGTCAATGCCCCCGGCGGCGCCCGCGGCTATGAGATCGTCCAGGTGCAGTTTATCTAAGGACCTTTTGATAATTCTACTCTGGCGGCCAACTAGCGCGGTTTTCTGCGCTTCCGGTGCTCGCGTACTTTAAGTACGCTCCGCTCCGGTTCTCGAAAACCACGCTATTCGACTCGCCAGAGCAAATTCTGAAAAGGTCCTCACGTCGGCGCGTTTGATCTGAGCGTCAGCAGGCGCTCAGCCTCTGCAACCACCTCAACCGGCGTGACCTTGCCGCCGGCCGGCGCGAGCAAAGTCGACGCGTACTGTCCGCGCGGGCCGGTGAGGCCGGGTTCCGTGGCTAGGAAGATGGCGACCGTCGGCAGGCCGAAGGCGCTGGCGAGATGGGTGAGGCCGGTGTCGGCGCCGATGACGAGCGTCGAGTGGCCGAGGATCGCTGCGACATCCGCGAGCGGCGATTTCGCAACCAGCGCCGCCCTTGGCACGGAAGCGGCAATGGCTTCCGCCACTTTCTTTTCCGCCTCATTCGACCAGGTGACCACCGGCGTGAATTGCCGGTCGGCCAGTTGGCGGGCGGTTTCGATCCAATTCTCGACCGGCCATTTCTTGTCCTCGCGGCTGGTGCCGTGCAGCAGGAAGGCGGTTCTGCCTTCAATACCAGCAAGGCCGCCAACAGGCGGCACAATGCCGGACCCGAGCATCGACAGGCCAGGCTGGTAGCCCAGCGCCAGACCGAACAGGCGCCTGGTGCGTTCGATGGCGTGCAGGTCGCGTGGCACGGCGAATTTGCGATCGTAAAACAGCGTCGCCGAGGGCTCGCGGGCGCTGGAGCGATCGAAACCGGCAACCGGCGCGCCGGCCTGGATGGCGACCAGCGCCGACTTCAACAGACCTTGCGCGTCGATGACAAGGTCATAGCGGCATGCACGCAGCACGCGGCGCAGGTCGGCCATCTCACGCCAGATGCCACCATCAAACAGCTTCTTGCGCCAGCGCCGGATCGCCACCTTGTGAATGGACTTTATCGCCGGATGCAGGGCGACGATGCCGGCAAATGCCTCTTCCACGCACCAGTCGAAACTTATGTCGGGGCGGTTACGGAGCGCATCCTCGACTGCCGGGAAGGTGTGGATGACGTCACCCATCGACGATGTCTTGACGATCAGCACCTTCATGCGGCTGCTGGAACCTTAAGCAACCGGTCGGCGGCTGCCGCGACCCGCGCGACGTCGAGCGTCTTCAGGCAGTTGAGATGGCCGAGCGGGCAGGTCTTGCTGTGGCAGGGCGAGCAGGAGAGATGCAGCCAGATCAGTTCCGAGCGATCGGTCAGCGGCGGCGTGTTCTCGGGCGAGGTCGACCCGTAGACGGCGACGATCGGCGTGCCGACGGCGGCCGCGATATGCATCAGCCCGCTGTCGTTCGACACCGCAAGCTTCGCCGCGGCGATCAGGTCGATGGCGTCCTCCAGCTTTGTCCTGCCAGCAAGATCGATGGCGCCGGGGGCGAGCCTCGCGATCTCGCCGGTAACCTCGGCGTCGTTCTTCGAGCCGAGCAGGGCGACACCGAGGCCCTTTGCCATCATCCCTCGGGCGAGCTCGGCATAGTGTTCGCTCGGCCAGCGTTTTGCCGGGCCGAACTCGGCGCCAGGCATCAAGGCGACGAATTTCCTTGCGTCGAGTCCGAACCGCCCCAGCAGATCCGCCTGGTTGGCCGTATCGACAGTGAGCTTCGGCGCGCGAAACGTGCCACCCCGCGCCAGGCCGAAATAGGCGCGCGCCGTGCGCCGTTTGAGCGCGTCGGGCAAAGCAACGATGTCGGTCAGCAGGCCGTAGCGCATTTCCCTCAGATTGCCGACGCGGTGGGGAATGCGGGCAAAGAACGGGATCAGCGCCGATTTCCAGCTCCCCGGCAGCACATAGGTCATGTCGTAGCGGCCGCGCAGCAGGCGGCCGAAGCGCCTGCGGCTGCGGAATTCGAGCGCGCCGGGCATCAGCGGGAAATCGATCTGGCAGCGTATCTCGGGCATGCGCTTAACCAAGGGGGCTGCCCAGGCCGGCGCCAGCACATCGATCGCGGCGTTCGGATGCTTTTCCTTCAGTGCCGCAAACAGGCACTGCGCCATGACCATGTCGCCCACCCAGCGTGGGCCGATCACGAGGATCGTTGGGCTTTCAGCCATTCGACATAGCCTCTGACGCCGGTTTCGACAGTCCGGAATTGGCCATTGTATCCGGCCGCGCGCAAGCGGGACATATCAGCCTGCGTAAAACTCTGGTAGCTGCCCTTGAGATGATCGGGAAAGGGGATGAACTCGATCTCGCCCTTGCCGAGTGTGCCGATCACCGTTTCGGCGATCGCGCGGAACGGCTGGGCGCGGCCGGTGCCGCAATTGAAGATGCCGCTCAAGCCCCGCTTCCACAGCCACAGATTGACTTCGGCGACATCGCCGACATGGATGAAGTCGCGGCTCTGCTCGCCAGGACCGAATCCGCCGTAGGCGCCGAAGAGCTTCGGGTTCTGGCCTTGTTCGACCTGGTTGAACAAATGGTAGGCGACCGAGGCCATGGCGCCCTTGTGCGCCTCGCGCGGGCCGTAGACGTTGAAATAGCGTAGGCCGGCAACCTGCGAATGGTCGGTATCGAAGACGTTGCGGCGGACATAGTCGTCGAAGAGCTTCTTCGAGTATGCATAGACGTTGAGCGGACGCTCGAACTCCGGTTCCTCGCGGAACTCGCTGCCGCCGCCATAGACCGAGGCCGAGGAGGCGTAGAGGAAAGGCACGCGCAGCGCCAGGCAGGCATTGAGCAGCCGCTTCGAATAGGCATAGTTCACTTCCATCATGAACTTGCCGTTCCATTCGGTGGTGGTCGAGCAGGCGCCCTGGTGGAAGACAGCCTCGATGCGGCCGAGCCCGCCATCCTCGAGCCGGGCCAGAAATTCGTCCTTGTCGAGATAGTCGGCGATATGCAGGTCGGCCAGGTTGGCGATCTTGTGGCCGTCGGTCAGATCGTCGACGACGACGATGTCGTCATGGCCTTCGGCATTGAGCGCGGCGACGATGTTGGAGCCGATCATGCCGGCGCCGCCTGTGACGATGATCATGAAGGCCTCTGTTGCGTTGCCGATTCCGGCCCTTATAGGGGACGCCGATGGGAGTGTCGATAAAGCACGCCAAACGCGTTCCGGTCATGCGCTCGGCCACAGTCGCGCCGCAAAGCTCACGCTTCACTCGCGCGCGTTTCGCCGTCATCCCGTCTGCGGCATGCCGTTGCGCTGGCCCGAATTGCGGTATATCGGCATCGCGAAGAACGAAGGGCGCCGGATTTCCGGCGCCGCAACCCTGATCAAGACCAGCCTTTTCGGCGTGTGCCAGTGAGATGATCAAGCAGCATCTGCCTTCTTCGGAACCCTTGCATCGCACCATCGCCCGCTTCGGCGAGGTCACCGTGCTGGTGGTCGGCGACTTCATCCTCGACCGCTTCGTCAGCGGCGTCATCGAGCGGATCTCGCCGGAAGCGCCGATCCCGGTGCTGCACGGGCGGGGCGAGATGCTGGCCATGGGCGGCGCCGGCAATGTCGTCTCCAACATCGTGTCGCTGGGCGGCGCCGCGATCCCGGTGGCGGTGATCGGCGCCGACAAGGCCGGCGACGATCTCCTGCGCATGCTCGGCGATCTCGGCGCCGATACGGACGGCTTGGTGCAGCGGCAAGACCGCATGACCTCGTCGAAAAGCCGCTTCAGCGCGCTCAACCAGCAGGTGCTGCGCTTCGACGAAGAGGAGATCAAACCGCTGGCCCGCAGCGAGCGGGCGATGCTCATCGAGCACTTCCAGGCAGCGCTTGCGCGCGCCGACATCGTCATCTTGTCCGATTACGGCAAGGGCGTCCTGCTCGATGGTGTGGCGGCCGAGTTGATCGCGATCTGCCGCGACGCCGGAAAGCCGGTCCTGGTCGATCCGAAGGGCCGCGACTATGCGCGCTATGGCGGAGCGACGGCCGTCACCCCCAATCGCAAGGAGCTTGGCGAAGCG
Source organism: Mesorhizobium sp. M1C.F.Ca.ET.210.01.1.1 (assembly GCF_004791585.1). GTDB lineage: Bacteria > Pseudomonadota > Alphaproteobacteria > Rhizobiales > Rhizobiaceae > Mesorhizobium. The sequence goes on from NZ_SRUU01000007.1 coordinate 115,440, forward strand.
GTCGGACGCGCGGTGTTCGGCGACGACGAGATCGTGGCCGCGGCACGCGACCTGATTGCCGCGCATGATTTCGAGTTCATCGTCGCCACGCGCAGCGAAAAGGGCATGAGCGTCGTCACGGCGGAGGATGCCCGCCACATCTCGACGCAGGCGCGCGAGGTGTTCGACGTTTCCGGCGCCGGCGACACCGTCATCGCGACCTTCGCCCTGTCGCTGGCCGCGGGCGCGGACCGCGTGCAGGCCGCCACAATCGCCAACGCGGCCGGCGGCGTCGTGGTGGGAAAACGCGGCACGGCGCGGCTGAGCGTCGAGGAGCTTTCGGGCGCGCTGTTCCGCTCGCATGGGCCGGTTGTCCATCAGGATGCCATTCTCGACGCCACTGCGGCGGCCAGGATGGTGGCGGCGTGGAAGGATGAGGGGCTGGCCGTCGGTTTCACCAATGGCTGCTTCGACATCCTGCATGCCGGCCATGTCAGCCTTCTGCATGCCGCGCGCAGCCAATGCGACCGGCTGGTGCTCGGCCTCAACAGCGACGCCTCGGTGCGCCGGCTGAAAGGGCCGGGACGTCCGGTCAACGACCAGCATGACCGCGCCTGCGTGCTGGCAGCCCTTGCCTCAGTCGATGCGGTCGTCGTCTTCGAGGAGGACACGCCGCTCAAGCTGATCGAGACGCTCAAGCCCGACATCCTGGTCAAGGGCGCGGACTACACCATCGAGACCGTGGTCGGCGCCGACGTGGTGCAGAAGGCAGGCGGGCGCGTGGTGCTGGTCGACCTCGTCGCCGGCAAGAGCACGACCAACACCATCGGCAAGCTGCGTGCCGGCGGCCCGAATTGAGGATTTCATGTCCGAATTGAACGATTATCTGGTCCGCTCCGCGGCGGCGATCTCGGCGATGGTCGAGCGCGACCTTACCGGCGAGATGGAGCGCGCGGTGAACACGGTCGTGACGGCACTGTCGCAGGGCAAGGCGCTGCTGATCTGCGGCAATGGCGGCTCCGCGAGCGACGCCATCCACATCGCCGGCGAACTGGTCGGCCGGTTCCTCAAGGAGCGCAAGGCCTACAATGTCATCGCGCTGCCGGCCAACGCGGCGGTGCTGACCGCCTGGGGCAACGACTACGGGTTCGACACGGTCTTCTCGCGCCAGGTCGAGGCGCATGGGTCTGAGGGCGCGGTGCTGCTCGCGATCTCGACCAGCGGCAATTCGCCGAGCATCCTTGCCGCCGCCGAGCAAGCGCGGGCCATGGGCATGACGGTGATCAGCCTGACCGGCGACACCGGCGGCAAGTTGAAGCCGCTGACCGACATCCTGCTCAACGTGCCGTCGACCTCGACGCCGATCATCCAGCAGGGGCATTTGTGCCTCTACCACCATCTGTGCGAGGTGGTCGAAGCGCGTCTCAGCAATGGCTGAGGGCAGTGCCGCCTTTCCGCTTGTAGAGCCCGGCCTGTGGGTCGAGCGGATTGGAGCAAGACCTTTTCCGTCCGGATTGCCGGCGCTGTTCCTCGACCGCGACGGCACGATCAATGTGGACACCGACTATCCCAGCGATCCGGCCGACATTGTGCTCAGGCCGCAGATGCTGTCGGCGATCGAAGCTGCCAACCGGGCCGGTATCCCTGTCATCGTGGTCACCAACCAGTCCGGCATCGCGCGCGGCTATTTCGGCTGGGATGCCTTCGGCCGCGTCAACCAGCGGGTGCTCGACCTGCTTGCCGAGAACGAAGCCACCGTCGACATGGTGCTTGCCTGCGCCTACCACGAGGCCGGCTCGGGTCCTCTGGCGATTGCCGACCATCCGATGCGCAAGCCTAACCCGGGCATGCTGGTCGAGGCGGCGCGTCGCCTTGACGTCGATCTCAAGCGATCGCTGATCGTCGGTGACAAGCCGGCAGATATGGAGGCTGGGCAGCGCGCCGGCCTCGAGCGTGGGTGGCTTGTCGATGGCGAAGCCGCAGCGATGGGCGGGCTTTCGGTCTTGCCGCTTTGCGATGCACGAGACCTGGAAGCCCTGCTCACCGCAATACGATCGCTCCGATCGCGTTGATTCAAAATTGAACGCCAAATCACTGTTTTTCCAGCGGCTTCATCGGAAGCCGGCGCATCAAGCCGGAAAGGCGACCAACCCTTCGTCCTTGACCCGGCGGATGGTCAGCGCGGTCCGCACTGTGTCGACGTTGGGGGCCGAGGCGAGCTCCTCGATGACGAAGGTCTGGAAGGTACCGAGATCGCTCGCGACGCAATGCAGCAGGAAATCGGACTCGCCTGAAACCATCCAGGCGTCGCGCACGATCGGCCAGCCGCGCGTGCGCTCGGCGAAGGTCTTGAGTTCGGCATCGGCCTGATGGTGCAGGCCGATGAGGCAGAAGGCGACGACATCCATGCCGAGAGCCGGCGCGTTGAGCAGCGCCCGGTAGCCGCGGATGATGCCGGCCTCTTCCAGCCGCCTGACGCGGCGCAGGCAAGGCGGAGCCGAGATGCCGACCCGGTTGGACAGCTCGACATTGGTCATGCGGCCGTCATTTTGAAGCTCGCGCAGGATCTTCCAGTCGATGGCGTCGAGATCGGCTTTGAGCGGCATGATCGGCTTTCGCGCAAGAATCTTTCGCGATTTTGTAATTTGGTTTCGCGCGGGAGGCCATCCCTTTGCGATGATTTTTCTGCCTCGAGGCGGCGATATGGTCCTTTATGCCGTGCCACGAAGCTTTCCGGGGACTAAAGCCAACTTGCCTTGCTGGCTTGGCGGGCAACACTTACATTACCGGCGACAAACCACGGCCTAGAGCCGCAGGGGACTTTTTTGATGACCACCAAACACGCGCCCGTTCTCATCATCGGCTCCGGCCCGGCCGGCTATACGGCGGCGATCTATGCCGCCCGCGCCATGCTGAAGCCGATGCTCGTCGCCGGCCTGCAGCAGGGCGGCCAGTTGATGATCACCACCGACGTCGAAAACTATCCGGGCTTTGCCGATCCTATCCAGGGTCCCTGGCTGATGGAGCAGATGCTCAAGCAGGCCGAGCATGTCGGCACCGACATCGTCAACGACATCATCACCGAGGTCGACCTCAATGTGCGGCCGTTCCGCGCCACGGGCGATTCCGGCACCGTCTACACCGCGGACGCCTTGATCATCGCCACCGGCGCGCAGGCCAAGTGGCTGGGCATTCCCTCGGAGCAGACCTTCATGGGCTTCGGTGTCTCGGCCTGCGCCACCTGCGACGGCTTCTTCTATCGTGGCAAGGATGTCGCGGTGGTCGGCGGCGGCAATTCGGCGGTCGAGGAGGCGCTCTACCTCGCCAACCTCGCCAAGAGCGTCACTGTCATTCACCGGCGCAGCGATTTCCGCGCCGAGCGCATCCTGCGCGAGCGGCTGTTCAAGAAGGACAATGTCCGCGTGATCTGGGACACGGTCGTCGACGAGATCACCGGCCAGCCGGGCAAGGCGCCGCTGCCGCCGTCGGTCGAGGGGCTGAAGCTGCGCAATGTGGCGACCGGAGAGGTGTCGCGGCTGAAGGTCGACGGCGTTTTCGTGGCCATCGGCCATGCGCCGGCGGTCGAGCTCTTCGCCGGCAAGCTCAAGCAAAAGCCGAACGGCTATCTGTGGACGGCGCCCGATTCGACGCGCACCGACGTTCCCGGCGTCTTTGCCGCCGGCGACGTCACCGACGACATCTACCGGCAGGCGGTGACAGCGGCGGGGCTCGGTTGCATGGCCGCGCTCGAGGCGGAGAAATATCTGGCCGGGATCGAAGTCCACCGCGAAGCAGCGGAGTAATCGATCGGCTGAAGAACGCCGTTTAAAAGCCTGATTTTTCATTCAGACGCCAAAGGCAACACGAGGGGAATCATGGCGCTGGACTGGGACAAGCTACGCGTGTTTCACGCTGCGGCGGAGGCTGGATCGTTCACCCACGCCGCCGAGACATTGCACCTGTCGCAATCGGCGATATCGCGGCAGGTCAGCGCGCTGGAGCATGACGTCGGCGTGGCGCTGTTCCACCGCCACGCGCGCGGCCTCGTGCTGACCGAGCAGGGCGAGATGCTGTTCCGCACGGCGCATGACGTGCTGATGAAGCTGGAGACGATCAAGTCGCGGCTGACCGAGACCAAGGATCGCCCCTCCGGTGTGCTCAGGGTGACGACGACGGTGGGCTTGGGCGCCGGCTGGCTGACCGAGCGCGTGCAGGAATTCATCGAGCTTTATCCGGAGATCAGCCTGCAGCTCATCCTCGCCAACGAGGAACTCGACCTGACCATGCGCCAGGCCGACTGCGCCATTCGCCTCAGGCAACCGCAGCAGCCGGATCTCATCCAGCGCCGGCTGTTCACCGTGCACTTCCATCTCTACGCGTCCCCTTCCTATGTGGCGAAGTTCGGCAAGCCGGCCTCTATCGCGGAACTGAGGAACCACCGGATCGTCACCTTCGGCGTGCCGGTGCCCTCGCATCTATCGGAGCTGAACTGGCTGGAGACGGTCGGGGATTTCGAGGGCGGGCAAAGGGTGCCGACGCTGCAGATCAACGACATTCTGTCGATCAAGCGCGCGGTCCAGGGCGGCGCGGGCATCGCCATGCTGCCCGACTACGTGATCAACAAGGACTCCAACCTGGTGCAGTTGCTGCCCGAGACCGAAGTGCCGTCCTTCGACACTTACTTCGCCTATCCGGACGCGATGAAGAACCAGGCGAAATTGCACGTCTTTCGTGACTTCATCATCGCCAAGGCCCGCAGCTGGTCCTATTAGGCCTGAATCTCGATAGCTCGACTGCGGCTTACCCTCGCCACGGTGTCAGCCGCGGCAGCCAGCCGGGAACGGCGCGGCGGTAGGTTTCGTATTCGGTGCCATAGCGGCGGGCGAGCGTCGGCTCTTCGTAGACTTTCACGAAGGAGATCATCGCCGCCGCGGCGATCAGGCCGTAGACGAGGACCGCCCAGCTCGAAAAGATGAGCACCTGGCCGAGGATGATCGACAGCACCGCCACATACATGGGGTTGCGCACATGGCGATAGACGCCGCCAACAACGAGCTTCTCGGTTGGCGCAACGGGGGCGGGCGTGCCCAGTCCCTCCAGGGCGAAGCGAGCGAAGGCGTGAAGCAGGACGCCTGCCGCCGCGACCACCAGGATCGAGCCCAGGGGCACGAAACCCGGCACCGTCGACAGCGGTATGCGATAATGGTCGCTTAGCAGCCAGGGTATCAGCCCCGCGACCACGCCAGGTGCGGCAACAAGGAATAGCGCGCTGCCGGCAATTGCCGAAAAAGTTCGCATCAGGCTCTCCTGCCGCAAAAATAAACGCGGGCTGCCCGAATCCACATCATTTACAATTCTGCGTATTTCCGGCCCGCATCGGCCCATTTCGCATATCAGCAATCGCTTCTGGCTCGGAAAGACCCAGGATTTCGGCCATTTTTCCTGGTCCTATCGGTCCCTGGAATAGGTTGGACCACAGCCTGCATGTTTTTGCATGCGTGTGTTGCAAAATAGATGCTTGTTTCTTGGGCATGATGAGCACATATATAGTTCATCTCCTGGGCGCGTTCTCCTCCCATTAGCGCCCTCGAGTGTTCCCCTCTGGAGGTTAGCCCTAATCGGCACTTCCAATCAAACTCAGCCGGATCTTTATTGATCCGGCTTTTTTGTTGCCCACAGATCACGCCGATACCGGAAATGCGTGCGCGAAAGCCACGTAACAGTGACATGTAACATCGGGTAACATGTCGCGGACGCTCTCTATCGATTAAGCAGATCATAGGACGCGGTTGGTCGGTTCGGGAGATGGGGGCATCACTCGGACAGGCCGGGCTCAGGCAGCTACCGCGTCCGAACCATTTTGTAATGCGGCGGACCTGCCGTACCTCCCAGGAGACGGTCCGCAATTAGAAACGGCGTCCGGAAGATCCGGGCGCCGTTTTTTCGTATCATCGAGCAAAGTCGGTCAGGCGGCCTTGCCGTTGGCGTTCATCGCCTCGTCGGCAAGGCGGCCGGTCAGCTCGGCCATATGGTCGAAGGCGGCCTTGTAGCTGGCGACGCCTGCCGTCGCCGAGCGCAGCTCGATGATCAGGTCGCCGATCTCGGCCTGAGGCATGGTCGCCTCGACCACGTCCCAGCCCGGCCAGCCGGGTCGCGCGTCATAGCCGAGGATCTGGCCGCGCCGCTGCGGGATCAGCGCGATGATCTTCGAGGTTGCATCCGACGGCGTGACGATCTCGACCTTCATGATCGGCTCCAGCAGGACCGGCGAACAGGCCGCCATACCCTCTTTCATCGCCAGCTTCGCCGCCATCTGAAAGGCCATGTCGGAGGAGTCGACCGCATGGTAGGAACCGTCCGAGAGATTGACGGCGACGTCGACCACCGGGAAGCCGAGCGGACCATTCTTCAGATAGTCGCGAACGCCCGTCTCCACCGACTGGATGTAGGTCTTGGGCACGACACCGCCGGTGATGGTGTCGGTGAACTGGAAGCCCGAGCCGCGCGGCAGCGGCTTGATCTCGATCACCACGTCGCCGAACTGGCCGTGGCCGCCGGACTGTTTCTTGTGGCGGCCGCGCTGCTGCGCGGATTTACGGATCGTTTCGCGATAAGGCACCGCCGGCGAATGGCCTTCGATCGGAATCTGGTTCTTGCCCTCCAGGCGCTCGCGCACAACGCGAAGATGCATTTCGCCATGCCCCGACAACACGGTTTCGGCGGAGTCCTGGTTGTGGCGCAGGCTGAGCGAGGGGTCCTCCTCGGCAAGCCTCTGGATCGCCGCCGACATCTTGACCTCGTCCTTGCGCTCCTTGGGGCGCAGCGCGAAGGCAAACACCGGTTGCGGCGATTCCAACGTCACCAGAGGCTTGATGCCGCCCTTGGCCGAACTCAGCGTCTGGCCGGTCCTGACGTTGTCTAGCTTGCCGAGCGCGACGGTATCGCCAGCCTTGGCCGATGACAGCTTCAACTGGTCCTTGCCCAGCATCTTGTAGATGCCGGAGACCTTCGTCGAGTCGCCATTGGAGAGGAAAAGCTCGGCCGCATCGGCCAATTGGCCGGAGAGCACGCGCGACACAGACAGCTTGCCGCCATGCGCGGTGTGGATGGTCTTCATCACCTGCACGACCGTCTGGCTGCCGTCGGGCGCGCCAAGTCGCTTGCGGGTCGCCTCGACGTCCGGCGCATCGTGGCGGATCGTCTTCAGCAGGCGCAGCACGCCGTTGCCTTTCTCCGCCGTGCCGATCAGAACCGGCGTCACCATGCCGGCGCGCAGGTCCGCGGCAAGGTCGTCGAAAATAGCGTCCTTCGGCGGTTCAATCTCCTCGAGCAACTGTTCCATCAACTGGTCGTCATGGTCGGCCAGGGTCTCCAGCATCGAGAAGCGCGCTTCAAGCTCGCGCGCCTTGTCGTCGTTCGGAATCTCGGCGACCTGGCTTTCGGCATATTCGCGGTAGACATAGGCCCGCTCGAGCGCGAGATCGATGGAGCCGATGACGACGCCGTCCTTGCGCAGCGGGATCTGGCGCAGCAGCAGCGGCGCCGAGCTCGCCGGCTGCAGCATCTTCAGCGTCTCGCGCACGCCGGCGATCGCCTTGTCCACCTTGTTGAGGAATAAGATGCGCGGCACGCCGAGATCGTCGAGCTTGCGCATGATGAGCTGGAGGGCCGGGATCTTCTTTTCGTCCGCTTCGGCCACGACCACCGCGACATCGCAGGCGGCAAGCACCGGCTCGGCCTCGAAGGCGAATTCGATGGAGCCGGGACAATCGACGAAGGTGAACTGCTCGCCCATGAATTCCGTAGTGGCAAAGGTCGCCTCGACGCTCATGGCGTGGGCGCGGGCCTCTGGGGAGTGATCGGAAACTGTGTTGCCCGATGATACGGGATTCTGGCGGGGAATGGCGCCCGTACGGGCGAGGATTGCTTCGAGAAGTGTCGTCTTACCGCTTGCGAAGGGACCGACTATGGCAATGCATTTCGGTCCCGTGCGTCGTCCTCCGGCGCGAGTACCCATGGCTGACCTCCACTCAGGCGTTTCCCAAGAGAGCGATCAGCAAAAGTGGAAACCGGTTTTGCGTCCGATCGCACCCTTTGAAGAGCGGCGGCCGGCCTGTTCGGCCGTCGCGGGCGGGGTTGTTGCTCACCACCTGCCGAAGGCCATCGTCACACGGGTTCGCGGAGAGGGCAAGGAAAATAGGAACGCCAATTGCCTTGCCGGCTTCTGAATTGGGCGCCGGTCGGCTTTACAATCGCATGGTCGACCTCAATCATGCTAGCGCCCGGAGCGATGTGGAGCGAATATCCGACTGCCAATCCGGCTTGCCCGCGTGGACGGCCGTCATACCTTGAGGATTTGAACGATGAAGATCATCGCATGCGGCAGCGTGCCGACGATTATCGCGCCCGAAAAGTATTTCACCGGCAAGGTGCTGCAGACGCCGATCATCGAGAAGGAGGCGCCGGCGCGGCTCAGGGCCACGCTGGTCAGCTTCGAACCGGGCGCCCGCACCCATTGGCACACGCACCCTCTCGGCCAGACGCTCTATGTCACGTCGGGCGCCGGGCTTGCACAGACATGGGGCGGGCCGATCGAGGTGATCAGAGCGGGCGATGTCATCTCCTTCGCGCCGGGCGAAAAGCACTGGCACGGCGCCGGGCCGAAAACCGCAATGACGCATGTTGCCATGCAGGAGGCGCTGGACGGCGTCCATGCCGACTGGCTGGAGGCGGTCACCGACGAGCAGTATGGCGGCTGAAATACCCACCAAAAAACCCGGCGCGAAGCCGGGTTCTCTCATTGGTCGCCGCGTTGCCCGTCAGGTCAGCGACGCGGTGAAGCGCTGGATGCGCGTGCAGGCTTCCTCCAGCAGCGTCTCCGACGTGGCGTAGGAGATGCGGAAGTTCGGCCCGAGGCCGAAGGCCGAGCCGAACACCACGGCAACGCCTTCGGCGTCGAGTAGCTCCGAGCAGAACGCCTCATCGCTGTCGATGACCTTGCCGCTCTTCGCCTTCTTGCCGATCAGCTCGGCGCAGGACGGATAGACATAGAAGGCGCCTTCCGGCGATGGGCAAGTGATGCCGCGCGCCTGGTTGAGCATCGAGACGACAAGATCGCGCCGCCCCTGGAAGATCGCCTTGTTCCTGGCGATGAAGTCCTGCGGACCGTTGAGCGCCTCGATGGACGCCCATTGCGCGATGGTGCAGGCGCCCGACGTCTGCTGGCCCTGGATCATGTCCATAGCCTTGACCAGCGGCACCGGGCCGGCGGCGTAGCCGATGCGCCAGCCGGTCATGGCATAGGCTTTCGACACGCCGTTCATGGTCAGCGTGCGCTCGTAGAGGTTCGGTTCCACCTCAGCGATGGTCTTGAAGACGAAGTCGCCATAGGTCAGATGCTCGTACATGTCGTCCGTCAGCGTCCAGACATGCGGGTGCTTGAGCAGCACGTCGGCCAGCGCGCGCAATTCGGCCTCTGTGTAGGCGGCGCCCGACGGGTTGGACGGCGAATTCATCAGCAGCCATTTCGTCTTCGGCGTGATCGCCTTTTCCAGCACCTCTGCGGTCAGCTTGAAGCCGTTGTCGATCGAGGTGTCGGCAAACACCGACGTGCCGCCGCAGATCGCCACCATTTCCGGGTAGCTCACCCAATAGGGACGGGGGATGATGACCTCGTCGCCGGGGTTCAGCGTCGCCATGAAGGCGTTGAACAGGATCTGCTTGCCGCCAGTGCCTACGATGGTCTGCTCCGGGCGGTAGTCGAGATTGTTCTCGCGCTTGAACTTCCTGGCGATCGCCTCGCGCAGTGGCGCGATGCCGGAAACCGGCGGATACTTGGTCTCGCCGCGACGGATCGCTTCGATCGCCGCGTTCTTGATGTTGTCGGGCGTGTCGAAATCCGGCTCGCCGGCACCGAGGCCGATGACGTCACGGCCGGCATTTTTCAGCTCGCGCGCTTTCTGCGTCACCGCGATGGTCGCGGAAGGCTTCACGCGGGAAAGGGCGTCGGCAAGAAAGGCCATGACAGAGCGTCTCCAAGAAGTGTCGCGGCCAGGAGCGGCCGCGGCGCCTCTCATGTCGCATCATCGGCCCAAGCGCAAGCATTGTCGGATGATCCAGGGGTCAAGGTGGCGTGAGCGGCAACTATAAATTCATCAACGACCGGTAAACCCTTGGCTGGCAGGATCGCAGATTGAATTCCGCCGGTTTGGCCGAGCGAGGGACCTTTGTCGCGCAGCATCGGGCTTGCTCATATCATCCGTCATGACGACGGCACCTCCAGCGGTGTCTGGGGCATCTACACGCTGCAGAGCGCCTTCCAGCCGATCTTCGCCTTCAACGACGGCAAGCTTTCGGTCGTCGCCTTCGAGGGATTGATCCGCCCGTTTCGCGACGGCGAGCCGCAGTCGCCGATGAGCTTTTTCGGCACTTGTCCGGCTGGCGACCGGCTGCATATCGAGGCGCTGACTAGGACGCTGCACCTGCTCAACGCCGGCGCCTGCCTGCCCGAAGAGGCGTCCGTCTTCGTCAATTTCGATCCGTCGGTGTTCACCGACCGCGCTATTGCCGACAAGGCACTGCGCGACATGCGCCTGGTGCTGCACGAGGCCGGCATCGATCCGCGCCGGATCGTGTGCGAGGTCACCGAGCAGAAGTCGGCTTCGCAGGAGACGCTCTACAGCTTTGTCGAGGCGCTGCGCGCCAACGGCTTCCGCATCGCCGTCGACGACTACGGCGCCGACGATTCCGACATCAACCGCGTCAAGGAATTGCGGCCGGACATCGTCAAGTTCGACGCCCAGTGGATCACGCAGCTCATGGAGTCCGGGGCCGGTTTCGCGCTGCTGACCGCGATGGTGAGCAGTTTCGAGAGCCAGGGCATCCGCACGGTTTTCGAAGGTATCGAGGAAGGCTGGCAGCTGGACCTCGCCGAAAAATCCGGGGCCTCGATGGTGCAAGGCTATGTGCTTGCCCGGCCGGAATTGGCGCCGACCAGTTTCGGCGAGAGCATGCGGGCGCCTGAGGCTGAAGAGAGCAAGGCCACGGTCGCCGCCAATCCCGCTCCCGTGCGGCCGTCGCGGCCGGCGAAGGCGTTCGGGCGCAAGGTGACGCCATGACCGCACGGCCCGACAGGCGGCGTGATGTCGACGAGGCGATCTTCGCCGACGAGATCGGCCTTCAGTTCGGCGTCTATGGCGAGTTCCGGCTGTGGAGTTGCTATCAGCCGATCTTCGCGCCGCAGGGCAGGACGCTCAAGGCCGTTGCCGTGGAGGCGCTGATCGAGCCGCGGCGCGTCGCAACGCCGGTTGCGCCGCAGGTCTTCTTCGACAGCGTCGCGACGGCGGACCGGCTGTTCGTCGAGACGATGTGCCGGAGACTGCATCTCGGCAACTACCGCAACATCGGCGTCGACGGGCTTGCGCTGTTCTTCAACTACGACCCGACGATCAATGATCATCTCGGCCGGGCGCTGGCCGAGATCCGCCTTATGACCAGACATCTCGACGATTTCGGCCTCTCGCCCGCCATGCTGGTCTGCGAGATCACCGAGCAGGCGGCCGACGACCATGTGCTTGCCTGCCTCGTGCGCGAGATGAGGCGGGACGGCATCCGCATCGCCATCGACGATTTCGGCACCGGACATTCGACCGAAGCGCGCATCGGCCTGCTTTCGCCCGACATCGTCAAGATCGACGGCGGCTGGTTCGCTGAGTTCTGCCGCCATGCCGCCGCCGAACGGTTCTTCCGGCCGCTGGTCTCGATGCTGCACGACCGCGGCGCCAAGGTTCTGGTCGAAGGCATCGAGCAGGCTACGCATCTGCGCGTCGCGCTGGACGGCGGCGTCGACCTCTTGCAGGGGTATCATCTTGCCCGCCCGGCGCTTGCGGGCACGATCTTCAACGAGGAGCCGCTGTCGATCGACGCGCTGCTTGGCATGGACAACAAGGTCGTGCCCTTGCATCAGCGCCGCTGATGTTTGCGCCAAAACAAATCACTGGATGAGCGCCGCGCAGGCGAGGTAGAGCCTGTCGATCGTCGCGCGAGGTGAAGGCCATGATACTCTACGACATGATCGACAGCGGCAATTGCTACAAACCGCGCCTGTTGATGGCAAAGCTCGGCATTCCCTTCACCCGTGTCGAGGTGAGCTCGCATACAGGCGAGACGCGCAAGGCCGACTACGTCGCCAAGAACCCGAACGCGATGGTGCCGCTACTCGAGCTCGACGATGGCCGGCGCATCGCCGAATCCAACGCCATCCTGCTCTATCTCGCCGAAGGCACGCGCTTCCTGCCGGCCGACAAATATGAGCGGGCGCTGGGCTATCAGTGGCTGTTCTTCGAGCAATATAGCCACGAGCCTTACATCGCGGTGCGCAAGGCGCTGCTCACCTTTCCGGAACGGGCCAAGGACGCGACGCCGGAGCGGCTGGCGCAGACGCTGGAGCGCGGCAACAAGGCGCTCGGCGTGATGGACAAGCATCTGGAGCAGAACGCCTTCTTCGCCGGCAGCGCCTACAGCGTCGCGGACATTGCGCTCTACGCCTACACCCATACCGCCGGGAAGGGCGGCTTCCAGCTCGACGCCTATCCGGCCGTGGTGGAGTGGCTGAAGCGGGTGGAGGCTGACAAGGGACATGTGCCCATCAAGTGGTTGCCCTAGGCAAATTCCTTCGTGGCCTAAATCAGACAACAAAAAAGGCGGGCAATGCCCGCCTTCCTATGCCGGTAGCCTGATCGGGAGCGTTGGGGCCGGGCCGTCAGCAATCTGCTGCTTCGGCTTGTCGGACCCTTTCGTTCCGGCGCGCTTATCGCGCGACCGTCAGTACATCCGTGACTTGCCGCGCGCTCCGAACCTTCGTCCGACGCGCGCCCTGCGCTAAATCAGGCTGCCTTGCTCAGAGACCCAGCAGCGGACTTGCCGGTGCGGCGGTCCTGCTCGATCTCGAAGTTGATCTTCTGGCCTTCAACGAGGGTGGTCATGCCAGCGCGCTCGACGGCGGAGATGTGGACGAAAACGTCCGCGCCGCCATTGTCAGGCTGGATGAAGCCGTAGCCCTTGGTGGCGTTGAACCACTTGACCGTACCAGTTGCCATGTAAATGCCCTTCACATTTGCTTCGTTTGACCGGACCAAAGCCCGGCCGGTGGTATCGAAATTTTGGAGACGTCAGCAAACGCGAAGATCGCGAGGCCCGATCGATCGGCCAAATTCAATGCGCCGGATATAGTATGGTTCGCGGACGAAAACAAGATGGCGTTACCGCCATGTGCCGCGATAGCGTGCAACGGAGCGCGCCGATCGCGTGGACGTTTTTAGGCCATGCGCGCGTTGTGGAGGAATGACACGCTCGCTGTTTCAGGAGAGGATCATGAAGAGAATTCTGCTTGCCGCCTGCCTGATGCTGGTGGCCGCCGAGGCGCAGGCTGTCTCGCGCTACGACCCGACGCGCATGAGCTGCGATCGCGTGCAGGCGACGATCGCCAGGCAGGGCGCCGTCATCCTGCGCTATCAGTCGAGCCGCGTGCCGGGACTGCCGCTCTATGACCGCTATGTGCGGGACGAGCGCTTCTGCAACATGGGCGAGGTGAGGGCCAGGGCCTATGTGCCGAGCGCCGACACCAGGTCCTGCCCCGTCTATATCTGCAAGCGGCCGGACTTCGACCGGCATTTTCGCCGCCGCCTCTTCCCGCATTACTGAGGCCTAGAACCCGAACGACGCCTGCGCGGCCGGCGGCGGGCCAACGCGCACGCCTTCCATGGCCAGCATCTTTTCCTTGGTCGCCGAGCCGCCGGGAGCCGAGAAGCCGCCGATCTTGCCGCCCGCGGCAAGGATGCGGTGGCATGGAATGACCAGCGGCACCGGATTGGCGCCGAGGGCCGCACCCGTCTCGCGGGCGAGGCCGGCATGGCCGGCGCGCTTGGCAAGCTCACCATAGGTGGTGGTCTCGCCGAAGCCGAGCTTGCGCGCGGCGTCATAGATGGCGAGACGGAAATCGTCGACGCCGTCGAGGTCGACCGGCACGCCCGAGAAATCGACATCCTCCCCGGCGGCATAGGCCTTGATCGAGGCGATCAATTCGACCACCCATTGCGGCTGTTCGGTGGCGCTTGGGACCCCACCATGGCGAAACAACCGGCGCTCGACCGCTTCGCGGCTGCGCTCGGGCAGGCAGAGTCGGATCAGGCCCTTTTCGCTCCAGGCAATGCCCATGAAGCCGATCACTGTTTCTAACACTGCGTGGCCGGCCGTGATCGGTGATGCGTTTTCCATGGCGTGCTCCTGTCGGCAAACTGCGAAAAACGGGTACATGAACAGTACAGATAGGGAACAATATTGCAGTTCGCACCGAGTCCCGCCACCCGAAAACCGCTTAGGTCCGCTGATTGCCGGCGAAGAATCGCTGGTGTAAGGACTTCTTAACAACCGACAATCGGACTGCAGGGCTTGGCAGCGAAAATCATACTCACCGCGATCGGCGTGCTCGTTGCCGCCGCCGGCCTCAGCGGCTGCACTTCGACCTCGCAGATGAAGGCCGCGCCCCAGCTTGCGGCAGCTTCGACGCCGACCGTCGAGGACGACACGCCGACCATCGCGCTGCCCGAAACAGTAGCCGTGCTGCCGGAGCCTTCCGGTCTTGCGCAGGTACAGACGGCGGCGCTGACCGGCGATGCAGTGGCGTTGGTGACGACCCCCGGGGCGACGACGCCTGGTGCCCTGTTGCCGCCGCCGGCGCAGCCCGGCGCAGCCCTTCCACCGCCCGCGCAGGCCACCGCGTTCGCGGGCTCGACGCCGGTCGCCGGCCAGTTTCCGCCGCCGCCGGTGCTGATGGCCGGCGCCTCGCCGACCGGCCCCGGTTCGCTCAAGCAGGCAGCCGTCTACAGGACCGCCGGCGTTGCCATGCCCGTCACCGGCCAGTCGGCGAAGGTGGCTCCCATGCCCGGTGTCCAGCAGGCCGCCTATGTGGTGCCGCAGAACCCGGCGCTGCTTGCGCAGCCGAGCCAGCCCGAGCAGCATGCCACGGGGCCGCGCGCCGAGATCGAGCGGCTGATCGAGAAGTATTCGGCGATCTACGAAGTGCCGGTCGAGCTGGTGCGCCATGTCGTCAACCGCGAGAGCACGTTCAACCCGAAAGCCTTCAATCACGGCCATTGGGGGCTGATGCAGATCAAGCACGCGACGGCGCGCGGCATGGGCTATGACGGGCCGGCCAGCGGTCTGTTCGACGCCGAGACCAATCTCAAATACGCGGTCAAATATCTGCGCGGTGCCTGGCTGGTCTCCGGCGGCAACGCCAAGCGGGCCGACATGCTCTACCAGACCGGCTATTACTACGACGCCAAGCGCAGGGGCATGCTCGAGGCGACGGGCCTCGGCGTCGACCGCCGCCGCCTGCAGCCAGGCGCCTGAGCATACGGTCCGCTGAAGGTCGCCCAAAAGCGCGCAGCCTTTCGGGCACGTGGCTGATTTTGGGGCAGGGACATGCATGAAGATCCAGGCCCTCGCCCGCCGGCACCCAACGACATCCGCCTTCGCAAGCTTCTCGACGACACGCTGACCGCGCCGCATTGGCCGGAAGGTTTCGTCATGCGCCTTTTCGAGCACAGGGATGCGCAAGCGCTGCATGCGCTCCTGGAAGAGGTGTTCGACGACGGCACCGACGGTCCGTTCGACGAGTGGTGGCAGCGCATCTCGGGCGATGCCGAGTTCGATCCGGACCTTTGTTTCCTCGTCATCGACAGCAAGGGGCTGCTGGCGGGCGCCGCGCTTTGCTGGGCGTCCGGCTTCGTCAAGGATCTCGCCGTTCACCCGGACTCCAGAGGGCAGGGCATCGGCGAGGCACTCATGCGACATGTGTTCCTGACGTTCCGCGACAGGGGCGCCGTCCATGTCGACCTCAAGACCAACACGGTGAAGAACACCGTCGCTTTCAGGCTCTACGAGCGGCTGGGCATGATCCCGGTCGCCTGGGAAGGCTAAGGACATTTCTGCCCCTGCCGACGGCCCCGCAGGCTGATACGCGGCGGCATTGTGAAGCGCTTCACACAGGTTGACGTTAGGACATGCTAATGCGTCGTCGTGCCGGGCGGCCGATCGGCGGATCGACGCTGGCAAGGCGTCGGAGGAGGCTGTGCCGGCATGCGTCAGCCACTCCAAGGCGGGCTCCGGGGCGGCGGGTTTCGGAGTCCGCCCGCTTTGGTTTGAACGCCGCCCATTCCTCCAGCCAGATCGCAATCTTCCGCGTCCGTTCAGGAACCGGCACGCCGCTGATATATGCGGAATGGCTCATATTGGAACCCAAAGCGGCGCTCCGCATTCAAGTGCTGGGTGGGCATCTGAGGGCTGTCGACGCGCGCAGTCGGTAGCCGCAAGGGAGGTCCACCGCCGTGAAGCTTTTTCATGCACTCTTGGCGCTGGCAGTCGGCGTGATGTTCGCGGTGGTTCCCGCCCGCGCGGTCGAGCTGTCGATCGTATCGGGAGACACCGGCAACGGCATCAAGGTGCTGCGCGAGATACTCGACCAGTATGAGAAGCAGAGCGGCAACAAGGTCAACATCGTCGTCATGCCGCCGTCGACGACGGACCAGTTCGGCCAGTACAAGCTGTGGCTCGCCGCCGGAAACACCGACATCGACGTCTACCAGACCGACGTGATCTGGGCGCCGCAGCTCGCCAGTCAGCTCGTCGACCTGACCGCGGCGACCAAGGATGTCGCGGCCAAGCATTTTCCCTCGATCATCCAGTCGCAGACCGTCAACGGCAAGCTGATCGCGCTGCCGATCTTCACCGACGCGCCGGCGCTCTATTACCGCAAGGATCTCCTCGACAAATACGGCGCCAAGGTGCCGGCCACCTGGAAGGAGATGGCCGATACCGCAAAGCTCGTCATGGACAAGGAGCGCGCGGCCGGCAACAAGGACATGTGGGGTTTCGTCTTCCAGGGCAACGCCTATGAAGGGCTGACCTGCGACGCGCTCGAATGGGTGATGTCGAATGGCGGCGGCTCGATCATCGAGCCGGACGGCACCGTCTCCATCAACAACCAGCAAGCGGCGGCGGCGCTCGACATGGCCAAAGGCTGGATCGGCACCATCGCGCCGCCGGGCGTGCTTGCCTATCAGGAGGAGGAATCGCGCGGCGTCTGGCAGACCGGCAACGCGGTCTTCATGCGCAACTGGCCCTACGCCTATGCGCTGGGCAACGGCGCGGACGCGCCGATCAAGGGCAAGTTCGACGTGGCGCCGCTGCCTGCGGGCACCGGCGAGGGCGCGCGGCCAGTCGCGACGCTCGGCGGCTGGAACCTCGCGGTCTCCAAATATTCGAAAAACCCGGACGCCGCGATCGACATGGTCAAGTTCATTGCTTCGCCCGAAATGCAGAAATACCGGACGCTCAGAACCTCCAACCTGCCGACCATTCAGGCGCTCTATGACGATGCCGACATCGCCAGGGAGCAGCCGATCATCCCGCGCTGGAAGGAGGTCTTTCTCAACGCGGCGCCGCGCCCCTCGGCGGCGGTCAAAGTCAAGTACAACGAGGCATCGAGCCAGTTCTGGACCGCCGTGCACAAGACCTTGTCCGGCGAAGGCAGCGCCGCCGACAACCTCGCCGATCTCGAAGTGACACTGACCAAGCTGAAGGGCAGCGGCTGGTGAGCGCGGAGCCTGTGGGGGCAGGCTCCGGCGTTCGTGCCAGCAGGGCCGTCGCCGGCGGGTCCGCGCTGACAAAGGCGGGCCCGCCGGGAGCGGCTGCTGTACGGCGCCCATCCTCGCGGCTGATGCGCCAGCGCGTGCGCTCGGCCTGGCTGTTTCTCACGCCGATGCTTCTGGTGCTCGCCGCCGTCGCCGGCTGGCCGCTCATCCGCACCGTCTATTTCAGCTTCACCGACGCTTCGCTCTCCGACCTCGACGCCCGCCAGTGGGTCGGCTTCGCCAACTACTTCTCGGTGCTCAGCATGCCGAGTGGTCGCACGATCTATGACGGGCTGCTTGTCGATCCGGTGTGGTGGCGCGCGGTCTGGAACACGGTGCGCTTCACCGCGATCTCGGTCGTCTGCGAGACCGTCCTCGGCATGATCGTCGCGCTCGTGCTCAACGCCGAGTTCCGCGGCCGCGGCATCGTCAGGGCAGCGATCCTCATTCCCTGGGCGATCCCGACGATCGTCTCGGCCAAGATGTGGCAGTGGATGCTCAATGACCAGTTCGGCATCATCAATGTCGTGCTGCTCGGTCTCGGCCTGATCCACGCCAAGATCGCCTGGACCGCCAGCGCCGACACGGCGATGGTCGCGGTGCTGATCGTCGACATCTGGAAGACGACGCCGTTCATGGCACTCTTGATCCTTGCGGCGCTGCAGATGCTGCCGCGCGAGATCATCGAGGTGGCGAGACTCGACGGCGCCAACCCATGGCAGATCTTCTGGCGGGTCACCTTGCCGTTGATCCGCCCGGCGGTGATGGTGGCGGTGATCTTCCGCGCGCTCGATGCGCTGCGCATCTTCGATCTGATCTACGTGCTGACGCCGAACAATGTGCAGACCAAGTCGATGTCGGTGTTCGCGCGCGAGAACCTGTTCGAGTTCGACAAGTTCGCCTATGGCTCGGCCACCTCGACGCTGCTGTTCCTGATCCTGGCGTTGCTCACCATTTCCTACATCCGCATCGCCCGGTTAAGCCTGGACGGAGGCCGCTGATGAAATTCCTGAAGCGCATGGCCTTCTACTCGCTGGTTGCGGCAATCGTCTTCATCGCCGTCTTCCCATTCTACTACGCCATCGTCACCAGCCTGAAATCGGGGACCGAACTGTTCGAGGCAAGCCTTTGGCCGCAGACGATCAGCCTCGCCAACTACCGGAACGTGCTGACCGAAGGCACCTTCCTGCGCAACCTGGCCAACTCGCTGCTCGTGTCGGGTGCCGTCGTCCTGATCTCGCTGCTGCTCGGCGTCACCGCCGCCTATTCGCTGGCGCGCATCCGCTTCCGCGGCCGTTCGGCGCTGATGCTCGGCATCCTGTCGGTGTCGATGTTCCCGCAGGTGGCGGTGCTGGCCGGCCTGTTCGAGATGATCCGCTGGGCGGGCCTCTACAACTCGCTCATCGCGCTGATCTTCTCCTACATGATCTTCACCTTGCCGTTCACCGTCTGGGTGCTCACTACCTTCGTGCGCGACCTGCCGGTCGAGATCGAGGAGGCGGCGATCCTCGATGGCGCGACGCCGTGGATCATCATCACGCGCGTATTCCTGCCGCTGATGTGGCCGGCGCTGGCGACGACGGGGATGCTCGCCTTCATCGGCGCGTGGAACGAGTTCCTGTTCGCGCTGACCTTCACCTCCAACAACGCGCAGCGCACCGTGCCGGTGGCGATCGCGCTGCTTTCCGGCAGCTCGCAGTTCGAGATCCCCTGGGGCAACATCATGGCCGCCTCGGTGGTCGTCACCGTGCCGCTGGTGGTGCTGGTGCTGATCTTCCAGCGCAAGATCGTTTCGGGCCTCACCGCCGGCGGCGTCAAGGGGTGAGCGCGAGGGCCAAAAGAGGGCGTAAAAGGTTTGAAATCGTGCTCTACGGGGCGCCGTAGAGCGCCATGGCAAGCGTTCTCGCGCAACACCCTTGGCGAATCCCGTATCGCAAGCTGGCTCTGTGCCTTCGCTCGCCGTGAACTACACTGCGGCATCAATCCGGGAGGTCCCATGCCCAAGATCGACCTATCCACCGTCCCCGTTCGCAAAGGCTCCGGCTACCCTGCGCCCTTCGACCAGCCCTGCGCCGAGCGCACGCGGCAGCGCCTGGGCGATGCCGGCGGATTGAAAGATTTCGGCGTCAACCTGATGACGCTGCCGCCCGGCGGCTGGTCGAGCCAGCGCCACTGGCACAGCCATGAGGACGAGCTCGTCTATGTGCTGGAGGGCGAGCTGACGCTGGTCGAGGACGGCGGCGAGACGCTGCTCAAGGCGGGCGATAGTGCTGCCTTCGCCAAGAACAGCGGCGACGGCCACCACATGATCAACCGCTCATCGGTGACGGCGCGCTATCTGGAGGTCGGCTCGCGCAACCCGGACGATCTCATCACCTGCTCCGACATCGACATGATGAGCCCGAGTTCAGATGGACGGTTCCTGCACAAGGATGGGATGCCGTATCCGGGGCAGGGGTGAGATAGGCTCCCCCTTCTCCCCTTGTGGGAGAAGGTGTCGCCAACGGCGGGATGAGGGGTGTTGGAAGGATCGCTACGATGAAGAAATGGGCGCTTGAGGTATCCTATTCTTCAGCGCCTCGTTTCTTCCAACAGCCCTATCCGTGAGTTTGACCGTTCCAGCCGAGGCTTTCAATTTACCGAACTAGCATGTTATTTTCTTCTTTCAGCTAAATACTTTTGGGGGTGAGGATGGGTGAGCTAGGGGCTGCGTTGTCGCGGTTTTTCACAATATTAGCCGCTGGACTATTGGCTATGACGGTGCTGACGACTCCCGAGCCGGCTACAGCAAAATGCGATGATATTCCGATGGCAGTAGTCGGTCCCATGACCGGCGATTGGGCGTACGACGGTGAAGAGATGCGGCGGGGTGCTCAACTTGCGGTAGATGACATCAACGCCAAAGGCGGGATACGTGGATGCAAGATAGCACTCATAGTCCTTGATGATCAGAATACGCCGGCAACCGCGATAGCCCTTGCCAAAAAACTGGCAAAAGACGGAGTTCGCTTTGTTATCGGCCACTTCAACTCAGGCAATTCTGTTCCCGCCGCGATGATTTATGCCAAGAACAACACCCTGATGATCAGTCCCGCATCGACAAATCCCGGTCTCACCGAACTCAATTTCTGGAATGTTCTTCGGACGGCGGGTCGCGACGATATTCAGGGGGCGTTTGCCGGCGAGTATATGGCCGATCATTTTCAAGAAAAGAATCTCGCAATCATTAGCGATGGCACGCCCTATGGAGATGGCTTGGCGAACAAAGCAAGGAAGACGTTACGAGCGAGGGCACATCCTGAGAAGCTGGCAAAGAAGATTAAATTTGGTCAAGGTGATTTTTCAGACCTCGTCAACCAACTCAAATTGATGAAGATCGAAGTCCTCTTCTTTGCTGGGCTTGCCAACGATTTTGGCCCGCTCATCCGCCAAACAAAGGAAGCTGGACTGAATGTTCAGTTCATCTCTGGAGATGGAGCTCTAGTCCACGATCTGCCGGGGAAGGCAGGACCTGCGTTGGAGGGCGTTCTAATCGCGTTCTCGCTCGACGACCGCGGCAACCCCGCCGCAGGCGACGTTGTTGCGCGTTTTCGTTCTCAAGGATTCGAGCCGGCAGACTACACGCTGAAGTCCTATGCGGCAGTCCAGGTGGCGGCCAAGGGTATCGAAATAGCGGGCAGTCAAGCGCCGAGGGCTGTTGTGGCTTCCATAAAGTCCGGTCAGCCAATTCCGACCGTGCTGGGAAACCTAACCTTCGATGCCAAAGGAGACCGGATTCAGCGTGACGTAACAATGTATGTCTGGAAGAAGCGGCCAGACGGCACACTCACAATGGATTTTAAGTCCCCATAGTCTAAGCAAAATACTCCTGCAGCGGCGTCACCTCCAGGCTCCCCGCCCGTAGCGCTGCAATCGCCTCGGCCACAGCCGCAGCACCCGACAGCGTCGTGTAATACGGCACCTTCTGCATCAGTGTCGCGCGGCGCAGCGACTTCGAGTCCGACACCGCCTTCTGGCCGTCGGTGGTGTTGAAGACGATCTGGACCTGGCGGTTGCGGATGGCGTCCTCGATGTGGGGGCGGCCTTCCAGCACCTTGTTGATCTTTTCGGCCACCACTCCGTTCTCGGCGAGGAAGCGTGCGGTGCCGGAGGTGGCGAGGACCTTGAAGCCCTGGTCGGCGAGGCGTTTTACCGCGGGCAGGATGCCCTTCTTGTCCTCGTCGCGGACCGAGACGAACAGCGTGCCGGAGCGGGGGAGGTCGACACCCGCCCCGAGCTGGCTCTTGGCGAAGGCCAGGGCAAAATCGCGGTCGAGGCCCATCACCTCGCCGGTCGAGCGCATTTCCGGTCCGAGCAGGATGTCGACGCCGGGGAAGCGGGCGAAGGGGAAGACGGCCTCCTTGACCGCGATGTGGCCGGGATTGCGCGCGTCGGGCATGGCGCCGTAATGGGCGAAGGCGTTTTCCAGGGTCTCGCCGGCCATGATGCGGGCCGCAATTTTCGCGATGGGACGCCCAATGGTCTTGGCGACGAAAGGCACGGTGCGCGAGGCGCGCGGGTTGACCTCCAGCACATAGACCGTGCCGTCCTGGATGGCGTATTGCACGTTCATCAGGCCGCCGACATTGAGCGCGCGGGCGAGCGCCGCGGTCTGCCGCTCCAGCTCGTCGACGAGGTCCGGGTGCAGCGCGTGCACCGGGAGCGAGCAGGCGCTATCGCCCGAGTGGATGCCGGCCTCCTCGATATGTTCCAGGATGCCGGAGACGAAGGTCTCCTTGCCGTCGCACAGGCAGTCGACATCGACCTCGATGGCGCCGGTGAGGTAAGTGTCGAAGAGCAGCGGGTTCTTGCCGAGCAGCGTGTTGATCTGGCCGGTCTTGTCGGCGGGGTATTTCTGCTTGATGTCCTCCGGCACCAGGCCGGGCACGGTGTCGAGCAGGTAGGTCTGCAGCATGCCCTCGTCATGGATGATCTGCATGGCGCGGCCGCCGAGCACATAGGACGGGCGCACCACCAGCGGGAAGCCGAGCTCGCCGGCGACGAGGCGAGCCTGCTCGACCGAATAGGCGATGCCGTTCTTCGGCTGGGTGAGGCCGAGCTTGTGCAACAGCTTCTGGAAGCGGTCGCGGTCCTCCGCGAGGTCGATCATGTCGGGCGAGGTGCCGAGGATCGGGATGCCGGCCTTCTCCAGCGCGTCGGCCAGCTTGAGCGGCGTCTGGCCGCCGAACTGGACGATGACGCCGACGAGCTCGCCGGACGACTTCTCGGCGCGCAGGATCTCCAGCACGTCCTCCGCCGTCAGCGGATCGAAATAGAGGCGGTCGGAGGTGTCGTAGTCGGTCGAGACGGTCTCCGGGTTGCAGTTGACCATGATCGCCTCGTAGCCGGCGTCGCGCAGCGCGAAGGCGGCATGGCAGCAGCAATAGTCGAACTCGATGCCCTGGCCGATGCGGTTCGGGCCGCCGCCAAGGATGACCACCTTCTTGCGCGACGACACCCGCGCCTCGTTGTCGAGCGCTCCGGCGAAGGGCACCTCATAGGTCGAGTACATGTAGGCGGTGGGCGAGGCGAATTCGGCGGCGCAGGTGTCGATGCGCTTGTAGACCGGGTGAACGTCGAGCTTTTCGCGCGCGCTCTGAACGTGTTCGGCGTCGGTCTTCGTCAGCGACGCGAGGCGGGCATCGGAAAAGCCCATCGCCTTCAGCATGCGGAGATTCTCGGCATCCTGCGGCAGCCCATGCTCGCGGATGCGCTCCTCCATGGCGATGATGCCGGCGATCTGCTCGAGGAACCAGGGGTCGATCTTGCACATGGCGTGCACGTCTTCGAGCGACGTGCCCATGCGGATCGCCTGCGCCACCATGCGAAGCCGGTCGGGCGTCGGCGTGCCGAGCGCGGCCCGGATGGCGTTGCGGTCGTCGACGTGGTTGGCGGCGGTAGGCCCATGGCCGATGCCGGGGATCTCGATCTCGTCCAATCCGGTCAGGCCGGTCTCCAGTCCGCGCAGCGCCTTCTGCAGCGATTCCTGGAAAGTGCGGCCGATGGCCATCACTTCGCCCACCGACTTCATGGCGGTGGTCAGCACCGGCTCGGCGCCCGGGAATTTCTCGAAGGCAAAGCGCGGGATCTTCGTCACCACGTAGTCGATGGTCGGCTCGAACGAGGCCGGCGTCGCGCCGCCGGTGATGTCGTTCTCAAGCTCGTCCAGCGTGTAGCCGACGGCGAGCTTGGCCGCGACCTTGGCGATCGGGAAGCCGGTGGCCTTGGAGGCAAGGGCGGAGGAGCGCGAGACGCGCGGGTTCATCTCGATCACCACCAGGCGGCCGTCGGCCGGGTTGACGGCGAACTGCACGTTCGAGCCGCCGGTCTCGACCCCGATCTCGCGCAGCACCGCGATCGAGGCGTTGCGCATCATCTGGTATTCCTTGTCGGTCAAGGTCAGCGCCGGCGCGACGGTGATGGAATCGCCGGTGTGCACGCCCATCGGATCGAGGTTCTCGATCGAGCAGATGATGATGCAGTTGTCCGCCTTGTCGCGGACGACCTCCATCTCGTACTCCTTCCAGCCGAGCACGCTCTCCTCGATCAGCACCTCGGTGGTGGGCGAGGCGTCGAGGCCGGACTGGACGATATCGTAGAATTCGGCGCGGTTGTAGGCGATGCCGCCGCCGGTGCCGCCCATGGTGAAGGAGGGCCGGATGATGGCCGGCAGGCCGACATGGTCGAGCGCCTCCGCGGCGATCGCCATGGCGTGGCTGATGTAGCGCTGCTTGCGGTCGCCCTCGCCAAGATTCCAGCGGGTCTCCAGCGCGTCGAGCGCGGCATTGAGGTTCGGCGGGTTCTCGGCCTTGAGCGCGGCGCGCTCGGCCTCGTGCGTCTTGCGGTCGGCGTTCTTGACGTCGGTGGCGTTGGCCAGCATCGAGCGCGGCGTCTCCAGGCCGATCTTGCTCATTGCCTGGCGGAACAGGGCGCGGTCCTCGGCCTTGTCGATGGCGTGAGCGTCGGCGCCGATCATTTCGACATTGTAGCGGTCGAGCACGCCCATGCGGCGCAGCGAAAGCGCTGTGTTGAGCGCCGTCTGGCCGCCCATGGTGGGCAACAGCGCGTCGGGGCGCTCCTTGGCGATGATCTTGGCCACCACTTCCGGCGTGATCGGCTCAATATAGGTGGCGTCGGCCAGCTCCGGATCGGTCATGATGGTGGCCGGATTGGAGTTGACCAGGATGACGCGGAAACCCTCTTCCTTCAGCGCCTTGCAGGCCTGCGTGCCGGAATAGTCGAACTCGCATGCCTGGCCGATGACGATGGGGCCGGCCCCGATGATCAGGATCGACTTGATGTCGGTGCGTCTTGGCATGTCTACAGGTTCCGTTCGGCGAGCGGCTTGCACGAAAAACCGGGCGGGGGGAGGACCCGGCCGGTTGTGCTTGCGATTCTGGTATCAGGCTAGGAGGGCCTTATAGGGAAGAGTTTTGGCGGATGTAACCCCGAAAATGAGGGATTAGGCAGTGGGGAATAGGCAATAGGGTAACAGGCGGCGGGCTGTCTTTCTCCTACTGCCTAATCCCTACTGCCTACTCCCTTATCAACTACTCGCCGAGCGCAAGCGCGTCGGTGATCTCGAAACGCTCGGAAACGCCGACGCGGATCATGTTGAGCGTACCCTCGCGGGTGAAGCGGAACTTGTCTGGAGAGTCCGAGCCGGCCGGCTGGCCGCCATGGAAGGTGATGACGCGCGTTCCGCCGTCGGGCCAGGTCACGGTCACCGTCACCGTGCTGTCGGCGTCCTTGCGTGCGACGCTGACCTCGCAGCGGGTCATCGGCTGGCCGATGCGGCGCGCGCAGGGGATGCCGTCGGCAGCATCGGGAGCAGGGGTGTCGGATTGAGCGGTTGCAGAGGCCGCGAAGGCGAGACCATAGGCATCCTGCATGGCGGTCCTGCCGATGTCGGCCGCCGACGGCGGCTCGGCCGGCTCGGTGCCGCCCAAGCGCGCGCCGATATCCGGTTGCGGCTCTTCGGAAGGCTGGGGCGCGGTGGCTTGCTGAGGCGAGCCGGCCTCGGCTGCAGGTGCTGCGCCATCTTCAGGTGCCGGCGCCGGATTGTTTGGGCTCAGATAGCGGGCGGGCGCCCATCCGGTGACGTGGGCGTCCTGCGTGTCCTCGACCTTGCACCAGGGATAGTTGTTGACGAGCTTGCAGCCGTAATTCTTCACGGCCGTGCCGTTGGGCAAGCGGGCCTCCACCTTTCCACCCGGCGAAGCGGTGGCGCGGATGTTGAGGAGATCGTCCGGCGCAAGACCGCCGATGATCGAAATGATCGTCCCGGGCGCTTCCTGAGCCAAGGCCGGCAGGGCGGCCGCGAGCAAAGGAGCGGCGATCAGCAGCGTCGATCGGAGCGCAGCTTTGCGCCTCATCCTCAATCCTTCATGAAACCGGTTCGCAGCGCATGCGCCCATTCTGGTCTGCCCGCCTGTTCGGCCTGCTTTGCGGCGGCTTCATGGTCGTAGTCGACGGCGATCGCCTCGAAGCGGTCGGGGCGGTAAGCTGCATCCAACTCGACGATGCCATAGCGCGCATGCGGGGTGCCTTGCTCTGAGACATGCGCTGGCGGCGTGTCGTCGTCGTAGGCCGGGCAGCCGACGCTGCCAGGGTTGAAGATGACCGGGCCGCCCGGAATGCGGACGAGCTCGCTGCGATGGCTGTGGCCGCAGAGCGCGATCCGGCAGCCGGGGTCGAGCGACTTCAGCCGCCGCCTGATGGCGGCGAGCGGCGCCCGCACCAGCTGGCCGTCGACGATCGCGTCGGCAAGGTATTTTTCGTCATGGTCGGGCCTGGCGTGGAAGGCGACAATGCCCGGCGCGATCTCGAGCGTGAGCGGCAAGGCGAACAGCGCCTGGCGCTGTGCCGGTGTCAGTCGCTCCTGCGCATAACGGTCGGACGGCCACATGTTCTCGTCGGCCGGGTCCTCGGCGACACGGCGGTCGTGGTTGCCGCGCACGGTCGGCAGGCCGAGTGCTTCCAGCCGCTCCATCGTTTCGCGCGGCCACAGCGGACCGGAAACGCAATCGCCGAGATTGACGGTGAGGTCGGCGCCGCCGCGCCGCTCGAGATCGTCGAGCACGGCGTCCAGAGCGAGCACGTTGCCGTGGATGTCGGCGAGGACGGCAATGCGCATCAGGCGTCGATTTCGCTGTCGGCGGTGCCGACCATGGGCAGCGCCTTGTCCTCGCCAGCAGCGGCGATCACGCTGTCGAGCAGGCCGGGGAAGCGCTTGTCGAGGTCGTCGCGGCGCAGCGTGATCAGACGGCTGGTGCCGACGACTTCGGCGCGCGTGACGCCCGCCTCGCGCAATTTGGCGAGGTGGTAGCTGAGGTTGGTCTTGGAGGCGAGATCGAGGAACTTGCTGCAGTTCAGCGGCACGCCTTCCTTGCTGGCGAGATAGCGCACGATGGCAAGCCTGGTCGGGTCGCCGAGCACGGCAAGCACGATCGGCAGGCTGATCTGGTCGGCGGTTGGATGGGGCAGGGTCATGGCTGAGAATTAAGCACAAACGGCGTCAAGTTCAACGCGCCTCCTCCACGTGCCGGTTTAAGAAGCTTTCTGATTTTTTGCCCCGTCCTGACACAGGGCTGTCAGCAGGGTTCGGTTATTTTTGTCCGGCTGCGTTGACATCATGCTCCTTCATGTCCAATTGTTCAATGACTTTTGAACTAAGGACAAATCCCATGGACAAGCGGCTTTACTGGCTGGCGCTCGGGTCTTTCACGATCTCGACCGAAGGCTTCGTCATCACCAGCCTTCTTCCCGATATCGCCGCGGATGCCGGCATCTCCGTTCCGCTTGCCGGTTCGCTGATCACCGCCTTCGCCCTTGCCTACGCGGTTGGCGCGCCGGTGCTCGCGACGCTGACCGGCGACTGGGATAGGCGGCGCGTCATCCTGTGGACGCTGGTGTTCTTCGTCATCGGCAATATCGTCGCGGCGCTGAGCTCGTCCTTCGAATTGCTGCTGATCGCGCGCATCGTCATGGCGCTCTCGTCCGGCCTGTTCGCGGCGACCGCGCAAGGCACGGCGGTGGCGCTGGTCGACGACCATCACCGGGCGCGTGCCATCGCGGTCGTGGTCGGCGGCACAACGGTCGCGGTGGCTGTCGGCGCCCCGCTCGGCGCGCTGGTCGCGGCCATTGCCGGCTGGCGCGGCACCTTCTTTGCCATCGCCGGCCTTGGCGCGCTTGCCGGCGCGATCCTGTGGTGGCGGCTGCCGCGCGGCATCGTTGGCACCAGGCTGCCACTGAAGCGCAGGCTGGCCGCGGCGGTCCGGCCCGGCATCATGCCGATCCTTTTGACGACCGTGCTGGCGCTGACCGGCGCCTTCACCGTCTTTGCCTTCATCGCGCCTTTGGCGATCGAAGGCGGAGGGCTCAGCCCGCTCGCGCTGCCCGGCATGCTGCTTGCCTTCGGCGTCGGCGCGGTCATCGGCAACATTGCCGGCGGCCAGGCGGCCGACCGGTTCGGCGCGACGCGCACCGTCGGCTGGTCGCTGGCGCTCTCGGCTGCGATGCTCGCCACCTTCTCGCTGATCCCGACCTTCCTGCCGCATTCAATCGCCGGGCCGGCGCTGATGGGCATGATGGTGCCGTGGGGCATCGTCGGCTGGGCGTTCCCGCCGGCGCAGGCGAGCCGCATCATCAGGATCGCCCCTGATGCGGCGCCCATCGTGCTCTCGCTGAATGCGTCGGCGCTCTATTTCGGCGTTGCGCTCGGCGCGGTGGTCGGCGGCGCGGTGCTGCGCTTCGGCGCGCCGGCCGATCTCGGCGTGATCGCAGCGATGTTCCCGATCGCCGGGCTAGGTGTCGTGCTTGCCGGCCGGGCGTTTGCCCGCCCTGTTGCGATGCCGGCCGAATAGAACAACCAAGGAATTGATCGGCGGTGGCCGCTTCTTCAATCCGAAGGAGCGGCCGCCGGCATCTGCAAATCCAGATCAGCCACCGCGTCCAGCGTTGCGCGCAGCTTCGCGGCCTGTTCCGCGCCGACCCTTTCCTCGAATTGCCGCTGGGCGGCGCTCCACAGCTTGATCGCCTCGTCAAGCTTGGCCTCTCCCTGCGGCGTCAGGCGCACGCGCTTGATGCGGCGGTCGTCCTTGTCGGCGAAAGTCTCGACATAGCCGTCGCGGATCAGCGGCTTCAGCGTGTGGCCGAGCGCCGACAGATCCATGATCAGCGCCTCGGCGATGGCGCCCATCGCCGGCTCGCTGCTGACATGGATCTGGAAGAGCAGGCCAAATTGCGTGCCCTTCAAGCCCGAAGGCGCCAGCGCGTCATCGTAGAAGCGGCCGAGCCTGCGCGCGGCGCGCCGCAGCGTGGCGTTGTTGCAGCGGCTGAATCCCGCCCGCTGAGCTTCGGTCATGTTCACTCCCTGCCGGCGAGGATTGGTGCGCCAGCCTGCCGCAGAAATAGTTTTCCCAACCGCCGTTGACAAGATAGTGGCATATACCTACTTCGATGAAAGTGGCATATGCCACTATTTGGCTAATCGGCTCCGCCTTGGTCAGTCGAGGCCGAGAGCGCGGACAGCACGAAAAGGAACAGGACAATGAGCAAGACAGACAACAAGGGCACGGCCGTGATCACCGGCGCCTCCTCGGGTATCGGCGCGGTCTATGCCGACCGGCTGGCCGGTCAGGGCTATGATCTGGTGCTGGTGGCGCGACGCGCCGACCGGCTGCAGGAGGTGGCGGACAGGCTGGCCTATGCCTATGGCCGCAAGGTCGAGACGATCGTCGCCGATCTCGCAAACGACGCCGATCTGCGCCGGGTCGAGCAGGCGATCGCGACGGACGAGAGCGTGACGCTGTTGGTCAACAACGCCGGCATGGGCGGCATCGAGACGGTGGCCGATGCCGATGCGGACGCTGCCGAGAGCATGATCAAGGTCAATGTCGTGGCACTGACCAGGCTGACCCGCGCGGTGCTGCCGGGGCTGCTCGCGCGCAATCGCGGCGCCGTCGTCAACATCGCCTCGGTGGTTGCCTATGGCATCGCCGTCGGCGGCATCTACAGCGGCACCAAGGCCTATGTCGTCAACTTCACCGAAGCCCTGCAGAAGGAGGTCGCCGGCACCAAGGTGCGGGCGCAGGTGGTGCTGCCGGGGCCGATCCGGACCGAGTTCTGGGACGTCTCCGGCATCAGCCTCGACAGGATCAACCAGGACTGGATCATGAGCGCCGACGATCTGGTCGATGCCGCACTTGCCGGGTTCGCGCAGGGCGAGACCGTCACCGCGCCCGGCCTTGCCGATGCTGCCGAATTGGCTACGTATCTCGGCGCGCGCGACCACTTCTACGGCAGCCTGTTCGCCGGCAAGCCGGCGGCCCGCTACGCGGTCTAAGGGCTACTGCACGCTGGTTCCTTACCCCGCAAAGCGGGGAGAGGAGCCAGCGTTTTATACCGGTCGCCACATCTGCAGGATCGAGGCGGCCAGCAACAGGCCGAGCACGGTGTTGAGCGCGCGCCACTGCCGCTCCGTCTGAAGCAGCCGTGCGAGCAGCGTGCCGGCGACACACCACAGCGACAGCGAGAATGCCGCGGCCAGTCCGAACACCGCGCCGAGCAGCAGCGCAAGCTGCAAGGGACCGTCGGCAAGCACCGCAAAGGAAGCGGCAGCGCCCAGTCCCATCGCCCAGCCCTTCGGGTTCATCCACTGAATGCCGGCGCCGCCGAAGAAGCTGTTCGGCCTGGCCATGGTCACGTCGAGGTTGGGCGGGCCGCTGCGGCCGATCCTGATCGCCAGCCAGATCAGGTAGAGCGAGCCCGCGATCTTCATGGCGAGTTGCAGGGAAGGGACAGCGGCGAGCAGTCCCGCGAGGCCGGCCGCGCCTGCCGCCGCCACCGAAGCCAGTCCGGCGGCGCTGCCGGCCATCAGCGGCACCGAGCGGCGAAAGCCGAACTGCGCGCCGGATGCCGTCGACAGCGTCGTGGCTATGCCGGGCGTAGAGGTCGAGATCAGCGCGAACATGACAAGGGGGAGGAAGGTTTCGGACATTTAGGCTTCCCGGTCGGAGGAGCCTGCATGCTAGGCGCTTTGCACCATCAGTAAATGCAATGTTTGATATGATAAGCATTAGTATCTATAATGGAAAAATGATCCGCGATATCGACACGACGCTCATCCGCACCTTTGTCGCCACTGCCGACATGGCAAGCATGACCGCGGCAGCCAATGCGCTCAACCTCACCCAAGGCGCCGTCAGCCAGCAGATCAAGCGGCTGGAGGAGGTGCTTGGCCAAACGCTGTTCGAGCGCGACCGGCGCGGCTTGAAATTGACGCGTTCCGGCGAACGGCTGCTCGAGAGGGGCAGGCGACTCTTACAGCTCAATGACGAGATCATCGCGGAGATGGGCGGCAAGGCGGTCGCGGGCCAGGTGCGGATCGGCGTGCCTTACGACCTGGTCGGCACGTTGCTGCAACCCGTGCTCAAGACCTATGCCGAAGCCTACCCGCAGGTGGAGATTTCTCTGGTCTGCGCCGCCTCGCCGGACCTTGCGGCGGCATTGGCGGCCGGCACCATCGATCTCGCCGTCATCGAGGAGCGGGCCGGTCCGACGGCCGGCGAGTGCCTGTTCGTCGACCGGCTGGTTTGGGTCGGCGCCAGAGCTGGCTCGGCGCGCTTGAAGCGGCCCTTGCCGGTGTCGATGGTAGCAGACACCTGCGCCTTCCGCCCGGCGGTGCTGGCGGCGCTCGGCGAAGACGGGCTCGACTGGCGCACCGTGTTCGAGAACGGCAACATCGACGCAACGACGGCGACGGTGCGCTCGGATCTTGCGGTGACCACCTGGCTCGCCTCGACGGTTCCGGCCGATCTCGACGTCCTATCCGGCGCCGGCCTTCCCGCCCTGCCGAACTTTTCCGTCAATCTGCATCTGCCGAAGCATGCCGCAGCGCCGGCGGCGGAGGCGTTCGCGGCGCATATCCGCAAGGGGCTGGCGCGTTATCGCCAGGCTGCGTGAGCAACACTTTCTTTCCTCGCCCCACGAATATCGGGGAGAGGTGGCTCGGCGAGGCCGAGACGGAGAGGGGGTGGGGCGCTACGGTGCCAAGTCTTCAAAGGCATCAGCCCTGCGAAGCCCCCGCTCCGGCCGCTTCGCGGCCACCTCTCCCCGCTTTGGCGGGGGCGAGGAAGCAAGCCTCGGCTCGCTACTTCCAGTTCTTGCGCCGTTCGAGCTCGGCCTCCGAAGGCGGCTCCGTGGCAAAAGACCCGGTCTTGATCTCGCCGCCGCGTTCATAGGTCGCCATGATGACGCCGGTGGTCGAGGCCTGTGACTTGACAAGCTTGAAGGCGGCCGGCATCGCGTCGTCGCCGAACAGCCGCTTGCCCTTACCCAGCAACAGCGGGAAGATCATCAGGCGGATCTCGTCGATCAGCCCGTTGGCGAGCAGGGTCTGGATCAGATTGCCCGATCCCTGGATGAGCAGGTCAGGCCCGTCTTCCTGTTTGAGTTCCTTAAGCCTTGCAACGACATCTGGCCCAAGCGGCTGGGTGTTCTGCCAGGTGAGCGAATCCGGCCGATGCGTGGCCACATATTTGGTCGCAGGGTTGAAGGCATCCGCGATCGGATCTTTCTGATACGGCCAGTACGCGGCGAAGATGTCGTAGGTTCTGCGGCCAAGCAGCAGTGCGAAGGGTTTGGAGAACAATTCATCCAGTGCCGCGCCCGCTACCTCGTCAAAATAGTGGAACGTCCAGCCGCCGAACTTGAAGCCGCCGACCGGATCCTCTTCCGGACCGCCTGGCGCCTGCATGACGCCGTCGAGGCTGACGAAAGTGGCGGCGATGATCTTGCGCATCTGTCTTCTCCTTCTTGCGATCCGTGCTTGCCGTTGTTTTATGCATGTCGTTTTCGCAGACCCGCTGCACGGTTTTGCGCGACATGTATCAAGGACGTGCGGCAGGCGCTTCTCCCGACATGGGCCTGCAGACCTCTATCGCTCGCCGCCCGCACCGGCGCGAATAGCGCGCGATGAGAACCAGACATCGCCGAAGACAGCGATGGCTGTGCGGTCGGGCGCCTTGTCCTCACTCAGCCGGATCGAGCGCGTGCGGACGGCGCGTTCGCGGGTTGGCACTCTTGCTCCGGGGCCGGCGACGGAGGCGCCGGCGCAAGGGATGAACCACGAGCCCATGAAGGGCTGGCAGGCGAAACCCGCTTCCATGCGGGTGACCAGCACGGCGAGGCCGACGCGCTCCGCCGGCCGCCAAGGGAAGATCAGGCGGCCGCCAGGCTTGAGCGCTTTCAACCATGGCGCAGGAGGGGCAACGACCGCGGCATTGACATAGATGATGTCGGACGGCGGCAGCGGGCTTGCGACGGCGTCGCCGGCAACGACCGCGACATTGCCATAGGCCGCGAGGTTCGCCTTGGCACGGGCGGCGAGGTCCGCCTCGATCTCGAAGGCGGTGACGCTGCCGCCCGGTTCGACCAGCCTTGCCAGCAGCGCGGTGTAGTAGCCGGTGCCGGCGCCGACATGGGTGACGGCCTCGCCGGGCTTCGGTTGAGCCTTGCCGATCCACATGGCGTGCAGAACCGGCTCGCCGTTGTTGATGCCCTTGTCCGCATCGAGCACAACAAGCACGTTCTGGTAGATGTAGCTTGGATCGGCAGTCGGCGTCTTGAACCGGCCATCGCCGGCAAAAACGGTCCACGGTCCGGGCCCGAGAAAGGCTTCGCGCGGCACCGAGGCGAACACTTCCTCGATGCGGGGATCGGCGGAGCGCGCATGCGCGGCCATAAGCTTGGCGTAGAATCTTCGGGCGTCGTCCGATCCGGTCATGCTTCTAGAAGATAGCGCGGCCGGCCGGAAAAGTCGCGGTTCGGTCTTAGCCGGCGATGGTGTCGTAGAGCAGCTTGAAGTTGAGCACCAGGATGATCGCCGCGACGATCCAGGCCAACGCCGCCACGCCGCGCGGGATGGCGAAATTGCCCATCTTCTTCTTGTCCGACACGAACTGCACCAGGGGTACCACGGCGAAGGGCAACTGCATCGACAGGATGACCTGGCTGAACACCAGGAGCTGGGCCGTGCCCTTTTCGCCATAGAGCGCGGTGACGATCACCACGGGGACGATTGCGATGCCGCGCGTCAGCAGGCGGCGCGCCCATTGCGGAACACGCAGGCGCAGGAAGCCTTCCATCACGATCTGGCCGGCGAGCGTCGCGGTGACCGTCGAGTTGAGGCCGGAGGCGAGCAGCGCGATCGCGAAAAGGATCGAGGCGATGCTCAGGCCCAAGAGCGGGGACAGCAATTCAAAAGCCTGGCCGATCTCGGCGACATCCTGATGCCCGGTGCCATGGAAAGCCACGGCCGCGACGATCAGGATCGAGGCGTTGACGAACAGCGCCAGGATCAGCGCGATGGTCGAATCCGTCGTCGCCCACTTGATGGCGTCGCGCTTACCGGCGTCGGTGCGCTCATAGGCGCGGGTCTGCACTATCGAGGAGTGCAGATAGAGATTGTGCGGCATTACGGTGGCGCCGATGATGCCGATGGCGATGTAGAGCATCGTCGGGTTGGTGACGATCTGCGGCGACGGCACGAACATCGAATGCAGGATCGTGCCGGCCGGCGGCGCTGCGACGAAGATCTGGATGGCGAAGCAGCCGAAGATGATGATCAAGAGCGCGACGACGAAGGCCTCGAGATAACGGAAGCCCTTGTTCATGAGCAGCAGCACGAGGAACGCGTCGAGCGCGGTGAGAATAGCGCCGCCGATCAGCGGAATGCCGAACAGCAGCTGCAGCGCGATCGCCGTGCCGATCACCTCGGCAAGGTCGCAGGCGATGATCGCCAACTCGCAGGCGACCCAGAGCAGGAAGTTGACCGGGCGCGGATAATAGGCGCGGCAGGCCTGTGCCAGGTCGCGGCCGGTGGCAATGCCAAGGCGGGCGGCCAGCGCCTGCAAGAGGATCGCCATCAGGTTGGACAGCATGATGACGAAAAGCAGCGTGTAACCGAACTGCGCGCCGCCGGCGAGGTCCGTCGCCCAGTTGCCGGGGTCCATATAGCCGACCGAAACCATGTAGCCCGGGCCCATGAAGGCGAACAGGCGGCGGAGCCAGAGGCCGGTCTTCGGCACCGTGATCGAGGCATTGACCTCGCGAAGGCTGGGCTGCTCGTCGCTGGGGCTGTCGAAACGCCACGCGGAACGGGATAGGGCTACTGCTTCGGCGTCAGACATGGGATTCCGTTGGGATGGATCGATTGCAGCTCTCATCTATGCCATGGCTCAACATTATGCAATAGGCTATATTTCATTGTTTGTGCTTTTTATTCGGCGACGCGGGGCCGGTTGCACGTGAGCGGGAATGCAAATAAACGGCCAGACCACCCGGCTCCGTGTTATGAATACGGGCCGATTCAAGCTTCGGCGAAGGAGGAGCGCGTATTGGCGCTGAGGAACAGACCGGTTCGACGCGAAAAGCCGCTTCCCGATGCCGAAATCCATTCGGAAGGGTTCCGGCAGACGCGCGAAGCGCGCCGCGGCGCGCTCGTCGAGGACTATGTCGAGCTGATCGCCGACCTGATCGAAGACGGCAATGAGGCCCGTCAGGTCGATATCGCGGCGAGGCTCGGCGTCGCGCAACCCACCGTGGCGAAGATGCTGACCAGGCTCTGCGCCGACGGGCTGGTCTCCAGAAAGCCTTACCGCGGGGTGTTCCTGACCGAGGCTGGCCGGAAGGTCGCTGAGGAGAGCCGCATCCGCCACCAGACGGTGGAAGCCTTCCTGCGGTCGCTGGGCGTCAGCGCCGAGACGGCGCGGATCGACGCCGAGGGCATCGAGCACCATGTCAGCGCCGAGACGCTGGAAGCGTTTCGCAGGGCAATGACGGCGCGCTGATCCCCACTCAAGTCCGCGCCTGCGGCTTCTGGAACCGCCAGGCATCCAGCGCGTTCGTCTCGAAGTCCGCGATCATGGCGGCCAGGGAGGAAGCGATGGGCGTTGAACAGGCACCGACCGAGAAGGGCAAGCAGGCAGCGAAGGGATTGAGGCAAGCCGCTGCTCGGGATGAGCGCAAGACCGAGGCCGAGACCGGACGTCCGCTGAAGAAGGGCGCCGCGCGGTTCGAGGAACGCTCCAAGAGCTCGGACGGCAAAAGCGCCGGCTCGAAACAGAAGAGCTGAAATTGCCGGTCCGTATGTCGCAGCGCTCGTGTGCCCGCCGTGAAAAATGCTGTGACTTGATTTGGCCATTGGGATAATTGTTTGCGAGGGGCGGTCGCGGGCCGGACCTTCCACGACATTCGGATCGCGAGGAGTTGCCATGCTTTGGAGAGGCCGCCGTCAGAGCGACAATATCGAGGACGAGCGCAGCGATAGCGGCGGCGGGCTCGGTGGCGGCAGCCCGGGCCAGTTCCGCGTTCCGATCGGCGGCCGCGCCGGCGGCGGCTCGAGCATCGTCCTGGTCATCCTGGTCGTTCTCGCTGGATGGTATTTCGGGTTTGATCCTTCGCAGATCCTGGGCGACGGCAGCGGTGGCCTCGTGCCGGGCGGCGGCGGCCAGATCACCGACGACAGCGGCTCGCAGGACAGCACCGGCGCGCCTGCTTCGGATGAAATGAAGCAGTTCGTGGCGACGGTGCTTGCCGAGACCGAGGACACCTGGACCGGCATCTTCAAAGCCAACGGCCTTACCTACGAGGACCCCAAACTGGTGCTGTTCAGCGGCCAGATCCGCTCGGCCTGCGGCTTTGCCTCCTCGGCGGCCGGGCCGTTCTATTGCCCCGGCGACCACAAGGTCTATCTCGACATGACCTTCTTCCAGCAACTCGACCAGCAGTTCGGCGCCTCGGGCGAGTTCGCGCGGGCCTATGTGGTTGCGCATGAGGTCGGCCACCACGTGCAGAACCTCACGGGCATCATGTCGAAGTTCGACCAGATGCGGCAAGGCATGGGCGAGACCGAGGCCAACCAGATGTCGGTGCGGGTCGAGCTCCAGGCCGACTGTTTCGCGGGCGTCTGGGCACACTACACGGCGCAGAAGGGCATATTGGAGCAGGGCGACATGGAAAGCGCGCTCAACGCCGCCAAGCAGATCGGCGACGACACGCTGCAGAAGAAGATGCAGGGCTATGTCGTTCCGGAAAGCTTCAACCACGGCACGTCGGCGCAGCGGCAGACCTGGCTGGCGCGCGGCTACAAGAGCGGCAAGCTTTCGGACTGCGATACCTTCAACAATCCGGTCTGAGCGGCGACATACGGCAGCGATATTTAACTGGTTTTGCGCAATCCGGACGGAAAACCACTGCGCACTTTCCTGGAATTGCTTCGGGCGCGCCATCGCAACTGATGTCAG
The DNA here is from genome assembly GCF_004791585.1 of Mesorhizobium sp. M1C.F.Ca.ET.210.01.1.1. Classification (GTDB taxonomy): domain Bacteria; phylum Pseudomonadota; class Alphaproteobacteria; order Rhizobiales; family Rhizobiaceae; genus Mesorhizobium. Next base: position 152,458 of record NZ_SRUU01000007.1, read on the forward strand.
GATGAGGCAGTTGCAGTCGTTCGCTTATTGTTCTGGCCGGCAAGCTCGCCTATAAGGTGCCTCCCGCCCAGGCGGCCGAGGAGCTTATCACCATGATCGACCCCAAGACCGCCAAGCGGGGCCTTGCGCTCGTTTTCACGACCCTGCTGCTCGACGTCATCGGCTTCGGCATCATCATGCCTGTGCTGCCGGCCTATCTGCAGGAATTGACCGGTGTCGGCGTCAGCGAGGCGGCGATCGAGGGCGGCTGGCTGTTCTTCGTCTATGCGGCGATGCAGTTCTTCTTCGCCCCGGTCATCGGCGGCTTGAGCGACCGCTTCGGGCGGCGGCCGATCCTGCTTGCCTCGGTGCTCACCTTTTCGATCGACAACCTGATCTGCGCCATCGCCTGGTCCTATCCGATGCTGTTCATCGGGCGCGTGCTGGCCGGCATTTCCGGCGCCAGCTATTCGACGACGTCGGCCTTCATCGCCGACATCTCGAACGACGAGAACCGGGCCAAGAATTTCGGCCTGCTCGGCATCGCCTTCGGCGTCGGCTTCGTCATCGGCCCGGTATTGGGCGGGCTGCTCGGCACGTTCGGGCCGCGCGTGCCGTTCTACTTCGCCGCGGGGCTCGCCTTGGTGAACTTCCTCATAGCGATGTTCTTCCTGCCGGAGACGCTGGACGAAAAGCACCGCCGCCGCTTCGAGTGGAAGCGTGCCAATCCGGTCGGCACGCTCATCCAGATGCGCAACTATCCGGGCATCGGCTGGATCGGGCTGGTCTTCTTCCTGATGACGCTCGGCCACATGATGTATCCGGCGGTCTGGTCCTTCGTCTCGAACTACCGCTATGGCTGGAATGAGCAGCAGATCGGCTTCTCGCTCGGCGCCTTCGGCCTGTGCGGCGCGATCATCATGGCGACGGTGCTGCCGCGTGTCATTCCCAGGCTCGGCGAGTGGAAGACGGCGGCGATCGGCCTGACCTTCACCGCCCTCAGCGCCTTCGGCTATGCGTTCGCCACGCAGGGCTGGATGATCTATGCGGTGATCGTCGCCGGCTGCCTGGAAGCGCTCGGCGACCCGCCGCTGAGAAGCCTTGCCGCGGCCAAGGTGCCGCCTTCGGCGCAGGGCGAACTGCAGGGTGCGATGACCTCGATCTTCTCGATCACCTCGATCATCACGCCGCTGCTTTATACGGCGATCTTTTCCTGGTTCACCGGCCCGAGCGCGCCGGTGGAATTCGGCGGGGCGCCCTATGTGCTCGGCGCGGTTTTCCTCACGCTGGCGGTTGTCGTCTTCGTGACGAAGGTAGCCAAGCCGACGCCGAAGGAGGTCGAGCGCATGCACACGCAGGAACCGGTGACGGACGCGGCCTGAGGCCCGGTGTGGTCTGAGCTAGGCGCGCTCGGCCAGCGCTTCCTCGCCGCGCCGCTCGCGGATCAGATTGACGAAGCGGCGGAAGAGGTAGTGCGAATCCTGCGGGCCGGGCGAGGCCTCCGGATGGTGCTGGACCGAGAACACCGGCCGGCCGGTCAGCGCAATGCCGCAATTCGATCCGTCGAACAGCGAGACATGGGTCTCCTCGACGCCTTCGGGCAGCGAGTCGGCGTCGACCGCGAAGCCATGGTTCATCGAGACGATCTCGACCTTGCCGGTCGTGTGGTCTTTCACTGGGTGGTTGGCGCCATGGTGGCCCTGATGCATCTTCTCGGTCCGTCCGCCGAGCGCCAGCGCCAGCATCTGATGGCCCAGGCAGATGCCGAACAGCGGGATGTCGGTCTTCAAGAGATCCTGGATCACCGGCACGGCATATTCGCCGGTCGCTTCCGGGTCGCCCGGACCGTTGGAGAGGAAGATGCCGTCCGGCTGCATGGCCAGGATCTCTTCCGCGCCAGTCTTGGCCGGCACGACGGTGACCTTGGCGCCGAGGCCCGCGAGCAGGCGCAGGATGTTGCGCTTGACGCCATAGTCGATCGCCACAACGTGCAGCGATGGGTCGTCCTGCTCGCCGAAGCCTTTGTCCCAGATCCAGGGCGTCTCGCGCCAGACCGAGGACTGGCCCGACGTAACCTCTTTCGCGAGGTCGAGCCCGACTAGGCCCGACCAGGCGGCGGCGCGCCGTTTCAGGTCGTCGAGGTCGAAGACGCCGTCGGGCGCATGCGCGACGACGGCATTGGGCATGCCCTTCTCGCGGATCAGCACGGTGAGCGCACGGGTGTCGATACCCGAAAGCGCGACGATGCCGCGCTTCTTGAGCCACTGGTCGAGATGACCGGCTGCCCGGTAGTTGGACGGGTCGGTGACGTTGGCCTTGAAGATGGCGCCGACGGCACCGGCGCGCGCCGCCGGATTGAGGTCTTCGATATCCTCGCCGTTGGTGCCGACATTGCCGATATGCGGGAAGGTGAAGGTGACGATCTGGCCGGCATAGGAGGGGTCGGTGAGGATCTCCTCGTAACCGGTGAGCGCGGTGTTGAAGCACACTTCCGCGACCGCCGATCCGGTGGCGCCGAGGCCGCGGCCCTCGATCACCGTGCCGTCGGCAAGCACCAGAAGGGCGGTCGGCTTTTCGGTGGCCCAGGGGGCGGTGGTCGTGGCCATGGAGGCACTCCTGTAAAGCGCGGCGACTGGTCAACGGGACCACTCGCGCAGCAAGGCGCGAAGCAGGATTTCCCAGCTTTTGCGCGTCAACTCATTGTCTCATGCAGGACCGAGTACATAGGCGAAGGCGAGGGAGCGGTCAATGAGGTGGCCGCCAGCCGGGTTCGGTCTGCTTTCATCCAGCGATATCAGTGGCTTGCCGAGATTTGCCTTAGGTTACCAGCAAAGCTATTGTCCGCCGCATTCGAAGGAGAAGCACGATGCGCGAGAAAATCGCCGAATCCATGAAGAGCGCGATGAAGGCGCAGGACAAGCACCGCCTGCCGACGCTGCGGCTGATCCAGGCGGCCATCCACGACCGCGACATCGCCAATCGCGGCGCCGGCAAGCCGGCGGCGAGCGAGGAAGAAATTCTGCAGATCCTGGCCAAGATGGTGAAGCAGCGCGAGGAATCGGCCAAGGCGTTCGAGGATGGCAAGCGGCCGGAACTGGCGGCCCAGGAGCGCGGCGAGATGGAGATCATCCGCACGTTCCTGCCGACGCAGCTCGACGATGCGGCGATTATGGCGGCAGCCCGCGAGGCAATCGCAGCGACAGGCGCGGCCAGCCAGAAGGATATGGGCAAGGTGATCGGCGCGCTGAAGCAGAAATATGCCGGCCAGATGGACTTCGCCAAGGCAAGCGCCATCGTCAAGGGACTGCTGCAGTAGAGGACTGCCTCACGGCTCCTTGCAGATCGGCACCGGCTGCGGCGGCGGCAGCGGGTGATCCTTCTTGTATTGCGCGATGATCGGCTCGAGGGTCTTCTTCGGCCAGAATTTCGGCGCGCCGATCTCCTTCAGGCAGGATGCATTCCAATAAAGCTCCGCGCCCGACAGCGATTGCCCGGACGCTGCCTTCCGCGCGATCGCCGCGATGTCCCGCGACTCCGGGTATATGTAGAGCGTCGTCGGATTGTTCTTCACCATCGGAATGATCTGCTCGGCATCCGCAGGCGACCAGCTCGTGCAGCCATTGCTACGGCCGCCGGCGTAATTCACCAGCTTGCCGAAGGGGACAAAACCATCATGGTCGGCGTACGAGCTGTTCGGGCTTTTGCGAAGGCACATCCCCTTCAACAGCGCTGCCGGATGTCCGCCGATCACGCGCTGCCTGGCGTTGGCGGTTTCACCTTCGCCGTCGAACTGCACGAAGGTGCGCATGAAAACCGCATTCTGCTTCGCGCCGACACGGTAGTAGCCCTTGAACGACGTTTTCGCCTCAGCGGTCATGTAGGCGCCGCCGGCCGTCAGCTCCGAATCCATCGCGTTACCGAAGTTTTTCGCGCAGCGCCTGCCGTTGGAAAAATCCGCGACGCCCTTCAGATTGCGGCCGCCGCCATGGCCCGCCGAAACCGCTCGGAACGACTGCTCGGCCTCGCAGATGATGTAATAACGGCGCCCCAGGACCCCATTGCCCAAGTCGCCGGGGCGTGTCGCGTCCATGGCAAAGTAGCAGGGGTTCCGGACCGATCCTTCGCTTGCCTTTTTGAGGTAGAGCGCGCGGGCCCGTTCCAGCACCACTTGAGCGATCTGGCCGTCGCCTTCACCGACATGGGCCTGCAGCCATGCAGGGATATCTGATGATCGCAAGGCCGCGTAAGATCGGGCCGACATCGTCAGGGCGGCGGCAATGAGGCAGAGGACAGTGACGCCCAGCGGAACAGATCTCAACCGCACCGGATTATTTCCCCTCTCGAACCGCCATCCCCTTGCGGTGAATCACCTGCCCCAATCATAAAAGACCTCGCCCCAATCGGCGAAACACTTCTTGTTTAGCAAGGGCAGCCGTAAGCCGGGATTTAACATGGTCGAAATCGTCAAACCCGCGCTCGAACACCTGCCATCCTACAAGGCGGCGCTGGAGCGCGGCTGGTCGCCCGACAATGTCCGGCTCCTGGAGACGACGCGCGAGCAGCTCGCGGCCATCGAGGAAGATCCCGTCGCTTTCCTCGCCAGTCTTCACGACCCGCAAGCGAAAGGACCACCCATCACCCTGCCAGACGGCAGCAAGGTGCCGCGCTTGCCTGGCTTCCGGCGCTGGATATGGGATGGCGAGGCTGTCGGCTCGATAGGGCTTCGCTGGCAGAAGGGCACGTCGGCGCTGCCGCCGCACGTGCTCGGCCATATCGGTTATGCCGTCGTGCCGTGGAAGCGGGGCCGCGGCTACGCCACCGAGGCGCTGCGGCTGATGCTGGAAGAGGCAAGGGCGGTTGGCCTCGACTATGTCGAGATCACCACGGATCTCGACAATCCCGCTTCGCAGAAGGTGATCCTCGCCAATGGCGGGATTCTCGCCGGGCGGTTCGCCAAGGTCGCCGCCTATGGCGGCGCGGGGAGTCTCAAATACCGGATCGAGCTTTAGATCTGTTCTCGGACAAGCGCGATTGAAGCGCCTATTCGCCGGGCTTGGCCAGTCGTCCTTCTTCGGCCTTATAGTAGAACTGGCTCGCGACAAGCCAGCCTTTCAGTGGCCTGAGCGGCGGAATGCAGGTCGCCAGAATTATGGGCACCGAAACAAAGGCGTGGAACCACATGGACGGCTCGAAGCTCACCTGCGCCCAGACGGCGAACAGCACTGAGGGAACGCAGGCGAAGCAGATGACGAAGAAGGCTGGGCCGTCGGCCGGATCGGCAAAGGAATAGTCGAGCCCGCAGACCTCGCATTTCGGCGCTAGCTTGAGAAATCCGTCGAACAGCCGGCCTTCGCCGCAACGCGGGCAGCGGCCGCGGATACCGACCCGCCAGGGTTCGAGGTCGGGATAGTGCGCGTGATCTTGCATGGTTGGTACTCTCCACGGACCTCGCATGCATTCGATCGGCCTTGAGGTCACGTACACATACTAGTATCATGATTGTATGCATACAATGCGACAAAATGTATGGAGAATGACGGCGTGAACGATAAGAGCGGCCTCAGCTGGCTTTCTCCGATGGAGGAGGGCTCTCGGCCGATCTATCTCAGAATTGTCGACGCGCTTGCGGCTGCCCGCTCGAGCGGCCGGCTGCAGCCGGGGGACAGGCTGCCGCCGCAGCGGGAGGTTGCCCGCTTCCTTGCGGTGGATCTAACCACCGTCACCAGGGCGTTCACCGAAGCACGCCGCAGGAACCTGATCGATGCAACGGCAGGTCGCGGTACCTTCATCACGCCAGGCGAGCCGGAAGAGCCGATACTCGATCTGAGCATGAACATTCCGCCAGCACCCTCGGGCCTCAGCCTGCCGGCATTGATCCGGGCGGGCATAGAGGGACTGCTCAAACGCTCCAGCGCGGACGCGCTGCTTTCCTACCATCCCGGCCCGGGTTCGCCCGCCGAACGCGCCGCCGGCTCATCATGGCTTGCTGCGACCGGCGACAGGCTGCCAATCGAACGCGTTGCCGTCGGATCGGGGGCGCAGGCGCTGCTTGCGGCCGTTCTTCTGTCGCACACGCGCGAGGGCGATACGATCGTCACTGATGCGCTGACCTATCCGGGTTTGATCGCGCTGGCGCAAACCTCCGGACGGAATCTGGCCGGGGTGGGACGCGACAATGACGGCATGCGTCCCGACTATCTGGAGGAGGCGGTGCGACAGCACGGCGCACGTCTTCTTTATCTCAACCCGACGCTCCACAATCCCACTGCGATCACCATGCCGGAGGACCGGCGCCGGGATCTGGCGCGGATAGCCCGCAAGCTCAATTTGACCATCATCGAGGACGATCCCTACAGCCCGCTGCTGCCTGTTTCGCCACCAGCCTTCCTCACTCTGGCGCCGGAACGGACCATCTATGTCGCGACGATGGCGAAATGCATTTCGCCTTTCCTGCGCACCGCTTTCCTTGCCGCGCCCGATGTCGAGACCGTCGAGCACATCGCGGCGGCAATCCGCGGCACCACGATGATGGCGCCGCCGTTGATGACGGGTCTCGCCTGCGAGTGGGTGCGAAGCGGCCTCGCCGGCGAGATTACCGCTGCGGTGCGTGCCGAAGCGGAGGTCAGGCAGACAATCGCGCGCAAAATCCTGCCAGCAGGGTTCGCCGCGGCGCAATCGTGCCTGCATCTCTGGTACCCACTCGACGAGCGGCCGCGCTCTTCGGAGCTTGGCGACCTGGCCCGGCGGCGCGGATTGGCCATCAGTCCAGTGCAGGAGTTTTCCGTTATGGCCGGTATCGCCGATGGCCTGCGCTTGGCGCTGGGCGCCGCATCCAGCCGCGAACGGCTGGAGGAGGGCCTTCGCGGCTTGGCGTCGATCCTTGCGGGCGGCTCCGGATATTCGCCGCCCGTGGTCTGAGGCAATACACCGACAACGCGGTGCCCTGTCCTCTATTCGGCGGCCGCAGGCAGTGGCGGCGTCGAGCGGCTGCGCCACTCCCAGGCCTGCGATGCCAGCGCCACCATCACGGCCACCAGCATGGCAAGCGCGCCGGCGACCGGCAGGCTGCGATAGCCCAGGCCGGCATTGAGCATCGCGGCACCCAGAGAGGCGGCGAGCGCGATGCCGACATTGAAGCCCGATGGGATGAGCGAAGAGGCAAGGTTCGAGGCGTCCGCCGTCCAGGCCAGGATCCGGGTCTGGATCGGCGCGCCGATGGCGAAGTTGAGGCCGCCCCAGAGGACGATCGCAACGATCATCGGCAACGGATATGGGCTGACGGCGTAGATGATGGCCAGCATGACCCCCTGCAGGAAAAGCATGGCGATCAGCGATGGCATCAGCTTCCAGTCTGCAAGCTTGCCGCCGAGAAGAACGCCGATCGTGGCGCCGACGCCGTTGAGCAGCAGCACCCAAGGGATCAGGCTTTCGTCGAGGCCGGTGACTTCCAGCAGCGTCGGTGTGATGTAGGTGAACAGGCCGAACTGGCCGATCATCAACATCAGCATCAGGATGAGCGAAGTCCAGACCTGCTGGCGCCCCAATACACGCACCTCGTGCGCAAGGCTGACGGGCCGGTTGGCGGCGCCTGCCGTGCGCGGCAGCAGCGCGAGCATGGCGAGAATCGCGACGACGCCCAGCGCGCCCATCACCCAGAAGGTCGCCCGCCAGCCCCATAGGCCGCCGATCGCTGTTCCGGCCGGCACGCCAATGACGTTGGAGACGGTCAGCCCCGAGAGGATGACCGCGACAGCCCGACCGCGCTGGTCCTCGCGCACCAGCCCGACCGCGACCACCATGGCGACGCCGAAATAGCATCCATGCGCCACGGCGTCGCAACCCGCAGCAGGAGCATCGAGGTGAAGTCGGGCGCCAGCGCGCAGGCGGCTTGGCCAAGGGTGAAGGCTATCGTCAGCCCGATGAGCAGCGCCTTTCGCGAGAGCCTGCTCGTTGCAAGCGCCAGAAGCGGACCGCCGATGGCGATGCCGCAGGCATAGCCGGAGACCAGGTAGCCGGCAGTGGGCACGGAAACGCCAAGGCCCTCCGCCACCTCCGGCAGAACGCCGGCGATGACGAACTCGGTGGTGCCGAAGGCGAAGGCGGCAATGAACAGGGCAATCAGCGGCAGCATGGGCGCAAAGACTTGAGGTGAATGCAGCGCGTCAAACCATGGATGTGCGGCGCCGGCAATGCAGAAATTGTCGACGCCGCTTTAGCTTTTCTTGAGCGGGTTGGTTGCGCCTTGACTCGTAAGTTATTGCGCAGCCGTCTTGCGGCCGTAGGGGATCTTCAGCCAGGTCCGCTCATGGAGATAGTAGAGCAACGACTTGGTGACGACTTCGGTCAAGCCGATGGCGGCCGCCAACTTTACGCTTCCGGTCACGACCAGCGAGATGATCATTGTGTCGATCGTGCCGGTGGCGCGCCACGAGAGTGCCTTGGCGAAGCTGCGCGAATGGGTATCCAACAACTATCCTCCCGGTGGACCTGATCCAATGCTTAGCCGACGGATGGCTGGAGGAGCAAAGACTAATTTTTCCGCTTTGGTGCCGACGGCGGAACCTTGTTCCCAAGTTGACGTCACGGCAGCAATTTTGCGGCTTGCTATCCGGCCTTCAGTCGCGAGCCGCCGAGCAGGCCGCGCTCCTCCAGCACCGGGTAAGCCATGGAAGCGAGCAGCGAATTGATCTGCTTGAAATCGCGGATGGTGTCGAGGTGGATCGAACTGGTCTCGACGCTTTTGGCGGTGCCGTCGCGCAGCCGCACGAAATGGCTGGCGCTGGTCTCCTTCTCACGCTCGCGCAGCAGATCCTTCTCCAGCACCAACTGCCGGGCGGTCTCGGGGTCGCGCGAGACCAGCACGTTGAAGGCAAGCCGCGCATTGGCCAGCACCGAGGCATGGAAGGCGCTGAGTTCGCGCCAGCCCTCGGGCGTGAACTCCAGACCGCGCTCCAGCTTCTTCCTGACATGCACCAGCAGGTTGCGCACGATGATGTCGCCGACCTGCTCCAGCTTGACGCAGGCGCCGATCAGTTCCTGGCAGCGCAGCGCCTCGTCCTCGCTCAAGGGGTTCTTGGTGACCTTGGCGAGATAGAGCTTGATCGCCGCGTGCTTCTGATCGACGCGGTCGTCGAGCGCGGCCAGCGCCTTGATCTTGCCGGCGTCGGCGCTCTCGTAAAGCTCGATGATGCGCTTCAGCATGATCTCGACCGTCTCGCAGACCCGCACCACCTCGCGCGTGGCGTTGGCCAGCGCCTGGCTCGGCGTGTCGAGCGCGCTCTCGTTCAGCGCCGACAATTCGACGACATCGAGCGCTGCCGCCGGCGCAGGTCCGGCACCGAGCGCCACGATCTTCTCGGAGATGCGATAGACGAGACCGGCGAGCGGCAGGCCCGCAAGCAGGATGATCACGTTGAACAGGATGTGCGCGTTGACGATCTGGTCCGGTCCGGTCGCGCCGAGAAAGCCGACCGGCGGCTTCAGCGTCATGAACAGGATCAGCATGATCAAAGAGCCCATGCCGCGCATCAGAAGATTGCCGACCGGCACCACGCGCACTCCGGGATCGGCATTGCGGGTCAGCAGCGGCGCGATGATCGAGGAGCCGAGATTGACGCCAAGCACCAGCACGATGCCGAGCTCCGGTGGAATGAAGCCGCGGCCAGCCAATGTCACCAAGAGCAGCACCGCCGCGATCGAGGAATGGAACAGCCAGGTGATCAGCGCGGCGAGAAGATAGGCGGTGACGAAATCGCCGGAGAAGTAGTTGACGATCATCGGCATCAGCGGGCTCTGGCGCAACGGCTCCGAAGCCTGGCCAATCATCTCCAGCGACAGCAGCAGCAGGCCGATGCCGACGAGGATGCGGCCGAGCTGGCGCCAGTCACGTCGCTCGGTGGCCATGAACATGACCGTTCCGGCGACCAGGCAGACCGGCACGAGAAGCGACAGGTCGAAGGTCAGCAGCTTGACCACAAGCGCCGAGCCGATCTCGGCGCCGCGCACGGCGAGCTGTCCGGCGGCGCCAGATACGATGCCGGCGCCGGCGAAGGAGCCGACCAGCAGGGTGACGGCGGTGGAGCTCTGCAAGGCGACCGCGAGGCCGCAGCCCGCGAGAACCGCCATCAGTGGATTGCGCATGGTGGCGCGCAGCCGGTGGCGCAGCACGTCGCCATAGGCGCGCTCGACGCCTGTCTTCACCATGCGGGTGGCAAACAGCATCAGCGCCACCGCGCCGGCTAGGTGCAGCAGGACGACGGACCCGCTCATGCCCGACCTCGCAACGAGGCGGCAAGGAAGGGGAAAAGGGCACGAATCACAAGCATTTCGGGGGTCGAGACTACTCCAAACAATTTTAGCCGGATAATAAATTTCGCTCCGCTTGACCGGCGGCCGGCACGCGACGGCGTGTGTCGGAAATGGACGGAAGGCATATTGGTTGCATGCCGGAGGCGGATTGGGGGACGAATATCGCTCGCGGGGCCAGCCGATCGCCGATGCGGTATCGGCAAATTGTTGAAGTTGCTCATATAAGCATCAGAAATCATTACAGAATTGTAATCAAGCTGTTCAGTTTCGGTTCATGCCGGCGCGGCTATCTCCTTGCCTATCGACAACCAGGGAGCACGACCATGAAGCGTCTCATACTTTCCGCCGTCACCGCCTCGATGCTGGCTGCCTCGGCCCTTTCGGGCCAGGCCGGGCCGCTCCCCCAGCCGAGCGCGCCGCAGTCGAACTACACTCAGGTCGACTGGCAGAAGCCGGGCCGGCATGTCGAGAAGCGCGTCGTGAAGAAGAAGGTCGTGGTGAAGCGCAGCCATTGGCGCTACGGCCAGAGATACTCCAACTGGAAGCGCCATCAGGCGATGCGCGACTGGCACCGCTATGGCTTGCGCCGCCCCGGCCCCGGCCAGGAGTGGATCCGCGTCGGCAACGACTACCTGCTGGTCAGCATCGTCTCCGGCATCATCTTCGGCGCGATCGCCGCGCACTGATCCGTCAATTATCCGGAACACCAGGAAGGCGGCCGCTCGGCCGCCTTCTTTTTGTCTGTGAAAAGCGGGTACGATTGGGTTTATCGAGTCGTCGCGCCCGGGCGGCTTGATTATATGGAGGGCAAACGAGCTTTCCCGATGCGCTTCCCGCCCGCTTTCCTCGACGAGATACGCGACCGCGTGCCGATTTCCTCGGTGATCGGCCAGCGCGTCTCCTGGGACAGGAAGAAGACCAATGCTTCGCGGGGCGACTATTGGGCGTGCTGCCCGTTCCACGGCGAGAAAAGCCCGTCCTTCCACTGCGAGGACAAGAAGGGTCGCTACCATTGCTTCGGCTGCTCGGTGTCTGGCGATCATTTCAAATTCCTGACCGAACTCGACGGTATGAGCTTTCCCGAGGCGGTCGAGAAGATCGCCGAGATGGCCGGCGTGCCGATGCCGGTGCGCGATGAACGGGAGGAGCGGCGCGAAAAGGAACGCGCCAGCCTGACCGACGTCATGGAGATGGCGACCGTCTTCTTCCAGGAGCGCCTGCAGGGGCCGGAGGGCGCCAAGGCCCGCGCCTATCTGCGCGATCGCGGCCTGACGCCGGCGACGCAGCAGTCCTTCCGGCTCGGCTATGCGCCGGACAGCCGCAACGCGCTGAAGGAATACCTCGCGGCCAAGGGCGTGCCGAAGGCCGATATCGAGGCTTGCGGGCTGGTGCGGCACGGCGACGACATCCCGGTCTCCTACGACTGGTTCCGCGACCGCATCATGTTCCCGATCCCGGACTCGCGCGGCAAGATCATCGCCTTCGGCGGCCGGGCGCTGGCGCCGGACGCCCTGGCCAAATACATGAACTCGCCGGAGACCGAGCTCTTCCACAAGGGCAACGTGCTCTACAATTTCGCTCGTGCCCGCAAGGCCTTGGCGAAAGGCGGCACGGTGATTGCCGTCGAAGGCTATATGGACGTGATCGCCTTGGCGCAGGCGGGCTTCGAGAATGCGGTGGCGCCGCTCGGCACGGCGCTTACCGAAAACCAGCTCGAGCTTCTGTGGCGCATGGCCGGCGAGCCGGTGCTTTGCTTCGACGGCGACCAGGCCGGGCTGAAGGCGGCGTGGCGCGCCGCCGACCTTGCGCTGCCGGCAATCCAGCCCGGACGCTCGGCGCGCTTTGCGTTGCTGCCTGAAGGCAAGGACCCTGACGATCTGGTCAAGGCCGACGGACCGGACGCTTTTCGCGCGGTGCTGGCGGAAGCCAGGCCGCTTGCCGACCTTCTATGGATGCGCGAGACGGCCGGCGGCGTCTTCGACACGCCGGAGCGGCGCGCCGAGCTTGAAAAGACGCTGCGCGAGCTGACCAGCCGCATCCGCGACGAAAGCCTGCGCTATCACTATCAACAGGAGATGCGCGAACGTGTGCTGAGCTTCTTCGGCTCGCAGCGCGGCGCGCGGCAAGGTCATCAGGCAGGACGCCAGGACGGTCGGCCGGGCGAGCGCGGCAGGGGTTCGGCGCCCGGCGGAGCGTTTGGCCGGGGCGCGGCGGCTGGAGGGCGCGCGGCGATCACCGAGAGCCTCGGCCGCTCGGCGCTGGTCAAGCGGACCGGCGAGGGCATGTCGGTGCGCGAGGCGACGATCATCGTGGCCCTGGTCAACCATCCGCCGCTGATCGACGAGAATTTCGCGCATGTCGAATTCCTCGACCTCGCCAATTCAGATTTGCGCAAACTCCATGCGGCCATCCTCGACGCGATGGCGCATGACGCGGCCGACGACCGCGACGCGGTGATCGCCACGATCGAGCGCGCCGGATGCGGCGGCATCTGGGAGCGGGCGGTGGCGCTGATCAAGCGGGCACGGCAGTGGCCGGCGCTCGAAACCGCGGGACTTGACGATGCCCGCGACGCCTTCAACCAGGCGCTGCACTTGCAGCGCAGCGCCCGCACATTACATAGAGAGCTGAAACAGGCGCAGGCGGCGCTCGATGCAGATCCTTCGGATGAAAACTTCCGGCATCTCGTCGAGATTCAAGCGCAATTCAACGATGTACAGGCAACGGAAGCGCTGATCGAAGGGTTCGGCGTTTCATCGGGCAGGGTTGGGCGCGTTTAGGCCGAGACCTGCCAAAAAACGAAGTGGAAGTGCACAGCGCGTCGAAACGACGCCCCTAAGTCGGGTAATTGATTCGCTTTTTTCATGCGAATCATGCCAGAGGCGCTTGACCTTCTGGCAGATTGGCGGAATCAGGACGATTCGAAACGTTAACCGTGCCCCGGCGTCGGCGGGAAATTTTGAGCGATGTGAGGTGCTGGTCACTGGACAGGCAAAAGGCCTGCCACAGATACCAGGGTTAATCTGGACTTAACGAGAGATGCGGTTACTGGCCCGGTAAGAAGCGTTCTGGTGCGAGCGCAACCGGTATGACCGGTCCGGCAGCTTACGCGGCTTCGATGTTCTGCCGCTTGGAGACGACAAAGAATGGCGACAAAGGAAAAGGAAGAGGTCGAGACCGAACGTGAAGGCGCCACTGATGGCCCTCTGCTCGACCTTTCCGATGATGCTGTCAAGAAGATGATCAAGGCCGCCAAGAAGCGCGGCTATGTGACCATGGACGAGCTGAACTCGGTGCTGCCTTCGGAGGAAGTGACCTCCGAGCAGATCGAGGACACGATGGCGATGCTGTCCGACATGGGCATCAACGTCGTCGAGGACGACGAGCAGGGCGAGGAGGCTGAGGCGGCCGACTCGGGCGCCGATTCGGACGAGGACGCCAACGAACTCGCCGAACAGACCGGCACCGCCGTTGCCACCACAACCACCAAGAAAGAGCCGACCGATCGTACCGACGACCCGGTGCGCATGTATCTGCGCGAGATGGGTTCGGTCGAGCTTCTGTCGCGCGAGGGCGAAATCGCGATCGCCAAGCGCATCGAGGCCGGCCGCGAGACGATGATCGCGGGCCTGTGCGAGAGCCCGCTGACCTTCCAGGCGATCATCATTTGGCGCGACGAGCTCAACGAATCGAAGATCCTGCTGCGCGAGATCATCGACCTCGAGGCGACCTATGCCGGTCCGGAGGCCAAGCAGGCCCCCGTCGTCGAACGCATCGAGGAAGCGCCTAAGCCCGAGGAGAAGCCGCGCGGCCGCGCGGCGGCGCGCGAGGAAGAAGACGACATCACCAATGTCGGCGCCGACACGCGCGGGCTGGAAGAAGAGGAAGACGACGAGGACGAGGCAAGCCTGTCGCTCGCCGCCATGGAAGCGGAACTGCGCCCGCAGGTGATGGAGACGCTCGACGTTATCGCCGACACCTACAAGAAGCTTCGCAAGCTGCAGGACCAGCAGGTCGAGAACCGTCTCGCCGCCGCCGGCACGCTTTCGCCCAGCCAGGACCGCAGGCTGAAGGAGCTGAAGGACCAGCTCATCAAGGCGGTGAAGTCGCTGTCGCTCAACACCGCGCGCATCGAGGCGCTGGTCGAGCAGCTCTACGACATCAACAAGCGCCTGGTGCAGAACGAAGGCAAGCTGCTTCGGCTCGCCGAGAGCTATGGCGTTCGCCGCGAGGAGTTCCTCAGGGAATACCAGGGCTCGGAGCTCGATCCGAACTGGACGCGCTCGATCGCCAACCTGACGTCGCGCGGCTGGAAGGAGTTCACCAAGAACGAGAAGGACGCGATCAAGGAGCTGCGAGCCGAGATCCAGAGCCTCGCCACCGAGACGGCGATCTCGATCCTGGAATTCCGCAAGATCGTCAACCAGGTGCAGAAGGGCGAGCGCGAGGCTGCGATCGCCAAGAAGGAAATGGTGGAGGCGAACCTGCGCCTCGTCATCTCGATCGCCAAGAAATACACCAACCGCGGCCTGCAGTTCCTCGACCTGATCCAGGAAGGCAATATCGGCCTGATGAAGGCGGTCGACAAATTCGAATACCGCCGCGGCTACAAGTTCTCGACCTACGCGACATGGTGGATCCGGCAGGCGATCACCCGTTCGATCGCCGACCAGGCGCGCACCATCCGCATTCCGGTGCACATGATCGAGACGATCAACAAGATCGTGCGCACCTCGCGCCAGATGCTGCACGAGATCGGCCGCGAGCCGACGCCGGAGGAACTGGCCGAGAAGCTTGCCATGCCGCTCGAAAAGGTGCGCAAGGTGCTGAAGATCGCCAAGGAGCCGATCTCGCTCGAAACGCCGGTCGGCGACGAGGAGGATTCGCATCTCGGCGACTTCATCGAGGACAAGATGGCGATCCTGCCGATCGACGCGGCGATCCAGGCCAATCTGCGCGAGACGACGACGCGGGTTCTGGCATCGCTGACGCCGCGAGAGGAGCGTGTTCTCAGAATGCGATTCGGCATCGGCATGAACACCGACCACACGCTGGAAGAGGTCGGCCAGCAGTTCTCGGTCACGCGCGAGCGCATCCGCCAGATCGAGGCCAAGGCGCTGCGCAAGCTCAAGCATCCGAGCCGGAGCCGCAAGCTCAGAAGCTTCCTCGACAGCTGATAGGGAAATCAGGCCAGCAATTCGAAAGGGCGCCTCGGGCGCCCTTTTTTGCGTTCCAACCATCGCAATGCCGCCTTGCCGGGGCTGGCCGACAGGAGGATAATTTCAGGGTCGGATGCATTTGTGGGCGACAAGCCGGATGCCCGCCCGGCGTCGGTCGTAACGGCCAGGCGCCTGCTCCGTGGCCCCGGAGGGAGGTGTGCCATGACAACCTACATCATGCTGATCAACTGGACCGAGCAGGGCGCCAAGAACGTGCGTGAGTCGCCGAAGCGGCTCGATGCCGGCAAGAAGCTGCTGGGGGAGATGGGCGGATCGTTCAAGGCGTTTTATCTGACCATGGGCGAATGCGACATGGTCGCCATTGTCGAGGCGCCAGACGATGCGGTGCTTGCCCGTTTCGCGCTGATGCTGTCCTCGGGTGGCAATGTCAGGACGCGGACCATGAAAGCGTTTCCGGAATTCGCCTATCGCGAGATCATCAGTTCGCTGGGGTAGGGCACTGGGGCGGGGGCACAGGCAGATATTGCGGGGCCGCGAGGCATCCTCGATGGTCGCGCCATGTCCAAGCCACGGCTGACCGTCTGGTATAATACGCGCTGCCCGGTGTGCGATGCCGGCATCAATCGCCAGAAGCGGCGGCTCATCGAAGCGGTCAAGGCGGGCCGTATCGAATTCCGCGACATCAATTTCGAGCCGGCGGCACTTTCGGCCTTCGGCGCCTCGCTCGAGGATATCCGCCGGCGCCTGCATGCCACCGATGCGGAGGGCAAGTTTCTGGTTGGGGCCGATGTGGTGGTCGCGGTCTGGCGCATGACGCCGGGCGAAGCCTGGCTGGCGACCCTGTTCGGCAATCCTGCCGCGCTGCCGCTGACACGCCTTGCCTATGACCGCTTCGCGGACCTCCTCTATGCCTGGAACCGGCGCAAGGGCCATTGGTAGGCGGGCTCGGCCTCCCGCATCACCGCGACGTGCATCGATCCGACATGCATCGGCCCGACACGCAATCGCCTTGGTAAGCAGTATTCGATACATCGTAAGATATATCTTGACTGTGTGAGTGCCTCTGCCTAATTAAGATATATCGTAAGACATAACTCAAGGAGCAATCCATGCACCAACATAGCCATTTCGGGCATAGTCATTTCGGCGAGTGCATGTCCATGCATATGGCTGGCAAGTTCGGCGGGCGCGGCGGCGGCTTCGGGCCGTTCGGGCACGGCATGCGCGGCGGTGGCCGCGGCGGCCCGGGCGACATGTTCCGCGCCGGCCGCATGCTGGCCGACGGCGATCTCAAGCTGATCACGCTGTCGCTTCTGGCCGAGGCGCCGCGGCACGGCTACGACATCATCAAGGCGCTCGAGGAGCGCACCAGCGGCATCTACAGCCCGAGCCCGGGCGTGGTCTATCCGACCCTGACCTTCCTTGAAGAGGCGGGCTATGCGGTCTCATCCAGCGAGGGCAACAAGAAGGTGTTTTCGATCACCGAGGCGGGCAGGGCGCATCTCGAGGAAAACCGCGAGATGATCGATCACGTGCTCGACCATCTCGAGCGTTTCGGCCGCAAGATGGCCAAGGCGCGCGACTGGTTCGGCTGGAACGACGACAGCGAGGACAGGCGTGGCCGCCATGAAAAGCGCGACCGCTTCCGCGCGCTGCGCCACCGGCTGCGAGCCGCGCTCAGCGATATCGTCGATGCGCCGGAGGACAAGCAGGCCGAGGCGATCAGTATCCTGGAAGACGCCGCCGCGGCGCTCGAGGCGCTGTCGCGCCGCTGACCGCTGCGGGGTGCCTCCCGGACGGCTATTGCCCGCCAAGCCAACGACCGCTACTGAAAATCGTCCTGCAACACGCTATGTGATGCAGGACGATTGCCGTTGGAGGATACTGAAATGTCTTTTCTGAAACGTCTTTTCGGCGGCGGTGGCGGCGAGGCAACAGAGTCCGGGGCCGCAAAGCCGGCAAAACAGGTCGAGCACAAGGGATTCCTGATCAGCGCCACGCCCTACAAGGCCGACGGCCAGTACCAGACCTGTGGCGTCGTCTCGAAGGAAGTCGACGGCGTGATGAAGGAGCACCGCTTTATCCGCGCCGACCGTTTCGCCGGACTGGACGATGCCGTCGACATCTCGATCAAGAAAGGCATCCAACTCGTCGACGAGCAGGGCGAGAGGCTGTTCGGATAGCCGACGGTCGGGTAGCAGCGCTTCCGGTTCCGGTCAGAACGCGACCTTGTCGCCGCCCTTGAGCTGCAGGATCTGCCGCGCCTCGTCGGGCGTGGCGATCGAGGCGCCGAGGCCTTCGATGATCTGGCGGACCTTGGTCACCTGTTCGGCGCTGGACCGGGCGAGCTTGCCCTTGCCGATCCACAGTGAATCCTCCAGGCCGACCCGCACATTGCCGCCGAGCGCGATCGCCTGCGTGGCGATGGGCAACTGGTGGCGGCCGGCGCCCAGAACCGACCAGTGGTAGGCATTGCCGAACAGCCGGTCGGCCGTGCGCTTCATATGGGCGACGTCTTCCGGGTGTGTGCCGATGCCGCCCAAGATGCCGAACACGCTCTGGACGAAGAACGGCGCCTTCACCAGGCCGCGATCGACGAAATGCGCCAGGGTGTAGAGATGGCCGATGTCATAGCACTCGATCTCGAAGCGCGTGCCGTTGTCGGCGCAGGTGCGCAATATGTGCTCGATGTCGCCGAAAGTGTTGCGGAAGATGCGGTCGCGCGAGCTTTCGAGATAGGGCCGCTCCCAGTCGTGCTCGAAGGTCTTGAACCGCTCCAGCATCGGAAACAGCGCGAAATTCATCGATCCCATGTTGAGCGACGCGACCTCGGGCGCGAAAACCTTCGCCGGCTTGACCCGCTCTTCCACGCTCATCGTGGCGGCGCCGCCAGTGGTGATGTTGATGACGCAGTTGGAGCGTTGCTTGATGACCTGCAGGAACGGAGCGAACGCTTCGGTCGACTGGTCGGGGCGTCCATCGACGGGATTGCGGGCATGAAGGTGGACGATCGCAGCACCGGCCTCGGCCGCCTCGATGGCCGCGGTCGCGATCTCTTCCGCCGTCACCGGCAGGTGCGGCGACATCGACGGGGTATGGATCGACCCTGTGACCGCGCAGGTGATGATGATCTTGTTCTGGTTCGCCACTTGGTTATGCCCTGATCTTTCGCTATTTGATCGCCCCTTGGGTGATGCCGGAAATGAACTGCTTCGACAACACGATGTAGGGCAACGTAATCGGCAGCGCCGCCAGTGTCAGCCTGGTGAACAACCCCCCGGTCGGTGGCGAGTTCGCCGACGAACACGGTCAGCCCTTGCGGCAGTGTCTTCAAATTGTCGGAGGTGATCAGGACCAGGGGAAAGAAAAAGTCGTTCCAGATCGACGACATCGCTCGATGGCATGCAAAGAGGCAGGCGCCGATCGGCGCCTGCCTCTGTTGCTCGTGAGATCAAGAACAGTGACTACGCGGCCGCAGCGATCTGGTCCGCATTCGCAGCCGCGGCGGCGATCGCATCCACCTTCGCGGTCGCCTTGGCGAGCGCAGCGGTGACCGCATCGGCGCCCATGCCGACGCCCTCGACGCGGATGACCTCGACATCGGTCATGCCCAGGAAGGCGAGAACGCTGCGCAGATAAGGAATGGCGTGATCCATCTGCACCGCAGCGCCCTCGGAATAGATGCCGCCGGAAGCAAGCACGATATAGACCTTCTTGCCGGTGACCAGGCCCTTCGGACCGTTTTCGCCGTAAGCGAAAGTCCTGCCCGAGCGGGCGACGTGGTCGATCCACGACTTCAGCGTCGAGGAAATGTTGAAGTTGATGAAGCCGGTGGCGAGGATGATCGTGTCGGCCGCGAACAGCTCGTCGAGCACCGCATCGGACACGCCGACCACCTCGGCCTGGCGCTGGCTGCGCGCTTCAGCGGGCGTGTAGATGCCGGTCGCATAGTCGGGGTCGATGTGCGGTAGCGGGTTGGCGACGAGATCGTGCACGACAAGCTTGGCCGACGGATCTGCAGCAAGCAGTTTTTGAGCGAGATCGGTGGCGACGCGGGTCGAGTGCGAAGCAGCGCCGCGGGGGCTGGAGGTAACAAGCAGAATAGACATGGCGGTGTCCCCTTGGGGTTGGATTGAACTTTCCCCGCCAATGTGGGATTGCCGCTCTATTCGGAAAACTGGTATAATTTGCATGGTATCCATCGAGAATATGGATTGATCGATCATGCAGCCAAATCCGACACTCGACCAATTGCAGATCCTGGTGGCGGTGGCCGATACCGGCAGCTTCTCGGCTGCAGGGCGCAAGCTCAACCGGGCGCAGTCGGTGGTGAGCTACGGCATCGCCAATCTCGAAGCGCAGCTCGGCCTGAAACTGTTCGAGCGCGAAGGCGTGCGCGAACCGCAACTGACCGACGTCGGCAAGGCCATGCTGGAGGACGCGCGGCGCATGATCGGCGTCCTGCAGCGCATCCGCTCGCGCGCCGACGGGTACCGGCAAGGGCTGGAGGCAGAGGTGACCGTATCGGTCGACGTGGCGCTGCCGTCGCCGGCGCTCGTGCGGGTGCTCAAGGCCTTCGAAGCCCAGTTCCCGGCGGTGATGCTGCGGCTTTATATCGGCTCGCTCGGCCTGATCGTCGAGCAGGTCGTCAATGGCCAGTCGGATCTCGGTTTTGGCGGGCTGATAGGCGATGCCGATGTCAATCTGCTGCGCATCGGTTTCACCTCGATGGTGCCGGCGGCGGCACCCGATCACCCACTGGCGAAATTGCCGAAACCTGTTGCGGTCGAGGATCTGCGGGAACATATCCAACTCGTCGTCTCAGACCAGTCGGAGCGGACGCGCGGCCGCGACTATGGCGTTTTTGCCTATCGCACCTGGCGGCTGACGGACGTGCGCACC
The DNA here is from genome assembly GCF_004791585.1 of Mesorhizobium sp. M1C.F.Ca.ET.210.01.1.1. GTDB lineage: Bacteria > Pseudomonadota > Alphaproteobacteria > Rhizobiales > Rhizobiaceae > Mesorhizobium. The sequence continues at coordinate 172,827 of NZ_SRUU01000007.1, forward strand.
AAGCACGCACTGATGCGAGAGGGTCTCGGCTGGGGCGGCCTGCCGCGCTGGCTGATCGCCGACGATCTTGTCAGCGGCCGGCTGGTCGAGCTCGATCTCGAGCCCTATCGCGAGGTGCGCTCGCCGCTCTATGCCATGCACCGCACCGACCGCAGCCCCAAGCCGGCGGCATCCTGGCTGATCGATGAATTCAAACGGCAGCTGGGCTGCTTCAACGAGATGGAGCCGGGCGTGTGGACGGAGGAGGGGCCGGAGACAAGCCGTCCATGAGCGCCAACATCACAGCACGATATTCTTCAGCCGACGCCCCGGCCTCGATGGCGAGGGCCGCCCGGTCGAAGGCGGCGGCCAGCAGGGCGGTCAGCGCTTCGACCGGCAGCCTCGTCATCGACTGCGCGCGCATGGCCGCGACGAGGCCCTCGCGCAGTGAACGGTTGCCGTGGCGGTTGTCGATCTCGTCCATGGCGGCACGGCCGAGCACGGCCGGTCCATCGAGCAGCAAAAGCCGCGTGCGGCCAGGCGCGCGCATCGCCGCGAGATAGGCGTCCGAGCCGGCGATCAGGGCGTTGCGGGCCGAGAACGAGGGCGGCGAAGCATGATCGATCTCGGCCGCCACCGCCGCCGCTTCCTGCTCGACGACAGCGGCAAACAGCGCCTGCTTGTCGGCAAAGTGATGATAGAGCGCCCCGCGCGTCACGCCGGCCGCAGCGACGATTTCCGGCGTGCCGGTCTCGGCATAGGATTTTTCGGTGAACAGTCGTCGCGCCGCGCGGATCAGATCGGCGCGCGTCGCCTCGGTGCGATCGCGGTTGGAGCGGCGCCCGGAGTCCTGTTGCATACATGCAGCCTGTATGTTATTTGTATTCACATACAGACTGTATGTTATGCGGGGGGAGAAGGAAAGATGAAGACGACGAGCTACTATCCGGTGCTGATGACGGGTGATGTCGCCGGTACGGCGGCCTTCTACGTCGAGCACTTCCGCTTCGAGCCGCTGTTTGAAAGCGACTGGTATGTGCATCTGCGCTCCAGCGAGGACAGGCGCGTCAATCTCGGCATCGTGCAGGGCGACCATGAGACGATCCCGCAAGAGGGGCGAGGACGCACGTCCGGCCTGCTCATCAATTTCGAAGTCCGCGATCCCGACGCGGTCTATGAGCGAGCGGTTGCTGCTGGCCTGCCGATCCTGCGACGAGCCCTTCGGCCAGCGCCATTTCATCACCAAGGACCCCAACGGAGTGCTGATCGACGTCATCAAGCCGATCCGGCCGAGCGAGGAGTTCCTGGCACAATTTGCGGCGAGCGTTTGAGCTCTCGCGATGGCAGCAGGTGTCCGCAACGTCAATGGGCGTGTGGCTGAGAATCTGTCTCACGGTCTATGCTGGACGGAATCGAAGCTGGGCCTATCGCATGCGTGACATCCGCCTAATCCATGCGCCTTCAAATCTTGGCCTTAGGCCTTTGCGGCCGGGCCATGTGCCGGGCACCTGGCGCGCGCCGGAGGCATTGAGCAAAGCTGGGCTGGCCGAAATCGTGGCACCCGGCGCCGTCGTCGACATCGAGCGGCCTGCCTACAGCGCCGAACCGGAGCCGGGTACCCGGCTGCGCAACGGCCATGCCATCCGCCGGTTCAATCTCGAACTCGCGGACGCGACTGCCGATGCGCTCGGGCGAGGCGAGTGGCCGCTGATCATCGGCGGTGATTGCTCGGTGCTGCTCGGCGCGTTGGCGGCTGCGCGGCGGTCGGGTCCCGTCGCGCTGGTGCATGTCGACGGCCACAGCGACTTCCGCCATCCGGGCAATTACGACGTCAACGCCATGCTCGGCTCCGCCGCGGGCATGGATCTGGCTTTGGCCACCGGTCGGGGCGAGCCGCTGCTCACTGAATGGCCAGGCATTGCCGGCCCGCTGGTCGCGGACGAGGCGGTGATGCAGATCGGCGAGCGCAACAGCCGTGATCCCGGTTTCGCCTGGGCCGACATCAATGCGACCGCGATCACGCGCATCGACGTCTTCGCGGCCCGGGAAGCGGGTGCGATCGGCATGCTGGAGACCACAAAGGCGGTCCTGGCGCGTGCCGATTGCCTCTACTGGCTGCATCTCGATGTCGACGTGCTCGACCAGACGCTGATGCCGGCCGTGGATTCGCCCGGCAGCCCCGGCATCGATCCCGACGATCTCGTCGCCATCCTGTCGCCATTGGCGACCGACCGGCGCTGCATCGGCATGGACATGACGATCTTTGACCCGGACCTCGACCCGAGCGGCGAATTGGCGCGCTTGCTGCTCGGGCGGATTGTCAGGCCACTCAGCTCCGCGCCACCGGCGTCACCACCACCTGGCTGACGCCGCTGCGGCGCACGACCGTGCAGACCGTCTCGCGGCCGATCCGTTCGGCATCGAGCAGGCGCACGAGATCGTCGACGCCGGTCACCGGCCGGCCGTCGATGGCGGCGATGACGTCGCCCTCCTTCAGGCCGGCCTTTGCCGCCGGCCCGTTCTTTTCGACGCTGCGCAGGCGCACAGCCGTGCTGGTCGAGACTTGCGACAGCAGCGCGGCCCGGCGCGGCAGATTGGTGGTGTCGGCCGAGACGCCGATGAAGGCGCGGCGCACGCGGCCGAAGCGGATGATCTCGGAGATGACGAAGTTCGCGGTGTTGGAGGCGACCGCGAAGGCGATGCCTTGCGCTCCGTGGATCATGGCGGTGTTGACGCCGATCACCTCGCCTGCCGACGACACCAGCGGCCCGCCTGAATTGCCGGGATTGAGCGCGGCATCAGTCTGGATGACGTCGTCGATCAGCCGGCCGGTCGAAGCGCGCATCGAGCGGCCGAGCGCGGAGACGACGCCGGCGGTGACGGTCCATTCGAAGCCGAGCGGATTGCCGATCGCGACCGCGATCTGGCCGCGCCGCAGGCGCTTGGAATCGCCGAGCGGCGCGACGTCGGCGAAACTGCCGTCGGCGCGCACCAGCGCGATATCGGTATCGGGATCGCGGCCGAGCACGCGGCCCTCGCGCGCGGCGCCGTCAGGCGTCGTGACGCGCACGGCGCGCGCGTCGCCGACGACATGGAAGTTGGTGACGACCAAACCGTCCTGCGCGATGACGAAGCCGGAGCCATGGCCGCCGGCGCCGATGCGCTCGATGCGGCACACCGCCGGCCCGATGCGGTCGACGGCGTCGGCGACGGTCGCCGAATAGGTGTCCAGCAGAGAGTCGTCGGATTGGAGTTTTTCGGCAGCGAAGGCCATCGGCGTGTTCCCATGTGATCTTGCGCAATGATGACTATATGTGCGGAGCGGCCGCATTTGCCGCGACCTGACCACATGGCCAGTCCGTCCGCCGACTAGCCGTCAGGCGAGTACCCCCGGCGGAGCCTTGGAGCGATATCTGGGTCACAGAACCCAGGAGATCATCGATATGAGCGACTTCAACCTCAGTGCCTTTTCCGACGCCATTGCCGATGTCGCGGCGGCCGCCGCGCCGGCGGTGGCGAGCTTCGCCACGCATCACCACCGCACCGCAAGCGCCTTTCACTGGCGCGACGGCTTCTTCGTCACCGCCGAGGAAGCGGTTGAGGCAGGCGAGGAGATCGAACTGACGCTGGCCTCGGGCGAAACCGTGAAGGCCGAGCTTGTCGGTCGCGATCCTTCGACCGGCGTTGCCCTGTTGAAACCGGCCTCCGCTGCTGCCGGTTTGCCGCAACTGCCACAGGCTGCCGCCGTGCGCCCCGGCCATGTGGCGATCGCCGTCGGCGGAAGCGAAGGGACTTCGCTTGCCGTATTCGGCTCGGTCGGCGAGGTCGGGCCTGCCTGGCGCTCGATGCGCGGCGGCACGATCGACCGGCGCATCAACCTCGCCATCAACACTGGCAGCCGTTTCGAGGGCGGCCCGGTGCTCGACGCCAAGGGCGGCCTGATCGGCATGCTGCTGTTCGGGCCGCGCCGGCGGGCGCTGGTCATGCCTTACGAAACGATCGAGCGGGCGGTGGCGACGCTGCGCGAGAAGGGCCATGTCGCGCGCGGCTATCTCGGCGCGGGACTGCACCCGATCCGCAACGGCGACGCATATGGCGCGATGGTGATGAGCCTTGACGACAGCGGCCCGGCGAAAGCCGCGGGCCTGCATGTCGGCGACATCATCGTGGCCTGGAACGGCGAAGCGGTGCACGGGCCGCGCGAGCTGATCCGCAAACTTGGGCCGGACAGCGCCGGCACGGCCGTGACGCTCGGTATCTTGAGCGGCGGCACCCAGCGCGACGTTTCGATCACCATCGGCGAGAAGCCGCTGAGCTGAGAGGGTCGATGGCGGAGAGCGCGGCACAAACGATTGCAAGACCGGAGCCGGCGACACACCGGTTGACGGTGCTGATCGCCCTCGGCGATGCGGGGCGCGCCGAACAGCTGGCCGACGCGCTCGGCGTCAGCGACGACCTGCTGTCGGCGCTGACTGGAAGCGGCACCGGTCAGACAGCCGATGTCGCCGTGATTGATGACGCGGCCTTGGAGAGCCGGGCCATCGCTCCGAGCACGCCTGCTGTTCTGCTCTCCCGCCGCGCTCGTCGCGAATCCCTACCCGGCAACGTGCTTGCGGTGTTGCCGGCCTCCGCGGACGGGCTGCTGATCGCTGCTGCCGCGCGATTGGCAGCCTCCGGTTATCGCGTCACCCGCGGCGGACCGTCCGAGGCCGCCGCTCATGGCGACTTCCAAGGCGAGCTCTCCGAAGACGAAGCGCCCGACGAGGCTCGCGCGGCGTTGTCGCCGCGCGAGGCGGAAGTGCTGGCGCTGCTGGCGGAAGGCGCGCCCAACAAGGTGATCGCGCGGCGGCTCAACATTTCGGTGCACACGGCGAAATTCCATGTCGCCGCGATCCTGATCAAGCTCGGCGCCGCGAACCGCACCGATGCGATCGCTATCGCCATGCGGCAGGGACTGGTGCTGGTTTGAGCCCCGTCGGTCACCGTTTTCAGAGCGACGCAGCGTAATCTCGTCCTGGCGCCTTGGGCCTTGCGCCACGCCTGTCCGCCGCGCAAGTTGCCTCCCGTGTTTGAAGAGGGAGGCGAAGATGTCGCTCAAGGGAAAGACGCTGTTCATCTCGGGCGGATCGCGCGGCATCGGGCTGGCGATCGCGCTGCGCGCGGCGCGCGACGGCGCCAACGTGACGATCGCTGCCAAGACCGCGGAACCGCATCCGAAGCTGCCGGGCACGATCTACACCGCGGCCGAGGAGATCGAGCAGGCAGGCGGCAAGGCGCTGCCGGTGCTCTGCGATATCCGCGAGGAGGGGCAGGTCGCCGATGCGGTGGCCAAGACGGTCGAACGGTTCGGCGGCATCGACATCTGCGTCAACAATGCCAGCGCCATCCAGCTCACCGGCACGCTGGAGACCGACATGAAGCGCTACGATCTGATGCACCAGATCAACACGCGCGGTACGTTCCTGGTGTCCAAAATGTGCATTCCGCACCTGAAGTTGGCAAAGAACCCTCACATCCTGAATCTGGCGCCGCCGCTCGACATGAAGGCCAAGTGGTTCAAGAACCACGTCGCCTATACGATGGCCAAGTTCGGCATGTCGATGTGCACGCTCGGCATGAGCGCCGAGTTTGCTGGAGCCGGCATCGCGGTCAATTCGCTGTGGCCGATCTCGACCATCGACACGGCCGCCGTGCGCAATCTACTGGGTGGCGCCACGGTCGCTGCCATGAGCCGCTCACCCGATATCATGGCCGATGCGGCGCATGCGATCTTCCTGCGGCCGTCGCGCGAGGCGACCGGCAATTTCTACATCGACGAGGAGGTGCTGCGCGCCGAAGGCGTCACGGATTTTTCAGTCTATGCGCCCGGCGTAACGGACCAACTCGCAGGCGATTTCTTCGTTCCTGACGAGGTGTTCGCGCACTCGCAGACGAAGGTCAAAAGAATCTACTGACGAGGCGGAAACGTCTCACTCCGCCATGGCCTTCTTACCCTTGGCCAGCGCCATCACCCGGTCGATATAGGCGAGCATGAGCGCCGAGAAGACGAAGGCCAGATGCATGACGGTCAGCCACATGAGCTGATCGCTCGTGTAGGAAGCGTGGTTGAGGAAGACCTGCAGCAAGTGGATGGAGGAGATCGCGACGATGGTCGAGGCGACCTTGACCTTGAGCGAGCCGACGTCGATCGTGCCGAGCCAGTGGACCTCGCCGTCCTGCTCGTCGAAGCGGCTGACGAAATTCTCGTAGCCCGAAATGATCACCATCACCACCAGCGAGGCGACAAGGGCGGCATCAATCAGGCCAAGCATCTTCAGGATCGTATCGGTATCGCCGAGCGTGAAAACGCTCATCACGAACTCGTAGAGCTTCTTGCCGAGGGACAGCGCGTAAGTCGCCAGCGCAAGGCCGAGCCCCAGATAGAAGGCGACCAGCAGCCAGCGCGAGGCTAGGATGACAGATTCGATGGCGAGTTCGAGGCGCTTCATGTCGTGTTCCGGACTGGTTTCGCTTTGGTCACTTGTCTTTACGCAATTACGGACGGAAAACCGCTGCGCACTTTTCCTGGAATTGCTCTGCGGGGTCGGTCCGTATTTCGGGCAGACGGACTCTGTTTTCAAGGCAAAAAGCCCCGCCGGAGAGGGGCGCCGGCGGGGCTCATGTGTCCCGCTGGAGTCGGGACAGGGCAGGGAACGCCCTGACTGGAATCTGGGTGCCGCAATGCGGCGATTCAATGAGCATGGCGGGACAATTCTTCTTGAATTTCAAGGCGAGGCCCGTTCGGATCCGCACAAGCCTCACCTTGCCGCGCCGGTTCCGAAAATCGGGCCACGGTTTTGAAATCAAACGCTAAAAGCGCGTCGCGCCGAAACGGATTCAGGCGACGCGTTTCAGGTCCTTGTTTGTGCATGTCGCCCAAAACCGCCGCGCAGTTTTGGGCGACATGCGTCAGTCACTGCTCGTTGCTCGCCACCGGCGCCACCAGCGAGGTGATGCGGCGGATGGCGACACGGCGGTTCTCGCGGTTCGGGCCGGGCGTGTTCACCTTGAGATACTCCTCGCCGTAGCCCTGTGTCGTGAGGTTCTCGGCGGGGATTCCGTACGCGTTGGTCAACGCCTCGGCAACCGCCTCGGCACGCCGGTCCGACAGTGCGAGGTTGGCGTCGGGCGTGCCGACCGCGTCGGTATGGCCCTCGATGAGGAAGGTTTCCGCCGGGTTCTTCTTCAGGAGCCTTTCCATGGCGGTGGCCACGCCTTCGAGCTTCTGCACCTCGGTGTCGGAGATCGTCGCCGAGCCGAAATCGAAGTTCAGCGTGTCGAGGTCGATACGACGGGCGATGTCGCGCACGCGGGCCGAGCGCTTGACCTCGTCGATCGAGTAGAGGCGCTGTACCCTCTCCACCGGCGGCTGTTCGAGGAAAGTGTAATACTCGTCCGGATCCTCGACGTCCTCCGAATCCAGGATGTAGTCCCGGCGCGAGATGTCGAGCCGCATCGGCGGCAGGTCGTCGCCCGGATCACGCCAGCCGTCGACATCCTGGTAGTACCGCTCGTCGACATAGCTCAGCACATATTCGCGTCCGTCCGGCATGATGCGCGAACGCTGGACGACGTCGCCATTGCGGTTGCGGATGGTGACGATCCTGACGCCGTTGTCGCGCTCCACGATTTCGCGGGTGCGGCCACGCGGCAGATCTTCGTAGTAGACATCCTTGGCGCCGCGGGTGATGCGAGGCGCCTCATTGCTTTCCACGATCGTCTGGTTGTTGAACTGGACGATCACGCGGTCGCCGAACTGCTTCACCACGTCCGCCCCCTCCGGCCTGCGGCGCTCGCGCACAAGCTGCTCGGGCGTAAGCTCGATCCGCTTGCCCTTCTCTTCCGTTACCGGAACGATCTTCTCTGGCGCGATCGCCTGCTGCGCCGCCTTGTCGTCGGTGGGCGGCGGGCCTTGGTCGACCGGGGCAGGCCTCTGCGCCTGCTGGCCCTGCAGCTGTTCGGCCTGATTGCCAGTTTGGCCGGTGCCGCCTTGCTCAACGCCCGCCTGGCCATTCTCGGTCTGGCCGGCCGGCTGGCGGCCCTTGCGCTTGCGCAGAACGTCCTTCTGGCTGTCCAGCAGCGGGGCTTCGCCTGGCTTGGCGGTGGCTTCACCCTGAGCCGGGGCCTCGCCCTGGGCCGGCGCGGCCTGCTCGCCGGTCGCCGGCTGCTGCTCTCCGGTCACGGGCTGGCCGGCACCGGGCTGCAAGTTAAGCGCCTTCTTGCGCTTCTTCGTCAGGTCCGTGGGCTCTTCACCCTGCGCAGGGGCAGCCTGCTGCTCTCCGGTCACGGGCTGGCCGGCACCGGGCTGCAAGTTAAGCGCCTTCTTGCGCTTCTTCGTCAGGTCCGTGGGTTCTTCGCCCTGCGCAGGGGCAGCCTGCTGCTCGCCTGGAACCGGCTCAGCCTTCTGACCGGCTGGGGCCTGTTCGGCGGGAGGCGTCTCGGTTTGCTGCTGCTGATCCCGCTTCTTCTTGCGGGGCTTGAACTGCTGGTCGGTGGTGGCCGGCGCCGTCTGCTCGGTCGGCGCCGCCTGTTCGGCAGGAGCTGCCTCGATCTGCTGGTCCTGCTTCTTCTTTCGCAGCTTGAACTGCTGGTTGTCGTTTGCAGGCGCAGGCTCACCAGGAGCGATCTGTTCGGTCGGTGCCGTCTCGGTCTGCTGCTGCAGGTCGCGCTTTTTCTTGCGTGGCTTGAGCTGCTGTTCATCGACGGCTGGCGCCGCCTGTTCGGCAGGCGCGGCCTGTTCGGCCGGTGCCGTCTCGGTCTGCTGCTGCAGGTCGCGCTTCTTCTTGCGCGGCTGAAACTGCTGTTCGTCGGTCGCGGGCTGGCCGCCCTGATCGGCCGGAGCTGCCTCGATCTGCTGCTGCTGGTCGCGCTTCTTCTTACGCGGTTGGAACTGCTGTTCGGCCGGTGCTGCTTGCTCCGCCTGGCCGGTATCCATCTGCTGCTGGTCCTGCCGCTTCCGGCGCGGCTTCTGCTCGGGCTCGGCGGGCTGCTCGGCCGGGGCCGTTTCCGTCTGCTGTTGCTGCTGCTCGCGCTTCTTTCTCTTCGGCTGCTCGGCTTGCTGCCCGCTTTGCGCACACTCCTCGGCCGATTGGCCTTCGGCGCAGTTCGACTGTGCCAGGACAAGCGGCGCCCCCCGCGAGGTGCCGAAATCGGCCTGCAGCGGATACGCGCCCAACGGCGCGGATGCCATAAGCAGGCCGATTGCCGTACCCGCCAGAATCCGTGGTTGGCGTTTCATATCAATTTTCTCCTAGTGGGGTCCCATCCCTGCCCAAACTTTCATCAACCGCAATTGGTTCCGTCGGGCATTGGCAGCAGCCAAGGATGCCCGGCCGGCCTTTTGAAGGCAATTTCGTGTTTTTCTAATGTTGATACTGGGTCAGCGCGACAGCAGCGCTTGACCGGAAGGCCACGGAGGGCCAAATCCAGCCGCATGACCGCACCGTTCTGGAAAACCAAGACGCTCGAGGCCATGACCCCGGCCGAGTGGGAGTCGCTCTGCGACGGCTGCGGCAAATGCTGCCTTTCGAAGCTAGAGGACGAGGACACCGGCGAGATCTACTGGACGAGCGTGGGTTGCCGGCTTTTCGATGCCGAAAAATGTCTTTGCTCGGATTATGCCCACCGGCTGTCGCGCGTGCCCGATTGCGTCGGGCTGACGCCGCAGAATGTGCGCACCATCACCTGGCTGCCCAAGACCTGCGCCTACCGGCTGGTGGCCGAGGGACATGATCTCTATTGGTGGCACAGGCTGGTTTCGGGGAGTGCGGAGACCGTGCACGAGGCCGGGATTTCGATCCGCGGCCGGGTGAAGGCCAAGGAAACCGATCTGGCCGAGCCGGACGACTATTTCGACTATATACTTGACGACGAACCCTGACGCGTTCGCGTTTTGACGACGAACCCTGAGGGAACCGGGTGCGCCATGGCGCGTTTTCCGGCTCCAGATTTCGAAGTGAGCGGGGCGATGGATGCGCGCGGATTAACATGAACCGGACATGAACGGCCGGTTCGCAGAAAGTTCAGACACGAAGTGGCATTTTGAAATCATTGGTTCGCCAATCATCAATTCAAGGGCCTGAGGCCTACAACAAGGAGAGAGATAATGTTCAACCAGATCAAGACGGCAGCCCTTTCGGCCCTTGTCGGGCTCGGCACGCTCGGCGCCATCCCGGCGGCGCACGCGGACAGCCTCTATCTCGGCTTCGGCAACGGCCCCGATCCCCGTTTCGGCGTCTACACCGGCGAGGACGATGACGGCTATTATCGTCGCGATCGCGAATGGCGCCGCCGCGGCTGCTCGCCGGACCGCGCGCTCGACAAGGCCGAGCGCATGGGCCTGCATCGCGTCCGCATCGTCGACATCGACCGGCGCACGGTGAAGGTGGTCGGCCGCCAGTATGGCGACCGCGTGGTGGTGGTCTTCGCCAACGAGCGCGGCTGCCCGATCATCTATCGCTAAGGGGCGAGAACGCCACGAACGACGATCCTCGCGAGGATCGCTTAGCATCATCCTCTGCGAGGATCAGCTATGAGTAGTGAGCCCCTTCAGCTGGCCTGAAGCGCGCGGCTCAAAAAACCCCGGAGGACCGGTCCTCCGGGGTTTTTGTGGCTGGATTCCGGAACACAGGCCGGGCCGGGATCACTTCAGCTCGAACGTGACGGTGACCTGGACGGAGTAGGAGTTCTCGCCGGCCTGCACGGGCACGGCGGCGCGGGCGGCATCGAAGGCCTTGGCGTTCATCGGCATCGGCACCGGCGCGACATTCTGGTCGGTGATCTCGATCACCCTGCCCAGGCTGACGCCAGCGGCTTCGGCGAGCGTCTTGGCCTTGGCGATCGCATCCGCAACCGCTTTCTTGCGCGCCTCGACGATAGTGGCTTTCGGATCGTCATTGGTGAAGGCGATGCCGCCGCCCTGGTTGACGCCGAGCGACACCGCCTTGTCGAGGACGTCGCCGGTCTTGTCGACGTCGCGCACGCGCACCGACAGCGTGTTCGTCACCTGGTAGGCGACGAGCTCGGCTTCCTGGCTGCCGTCCGCCTTGTTGGTGTAATTGTAGCGCGGGTTGATCTGGATACCGGCTGTCTGCAGATCGTGATCGGCGATGCCGGCCGATTTCATCGCCGCGATCACCGCCGCCATGGCGTCGTTGTTGGCATCGAGCGCGGCGCGCGCGGTCTTGGCCTCGCGCATGACGCTGAGCGTCAGCATCGCCATGTCCGGCGCAACGGTCGCTTCGCCTTCGCCGGAAACGACGATGCGGGGCGGGGGCGGCGAATCGGCCGCGCTTGCAAATGCCGGAAACGCGAGCGCTGCGGCGAGCGCCATGGGCAAAAGATGTCTGGTCATCGAAATCTCCTCGGTCTGCGAACCAGTCGCGTTTTGGCAACTAGAGCGCGAATATGGGCTGATTTGGGCGGGCGTCGCCAGCGCCTTCGGAAAGCCTTGTGTCGCGAGGCGAAAAACACTAAGCCAGCCCGCGTGGGGCCTGTAGCTCAATGGTTAGAGCCGGCGGCTCATAACCGCTTGGTTGGGGGTTCGAGTCCCTCCGGGCCCACCATTATCGTTATTTATCAATGCTTTATAGGGTGGTTCGCCACGAGGTTCGCCAACAGGTTCGCCAAGCATCGGCTTGCGTGTGACCAGACGCACGACTCGATCCATCCCCTGGACTGCCAGCCGTACTTGCGATGCCTCGCGCGAATAGAGCTCGGCATGATCGATGTCGTCGTGACCGAGTACATCCATGAGCTGCCTGGTCGAAGCCTCTGCCTCGGCCAGATAGACGCCAAGCGACTTCCTTAGTCCATGTAGGGTCAGCCCCTTCGGCAAGCCGGCAAGCTTGCACCAATGCGCCATCATTCCAGTCAGCGACTTGGCGGAGAACGGCTCTCCATAGCCGTTGACCAACACGGTCTCGCCGCGCCTGTCGGCCGCATCCAAAATCTCGGAGAGCATTGGTGTGATCGGCACGAAAAGCCGCTTACCGCCAGTTCGCCCCTTGTTCTTGGCCTGAACGATATCAAACCCGTCGAAGTGACGCTCGATGCCATCGATGAAGACACGACGAGTGACCCTTTGATCCCAGCGAAGACCGGCGACGTCGCCGCGACGGTTGCCGAGCCAGAGCGCCAAACCATAGCAAGTGCGTGCGGCGGTCCCGAGCTGCCAACGGTTTTCGAATTGCGCCATCGCCTCGCGCGACCATGCCTTCCAACCGGCATAAGCGGGACGCCATTCGACCGCCGCTGTAGGATCGATTTCGATCCAATCTTGCCGCAGCGCGACATAGACCAACTTGCGTATGCCCACCAGCAGATGCTTGGCCTTGTGGGGCGTGGCGATGAAGCGGCCAAGAAGCTCTTCAATATGTATACGTCGAAGGTTCTTTACCGGTACATCCCGCCAGATGAGCGGGTGATCTGCGACCACCCGGAGTTCTAGGAACTCTTCGATCAGCTGCGTGTTCTTGCGCTTGCTGGCTTCGTCAAGCGCCAGCCACTTGACCGAGATCTTCAACCGCTGAAAGGCCGCTCCAAACGTGCCGGGCAGGGCGGCTCCGGGCATACGGACGACGGGAGCCTTTGGGATTTTCCGGCCCTCGACCGCCGCTTGGTAGGCCTCCTTGAAACCGGGTTGGTTTGGCGCCGGCAGACTGACAACACGCTCCTTCGTCCGATAGCGCCAGCGAAGTTTGCCGTGGCGATCGGTGTAGGAGGAAAGGCCAGGATATTTGTCGGTCATGACAGAACGAATTTATCCCCTGCGATGATTCCCTTGCAACAGGAAGTCGACGATATTCTCTTCATCGTCTCCAGGTAGTTCGGTAAACGCAGCCTCGAGTCTCAACCGATCCCAAATCACGCGGGTGTCGACCTTCTTCGGCTTTGGCATACGGCCGTCAGCGACCATTTGATCAAATTTGGTTATGCCCACGCCGACATACCGGGCGGCGTCTTCGCGTGAGAGACCCCGAGGAGGGTAGGAAAGGGAGTCGCTTTTCATGACCGCGCCCACCTGCAGCGCCCGCGACCTTGCGGCCGGATTTCTGTGCAGCGATCAGGATCTAGATCGTGACGGCGACCTCCGGAAGAGAGGTGGGTCGGACAGGCCGGTGAATTACGGTCTAGGCGTACAAACAGGATCGTTGGGCGATCGCGGCAGGACCTCGCGGGGCGAGTCGAAGGTCCGCTACCGCCGATCCTCCGACGGGAAGAACTCTTGTTTGCTCTCGAATTTGGCGGCTGCGAGCTTGATCCTCCAAACCGAAATGGCGGAGAGAGCGTCTTCCGAATTATTGCTTAGACCCTTGAAATTGTTGTGATTTTCGCACCGCTTGTTACGCAGTTTGTTACACAGTCACTGATGACCGCTTCGCGCGTCATGTGAGGAACAAGCGGAGCAGGCGCAGTTCGATAGCGACAAAGGCTACAAGGCGGCTCTGCTGTCAACGCTCAAGCGCACCCGCGAGTTGCCGGCCGACGGCACGCTCTGACGCTCCCCTCCATCACCCCGATCCATCAAAGGAGACGCACCATGACCAATGACTATAGCCGCAAAAGCGTTGGCTCGATCCAGTACACTACAATGTGCGACGCCGACGGTCACATGGTGGATGACGGCACCGTTTGGCGCTTGGGCGACCGGAGACACATGTTTGTAAGTGGTTCCGAGGACGACTTCGGCTGGCTTGAAGACAACTCTTGTTGCCGGCAGGCAAACAGCCTCATGTCTTTCCGCGGCGGATGCCGCGCAAAAAAGTAGCTTGGCGGGTGAATTTATTTCGACTGCTGGACGCGCAATCCTTGCATATAACCACCAGCCTGATGCCCAATTTGGAGCCAGGCCAGTGTCGTTCAAAGGCATTATTCCGCCCGTCACCACGCCCTTTCATGCCGACGGATCAATCGACCGCGACGGCTTCTGCGTAATGGTCGAGCATCTGGTCGCGTCTGGCGTGCACGGCATCATCGTCGGCGGAACGACCGGCGAATATTACGCCCAATCGCGCGATGAACGCGTCGGCCTGCTGAAGCTGGCCAAGACAGTGGTGAAGGCCAAGGTGCCGCTGATCGCCGGCGTTGGTGCTATCCGCACCGAGGACTGCATCGACTATGCGCTGGTCGCCAAGGACCTGAAGTATGACGGCATCCTCATCGGGGCTCCGTACTACGCGGTGCCGACGCAGCTGGAACTTGCCAATCATGCGCTGGCAATCGACAAGGCTGCCAACCTGCCGGTGATGCTCTACAACTATCCCGGCCGCACCGGCACGATGATGGACCTGGAGTTCCTGGCTCGGGTCGGCCGCAGCACCAATTTCTGCGCCATCAAGGAGTCCAGCGGCAGCACGAATCAGCTGCACGCCCTGGCGCGCGACTATCCGCATATCGACCTGTTCTGCGGCATGGATGATCAGGCGCTCGAATTCTTCGCCTGGGGCGCCAAGGGCTGGGTCTGCGGCGCCGGCAACTGCCTGCCGGCCGAGCACATCGCGCTCTACGAAGCGTGCGTCATCGAGAAGGATTTCGCCAAGGGCCGGCAGATCATGTCGGCGCTGCTGCCGCTGATGCGCGTTCTCGAACAGGGCGGAAAGTTCGTGCAGAGCATCAAGTTCGGGTGTGAGCTGACCGGCCTACCGGCGGGGCCGGTGCGGCGGCCGATGCGCGCGCTCGATGACGAGCAGAAACGCGAGCTCGAGACGACGATCCGTACGCTGAAGGCGGTCATCGCCTCCATCATCGCAAAATCCCAGAAGAGGGTTTCCGAGAATGTCATCGCTATTAACGCGTGATGAGTACCAGAACCTGGCGGACAGCCTGCCGCTGCCGACCAATGCGGTGATCGACGGCAAGGCTCGGGCAGCAAAATCCGGCGAAACGTTCGAGACCATCAACCCCGCCACCGGCCAGGTCATCGCCAGGATCGCTTCCTGCGGCGAAGCCGACGTCGACCTCGGGGTCGAGAAGGCGCGGCTGGCGTTCGAATCGGGTGCCTGGTCGCGGGCGCATCCGAGCGAGCGCAAGCGGGTACTGCGGCGCCTGGTCAAGCTCATGGAGCGAAACGCCCATGAGCTCGCCGTTCTTGAGACGCTCGAAAGCGGCAAGCCGATCTACGACGTCGAAACCATCGACATCCCCGAGGCCCTGCATTGCCTGGAATGGCATGCGGAAGCCACCGACAAGCTTTACGGTCAGACCTCGCCTTCGGGCGATAACGTCGTGTCGATGATCGTGCGCCAGCCGCTTGGCGTGGTCGCCTGCGTTTTACCCTGGAATTTCCCGATCCTGATGCTGGCCTGGAAGATCGGGCCGGCGCTTGCAACCGGCAACTCCGTCATCGTCAAGCCGGCCGAGCAGACCAACATGTCGACCTTGCGGATTGCCGAGCTGGCGCATGAGGCCGGCCTGCCGCCGGGCGTCTTGCAGATCGTCACCGGTCCGGGCGAGATCACCGGGAAGGCGCTTGGCCTGCATCCGGATATCGACATGGTCGCCTTCACCGGCTCGACCGAAATCGGCCGGAAATTCCTCGAATATTCCGCCAAGTCCAACCTCAAGCGCATCGTGCTCGAATGCGGCGGGAAGAACCCGTGCATCGTGCTCGACGACGCCGAGAACCTCGACGTCGTTGCTCAGCACGTCACCCAGGCGGTGTTCTGGAACATGGGCGAGAACTGCTCGTCCAATTCCCGCCTGATCGTGCACGAGAAGATCAAGAGCCGGCTGATCGAGACCGTACTCCACAAGCTCACGCAATGGCCATTGGGCGAGCCGCTGGACCCGGGCAACCGGCTGGGCGCTATCGTGTCGAAGGAACAGTTCGACCGCATCATGGGCTACATCAAGAAGGGCCGCGCTGAAGGCGCCAAGGTCGTGGCGGGCGGCAATGCCCACAAGCACGGCAAGGGCTATTTCATCGAGCCGACCATTTTCGACGATGTGACGCCGCAAATGACGATCGCGCGAGAAGAGATTTTCGGGCCGGTGCTGTCGGTCATCAAGGTCGCCAATGCCGACGAGGCGGTGCGGGTCGCCAACGACACGCAATATGGACTGGCCGCTTCGATCTTCACCGCCAATCTCGGCAAGGCACATCGCGTCGCGCGCGACATCCGCGCGGGAACGGTGAGTATCAATTGCTACGGCGAAGGGGACATCTCGACCCCCTTCGGCGGCTACAAGCTTTCGGGCTTCGGTGGGCGCGACAAGTCGCTATACGCGCATGACCAGTACACCGAACTCAAGACCATCTGGGCGGATATTTCCGATCCGAAGGTCTCGCGCGCGGTAGACTAACCGAAAAGCCATGAGCGTATATCAGGCCGTAAGAACGCCAGCCGACATCAACATGTCCGGCTGGTACGGGCTCCTGTCGCCTCCCAAGGCACCTGAGGTGCTGCGCGGCCGCCACGAAGCGGACTGGACCATCGTAGGAGCCGGGTTCGCGGGATTGGCGGCCGCGCGGCGCCTGTCCCAGCTCGTTCCCGGCGACCGCGTCGTCGTCGTCGATGCTCAACGGGTTGGCTGGGGCGCTGCCGGGCGGAACTCGGGCTTCATGATCGACCTGCCGCACGAGCTTGGCGGCGAGAATTATGGCGGCGGGCCGGAGCACGACCGCAAGCGCATTCGCATGAACCGCGCGGCGATCGAGTTCTCTGCCGCAGCAGTGGATGAATATGGATTGCAGAGGTTCTTCGTTCGCGCCGGCAAGTTCCATGGCGCCGCGAGCGAACACGGCCTCGGTGTACTGCGCGACTTCGAGAATCATCTGACCGGCCTTGGCGAGCCGTTCGATCGGCTCGACGGACCGCAGTTGAAGAAAATCACCGGAAGCGACTTCTTCGTGGGCGGCACGTTCACGCCGGGCACGGTGATGGCGCAGCCGGCAGGCTTCATCCGTGGCCTGGCCGAAGGCTTGTCCACGCGGGTGCAGATATTCGAACAATCCCCGGTTACATCCTTGCGGACCGGCAAACTACACACCGTGAAAACGCCCGAGGGTGAGATCTCCACGCCGCGGCTGATCCTGACCGTCAACGGCCATCTGGAGAGCTTGGGCTTCTTCAAGAAGCGTCTGCTCCACGTCTTTACCTATGCAAGTATGACGAGGCCGCTTTCCAAAAGCGAGCAAGCGGCTCTTGGCGGCGAGCCTTATTGGGGCCTGATCCCTGCCGATCCGATGGGTTCGACCATTCGCCGCATCGGCGACCGCATCGTGGTGCGCAACACCTTCACCTACAACCCGGACATGTCCACCAGCGACAAACAGATCGCTCAAATCGGCGCGGCGCATGATCGATCGTTCCGAGCGCGCTTCCCGATGCTGGGCGACATGGCGATGGAATTCCGATGGGGAGGCCATCTGTGCCTTTCCCTCAACTCGGCGCCCGCCTTCGGAGAGATCGAAGAGAGGGTGTTCGTCGCCGGATGCTGCAATGGTCTGGGAACGGTTCAGGGCACGCTCTACGGAATGCTCGCCGCCGCGCTCGCCGCCGGCAGCGATGAGCCGATGGTCGCGGACGCCCTCAGCGAGCCGGCTCCGTCCCGGCTTTATCCGGAACCATTGATGACGATCGGTGCGCCGCTGAAGCTGTGGGCGATGCGGAGGCGAGCCGGCAGAGAGCTCTAGGTCTGTTGCTCCGTGTCGCTATTTCCGAACCCACTGCACAAGCTCTCGACGGCAGGCAAAATCGCGCGGTTGTCGTTCCATAGCTCGAGATCTGGCAGCCTGACCACCTTGCCTTTATCGTCTGAGCTTTCCCCAAACAGAGGCTTCCGACGGCGCCGGCCTTGCCCGCTTGTGGCTGGGACAGAACTTTCAACGCAGGATCGAAAACCCCAGATACGCGACCCTGGAAAGCCCCAAGCTGTGCACATCCCGTCTGGCCCGCAGTTCCGAGCGCGCCGACTAGTCCATGAAAACATCGAAGCAAGACAGCGTTCAGTGCTTCTAAGTTTAGGCTTTGTAGAGATCCGCGTAGGTCTGGCGTAGCATAGCTTTCTGGACTTTCCCCATCGCATTACGAGGCAGTTCGTCGGTAAAGAGAACGCGCTTGGGTAGTTTGAACTTCGCCAGCCGACCTTGCAGGGCCGAAAGTACGCGTGCCTCATCGATCGAGGCGCCTTTCTTCGGCACTACAATCGCAGTGACCCCTTCACCGAAATCGGCGTGAGGCACGCCGATGACGGCACTCTCGGCCACGCCGGGTAATGCATCGATCTCGCTTTCGATTTCGATCGGATAGACGTTGAAACCACCGGTGATCACCAGATCCTTTGCCCTTCCGACGATATGGATGTAGCCGCGCTCATTGATCCGGCCCAAATCGCCGGTCATAAAGAAGCCGTCCAGACTGAACTCGCTCGCAGTCTTTTCAGGCATCTGCCAATAGCCCGCGAAGACGTTTGGGCCCTTCACCTCCAGCATACCGACTTCTCCGGGCGGCAACGCTACGCCGGTTTCAGGATCCACAACGCGGACCGAAATGCCAGGCAGCGGGATGCCGACGGTGCCGGCAATGCGGTCCCCCTCGCAAGGGTTTGACGTGTTCATGTTGGTTTCGGTCATGCCGTATCGCTCCAGGATCTGATGGCCGGTGCGGGCCTGCCACTCCTGATGGGTTTCGGCCCAAAGCGGGGCTGAACCGGAAATGAACATGCGCATGTTGCTCGTCGCCGTGGGCGTGAGTGCAGCGTTTTGCAGCAATCGCGTGTAGAAAGTTGGCACGCCCATCAAAACTGTGGAGCGAGACATCAAACTCAGGATCAGCTCCGCATTGAAACCGGGCAGAAAATGCATCGACCCGCCTGCCATTAGCATCGTGTTGACCGCCACGAACAGGCCATGGGTGTGATAGACTGGCAATGCGTGAATGAGAATGTCGTCGCTGGTCAGCCTCCAGAAATCTTTCAGCGTTGCCGCGTTAGATGCGAGGTTGCCGTGACTGAGCATGGCGCCTTTCGAACGTCCAGTCGTGCCTGACGTGTAGAGAATCGCGGCAAGATCATCCGGGCCGCGTTGCACATCATCGAAATCGACAGAATGGCACTTTGCTTTGCGCGCGAACGAACCGTCCTCATCGTTGCCGAGCGTTTCGACGTGAGCGACATTAATGCTCGCCGTAACCGGCAGGATTCTTTCGAATGCCGCTGGATCACAAATGAACACCGTCGGCCTACCGTCTCCTAGGTAATATTCGGTTTCGACCGTCGTATAGGCCGGGTTCAAAGGCAGGAAGATCGCGCCGGTGCGCAAGCATGCGAGATAAACCAAGATGGCGTCAGGCGACTTTTCTATCTGGACGGCAACCCGATCGCCGGGGGCGACACCGAGCGAAACCAGTAGGTTAGCGAACCTCGCCGATTCCTTGCGCAGGTCTCCGTAGGTGAGGATGCGGCCATTGGGTGTTTCTATGACGATCTTGTCGTCCGATGGCGCTGTTTGGGTTAGGCGTTCGTAGAGATATGAAGTCATATTTACTTTGACCTTGTGCCCACGGGCGGACTAATTCTCTTGGGAGCATTGCCGCGACGAGAGGACCGCCCGGGGAGCGTGTTGCCCGGCGAGTCAGGGGAGAACGGCGAGCGGACCTCTGGCGAGGCGACAATCTCACCGTTGTTGGCGTAAGCTTCATGATTGGCCTCGATCCAATCGAGGTCATAGAGATAATTGACCATCAGGCCCGCCGATTCCTGGATCCCCTTCGGGGAGATGTCGCCAATCCAGTTGATCCGTTCCAAACGAGCGCCATTGCCTAGATGAAAACGGGCGACCGGATCGACAGGGCGCCCGTCTGGCAGGCGTGCATCCAGAAAGTATTGCCGAGCCAGCCGCTCTAGCGGGGGGCGGGTCTTCGCCACTAGGCAAGGTTCCGTCCACCACTGCGGATCGTCGAGGAAGGCGACCCCCGCGCGATCTTGCGCAGACATCCCAGCCATTGCCACCGTTCGCATCCAGCGCACGAAGCCGGGAACCGGCGACAGGGTTGCAAATGTCTTGATACCGGGAAGATCGCGGCGCAGTTCTTCAACCACTTGTTTGATAAGAAAATTGCCGAAAGAGACGCCGGAGAGGCCTTGCTGGCAATTCGAGATAGAGTAGAACACCGCAGTTTTCGCTTTGCCCGCCGGCACACCGGTTCGGTCGTGCGCCAGCAGTGGCTGGATCGCTGAGGGAACTTCGTGACAAAGCGCGATCTCGACGAAGATGAGGGGTTCGTCAAGCAGCGCAGGGTGAAAGAAGGCGTAACAGCGCCGATCCGGCGGATCGAGACGCCGACGCAGATCGTCCCAGCCGAGTATTTGATGGACGGCCTCGTAACGAATGATCTTCTCTAGGACTATTGCCGGCGACGTCCAATCGATGCGCCGCAGGACTAAAAAACCCCGGTTGAACCAGGATGAAAATAGATGCACGAAGTCCCGATCCACGGCGCGTAGCGCCGGATGGGACGGAAGATGGCCAAGCAGCGTCTCGCGCATCTTCACAAGCGCCGCGGTTCCTCCCGCCGCGTAGTTGAGACGGCGTAGCAACTCCTGCCGCCGCGGCTCGGAGCGATAATGGAGCTCAGTTGCGCGCTCTGTGGTTTCTTCCTGCGTCCAACGATCGACCGCCTCCAGAAGCGCGGATTTGTCAGAGCCAAAGCTTTCGGCGAGCATCAGGAAGAAATCCTTCTTGCCTGCCTCGTTAAGATGATCGTAGGCGTCGAGCACAGCCCGCGCCAACGCTGTTCCAGATGCTTCACCTCGCCCAGAAAGCAGTCGTTCACATAGATCTACAATGCTGGTCTGTCCGTCCGCTCCTTGCGTCTCTCTCTGAGGCAATCCGAGAACGGCGCGCCCGCGCTCGGTAATCGACGCAAGCAAATCCGAAAAAATAGTCCCCCTCATAACTTTTGCCTCACGTGAGCATATCATCATCGGCAAAGCGGGTGGCTCATCGTCCCGATTCGGCCGTAAAAAGGTTCGGAACCGCCGCCAGGACGTCTGCCCAAGCGGTGTAACCGCGATGATTGATATGAATGTTGTCGTCCTTGAAATAACGCCCCATCGGACGCCCGTTCTCGCCCAAAAGGCATGTGGCAACATCGACATAGGTCGTATGGGGATCTCCCGAGCAGAAGTCAGCGATCAGGGCGTTCAGGCGCATCACCTCATCGGCATAGATCCAATTAGCCAGGCTTTGCTTGACCGACAGGCAGAAGATCGGAATGGGTCCGAGCTGTTTTCGCGCCACGTCGATTAACCGCAGAAAATTGTCAAAGGTCGACTTCGCCGTCATACCGTCCATGGAAATGTCGTTCTCGCCGAAATACAGCACGATCTTCGCCGGCTTCAGCGGCGCGACAGCGCGCCCGAAATAATGAACCGCACTTGCATAGGTAGCGCCGCCGAAACCCAGATTGGCGACGCGAAGCTCGTTGAGATCCTCGGCCATTCGTTCCCACATACGGAAGGAGGAGGAGCCGTAGAAAGCGATCAATTCCGACGAAAGACGCCGCCTGTGCACCTGTGCAAGCAACGCCAGCACATTGTCTTCGTAGAGGGTCGTGTCATCCAGCTGTACGCAGAAATCGTCCGTGCTTACGGTCGGCGGCTCATTTTGCAGCCCGTGGGTTGATTGCCTCAATTTACGACTCCAGGATCATTCGCCCTATGCCAGCCGGCGAACTGCGTCTGACAGGACGCTTTTTTGTTGATATTCATCGACCGACGCATATAGCCTCTGTCAGAATGCATCCAGGGACGAAAACAATGTATACACGAATGGAATATTTGCATGCAATCCAATTCTAGTCAAGGGCCCGATCGGGGTCATTCCGTGCGGGATCTGCTTGAGGAGGCGATTCTAAGTGGCGAGTTTCAGCCCGGCGAGAGACTTGAAGAGCAACCCCTCGCGCTTCGCTTTCGCGTGTCAAGAACGCCTATTCGCGAAGCTCTGAAGCAGCTCGAGACAGCGGGTCTCGTTGAGGTGCTTTCTCGGCGCGGCGCGGCTGTTGCCGCACTGTCGCCGGACCGATTGATTGAGATGTTCGAATTCATGGCGGAGATAGAGGCGTTCGCAGGCAGACTGGCCGCGCGCCGACTGACGCCGGAGCATCATGATAACCTGCTGGAAACCCATGAGGCCTGTCGCGTCGCTGTAGAGCAAGGCACGGATGCCTATTACTATGCCAACGAGCTCTTTCACCACGCGATATACAAGGCAAGCCGAAGCAGATTTCTTTTCGAGCAGGCCACCAATTTGCACAGGCGACTCAAGCCATATCGCCGACTGCAATTACGCACGCGGAACCGTGTGTCTGTCTCGTTCGAAGAACACGAGCAGATCGTTTCAGCTATTCTTGCGGGCGACGAGCAAGCGGCGGGTGATTGTCTGCGCTCGCATGTCCTCGTTCAAGGGGAACGTTTTAGCGACCTCATCGCCAGTATGAATTGGCCGGCCCCGGGGCGATGATCCGGAGGTTGCATTTAGCCTAGGAATGAGGCCTGCAGGGCCGCATCGCGGACGGCTGAGCTTGCTCGGTAGATCGGTCGGCTGTTCAAGCTCAGTTGCCAGCACTCGCCATGCGCCGCCCCCGGATCGCCTTTTCCAGCCAGCCGATCTCCATCTGGGGGACGGAGGATAAGAGCAAGTCGGTATAGGCGTCGAACGGCGGCGCAAGCACCTTGCTTTTCAGTCCGTAGCGCACCACCTCGCCGCGATACATCACCGCGATCGAATCGGCGATCGACTTCACCGTCGCGAGGTCGTGGGTGATGAACAGATACGCGACCTTCTCCACCTGCTGCAGGTTGAGCAGGAGCTTGAGAATGCCGTTGGCGACAAGCGGATCGAGCGCCGAGGTCACCTCGTCGCAGATGATCAGCTTCGGCTTGGCGGCGAGCGAGCGGGCGATGCAAACGCGCTGCTTCTGGCCGCCGGAGAGCTCGGCCGGATAGCGGTCGATGAAGCCCTTGCCCATCTCGATCTCGTCGAGAAGCTCGGTCACGCGCCTGTCGCGCTCGCGGCCATTCATGCCGAAATAGAACTCCAGCGGCCGGCCGATGATGGTGCCGACCGTCTGGCGCGGATTCATCGCCACGTCGGCCATCTGGTAGATCATCTGCAGCTGGCGCAGGTCTTCCTTCGGCCGGTCGGAAAGCCTGTTGCCGAGCGTGCGGCCGTCGAAGACGACGCTGCCTTGCTCGGGCGGCAAAAGCCCGGTGATGGCGCGCGCCAGCGTCGATTTGCCGGAGCCGCTCTCGCCGACCACGGCCAGCGTCTGTCCCGGATAGATGTCGACCGAGACGTTCTTCAGCACCTTGACGTGGCCGCCGCCATAGGCGGCAGTGACGTTCTTGACCGACAGGAATGGCGTCGCGCTGGGCTTCTGCTCCTGGTGCTCGATTTCGTGCACCGAGACCAGCGCGTTCGTGTATTCCTGGCGCGGCTCCTTGATGATCTGGCGGGTGCCTCCCCATTCGACCAGCCTGCCGTGGCGCAGCACCATGATCTCATCCGACACCTGGGCGACGACGGCGAGGTCATGGGTGATGTACAAAGCCGCCACATGCGTGTCGCGTATGGCGTCCTTGATCGCCGCCAGCACATCGATCTGCGTCGTCACGTCGAGCGCCGTGGTCGGCTCGTCGAAGACGATCAGGTCGGGTTCCGAGCACAGCGCCATCGCCGTCATCACGCGCTGCAGCTGACCGCCGGAGACCTGGTGCGGAAAGCGCTCGCCGATGGTTTCGGGATTGGGCAGGCTGAGCTTCTTGAATAGGGCGACCGCGCGCTTCTCGGCCTCGGCTCGTGTCGCCGTCCCGTGCAGCAGCGTGGCTTCCACAACTTGGTCCATCAGCCTGTGCGCCGGATTGAAAGCGGCCGCCGCCGACTGCGCGACATAGCAGACTTCGCGGCCGCGCAGCTTGCGGAAACCTTCCTTGCCGCCCTTGAGGATGTCGCGGCCGTTGAAGATGACTTCGCCGCCGGTGATGCGCACGCCGCCGCGGCCATAGCCCATGGACGACAGGCCGATGGTCGACTTGCCGGCTCCGGATTCGCCGATCAGGCCTAGCACCTTGCCCTTCTCCAGTGTCAGCGAGACATCGTGCACCAGCGTGATGGTCTTCGGCGCCTCACCGCCGGGCGGATAGACCGTCGCTTCGATGCGCAAATTGCGGATGTCGAGCAGCAGGCCTTGCTTGGGCTGCACGGGCTTCGTTTTGGTATCAGCCATCAGCCGCGTCCTCCCTTAAGGCTTGTCGTCCGGTTGAGCACCCAGTCGGCAACAAGGTTGACCGAAATCGCCAGCAAGGCGATCGCCGCCGCCGGGATGAGCGCGGCTGCGATGCCGAAGACGATGCCGTCCTTGTTTTCCTTGACCATGCCGCCCCAGTCGGCGTCAGGCGGCTGCACGCCAAGGCCGAGGAAGGAGAGCGTCGACAAGAACAGCACGGCATAGATGAAGCGCAGGCCGAGCTCGGAGATCAGCGGTGACAGCGCGTTGGGCAGGATCTCGCGGAAGATGATCCAACCTTCGCCTTCGCCGCGCAATTTGGCGGCCTCGACATAGTCCATGATGTTGATGTCGACGGCGACTGCGCGCGAGAGGCGATAGACGCGGGTGGAGTCGAGAACGCCCATCACCAGGATCAGCGTCACCAGATTGGTTGGCAGCACCGAGAGCACCACCAGGCCCATGATCAGTGTCGGGATCGACATCAGGAGATCGACGAGGCGTGAGAGCAGCGTGTCGTACCAGCCGCCGAATACTGCCGCCGAGAAACCGAGAATGGCGCCCAGCGAGAAGGACAGCGCCGTCGCCAGCACCGCGATGAACAAGGTGATGCGGGCGCCGTAGATCATCCGCGACAAGAGATCGCGACCCAGATTGTCGGTGCCCAGCCAATGCGTTGCCGACATTGGTTCCCAGACGTCGCCAACGATTTCGCCATTGCCGTGCGGCGCGATCCAGGGTGCGAAGAACGCCGCCAGCACGAACAATGCCGTAAGCACGATGCCGATCAGCGCCGGGATCGGCATGCGTTTGATATCGAGCATATCCGCCCCCTATTTTGGATGTCTGAGCCGCGGATTGGCGACGATCGCCCCGATGTCCGCGATGATGTTCAGGCTGATATAGACAGCGGCAAAGATCAGGCCGACCGCCTGAACCACCGGCACGTCGCGCTTGGTGACGTGGTCGACCAGGTATTGCCCCATGCCGGGATAGACGAAGATCACCTCGACCACGACGACGCCGACGATCAGATAAGCGAGGTTGAGCATGATGACGTTGATGATCGGCGCGATGGCATTGGGGAAGGCGTGCTTGCGGATGACGTTGAACGCCGACAGCCCTTTAAGCTCCGCCGTCTCGACATAGGCCGACTGCATGACATTGAGGATCGCCGCGCGCGTCATGCGCATCATGTGCGCCAGCACCACCAGGGTCAGCGCCGTTGCCGGCAAGGCGATCGCCTGCATACGCTCAAGGAACGACATGCCGTCATAGACCGTCGAGATGCCGGGGAAGATTTGCCACTTCACGGCGAAGAAATAGACCAGCAGATAGCCGATGAAGAATTCCGGAAACGAGGTCGAGGCGAGCGCTACGCCCGAGATCAGCTTGTCGACCCAGCCATTGCGGTAACGCACCGCGATCAGGCCAAGCGTGATCGCCAGCGGGATGGCAACGATCGCCGCCCAGAAGGCCAGGAACAGTGTGTTCCACAGCCGTTCCTTGATCGACGTCGCGATGTCCTGCCCGCTCGACATGGCGGTGCCGAGGTCGCCGGTCAGCACGCCGCCCAGCCAGTGGAAATAGCGGATATAGGCAGGCTGGTTGAGTCCGAGCTGCTCGCGCAGATTGGCGAGCGACTCAGGCGTCGCCGATTGTCCGAGTATGGCTTGCGCGACGTCGCCGGGCAGGATCTGGGTGCCGGCGAAGATCAGGACCGAAACGGCCAGCAGCAGGAGAATGCCCAGCGCAATGCGCTGGGCAATTAGCTTCAGGATTGGTGAAGACATCTCTGCAACGCCCGACTCAGGGCTGCAGCCAGCATTTCGTCAGCGCATGGGAACCCATCAGCTCGCCGTTTGGATCGTCCACCCAGCCCCCGACCTTTTCGTTGGTCGCATCGATGTAGTTATTGAACATAGGCACGATGACACCGCCCTGGTCGCGCAGCATCACGGCGGCGTCCCGGTATAGCTGCTTGCGTTTCGCCTGGTCGAGCTCGCTGCGAGCGGCGACGATCAGCTTGTCAAAATCCTCACGGAAGAAGTGCGTGTCGTTCCACTCGGCCTTGGACACGTAAGCGAGTGAGTAAATCTGATCCTGTGTTGGACGGCCAGTCCAGTAGGACATGCAGAAAGGCTGCTTGTTCCAGACCTGAGCCCAATACCCATCGCCTGGTTCGCGCTTAACCTCCAGCGTAATGCCACATTTGGCGGCACTTTGCTGGTAGAGTTGCGCCGCGTCGACGGCACCGGGGAAGGCGATGTCAGAGGTTCGCAGCAGCACCGAACCCGAATGCCCGGACCTTTTATAGTGAAAGGCAGCCTTTTCCGGATCAAATTTACGCTGTTCGATGTCGTCGGAGTATAATGGATAGCCGGCAATCATCGGCGTGTCGTTGCCGACGGTTCCGTAACCCCCGAGAATTTTTTTCACCATCTCCTCTCGGTCGACGGCATATTTAAGCGCCAGCCTAAGGTCGTTGTTGTTGAAGGGTGCAGTGTCGCAATGAGCAACCATCACGTAGTGCCCCTTGCCCGGAACATTGCGGATGGTGACTCCGGCGATACGCTTCACCAGATCCACGATCTTCGGTTCGATGCGGTTGATCATGTGAGCCTGCCCGCCCTGAAGTGCTGCGGTGCGCGCGGTCGCGTCGTTGACAACGATGATCTCGACCTGGTCGGCATGGCCGCGCTTGTCGGAATCCCAATGCCCCAGATGTCTCTCGCCGACATGGCGCACACCAGGCTGGTTGACCGCTACCTTGTAAGGTCCAGTGCCGATGCCGGCGGTCGGATTGTCTTTGCCACCGTTCGGCTGGATCATCAGATGATAGTCGCCCACGACAAAGGGCAGATCGGCGTTCGGCTCCTTGAGCGTGATGACGACTGTATCGCCGTCCGCCTTGATCGTCTCGAATGCCTGAACGAAGGGCAGCGCCCCCGACTTCGAGTTGGCGTCGCCGTGGCGCTCCAACGTCGCCACGACGTCGGAAGGGGTTAGGTCCTTTCCGTTGTGAAAGGTGACGCCCTTGCGGATCTTGAAAGTCCATTTCTTGGCGTCATCAGAGGCATCATACTCTGTGGCCAACCGGTACTCGATCTCGCCAGTCGGAGAGACGTCAAGGAGTTGCTCTCCCCAGCAACGACCGAACGTGTAAGGGACTTGGCTCAACCAAGTACCCGGGTCGAGGCTGTTGGTGGATTCTCCGCCGGCCATGGCTGCTTTCAGAATGCCGCCCTTGACCGGACCCGCGGCGCGAGCCGCGCTTGAAAGCAGCGCGTTAGCGAACGGTGCGGCGATGCCAAGTGCCGCCGCCCGGCCGAGAAAATTACGGCGGCTCAGTTTGCCGGAAGCGACGCAAATGCTCAAAGAGTCGAGTTCGTTTGACATCAAAAGTTCCTCTCAGTGGTTTCAACCATGCGCGTTTGGCTTTTTCGGCGGCAGAGGTGTGATGCATTGCATTGGGCCAAGTATGCAAACATACCTTCCTTGTATGCGCACGATGATTTCAAGCATGCAGACCGATGCAAGTCAAGTGAACTCGACATAGCAGCGCGGATCTTGCGCTCGGCGCAAACGAGCCGATGACTGCGGACGCTCTCGATGACCCAGTTCCGGCCGAGTTCTATCGGGAGCCGCTGATAGTCAATCGGCGCGCTCCGCTGGCGCTGCACAGGTCAGCTAACCAGGAACTCTAGCTTTCTCGTTCCTGCGTAGCGACTTCCCGGATCCAGGTGCGCAGGGCTTCAGCCGCGGGGGAAAGCAGGCGATTGTTGTTCCACGTTAGATAGTAGCCGCCCGGCGCCGGCAGCTCGAGATCCGTCAATCTGACCAGTTTCCCTTCCTCAATCTGGGCTTTCACCAAACGGTGCCAGCCAACGGCGACACCTTGGTCCGCTTGTGCGGCCTGTAGGGCCACGAAGAACTTCCCGAAGCGCCGACCTCGGGTCGGACCGTGCGGAACACCCGCGCGCCGTAACACCTCGTCCCAGGCTGCCCAGTCGGGATCAACCCAATCGACATGCAGTAGCGGCAGGTCGGCTAGCGACTCTGCGGTTGCGTCCCGATGGGTGTTCGCAAATTCCGATCCGCACACAGGATAAATCGTCTCGTCGAAAAGGAGTTCGGCATTCTCGTCGGACCATGACCCGAATCCGTAGCGGATGCGCAATTCGACCTCTGCTCGGCGATAGTCCCTAGGATTATCAGAGATGAGGTGGTCGACTGATATGTCTTGGTGCCGTGTCCAGAAGTCCGGCATGCGGGGGATCAGCCACATAGATGCCAAGGCATCAGAGCAAGCCACCGTGACGTTCTTCGTACGGTCACCGCGTTTTACATTTCGCACGATTTCTGCAGCTCGTGAGAAACCGCTGGCCAACACGCCGTAAAGATCTTCGCCAGCGCTGGTCAGGGTCACACCGGTTCCGAGCCGAGTGAAGAGAAGAACCCCCAATTCGTCTTCGATCGCCTTGATCTGCCGGCTGACGGCGCCAGGCGTGACATTCAGTTCCGCGGCAGCCAGCTTGAACGAAAGGTGCCGGGCGGATGCCTCAAAAACCGCCAAGGCTGTCAAAGATGGCAGATCGTAGTAACGGCGAACCATCTCAATTTCCTAACCCCGCGTTGATCGCGCGATCGGCTCAACCAAGCCCCTCAAGACGTCGGGAGATCCCAACTCCTATTCAACCCGCACGGATTTCCCCTCACAACATGCGACCCCTCTTACCAAAAGTCGACACACCGCAACGCAGCATTTGATCGTTGATCGCCGCGTGCATGCCGGGAGTGCTCATCGTTCCACAAGCGCAAAATATGGGACCTTCGGAACGAGCCCCAAACATCAATCAACTAAGCACGTGGTCAATGAACGCGTTGCTCTGGGAGGAGCGCCCAAAATGCGAATAGAGGCTTCTGGGCAGATCGCATGGCATGTTTGATATTCGGTGGGTTGAAGAATGAACCGCCTGCGCTCAAGGCGAACCAATCGCCATCTGCTTGTCGAAACTCACCTTCAGATATGACGAGATAGGTCTCTTCCGGAGCGTGGCTGTGGTCCGGGTAGCGCACGTTGGGTGCCATCAGCGTCGCGCCGATCCAGGCATCCTGGCGATCTTCCAAAGCGCCGGGACCAACAATCATCACATTGGCATGGCTCATCAGAAAGTTCTGACTCGCAGTGTTGTCGTAGGTCGCTCGCCACTTCCACTCAAGTTTCGGTTCCAATGCCTTGAACAGCGAGATCAGCGCTTGGAGCGTAGGCTCGTTGGGGGTGAGATCCATAGCAGGCGCAAGAAACCGCTCACAGACCGCGAGACGCGATCCTGGCGTCGTGCGCTCAACTCCCGGAACGTTCAGTTGCGCGAACAACTGCGTGAGCGATTTTCGCGAACGGATGTCGACCGCAAAACGGTCAAACGCGAGGAATGCGCCATCCAAGAATTTCTGCAGTGCTTCGCTTCTTCCCATGGGATATTCACGTCCGTCGTGCTGTTAGATGTCCTTGACTAGGCGCAATGCGTCATAAATTGCCGCGTGCGTATTTCGGGCGGCGACAGCGTCGCCGATCCGAAACAGCTGGAATAGTCCTGCGGAGTTGCGTCTCATCGACTGTGGCTTTCCGCTTATTAGCTCGTCGTAAGACACGGCGCCCTCGTTGGAGGACTTCGGTTTGAGTTCGAAGTAGACGTCATCAAATGGTATTGTCCCGTGATTGATGACAACTTGGTCGATGACCCGTTCCTTTGACACACCGCCATAGTCGCTTCCCACCTGGGCCACGAGTTGGTTGCCGTTCTTTTCGACCGACTCCAGACGGAAAGTGACGGTGAAGGTAACATCAAGCTTCTGGAGTGATCGCATGTAAGGCACGAGGTTCATCGCCATTACCTCCGGAGCGAATGACCTGTCCGGCGTCATGATTTCCACTTTCGCGCCCGCGTTCGCCAGGAACTCTGCTGCCTGAAGTCCGGCATGGTCGCCAGCATCATCGAACACCAAGACATTTGTGCCTGGCTTGACGTCGCCGGAGATGATGTCCCATGACGAAACCACGAACTCATTGCCCTTCATCAGAACTTCGGTATTGGGCAGGCCACCCGTGGCGACGATCACGACGTCCGGATTCTCCGCCTCGATGGTGGCGGCTTCGGCCCAAGTGTTGAAGCGGAAGGTGACACCGAGCTTGTGGCATTGGGCCATACGCCAATCGATGATACTGATCATCTCCTTGCGGCGGGCACTTTGTGCTGTAAGACGGATCTGCCCGCCCGGATCGTTGGCTGCTTCAAAAACCACGACCTCGTGTCCTCGTTCGCCCGCCACACGCGCCGCCTCAAGTCCTGCCGGGCCGGCGCCGACGATGACAATCTTTTTGCGGATCTCGGCCTTCTCAATCACATGGGGCATTTCCTGTTCGCGCCCGGTAGCCGCGTTGTGGATGCAGAACGCCAACCCGCCTTGATATATGCGATCCAGGCAGTAGTTGGCGCCGACGCAGGGTCGGATGTCCTCTTCCCGCTTCTCGATGATCTTCCTCACGATGTGAGGGTCGGTCATATGGGCGCGCGTCATGCCGACCATGTCCACCTTGCCGGCCGCGATCGCATGTCGGGCGGTCGCGACGTCCGGGATCTTCGCCGCATGAAACGTGGGAAACTTGGTTGCTGCGCGGATCTCGCCAGCGAAGTCGAGATGAGGCGAGTTGGCCATACCCTGAATCGGGATCACATCGGTGAGACCCGGGTCAGTGTCGATGTGGCCGCGGATCACGTTGAGATAGTCGATGAGGCCGCTGTCCTTGAGGCGCCGGGATATCTCCAATCC
Source organism: Mesorhizobium sp. M1C.F.Ca.ET.210.01.1.1 (assembly GCF_004791585.1). Lineage (GTDB taxonomy): Bacteria > Pseudomonadota > Alphaproteobacteria > Rhizobiales > Rhizobiaceae > Mesorhizobium. The sequence continues at coordinate 203,906 of NZ_SRUU01000007.1, forward strand.
ATCCGCCTTGTTGGTCCCGCCAGGCAAACGCTCGTCTGCGGTGTAACGCACGCCAAGGATGAATTCCTCGCCCACCCTTTCGCGCATGGCCTTGAATACGTCGAGGCAGAAGCGCATGCGATTGTCGAGCGAGCCTCCGTATGGGCTATCCAGCTCATTCGTCAGCGGCGATGCGAATTGGTCGATCAGATGACCGTAAGCCTCGAGCTCGACGCCATCCATGCCGCCGGCCTTCATGCGTTCCGCGGCATCGGCGAAATCCTTGATAATGCGCTCGATGTCCCAATCTTCGATCTTCTTTGGGAAGGCCCGATGTGCGGCTTCGCGGTGATGTGAAGGAGCTACCACAGGGAGCCAATCGCCCTTGTCCCAGCGCGTCCGTCTGCCGAGATGGGTCAACTGAATCATGATCGCGGCACCCTCTTCGTGGACGGCGTCGGTCATTTGCCTGATCCAGGGGACGATCTCATCCTTGTACGCGAGCAGATTGTTGAAGACCGGCGGGCTGTCCCTCGAAACGGCGGCAGAGCCGGCGGTCATCGTAAGCGCGACGCCGCCTTTGGCACGTTCGACGGTGTAGGCGCGATACCGCTCTTTTGGCATGCCATCTTCAGGGTATGCTGGTTCGTGTGATGTTACGATTATTCGATTGCGAAGCGTGAGGTGCTTCAATTTATACGGCTGGAGAAGAGGATCGTGCGACACCGGTCGACCTCCGTTAGATACGATGGGGATGAGTACTCAGGCAGCTATGCTTCGAGCCTGACCAGGCCGACTGGGTTCGAGCAGCAGGCAAGAATGAAACCGTCGGCGATCTCGTCTTCTGTGATGCCGCCATTGTGCACCATATGCACCTGGCCTTCGGTTTTGCGGACCTTGCAGGTCCCGCATATCCCCATGCTGCAGCCTGAACGGATCATCAGGCCGGCAGACCGCGCGGCCGTCAGAACCGTATCCGTCTCGACGCACTTCGCGGAGATGCCGGACAAGCTGAACTCGATCTGAGCCTCGGTCTTGTCTCCGGGAATGAAGTCATCCGGAACATTCTCTACCTCCGGAAGGGGCGCGCGGAAGCTCTCTTGATGGTAGCGAGCCATATCGAAGCCCAGACCCGCCAGCGCCTCGCGAACTGCTTGCATGAAGGGCTCCGGTCCGCAGCAAAACACTTCGCGTTCCAGGTAGTCCTGCGCCATCAGACCCAGCATCAGCTGGTTGAACATGCCCCTGTAACCGGTCCAAGGCTTGTACGGGTCGGTTTCCTCCACCACCCATTTCAGGTCGATGCCGGTTACCCGAGATGCCATATGTTCCAGCCGTTCCCGGAAGATGATTTCGGAAGGCCGGCGCGCGCAGTGGACAAAGACGATATCCGGGTCAACCCCGGAATCGTACAAATTGGTCGTCATGGACATCATCGGCGTGATGCCCGAGCCGGCGGAGATGAAGAGGTACTTTTCGGCAGGTTGGTGCGCGATTGAGAAAGTGCCGCCTGGACCGATAGCCCGCAGGCGCGTGCCGGGACGCAGCTTGTCGAACATCCAACGCGTGCCGATCGAGTCTGCCTGCGCCTTTACCGTGATTGTCAGGGAGGTCGGTCGCGACGGAGACGAGGAAAGCGTGTAGGTCCGATAGATCGGGCCGCCGGGAACAGGCAGCTCCAATGTAAGGAACTGCCCTGGATCGAAATTGAACAGCGCCCCCGACGGCGACCGGAAGCAGAAAGTCAAAACGTTCGGCGCCTCGGGAAGAAAGGAAACGCATTCGAGTTCTTCTGAATCGGTCCAGAAAACCAGCTTGGGTTTTGTGACGACATTCATCCACTCACTCCGCAGCCAGCAGTGTGGGCGCTAGCGAGCGTTCAAGCCGCGTCGCATACCAGTCAACGAATTGCGAGACGCCGCTTTCCTGCACCGGCGAGTACGGGCCCGGAGCATAAGCGGGAGAGAAGATGCCTTGCTGGTTGGCTTCAACAATCTCGCGGTCTTCATCGTTTGTGGCGATCCAGACCTCGGTTAGACGCTTGATGTCGTAGTCCACGCCCTCGACGGCGTCCTTGTTCACGAGCCAGGTGGTGGTGACCTCGGTTTCCGACGGACTGATCGGCATGACCCGGAAGGTTAGGGAATGATCCGGCAGGAAGTGATTCCAGCTGCTCGGATAATGGAACATCAGCAACGAGCCTGCATCGGGCAAGGCTACATGACCGAGGTTCTTGCGAACCGCTGCCTTGCCATCGAGGGTGTAACTCACGGCCTTTTGCTGCAAGGGCATCCGCGCCAGGCGAAACTGACCGTCGCTCGCCAGTCGGAACTGTGCAGGCGCGCCGGAGGTTTCGCACCGGTCGAAATGCGCTTGCAGAGCCGCCGACACCGAGCCGTCCGCAGACACACCAGCCACTTCAGGATCAAGTGAGAAGGAGCGGCAGAGCGACGGATGATTGCTGCTGCAATGGAAGCATTCCCGGTTGTTCTCCCACACCAGCTTCCAGTTGGCCTTCTCGACGATGGTCGACGTATGGGCGACTTTCGCATTTGTGAGATCGTGAACGCTCAAATAGGAGAGGGCCAATCCAGCAAAGGGTTCGAAGGCCGGTGAAGCATCCGACAGACAGATGTAGATCACCCCGGCGAGTTCGCGCAGCTGAACCGACCTCAGGGCGTGTTTGGACATGTCGAAATCGGCTCCCATATCGTTGGCCCAGATGAGCTTGCCGTCGAGCTCATAGGTCCATTGGTGATAGGGACAGACGAGTTTGGCGACCTGGCCATCGCGCGCCTTGCAAATTGTCGATCCGCGGTGACGGCATGTGTTGTGGAACGCGCGAATTTCGCCGTCGCGGCCTCGAACGACGATCACTTCGTAGGCGCCGACACGAAGCGTCAGATAACTTCCCGGCTTCGGCAGTTGGCAGGACGGGGCCGCATACAGCCATTCCTTGTAGAAAATGTGCTCGAGATCGAGCTGGTAGACGGTCTGCGAGGTGTAGAACGGCTGCTCCAGAGCGTAACCAGACTTGCGGCGTCCGAGCATTTCTTGGATGGAGGGCGACGAGGATGCCATAGGAATTTCCAGCGAGGTGAGCGTAGGTTTTAAGCTGCAATTCTTCCGTGCTGATGCCGTTTCGGCAATAGCATTAATTTTTGTGGCGGTTTAGTTTATCTAACTTGGCTTCCCACGAAACGGCAGTTGAAGCTGGCAACATCTCGAAGAGGCGCCGATGCCCAGACCTTATGATCTCCCTTCGATGACGGCTCTCATATGCTTCGAGGCGGCAGCCCGAAATGAGAGCTTCAAGACGGCTGCTCGGGAATTGAACGTCACGCCGGCGGCAGTCAGCCACCAGATCAAGGCGCTTGAGAGTGATCTGAAATGCGACCTCTTCCTGCGTAGAAGCCGGGGTGTCGAATTGACGGAGAAGGGGGCCTTTTTGTTCGTTGCTCTTCAGCGCGGATTTGAGATCATCTCCGAAGCAGTTTCCCAAATGCGCGACCGGCCTGAAGCCGTCGATGTAACCATCAGGACGACCACGGCGGTAAGTTCACTTTGGCTGACCCCGAAAATTTCGACATTCTGGAAAAGCCATCCCGCTGTTACGGTCTCGCAGATCGTAAGCGACGTGCCGGCCACGGCCATCCGCTGCGACCTCAGCATTCAATACGGAACTCCCCAGGAAAATGAGGAGTGTCACGAACTTTTTCGAGATCGGATCGTCGCGCTTGGCACCCCGAGATTTGCCTCCGAGCATGGCATTTCCAGAGTCGAAGATTTATTGGGGGCGCCCTTGATTCATTTGAGCAGCGAGGAAACCGGTTGGACGAATTGGAACGATTGGTTTCAAGCGCTTGGCAAAGGAAATCCCAAGGGCCGGAAATTCTCCGTCAACAACTATATGATTGCGCTGCAGGCAGCTCAGGATGATGTCGGTGCGGTGCTTGGCTGGGACGGGTTGGTGGAAAGCCTGATGCGCGAGCGGCGCCTGGTTAAACTGGTGCCTGAAACCATCACGTCGCCGATGGGATTCTATTTGAAGATCCATCCGAGCGCCGGGGCGAAAAGTCGACTTTTCGCCAGGTGGCTTGCTTCGAGTTCTTGAAGGCTGCAATCCTGCGGAGCCTTCCCCGGGTTGTCGGGCTTCAGCCCGCTTTTGCCAAGTGGGCATAGCTGGCGGCAAATCGCCCGAATTTGTGCTGCCCACATGTCACCGGCTTATAACGAATTGGATTGACAGCGGTGACACACGACGCCAACGGCTCGACGGTTGCCTCGAAATCCGCGTCGATGAAGAAGGGGATCGAATATCGCTCACGCCCGGAGGTGTTCACGACGCGATGCATGTTCGCGAGGTAAACATCATTGGTCAGCCGCTGAATAAGATCTCCGATGTTGATGACGAAGGTGCCGGGAATAGGCGTGCCTTCTACCCAGTCACCGTCCCGGTTCATCACTTGGAGGCCACCGACGTCGTCCTGTGCCAGGATGGTCAGATTGCCATAGTCCGTGTGCGCGCCGATACCGATGATGTTTTCGCCGACATAGCCGCGCTGCGGTGGGTAATGAAGCAAGCGCTGAATGCTGATTGGGTTGCGCATCAGCGCCTCGAAGTGGTCCTGCGGCAGGTCCAGGCTAAGCGCGATCCCCTTCAACAGCATCTTTGCCAGATCCACCATCTTCTGGTGGTATCCGTATGTCAGCTCCCTAAACTCGGGGAAGGCTGATGGCCATTGGTTTGCGCCAAAGAAAGGGCCTTCCAGGGCTGGGCGCTCGGGACCGATGTCGAAGCACTCCTTCAGGTCTTTGGTCTTTCCGGGGTCGGTGTTTTCGCCGAATGGCTCGATATATCCGCGAAGTGCGACATCGGATTTGCTGACGTGCAAATCCATCTTCTCCGACATTGGCAATTGGAAGAACCGGCGGCTGACGTCGAACACTGAATCGACGAAATCCTGCGCAACGCCGTGGTTCTTCACATACATAAAGCCGGTGTTCGAAAGCGCCCAGCGGATTTGCTTGGCTACGCCCTGCTTGTCGCTTCCGTCGAGAAGCGGCGCTATATCGACCACTGGGATCTTGTCAAAGCTTTCGCGCTTTGCGCGCAATTTGTCGTCGAGCTTGGCAACGAGGTCAATGGACATGTTCACACCTTGAGGCGGTTTCTGGCGGTGCGCGGAATAATGGGCTTTTCTAGAACCTTCTCAACGGCAAAAAAATTTCGGACAAATTAGTTTAAGTAATCTGGTGCCCCGGGACTCCCGCCTCCGAATTTAGCAGCGGATCTCCGCCGGGTCCTGCGACAATGCGCGTTGCTGGCGCAAGTGGGCGAGGCGACGGATCCTTGCGATCCTGAGGCTGCCATGGTGAGTCAGGGCTCGAGACCGCGTTATGGCGACGAATCTCGATCTCCCCACCCACAACACCGCGCGTCTGACGGCCGTTTAATCAACTCAGGCGTGAGACTTTTGCAGTAGGTCAAGCCTTCGTACCTGGGCAATAGTGGCGCCTTGTCCGACGTGGGAGATTTTTTGTTTGGAGGCCGCCCTGACTGCACAGCTGCAAGTTTCTCGTAGAGGAGGGCGGGAGGCTCGACGGACCATCCGCACGGCGCCGAAAATCGATATGCTGCCGACGCTGAAGCGCGGCCTGCCGGTCGTGGAGCCGATGGATGCCGAGCAGGTCGAGCGCATTCATGAGGCTTCGCTTGCGATCCTCGAAGACGTGGGCGTGGTGTTCCGCGACCCAATCGCGATCGAGGATTGGAAGAGGGCCGGCGCCGACGTCAGGGCCGACGACCGGGTGTATCTTGACCGCGGCCTGGTCATGGAACTCATCAAGACTATTCCTTCCAAGATCGAATATTTCGCCCGCGATCCGGCGAAAAATGTCGAGCTCGGCGGGCCGAAGTCGATCTTCGTGCCGATGACCGGCGCGCCCTACATGCGCGACCTTGATGACGTCAGGCGCGGCCCGACGATTGCGGATCTCGGCACCTTCCACAAGCTGGCGCACATGATGCCGGCGCTGCACTCGTCGGCGCACCATATCGTCGAGCCGATGGACATCGTCGTCGCGCATCGGCACCTGCATATCACCTACTCGTCGATGAAGCACTCCGACAAGATGTTCATGGGCATGACAACGTCGCCCAAGAATGCCGAGGACGTGCTCGACATGTGCGAGATCCTGTTCGGCGAAGGCTTCCTGGAGACACACGCGGTCGCGACCGGCAATTGCAACGGCAATTCGCCGCTGGTCTGGGACCAGGTGATGCTCGGCGCCATGCGCGCCTTCTGCCGGCGCAACCAGCCGGTGCTGTGCTCGCCCTTCGTTCTCGGCGGCGCCAACACGCCGGCCTCCACAGCCGCGGCCGTGGCGCAGCTCAATGCCGAGGCGCTCTCCGCGCTTGCCTATACCCAGGTGATCCGCAAAGGCTGCCCCGCGATCTACGGGCACTACCTGTCGACGGTGTCGATGCAGTCCGGAGCGCCGATGGCGGGGACGCCGGAGATATCGCTGATGAACTTCATGATCGGCCAGATGGCGCGCCGCTACAACGTGCCGTGGCGTACCTCCAATCTGCTCGGCGGCGCCAAGGTGTTCGATGCGCAGGCCGGCTATGAGAGCGCCATGACCATGATGGCCGTGCTGATGTCGGGCGCGAACTATATCTGGCACTCGGCAGGCTGGAACGAAGCCGGCATGCACTGCTCGATCGCCAAGTTCGTCGTCGACGCAGAGGTCTGCTCGATGGGTTACCGCATGACTCAAGGCGTCCAGTGGGACGACTTCGACGAGGCCCTTTCCGCTGTGCGCGATGTCGGGCCGGGCGGCCATTATCTTGGCCATCCGCACACTCAAGCGAATTTCGAGCGGGCCTTCTTCATCCCGAAGCTGTTCGACAACAACTCGATCGAGCAGTGGTACGCAGACGGGACCAAGGACATCAAACAGCGGGCACTCGAGCATGCCCGCAGGCTTTTGGCCAAGTACGAAGAGCCCGCGCTCGATATTGCGAAGGACGACGAGCTGCGCGCCTATATCGACCGACGCTCGCGCGAGATCCCCGCGGTCGATGCCCTGAACGAGGATTACTGAGATGGTCATGCGCATTGAAAGGATCAACGTCTATACGACCGAACTGCCGGTGAAGGGCGGCGTCTACCGCATGGCGAGCGACAATGTGGAGTCGCTCGATAGCACACTCGTCGAGATTATCGCCGACAACGGGCTGGCCGGCTGGGGCGAGATCTGCCCGATCGGGCCCGTCTATCAGCCCCACCACGCATTGGGCGCCCGCGCGGCAATCGCCCAGATTGCGCCCGGCCTCGTCGGGTCGGAGATCGCCTCGATCAGACCGCTGGCGAAACGCATGGATGAGCGTTTGAACGGGCATGGCTATGCCAAGGCCGCCTTCGACATGGCCTTTTTCGACCTGCTCGGCCAAAAACTCGGCGTGCCGGTCGACGTGTCGCAGCGGCCGGGGCTGGGCGTGAAGCCGGAGCCGGGCATGTTCGGCAAGCCCGTGGCGATATACCGGGAGTGATGAACGCGCCGACCAACATCAGCGCAATGAAGGCGCTGACCGCGTCGGAAACGGCGGCGGCGGTCGCCCGCCCGTTTGAGGTCGCGGTGCTGGCATTGCCCGGCTTTTCCCACCTGGCGCTTCACGCCTATATCGAGCCGCTCCGCATCGCCAACGCAGTCTCCCGGCTGCCGCTGTTTCGCTGGCAGATCGTGGGGACGAGCAGGCAGCCCATCGAAGGGGCAAACGGGCTTTCAGTCGCAGTCGATGCTTCGACGGACGAGCTTTCAGCCGGCATTGGCGACTGCAGGGCCGATCAACTCGCCGTCATCGCGGGCGAAGCGGTGGAAAAGCAGCTGACGCCGCAGCTAAATGCTTTTCTGCGGGCGACCGCGCGGCGTGGAGTGCCGATCTCGGCTCTCGGTACGGCACCCTGGCTGCTTGCCCAGGCCGGCCTCCTGGCGAACATACGCTGCACGATCCACTGGTCGCGGCTCGCGGCCTTTTCCGAAGTGTTTCACAAGCCGCGCATCCGCGACTCCCTGTTCGTCAAGGACGGGCAGTATTCGACCTGCGCCGGCGAGCTGGCGGCGTTCGATCTCGCGGTGGATCTGATCGGCGGCCATGCCGGCGGCTTCATCGCGCAGGAGGTCTGCCGCCACGCGACCGTCGAGGGCCAGCGCTCCGGCTCGAACCGGCAGACGGGGCCGTCGGGCCTGGCGTTTGCCGGCGTGAGCGACAAGCTGGTGCTGGCGATGCGGATCATGGAAGAGAATGTGGAACGTCCGCTGCCCGTGGATGAAGTCGCGCAGCGGGCTGGGATTTCCCGCCGGCAACTGGAGCGACTGTTTGGGACCTACATTGGATTGCCGCCGGTCCGCCACTATCTCCGAATCAGGGTCGACCACGCGAAGCGATTGATAGAAGGGACTAGGTTACCAATCATCGACATTGCAGTAGCGTGCGGGTTTATGTCCACCTCGCATTTCGCCAAGTGCTTTCGCGCATTCAATGGGACCTCGCCGCAGCAGTGCAGGGCGATGGTACCAGCGTGGGTCGGTCCGGGGCTGGGCTGAACAATTTCGACTGTTCGAGGGGTCTGTGGCCTTGGAGAGATCGGCGGCCAGGATCATAACCATTGTGGTGGGTTTGCTTGCCTTCGATGATCGCCGCTCAAAGGCCACCCGTAAGCGCGTTAGGGGCAGGAGGCCTTTTGGGTTGTGCAGATAACGAAAAAGCCCGCCCCGGGAGGAAAAGAGGGCGGGCTTTCGCCAGGTTGCATAGACTCCACGGCGAAGCAGCAGTTGCCTCGCTGGAGGTGCTCCCCAGGGACCAAATTGGTTTAGAGCACGGAACGCGGACACCCCCGTCAACGGTCGCTAGTTTCCCACATTGGATTGATCCAGGGTTGTTGGTTTGAGCGAGGCAATGGATGCCTGCCCAGGATGTGATCGGATGCTTTCTCGCCCGTCATGATGGAAGGGCCATTCAGATTTCCGTACGTGTTGTGGGGAAAGATAGAGCTGTCGGCAACCCGTAGCCCTTCTACCCCGACGACTCTCGTTGTCGGGTCAACGACGGCCATCCGATCGTCTGCAGCACCCATTCTGCAGGTGCCACAGGGATGAAAAGCGCTTTCAAGATGCTCTCGCAGGAAAGCATCGAGTTCATCATCCGAGCGTGCACTCACCCCGGGTTGAATCTCGTCGCCTCGGTATGGCTCAAGAGCCGGCTGGCTAAAGATCTCGCGAGTTATGCGGATGGCATGCCGAAATTTGCTCCAATCTTCCGGATCGCTCATGTAGTTAAACTTCAAGACAGGCGCATCGGCAAAATCAGGAGAGCGCAACGTTACGGAACCGCGCGATTTGGACATGTTGTACCCCACATGGGCCTGGAATCCGTGTCCGTTGCAGGCAGGCGTCCCATCCGATGCAACTGCCATGGGGAAAAAGTGGAACTGAATATCTGGCGATTTCACGCCCGAGGCCGACCGTATGAAGGCGGCAGCATGCAGATTATTATATGCACCCAATCCTTTCTTGAAGAATAGCCACTGCGCACCGACCACACTTTGCGAGAATAGGTTATACTTGGAATGGAGAGTGATTGGCTGCGTGGCTTTGAACTGATGGTAGTATTCAAGATGATCTTGAAGATTCTGGCCCACGCCAGGTCGATCGGCGACGACATCAATTCCCATGTTCTGCAAATGCTCGGCAAGGCCAATCCCTGAAAGCATCAGAATTTTGGGAGAGTTAAATGCAGAAGCCGCGACAATAATCTCTCTGTTGGCGCGGACAATCGCCGTCTCACCGCCAATCTCGACTTCGACCCCGATTGCTCGGCCGCGGTCCATCACTATTTTGCGGGCAAAGCAATGGATCAGTCTGCAATTATGGCGTTTCAAGGCGGGCTTTAAATAGGCATTCGCGGTGGACCAGCGGACTCCGTCGCGGCTGGTTTGCTCCATCAGCCCGAAGCCTTCTTGCTTTCTTCCGTTGTAATCGTCGGTTAACGGAAATCCGGCCTGCCGGCCAGCCTCGATAAATGCGTTGTAGAGTGGATTCGACAGGTTACCTCGGCGTACGTGCAGTGGGCCCTCAGTTCCACGCCAACCCTGCTGCCCACCAAGAGAATTTTCCATCCGTTTGAAATACGGAAGGACATCGGCATACGACCATCCCCGCGCGCCGAGTTCATTCCATCGATCAAAATCTTCAGCATGACCCCGAACGTAAACAAGGCCGTTGATAGAGGACGAGCCACCGACGACTTTGCCGCGCGGGGCAAAAATGCGGCGGTTGTTGAGTTGTGGCTCAGGTTCGCTGTAGTAGCCCCAATTGTATCGAGCCATACGCATGGGGTAGCCGAAAGCCCCCGGCATTTGAATAAACGGGCCCCTATCCGAACCACCGAATTCAAGTACGGCGACAGTGTTTCTTCCATCTTCCGATAGGCGATATGCCATCGCGGACCCGGCTGAGCCGGAACCAACGATAACGAAATCTGCAATAGTGAGGGGATCAGTCCGAGTTGCCATGCTGTGTCTTCAGGGTAGTAGGCGTCAAGCTAAAGCAATGGGACGAACACTGGGAGACTGTCCAGGGATCCCAGTTGACGTCCAAAGCCGGCGACTTGTGCGAGCCGTAGCATGGCCCCGGTGGTTTGTTTCGCGCAAAAAAGTAGCTTGCCTATTGACTTTTTTTCGACTGCCGGCGCTCGGCAAGTCGGGTACGTTCCCCCAAAAGTAAACAATGGGAGAAACTTACATGTCACGCACAAGAGTTGTCGCAGCGGCATTGGCTTTGGTGGCAGCGCTGGCGACCTCCGCGGCAGCGGCTGACGCGGAAAGCTGCAAGAAGGTCCGCCTGTCGGATGTCGGATGGACTGATCTGCAGGCAACCAATGCCATGAGCTCAATCATTGTCCAGGCGCTCGGCTACGAACCACAGACTCTGCAAGTTTCCGTACCGGTGACGATGGCCTCGTTGAAGAACAACGACATCGATGTCTTCCTGGATAACTGGATGCCGTCGATGACGAATGACGTCAAGGATTACCTGGCCGAGGGGACTATTGAGCAGATCAATGTTAATCTTACAGGCGCCGGGTATGGCATGGTTGTACCGAACTATATGGCTGACGCAGGCATCAAGGGTCTCGCCGACTTAGCCAAACCAGAGGTGAAGGAGAAGCTGGGCGGCAAGATCTATGGCATCGAGGCAGGCAATGATGGCAACCGGATCATCCTCGATATGATCAAGAAGCCGAACTCGCCGATTGCGGGATACGAGCTCGTCGAATCTTCTGAAGCCGGCATGCTTACTCAGGCAGAGTCCGCCATGAAGAATAATCAGTGGATCGTATTTCTCGGCTGGACACCGCACCCGGTGATGGGCTCGATGAAGATCACCTATCTGGAAGGGATGGGGGATTCCGGCTTCGGCTCGGCGACCGTCTACACCATTACGCGCAAGGGGTACGTGCGCGAGTGCCCGAATGTAGGCACCTTTTTCAAAAACCTTAAGTTCAATCTCGCCATGGAAAGTGGGATGATGGATACCATCTTGAAGGGTGGAGATGCCAATGATGTCGCCAAGAGCTGGTTGAAAAAGAACCCTGACTCCGTTGCCACTTGGCTAAAGGGCGTGACGACCACAAGCGGCGGCGATGCCACCGCAGCTGTCAACGCTGCGCTTAATAATTGATCTTCATTCTAATCCGCCGGCCGCTGCGAGGATCAAGCCGCAAGGCTGGCTGTTTTGACGGACAGTTGATGACATGGGGTCGGTGCGCCCCCCTTAGACGCAGGCAATGCGGTGGCAGCCGTCAAGACCGCGCTCGGGAGATTTACGACTTGAGGCCGGTATAGTCTCCGAAAAAGGGCAGCCGCTGGGAAGGCTGCCCTTTTTCATATGCTTCAGAAGATGACCGCCCGCCAGGGGCGGCGAAAACCAACAAGAGGGGACAATGGATCCGATCTCGAAATTTCTGGTCGCCTACAAGATCCCCATCGGGCCATGGGGCAAGGCTTTCTTCGGCTTCCTGACCGACAATTTCGACACGATTTTCCGGGCGTTCTCCAACGGGCTGAATTTCATCCTCGACGGCGCGGTGGATCTCCTGCTGATGGTGCCGCCAGTGCTTCTGGCGCTGGTCGTCGCGATCGTCGCCTGGCTGCTGCAGCGTTCGCGGCCGCTTGCCATCGGCGTCTTCGACCGTCGCGACCTGGAACAGGGCAACGGCGGCTGGGTGTGGCTCGACCGGCGCAAGACGACGCGCTTCAGGATTGGCGACCATGGCCTGGTGGCCGCGGCCGAGCGCGACGGCAAGCCGGCGGTGTGGGTCTCCTGCGCCGATGTCGAGCGCCAGCCGGAGGAGGGGGCCCAGGTGTTCTGGGCCAATCCCGGCACGCCGCTGAAGACGGTGATGCTCGCCATGCACCGCTCGCAGACGGCGCCGGTGGCGCTGTTCGACGAAGGGTCGCGCTTCGTCGGCGCGATCGGCATCCGGGACGTGCTGAGCGCGGTGCTAAGGCGCTGACCGGCGCCGGGTGTCAGGCACCTGCGCCCACCGCGGAGCGATTTCTCGTGTTGGGCGACCTTGGCCTAGAGCCTGTTTCAGCGGCCGCGCAATTTGGGAGAGAAGCTGAATTGGCCGGGCATGACGTCTTCCAAATATTCGCGGAGAAATTGGCAGAGAGCGTCGACGCGACCGACCTGCGCAACGTACTGTCCGAGATCGCCTATTCGTTCGACCTGCCAATCTTCGCCTACCTCTTCCCTTCACCTAAGGTGGGCGGCGCTACGGACCTGATCTCAACCTATCCGCCTCCCTGGACGTCCCATTACCTGCGCAGTGCTTATGAGAAGATCGACCCGGTTATCCATCGGGCACGGAGTCGTCAGGAAACATTCAGCTGGAACGCAGCTAGCGGCGAGCTCGGACTGTCGCAGGTACAGCAAGAGTTTATGGATGAGGCGACGCAATTCGGAATTCGCTCTGGCTTTACGATCCCGATTCACGACCGTCGTGAAGTTTGACGCCAGGATGGAGCTTCAAGGTCCACTCATCCGCCGTGGCGTTGGGTGTGAAGGACTCCGCGAGGGATAGCTGGACGCTAGCGTCGGGACGGTATTCAGAGAGCCCGTCGAAAAGGTTCGTGAACCGGATAATGTCTGATACCTGTCCCTGGGTACGGTGGGGATCCAGCGAGTCACCGCTCCCTCCAGTCACAGCCACATGCATGACGTCCAAGGCGTCTGCTCGAGCCGAGCCGACACGTGATCCCGCAGCCGCGATGATGGCGCCTCCGGCTAACATTGCGGTCCGCGTCAGAAGTTGCCTGCGGGTCTGGGTGTAGGCGTTCGCGACTGAGTTCTTCGACATGTGATCTCCTTTGTTTTGAGCTGCGCTACCGGTCCGCTTTGGGCGGATGGATAAGTAGGCAGGGCCAAACGCCTATAAGCGGGGATGGCTGCCCAGAGCCGCTTCGGCGGCATTGGCGATCATGGGGGCGATGATCGTCGCCCCATTCGGGTCGACTGCCGGGTCCCATGAGGAGAAGCTGACGGCCAGGATCTCGAACTGGTTGGCGATCATCTGTAGACCTCTGTTGACTTGGTCCACGGTCAGACCCCCGGGAGCGCTATGGAGGTTGGATTTCAAAACGGACGGGTCAAGGACATCGGTATCGACGTGCACGTATACAGAAGAAACTCGAGGTGCGAGCAGGTCCAGCGCGGCCGCCATGCTCCGGTCGAAGCCAAGTTTGTCTATGACTGGTTTGGATACCGCCGTGCCAACCGATAGGTTGTCTCCTGGACCTGGGTTCGAATAGAATTCGTGGAGGCTTACGGATATAAAGTGCTCTTCGGGAATGGGCGCAAACCCGGGTGTCTGAGCTGTGTACTGAGACCAGCACCGGCCAACGATCGTCGACGTCACCATACCCTCGATAAATCCGGTCCGCGACGTCTCGGGGGTGTCGGCGTCGCCATGGGCGTCAAACCAGATCACCCCGAATTGATTTTCCTTCGCATTCAGGCCGCCGATTACCCCTAGTGACCCTGAGCAGGTTCCAAGGCAAACAACAGGAAGCGTGTTGTTGGTTCTGGCAGTTCGAACCGCAGCGGCGGTGTGGATGCTTTGAACAAGCATGCGCCCCATCTGATCTCCCGCGGGGATCAGCCGGAAATCATCACCGATCTCGGCATCGGTCGCTTGATCAGCGTTGTTAAGCAGAGTGATTTGGTGGGAAATACTACGGTGAAGAAGTTGGTCGGGAACGTGCTCTGGGGCGAGTAGAATCTCTGGCGCCGTTGCCATGGCATTTCCCGGAACCGCGCCTCGAACGCCGCAATGGTAAGGCAGTCCGATAAGGGTAACGCAGTCAAACTTTTCCGTAACCATGGTAATCCCGTGTTGTTTGCTCAAAGGCAGCAAACACGCGGCGTTGCCGTACCGGTATCCACAAAAATGCTGAGCGACAACGTACGAGGATCGATAGGCGCGGGTATCGGTCCCACGATCTGTTCGGGACTTACGGTGTTCAAAGAAACGAACCCGATCATCGGCACGCGGGACATTCAAAGTGTTATCGATCGGTGGTGCTCAGCCGAGTGGTGCCTTTCTGGTCCCCCCGTTGCAGAACCGGACCTTCGGCTTCCGGCCCCATTTCAGACATTCAGCCCGATCATTCAGCCGATGGCCACTTTGCGCCCCTGCATGGGCTTGGCGCAGTTCGGATGTTCCCGAAATCTGCTACTTCAAAGATTGCTCTGGCCCTTGCAGATGCCCTGTAGACAAGCCAACAACGCTGAAGCCTCGGTGACGGCCAAGTCAAGGTCACCGACGATGCTCATGTGTTGGTCGCGCAAGATGATTTCGAGAGAACGATTACCCTGCTTTCGAGCTTTCGTGCGATGAAGGCGGCCCGCGAAGCGTCCGCAGGGAGCGACCGCTCGACGGCAATTTCCAGTAAAACGAGCAGTTCTCACGGGTCTCACGCCAAGTTGTGCGGCTTGGCAATTTCAGGAGCGACGGCCTGTTGCGTTGATGGCTCGAATGGCGCGTAGGCGTGCCCGACTGCAATTAGCGTTCGCTGTATGAGCCGGCGATTTCGGCAAATTGGGGCGACCGGCCGACCGGCATTCCATTTCCAATTTGATCCAGTTCAGGAAGCAGGAAAATGCTGTCTCGAAGAGTCCCGGCGGCGCCGACAGCGACGGTGTCGGCTTCAATGCCGGCGATCTTGATTGGCGGCAATGCCAGACCGTGCAGCAAATTGGCTCGCAGAACCGCATCGACCCTCTTCTGGATCCTTGGGAACAACACAGCCAATGGGCCGCCGAGGACGATGCGTGCCGGGTTTAGAATGTGGATAAGATTGAGCAGTCCGACTGAGATCACTTCGGACCATGTCTCGAGTTTCATTTCCAGGACGCTGCCGTGGTCCCGCTCTGCCGCCAAATCCGCCAGGCCCTCGGCGATCGACTGCCCGTCGGGAAGAAGCGGCAGGAAAGGGCTGTAGCCCCCAAGCAACCCCAGGGTTTGGGATTTGGCATCTTCTGGTCTGACGGAAAGAACCATATGGCCGATTTCGCCAGCAAAACCACTGGCGCCCTCGGCAACCCGACCATTGCGGATGATCGCCGCGCCTATCCCCTCCGAGAGCAACACCACCAGCATGTCTTCCGGCTCGTGGGTGTCTAGCGCGCCGATGGCTGCAGAAAGCGCGACGGCGTCGTTGCACACCCGGATCGGCCATGGTGCCCCAAGTGAGGAGGCGACCAACTGTCCAAGATCGACGTCCTCCCACTCCAGCAGTCTCGCCGAAACCACGACCCCGTCTCGGCCCACGATACCGGGAACGGACACGCCCACACCTCGAACTCGCTTGGTATCGACACCCGCACCAACAACAAGGCGGCGCGCGAGATCGGCGATCGCCTGCGCAACGGTTTCCGGGTCCCTGAAATTCCTGCTGTTGGGAATGGTGATCTTGTTGAGCGCAGCCCCGCTGAAGTCGACGAGCACACCGGCCAGCCAGGTGCTTGATACGTCGATACCCACGAAGAAAGCTCCCTTGGGGTTTAGCGCTACGCGTATTCCCGGCCTGCCGACCTTGCCCGCTTCCTGAGGCTCGGTCAGTTCCATGGCCAGATCCGCCTCGAGCAGCACGGCGATGACGTTGCCGGCAGTCGCCCGGGTCAGGCCAAGCTCGCGGGCAATGTCGGCGCGCGAAAGCGGCGAGGCCCTTCGCAGCAGGCGCAGGCAACGCGTCTCGTTGACGTGGCGGATGAGGTTGGTGGTTTTCAAATTCCTGCCCGTCCATTTCGATCGTCATTTCGTGGCGTCTGCCCTGTTAGCGTCACCCGGCCGTGTGCGTCCAGAGCGACTGGACGTCGCCGGTGGGTCGCGCTCGGAAGGCGTACGGAAAAATGCCATTGACGGCCACCAAAGCCTATTAGTATAGGTTCAATGCAAATACAAGATATCCGAGCTTGTCGGATGCTTTTTGCATCTCCTGTGAAATCGCTGAGCGGCGGAACGCTCGCGCACTCATTGAGCCAAAACGCAAATCTGAAAGGACGCCTGTCATGCTGAAAGGTATCGATCCAATCCTGTCGCCCGATCTTCTCCATGCTCTGCGGTCCATGGGCCACGGTCATGAGATCGCGATCGTGGACGCCAACTATCCTTGCGATGACGATGCCCATATCATTCGCCTGGACGGCGTCCTTGGCACCCGGATCCTCGAAGCGGTTCTTTCGGTAATGCCGCTTGAAAGCCGCGATTCCGAGGCGGCATGCCGCATGATCGTCGACGGCAATCCCGAGACGGAACTGCCTATTTTTGGCGAATTCCTAGCGATCGTCGCCAGTCATGCTGACCGGCCGCTGTCGCTGGCGCCGATTACTCCCGACGAATTCAAGCGGCGCGCCAAGAGCGGCTTCGCGATCATTCTCAGCGGCGATCGACGGCTCTACGGAAACATCCTTCTGAAAAAGGGCGTCGTCACGCCGCCGGTTGACTAATGCAGGAGGGAGGCTTGCATTCTCTTTTTTTGCGTAATATGTATAGAACATAAACAAATTGGCAAAAGATTGCGGGGGAGAGCATTTGTCCGCGATCCGTGCACAACCAAGGAGGAGAAATGAAAATGCGCATAAACACCTTCGCGACAACCCTGGCAGTTCTTGGAACATTGCTGACGCCGGCTCTGTCGTGGGCCGGCGACAAACCCCTGACGATCATGCTGTCCAGCCCTGATCTGGCCTTTCCATTTTCGGTCCACATCATGAAAGAGATGCAGGACGAGGCAGCAAAGCTCCGCAACATCAACGTTGTGGTGAGTGATGGTCAGCGCAATTCCAGCAAGCAGAGCGCCGATATCGAGGCGGCGATCGCCAAGGGTGTCGACGGAATCGTAATCAGCCCCAACGACTCAGCGGCGCTTGCGCCGGCGATCCAGGAAGCGATCGATGCCAAGATACCGGTCGTCACCGTCGATCGCTCGATCGACAGCGTCAAAGGAATCCTCGCTCACGTCGGTGCCGACAATGTGAAGGGTGGCGAGGTGCAGGGCCAACTCATCATCAAGCTGTTTCCCGACGGCGCCAAAGTGATGAACCTGCAGGGGCAGCCTGGCACCAGCGCCGCGATCGACCGCAACAAGGGCCTCCACAACGCGCTGGATCCCCTCGCGGCCAAATACAAGTTCGTGTTCGAGGACACAGCCGGATTTGACCGTGCCAAGGGTCTTTCCATGACGGAGTCCGCGCTCGCATCCATGGCGACCCCGCCCGACGCCATCGCCGCGGCAAATGACGATATGGCGCTCGGAGCCCTTGAGGCGCTGAAAGCCCGCGACCTGACCGACAAGGTGAAGTTGATCGGCTTCGACGCCCTGCCGGAATCGCTCGGCAAGGTTCGCGATGGAGCAATGACCGGCACCATCGAGCAGATGCCTGGCAAGCAGGGCAGGCAGGCGGTCGATATTCTCGTAGCCTTTGTGCGCGACGGCAAGGCGCCGGAGAACAAGATCACGCTGCTCACACCGATCGCTGTGACAAAGGACAACCTCGACGCCGGCGAACGTTTGGGAGAGCTGAAGTAGCTCTTCGGCGTCCGCGACCGCTATCCTCCCAAGGCGATCGCGGTCAAGGGTGAGGTCCTAAGCTCCGGCCTCACCCTTATCGGCCCACAACGCCGCGCTTTTCCGGGCTGCTGAATTCGTTTGGATCTCACTATGCGCCAGCCTCTTTTGCAGATGAATGGCATCACCAAGTCGTTTGGCGGCATCTCCGCGCTGAGAGCGGCGGATCTGCGCGTCGGCGCAGGCGAGGTTCACGCTTTGCTGGGTGAAAACGGTGCCGGCAAATCGACCCTGCTCAAGATCCTGTCGGGAGCTCAGTCGCCGGACGCCGGCGAGATAAATCTTCTTGGCGCGAAGGCCACGTTCAACTCGCCTCAAGATGCGCAGCGCAGTGGCATAGCGACGATCTACCAGGAACTCACGCTCGTTCCTGGAATGTCGATTGCGGAGAACATCTTCCTTGGCCGTGAACCTGGCCGGGCAAGCTTCGTGGATTGGGGACGTTTGGTCGACGAGGCGCAAGGCCTGATGTCGAAGGTTGGTCTCGAGAAGAACCCACGCATACTGGCTCGCGATCTCTCCGTGGCCGAACAACAATTGGTCGAGATCGCCCGCGCCCTGTCGATGAAATCGAAACTCATCATCATGGATGAGCCGACAGCGGCGCTCTCAAATGCCGAGGTGGATCGGCTTTTCGACATCGTCAGCGGGTTCCGGGACGAGGGGCTCAGCGTCATATTCGTCACGCACCGTCTGGAAGAGGTCATGCGCGTGTGCGACCGCTTCACCATCCTGCGCGACGGCGCGTTTGTCTGCGAAGGAGACGTCGCCGATACCTCCATAGATGTCATCATCCGTCACATGGTCGGCCGCGAGATCACCGCGATGCAACGGCGCCCGGCGCCGGCCGCGACCGAGAGGGTCGTCCTTCGTGTCGAGAATCTGTCGCGGCGCAGGGGCGCCGAAGGGCTGAATGCCATGGCCTTGCATGACGTCTGTTTCGAGGTTCGACGCGGCGAAATCCTCGGCATCGCCGGGCTGGTCGGCTCCGGTCGCACGGAGACGGCGCGCGCCATCTTTGGCGCGGATCCGTTCGATTCCGGGAATATCTTTATCGATGGCGTGTCGTTGCGGCCGACATCGCCGCAAGACGCCATCCGAAGAGGCATCGGCCTAGTGCCAGAAGACAGGAAGCAGCAAGCCCTGTTCCTGTCGCAGTCGATCCGTGCAAACCTGACGGTCACCGCGCAAGACCGGGTTTCCCGGCTGGGTGTCTTCATCGATTCAGGTGCCGAGGACACCTTGATCGCGGAGTATCGGAAACTGCTTCGCATCCGGATGCTGGGGCCGGAGCAGATCGTCTCCGACCTCTCGGGTGGCAACCAGCAGAAGATTGTCCTGGCACGTTGGCTCGCTCTTGGTCCCAAGGTGCTCATCGTGGACGAGCCGACCCGCGGGATCGATGTCGGGGCCAAGGCCGAAGTCCACAATCTGCTGTTTCAAATGGCAAGCACTGGGATCGCCATCGTCGTGATCTCTTCGGAGCTGCCCGAGGTGCTGGCCATCAGCGACCGCATCATCACCATGCGCGAGGGCCGCGTCACCGGCGAGGTGCAGGCCGACGCCGCCAATCCAGAAATGCTGATGGCCCTGATGACCGTGGATGCGGTCCTGGCATGAGAGATCAACCAGGGGAGAACGACATGGCGCAAGTGGCAGCGGAGGCACCGGTCCCGAAGCGACAGCAAATTCGGCCGTTCAATGTGGTGGCGCGCTTCGCGCCAGTGCTGTTCCTTGTGGTCCTCATGATCGGCTTCTCGATCCTCGAGCCGCGATTTCTCACGCCGCTGAACCTTTTCAACGTGCTCCGCCAGGTCTCGATCTACGGACTGCTGGCGATAGGAATGACCTTCGTCATCCTCACCGCCGGAATAGACCTTTCGATAGGCTCGATCCTAGCATTGGCAGGGCTTGTCGCGGCGGTGGTAGCTAAGGGCGGCCTCGACAATCGTTTCAGTGTTGGCGATGGATCGGCCGCAACGGGTTTCGGTTGGGAGGTCGCAGCGCTGGCAGCGATCGGCGTAGGCGTCGCGGCAGGATTTGTTCAAGGGCTGGCTATCACCCGGTTCAAGGTGCCGCCTTTCGTAGTGACGCTGGGCGGCATGTCAGCCTTTCGCGGTGCGGCCTTGCTCTTTTCCGGCGGCGGGCCGGTCAGCGGCTTCGACGAAGCATTTGTCTGGTGGGGCCAAGGTAAGCTGGGGCCAGTCCCGGTTCCGGTTCTGATCTTCGTTCTGTTCGCGATCATCGCGCACATAACGTTGAGCTACACGCGCTACGGCCGGCAGATCTATGCAGTTGGCGGAAACCCCGAAGCTGCGCGCCTCGCTGGCCTCAACGTCCAGAAGATTATCCTCAGTGTCTATGTCATCACCGGCTTCTTCGCAGGCCTCGGCGCTTTCGTCTTGGCGGCAAGACTGAACTCGGCTGAGGCCGTGGCAGGTACGGGTTTTGAATTGACTGTCATTGCCTCGGTTGTGATTGGTGGGACCAGCCTCTTTGGGGGCACCGGGACAATATTCGGCACGGTCATCGGCACCGTCCTCATCGGTGTCCTGCTCAACGGCCTCGTTCTTCTAGATGTCTCGGCTTACGTCCAGCAAATCATCATCGGGATGATCATCGTTCTGGCGGTTGCGTTCGACACCTTCGTGAAATCACGACGCCGGATCTTGTGAGGCGATCACGGCTCGCCGTCACAACTCGTGGCGTTTTGCCACCTTACCAAAGCAGCATCAGACAACAGGCGCCGGAAGCGGCGCTCATTGGAGTTACCGACGATGACAAAGAGTTCTCTGCCAAGCTTCGGCCTTCACGGGAAGGTCGTGATGGTGAGCGGCGCCGGGCGCGGTATTGGCCGGGCCTGTGCGTTGGCATGCGCCGAGGCGGGAGCCGACATCGTTGCGATCGTCCGTGACGACAATGCCGGCAAGGATTTGACCTCGGACATCGAAGCGCTCGGGCGCCGCGCATTGATTGTCCCATTGGACATATCCGAGACCCGACGAATTGAAGACGCCGTGCGCGATGCGGTAGCCCATTTCGGCCAAATCGACATCCTGGTTAATAATATCGGCATTTCGCGGCGAAGCTTGGCGCAATCCGTCAGCGAGGAGGACTTCGATCTGGTTCTCGGCACGAACCTCAAAGGCACGTTCTTCCTGACGCAGGCTGTGGCAAGGACAATGATCGAGCGTCGTACTGGCCGCATCCTCAACATCAGTTCCCAGGCCGGGACCGTCACGCTGCGCGAGGAATCGATCTATTGCATGTCGAAGGCTGCCATCAATCATCTCACCAGGTGCCTGGCGGCGGAGTGGGGTCCGTTGGGAATTGCTGTGAACAGTATTTCGCCGACTTTTATCTGGACCGACTCGACGCGTCCGTATCTGAGTGACCCCGAGGCGCATCGAAAGACGCTCGCGCACATTCCGCTCGGCCGGATTGGCGAGACGGAAGATGTCGCCGGCGCGGTGGTGTACCTGGCGTCACCTGCGGGCGCTCTTGTCAACGGGGCGAACCTCATGATCGATGGGGGTTGGTCGATCGCATAAGATAAGTGGACTCCACTGTGTTCATTGCCATGAGGCTCGCGACGATCCGCGAGACAGCGAGTCGGTCGAATACGGTGGTTCCAGTTTCGCCTCGTTAGATTGGCGCGGACGAACTTGTTGCCGAACTGGCGGGTGGCCGCCGTCGGCGCGCAAGCCCGGCCAACCCAATAGCGGCTCTGGTTCAGTATTATATCCTTGCCCACGCGATGGCTGTGCCGACTTTGGACGCTTCCGTGAGAAAACGGCTTTGGGACAGCCCCTTCCGATGGTATTTGCGCTGACGTAACCAAAAGATGCGGCCGTGAGCACGACAAGCCTACTGCGCCATATCAACGCCAGGCGTTGTCTGAGACTGCTGCAAAACGGCCGGCAGCTTTCTCGCGCCGACATGGCTCGGCAGCTCGGCCTGACAAGGGCCACGATCGGCAACGCCATGCGCGTTCTGCTCGATGCCGGCCTGGTCGTCGAGAGTGCCGAAATGTCCCCCGAATCGCGCAAGGGTCGTCCGGGCGTCGGCGTGACGCTCAACCCTTCGGGCGCCTATTTTGTTGGGGTCGATGTCGGCACGCGCTCCTTGACCGGAGTGCTGCTCGACCTGCAGATGAATGTCGTCAGCCGGATCGTCGAGCCGACCGGCCCGCGCTACCGCGACGCCGGGCATATATCGGCAAAGCTGCTCTCGCTGATCGAGAGGCTGCTCAGCGAAAGCCCCACCTTGCAGGATAAGGTGGAGGGCATCGGCATTTCGGTGCCGGGCCTTGTCGGCCGCGACGGCAGCGTGGTGCATGCGCCATTCCTCGAATGGCGCAACTATCCGCTTCAGGCGGAACTGACGCGGAAGGCGCCGGCCGACTGGTCGGTCATGGTCTGCAACGACGCCTTCGCCTTCGCCAATGCCGAGCTTGCCGCCTCCGCCACGGCGAAGGCCGGCAGTATGCTGGTCGTTCTCCTGGCCGAGGGCATCGGCGGGGCCATCATCGATGACGGCCGCGTCGTGATGGGCGGGCATGGCTATTCCGGCGAAATCGGGCACACCATCGTTTCCGCCGGCGGACGCGTCGATACATTCGAGATGCTGGCCGGGGCCAAGCTTTTCACGCGGCTGTTCGAAGAGGGTCAGCCGGTGGCCGACGGCGTTCAGATGCTGCTTGCAGGCATCGGCAACAAGGAAGTGGACGCCGCGCTCGACGCCTGGGTCAGCGGCCTTTCAGCCGGCCTCGTCAACGCCATTCACCTGCTCGATCCCGGGCGCATCGTCCTCGGCGGCCCGCTGGCCGGCCTCTATCCCAAACTCAGCCGGCGGATTCAGGCCGACATCAAGCGGCGGCTTCTGGCGGGCTTCACCATGCCCGAGATCAGGGTGGCGCAGTTCGGCGCCGATGGCGCCGCGATCGGCGCGGCGGCCACTATCCGCGACACGCTTTTCGCTCTGCCGGATCTCGAGACCAACACGCTGTAACGCATTCCACAGCGTTTTTCCGCCACGTTTCGCGCAGCGTCGTATGCGGTCGCGGCCATCTCATTTGCAAGCCACATGAACGAGTTAGCGCGGAGAGGGCTACGTCGAGCCGCGCCATCTTCGCGTTTGGTACGACACCGTTGCAGAAATTCTGATTAAGCGCCTTGACGCGAGGCGTTTTGTGCTATTTGTTTTTGTATAAGACAAAAACAAATATCAGGGAGTGAGCCTTTGCCCGTCAAGAAAGACGCCCGGTGTCTGCGTGTCGGTATCCTCGGTTGCGGACCGATCTCGCAATTCGCGCATCTGGAATCGGCGCAGAAAGGCAGGAATGTCGTCCTCCAGGCCGTGTGCGATGCCGATGTCGATCTGGCGCGGCGGTTCGGCTCCTTCTACGACGCGATCAGCATCTACAACGACTATGACCGCATGCTCGCCGATCCCGAGATTGAGGCGATCGTCATCGGCATTTCCGACGCCTTCCACGTTCCGGCGGCGATAAAGGCGCTCTCGGCCGGCAAGCATGTCCTCTGCGAAAAGCCGATCGCCATGTCGGTGGAGGAGGCGAAAGAACTGAAAGGCCATGTGGAGCGCACCGGCCTTGTGCTTCAGATCGGCCACATGCTGCGCTTCGATCCGGGCATCCAGGCGGCACATGAGTTCGCCACCGGCGAGATGGGCTCGCTGCTGGCGCTGAAAGCCTGGTACTGCGATTCCACCCACCGCTACACCATGACCGATGCAATTCAGCCCGTGCCGAGAACTGGCGCCAAGGCGCTGAAGCCCGCCGGAGACCAGAAGGCCGATCGCCAGCGCTATTTCATGCTGGCGCATGGCAGCCATCTCGTCGATCTCGCGCGCTATCTGGCGGGGCCGATCAAGTCCGTCCAGGCGCGCCTGCTCGAGCGCTTCGGCGCCTATTGCTGGTTCGTCGACACGGAATTCCAAAACGGCGCGCTCGGCCATCTCGATCTGACGCTGCCGGTCCGGATGGATTGGCACGAGGGCTTCCAGCTTTATGGCGAGAACGGCAGCGCCACCGGCAAGATCTTCAATCCCTGGTACTACAAGTCCAGCGAGGTCGACATCTTTCGCGAAAGCAGCGCGTCCTCCGAGCGCGTGCTTGGCGCCGACGGCCATTTCTACCGCCGCCAGCTCGAAGGCTTCGCCGACGTCGTCCTGAACGGCACGCCGATGAACGGCGCTTCGATCGAGGACGGCGTCGCGTCCGTCCGCGCCATGGTGGCGATCGGCCAGTCGGTGCGCAGCGGCAAGCCCGTCGATCTGGCGGACGCCTCGGGACCGGTCTGATGTATCCCGCAATCTTTGCCCGGACCTATCCGCTCGGCCCTGTCGACGAGCTGCTCTCGGCGATCAAGAAGGATGGCTATGAGGGCATGCAGTTCAACCTGTCGTGCCTGGGTTTGGCCAGCCTTCCGGACTCCGTCCCTGCCGGTGAGCTGAAAGCGTTTGCCGCGGCTGCCCGCAAGCGCGGCCTGGCGATCGCTGGTCTCTCCGGCACCTATAACATGGTCCATCCCGATGCGGCGATGCGCCGTGCGGCCCGCGCCCGCTTCGCCAATGTCGTCGCCGCCGCGCCGCTGCTCGGCGCGCCGATCGTGACGCTGTGCACCGGCTCGCGCAACGCCGACGACATGTGGGCAGCCCACCCCGACAACGCCTCGCCGTCCGCATGGACCGATCTGCGCGCCGAGCTCGACGCGGCGCTCGAGCTTGCCGAAAAGCACGATATCCGGCTCGGTGTCGAGCCCGAGCCTGGCAACGTCGTCGCCAATGCCGTTCTCGCGAGGCGGATCCTCGACGAGGTCAAGAGCCCGCGCCTTGGCATCATCCTCGATGCCGCCAATCTCGTCGGCGACAGGCTGAGCGACCAGGCCTGCGTCATGGATGAGGCGGTGGACCAGCTCGGCGAGCACATCATCCTGGCGCATGCCAAGGATGTCGACCGTACCGGCAAGGTGGTCGCCACGGGCGCCGGCGCCGTCGACCTCCACCGGTTCCTGCGGCTCTTGCGTTCCTGCGGCTACGACCAGGCGGTCGTCGCGCACGGCTTCGAGCACAAGGATGCGGCGGCGTCGGGCGCGGCCCTGCGCATGCTTCTTGGGGACGTCTCGTGACCGCCGGTACCTTCACCACCGTTGACGGCTGCGCTCTGACCTTCGATGTCGTGGGCAAAGGGCAGCCGGTGCTGTGGCAGCACGGGCTCGGCGCGCCACTCGATCAGCCGGTCGAAGTGTTCCCGCAAGACAGCGGCCTGCAGCGCATCACGTTGATGTGCCGGGGCCACGACGTCTCTTCGCTTGGCGATCCGTCGCGACTTTCGATCGCGCAATTCGCCGACGATGCCCTGGCGTTGCTCGACCATCTCGGCATCGAACAGGCAGCGGTCGGCGGCATCTCATTGGGCGCGGCGATCGCGCTGCGGCTGGCAAGCCTCAACGCCGTGCGCGTTGCCAAGCTGGTGCTGGCGCGGCCTGCCTGGGTGGATGCACCTTCCATCGCGCGCCAGCACGGCCATCGCGTCGCGGCGCAGTATCTCGAAACATACGGCGCCGAAGAAGGCGCGGAGCGTTTTCGCGCCTCGCCGGAGTTCCTCGAGGTCAAGGCGGCCTCGCCGGACAACGCGGCTTCGCTGATCGGTTTCTTCAAGCGCCCGCGGCCCGACACCACGATCGCGCTTCTCTCGCGTATTCCGCTCGACTGGCCGGGCGTGAACCGCGCCCAAATCGCGAGGATCCGGCGGCCAGCGCTCATCATCGGCAATGATCAGGACTACGTCCACCCGCTGGCCTATGCGCGTGAGTTGGCCGGCCTCATTCCGGGCGCCCGGCTGTCCGAGATCACGTCGAAGACAATCGACCGCGCGGCCTATGTCGCCGAGTTCCGCAACGCCTTGGCAAGCTTCCTCCCGGACGTTGGAGGCGATCGATGATCCGCTCGATCCTGGTCGTCGATGTCGGTGGCACGTCGGTCAAATGCGGCATGGTTGTCGACCGTGTTCCGCAGGCCGGCGAGCGTCTCTTCCCGTCCGCCTTGCTGCGCAATGGCGATCCCGTCGGCAGCTTCGCCAGGCTCGTCAGGGAGTTCTGCGTCGAGGCGGGTCTCACCCCCGACCTGATGGTCTCGACCGTTCCGGGCTTCATCGACATCGACGGTGACCGTGTCCTCTTCGCCGGCAATGTGCCCGAGCTCAACGGCCATCATCTGGCGAGCGAGCTTGGCGACGTGCTCGGCTTACCCGTCATCATCGAACGCGACTCCGTGCTGGTGCTGGCAGGTGAGGTGATCGCGGGCGCCGCGAAAGGCGCCGACAGCGTGCTTGGCCTGTTCTTCGGCACCGGCGTCGGCGGCGCCTTCCTGCAGGGCGGCGAAGCGTTTCGCGGCGGCGGCTGGGCGCTGGAGATTGGCCATATGCCGTTCGGCAATGAGGGCAGGAGGCTGGAGGGACTGCGCACCGACTGCCTGGAGACCTATGTCTCCGGCCGCGCCCTGGAAGTGATTGCCGAGAGATATGGCGTCCCCGTCACCCAGGTTTTTGTCGAGTCGCGGCGCATCCCCGGCCTTGGCGCCGACATCGGCCGGTTCGTGCGCGACCAGGCGCTCGCCATCGGCACGGCTGTGGCGCTGTTTTCTCCGTCCACGATCGTGCTTGGGGGAGGGGTCTGCGCGATCGATGAATTCCCGCGCCGGCAGCTGGAGGAACTGGTGGCTCTGCGGGCACCCTTCTCCGAGACGGGCCGCCCAATGGATCTGCGCTGGGCCGGACTCGGATGGCGCGCCGTCCTCTATGGCGGTCTCAAGGCCGCCGACGACTACGCCGCGGCTCGATCGATGCCGGCATCGCAAGAGAAGCAAGAACGGGAGTCCCTGCCATGAGCCTGTTGGAGCTGAAGAACATCTCGCGCCAGTTCGGCGCCATCCACGCCGTCGAGGACGTGTCGTTCAAGATCGAGCCCGGCGAGATCGTCGGTCTGATGGGCGACAATGGCGCCGGCAAGTCGACGCTGGTCAAGATGATCGCCGGCAACTTCCCGGCCTCGTCCGGTAAGATGATCTTCGACGGCCAGGAAGTGCAGTTTGACCAGCCGTCCGACGCCCGCCGCGCCGGCATCGAGATCGTCTACCAGGACCTGGCGCTCTGCGACAATCTAAGCGCCGCAGCCAACGTCTTCCTCGGCCGCGAGATCATGCGCTCGGTCGGCCCGTTCAAATTCCTCGACCATCGCAAGATGCGCGAGCGCGCCGCCGAGCTGTTCCGCGAGCTGCAGTCGGAGACGCGGCCGCGCGATGTGGTCAAGCGCATGTCGGGCGGCCAGCGCCAAGCGGTCGCCATCGCCCGCACCCGCCTGGCCGACGCCAAGCTGGTGCTGATGGACGAGCCGACCGCCGCGATATCGGTGCGCCAGGTCGCAGAGGTGCTGGCGCTGATCAAGCGCCTCAAGGAGCGCGGCGTCGCCGTCATCCTGATCTCGCACCGCATGCCCGACGTGTTCGGCGTCTGTGAGCGCATCATGGTGCTGCGGCGCGGCCATCTGGTCGCCAACAAGCTCGCTTCGACCAGCTCGCCCGAGGAAATCACCGCCTTGATCGTCGGCGCCAAGGCCGCAGCCTGAAGCCAATAGGGGAGGATGAGATGAACAAGTCTCCAGACGCCAGCAACCTGGATTCGGTCTTCAGCCTGTCGGAACGCAGCAAGCTCGGCGAGGTGCTGCGCAGCCAGGAATTCTGGATCGTCGTTGCGGTGCTGATCATCGGCGCCGTGGTGGGCATGATCGCGCCGCGCTTTCTCACCGGCGCCAACATGGCCAACATCCTGCAGAACTTCTGCTTCACGGCGCTGATGGCCATCGGCATGACGCCGGTGATCATGACCGGCGGCATCGACATCTCCGTCGGCTCTACGCTTGGCCTGACCGGCGTGCTGCTCGGCCTGTTCTGCGCCAGCGGCTATCCTTTCCCGGTGGTCGTCGCGCTAGTTCTGCTTGTGGGTGCCGCCGTCGGCGCGGTCAACGGAGCGCTGGTTTCATACATGAAGCTGCCGCCCTTCATCGTCACGCTCGGCATGATGAGCCTGGTGCGTTCCCAGACGCTGGTCGTCACCAACAACCAGGTCGTCTACGATTTTGGCAAGGCCGGCGACACGCTTCTTGCGCTGGGCAGCGGCTCCTTCCTCGGCGTGCCGAACGTGCTATGGGCCGTGATCGTCTCGGCCGTCGTCATGCAGTGGCTCTTGTCGATGACCAAATGGGGCCGCTACGTGCGCGCCATCGGCGGCAATGAGAACGCCGCGCGTCTTTCCGGCATCCCGGTCGATCGCGTCAAGGTTTCGACCTACGCGCTCCTCGGCGCCATGACCGGCATGACCGCAATCTTCCTCGTCGGCTGGATGGGTGCTGCCACCAACGCGCTTGGACAGGGCCAGGAATTGCAGGTCATCGCCGCGACCGTGATCGGCGGCGCCAATCTGCTCGGCGGCTTCGGCACTTCGTTCGGCGCCGTCATAGGCTCGGTGCTGATCGAAGTGATCCGCAACGCCCTGCTGCTCGCCGGCGTGAACCCTTTCTGGCAGGGCACCTTCGTCGGCCTCTTCATCCTGTTCGCGGTACTGCTCGAACGGTTCCGCTCCACCCGCGCCTAGAGCCAGTTCGGGCAGGCAACTCGCCTGCCCGGAAGGTTCGCGCATTTTCGTGCACATAACATCAGAGAGGAGAAAACCATGATAAGCATCGACAGACTGACCGCCCGAATGGGCGCGACCATGATGGCGGCGGTGTTCGCCGCGGGCATCCACTCGGCGCCGGCTTCGGCCGAGAGCTATGCGGTGATCGTCAAGACGGTGAACGACGTCTTCAGCGCTCCGGTGAAGGAGGGTTGCGAGAAGGCCGCCAAGGACCTCGGCGTCGAGTGCTACTATATCGGTCCGTCCGAGGTGAACGAGGCGCAGCAGCTTCAGGTCATCAACGACGTGCTGACCAAGGGCGTCGACGGCATCGCGGTGTCCGCGACCAATCCGAAGTCCGTGGCTCGGCTGCTGGAAAAGGCGAAAGCCGCCGGCATCCCGATCGTGACCTTCGACGGCGACCTGCTGCAGGAAGACGCCGGCCTGCGCTCGACCTTCATCGGCACCGACAACTACAATTTCGGCGTCGAGCTGGCGAAGAAGGTCGTCGAATACAAGCCGAAGGGCGGCACGGTCTGTATCCAAACCGGCACGGCCGGCTCGCTCAACCTCGATCTGCGTGTCCAGGGTATCCGCGACACGCTGGCCAACGTTACCAAGGACAAGCCCGTGAAACGTCTGGCCGGCGAGAACGGCTGGACCGAGGTCGACGGCTGCCCGATCTACAACAATGACAACATCAGCCTCGCCGCCCAGCAGATGAACGACGTGCTGGTGGCCAATCCCAAGCTCGATGCCTTCGTCGCCGTCGGCGGCTGGGCGCAATACGCGCCGTCGGCCTACCGGCAGGCGGTTGGGCGCGTGAAGGACCGCGTCGATTCCAAGGACCTCGTTATCTCCTTCGGTGACGCCTTCGCGCCGCAGCTGCCGCTGCTCAAGGACGGGCTTGCCCACTACCTCGTCGGCCAGAGCCCGTACAACATGGGCTACAAGTCGATCAAGGCTTTGCATGACCTGAAGCAGGGCAAGACGGTGCCTCCCTATATCGACACCGGCTTCGTCAAGTGCACGCCCGACATGGCCGACACCTGCGGCAAGAACTGACAAAACCGGCTTGGTGGGAGTTTTTCGCTCCCACCAAGCCGGGTGTAGCTACTTGTGAGCAAGCGGGGCGGGTCGGATGGTCGAACCTCATCTCAGCCCACAAATTCTCTCGGCGACCAACATAGCCTGCAAAGCAGTTCGGTGAAGTCGATTCAAGAAGCTTGGCCAGGCACTCGCCGACCGCATTTCTCTGCTACGGAATGGAGGCTTTGCGCCTCGTTCCCGGAAAGAAGTCAGCCGGCGAACTTGGGGTAATCTGATGGAGGCTGACCGGCGGCACCAAGGTCAGTCTCATCCCTTCCACATTGTTGAGCGAAGAAGAGCCTGCAGATGGTCTGGCAGATCGAGTTCGCCGCGCGCCTCGATCTCTAATAGATACCGGGCCTTGCCCCAGCGACTGCCCTCCGTGATCGCAGGGTACGCGCAGATGGCCAGCAACGCCTTTTCCTCTGCTTGGCTAGCTCTGTCGTGGTCGCGGCTGCTTCCGCCCATGTCGTGGACGGCCTTAATAAACTCCGCATATGCTGTCTTGTGCGCCTCAATCAATGCACACAGTTCGATGGATGGCTCTTGGTCTCGGCTTGGCAGCTCTGCGGCGAGAGCCGCTGCCGTAACCGTCGACGCGACAACAGCGCTGCTGGAGTGAAAGAGCAGGGCACGACGATTGATCCTGGACGTGTGAACTCTCCTCTTAAATTGTGGCAGGCATGACCGGGTGTCGCAAAAACCACCGCACAGTACCACGAAGGTTCGCGCAATAATGTCAGGATGCGTGGCCGTCACAGCGCGCCTCCAACTTCGCTGGGTGATGTGGGCAGGCTATGCTGGTCGTAACAAAAGGACGCTTTACTCCCTCCGCCAGCATTCGGCCCATTTCGGTGATCCGCTAAGAGGCGTTTCCTGGCTCCCTGCGGCTACATAGTCGATATCGCGAAGCAAGCAATCAATCTCGTTCATCGTCATTCGGTTCGCCAGACCATACGAGAGAATACGAAGGAAACGGCTTGGCGAACCAGCCGTTAAGATATTGATTTCCGGTCGAAAACGATGACCCTCAGCGACTAAAATAATCGTTATCCATCAACGGTTTATGAAGCGGTTCGCCAAAGTCGATTCAAGAGCCATCCAGCCACTCGCCCATCCTTTTGTCTTCTGCGGAATGGCAGCTTTGCGCTGCGATACAGATTCGCAAAAGAGAAGCCAGCATCGATCACTGCGCCAGGTAGCCGCCATCTATGTTCAGCTCCAGGCCCGTCACGAAGGAGGATTCGTCGCTTGCCAGATAGAGCACACCAAAGGCGATTTCGTCTGGCCTGCCTGCACGCCCCATCGGCGTGACAGCGATGATGCTCTCATTCATCTCCTTGCTCTGGCCTTCGATCAGGGGCGTCCAGATGATGCCGGGATGGACGGAGTTTACCCGGATGTTGTCCTTGGCATAGCTGATGGCCGCGTTCTTTGTCATGGTGCGGACCGCTCCCTTTGCGGCTTGATAAGCGGCCGCTCCGGCGGCGCCGGTGGTGCCCCAGATCGAGGAGAAGTTCACGATGGATCCCCCGCCGTTGCGCTTCATGACGGGGACGATCTCGCGCATGCCGAAGAAGGTTCCCGTCTGGTTGACCGAGATGACATGGTGCCAGGCTTCGGTGCTGGTGGCGTCGATCTGGCCATAGTGCTCGACAATGCCGGCGTTGTTCACAAGGACATCCAGGCGATCGTGACGCTCGACGATCTCCGAGACGACGGCGCGCCAATCCTCTTCTTTGGATACGTCCAGCCGACGATACTGTGTGCCGGGCTGAAGCTCGTCTTTCGGGGACGGCTGGACGTCGGTCAGGTAAAGCACGGCACCCTCGGCGGCGAAGAGCTTTCCGATCGCCGCGCCAATACCTTGTGCTGCACCGGTCACAAGCACGACCTTGCCTTCAAGACGGCCCATTGTTCTTCCTCCTTTGCCGAAACTCGTGACGCCGCCGGGTTTAGACCGCGACTGCGATGAGAATTTTCAGATGGTCCTGGTCCGGTCGCGCAAGCGTATCGAACCCTCGGGCGATGGCGTCAGCCATCGCCACCCTACCCGTTATGATTTTTTCCGGCCGGACCTGTCCGGTCGCGATCATCTGGACGACGCGGGGGCCAATGGTGATCGGAAAGCCCCAGCTCGTTGTCAGCGTCACGGCCTTCGAAACAAGCAGCCGCATGTCCACACGGGGAGGATCGACGAAGATGCCCACCTGAACCACTGTTCCGCCGCGCCGCACAAGCCGGATACAGTCGGCCAAGGCGCGCTCGTTGCCCGCGCATTCGATCGCCACGTCGACGCCGAGGCCTTCCTCGGTCGACCCCAGAACGGCATCGCCAAAATTCGCCGAAGTAGGATCGGCGATCTCGTAGCCGAGCTCAAGAGATTCCAGCCTGCGGCGGCGTGCGGGATTGGCTTCGGACACCACCACCCGCGATGCGCCGGCGGCTTTCGCGGCCATTGCCGCGAGGACGCCGATCGGACCTGCGCCGGTCACCAAAACGGTGCTGCCGGCATCGACGCCGCCTCGATCGATCGCATTGAGGGCCACGGCCATCGGCTCGAAAAGCGCGCCCTGCTCGTCGCTCACGCTATCCGGCAATTTGACGATGTTGTCCTGCGGAAGGACCGCGTACTCCCCCATTCCGCCATAGGCCGAAGAGAGGCCCACCAAAGCTGTCGTCTCGCTGATATGGCCGATCCCGCGGCGCACGAAATAGTCTCCCGGCTTGTTGAGATGGGGGAGGATCGCAACCCGGTCACCCTTGGAGAAGCGGCTGACACCCCGCCCGACCGTGGCGATTGTGCCTGAGAATTCGTGGCCAAGCACGAGCGGCGCCGACGCACCGGTGAGCGGGTGCGGCCGTGTCGACACAAATATCGGCCCGTCCAGATATTCGTGAATGTCGGTCCCGCAAATCCCGCAATGGCTGACCGCGACGATAACCTCGTTCGGCTGCGGAGCCGCGGGCGGCTCTATGTCCTCCAGCCGTAGATCGCGCGCCGCGTGAAAACGAAGGGCCCTCATGATCTATCCTCCCAGGCTGTCCATTTTTGGAGCCATGCAGCCGACGGCAGTCATGGCGGCGCAAGCTGGCTCCTCCACCAACCCGCTCGATGTGACTACTATCCATGCGTTAATGAGACGGTCAACAGAAAAATAGATTTTTCATTGACATATCTTATTTTTTGGAAAATCCTTGCTCCAACAAGCAGCACACTGTGAGCGAGGAAACGCATGCGCTTTGTAAGGTTCGAATTGGGGGGTCAACGAGGCTTGGCCGTGGAAAGGGCGGGTCGGCTGCGCGGCTCGATTGCCGCCAGCACGGATCGCACGCTCGACCTCGAGCATCTGATAGCCGCCGGTCCGGAGGAGCTGTTTCGCGCAGGCCATAAGCTCGCCGACGGCGCGGAATTTGATGCCAATGCCGTCACTTTTCTTCCGCCGCTGGCGCGGCCGCCGAAGATCATTTGTGTTGGGCTGAACTATGCCGACCATACCAAGGAGTCGCCATACGAACAGCCGGATTACCCGACGCTGTTCGCTCGCTTCGCCACCACGCTTGTGGGTCACAACCAGCCGATCGTGCGGCCGCTTGCCTCTACCAGCCTCGATTTCGAAGGCGAGATGGTGGTCGTGATAGGGCGGGGCGGTCGCCACATCCCGAAGTCGCGCGCCCACGACCACGTGGTCGGTTACTCGATCTTCAACGAAGGATCGGTCCGCGAATACCAGTTCAAGTCACCACAATGGACGGTCGGCAAGAATTTCGATTCCACTGGCGGCTTCGGCCCCGCGCTGGTGACGGCCGACGAAGTGCCGGCCGGCGGCAAGGGGCTGAGGCTCGAGACGCGGCTCAACGATGTGGTGGTCCAATCGGCGACCACGGACGACATGCTCTTCGATGTCGCCACCCTCATCGAGACGATCAGCGAGGCGATCACGCTCGAGGCCGGCGACCTGATCGTCAGCGGCACCCCTGCCGGCATCGGATGGGCCCGCAATCCGCGCCTGCTGATGAAGGACGGTGACAAGTGCGAAGTCTCGATCGAGGGGCTTGGAAAGCTGGTCAATCCGATCCGCGACGAAGTTCGCCGCGAGGACATGACCGGTAAGGCCGCCTGACGGAAATCGCCGGAAAACTGCACAGCCAGCGTCACTGCGCCTGCATGGCGCATATGGGCGATGCAACCACTGCTTGAGGGATCCATGGACACCGGATTGAAGGGAAAGACCGTGCTCATAACGGGCGCGGCAAGCGGCATAGGCAGGGCAACGGCGCTCGCGTTTGCCAGGGAAGGGGCGGACCTGCGCCTTATCGATATGGATGCGGCGGGCCTGAAGGAGACGGCCGCATCGGCCTCGGCGACGGGCGTCGAAATCACGCTTGCGGTCGCCGATCTATCGTCGGCGCAAGGCGTCGAACAGGGGATCGCCGACGTGTTCCCAGCCGCGAATGGCAGACTGGATGTCCTGGTCAACAATGTCGGCATTGTCGACGCGCAGCCATTCGATCTGCTGACCGACGCGCACTGGCAACGCACATTCGACGTCAATTTCCTCAGCAATATCCGCATGACGCGCGCCCTCTTGCCTCGGCTGCGCGAAAGCCGCGGCGCGATCGTCAACAACACGTCCGATCTCGCCCGCCAGCCTGAGACCATTCCAGCCGACTATGCCGCCTTGAAGACCGCGCTGGTGAGCATCACCAAAAGCCTGGCACGCGCCGAGGCTCCCCATGTTCGGGTGAATGCGGTCGCGCCAGGGCCGGTCTGGAGCCCGCTGTGGTCCCGGCCGGGAGGGTTTGCGGACAAGCTTGCGGAGGTTCACGGCATGCCGCCGCGCCAGGCGGTCGACCATGAAATGAAATTGCGGCAACTGCCGCTCGAGCGCATGGGCGAACCTGAGGAGGTTGCCGACATCATCGTCTTCCTCGCCTCGGAGCGGGCATCTTTCGTCACATCATCGGTTTGGGGCGTCGATGGCGGGTCGATCCGCAACCTGTTCTAGGAGCAGTCGGATGAAGGCAGTCGGATTCACCAAGGCCGGGCCCGTCGACGCGCCGGATGCGCTTGTCGAGGTCGAACTGTCCCGACCGAGCGAATTGCAGGATCACGACCTTCTGGTCGAAGTAAGGGCCATTTCGGTCAACCCACTCGACGCCAAGCTCAGGCGCATAGCCGATCCAGGCGGTGCGCTCAAAGTGCCCGGCTACGACGCCGCCGGGATCGTCGTGGCGGCGGGCTCGAAGGTGGAAAACTTCAAGACGGGCGACGCTGCGTTCTACGCCGGCTCGGTCGTTCGCCAGGGCAGCTACGCGGAATACCAGCTTGTGGATGAGCGGATCGCCGCGGCGATGCCGAAGAGTCTCGATTTTGCGCAGGCGGCTGCCTTGCCGCTTACCACGCTGGCAAGCTGGGAGCTTCTGTTCGACAGGCTTGGCGCCCGCCCAAGACCGGCCTCGGCCGGACGGACCCTGCTGATTGTCGGTGGCGCCGGCGGAACCGGTTCCATGGCGATCCAGCTCGCGCGCGCCTTGACCGATTTGACGGTGATCGCGACAGCGTCGCGACCGCAGACGGCGGACTGGTGCCGGGAGCTTGGCGCCGCCCATGTCATCGACCACCGGCAGCCGTTGAAGCCGCAGGTGGAGGCATTGGGCTTCAAGGGCGTGGATCTCGTCATGGCGCTGGCTCAGACGCCTCGACATCAGAGCCAGTTCGTGGATCTGGTTCAGCCGTTCGGGTCAATCGGAGTTCTCGATGATCCCGATCCGTTTCCGCTCGCCACGTTGAAAACCAAGTGCATCGCCGTGCATATGCATTCAGTGATGGGACGGCCGGTTTTTCAGCGCCCGGACATGGCCGAGCAGGGGGCAATCCTGCGCAAGCTGGCGCAGCTGGTCGATGCCGGGGAGGTGCGAAGCACGCTGACGAGGCGCCTGGGGCGGGCCTCGGCGACCGCGCTGATCCAGGCCCACCGGGATATCGAGGCCGGCTCTGTGAACGGCAAGATTGTTTTCGAAGGTTTTTGAGGCGCCATTGCTTCGCGCCTAGCTGCGACAAGGAGGAGACTATGGACAAGTCGTCGACGATCATGTGGGTGGGAACGGTGCGGTCGCTGCCGCTGAGGGAGCAATTGCGCGCCTCGCGACTGGCAGGCTGCGATGCCATCTCAATCACGCCATGGCATTATTGCCGTTGGCTTGCCGACGGCGTCACAACGAAGGACATGCTGCTCATGGCGGATGACGAGGGGGTGAAGCTGACCCAGCTCGATCCCTATTCGCGCTGGGCGACGCATTGGCTGCCCGACAATCTCGACCCGGCCGCGTTTTCGCTCGGGTTTTTCGGGTTCGACGAAGACGACTTCTTTCGCATCGGCGAGGCGCTTCGGGTCGACTCCATGAGCTGCATCATCACCTGTCCGGAAAGCCAGGTCTCGATCGATCAACTCATCGAAGGCTTTGCCAGGACCTGCGACCGCGCCGCCGGCCTTGGCTGGCGCTGCGACCTCGAATTCATTCCGTTCTGGGGCCTTCCCGACCTCGAGACCGCCTGGAAGATCATCAAGACCGCGGACCGCGACAACAGCGGCCTGGTGTTCGACTTCTGGCACTATCTGCGCGGCAAGCCGGACCCGGCGCTGCTAGACACGATCCCCGGCGACAGGATCTCCACCGTGCAGATCGCCGATGCTGACGCAACGCTGAGACCCGGCCGGTCCCTGTTGGACGACTGCATCTTCCATCGCGTCGACGCTGGCACTGGCGGCTTCCCGGTGGTCGAGCTGCTCCAGCAGCTTCACCGCATCGGCGGGCTCAACCGTTATGGACCCGAGACCTTCTCCGGTCTCTACGACACGCTGTCGGCCGAGGAGATCGGCAACCGGAGCCGGGTCGCACTCGCAAATGTCTTCGACAAGGCGGGTATTCCACACCGTTTCGGGACGGACGAAGCCGCCTGACTCGGCTGCAAGTTAACCAACGGCGTTGCGAGCCATCATCGGCAGATGGCGGGCTTCTCGCCACGGGCGTCGGCCGACGCGGCGTTCCGCCGTGGCCGGCTAAGTAGGTGACGCCAGGAAAAGAAGGGAGGATTGTGATGACTGCACCGGTCGATTTCGTCTTTTGGCCCGCCTCGGCGCGCGCTCATGGGTTCCGGGGGCATGTGGAAGCCGCAAGGGCAGGCGGCTTCACCGCTCTCGCCATCGCGCCTGAAACGTACCTCGACGCATTGGAGTCGGGGCTCACCCCATCGGATATGAAGGCGATGGCCGCCGATGCCGGCGCTCCGCTGCGCTATCTGGACTCGCTCACCGACTGGGCCCCCATCCGTGTGCCGGCGGAATGTTCGCCGGAGCTGCGCGCCCGCTTCGATGTCAGCACCGATCATTCGTTTCGCATGTGTGAGAAACTCGGTTTGACGTCGATCCTGGCGGTTGCAGGTTATGACAAGGGAAAGGTTGAGCTCTCCCGGCTGATCGACGGGTTCGGGCGGCTTTGCGAGCGCGCCAAGGCGCAGGGATACTGGATCGATCTTGAATTCATGCCGTTCTGGGGAATGCCCAATCTTTCCGATGCCTGGGCGATCATCAGTGGCGTCAATCCGTCCAATGCCGGCATCCTTGTCGACGTCTGGCATTTTTCCAAGGGCGCATACGAGCTCGACCTGCTCAGGAGCCTGCCGGCCAGGCACCTGGCTGGAATGCAGATCGATGACGGTTTGCGGCGGCAGGTGGGCAAGTCGCTCTTCGACGATACGATCAACTATCGGAATTTCCCGGGAGAGGGCGAATTTGACGTCGTCGAGCTCATCAAGATCGTCGCGGGCAAGGGCAACCTCCGCCATGTCGGCCCCGAAGTCTTCTCGCTGGAAGCCGACGCACTGTCGGCGACAGAGGCGGGAGAGCGTTCGGGAGATACCTCCCGCAAGGTGCTGGCCGAGGCCGGCGTGACGGCGGCAACGGCCTAACACTTGCGCCCGGACATAGGGTCCGGGCCCCCGCATTGCTATCTTGTCCCTCGTTCCGCGGCGAAGCGGCGGGCGAAATCCTCGAAGCCGGCGGGCTCGCGGCCGAGGATCATCGATGCCGTCGCCGGATTGCCGCCCGGCAGACCAAAGCGGTCGTAGTGACGGCACATCGCCGCATAGATCCGAAGATAGTCGTCCGGAAGGCGGCCGCGGTTGCGGCGCCGCCATTGCGCCGGCGCATAGCGCGACGCCTGAACCGGCTTGCCCAAAAGTCCGGTCAGCACCTTCGCCATGCCGGCGTGTGAAAGCGGTACGCCGCCAACCAGCTCATACGTGCCTCCGATATAGCGCTCGGTCGTGAGCACGACCGCCGCCGCCTCTGCCAGATCGGCGAGATCGACCATCGCCATGGGAAGGTCTGTCCGATAGGGGCGTTCATAGATGCCCTCGGCTTCGATCTTCGGCCATTCGAGCGCGATGTTCTGCATGTACATGGCGGGCTGGAGGATTGTGTAGGCCAGGCCGGATTCGATCAGCATCTCCTCCACCCGAAGCTTCTGCCGGTGGTGGATCATGGTTCGGCATTGCGAATGGAAAACCGAATGAAGGACGAAATGCCTTAGACCGGCGTCGCGGGCGGCGCCGATGATGTTGGCTCCCAACGTTATCTCGCGGTCATTGAAGCGCGGTCCGATATGGTAGAGCCGCGCAACTCCCGAGACCGCGCCATCGAGCGACGAGCGATCCCCAAGATCGGCGACCGCGATCTCGTGCGCGCCTGCAGTGCGAAGGCTGTCCTGTCCCGCCAGCGTGCGGGTCATGGCGCGAATCCGCGCTCCGCGCGCGGCAAGCGCAGTGATTACCGCTTTGCCTGTTCGCCCCGTGGCGCCGGTGACAAGCACGGTTTCTCCTGTTCCCATGGCCGAATGCTCCTATCGGTTGCGCAGGCATCGATCATCACTTTTCCTTTTAGATAATTTATTCGTCTTTACAAAATAGATTTTTTGATGAAATGTATGTTCCGCAGGGCCGTAGAGGACGGCCCGTCGCATGAACACGATCATCGGGAGGATGAAGTGAAACTGCTGAAAAGGATTTCAGCCGCGGTGGTGGCGGCTGTGGCGATCGTCGTTGGCCCTCTGGCGGGCGACGCCGCAATGGCCCAGGAGAAACCAAAGACCATCTATCTGGCGGTCGGAACGACCAGCAGCGAGTACTGGCAGGAGGTCATCTGGGGCGCGCAGCAGGTGGCGAACTCAGTCGGCGCCAAGCTCGAGGTCTACGAGAGCGGGTTCGACGGCCAGAAGCACATGCAGCAATTGGGAGCGATACTTGCCGCCGGCTGCGAAGGCTGTGCGTTCGCCTGGTTTCCTGACTCGACGGCTTTCACCAAGGCTTTCGTCGAGCGGGCGGAAGCCGGCGGCGCAGTCATGACGACGATGTGGAATCGTCCCGAGGAGATCCATCCCTGGGACACGGCTTCCGATGCATGGATCGCCAACATTTCCTTCGACGGTGTCGATTCCGGCTACCAGAACGGCATGGCGCTGTGCAAGGCGATCGGCGGCAAGGGCGGCATCGCGGTTCTCAAGGGCACGCCGGACAATCCGCCCTCGAAGCAACGGGAGATCGGCCTCCTGAAGGCAGTCTCGGAATGCCCGGGCATGACGATCCTCGACACCCAGATCGGCAATTGGGGGCAGACGGAAGGTCAAAACATCACGCGTACATGGATTGCGCGCTACGGGGACCAGTTGAAAGGTGTCTTCGCGCAAAATGACGGCATGGCGCTCGGCACGGTCGCGGCGCTGCGCGAGAAGGGCCTGGCGGGCAAGGTCCCCGTCACCGGCTCCGACGGATCCAGCGACGTGCTGAAGCTGATCAAGTCGGGCGAGATGCTGTCCAGTATGCGCATCAGCTCGCAACTGCACGGAGCCGTGGCGGCAGCTCTTGCCTACGCGGTGGCCTCGGGAGACCTCAAGATCGGCGACCTGGCGCAGGCGCAACGCGACTTCTACCTGGTGCAAACGCTGGCCACCAAGGACAATGTCGATGCGATGCTCTCGGCCCAGCCGAACCCGGCCGACTTCTCCTACGACGCGCTGAAGAAGAATTTCTGGGCGCGGTCAAAGGGTCAGATCCCGGTCGGCGTGAACTGAGCCGCACCATGACCCAGGCGCAATTGCACGCCCACGACACCGGCGCAATGGTTTCCCCGCGACGCGGGGAAGCTGGAACGCAGCGGCGATCCGGGCACACCGCACTCGGTGTCTTGAAATCGGCCGGCCCGATAGTGTCGCTGGTTGCAATGGTTCTGGTGTTCGCCAGCCTGACCCCGAATTTCGTTTCGGCAGCCAATTTGCAGGCGATCTTGGAGTCGGCGGCGGTTCCCGCCGTGGTGACGATCGGGATGACCTTCGTGCTGGTGCAAGGTTCGATCGATCTGTCGGGCGAAGGAGTGGCTTCACTCGCCAACATCCTGCTTTCGATCCTGATCGCCAACAGCGTCACCGCACATGACCTCGGTGCGGGCGCGATTGTGGTGGCGCTGGCCGCGGGCCTAGCCGTCGGCGCCCTGAACGGGACACTGTATGCCTATCTGCGGATGCCATCGCTCATCGTCACGCTTGCGATGTGGTTGATCACACTCGGCCTGGCGGCTTTGCTCTTTCCCTCCAGGCAGCCGCAAATCCTCGACGGCGGCTTTGTCGGATTGGCCCTGCACAAACATCTGGGCCTCAGCGCGCTGGTGTACCTGGCTGCGGCGCTCGCTCTCGTCGCCTTCATCGTCGAGCGGCGCACCAAGCTTGGCCGTATGGGCTTTGCCATCGGCGCCGAGGAGGCGCTTGTCCGGTTGGCTGGCGTGAACGTGAATGTCTACAAGGTCGGCGCCTTTGCCATCTGTGGATGCCTGACCGGATTGGCCGGCATCCTGACCGCTGCGCAGATCGGTGTCGGCAATCCCTTGGCGGGAGAG
Organism: Mesorhizobium sp. M1C.F.Ca.ET.210.01.1.1; assembly: GCF_004791585.1. Taxonomy (GTDB): domain Bacteria; phylum Pseudomonadota; class Alphaproteobacteria; order Rhizobiales; family Rhizobiaceae; genus Mesorhizobium. Next base: position 244,813 of record NZ_SRUU01000007.1, read on the forward strand.
GGGCTGCTCTTTCCAGGAATTGCCGCTTGCGTGATCGGCGGCACGTTGCTGTCCGGCGGCCGGGGTGGCGTGCTGCATTCGCTTGTCGGTGTCCTTGTTCTCGTCACGTTGCGCAACGGTCTCGTGCAGACGGGAGCCAACCCTCTGCTGCAGAAGGCCATCGAGGGGGTGGTGATCGTCGTAGCGGTCGCCGCGTCCACCTGGCACCTGCGGCGCAAGACCCGGGTGGTAAAATGAACGCGCTGCTGTCACTGCAAAATATATCCAAGCGCTTTCCCGGCGTGCTCGCTCTCGATGAGATCGACATGGAGCTGCGCCAGCATGAGGTTCTCGGCCTGATCGGCCAAAACGGATCGGGCAAGTCGACATTGATGAAGATCATCGGCGGCCTCCATCAACCAAGCGCCGGGGAAATGCGTCTGCGGGGTTCACCTGTGCGCTTCGGCTCTCCCCTTGAGGCCGCGCGAGCAGGTATAGGGCTTGTTCATCAGGAGCAGTCGCTCATCGGCAATCTCACCGTTGCCGAGAACCTTTTCATCGACAAGCCGACCGATTTCAGCCGCTTCGGATTCTACCGGCGCGGCCGGATGAACGATGCGGCCCGTATCCAACTGGAGAAGGTCGAACTGGATATCGCGCCGGACACGCCTGTCGACCAGCTGACCTTTGCGCAGCGCCAGATGGTCGAGCTGGCCAAGGTGCTGTCGCTCGAGGAACTGGTGGAAGGTCATCTCATCGTCCTGTTCGATGAGCCGACTTCGGTGCTGACGCCGACCGAGATCCAGGCGCTCTTCCGGCAGGTGCGGCGACTGAAGATGCGCTCATCGGTCGTCTTCATCTCGCATCGCATGGACGAGGTGCTGGCGATCTCCGACCGGGTCTATGTGCTTTCCGACGGACGCAATGTCGCCGAAAGGGTGAAAGGCGCAACCGACCCCGACGAGTTGTACGAGCTGATGGTTGGACGCCAGCGCGCGGGTTCGGTGCTGCCGCGGAGCAATCCGCCGGACAAGAAAGCGCCGAAGCGACTGGCAGTCCGCGACCTGACGGTGCCGGGCAAAGTCGAGGATGTGACCTTCGATGTCGCGTCCGGGGAGATCGTCGGCTTGATCGGCGTCCAGGGATCCGGCGCCGAAGCGGTCTGCCGCGCGATCTTCGGCGTCGAGGACAGCCACAGCGGCCACATCGAATATGAGGGCCGGCCGGTGCGTGTCAGCAGTCCGAGCGGCGCCGTCGGTCTCGGCATTGGCTATGTCCCCGCCGAGCGTAAGGCGGAAGCGATGATGAAAGGCATGAGTGTCTGCCAGAACATGACCGTTACCTTCGGGTCGGACTATGGCTATGGCGGGCTCTTGCTGTCGAAACGGCGCGAACGGCGCGAGGCGGCGAACTGGGTTGAGCGGCTCAAGATCAAAACGCCGTCGCTCGACCACCGTATCGACCAGCTTTCGGGTGGAAATCAGCAGAAGGCGGTGCTCAGCAAATGGCTTCTGGGTCGCTCGCTGCGGCTCCTGGTGCTCGATCATCCAACCCGCGGTCTCGATCCCGGAGCGCGCGCCGACCTTTTCAACGCGATCCGTCGGCTGGCCGAAGAAGGTCTGTCGATCGTCTTCGTCGGCGACACGCTGGATGAGATGGTGACGCTCTCGGACACGATCCTGGTGTTGCGGGACGGGAGGCTCAGCCAGCGTTTCGACGACGTGCAAGCCAAACGGCCGTCGGAGGAAGACATCGTGAGAGCGATGGTATGAGCAGGCACCGCGACCCTCTCGACCGACACTGCACCTGGTGGACCCATCGGAGTCGTTCATGACCCCCGTACTCGCCCGAATGTTCCCATCCATCCGATCAGCTGGTGACCTGCTGCGCGCCTGCGGGCCGGCCATTGTCCTCGTGCTGGTGTTCGCGGCTGTGATCTGGATCGCGCCGGGCATCCTCAAATGGCGTGCGATTAACGCGCTGCTCTTCGACGCGGCGCCGCTGCTGATCCTGGTTATCGGCAGCACGCTTCCGGTGCTGCTCGGCTGCATCGACCTGTCGGCGGCCGCCATGGCGTCGTTTTCAGCCGTGGTCGTGGCGCTGCTTGTCCCCGAATTCGGTTCGGCCGCCGTGCCGATGGTGCTTGCTGGAGCGGCAGGGATCGGGGCCGCCCAGGGGTGGCTGATCGGGCGGCTTCAGATTCCTTCCTTCGTAATGACCCTTGGGACGCTTGGCCTGTTTTCCGGCCTTGCCCTCTATCTCAGCAACGCCTCGACGGTCGGCCTCGGTCCTGGAGTTGCGCCGCTCGACTTTCTCGGCGGCAGGACGCATGGCGTGCCCAATGCCTTCCTCGCGGTTGTCGCGGTGTGGATATTCCTGTCCCTTTTGCTGCGTTTCACGCGTGTCGGCCGGGATATCTACGCCTTCGGAGCAAGCGAGCTGGCTGCCTATATGTCCGGCGTCCGGCGCGACCTGATCCGGAGCTGCGCGTTCGCGATCTCGTCGATCTGCGCCGCGCTCGGAGGGATGATGCTTCTATCGCAAACCCTCTACAGCGCGCCGACGATGGCGAGCAACCTGCTCTTGCCCGCGCTGGTCGGCGTGGTGGCTGGCGGGACCGCAATCTCGGGCGGGGTAGGCGGCCTTTCGGCTAGCCTCATAGGCGGGCTCACGGCAGTGATGGTCCGTGTCGGCGCCACGATCGCGGGCCTGCCGGGCGCCGCGCAGGACGTCGCCTTCGGCATCATCATTCTGGTCGCGGTCGCCGTTACGACGGACAGGACCAAGATCGGCATCGTCAAGTGATCCGGACGGCGGCCAAAAAGCATATCTCGGGAGGATTTGATGAGACCGATGGTTCAGCGGCTGGGCTATGTCGCCCTCAACGTGACGGATATCGAAGCTGCGATAGACGACGCTTGCACGATTGCAGGCGCTCGCGTCGTCGAACGCGAGCGCGGTCGAGCCTTGCTCACCTCGAACCAGCGTCACGCCGAACTCGTCCTGCATGCCGGCGATGGCGACAGCGTTCGAGCAATCGGGCTGCAGGCCCACGATGGGGAGGCGGTCGCGGCGGTGCGCATTCGTGCCGAACAGGCTGGCCTCAAAATTCTGTCCGAGCGTCCTCGCTTGCGTGCATCGAGCGCTCCGTCACGTTCGCGACCAGCGAGGGCCATGTCTTTGAGGTCCACACGCCAATGCCGCTGACGCAGCCGGTCCGTCACACGGGCCCGGGCATCCGTCCCCGCTGCCTCGATCACGTGAACCTGTCGAGCAGGGATTCGGAGGCGATTAGCCGGGAGCTCGAGGCCGTTCTGGGGCTTCGACTGTCCGAGCGGACCACCGGCCATGAAATCGTGTGGATGCGGGCGGCTGACAACCGGCACCACACGGTCGCGACCGTCAAAGGACCAAGCGGGTTGCACCACTTCAGCTGGGAGTTCGCTAGTTTCGACGATTTCAAGCGGCTGGGAGATACACTTGACGCACAGGGACGCTTCCTGGTCTGGGGACCTGGCCGTCATGGCACCGGCGACAATCTGTTTGCCTATTACATCGGCCGGTCCGAGTTCATGGTGGAATGCATCGCCGAAATGGAGGTGATCGAGGACGAGAACCACCAGGCAAGGATTGCCGACCCGGGCGAAAACCTATCGAATCCCAAGGTCGTGAACCGCTGGGGCGCGCTGCCGCCCCGCCTTTGGACGGAGCATTTCATGCCGTTCGCCGCATCGATCGCTGCTTGAATCGGGAGGAAAACCATGGATTTGCAAAAAGCAGACCCTGCCGATGAGGTTCGCCGGGTCATCGAAGGTCTCGAGGAGAGACGCTATTCGGCGATGCTGGCCTCCGATGTCGCGACGCTTGCGGATCTCCTCGATGACGACCTGGTCTACACGCACTCCTTCGGAGAGCGTGACGACAAGGCGGGTTATCTGAAAAAGGTCGCAGACCGGTTCTTCGTCTATCACGAAATCCATCACAGCAGCGAACGCATCGTCGTGCGGGACGGCCTGGCCGTCGTCGCCGGCACCATGCGTGCGAAGGCGACGGTGGGAACCGCGGTCCGCGAGTTCGATAATTCCTGCATGGCGGTCTGGGGAAAAAGCAGGGACCAGTGGCGTCTGATCGCCTATCAGCCGACACCCTTTCGGACGTAGTTAGATCGCATCATTGACATAAAAATATATTTTTTGTAACGATGTCTGGCGTCGACGGAAGTGAGGACGTCGGATGCGACGGGTGGAGGATGAACAATGACGGCAATTCGCAAGCGGCAGCTTGATGCGGGCGGCGAGGGCATTCTCGGCATCCACTCGGTCAATCATTTCGTGCTGGCCGTTCCCGACCTCAAGGAGGCCGAGCGCTTCCATCAGGCCTTCGGTCTCGACGTGGTGAACCACCGCTCAGGCTATGCGGTGCGCACGGAAGGGATCGACCACGACTGGGGCTTCTTTGTCCAAGGCTCGCGCAAGCAGCTGCAGCATCTATCCTTCGGCGTTTTTGACGAGGATTTTCAACGCTTCAAACTGCATCTGGAGGCCAAGGGGATGGAGCTGTTGGCTCCGCCCAAGGGCTTCGAGTCCAACGGATTGTGGTTCCGCGACCACGACGGCAATCTCATTGAGCTGATCGTCGCCGCCAAGATGTCGCCCGACTTCAAGGCGCAGTCGGGGCATGCCTCAACGCCCGCCGGCGTTGTCGCCGCGCCGCTGCGCAGCAAGGCGGCGAAGGTTCGCCCGACCCGGCTTGCCCACATCCTGATCTTCACCCGTGATGTCCAGAAGGCGATCGACTTCTATACCGAGGTCCTGGGCATGGGGCTGTCCGACCGCTCGGGCGACAACATCGCATTCCTGCATGGCCGCCACGGCAGCGACCATCACATGCTTGCCTTCGTCAAATCATCGGCGCCTGGCCTCCATCATACAAGCTGGGATGTGCCGCTGATCGACAATGTCGGGCAAGGTGCGATGCAGATGGCCGATAAGGGTTTTTCGAGAGGCTGGGGACTGGGGCGCCATGTGCTTGGTTCGAATTTCTTCCACTACATCCGCGACCCCTGGGGCAGCTACGCCGAGTACTCGTGCGACATCGACTACATCCCCGCCGAGATGGATTGGGAATCCAAGGACCACGATCCGGAGGATTCATTTTACATCTGGGGACCGACTCCGCCTGACGACTTCGCGCGCAATTATGAGGCCGAGTAGGCGAAACGGGCTTTTCGACACCATTGCAGCCCCCCGGGATGGATAAGGCTCCGGGCAAAGAACGCAGAGCAAAGGAAATTGCATGATCAGAATACTGAAGTCGGGGCGATCCGCGGAAGCCAAGGCGACCGATGCCAGCGCCGTGCGCGGCGCAGTCGAGAGTGTTCTCATCGACGTCGAGGCCCGTGGAGACGCTGCGTTGCGGGAACTGTCGCAGAAGTTCGACCGGTGGTCGCCGCCGTCCTTTCGTCTTTCGCAGGAAGAGATCGATGCCTGCGTCGGGGCGCTGTCTTCCCGCCAGCTGGACGATATCCGTTTCGCGCAGGCGCAGATCCGCCGCTTTGCTGAAGTCCAGAGGGCCGCGCTCAAGGATGTCGAGGTCGAGACTCTGCCCGGCGTGGTGCTCGGCCACCGCAACATTCCGATGAATTCGGTCGGCTGCTACGTGCCGGGAGGCAAGTATCCGCTTGTTGCATCCGCCCATATGGGGATCGTCACCGCCAAGGTGGCCGGCGTGAAGCGGGTTATCGCCATGACGCCGCCGTTCCAGGGAAGGCCAGCCCCGGCCGTCATCGCAGCCATGGCGCTGGCGGGCGCCGACGAGATTTATGTGCTGGGCGGCATCCAGGCCGTGTCCGCGATGGCGATCGGCACCGAGACGATAGCGCCGGTGGACTTCCTGGTCGGCCCGGGAAATGCCTATGTCGCCGAAGCCAAGCGCCAGCTCTTCGGCCGTGTCGGCATAGACCTGCTCGCCGGGCCGACGGAAACGCTGGTGATTGCGGACGACACGGCCGATGCCGAGCTCTGCGCCACGGATCTGCTTGGGCAGGCCGAGCATGGCCCGAACTCGCCGGCCATCCTGCTGACCACGTCAGAGCAACTCGCGACGCAGACCATGGCCGAGGTCGAGCGGCTTCTCGGCATTTTGCCAACCGCATCGATCGCCAGGCAGGCATGGACCGATTTCGGCCAGGTGATCGTTTGCGACACCGAAGACGAAATGGTGAGCGAGGCGGACCGCATCGCTTCCGAGCATGTGCAGGTCATGACGCGCGACCCCGATTACTTTCTGCGCCGTATGACCAACTATGGAGCGCTTTTTCTCGGAACGAGGACGAACGTTGCCTATGGCGACAAGGTGATCGGCACGAACCACACCCTTCCGACTTTGGGAACGGCGCGTTTCACGGGCGGGCTTTGGGTCGGCAAGTTCCTGAAGACCTGCACCTACCAAAAGGTCCTCACGAACGAAGCCTCGGTGATGATCGGGGAATACTGCTCGCGACTTTGCGTCCTCGAGGGGTTCCTGGGCCACGCCGAGCAGGCGAATGTGAGACTGCGGCGCTATGGCGCGCGCAATATTCCTTATGCCGAGGCGGCGGAATGAACGCTTCGCCCGTTACGCTGCCGATGGCGCCCTCGTTTCGGCTGGACGGGCGTCGCGCGTTGGTGACGGGCGCCGGACGCGGAATCGGGCTGGCCTTGGCCACGGCGCTTTCGGAGGCGGGCGCCGACACAGTGCTGGCTGCGCGGACCAGGAGCGAGGTCGAGGAGGTCGCGACGGAGCTGAGGGCTCGCGGCGGCAAGGCGGAGGCGCTCGTTCTGGACGTTACCGACATTGCCGGAGCCGGCGAGTTGATCGCGCGACAGCCGGCTTTCGACATAGCGGTGATCAATGCGGGCACCAACAGGCCGAAGCTGATGGCCGAGGTGTCCGAGGCGGACTATGACATCGTTCTGGATCTCAACGTCAAGGCTGCCTATTTCTCGGCGCAGGCCGTTGTTCGCAAAATGCTGGCCGAACATATCCGGGGCTCGATTATTTTCACGACGTCGCAGATGGGTCACGTCGCGATGGCAACGCGAACCCTCTATTGCGCGTCCAAGCACGCGGTGGAAGGACTGGTGAAGGCCATGGCTGTCGAGCTCGCGCCGCAAGGCATCCGGGTCAACAGCATTGCTCCCACCTTCATCGAGACCCCGATGACGGCTCCTTACTTTGAAAGCAAAGCTTTTCGAGATGAGGTATTGTCCAAAATCAAGCTTGGCCGACTCGGTCGAGTCGAGGATCTCATGGGGGCCGTTGTCTTTCTCGGTTCGGACGCCGCCGCGTTGATGACGGGCACTTCCATCAGGATCGATGGCGGCTGGACGGCGGAATGACTTCTGCGGCTTTGACATTCGACTCAAGTCGGCCAAGAAGCGGCACGATGCCTGATGCATTTGAACCACCTCGACGGCCAGACAAGCGACACTGACATGGATACGGTAGCCCGCACGATTGCCAACGACGTCTACGAGCAGCTGCGCCACGATATCATTTCGTGCCGCATGCTTCCGGGGTCCAAGATCAATATCCAGGCTCTCGTGCAGAAGTACGAGGTTAGCTTGGGCGCAGTCCGCGAGGCGCTGTCGAAGCTTTCGGCCGAGGGCCTTGTCGACGCCAGGGCGCAGCGTGGGTACACGGTTTCGGACGTGTCTCCGGAAGACCTCGCCGAATTGACCGACGCCCGCGTCCGCATCGAGCAGGAGTGCCTCAAGCTGGCGATCGAGAAAGGCGGACTCGAGTGGGAGACGGATATCGTGGCTGCCCTCCACCGTCTCAGCCACACGCCGTATACGATGCCCGATGACCCTGCCGTTCTGGACCAGCGCTGGGTCAAGGCCCATCGTGAATTTCATCGTGCTTTGGTTTCCGCCTGCGGCAACCGCTGGCTGCTTCGGATTCGTGGGCAGCTATACGATCAAAGCGAGCGCTACCGTCAGCTCTCGGTACCGCTTGCCAGAGCCGAACGCGATGTGGCGCAAGAGCATAGAAACATCGCAGATGCGGTCATTGCCCGCGATGTCGCGCGCGCCTGCGCGGCGATAGCATCGCATATGTGGACGACAACGCAGATCGTCACGACCGGGCTGACCTGAGGACAACGCCGAACTTACTGCACGAAACCACAGCGCGGAAGCAAGTTTAGGCTTGATCTTGAACGACGCCCCTTGCGCTATGGACTCACGGCAACGTCGGCTTTCCAGCTTGGAAGTCTGGAAGTGGACGTTCCGCTAGCGTGAAGAGTTTCGGGCGCCGGCAGGCGTACGAAAGTCCCCGAGGAAGGAACCCGCGGGCCACAGGCGATGGCTATGGGGATTTCGATTTTCGGCAGATGTCGGCGATGGCGCGACCGCCGTCGGGA
>NZ_SRUU01000080.1 GCF_004791585.1 Mesorhizobium sp. M1C.F.Ca.ET.210.01.1.1
GGTAAGAGGGGCAAAAGTTGTGGCGAGGGCTGCGTCAGATTGACTCGGGTTGGGGTGGCCCGATTCCGGCCTGGCCGCATTTCTGATTCATTGCGGCGATGTCGCCGCCTGCGAACATTGAGTCGCTGTCGAACGCCGATCTGAGGGCGCTGGTGATCCAGCTGCTGAGTCGGGTGGCGGAGCTGGAGCGGACGGTTGCGCAGCAGCGTGACGAGATCGCGCGGCTGAAGGGCGGGAAGGGTCGCCCGGACATCAAGCCCAGCACGCCAAGCGGCATGGAGAAGGCGAGCGGGCGCGCGGCCGGCAAGCCGGGCGATGGCCAGCGTCGCGGCCGGGGCACCAAGAACGCCAAGCTGGTGATCAACGAAGAGCGCATCGTGACGGCTGCCTCGGTGCCGCCCGGCTCGCGCTTCAAGGGCTACACGGACTTCGTGGTGCAGGATCTGGTGCTGCGCCCGCAGGTGATCCGTTTTCGCTGCGAGCGCTGGTTGCGGCCGGACGGGACAACGCTGACGGCACCGCTGCCGGCCAGCCTTTCGGGCCATTTCGGGCCGGGGTTGCAGCGCTTCGTGCTGGCACTCTACCATCAGGGCCAGATCACCATGCCGCGCCTTTTGGAACTGTTGCGGGAGCTCGGCATGGCGATCTCCAAGCGGCAGCTCGTGCGCCTGTTAATCGCCGACAAGCAGCTGTTCCTCGCCGAGGCCTGCGACGTGCTGCGGGCCGGCCTTGCCAGCGCCTGGATCAGCGTCGACGACACCGGCGCCCGCCATCAGGCCAGGAACGCGACCTGCACCCAGATCGGCAACGAGCACTTCACCTGGTTCGCCACTACGAGCTCCAAGAGCCGCCTCAACTTCCTGGAGCTGCTGCGCGCCGGCCACACCGACTATGTGGTCAACGCCGCGGCGCTGGCCTACATGCGCGACCGCGCCTTGCCCCAGCATGCCATCGCCCGTCTGGCCGAGCATCCCGACAAGCACTTCGCTGACGAGCGGGCCTGGATGAGCCACCTCGAGCGCCTCGACTTCCCCAACATCAAGCACAGCCTCGACCCACCGCGGCTGGCCACCGAAGGCGCGTTGTGGGGCGCCGTCAAGGCCCATGGCCTGCTCCCCGACACCGTCGTGCTGAGCGACGATGCCGGCCAGTTCGAGGTCGCACGCCATGCCCTGTGCTGGGTCCATGCCGAGCGCCTGGTCCACAAGCTCGACACCTTCTGCGATCCGCACCGCAAGGCCCAAAAGCACGTCCGATCGCTGATCTGGCGGTTCTACGGCGATCTCAAAGCCTACAAGCGACAGCCCTCACGCCGCCGCAAGGTCCAGATGCAGGCGCGCTTCGACCGCATCTTCAAACGCCGCACCGGCTTTGCCATGCTCGACCGGCTGCTGGCCAGGCTTCATGCCAACAAGGCCGAGTTGCTGACCGTCCTCGATCGACCCGAGATCCCGCTTCATACAAACGGTTCCGAGAACGATATCCGCTGCCAAGTGATCAGGCGCAAGATTTCGGGCGGAACCCGCTCGCAGGCAGGCCGCGCCTGTCGCGATGCCTTCCTCGGCCTCAGCAAAACCTGCCAAAAGCTCCGGCTTTCCTTCTGGGACTACCTCGGCGCCCGCCTCGAAATCACCAACGCCCCTCACGTCCCATACCTGCCCAACATCGTCAGCAGCCGCTCCGCAGCCTGACCGCCGCGACTTTTGCCCCTCTTACG
>NZ_SRUU01000081.1 GCF_004791585.1 Mesorhizobium sp. M1C.F.Ca.ET.210.01.1.1
GCCAAGAAGAAACCGATCCAGGAGATCGGCGCCAAGATCGGCATCCCCTACGAGCACCTTTTGCCTTACGGCCACGACAAGGCGAAGGTCTCGGCCGAGTTCATCAAATCGGTGAAGGGCAACAAGGACGGCAAGCTGATCCTGGTCACCGCGATCAACCCGACGCCGGCCGGCGAAGGCAAGACGACCACCACGGTCGGCCTCGGCGACGGCCTGAACCGCATCGGCAAGAAGGCGATCGTGTGCATCCGCGAAGCCTCGCTCGGGCCGAATTTCGGCATGAAGGGCGGTGCGGCCGGCGGCGGCCTCGCCCAGGTGGTGCCGATGGACGACATGAACCTCCACTTCACCGGCGACTTCCACGCCATCACCACCGCCCATAACCTGCTTTCGGCGCTGATCGACAACCACATCTACTGGGGCAACGAGCTCGGCATCGACATCCGCCGCGTGGCATGGCGCCGCGTCATGGACATGAACGACCGGGCGCTGCGCGACATCATCTGCTCGCTGGGCGGCGTCGCCAACGGCTTCCCGCGCGAGGCCGGCTTCGACATCACCGTCGCCTCGGAAGTGATGGCGATCCTGTGCCTGGCCACCGACCTCAAGGATCTCGAGAAGCGCCTCGGCGACATCATCGTCGCCTACCGCCGCGACAAGTCGCCGGTTTATGCCCGCGACCTCAAGGCCGACGGCGCCATGGCGGTGCTCCTGAAGGATGCCATCCAGCCCAACCTGGTGCAGACGCTGGAGAACAACCCGGCCTTCGTGCATGGCGGCCCGTTCGCCAACATCGCGCATGGCTGCAACTCGGTCGTCGCCACCACGACGGCGCTGAAGCTCGCCGACTACGTCGTCACCGAAGCCGGCTTCGGCGCCGACCTCGGCGCCGAGAAATTCTTCGACATCAAGTGCCGCAAGGCGGGCTTGAAGCCGGCGGCGGCCGTCATCGTCGCCACCGTGCGCGCCATGAAGATGAATGGCGGCGTCAAGAAGGAAGACCTCGGCAAGGAGAACATCGAGGCGGTCAAGAAGGGCTGCCTCAACCTCGGCCGCCACATCGAGAACGTACACCAGTTCGGCGTGCCGGTGGTGGTGGCGATCAACCACTTCACCACCGACACCGAGGCCGAAATCAGGGCACTGAAGGATTTCGTCGCCTCGATGGGGGCGGATGCGATCCTGTGCAAGCACTGGGCGCAAGGCTCCGCGGGCATCGAGGATCTGGCCCACAGAGTGGTCAAGCTTGCCGAATCCGGCGCCTCGCAGTTCTCGCCGCTCTATCCCGACGAGATGCCGCTGTTCGAGAAGGTCAACACCATCGTCAAGCGCATCTACCGCGGCGACGAGGCGATCGCCGACAAGTCGATCCGCGACCAGCTGCATGCCTGGGAGCAGGCCGGCTACGGCAACCTGCCGGTCTGCATGGCCAAGACCCAGTATTCCTTCTCGACCGACCCGAACCTGCGCGGCGCGCCGACCGGCCACACCGTGCCGGTGCGCGAGGTCAGGCTCTCGGCCGGCGCCGGTTTCGTCGTCATCATCTGCGGCGAGATCATGACCATGCCCGGCCTGCCCAAGGCGCCGTCCTCGGAAAAGATCTTCCTCAACGA
>NZ_SRUU01000082.1 GCF_004791585.1 Mesorhizobium sp. M1C.F.Ca.ET.210.01.1.1
CTAGCCTCTCGTGCCGAAAATCAACGGCGAACCGACAGGCTGAGAACCTTTTCTAGATACCGCGAAGAACGTGCATCCGAACTATGATCGGTCGCGGAGATCGACGTCAAATTCAGTTTGCGGATCGACGCTATCTCGTTTTGAGATAAACTTAGAGCGGATGCCGAAATCGCCATTTCCATGGACGGCCAGGGCGCGTGGCGCGACAACGTCTTCGTCGAGTGTCTATGGAGAACCCATCAAATACGAGGAGATCTACTTGCAAGCCTATGCCAGCGTGCCGGAGGCCCGGACAGCCCTTGTCCGGTATCTGGCCTTCTATCGCTTGACCCGCAAACCCCGGATCAGGCCTACTTCAACGGGTCGCAGCCAATCTCGGTTGCGGCATGACAGAGGCGGAATCCACTTACAAAACCCCGCAAGCTGTTCAGACGAACGCAGCCACCTCTGAGCTTCCTTCCCGGGCGAGACGGTGTCGTCTGTCGCCCGACGTGGCGTCGCGCTCGACGATCTCGGACGACCAGGCCGAGTTCCAGATCCAGGACCGGCTGTCGTTCATGCGCTTCCTCGGGCCGGGTTCTCGGCGATCGCGTGCCGGACGCCAAGACGGTCTGGCTGTTCCGCGAGCACCTCACGCAGGCCAAGGCGGTCCAGAACCTGTTCGAGCGCTTCGACAAACACCTCGCCAAGGCGGGCTATCTGGCGATGCGCGGCCAGATTGTCGATGCCACCATCGTGGCAGCGCCGAAGCAGCGCAATACCGACGCCGAGAAGGCCGACGTCAAGGCGGGCAGATTCCGGACGCATGGAAGGAGAAGCCTGCCAAGCTGCGCCAGAAAGGACCGCGATGCGTGCCGAAATCCGCAAACCGAGTCAGCCCAAGCAGCGGTCAGCGCCACGCCTTGCCCCGTGACGACCCTCATCGCGATTCTTCCAGGCGCGAAAGTCGGTAGTTCAGGTGTTCATCTGACGTTCAGATGGATCATATCGCAAAACAGTATTTGACCCCGCATTACTCGGAAATGATTGTGGCTGTCGTCTAGTCGAGATTTGCACTGTAGCAGCGTCGGAAAAACGACCGCTGTTTTCCAGTTTGGTTTTGCTCTGGTTGAAAATCCAAAATCGCGCTGTGCGTGCCAATGCCCCTCGCTGACACGGGGCAAGGGAGAAAGGATAGATGCAAATGAGGGTAAGTGAATATGCAGAGTACGATGCCACCGGTTTGGCCTCTCTGGTGCATTCGGGCGAAGTTACACCTTTGGAATTGACGCGGCTAGCGCGCGAGGCACACGACAAGGTAAATCCGCACATCAATGCCGTTGTCGAATTTTACGAAGATGCAGAGACCGTTGCCGGAGCGAATGGAGGGATCTTCCATGGCGTGCCTTTCCTTCGCAAGGATGCTGGTGAGACGGAAGCGGGCCGCCTTCAGGAACAAGGAAGCCGTCTGTTCCAAGGCTGTCGCGCTGAAATTGACAGCTATTTTTTTCAAAGCGCTCGGAAGAGCGGGCTCCGAACTATAGGAAGAACGGCCACACCGGAGCTTGG
>NZ_SRUU01000083.1 GCF_004791585.1 Mesorhizobium sp. M1C.F.Ca.ET.210.01.1.1
GATCGTGCCCACTGGAGTGGTGTAGCTGACGGCATTGGTCGCCGTGCTCTCCGGCATGGGCCGGAATTGATCAGCGCGCCACTGCCGGCAGGCTGATGAGCGGATCATCGCTCATTTGGCTGATGGTCTCAAGAGTCATGTAGCGCGCCCGCTGCACGGCCCATTCATCATTCTGTTCAAGCAGCAACGCGCCGACGAGACGGACAATGGCATCGTCATTGGGGAAGATGCCGACGACCTCGGTGCGCCGCTTGATCTCGCCGTTGAGACGCTCGATCGGATTCGTCGAGTGGAGCTTGGTGCGATGTTCCTTGGGGAAGGTCATGTAGGCCAGCACGTCGGGCTCGGCCTCGTCCATGATTGTCGCCAGCTTCGGCACCTTCGGCCGGATCTGGTCGGCGACGGCACGCCATTGGGCGCTGGCAGCCTCGGGCGTCTCCTGGGCGAAGGCGGTCGCGATGAAGGCCGAGACGACCCTGCGGCCGCTCTTGCCGGCGTGCGCCAGCACGTTTCGCATGAAGTGGACCCGGCAGCGCTGCCATGTGGCGCTGAGCACCTTGGTGACGGCGGCCTTGAGGCCCTCATGAGCATCGGAGACGACAAGCTTGACGCCGCGCAGGCCGCGACGGGTCAGCTTGCGCAGGAACTCGGTCCAGATCGGCTCGGCCTCGGAGGTGCCGACCTCCATGCCCAGCACCTCGCGGCGGCCGTCCGCGTTGACGCCGACGGCGATGATGACGGCGACCGAGACGATGCGGCCACCGCGGCGCACCTTCAGGTAGGTGGCGTCGATCCACAGGTATGGCCAATCGCCCTCGATCGGCCGCTCGAGAAAGGCCTTCACCTTGCCGTCGATCTCCTCGCAGAGCCGGCTCACCTGGCTTTTGGAGACGCCGCTCGCGCCCATCGCCTTGACCAGGTCGTCGACCGAGCGCGTCGAGATGCCCTGCACGTAGGCCTCCTGGATGACCGCGGTGAGCGCCTTCTCGGCCATGCGTCGCGGCTCCAGGAAGCTGGGGAAGTAGGAGCCCTTCCTCAGCTTTGGGATGCGCAGCTCGACCGTGCCGGCCCGCGTCTCCCAGTCCCTGTCGCGATAGCCGTTGCGCTGGACAAGCCGCAGCGGGTTCTTCTCGCCATGGGCCGCGCCGGTCGCCGCGCCCACTTCCAGCTCCATCAGCCGCTCAGCGGCAAAGCCGATCATCTCGCGCAAGATATCGGCGTCGGGGGTCTTCTCCACGAGCGTGCGCAGGTCCATCATGTCGTCGGTCATCGGTGCTTCCTTCGAATCAGGTTGTGTCAGCAACCCAACCCTACCGAAGAACATCGATGACCACCGCTACGCCGCTCGCTCGCTACGGCGCTGTTGAGGGCGCGCTCGCGAGCGGCTTCGCTACCGCCGAGCTACACCACTCAGCGGGGCACGACC
>NZ_SRUU01000084.1 GCF_004791585.1 Mesorhizobium sp. M1C.F.Ca.ET.210.01.1.1
GGGTGAACAAGCCGGCATCCCGCGGCCATGCGGCCGAAATCGGCAGCCAGCGCAGCCAGACCCCGAAAATCAGGATCAGGATGATGCCGGTGACGAATTCGGGCAGCACCGTCACCGACAGGCCGCCAAGGCTGATGATGCGGTCGAGCGGCCGGTCGAGATTGAGCGCCGCGATGACGCCGCCTAGGATGCCGATCGGCACCACCAGCACGAAGGCGACCGCCGCCAGTTTCATCGAATTGCCCAAGGCATCGATGACGAAGGGCGCCACCGGCGAGCGGAAAAGATAGGACGTGCCCATGTCGCCCTGGATGAAGTTCCAGATCCAGCTGCCATATTGGGTGAGCAGCGGACGGTCGACGCCGAGCGTGTGATTGAGCGTGTCGACGGCGCGCTGGTCGGCAAGCGGACCCAATATGGCCCGCCCGACATTGCCGGGCAGCACCTGGCCACCCAGGAACACCATGATGCTGAGCAGGAACAGCGTGACGAGCGACAGTGAGACTCGCCTAACGAGAAAGGAAAGAATAGCTAATACTCCTCGTGGAGCCAGCCCCCGCAAGGGAGCTGGCTGTTATAAGCTTGTGGGCCAGCCCCGCAACGGGCTGGCTGTGACTCATGCCTTCGATGCTTTGTCGAAGAACAGCTGCCCCATGCCAGTCTTCTTGATCCCGAACACGCCCTTCGCGGTCACCGTCAGGTCGTCGTAGAAGTATCCGAAGATAACAGGCGTTTCCTCAAGAAGCAGGTTCTGGATCTTGCCGGCCGTTGCCTTCTGCGCCTCCAGATCTAGGGCCGCGATATAGCTGGACACCAGCGTGTCGTAGTCCTTGCTCTTGAAATGCGCGGCGTTCCAGCTACCGTTGCTTGTCAGCGGAGCGGAAAGCAGGACGTTCGGCGCGCCGCGATGGCCGTAGTCGCAGATGCCCATCACCGAGTCCAGCCAAGGCGACTTGCCGAACACCGCATCGCCATAATAGGCGCCCAGGGGGAGCATGTTGAGTTGGAGCTCGATGCCGATCTCCTTAACCCAATTCTGGATCAGCTGCGCATAGTCGGGAAGCTCCACGAAGCGCGCGGTGGTCAGGGTCACTTTGAATCCTTTGCCGACGCCGGCCGCCTGCATTAACTGCTTGGCCTGGGCGAAGTCCTGCTTGCGCTGCGGCACGCTCGTGTCAGTCGAGGGGTAGACTGGAGCGAACGGGCTGTCGTTGCCTGGTGAAGCGCGGCCCTTAAACAGGCCGGCAACCAACTTGTCGCGATCAAGGCAGAGCGCCACGGCGCGACGCACGCGTGGATCCTTGAACGGATCGGAATCGCAGCGCATGTGGAACTGCGAGTGCGAGGCCGTCTTCACGCTGTCGATATTGACGTTCGGGTTGTTGAGTAGGCTAACGCCGGCC
>NZ_SRUU01000085.1 GCF_004791585.1 Mesorhizobium sp. M1C.F.Ca.ET.210.01.1.1
TGGACTGCACCCCTTCCGTGAGACAGTAATCAGTAACAGTTCTCCCTGCTGTGGATAGCGTTTGATGTCGTTTGGCGTAGTTGCATGAGATCGGTTTCGTATTCGTCCGGCGAGAGATAGTCGAGGGCAGAGTGCAGGCGCTGCCTGTTGTAGACCACCTCGATGAACTCGCCGATCCCTGTCCTTGCATCGTCGATGTCGCGATAGGCTTGGCCATCTACCTCCTCTTCCTTCAGGGTCCTCATGAACCTCTCGGCCTTGGCATTGTCATAAGGATTGCCGATGCGGCTCATGCTCGGCTGGATGTCGTGGCTTGCAAGTCGTGCTGCGTAGTCAGCGCAGGCGTATTGGACACCGCGATCACTATGGTGAATGACACTTCCCGGTGCCGGCCGGCGTGCCGCAATCGCCTTGTCCAGCGCCTCGATGGCGAGTTCCGCCTTCAGGTGGGTCGCAATCGCCCAGCCGATGACCTTGCGGCTGAAGGCGTCAAGCACGATCGCCAGGAATGCGAACTCCTCGGCGAGATGGACATAGGTGATGTCGGCCACCCAGAGCTGGTCGATGTCGGTCAGCTGAAGGCCTCGGGCCCGGTTGGGCACGATTGACCAGTCATGCCTGGCGTCGGTCGTCATCGGCACGAATGGGGCTTTGCGCAGACACAGCAGATTGTCCTCCCGCATCAGCCGCAAGACGCGCTTGTGATTGGCCCGCCAGCCTTCCCGGCTCAAAAGCACGCCAATTCTGCGATAGCCGTAATGCGGGTTGGCGAGCGCCAGGCGCTGGATGGCGTCGCGCAGGCTCACTCCCTCCGTGCGCGGCGCCGTCGCCTGCCAATGGCGGTAGTAGCCCGCGCGGCTGACCCCGGCCAGCCGGCACATTCGTTCCACACTGATCTGGCCTTGCAGCCCGGACGCCATCATCGCTTCGATGACCGTGTAGATACCGTCCCGCCAGGCGCCCCGCTCTGCGGTGCTTTCCCGACGTGCTGCAAGGCTTGTTGAAAAAAATCGAGATCGGCCGCTTGCTGTCCGACAAGCCGCTCCAGTTCCGCAATCCGCGCCAAGGCCCTCGAAAGCTCGTCGCCCGACAAAGACCGCAGCGCGTCGCCTCCCTTTCGCTCTTCGCCTGTTGCCGCGCCACCCCTCGGACGCCCGACTGCTCGCAGCGCCGCCGCTCCGCCCATGCGGAACTGCTTTTGCCACTGATACAGGCCTTTGCGCGAAATCCCCAACTCGCGTGACAACTTGCTGACATTGGCCCCAGCAGCCATTCGCCGGACTGCCGCCAGCTTGAAGTCGCGGTTGAACCGCCGCCTAGGATCGTCCCTTCTCATCAGTCCTCCTAACGGAGAACTGTTACCCGTTTTCTGTCTCAAAATCGGGGTGCACTACA
>NZ_SRUU01000086.1 GCF_004791585.1 Mesorhizobium sp. M1C.F.Ca.ET.210.01.1.1
CGATCCGCAAACTGAATTTGACGTCGATCTCCGCGACCGATCATAGTTCGGATGCACGTTCTTCGCGGTATCTAGAAAAGGTTCTCAGCCTGTCGGTTCGCCGTTGATTTTCGGCACGAGAGGCTAGTGGTGAATAGTCAGTCGCCGCAAGGATTGGCCCCGGGATCCGACATGAAAATGAAGGAATCTATCGACCTATGGTGCCTCAGTTGGTGCTGCAGAATGATCAGCAGGGAAATTGAACACAATGAACCTTGACAGCGCAAAGGAGCTAGCCTCCGTCGTCTTTTCTGACAATTATTTCGAAGCGAGGCAGAAATTCCTGGCGGCGGCGCCGACGTCGCGAGCATACCGATGCAGGACAAACGGACCCTCTGGTGAGGCTCTCTACACGGACGCAGCATATTTTGGCCCGGCGGACGCCAAGAAACTCCTGGTTCTGGTTTCCGGCACGCACGGACCAGAAGGTTACATCGGTTCCGCGGCGCAACTTCTATTCTTGCGAGCTAAATTTCACGAGCGTCTCCCATCCTCCACGGCGGTGCTCTTCGTCCACGCGCTGAATTGCTACGGTTTTGCCTGGGATCGCCGAGTTACCGCGGAGGGGGTTGACCTCAACCGGAATTTTGTCGACTTTTCCAAACCGCTCCCCTCGAATCCTGGATACGAGGAGTTGGCTGAGCATTTTGTTCCCGCGGACATCTCCGAGGAGGGATTGAAGCGCGCTGAGGCTGCGTTCGCGGCATATCAAGCGCGCCACGGCGAATTGAAACTTCGGGAGGCGCGGGGATCGGGGCAGTACACCAATCCGGGCGGCCTGTTCTACGGCGGAACCGAGCCTACCGAAGCCAGGCGAACTCTCGAGGAAATAACGAAGGAATTCAACGTAGCGGCCCGCGATGAGGTCATCATCATAGATTACCACACCGGCCTCGGCCCTTACGGCTATGGGGAGCTGCAATGCGAGCAGTCGTCCGGACTGGGCGGTTATGAGCGAGCCATCAACATCTTTGGCCCGTCCGTAACGTCGCCGGAGGTAGGGAATTCTTCCGCCGAAATCATACCTGGGACCCAAGACGCTTTTTGGGAGCGTATCTTGGGGAGCCGGCACACCTACATTGCTCTTGAATTTGGAACGTACAAACTAAATACAGCGGTGCTGCGCGACGACCATTGGTTGTTCATGTATCAGCCAGAAGAGGCTGATTCCGAGCGGGGCCGACAGATCCGTCAGGTCGCCAAATTGCACTACTATCCGCAGGGGTCAGACTGGAAGGAGATGATCGCTTGGAGATCGCACCAGGTGCATCGACAGGCAATCGAGGCGCTTGCGTCAGGAGAATA
>NZ_SRUU01000087.1 GCF_004791585.1 Mesorhizobium sp. M1C.F.Ca.ET.210.01.1.1
GGTAGTGTGCTGAGAGTTCTGCAAATTCGCTGCGAGAGGGCGGTCATGGCAGGCTGGTGATTGTTCACGTCACCGATTCCCGCGAAGGAACGCCACCATGACCAAGACTGAAGATAAATCCGCCATAGCCGCCGTCAAAGACATTCTGCTTTCGAACCCGGATGGATTGCACGAGGTGATCCGCGCGGTGATGCAGGAGGTGCTCGAGGCCGAGATGGACGAGGCACTGGGTGCTTCGAAGAGCGAACGAACGCCGGAGCGGCTCGGCTATCGCTCTGGCTATTACGGCCGCACCCTTGTCACCCGTGTCGGCAAGCTCGAACTGCGGGTTCCGCAGGACCGGGCTGGTCGCTTCTCCACCGAGCTGTTCGAGCGTTACCAGCGTTCCGAGCGCGCCTTGGTGGCGACGCTGGCCGAGATGTACGTGCAGGGCGTGTCGACCCGCAAGGTCAAGGCGATTACCGAGGAGCTGTGCGGCCATGCCTTCTCGGCCTCGTCGATCTCGGCCATCAACAAGCGGCTGGACGAGAGCCTCGCTGCCTTTGCCAGGCGCCCCCTTCAAGAGCCGTTTCCTTACCTCATCCTCGACGCCCGCTACGAGAAGGTGCGTGAGGCCGGCGTCGTCACGAGCCAGGCGGTGCTGATTGCGGTCGGCATCGACTGGGACGGGCGGCGCCAGATCCTGGCTGTGGAGATGGCCAATCGCGAGAGCCGTTCGGCCTGGAAGGACTTCCTCGTCGCGCTGAAGGCGCGCGGCCTCAAGGGCGTCGAATTGGTCGTGTCCGACGATCACGCCGGCCTGGTCGCGGCAATCGGCGAGGTGATCCCCGAAGCTGCCTGGCAGCGCTGCTACGTGCACTTCCTCAGGAATGCGCTCGATCACCTGCCGAGGAAGCATGGCGACGACTGCCTGCAGGAGCTGCGCTGGCTCTACGACCGGCGCGATCTCGCCGAGGCCAAAGCCGATCTCGCCGCATGGCTGGCCAAATGGTCGGGCCGCTATCCAAGGCTGACGACGTGGGTGGAGGAGACCATCGAGCGCACGCTGACCTTCTTTTGCCTGCCACGCCAGCACCACAAGCATCTCAAGTCCACCAACATGCTCGAACGCCTCAATGAGGAAATCCGCCGGCGCACCTATGTCGTACGCATCTTCCCCAACGCCGAAAGCTGCCTGCGCCTCGTCAGGGCGCTCGCCGTCGAGACCAACGAGAACTGGATGGAGGCCAACCGCTACATCAACATGGACGACCTGCGCGAGCACAAGAAGCTCGCCCTGCGCCAAGCCGCATGACCAGCTTCATGGCCGCCCCTTTTGCAGAACTTGACGCACACAACCG
>NZ_SRUU01000088.1 GCF_004791585.1 Mesorhizobium sp. M1C.F.Ca.ET.210.01.1.1
GCCGCCTTCAGGAACAAGGAAGCCGTCTGTTCCAAGGCTGTCGCGCTGAAATTGACAGCTATTTTTTTCAAAGCGCTCGGAAGAGCGGGCTCCGAACTATAGGAAGAACGGCCACACCGGAGCTTGGGATGTCTATAATGGGTGAAAGTATGATCAATGGCATCACCCACAATCCCTGGAACCTTGAACGCTCTACAGGGGGCTCGTCTGCCGGAGCAGCCGCGGCGGTGGCCGTAGGTATCACGCCTATCGCCCACGGCAACGATGGCGGCGGGTCGATACGCATCCCAGCTGCTTGGTGCGGACTCGTCGGGCTAAGTCCGTCTCGCGGACGTGTTTCCGGCGGCCCATGCAACCAGGACGCATCATTTGGCCTATCGCGCGAGTTTGTTTTATGTCGAACCGTGCGTGATATGGCCGGCGCGCTCGATGCCTTTTCGGATCCCTATCCTGGCGATCCATTTATCATTGTCCGGCCGAACCGCTCCTATGTGGAGGAGCTTTCACAGCCTACCGGCACCCTGAGAGTGGGAGTGGCAAGGACCAAGTGGGGCGAGGTGGATTGTGAGCCGGAAGTCCTGAACGCCGTCGAATCGACGGCCGCCCTTCTCGAGGAAATGGGCCACAACGTCACCGACATCGAGCCGCCATATGAGCCGATCGAGTACTTGCGGAGTAACCTCGCCAAAACATTTTTTTTCGCGACTTCACTTGAAGAGACGGCGCGGACCTTGGGACGCCCGATCAACGCTGACACCTTAGAGCCCATCAACCTCAAACTTTATGAATACGGCCGGAATTCGCAGCGGCGTCCAGGGGACGCAGAAGAGGGCTACCGGAGAATGCGGCGCCGGGTGGGTGAGGCGATTCATGCCTTTGACATCCTGCTAACCCCCACAATGCCAATGGTAGCCCTACCGCACGGCGGCTTGAACAGTACGATCAACCCGACGCTGTCGGCGGAGGAATTCAAGGCAGCGGATGCTGCGCACATCCAGTACACAGGCGTATTTAATGTCTCTGGTCAGCCTGCCGTATCCTTGCCGTTGGCACAAAGCGCCAGCGGCCTCCCAATCGGGATTCAGATTGTCGGTCGCTTTGGGGATGAGGGCACACTGGTCCGTATCGCACGAGATCTGGAAGAAGCCAGACCTTGGAACAAACGGCGACCTAAGACTTGGGCAGGCGGCAAATGACAGTCACGCCGAAGAAGATGGGGGCTGACGACGGCCTCGTTCCCTCCCC
>NZ_SRUU01000089.1 GCF_004791585.1 Mesorhizobium sp. M1C.F.Ca.ET.210.01.1.1
TCCATGTTTGACCGCAGGGGTCGCGGATTGCCCGCGGCCTGCGGCTTCCTCAGTAAACCACGACGCTGCGGATCGATTTGCCCTCATGCATGAGGTCGAAGCCCTTGTTGATGTCCTCCAGCTTCAGCGTATGGGTGATCATCGGGTCGATCTGGATCTTGCCCTCCATGTACCAGTCGACGATCCGCGGCACGTCGGTGCGGCCGCGCGCGCCGCCGAAGGCGGTGCCCATCCAGGTGCGGCCGGTGACCAGCTGGAACGGCCGTGTCGCAATCTCCTGGCCGGCCCCGGCAACGCCGATGATGACCGACTTGCCCCAGCCGCGATGCGAGGCTTCGAGCGCCTGGCGCATCACCTTGGTGTTGCCGGTGCAGTCGAAGGTGTAGTCGGCGCCGCCGATCTGGTCGGCGCCGCGCTTGGTCATGTTGACCAGGTAGGGCACGATGTCGCCGTCGATCTCCTTCGGATTGACGAAATGCGTCATGCCGAACTTCTCGCCCCAGGCCTTCTTGTCGTTGTTGAGATCGACGCCGATGATCATGTCGGCGCCGGCAAGGCGAAGCCCCTGGATGACGTTCAGGCCGATGCCGCCGAGGCCGAAGACCACCGCGGTTGCACCCTGCTCGACCTTGGCCGTGTTGATCACGGCACCGATGCCGGTGGTCACGCCGCAGCCGATGTAGCAGATCTTGTCGAAGGGGGCGTCCGGATTGACCTTGGCGACCGCGATCTCCGGCAGCACGGTGAAGTTGGAGAAGGTCGAGCAGCCCATATAGTGGAACAGCTTCTCGCCGCCGACCGAGAAGCGCGAGGTGCCGTCCGGCATCAGCCCTTGCCCCTGGGTGGCGCGGATGGCGGTGCACAGGTTGGTCTTCCTCGACAGACACGACGGGCACTGCCGGCACTCCGGCGTATAGAGCGGGATGACATGGTCGCCCTTCCTGACCGAGGTCACGCCCTTGCCGATGTCGACGACGATGCCGGCGCCCTCATGGCCGAGGATGGCTGGAAAGATGCCTTCCGGATCGGCGCCCGAGAGCGTGAACTCATCGGTGTGGCAGATGCCGGTCGCCTTGATCTCGATCAGCACCTCGCCATCGCGCGGACCCTCGAGGTCCACCTCCATGATCTCCAGCGGCTTTCCGGCACCAACGGCAACTGCGGCGCGCGTCTTCATGAGGCATTCCTCCCAAGGCAATCGAAGA
>NZ_SRUU01000008.1 GCF_004791585.1 Mesorhizobium sp. M1C.F.Ca.ET.210.01.1.1
CTGAAGCTGGAGGACATCAACAAGGGCTTCGACCTCATGCATGAGGGCAAATCGATCCGCAGCGTCGTGGTTTACTGAGGAAGCCGCAGGCCGCGGGCAATCCGCGACCCCTGCGGTCAAACATGGATCGCCACCTGGACGGCGAAGAAGTCGGGCGTCCTGGCGGCCTGACAAGTCCTGCGATTTCTGCCATGGGGCGGGCTGCCACGCCGGCCCCATGTTCGCCTGGAGAGACGATGCCCGCACCCATCATCTACGTCGATGCCGACGCCTGCCCCGTCAAGGCCGAGGTCGAGAAGGTGGCCGAGCGCCATGGCGTCGTGGTCACTTACGTCTCCAATGGCGGGCTGCGGCCGTCGCGCGATCCGATGATCCGCAATGTCGTCGTCTCCAAGAGCGCGGATGCCGCGGACGACTGGATCGTCGAGAATGCCAGGGCCAACGACGTCGTGGTGACGGCCGACATCCCGCTCGCCGCGCGCACGGTGGCGCTCGGCGCGCATGTGCTGGGACCCACCGGCCGCCCGTTCACAACCGAAACCATCGGCATGGCGGTGGCGATGCGCGATCTCAAGCAGCATCTGCGCGAGACCGGCGAGAGCCGCGGCTTCAACGCTGCCTTCACGCCCCAGGATAGATCGCGCTTTCTCGGCGAGCTTGACCGCATCTTGCGACGGGCGCTCAAATCCGTCACACCGGACTGATCCAACGCCTGTCAGAGGCCGGCCATGGGTGACGATACATTCCCCGACACGCCGATGCATCGGCACATGCAGTTCGCCTTGGCCGCAGCCTTTGGCGTCGTCGCGCTGCTTCTGGCGCTGCTCTTGCGTCTGCCGCTCCCCTACTCGATCGGCGCCAACGTGTTCTTCGCCACCTTCATCATTCTGGTGCTTGCCTTGATGCCGAGGCTTACCGGCCGCTATCTCAGCAAGAACGCGCGGGCCACCGACCTGCCGGTGTTGCTGATCTTCGCCGTCACCCTCTTCGTTGTCGGCATCGCCATCGGCTCGCTGTTTCAACTCATCAACCAGAAGGACAGCTCGCATCCGCTGGAGATTCTGTTCGCGATGCTGTCGATTCCGCTTGGCTGGTTCACCATCCATGCAATGGCGGCGCTGCACTATGCGCATGTCTACTGGATGGATGGCGTCGAGATCGACGAGAAAACCAACAACAAGATGCCGGTCGGCGGCCTTGCCTTTCCCGGCGACAAGAGACCGGAAGGCTGGGACTTCCTCTATTTCGCGACCGTCATCGGCATGACCGCGCAGACGGCTGATACCGCAATCACCACCTCGCGCATGCGCCAGGTCGTGCTCGTCCATTCGGTCCTGACGTTTTTCTTCAACACGGCGATCGTTGCCGCGGCGGTCAATCTCGCGGTCAGCCTGGGCGCCCCGTAATAAATCCGTGATCGATGAAACATCAGCTTGTGCCGCGACGTATTGGGGGAAAGACAATGATCTGAAAGAGCCGCACCGGATGGCGCGGCTGGAGGACGACGATGGATTCTGCTGCAACGAGCCAACCCGCCACCGCGGCTGACGCGAGGGATGCGACGCTGATCTACCGGCAGTCGCGCTGGACGCGCCTGACTCACTGGCTGTGGGCGATCGCCCTGTTCTTCATGCTGCTTTCCGGCCTGCAGATCTTCAACGCGCGTCCACAGCTGTACGTCGGCAAGGAATCGGGTTTCGCCTACAACAACACGATCCTCCAGATCGGCGCCGAGAACACCGACAACGGCCCGCGCGGCTTTACAGAGATTTTCGGCCATCGCTTCGACACCACCGGCGTGCTCGGCTGGTCCGGGCCGCCCGGACAGGAGACGCCGCGCGCCTTCCCGGCCTGGGCGACGATCCCCTCCTACTACGACCTCGGCACAGCGCGCGTCGTGCACTTTTTCTTCGCCTGGGTGCTCTCGGCCACCTTGCTGGTCTGGCTGATCGCCGGCCTCGTCAACGGCCACATCCGCCGCGATCTGGCGCCGCGTGTCGAGGATCTGCGCAAGCTGCCGCGCGACATCGTCGACCACGCGAAGCTGAAATTTCACCACACGCGCGAATACAACACGCTGCAGAAAATGGCCTATGGCGGCGTGCTGTTCGTGCTGTTGCCGTTGATGATCGTCACCGGCCTCGCCATGTCGCCGAGTATGGATTCGGTGGTTCCTTGGCTCAACGAAATCCTGGGCGGCCGGCAGACGGCGCGCACCATCCACTTCACGGTCATGGTGCTGCTCGTTCTGTTCTTCGTCATCCACATGCTGATGATCCTCGCCGCCGGCCCGATCAATGAGCTGCGCTCGATCATCACCGGCTGGTACCGCACCGACCCGCCCGCGAAGCATGATGAGCCGGCAGAGAGGAGCGCCTGACATGGCAAAATTTCAGATCAATCGCCGGAAATTCCTGACCTCAGCCAGCCTCGGCCTGTCCGGCATCGCGCTGTCGGGCTGCGATGCCTTCGACAGCGGCCTTGGCATCGGTGGGGGCTTGCGCAGCTTCCTCGAAAACGCCAACGGCCTGACCTGGCGCGCGCAGCGCCTGCTTGCCGGCCGGGACGCATTGGCGCCGGAATTCACCGAAGCCGACATCCGCCAGCCGCAGCGGCCGAATGGCGTCACCGCACCCGACGACGACACCTACAAGGGTCTTCTCGCCAACAATTTCGCCGACTGGCGGCTGGAAGTCACCGGGCTTGTCGAAAAGCCGCTGTCGCTCACCCGCGAGCAGCTCCAGAACATGCCGAGCCGCACCCAGATCACGCGCCACGACTGCGTCGAGGGGTGGAGCTGCATCGCCAAATGGACCGGCACGCCGCTGTCGCTGGTGCTCGACCAGGCCGTGGTCAAGCCGCAAGCGCGCTATGTCATGTTCCACTGCCTCGACACGATCGAGCAGAGCCTGTCCGGCAACATCAAATATTACGGCACCATCGACCTGATCGATGCGCGCCACCCGCAGACGATCCTGGCCTACGGCCTCAACGGCAAGCCCTTGCCGATCGAGAACGGCGCGCCGCTGCGGGTGCGAGTCGAGCGCCAGCTCGGCTACAAGATGCCGAAATATCTTTACAAGATCGAGCTGGTCGACAGCTTCGCCAATGTCGGTGGCGGCCGCGGCGGCTATTGGGAAGACAATGGCTACGACTGGTATGGCGGGATTTGATGGCCCCTCGCCTGCAGGCCGAGCACGATCTTGCGCCGGCCGAGCTCGACGCCATCGAGGAACACCTCAATAGCGACAACCGGCTTCTCACCGGCCGCGATGACGACCGGGGTCTCGTCTTTGCGCTGCGCGATGAGTCCGGCCGTGCCGTCGGCGTTGCCGCCGGCTATTCCTGGGCGGGGATCGCCGAGCTCAAACTGATGTGGGTCGAGGAATCCCATCGGCGCCGAGGCCATGCAAAGGCGTTGTTGGATGCCTTCGTTGCCGAGGCAGCCGCTCGAGGCGCGCGACGGATTTGGGTTTCGACGCACGACTTTCAGGCGCCGGGCCTGTACGAAAATGCTGGCTTCGAGCGTATGGCCGAATTCGCCGGATGGCCCGAAGGCCATTCCAGCATCATCCTTTGCAAGACGATGGCTCGCCGATAGGTGGCGGCCGGAATGTCTGGCTTCAGCAGGCAGACCTTGGCGGCGCGATCATTCGTCCGAACGGCGCGATTGGCAAAAGACTTGTCGGGAAAATGTCGCTGGGAGGTGACAAGGTGTCGCCGACGGGCTATGGAAGGCGCGTCGAGGACTCAACCTTGAGTCCTACCTGTTTGCGGGAGAGAGCAGCGAGAGCTGCCGCCGAAGGGGAAATCGCCCGAAATCTCTCAGGCAAAAGAACCGTGGACGGGAAAGACAACTCTGGAAAGTCGGGATTCGTCCCGCGCCGAAGGTGTAAGCGCTGCCGACAGAGTTCCGGGGCGCGAGTCTCTCAGGCTTCAGACAGAGGGGCACGGACTGGACCGCCAATGGCGGTCGATTGCGTGCGACTCTGGAGAAGACATGACGGGCGAAGACACCAAGCACCTACCCCTCGAGGATCTGCATAACGCGGCAGGCGCACGCTTTGGAGCGTTCGCCGGCTGGTCGATGCCGCTGACTTATCCGGCGGGCGTGATGAAGGAGCACCTTCACACGCGCGAGCATGCCGGGCTGTTCGACATCTCGCATATGCAGCTGTTCGAGGTCAGCGGTCCGGGCGCTGCGGCGCTCGTCAACCGCGCCTGCCCGCTCGATGCCGGCGCGCTGGAAATCTCGCAGTCCAAATATACGTTCTTCCTCAATGAGGCGGCCGGCATCATCGACGACCTGATCGTGACGAGGCTCGGCGACAGCCGCTTCATGGTGGTCGCCAATGCCGGCAACGCGGTCGAGGACGAAAAGCACCTGCGCGCGCTGGCTGCCGATTTCGATGCCAAGACCGAACCGCTCGGCCGTGTCTTCCTGGCGATCCAGGGACCGGACGCCTGGGCCGCGCTCGCGAGGGCCGGCATCGAAACCGGCTCGCTGCTGTTCATGCACGGCGTCGAGCCCCGGCAAGACTGGTTCATGAGCCGCTCCGGCTACACCGGCGAGGACGGTTTCGAGATCGGCTTGCCGGAAGCGGATGCCCGCGATCTCGTCGCCAGGCTCTTGCAGGACGAGCGCGTGCAATGGATCGGCCTTGCCGCCCGCGACAGCCTGCGGTTGGAAGCCGGGCTTTGCCTGCATGGTCAGGACCTGACGCCCGAGATCGACCCGGCGAGCGCCGGTTTGATGTGGGCGATCTCCAAGGAGGTCCGCGCTTCCGGTCATTTCATCGGCGCCGACGCACTGCGCTCGATCCTGGAGCGTGGCCCGTCGCAGAAGCGCGTCGGCCTGAAGCCCGATGGCCGGCAGCCGGTGCGCGCAGGTGCTGCGCTGGTCGATACCGACGGCAATCCGGCAGGCCACGTCACCTCGGGCGGCTTCGGCCCCTCGACGGGCCACCCGGTCGCCATGGGCTACGTCAACACCGCGCTGGCCAAGCCCGGCGCCAGATTGTTCGCCGACGTCCGCGGGACGAAAATCCCGGTCGACGTCATTTCGCTCCCCTTCACGCCACATCGCTACCGCAAAGGATGAATTCCCGATGGCAAAGACCTATTTCACTGAAGACCATGAATGGCTGCGCGTCGAAGGCGGCGTCGCCACCGTCGGCATCACTGATTACGCGCAGGAGCAGCTCGGCGATCTGGTCTTCGTCGAGCTGCCGGAAATCGGCCGCAAGCTCGCCAAGGGCGACACGGCCGTGGTCGTCGAATCCGTCAAGGCGGCTTCCGATGTCTACGCGCCGGTCGACGGCGAGATCACCGAAGCCAACACGTCGCTGTCGTCCGACCCCTCGCTGGTCAATTCGGCGGCGACCGGCGACGGCTGGCTCTGGAAAATGAAGCTTGCCGACGAAGGCCAGCTCGCCAGCCTCATGGATGAGGCCGCTTACAAAGCCCATATCGGCTGATACCAGGATTTCAGAAATGACCGCAGCACCTGTTCCTTTCTCAGCCCGCCATATCGGCCCTGGCATCAACGACGTTAGGGCTATGCTCGCCGTGATCGGCGTTCCATCCGTCGAGACGCTGATCAGCCAGGCCGTTCCGAGATCGATCCGGCTCGACCAGCCGCTCGCCTTGCCGGGCGCGGCCAGCGAAGCGGAAGCACTGGCCGAATTGTCGGCGATGATGGCGAAGAACACGGTACTGAAGAGCTTCATCGGCGCCGGTTACCACGGTGTCTTTGTGCCGCCGGTCATCCAGCGCAACATGTTCGAGAACCCGGCCTGGTACACGGCCTATACGCCCTACCAGGCCGAGATCAGCCAGGGCCGGCTGGAGATGCTGTTCAATTTCCAGACCCTGGTGACGGAACTGACCGGCCTACCGGTGGCGTCCGCCTCGCTGCTTGACGAGGCCACCGCCGTCGCCGAAGCCGTGGGGATCGCGCTGCGCCATCATCGCGACAAGCGCACCAAGGTGGCGCTCGCCGGCACGCCGCATCCACAGACGCTCGACGTCGTGCGTACCCGCGCCGAGCCGCTCGGCATCGAGGTCGACGGCGAGGTGATCGACGACAACACCGCCGCCCTGCTCGTCTCCTGGCCGGACACCTTCGGCGTCTATGGCGACCACAAGGCGGCGATCGAGAAGGCCCGCGCCACCGGCGCGCTGGTCGTCTTCATCGCCGATCCGCTTGCGCTCACGCTGACGGATGCGCCGGCGAAGCTTGGCGCCGACATCGCCGTCGGCCCGATGCAGCGCTTCGGCGTGCCGATGGGCTTTGGCGGCCCGCATGCCGCCTATTGCGCCGTCTCCGACAAGCTGACCCGTTTGATGCCCGGCCGCCTCGTCGGCCAGTCGACGGACACCATGGGCCGCCCGGGCTACCGGCTGGCGCTGCAGACGCGCGAGCAGCATATCCGCCGCGACAAGGCGACCTCCAACATCTGCACCGCGCAGGCGCTGCTCGCCAACATGGCGACCGCCTATGCGATCTGGCACGGTCCCGCTGGGCTGCAGTCGATTGCCGGGCGTATCCATAGCCTTGCCAATCGTCTTGCCGCAGGCCTCAAGACGGCGGGCGTTCCGGTGCTCGGCACAAGCCGTTTCGACACGGTGACGGCCGAAGCGAAAGGCAAGGCCGGCGCGATCGCCGCCGCTGCCGAAAAGACCGGCCGGCTGTTGCGCGTCATCGATGCCGACCGCGTCAGCATCGCCTTCGACGAGACCTCGACCGAAGCCGACCTCGAAGCGATCGCGGCCCTATTCGGCGCCAAGCCTGACGCGGCTGATGCCGGCTCCATGCCGGGTGGGCCGCGCGGCAAGGAGTTCCTCACCCAACCGGTCTTCCACGAGAACCACTCCGAGACCGACATGATGCGCTTCCTGCGCCGGCTGGCCGACAAGGACCTGGCGCTCGACCGCGCCATGATCCCGCTCGGCTCCTGCACGATGAAGCTCAACGCCGCCGCTGAGATGATGCCGGTGAGCTGGCCGAACGTCGCAAACCTGCATCCTTTCGCGCCGGCTGGCCACTCGGCGGGCTACCGTGCCATGGCCGGCGACCTTGAGGCCTGGCTGTCGGAGATCACCGGTTTCGACGCGGTCAGCCTGCAGCCCAATGCCGGCAGCCAGGGCGAATATGCCGGCCTGCTCGCCATTCGCGCCTATCACCGTTCGCGCGGCGAAGGCCATCGCACCGTCTGCCTGATCCCGTCTTCCGCGCATGGCACCAATCCGGCAAGCGCGGCCATGGCTGGGATGACCGTGGTCGTCGTGCGCTGCAGCGAGGACGGCAATATCGACATGGACGATATGAGGGCCAAGGCCAACGAGCACTCCAAGAATCTCGCGGCGCTGATGTTCACCTACCCCTCGACGCATGGCGTCTACGAGGAAGGCGCGCGTCATCTCTGCGCCCTTATCCATGAGCATGGCGGCCAGGTCTATTTCGACGGCGCCAACCTCAACGCCCTGGTCGGCCTGGCCCGCCCCGGTGACATCGGCGCCGATGTCTGCCACATGAACCTGCACAAGACCTTCTGCATCCCGCATGGCGGCGGCGGCCCGGGCGTCGGCCCGATCGGCGTCAGGGCGCATCTGAAGCCCTATCTGCCGGGCCATGTCACTGAGGGCTCTGCGCATGCCGTCGCGGCCGCCCCCTTCGGCAGCGCTTCCATCCTGCCGATCACCTGGATGTACATCCGCATGATGGGCGGCGCGGGGCTGAAGCAGGCGACGGAAACGGCGATCGTTTCCGCCAACTACGTGTCGACGCGGCTCGCGCCGCACTTCCCACTCCTCTACAAGGGCAGGCATGACCGTATCGCCCATGAGTGCATCCTCGACACGCGCGTGCTGAAGGAGAGCGCCGGCATCAGCGTCGACGATATCGCCAAGCGCCTGATCGACTACGGCTTCCATGCGCCGACCATGTCGTTCCCGGTTGCCGGCACGCTGATGGTCGAGCCGACCGAGTCCGAGCCGAAGCGCGAGCTCGACCGTTTCTGCGAGGCGATGATTGCGATCGCCGGCGAGGCGGCGAAGGTGGCGAAGGGCGAATGGCCGTTGGCGGACAATCCGCTGGTCAACGCCCCGCATACCGCCGCCGAGGCTCTGGCCGGCACATGGACCCATCCCTATTCGCGGCTCGATGCGGCCTATCCGGCGGGTGATGCCGATCTGTCGGCGAAGTACTGGCCGCCGGTCTCTCGCATCGACAACGTCGCCGGGGATCGCAATCTGGTCTGCTCCTGCCCGCCGCTGTCGGAATATCTGGGCGCCGCGGAGTAACCGAAGCGGATTTCAGGCGGAACGCAAGGCCGGCCCGGGATCGGGCTGGCCGGTTTTCTCCTGGACGACGACGCGATTCCTGCCGCCGCGCTTGGCGGCGTAGAGCGCGGCATCGGCTTCGGCCAGCACCTCGTCCAGGGTCCGGCCATCGGCGGCGCCAAATCCCATGCCGCCGCTGACGCTGCTGCGCAGCGGGCCGCGATGGGTCGCAACGATTTCCGTGCCGAAGGCGACGCCGATCCTGCTTGCCGTGTCATGCGCCTTTTCCGGCGTCATGCGCGACATGACGAGCGCGAATTCCTCGCCGCCCAGCCGAAAGGCGTCGACCCCGGTCCGGCCGTATTTCCTGATCACCGCCGCGAAGCGGCAAAGCACCTGATCGCCGACAGGGTGGCCGAAGACATCGTTGGTCGTCTTGAAATGGTCGAGATCGAACATCGCGACCGCCATGAACGGACCGAAGCTGCGATCGCCGTAAAGCTCGTTGAGCGCTCTGCGGTTCATCAGGCCGGTCAACGGATCGGTCATCGTCTCGGCCTTGAGCTCGATCTGCGCCTGCAGATGGTGCAGCGAAAGCGTCAGCGCGCCGAGGCCGGTCATGCAGGCGACCGCGACGACGGAGTTCAGCCGCTCCGCCCAGTTGTCGGGTGCGCCGCCGAGAACCCATTGCCCCTGCGTCAGCAGCACCAGGCCGCATAGCGCGAAGGACAAGCCGCAGGCTCCACTCAGGAACGAGACGACGAGCAGGATCCGGCGATCATGATCGCCCTTCATCCAGAACATCGTTCCGATCGCCACGAGCAGCGCCGTCACAGCCGCGTAAGTGATCTGGAAGCCGATGCCGTCGAACCCAAGATAGGTGAAAGCGGCGCAGGCGGTCATGGCTGCCAGCGTCGGCACGATGGCGCGACGGTAGTGGCGGAAACCGAGATACTGCATGGCCGACAGGCAGATGACCAGAAAGCCGAGGCTGAGCAGCGCAAGCACGATCTGGCAGAGCCAGGGGTCGGCATCCTTGGTGTAGCGCCAGAACAGGACGACATGGGCAACGAGCACGAGAATGCCGCAGGCGATCATGGGCACGAAATGCGCCCGGGGCGCGGTGAACCAGATGGCAAACAGCGTGATGCTGAGGCACGTGCCCGATAGCGCCGCCGCGAGCAGGAGCGAACTGAAATCCAACATTGGTGAGCGGCAAGCCTCTTGGGATTGTCGGTTGCGCTGCATTCTAGGTTAACGGCGGCCCGCCGATACCATTTTCAGCTAACCTTTCGACCCAACCTTCGGACAAGGTTTACAAAGCATCCACTACTTCACAGGACGACCGCGAAGACTGAGGACGTTCTGATTTATATTGAAACAGTTCTATTTCCACAATCGGAAGACGGCGCTCCGTCGTGCCTCGGCAAGCCGGACGACAAGCCCGTAATCGGCCAACGGGCGAACTTGCCTTGTTTCGGAGACGCGTTCTAATGCAGTTCGCCGTTTCGAGGAAGCGCCGAACTGCTCTAACTATTTGTTTCTACACAATTCCGTTCGGAAAACCGTTACGCACTTTTCCAGGAATTGCCCTAGCTCTTGTCGAGCAGCGCCAGGTTGGCATTGACCACGGTCTGGTCGGCCATGCCTGCCTTGGCTTCGAGCAGCAGGACCCGTGCCTTCTTCTTGTTGCCGCGCAGGAGCTGCGAATAGCCCATGTTGTTGACGATCTGCGGCTTGCGCCCGGCGACCCTCAGCAACTGGGCATAGGCGCGGTCGGCGAAGTCGAAGCGACCGAGCTCGTCATAGGAGGCGGCGAGCCCCATCCAGGCTTCCGCGTCGTCGGCCTTGAGCTCCACCGCTTTACGGAAATGCTGTTCGGCAAGCCCGAAATTCGCCTCGCGGAACTGCGCCTTGCCCTCCGCCAGGTCGCTGGCGCTGACATCCTTGGCCTTCGGCTGGATCGCGGTGGTCTTGGTCGTGTCGACGCTTGTGTTCGTCGTGCAGCCGGTGATCATCAAGACGGCCGCCAACGCTGCCGCCGCCGTGGGAAGTCCGTGACGCATGCCCCTGCCCCATCGCCCGATTTGCCGGGTCGTTCTTCAGCAATGACCATACAGGACAGCGATTAAGCTTCGGTGCCGAAATGCGCCTAAATTTCGGTTGCGCGCAAAGGATGCGTTAACCAGCACCACCCCTGAGATCTGCCCGGACTCAGGTCAGGCCGAGCCGAAAATGGTGGATTTCGAGAACCGGAGCGGAGCGTACTTAAGGTAGGTGAGCACCGGAGGCGCAGAAAGCCGCCATTTGCAGGCCGGCCTCACCTGAATCCCTAGTGCGACGTCAGCTTCACGACGATCGGAATGATGGCTACCATCAGCACCACCGGCAGGATGCACACCGTCACTGGCACCGACATCTTGGCCGGCAAGGCATGCGCCTTCTCCTCGGCAAGCGACATACGCTTGTGGCGCATTTCATCGGAAAAGACGCGCAGCGCGCCCGACAGGCTGGTGCCGAGTTCCTTGGATTGCTGCAGCAGGGTCGCGAAGGAGCGGACCTCGTCGAGGCTGAGGCGGTCGGCGAGCGCCTTCAGCGCATCGTCGAGGCTGCGGCCGGCCCTGAGCTCGAGCGACACGAGCTGCAGGTTCAGGCTGAGCGACGGATAGGTCTTTGCCAGTTCCTTCGAGACGCGCTCGATGCCGGCCTCCATGCTCATGCCGGCGTCGGAGCAGACGATCATCAGATCCATGAAGTCGGGAAAGCCGTTGCGGTATTCGCGCATCTTTTCCCGTACCTTCTGCGTCAGCACCAGGCCCGGCAGGAAATAGCCGGCCGCTCCTGACAGGATAATGAAGGTCCAGCGGCTGGTCATGGTCGACTCCGCGCTGGCCGCCCAATGGTTGACGAGGAACGCGCCAAGCGCTCCGCCGACCAGCGCGGCAAAGCGGATCAGGAAGAACATGCCGACGGCACGCGGTTCCATGTAGCCGGCCTGGATGAGCTTCATGCGCAACCGCGCGACGTTCTCCGGATCGCTCTTGGCGTAGAATTCCTGCGCCCGCCTCACCGCCTTCTCGCGTACGGCGCTGGTGTTCTTCCTAGGCGCCGGCTCCGCCTGCTCGACCGGCTGCGCCACCTCGACCTTCAGCCGGCGTTTGACCTCATTGCGATCGCCCTTGGCGACGACCAACGGCCAGGCCATCGCGCCCCCGCCCAGTACTAGCAAAAGCACCGCCGCCGGCAACGGCGAGGTCGGCGCGAACGAGGCGAGGAAGCGGATGATGTCTTCCATCTCAGAACCTGAAATTCGACATCTTGAACATGATGGCGTTGCCGAGCAGCAGCCACAGGATGGAGCCGCCCAGCATGTACCAGGTCTTCGGTATCCCCCACACGTCCCGGTAGAACTGCGGCATCAGCACCATGATGGCGGTGAACAGAAGCACCGGCACGGCGGTCAGGATATAGGCCGACATGCGGCCTTCGGTCGAAATGGCGCGCACCTTGCGTCGCAGCTTGCCGCGCTCGCGGATCGTCGACGACAGCCCGTCCAGGATCTCGCGCAGATTGCCGCCGGAGCTGCTCTGGATCGATACTGCGGTGACGAACAGCGGCAGGTCTTCGTGGCCCACCCGGTCGAACAGGTTGTTGAGCGCCGAAACCAGGTCCGAGCCATAGGTCACCTCGTCG
The DNA here is from genome assembly GCF_004791585.1 of Mesorhizobium sp. M1C.F.Ca.ET.210.01.1.1. Lineage (GTDB taxonomy): Bacteria > Pseudomonadota > Alphaproteobacteria > Rhizobiales > Rhizobiaceae > Mesorhizobium. The sequence goes on from NZ_SRUU01000008.1 coordinate 11,977, forward strand.
GCGACGACGCCGAACTCGGTGCCGATCGGATCGGCCATCTCACGCGCCACCATCGAGATCGCCACCGGTACCGGGTGGCCGGCCTTGAGGCCGCGCGTGATCAGCTCCAGCGCCTCCGGCAGCTGCATGCCGAAGCGCTTGTGCCGGCGCTTGCGCAGGAAACGCATCGCCATCACCGGCAACACCGGCAGCAGCACGACGAACAGCACCAGGCCGAACAGCAAAGGCAGGCCATACCAGATGGCGAGAAGCGCCAGCGTGAAAGCCACCCCCGACGTGATCGTGAGGAACCTTGGCAGCGGCGTGATCATGCCGGACTGCGTGCGCAGGGCGCGAAAGCGATCGAGGGAAAACAGGGACCTGCCGCCGTCGACGCCGCGCTCCTTGCGCAGTTGGATCAGCACCTGCTCCTGGCTGATCTTGTTCTCCGCCAGCTTCATGCGGCGGTTGATCGCCATGCGCTTGTCGCTGCGGCCGGCATAGAGCAGGTAGCAGCCTTCGGCGATCATGATGCCGGTGAGCGCCGCCGCCGCGTAGACGGCGTAGATCGGGCCGAACCCCTCGAGCACCGGCTACTCCTGCGGCCGACCGGGTTCGAAATACTTGCCCGGAAATTCGATGCCCATGTTGCGCAGGTCCTCGAGGAAGCGCGGACGGATGCCCGTGGCCTCGAAATGACCGATGATCCTGCCGTCGGCTTCCATGCCGGTGCGCACGAAGCGGAAGATCTCCTGCATCTGGATGACGTCGCCTTCCATGCCCGTCACCTCGGCGACGCTGGTCACCTTGCGCTTGCCGTCGGACAGGCGCGTCAATTGCACGATGATGTCGAGGGCGCTGGCGATCTGGCTGCGGATCGACTGCACCGTCATCGGCATGCCGGTCATGCCGAGCATCTGCTCGAGGCGCGAGATAGCGTCGCGCGGCGTGTTGGCGTGGATGGTGGCCATCGAGCCTTCATGGCCGGTGTTCATCGCCTGCAGCATGTCGAAGGCCTCTTCGCCGCGGCACTCGCCGAGGATGACGCGGTCCGGCCGCATGCGCAGCGCGTTCTTGACCAGGTCGCGCTGCTTAAGCTCGCCATGGCCCTCGATATTGGCCGGGCGCGTTTCCATGCGCGCGACATGCGGCTGCTGCAGTTGCAGTTCGGCGGCGTCCTCGATGGTGATCAGGCGCTCGTCTTCCGGGATGAAGGCCGACAGCGCGTTGAGCATCGTCGTCTTGCCGGTGCCGGTGCCGCCGGAGATGATGGTGGTCTTGCGGGCATGCACGGCTGCGGCCAGCACCTCGGCCATGTTCTGGGTGATGGCGCCGAACTCGACCAGCTTGTGCAGGCCGAGCTTGTTCTTGGAGAATTTGCGGATCGACACCAGCGGCCCGTCGACACCGACCGGACGGATGGCGGCATTGAAGCGCGAGCCGTCGAGCATACGGGCGTCGACCATCGGCTGCGATTCATCAACGCGACGGCCGACAGCGGCGACGATTTTGTTAATGATTCGAAGCAGATGCGCCTCATCCTTGAACGGGATGTGGACCTGCTGCAGCTTGCCGCGCTTTTCCACGAAACAGTTCTGATGGCCGTTGATCAGGATGTCGTTGATCTCCGGATCCTTGAGCAGCGGCTCCAGCGGGCCGAGGCCGACCATCTCGTCGACAATGTCGTCGACAAGCGCGTCGAGCTCGGCGGTGTTGATCGCCATCCGCTCATGGCGCGTCTTTTCCGAGACGAACTCATGCACCTGGCGGCGCATTTCGTCCTTGGGCAGCCGCTCCAGCGCGACTAGGTTGATCTCCTCGAGCAGCATGCGGTGGATGCGCACGCGCGCGTCGAGCACCTTGTTGGCGCTCTTTGCGGGTGCCGCCTCCGGCTTTGGCGCCACCGGCTTGCGGGTCGTCGGGATGACCACGGCATGGTGCGCGACGGGCGATGGTTCGGGCGGCCGCAGCGGACGGACGTCGCGGTTCTGCAGTGTGGAGAAGCGGCTGCTCATCCTGCTTTCCTCCTCAAGAGGCCCTTGCCGAGGCCGAACAGCGACTTCGACTTGACCGTCGTCGGGACAGCCTCTTCCGGCAGGATGATCTTCTTCAGGTCGTTGACGACATTGGCGTTGGGATCGATGTCGTGCAGCGGCACGCCGCGGTCGACCGCCTCGCGCACCAGCCGATAGTTGTTGGAGATGCCGCCGACGAAATGCTCGCCGAGGATGTCCTGGACGTCGGCCTGCTTGATGCCGCTGTCGAACATCTTCTGCTCGAAGCGGTTGACGATGACGTTGGGCTTCACTTCCTTGCCGGCCGTCTCGTAGATGGCCTGGATGAGACGCTGCGTGTGGCGCAGGCAAGGCACCGTCATCTCGGCCACGATATAGAGCTTGTTGGAGCCAAGCAGCACCGTTTCGGTCCATGGGAACCAGGTGCGCGGCATGTCGATGACGACATTGTCGAAATAGGCCGACACCAGGTCGAGCATGCGCACCACGACATCGGTCTTGAACGAACGCATTTCCGAAGGGCGCGTCGGTGCCGCAAGCACGCAGAGCCCGCTCGCATGCTTGGAAAGCATGACATCCAGGAGCTGCCGGTCGAGGCGTTCAGGCTGGTTTTCGATTTCGGTGATGTCGAAGCGCGGTTCCAGGTCGAGATATTCGGCGCAGGCGCCCTGCTGGAAATTCAGGTCGACCACGCAGGTCGAGGCGCCGCGCGTAACCGAATGATGCAACTGGAAGGCGGTCTGCAGCGCGAGCGTGGTTGTACCGACGCCGCCGGCGGCCGGCATGAAAGTGTAGATCTGCGACTCGGTGTTTTCCTCCCGCCCCGGCCCCTGCAGCGCGCGGATGACGGACCGCACCAGGTCGGCGGTGGTGATCGGCTTGACCAGGAAGTCGGCGACCTTGAGCTGCACCAGGATGCGCACCGCCGCCGCATTGAATTCCTGCGTGACGACGACCACCGGAACGCGGCCTTCCAGCCGGCGCATGATGCGCTGCAGCGACTCGATCTCCTCGAGCTTGGCCGCATCCATGTCGACGATGACGGTGCCGAAATCGACTTCCAGGACCTCGCCGCGGAGCTCGTTGATGCTCTTCTCGACTGTCGATATCTCGATGACCTCGGAGGCCGCGAAGGCCGTCCGCGTGTCCTGCAAAAACGTCCTGTCGGTGGAAACGAGCAGGATCTTCCTGGTCTTGGTGCCGGATGCCATGGTCGTCAGCCCATCAGTCGGATGTTGTTGATGCTGATGTCGTTGATGCCGGCGCCGCATCGGCTTTCGCGCCGGCGGCGCTCGCCGTGGAACTCGTGCTCTGGGCCGGCACCAGAAGCCTGGTGTTCTGGACGCCATACTGCCAGGGGTCGACCATCTGCATGACAGTATTGGACGCCTGGGCGTTGCCGGCCGCCGGCGTCACGCCTTCGGTGCGCACGTAGTCGTCGCTGGTGCATCCGGACACGACACCGGCAAGCAGCAGGGCGATGCAAGAAACCAGACGCATGAGCTCAGTCCTTCGGCAGATCGAGGAAGTGGCCGGACGTCGTGGCGGCCACCGGACGCGCCGCGCTGCCGTCGGCCAGCGCCAGCGGGCGCTTGGGCGCGGAGGCGCTCATTTCCTCGGTATTGTTCAGGAAATAGTCGGCATTGCTTGGCGGCCGTGTCCCGTCCGTCGGCTCGACCATCTTCTTCGACGGGTCGACCGGCTTGACCAGGTAAGGCGTGACGATGATCACAAGGTCGGTCTCGCGGCGCTGGTAGGATTTCGAGGAGAAGAGCGGACCGAGCACCGGCAGCTTGCCGAGCCCCGGCAGGCGCGAGGTGGTGATGTCGTTCTGCGACTGCAGAAGGCCGGCGATCATGAAGCTCTGGCCGTTCTTCAGGTCGACCGAAGTCTTGGCGCGGCGCACAATGAAGGCCGGAATGGAGATGCCGCTGCTGACTTCGATTGAGGCGGAAGGATCGATCGAGGACACTTCCGGCGCGATGTCGAGGCTGACCAGCCCGTCCTTGAGCACGGTCGGGGTGAAATCCAGGCCGACGCCGTATTTCTTGTAGGTGACGCTGATCTTGCCGTTGTCCTCGGAAACCGGGATCGGGAACTCGCCGCCGGCGAGGAAGCTCGCCGTCTGGCCGGAGCGTGCGATCAGATTCGGTTCGGCCAGACGCCGGGCCAGGCCGCGTTCCTCCAGCGCCTTGATGGCAATGTCGATCGAAACCCCGTTGGACAGCAACCGGCCAATGATCTCGCCGGTGCCGGCCGCCGGCACGGTGCCGGGATCGAGGATGACGTCGCGTCCGCCCATGCCGAAGGCGAAGTTGGCGCCGTATTTGGCGCCTAGATCCTGCCCCGCCTGTCGGTTGATCTCGACGAAGCGGACGTTGAGCTGAACCTGTTGCGAGGAGGAGATGTTGACCGAATTGATCACTTCCTCATTGCCGGAGAAACGCGACGCGATCTTGCTCGCCTTCTCGGCCGCGACCGCATCGTCGGCCTCACCCGACAGCACCACGCGGCCATTGGCCGAACCGACCCTGATCTTGGCATCCGGCACGCTGGTGCGGATGGTATTGGCGAGCTGATCTGTGTCCAGCGTCACCTCGACGTCGATGGTGCCGACGAGCTGCTTGTTCTGATCGAACAGCGCAATGCCGGTCGTGCCGAGATTGTTGCCCAGCACATAGAAGGACTTGTCGGTCAGCGGGTTGACGTTGGCAATCTCCGGATCGCCGATGACGATCTGGTAGAAGGCGGCGCTCGTCATGATCGTCTTCGGCTTGCCCTTGGCGACCTTGATCGAGGCGTTCCTGGTCGCCGAGACGTAAACGACGTCGTTATTTGCCTGGGCCGGCGCCCCAAAGGCAAGCATTCCGGCGGCTGCCAGGAAGGCGCCCGCCGCCATTGCACGCAGAAGGCGCAGCCCTCTCGTTGTCCGTTCTTTACTCAACACAGGCATTGTCCCGTCCCCGGCCGGTCCCCACCGGCTATTGTTCTTGTTCCTTGGAAGGAACGACGTCTCCCTCGCCTGGCTTGGAAGGAACCTTGTATTCCTCCACCTTTTCGCCGCGCGACACGATCACCGTCTTGAATTTTGGCTCTTCCGGCCCCTTCGCCACCGCATTGACCAGCGAGGCGGCGCTTGCCTCTGCGCTCGCGGCGACCGAACCGCCGAAGGATGAGATGGTGGTGAGCCCATTGCCGCCGGCGCTGGCATCGGCGGCGGACCGCAGGGACAGCGACAAGGTGCCGACGGTGCGGGCAAGCGCGACTTTCTGCGCCCCTTCGTTCGTCACCTCGAGGGTCACCGAATTGGCGATCTGCGGCTCGGTCTTGCGCTCGTCGGCGCCCTGGCCGACCGAAAGCACCTTGGCATCGGACACCACGATCTCAGACGTGACCGTCGAGCCGGACGCCCCTTGAGCGTTCTTGGCCACCTCCTGGATTTCGCCGGCATCGCGCGTCAGCACGACGTCGACCCGATCGCCGGGTGTGATGAAGCCGCCGACGCCGGCGATCTCGTCGGTGCGGATGGTGACGGCGCGCATGCCTGGCGACAGCATATTGGAAAGTGTCGCGCGGCCGTTCGGCCCTGACAGCTTGGTAAGCAGCACCGGCTCGTTGACTTCGATCGGCGACAGCACCACCCGGCTGCCTTCGGCAAGCAGCTTGTCGATGGTCGGGAAAGCCCCTTGCGGCAGCGAATCCTGCGGCCATGGAATTTCGGTGAGTTGCGACCGGTCGAGTTGCACGCCGTAGCGCAGTGGCGCTTGAGCCACCACGATGGTCTTGAACTCGACCTTGGGCTCTTGCGGCGGCGCAACGATCGACGCCACCTTCTGCTCGGATTCGGCCTTCGCCTGGCTTTTGACCCAGAAATCCGCGGCAAAGATCGAGATCGCGCCGAAAACGGCGGCGATGCCGATCATGGTTATGGCCCTGCCTCTCACGCCGAAACCCCTGATGCCCCGTGGTCTTTTGTTTGTTGCCGCCCAGGCTAGGCGTCATTGTTAAAGAATCAGGAATCCAACGGCATGGAGACCGCCCTATTTCCGGCGGCTTGGTTATCGAATGGTTTTAGAATAAGAGAGACTTTGATCCCTGAACGGAACAGGAACCTCGTTCGCCCGCCAAAAGCGTGGCAGTATCGAGGAGTGATTCGCAGTACCGGACTTAATGACCAGCATGGACGACACCAGCGATCTTTTCGGCAACCATGACAAGCAGCAGCCCCAGCAGGGGCGCGCGTCCTCGCGCCCGGCTGATCCGGTGGTTCAGGCCGCCAAGCGCTCGGCCGCCGCCCGTGACGGCAGCGAGGGCTACAGCGCCGCCGATATCGAGGTGCTGGAGGGGCTGGAACCGGTGCGGCGCCGTCCAGGCATGTATATCGGCGGCACCGACGACAAGGCGATGCATCACCTGTTCGCCGAGGTCATCGACAACTCGATGGACGAGGCGGTCGCCGGCCATGCGACCTTCATCGACGTCGAGCTTTCTGCCGACGGCTTCCTGACCGTGACCGACAACGGCCGCGGCATTCCGATCGATCCGCATCCGAAATTCAAGAAGCCGGCGCTCGAAGTCATCATGACGACGCTGCATTCGGGCGGCAAGTTCGATAGCAAGGTCTACGAGACCTCGGGCGGCCTGCACGGCGTCGGCGTCTCCGTCGTCAACGCGCTCTCCGACCATCTCGAGGTCGAAGTCGCGCGCGGCCGTCAGCTCTACCGCCAGCGTTTTTCCCGCGGCATCCCGGTCAGCGGGCTTGAGCATCTCGGCGAGGTCCACAACCGTCGCGGCACCAGGACCCGCTTCCATCCCGACGAGCAGATCTTCGGCAAGGGCGCCGCCTTCGAGCCGGCGCGGCTCTACCGCATGACACGCTCGAAAGCCTATCTGTTCGGTGGCGTCGAGATCCGCTGGACCTGCGATCCGTCGCTGATCAAGGAGAAGGACCAGACCCCGGCCAAGGCCGAATTCCATTTCCCGGGCGGCCTGAAGGATTATCTCAAGGCGACGCTCGGCGACGAATTCCAGGTCACCCGCGAGGTTTTCGCCGGCAAAAGCGACAAGCAGGGCGGCCACGGCTCGCTCGAATGGGCGGTCACCTGGTTCGGCGGCGACGGTTTCCTCAATTCCTACTGCAACACGATTCCCACCGCCGAAGGCGGCACGCATGAAGCGGGCTTTCGCAATGTTTTGACGCGCGGCCTTCGCGCCTACGCCGACCTGATCGGCAATAAGCGCGCCTCGGTCATCACCACCGAGGACGTGATGATCTCGGCCGCCGGCATGCTGTCGGTGTTCATCCGCGAGCCGGAATTCGTCGGCCAGACCAAGGACAGGCTGGCGACGATCGAGGCGATGCGCATCGTCGAGACCGCCATCCGCGATCCGTTCGACCACTGGCTGGCCGATAATCCGCAGGAAGCGTCAAAGCTCCTCGAATGGGTCATCGCGCGCGCCGACGAGCGCGTGCGCCGGCGCCAGGAAAAGGAAGTGTCGCGCAAGAGCGCCGTGCGCAAGCTGCGCCTGCCGGGCAAGCTTGCCGACTGCACGCAGAACGCCGCCGCCGGCGCCGAGCTCTTCATCGTCGAAGGCGACTCGGCCGGCGGCTCGGCCAAGCAGGCGCGCGACCGTGCCAGCCAGGCGGTGCTGCCGCTGCGCGGCAAGATCCTCAACGTCGCCAGCGCCGGCAACGACAAGCTTGCCGCCAACCAGCAGATCTCCGACCTGATCCAGGCGCTCGGCTGCGGCACGCGTTCGAAATACCGCGACGAGGATCTGCGTTACGATCGCGTGATCATCATGACCGACGCCGATGTCGACGGCGCGCATATCGCTTCGCTTTTGATCACCTTCTTCTATCAAGAGATGCCGAACCTGGTCCGCGGCGGCCATCTCTACATGGCCGTGCCGCCACTCTATTCGATCCGGCAGGGCGGCAAGGTCGCCTATGCCCGCGACGACGCGCACAAGGACGAGTTGCTGCGCACCGAGTTCACCGGGCGCGGCAAAGTCGAGATCGGCCGCTTCAAGGGCCTGGGCGAGATGATGGCCTCGCAGCTCAAGGAAACCACGATGGATCCGAGGAAGCGCACGCTGCTCAGGGTGGACGTGATCGACGCCGAGCAAGCGACCAAGGATGCTGTCGACGCGCTGATGGGCACCAAGCCGGAAGCGCGCTTCCGCTTCATTCAGGAACGCGCCGAATTCGCCGAGGCCGACGTGTTGGATATCTGAACGCGGACTGGTCCATAACAGCTCCCGCACGGAGACTTTGATGTGACCTGGACGCGGCTGAAAGAGCTTGCCGAGATACCGCTGAACGGCCTGACGCAGCCGACCCGCTCGGACTGGATCTTCGCCCTGCGCACGGTTTCGGCCGGGCTGATCGCGCTGCTTGCCGCCTACGCTCTGAAACTCGACCATCCGCAATGGGCGATGATCACGGTGTTCATCGTCGCGCAGCCGGTGGCCGGCATGGTGCTGGCGAAAGGTTTCTACCGGCTGCTCGGCACGCTGGCCGGCGGCCTTTCTGCGGTCGGCATCACATCGCTGTTTGGCACCAACCCCTGGCTCTTGGTGACAGCGTTGGCGCTTTGGATCGGTGTCTGCACCCTGGTGTCGTCGCTGCTGCGCAATCCGGAGGCCTATGGCGCGGCCCTTGCCGGCTATACGGCGATGATCATCAGCCTGCCGGCATTCGGGCAGCCGCATCTCGTCGTCGATCTCGCCGTCGCGCGCTGCGCCGAAATCGTGATTGGCATCGTCTGCGCCGGCGTCACCAGCCGGCTGATCCTGCCGAAGCTGGCCGCGGACGCGATCATTTCGAGATTGAAGCGCAGCATCCTCGATCTTGCCGAGTATGCCTCGGGCGCCTTCTCCGGCGGCGATCCGGCTGACCTTGCGGCCCTCCAGCGCAAGCTGATCACCGATGCCCAGACGCTTGCCGAGATGCGCACCTATGCGCGCCTCGAGGCGCCGAGCTTCGCCACGCGCGCCCATCCGGTGCGGCGCACGATCGGGCAGCTCCTGTGGGCGCTCTCGGCGGCGCGAGCGCTCCATACCCATGCCGCGCCGAAGAACGCGACGCTCATCCCCGTGCGCAGCGACTTGCAGGCTTTCGTGGGCGAGCTGTCGGCAACACCGGGCGCGCTCGACCACACCGGCCCTTGGGTTGCGCGGCTCGACGCGATCGCGACCAGGGCGCGGGAGGCGCCGGCTACGCCGGCCGAACCCGGCGAAGACAGGGTCGGCACCATCACCCGTCTCACCATCGCAGCCGATTTCGCGGAAGCGCTCAAGCAGGTGATGCGCGGCCTGGACGCGCTTCGCTCGCCGGTCTCCAGGCCGTCGCGTGAACGACAGCAGCCGGCGCTGGTCGTGCATCGCGACTATCACGCTGCCTGGCGCAACGCCGTGCGTGCGGCGCTCGCCACACTCCTGGTGGCGGCCTTCTGGCTGACGACCAAATGGTCGGAGACCGCGGGCACCGTCATCCTCGTCGCCGTCGTCTCCAGCCTGTTCGCCGCGCGCCCCGATCCGGTTCGGTCCGCCTGGGGCTTCTTCATCGGAACGCTGCTTGCGCTGCCTTTCGCCTTCCTCGTCGGCCAGGTCGCGCTGCCGGCCCTGCCCGGCTTTGGCTGGTTCACACTCCTTGTCGTGCCGATCATGGTTCCGGCGGCGCTCGGCATGGCCAATCCGCGGCACGTCGGCGTCGCCACCGCCTTCGCCATCAATTTCCTCGCCTTCCTCAGTCCGCACCAGCTGATGACCTACGATCCCGGCCCGTTCTTCGCCGGATCGGCGTCGATCCTGGTCGGCATCCTGATTGCCATCGGCGTCTTCATCGTCGTGCTGCCGGCCGACCCGTGGGTCACCGTCGAGCGCATCTCGCAGGCGATGCGCGAGGACCTGGCGCGCCTTTGCCTGCATGAGCGCATTCCCCGGCGTTCAGCTTTCGAAAGCCTTGCTTATGACCGCATCAACCAGTTGATGCCGCAGGTCCAGCAGACGGGCAAGAAGGGTGATCCCATCCTGGGCGGCAGCATCGCCGCCGTCACCGTCGGGCTCGAAGTGCTGCGGCTGCGCGGTGCGCAGCTCAATTCCGCGATCCCGCGCGAGACAGTGGAATCGGTCGGCAACTTCCTGCGCGGCCTGGCGCGGGAATTGCTGTTCAGGAGGCATGGCGAGCCACAGACCTCTACGATCGCCGTCGCAAGGCAATATGCGGCAGGCATTGCCGATCGCAGCGACCGGCCCGAAATGCTGCAGGTCGCGGCCTCGCTGCGCATCATCGCCGCGGCGATGGAGGATTATCCAGATTTCTTCGCCAAGGGCCGAGGCTGAAAGCTACGCCGCAGCAATCGCCAGCGCATGTCCGCGTGCGTTCTCGCGCAGCGCATCGAGATGGATCGACTTCACCAGCCCGGCGAGGTCGCCCTCGGCCGATTGGCCGCCAAGCTCCTTCAGCATCAGCCAGCTCACCTCCTGGACGCCGGCCACGCGCTTGCCGTTGGCGACCTCGCGCCAGACCTTCAGAGCGCGCAGGATGATGCCATGCGTGGCCGCCGAGAGGCCGGCGCTACCGAACAGCGCCTGCAGCGCGACGTCGTGCCCGCCGGCGAGCAGCGCCCTCACCCGTTGCTCCGACTGCTTGGCAAGCGCGACCAGCGCCGAGCCAAAGAAGTCCACCTTGCCATGCGCGATGGTGCGGATGATGAAGCCTGCGGTGAGGTCGCCGCGCAACCTCAGATGTTCGATCAGCGCGGCGTGCTCCTCGGCGCGCGTGCCCTCGATCAGCGTCACCGAGGCCTTCACGCAGGCGTCGCGCATCACGCGGTCGGCGCGGGCAGCCCCCATCAGCGCCAGCACCAGCGGTGAGCCTTTGAGCGTCTCGCCGAGCTTTACCAGGAGCATGTGCCGGCAGTCGGCGGGCAGGCGCGCATCGGCAATCAGCGCCTCGCGCACCAGCGGCAGGTGGCCGTGCCGTTCCGCCATGCGGCGGAAGCTCAGCGACGCGATATCGGCGCCGCTGTTGGCGACCAGCGTGGCGCAGGCTTCCGGTTCGCCGACCTCGGCGATGGCGGCCGCCAGCGACATCGAGACGACGGGACGGTTGGCGATCAGCTTCTGAGTGGCCTTCTGGCCGCACGCGACGCGGTCGATGAGGTCGGCATCGGTAAGCTGTGGCGAACGCGCCAGTACCAGGGCCGCCACTTCCGGCTGGTCGGAAGCCAGCGCGCTGATCACCTGCGGCGGCGCGTGGTGGCTCATCGACAGCGCTTCGGCGAGCGCCTGCCGGACCTTGGCGGAGACATCGTCGAGCAGCAGCGTCAGCGCCGCCTCGGCGGCACAGCGATCCTCGAACGGCAGGTCGGAGTTTATGTAGGCGCGCGCCAGCGCGCTCGCGGCGGCAGCACGCTCGGAAACCCTTGCCGTATCAATCCATTTTAGAAAATGCGAAACAATCATGCCGACCAGCTGCGCCCTTGCCGGAATGTTCCCCGGCCCCGTTGCGAACGGTAGGCCGGAAATGGTTTACGAACGGTTCACCATGTTTCTTAACCGGCTTGATGGAGCCGCAACCAACGCCTATCAAGCAAAGGTAAAGCGGAGGAGATCGACCATGGCCGGGCTTTATCTTGAGGAGTTCGTCGTCGGCCATGTCTTCCGGCACACGCTGCGCAAGACCGTCACCGAAAGCGACAACATGCTGTTTTCGGTGATGACGCTGAACCCGCAACCCTTGCACATCGATTTCGACTTCGCCGCCAAGAGCGAATGGGGCAAGCCGCTGGTCAATTCGCTGTTCACGCTCGGCCTGATGATCGGCATTTCGGTGAACGACATCACCGTCGGCACCACGGTCGCCAATCTCGGCATGAAGGAAACCGTGTTTCCGCATCCCGTCTTCCATGGCGACACCATCCGGGTGGAAACCACGGTGATATCGGCGCGCGAATCCAAGTCGAAACCCGACCGCGGCATCGTCGAGTTCGAGCACCGCGCCTACAATCAGAACGACGTGCTTGTCGCCAAATGCACGAGGCAGGCGATGATGATGAAGAAGGCGGCCTGATGCGCTCGCTGCTTTTTGTTCCCGGCGACTCCGAGCGGAAGCTGGAAAAGGGCTTCGGCGCCGGCGCAGACGTGCTGATCGTCGATCTGGAGGATTCCGTGGCCGCCGCCAACAAGGCGGAGGCGCGGGCGATTGCGGCGAACTTCATCTCAAGCAAGAGGCATCAAATCAGTTCCGCCGTCTACGTGCGCGTCAATGACCTTTCGACCGGCCTGACCGATGACGACCTCGCGGCTCTCGTCCCGGTGAAGCCCGACGGCATCATGCTGCCGAAATCGAACAGCGGACAGGATATCCAGCAGCTCGCGGCCAAGCTTCGAGTGCATGAGGCAGAAAACGGCCTGCCGGATGGCGGCATAAGAATCCTGCCGATTATCACCGAAACCGCAGCCGGGGTGCTGGCAGCCGCGAGCTATGCCGGCGCAAGCGCACGGCTCGCCGGCCTGACCTGGGGTGCCGAGGACCTGTCCGCCGCGATCGGCGCGCGCTCGGCGCGTGACGAGAAAGGCCGTTATACCGATGTCTTCCGCCTGGCGCGTACGATGACCATCCTGGCTGCGGGCGCGGCCGAGGTCGCGGCGATCGATACCGTCTTTCCGGATTTCCGCAACATGGCGGCCTTCGAGGCCGAATGTCGCGAGGCCGAACGCGACGGCTTTACCGGCAAGATGGCGATCCATCCGGCGCAGGTGCCCATCATCAACGCCGCTTTCACGCCGTCGGCCGAGGCGATCGAGCGATCGCAGGCGATTGTCAACGCCTTCGCGGCGGCGGGGAATCCCGGCGTCGTCGGCATCGACGGCAAGATGTACGACCGGCCGCATCTACGGCTCGCCGAACGGCTGCTGGCCCGCGCCAAAGCCGCCGGGATTTCTGCCTGAAGGGCTACCAGACCATCGGGATCAGCCGGTAGCGGACATTCGCCGCATAGTCGTCATAGCCGCGCAACCCTGTCCGCAGGGTCTTCTCTTCGATGAAGGTGCGGATGGCGAGCAGCACGATGAAGACAGACACCAATACCAGCCCCAGCCAGGATCCGAGCAGGAGCGCCGTGCCGGCGAAATAGAGTATTGCGCCGGCATACATCGGGTGGCGGACATAGCTGTAGGGGCCCGTGGTGATGACCTTCTGGCCGCGCTCGTCCTGGATCTTCACGACCGGCGCCGCGAAGCTGTTTTCCAGCATCGTCAGATAGCAGATCCAGATGCCGACGAGCAGGATGAGCGCGCCGATCACTTGCACCCCGATGGAAACGGGCGACCAGCCGAAACGGACGTCGAGCCCCATCAGGGCCAGCCAGCCGAAGATGCCGAGCAGCAATATGCTGAGCAATATCTTGTCGGCCGCGGTCTGGGTCTTCTGGATCGGAGGGCGCAGGCGCTCATTCATCAGGCCCGGATCACGCCGGGCGAGCGCCACACCCATGGTAAGGCTGAGCCCGACCATCACGACCATGTACACCCAGGCTCCGGTCCAGTGCAGCGTGCCCGCCGACACAAACAGCAGCGCGCCCATGATGCCGAACCACACGAATGTCTGGAAAACCAATTTCGCAATCATCGCCAATCTTCCATGAGATGCCCTGCCGCTGCTGGTCGAAACAGACCACCGGTCTATTATACCGACCATCGGTCTATTCTCAAGCCTTATCGACACTCCAGCATCTGGACGGGAACGGTCGTGGTGTGCACAAGGTTTCACCATGCCACGTGTGATCAAGCACCCGGAACTCAGGCGCGAAGAACTGCTGGACCATGCCCAGGCCCTGTTCCTGACGCATGGCTACGACAAAGCGAGCCTCAATGACGTGATTGCCGCCGCCGGCGTCTCGAAGGGCGCTTTCTATCACTACTTCCCATCCAAGGAGGCTCTGCTGGAAGCGCTGGCCGAGCGTTTCGCCAAGCACGCGCTCGCCGGCGTCCAGGATATACTCGCCGATCCGGCGCTCGATCCTCTCGGGCGGCTCAATGCCTTGCTCGCGAAATCGCGGCAGGCCAAGATCGAGACCGCGGCCGAGGCCTGGGCGTTGTTCGAGACGTTGTTCCGGCCGGAAAACCTGGTGCTGTTCCACCGCATCAACCTGGCGGCCAGCGCTTCCATTTCCCCCCATCTTGTCGAGATCATACGGCAAGGCGTCGACGACGGCACATTCCGCACCTTCGACCCGGAAGGTGTAGCCGACATCGTCATGCAGTTCGGCTTGGCCACGCACGACGTCATCGCCAAGGCCTTCGCCAGCGGCACCGATGCCGACATGGACATCGCGATCGAGGCCCTGGAGAAGCGCGTCAGGCTCTACGAGATTGCCCTGGACAGGATTCTCGGTATCCCCGACGGCAGCATCCGCATTGGCGAGCCCGGCTATGTGCGCGCTGTGATGACGGCTCGCCGCGCTAATCCTTCGGCCAGCGGGGCCGCCGCATCGAAAAAATCTCGTTGACGCTGGCGTAATCCATATAGCCTAGGCGGGCGACATTGCCGGCCCTGACGATGTCGAATTGGCCGTCCTTGAGATAGGCATCGTCGATGTGGACGCCGATAACCTCGCCGGCGACCACGATGGCGCTGGTTTGGGTGCCGTCCAGCGCCCGGGGCCGGAATATCTCAGTCACCCGGCATTCGAGCGCCGCCGGCGCCTCGGCCACGCGCGGCGGCGCAACGAGGCGCGACGGCGCCATGGCAAGGTCGGCATAGCCAAACTCGCTGACGCCGCGCGGCGCGTCGACGGCAGTGCGGTTCATCTTCTCGGCCAGATCGCGGCTGACAAGATTGGCGACGAATTCGCCTGTCTCTTCGGCGAAGGTGGCGCTGTCCTTCGCGCCTTCGGATGAAAACCAGACGATGAAAGGGCGCGTCGAAAACGCGTTGAAGAAGGAATAGGGCGCAAGGTTGATCTCGCCGGCCCTGTTCAATGTCGAGATCCATCCGATGGGGCGCGGCGCGACGATCGCCTTCGACGGATCGTGCGGCAGGCCGTGCCCCTTCGAAGGCTCGTAGAACATGTCAGCCGGCCCAAGGTCCGGTGTAGTCGGCATAGAGCTTTGCCGGATCGGGCCGCGGCCGCTCCGGCGCCGGTCCCTGGTAGGAGCCGATGTGGACGAAGCCGATGACGCGCTCCTGCGGCGATAGGCCGAGGATCGCTCTACCCTCCGCGACGTCGGAATACCAGTTGCTGATCATATTGGTGCCATAGCCCAGCGCATTGGCCGCGATCATCAGATTCATAGCCGCCATTGCGCCCGACAGGAACATCTCCCATTGCGGGATCTTGGGGTTCTCCCTCGGCACCGACACGACACCGATCACCAGCGGCGCGCGCGAGAAGCGCGCCAGTTCCTGGTTGCGCCGCCCTTCCGGCAGCGGCCCTTCGCGCTGCTCGGCGAGGGTCGAGAGCTTCTTGCCGATCTCGACCCGCGCCTCGCCGCGGTAGAGGATGAACCGCCAGGGTTCGAGCCGCCCGTGATCGGGAACGCGCGAGGCGGCAGCGATCATCGTGGCGATCTCCGCGTCACTCGGCGCCGGTTCCTTGAGGTCAGGGATCGGTGCTGAATTGCGGGTCAGCAGGTACTCGATGATCGGCGACGCCATGGGCGCAAGTCTCCTAGAAACATTCAATTTTGAGCTGAAGCACGCCATCGGGAGGTCGGGCGGCTCGGGCAATGGCGCGTTATGCGCCGAATAAAGAGCCCTGGCGGAACGCGGCGGGCTCTTGAGCCTTGAAATTGCCACCGCCTTGGGCTTCAACGCAAGGCATGTTTGAGGGGACGCTGCGCCTTTTCGTGATCGGGCTCATCGCCGCGCTGTTCGCGGTGCCGGTTTCGTTCGCGCTGGCCCAGAACGCCAACGACATCGGCGACATCAAGCTGCCGGGCATTTCGAGCTATGCGACGCCGAAGGGCGAGAGGTCGCTGGCGCTCGGCAGCGGCGGTGCGATCACCCTTTCCGCGCAACTGACCGACAAGGGTGCCGACATCACCCGCGGCGTCGTCTGGCGCGTTTTCAAGCCGGAGCCTGCAAGCGACGGCAAGCTGCCGATGGTGGCATCCGCGCATGGCGGCACGGCGGTATTCCAGCTTGACCCCGGCAGCTACCTTGTCCATGCCTCCTACGGGCGGGCCGGTGCTACCAAGCGCATCACCGTCGGCAAGGATGCCAAGCGCGAGAGCCTTGTCCTCGACGCCGGCGGCTTGAAGCTCGACGCCGTGACGTCGGGCGGCGCGCATATCCCGCCGAAGAAACTCCGCTTCTCGATCTATGAGGGCCAGGCCGAGGCCAATGGCGATCGGGCGCTGATCGCCCCCGATGTCGAGCCGAACACGGTGGTGCGGTTGAATGCCGGCACCTATCACGTCGTCTCCACCTATGGTGCGGTCAACGCCGTGATCCGCTCCGACATCCGCGTCGAGGCCGGCAAGCTGACGGAGGCGACCGTCGAGCACCGCGCCGCCGAGATGACGATGAAGCTGGTGCGCGAGCCCGGCGGCGAAGCCATCGCCGACACCTCCTGGTCGCTGCTCAACGAATCCGGCGATCCGATCAAGGAAGCCGTCGGCGCCTTCGCCTCGATGGTGCTGGCCGAGGGTCAGTACACCATCATCGCCAAGAACCGCGACCGCATCTACCAGAAGGATTTTGCCGTCGTGGCCGGCCAGAACCAGGAGATCGAGGTCGTGGCCAACGAATCGTCCGCCATCGATCCGGAAGAAGGCGCGGACTGAAGCAATCCAGGAAAAGTGGCCGGCGGTTTTCTGTCCGGAATTGGCTAGAGACACGTTCAGGCGGCCTTGCGCATCCGCTTTGGCAGGAATGGCACGCGTCCGCGCGGCGCGGCCGGCGATGCCAGATCGAAAACGGCGCGATAGAGCCGGTCGAGCAGCGCCTTGCGGTCGCGCAGCGGCTCCAGCTCGTTCCATCTCAGCGCCTCGCCGATGCGCACCTCGATCGCCTTGCCGGACAGCCGCGCGAACTCGCGGATGAGCAGGGACGTGCGCAGCGTCAGCGACGCTTTGCCGACGAATTTGGCCACGCGGTTGTCGCGCTCGGCCATGTTCATCGGGCCGCTGACCAGATGGAACAGGCGGCCGTTCTGGCCGGAGAAATGCATCGGGATGACCGAGGCCTTGGCTTCCTGGATGAGCTTGGCCGGGAACATCTTCCACGGCAGGTCGATCGCCCTGCCAAATCCCTTCGGCGCCGTGGCGACGCCGCCGGCCGGGAAGACCACGATGGTGACGCCTTCCTTCAGCAGCCGCACCGCCTCGTGGCGCACCGCCATGTTGTTCTTCAGCGCTTCCTTGGTTTCGGAAAAGTCGATCGGCAGCGAATAGGGTTCCATCTCCCGGATCCTGAGCAGGTCCTTGTGGATCATGACCCGGAACGGCCGGCCGAGCTGCTCGGCGAGCGACAGCACCGCAATGCCGTCGCCGATGCCGAACGGATGGTTGGCGACGATCACCAGCGGCGTGTCCGGGAAATTCGCCGGCGGCCAGTGGCCGGCATTGCGCACCTTGACGTCGATCAGCTCCAGCATGCGGCTGAACACGCGCTCCCCGGTCGGCGCCACCTGGCGGCGCCAGAAATCATAGAGCACGGCGAAGCGGTCGCGGCCCGAAAGGCCCTCGACGGAATGGATGAACCACCGCGTCAGCGCCGGCTGATGCTGGTTGGCGTAGGAGAGTTCGGGAAACGGCCTTTCCCGCAGTTTCAGCTTGAGCATGGCGGCTCGGTTACAGGGCTGGCGTGACAGGCGTGTGAAGATGGCGGTGGACCGTGCCACTCCGCCATCCCAATGCATGTCGCCAAAAGTGTGCAGCGGTTTTGGGAAAACGACATGCATCAAAACGAAGACCTAAAGCGCGTCGCCTGAATCCGTTTCAGCACGACGCGCTTTGGGAGAGGTTCAGGAAAGTTCAGCCGCGCGGCGCTTGCGGTCCGGCGAGACTGCCTCGTCGGCGAGCGACTTCACCGCATCGGCGAGCTTCAGCGATTCCTGGTCGCGGGAGCCCAGCCGGCGGATGTTGACTGTCTCCTCTTCCGCCTCGCGCTTGCCGCAGACGAGAATGACCGGAACCTTGGCCAGACTGTGCTCACGCACCTTGTAGTTGATCTTCTCGTTGCGAAGGTCTGCCTCGGCCAGCAGGCCGGCCGCCTTCAGCCGCTCGACGACCTTCATCGCATAGGCGTCTGCGTCGGAGGTGATCGTCGCCACCACCACCTGCAAAGGCGCGAACCACAGCGGGAAATGGCCGGAGTAGTTTTCCATCAGGATGCCGAGGAAGCGCTCCATCGAGCCGCACACCGCGCGATGCACCATGACCGGCTGCTTCTTCTCCGAATCCGAGCCGATGTAGAAGGCCCCGAAACGCTCCGGCAGGTTGAAGTCGACCTGCGTGGTGCCGCACTGCCATTCACGGCCGATGGCGTCCTTCAGCACATATTCGAATTTCGGGCCGTAGAAGGCGCCCTCGCCGGGATTGATCGAGGTCTTGATGCGGTTGCCGGAGCGCGTGCGGATCGTCTCCAGCACATCGCTCATGATCGCCTCGGCATGATCCCAGGCCTCGTCGGTGCCGACGCGCTTGTCCGGCCGCGTCGACAGCTTCACCGCGACCTCGTCGAAGCCGAAATCGGCATAGGTCGATAGGATCAGGTCGTTGATGCGCAGGCATTCGGCCGCGAGCTGCTCTTCGGTGCAGAAGATATGCGCGTCGTCCTGCGTGAAGCCGCGCACGCGCATCAGGCCGTGCAGCGCGCCCGACGGTTCGTAGCGGTGCACATTGCCGAACTCCGCAAGCTTTACGGGCAGTTCCCGGTAAGACTTCAACCCATGCTTGAAGATCTGCACATGGCCGGGGCAGTTCATCGGCTTCAGCGCGAAGATGCGGTCGTCGTCGGTATCGTCGCCGGCGACAGTGACCTTGAACATCGCGTCGCGATACCAGCCCCAGTGGCCGGACGTCTCCCACAGGCTCTTGTCCAGCACCTGCGGCGCGTTGACCTCCTGGTAGCCGTGCTCGTCGAGACGGCGGCGCATGTAGCTGACCAGGTTCTGGAACATCTTCCAGCCCTTGGCGTGCCAGAAGACGACGCCCGGCCCCTCCTCCTGGAAATGGAACAGGTCCATCTCGCGGCCAAGCTTGCGATGGTCGCGCTTCTCGGCCTCTTCCAGCAGCATCTGGTAGGCTTCGAGCTGCGCCTGATCGGCAAAGGCGGTGCCGTAGATGCGCGTCAGCATCGGGTTGTTGCTGTCGCCGCGCCAGTAGGCGCCCGCCACCTTCATCAGCTTGAAGGCATTGCCGATCTGACCCGTCGCAGCCATGTGCGGACCGCGGCAGAGGTCGAACCAGTCGCCTTGCGCGTAGATCTTGATGTCCTGGTCCTCGGGAATGGCGTCGATCAGCTCGACCTTGTAGCGCTCGCCCTTGTCGGCAAAGACCTTCTTCGCCTTCTCGCGCGACCAGACCTCCTTGGTGAACGGCCTGTTGCGCGCGATGATCTCGCGCATCTTCTTTTCGATCGCCGGGAAATCGTCCGGCGTGAACGGCTCGTTGCGCGCGAAGTCGTAGTAGAACCCGTTCTCGATCACCGGCCCGATGGTCACCTGCGTTCCGGGCCAAAGCTCCTGCACCGCCTCGGCCAGCACGTGTGCGGCGTCGTGACGAATGAGCTCCAGGGCGCGCGAGTCATCGCGGGTGATGATCTCGACCTTGCCGGACTTGCCGAGCGGATCGGAAAGGTCGCGGATGGTGCCGTCGATCGCATAAGCCACGGCTTTCTTGGCCAGCGACTTGGAGATCGATTCGGCAAGACCGGCACCGGTCATCGCCGCGTCGTACTCCCGGACCGAACCATCGGGAAACGTCAGGGAGACGGAATTCAGCATCAGAGTTCTCCTATCCAGTCCCGCAAACGAGCGCGGGTGGTGAAAAAGCATGTCGCAGGAATGCGCTGGAGCATGCAGAGGGTCAGCCGGAGGCGCGCCAATCACATGGACGATGGCCGGCGGGCGCGGTTTTAGAGGCAGTGCCGCGTCAGGTAAAGAGCGGCCGTCAGGAAATGTCGCCAGCGATGTCGCAGGCCGGTCACGAAGGCTTGCGAAGAATCACGGGACAGACTTGGATGACGCGAATGGAAGATGCCACACCCAGCCGAACCGCCCTGCGCGTCGCGCGCTTGCGGGCGATGCATCAGTTTTCACCCCAGGCAGGGCTGTTTCGCGACCCCTATGCCATAACAATTCTGGGGGACGGCGCCCCGACGGCAGCAGATCTCGGGCAGGAAGACGAGCACAGTCGCCGCATGCGTCTGTTCGTGGCAGCGCGCGCCCGCCTCGCCGAGGATTGGCTGGCGGCAGCGGTGCGGCGCGGTGTCCGGCAGGTCGTGGTGCTGGGTGCCGGTCTCGATACTTTTTCGCTGCGCAACCCGCACGCGGACCTCGCGGTCTTCGAGGTCGACCACCCGGCGACGCAAGCCTGGAAACGCCGGCTCATCGCCGATGCCGGCCTCTCGGAACCGCGCGGCGCCAAATTCGTGCCCGTGAATTTCGAGCGCCAGCTTCTGTCGGAAGAACTATCGTCCGCCGGCTTCAAGCCGACCGAGCCAGGCTTTTTCATGTGGCTTGGAGTGCTGCCTTACCTGACGCGCGAAGCGATCTTCGGCACGCTCTCCTACATTGCCGGCATCCCCGGCTCCGAGGTCGTGTTCGACTACAGTGAGCCGGCCGAGAACCGCGATGCGGCGGGGCAGGCAACGCTTGCCTTCAACGCGGCGCGTGTCGCGGTTGTCGGCGAACCCTGGATCAGCTTCTTCGATCCGGTCGCGCTGAGAAAATCCCTCAACGACCTCGGCTTCGGCGACATCGAGGATCTCGAGAGCGGCGACATCGCCGCCCGTTTTGCAAGCGCTCCCAGTACCGGCCGAAGTTCCGGCGGGCACATTCTTCGCGCCCGCCGAAGCGTCTGAGACCCGGTCACTTCACCAGTTGCGGCAGGTCCTTGAGGAAAGCCACGCGCGTGGCGGGCCCTTCGGCATCTCGCCGCGCCTGGCGTCGACAACAAGGCGGGCGAACACGATGCGGCGGCCATCCTTCTCGGCCCAGCCCACGAACCAGCCGAGCGAGCGCTTGCTCTCGCCGAGCCCGGTGCTGCCGGTCTTGCCCTGGACGGTCCAGTCCCCCGCCTTGAAGCTCGGGATGATCGCTTTTGTCATCTCATGCGCCTTGGCCGAAACCGGCATTTTGCCGGCAAGCAGCTTGCGCAGGAACGCGGTCTGCTCGACGGGCGAGATTTCGAGCGAGGAATCCACCCAGGAATTGGTGAGGCCGTCATTCTTGCCGGTGCTGCCTGAGACATCGGCATTGCCGTAGCCGAATTTCGATACATAGCCGGCGAAACTTTTCGAGCCCAGCCGGCGCGTGATCTCGCGCGAATACCAGATGATGGAATCGCGTTCCCAGATCGTCGGGTCGACGGTCTTGCGGTCGCGCTTCACGGCATTGAACTCCGCCTTGTAGTCCCAGCTCGGCGTATGCTGATCGCTCAGGATTCCGGCATCGTAGCCGATCAGCGCCAGCGGCACCTTGAAGGTGGATGCCGGGCTGACGCGCCGGTCGCAGACGCCGTCCTGGTAAAGCATCGCGCCGCTTTCCGAATCCTGGATCAGCGTGCAGTGAATGTCCTCGAGCGGCGCCGATTGCGCTCGCATCGGCAGGCCGAGCATCCACGCCAGAATGAACAGAATAGCGGCAATGAAAAACGGATAGCGGTCCATCTGGCGCATCGAAGCTCACTCCTGAAAGGGATTACGCGGAGCGGCTTAGCGAGGCGTCTTGTCTCGATTTTGTCTCAAATTCGCAGTGTTTGTGCAGCCTGTCGTTAACCCTACCGGATCGTAAAGGCGGCCTGCGAAACGTCGGCACGATCAGCTGTCGGCCTCGCCGCGCTTCCTGCCGATCTGCCGATAGCGCCACGGCATAAACCAGACATAACGCGCCGCAAGCATCTCCGGCACGCGATCGATGCCGTGCGTTCCGAACGGCCCGCAGCGCGAGACCCGGAACAGCGCCAGCCAGCCGCCGGCCCACAACCCGTGGCGCGCGATCGCCTCATGCGCATATTCGGAACAGGTCGGCAGGTGCCGGCAGTTGTTGCCGACGAAGCCGGAGAGCGTCAGTTGGTAGAGGCGCACGAGCGACGTGCCGAGGACGCGGTCCGGCGTCTTGCGCCAGGGTCCCGGCCAGTTGCGCCCGCGCTGGCTAGGCCGGGCGCTGTGCATATGCCCATGGTGGTCAGCCAACCAATCAGCTCCGCAGCGCGTTTCGCTGCGCGATAGATGTGGGCTTCAGGCCCGGAACGCAATGCCCAATTGCCCTCATGGCCTGATTCGGCGGATGGGATGCCTGTCAGTCCATGGTGCGTGGTGCAAGGAAGCGTCCAGATGGTCATGGCAACAGCGGCCGCGCGCTTCTTCGCCATACCACTGAAAGGTGGCGATCCGTATGACGTCGTTCAAAATGGCCAGGAACTGGTTCATGGCAGCGCTCCTTCAAGCGCCGATTAGACTGCCGCTGGCCTTCATCTTCAAACGAGTATAATTTCCACCTCGGATAACTTGAGGTTATGCGAAATGAAGCGTGCCCGGCTGCCGTTGACGGCGCTCAGGAGCTTCGAAACCGCCGGTCGGCACTTGAGCTTCAGCCGCGCGGCGCAGGAGCTCTACGTGTCGCAGGCGGCGATCAGCCGGCAGATCCGCGAGCTCGAGACCTTCCTGCGCCAGCCGCTGTTTCTCCGTCTCTATCGGCGCGTCGAACTGACGGATGCCGGCCGCCGGCTGCTCGACCAACTGGTGAGAAGCTTCGACGATATCGACCGGGTGCTGTCGGAACTGGAGACCTCGCCGGCGCAGTCGGTGGTGCGCGTCAGCGTCGAACCTTCGCTTGCGGCGGTATGGCTGGTGCCACGGCTCAATCGCTTTCGCCAATTGCGACCCGATATCGATATCTCCCTGGATGTCGATCCGAGATTGATCGAGTTCCGCGGCGACCAGCCCGAGCTCGCCTTGCGTTTCAGCTCGCGCGCCACCGCGTGGCCGCGCAGCGATGCCGAGCGCCTGGCCTCGACCGTTGATTCACCGGTCCTGTCACCGGCGTTGCTGGCGGCCGGTCCTCCCCTGGAGAAGCCGATCGACCTTCGCCACTACACGCTGCTGCACGAGGAAAACCGCCAGGGCTGGGCGCGCTGGTTCGAAGCGGCCGGCGTGCCTGGCGACGCAGTTCCGGCGCGCGGCCCGATGCTCGCCGACGCTTCGCTTTCGAAGCAGGCAGCACTCCTCGGCCACGGCGTGGCGCTGGGTGATCTCCTGCAGATCGGTGACGAGCTCGCGTCGGGCGCGCTGGTGAAGCCTTTCGAGATCGACGTCGCGTCCGGCGCCTATTGGCTGGTGGCGAGAAACCTGACGGATCTTTCCGAGCCGGCCAAGGCTTTCGCCGACTGGATCAGAGGCGAATTCGCCATGACCAAGCGAACAGTTTAGGGGCTTGTGATCAAGCGGCCTCTCCCGCTCGCTTCTTCTCGATCTGGCCGATCGCGTCGACCACCGCATCGAAGGTCAGCATGGTCGAAGTGTGACGCGCCTTGTAGTCGCGCACCGGCTCCAGATATTTCAGATCGGCGAAGCGGCCTTCCGGCGGCGCGCCGTTTTCCTTCAGCATCTTCAGCATGGTCTCGCGCACCGCGCGCAATTCATCGGCCTTGGCGCCAATCACATGCTGGGCCATGATCGAGGACGAAGCCTGGCCGAGGGCACAGGCCTTCACGTCATGGGCGAAATCGGTCACTACATCGCCGTCCATTTTCAAGTCGACGGTGACGGTCGAGCCGCACAATTTGGAATGCGCCCGGGCGGTCGCATCGGGATGATCGAGGCGGCCGATCCGCGCGATATTTCCGGCGAAGCCGAGAATTTTCGCATTGTAGACATCGTCGATCATTTTTTTCCAATCCGTCGCCGCCAAGCGAACAGCGTTTGCCGCTGTTGCGTCTTCCTTTCGCTCTGCACGACCATATATAATGGCCGCAGCCGGGCATCGACAAGGCGACCTCAAGCTATTGTCATTGCTCATCTGTTCACGCCGCTTGCGGGCTGGAAACCGGGCGAGTTTCACCCGAAGGTCGTGGTCCGTTCAACTCGTCCCACCTTTGAGTGGGACTACGGGAGACGCCTTTATGGATGCCGTCATCAAGAAACTCATGCCCCCCTCCTCCTACATGGAAAAGCCGGTCACCGACCGGCCGAGCGAAGCCGAGGTCGAGGCCGCCGTGCGCACGCTCTTGCGCTGGACCGGCGACAATCCGGACCGCGAAGGCCTTGTCGACACGCCTAAGCGCGTCACCAAGGCCTTCCGCGAGATGTTCAACGGCTACGACATGTGTCCGGCCGAGGAGCTTGGCCGTACCTTCGAGGAAGTGGCCGGCTATGACGATCTCGTGATCGTCAGGGACATAAAGTTCCACTCCCATTGCGAGCACCACATGGTGCCGATCATCGGCAAGGCGCATGTCGGCTACCTGCCCGACGGCAAGGTCGTGGGTCTGTCCAAGATCGCGCGCGTCGTCGACATCTTCGCGCATCGCCTGCAGACGCAGGAAGCGATGACGGCGCAGATCGCCGGGGTCATCCAGGACGTGCTCAACCCTCGCGGCGTCGCCGTCATGATCGAGGCCGAGCATATGTGCATGGCCATGCGCGGCATCCGCAAGCAGGACTCGACCACCCTCACCTCGACCTTCACCGGCGTCTTCAAGGACACACCCGAGGAACAGGTGCGCTTCGTCACCATGGTGCGCGGCTGATCGCTGGCCGGCCATCACCTCCCAAAGGCGGGTTGAGGTTTAGATCAGACGACCGAACTGGGTGGTTTCCGAGAACCGGCGCGAGGCGTACTTAGAGTATGTGAGCACCGGTAGCCCCGGGGAGCCGCCATTTGCAGGCCGGCCTCACCTGAATATCAACGCGCCTTGCAATCGAACAGGGACCGGCCATGTCGGCACTCGAATTTCCCAAAGCTCCAGCGGACAAGAAGGCGCTGGAGGAAGGAGCCGTCCTTTCTCCGCGCTTCGATGCCGCCGGCCTCGTGACCGTCGTCGTCACCGACGCCGGCGACGGCATGCTCTTGATGGTCGCGCATATGAACGCGGAGGCGCTGGCGCTGACGCTCGAGACCGGCATTGCGCACTACTGGTCGCGCTCGCGCAACGCGCTCTGGAAGAAGGGCGAGACCTCGGGCAACGTCCAGCGTGTCGTCGAGATGCGCACGGATTGTGACCAGGACGCGATATGGTTGAGCGTCAAAGTATTGGGCCACGACGCAACTTGTCACACTGGCAGACGTTCCTGCTTTTATCGGACGGTGGGGTTCAACGACGGCAAGGCGGTGCTTGTCGACGATGGCAGCAAGCCGCTGTTCGATGCGCAACAGACGTATCGGAAGCCGGTGTGAACCATTCAATATTCACAAATCACTCATATTCACTATTCTCAAACAACCTTGGTGTAGAAGGGATACGGGACAAGGGAGATCATGATGCTCGAATGGGCGTCATTGCGCAGCAGACCTGACGTTCAGGAGGCCAACGGCCTCGCATCGTCCGGCGGCGTGCCCGAGCCGAAGTCGGCCAAGAAGGCGGGCATCTCGCTGGCGCTGGGCGGCGGCTGCGCACGTGGCTGGGCTCATATCGGTGTCTTGCGCGCCCTGGACGAAGCCGGCATCGAAGTATCGATGATCGCCGGCACCTCGATCGGCGCGCTGGTCGGCGGCTGCTATATCGCAGGCAAGCTGGACGAGCTGGAGGAGTTCGCCAGAAGCCTGACGAAGCGGCGCATCTTCGGGCTTCTCGATCTCAATCTGCGCGGCAGCGGCCTGTTCGGCGGCTTGAAGCTCGATGCGCGGTTGCGCGAGCACATGGCAGGCATCCGTTTCGAGGACCTGACAAAGCCATTCGTCGCCGTCGCTTCGGAAATCCGCACCGGCCACGAAATCTGGCTGTCGAACGGTTTGCTGATCACCGCCATGCGCGCGTCCTATGCGCTGCCCGGCGTGTTCGAGCCGGTGAACTGCAATGGCCGCGTGCTGGTCGATGGTGCGCTGGTCAATCCGGTGCCGGTCTCGGTCTGCCGCGCCTACGAGCAGCCGCTGGTCGTTGCCGTCAACCTGCATTACGACCTGTTCGGGCGCGCCGCGGTCATCAAGCACAGCGCTGGCGAGCTCGTCATCGAAACCGACGCTCCGCGTCCAGGCCAGGTCAATCCGCAGTACCAGCCGCACCAGACCCGTCTTGGCATCACCGGCGTCATGGTCGAGGCCTTCAACATCATCCAGGACCGGATTTCGCGCGCCAGGCTCGCCGGCGATCCACCGGATATGTCGCTGCAGCCGAAGCTCAGCCATATCGGCCTGACCGAGTTCCACCGCGCCGACGAGGCGATCCGCCTCGGCTATCAGGCGACGATGTCCCAGATCAGCGAATTGACGCGGCTGCAGACAGTCCTGGCCTGACCTGAAGCATCAGCGCAGCTTAGGCAATTGCGGCATCCGTGATGCGGAATTGCACGGTGCGGTTGCCGTTCCAGTAATTGCCCGACAGCGAACCGGCGACATGCACGGTCTTGCCCCTGTTCTTGAACAGGAATTCGCCGAGCGCGGTATCGACGGCCCGGAACGCGATCGCCTGGAGGCTGCCGCCGCTTTGCGACTGCAGATCGGCGCGGA
Organism: Mesorhizobium sp. M1C.F.Ca.ET.210.01.1.1; assembly: GCF_004791585.1. Lineage (GTDB taxonomy): Bacteria > Pseudomonadota > Alphaproteobacteria > Rhizobiales > Rhizobiaceae > Mesorhizobium. The sequence continues at coordinate 38,813 of NZ_SRUU01000008.1, forward strand.
TGTGATTGGTGCCGATCGGCCGTGCATCTGTGAGCCTGTGGCGCGGCAGCACGAACACCGGCGCGATATGTCCAGCGCCGAACGGGCCGGCTTTCTCCAGCGCGTCGAGAAGCGAAAGCGTCGCGCCCTCGGCAGCCAGTGCGCCGTCGATCGCCAGGCTCTCCTCGCTCTGCAGCCGGAACACGTCCGCTGCCGCGCGCTCCTCGAAGAAGGCCCGAAGCGCGCCGAGCTTCGCGCGCTCGACGGTGATGCCGGCCGCCATGGCGTGGCCGCCGCCCTTGACGATCAGCCCGGCGTCGGCCGCCTCGCTCACCAGCCGGCCGAGATCGAAGCCGGGCACCGAACGTCCCGAACCGGTGCCGACGCCGGTCGAATTGAAGGCGATGGCGAAGGCCGGACGGCGCGCATGATCCTTGAGCCGGGAGGCGATCAGCCCGACGATGCCGGGGTGCCAATTGTTGCTGGCGGTGACGACGATGGCCGGGCCGCTGCCGCCGGCAAGCTCGGCATCGGCTTCGGCGCGCGCCTGCGCCAGCATCTCCATCTCCATCTGCTGCCGTTCCTGGTTCAGCCGGTCGAGCGTCTCGGCAATGCCTGCGGCCTCGACAGGATCGTCGGTGGCCAAAAGCCGGCTGCCGAGCGCGGCGTCGCCGATGCGTCCGCCCGCGTTGATGCGCGGTCCGATCAGATAGGCGAGATGAAAGGTGTTGATCGGCTCGCCGATGCGCGAGACCCGTGCAAGCGCCGCCAGCCCTTCATTCTTCTGCTGGCGCGCCACTTGCAGTCCCTTGACCACGAACGCGCGATTGACCCCGGTGAGCGGCACCACGTCGCAGACCGTCGCCAGCGCCACGAGGTCGAGCAGCGAAAGCAGATCGACGGGCGCGGCGTTTGGCAGCCTGTCGCGCAGCACCTTCGCCATCTGCACCAGGCACAGGAAGACCACGCCGGCAGCGCAAAGATGACCTTGCCCTGAAAGATCGTCCTCCCGGTTTGGGTTCACCACCGCATCCGCCGCTGGCAGCGCGCCGCCGACCTGGTGGTGGTCGAGCACCACCACATCTGCGCCAGCCTGCTTGGCGGCCTCGATCGACGCGGCGCTGTTGGTGCCGCAGTCGACGGTCACGATCAGCTTCGCGCCGCGCGAGATCAGCTCGCGCATGGCCTCCGGATTGGGGCCGTAACCTTCGAAGATGCGGTCGGGGATATAGATTTCGCAGGGTACCGAAAAATGCGCGAGAAACCGCTTCAGCAGCGCCGACGACGCCGCACCGTCGACATCGTAGTCGCCGAAGATCGCCACCTTCTCGCCGGCCACGATCGCGTCCGCCAGCCGCGCCGCCGCCTTCTCCATATCGGTCAGCGAGGCCGGATTCGGCAAAAGCTCGCGAATGGTCGGATCGAGGAAGCGCTCGGCCTGCTCCACCGTCACACCGCGCCCGGCAAGGACGCGCGCCACGATGTCGGGCACACCATGGCCCTGAGCGATGGCCAGAGCAGCCATGTCCTGCCGCTCGGTCAGCCGATGTTCCCAGGAAACACCGGTCGCCGACTGCCTGACATCGAGGAAGAAGCGCTTTTCGCCGCTCAACTACGCTTTCCGCTTATCAGCCTGGCGGCGGAGCCATTCGTCCGCCGCATCGCCCATGGTCTTTTCCGTACCATCCTTGAGCCAGGTCATGAAAGGGCGGTCGAACCTGAATGCACTGCCGCATTCGCGTGTCAGAAAGCGGCGCACATTCTGGGTGTTGCGATAGGATTTCGTAATCACCGTAGCACGCGAAATCGGATCCGCATGCCAGTCGAACGCTATCATCGTCAGATCCCTGCAGCCGGTATCGTAGTCGCCGAAATGGCTAACAACTGCGATCCGACCTCGCAAGTAAATCTAGAACTTTTCCAGGTCCTGGTGACGTGCCTTGATCTCGCGCACGGTGCGCGAGGACGAGCGCAGCACGATGGTATGAGTGGTGATGAAGGTGCGGCCGAACTTCACGCCGTCGAGCAGATTGCCGTCGGTGACGCCGGTTGCCGCGAACAGCACGTCGCCGCGCGCCATGTCCTGCGCCCGATAGATACGCTTCGGATCGGAAATGCCCATCTTTTCGGCCCGCGCCACCTTCTCCGGCGTGTCGAGGATCAGCCTGCCCTGCATCTGCCCGCCGGTGCAGCGCAGCGCCGCGGCGGCCAGCACCCCTTCCGGCGCGCCGCCGGTGCCGAGATAGATATCGATGCCGGTCTCTTCCGGGTCCGTGGTGTGGATGACGCCGGCGACGTCGCCGTCGCCGATCAGGCGGATCGCAGCACCCGTGGCGCGCACAGCGTCGATCAGCCTGGCGTGGCGCGGCCGGTCGAGGATGCAGGCGGTAATGTCGGACACCGCCACGCCCTTGGCCTTGGCGAGGTTGGCGATGTTTTCCGCCGGCGGCGCATCGATGTCGATGATGCCCTCGGCATAGCCCGGACCGATCGCGATCTTGTCCATATAGACGTCCGGCGCGAACAACAGGCTGCCCTTCTCGGCGATGGCGATGACGGCCAGCGCGTTGGGCAGGTTCTTGGCGCAGATCGTCGTGCCTTCGAGTGGGTCGAGCGCGATGTCGACCGCCGGGCCTTTGCCGGTGCCGACCTCTTCGCCGATATAGAGCATCGGCGCCTCGTCGCGCTCGCCCTCGCCGATCACCACGGTACCCTTGATGGCGAGCCGGTTGAGTTCCTGGCGCATGGCGTCGACCGCAACCTGGTCGGCGGCCTTCTCGTCACCGCGACCGCGCAGCCTGGCGGCGGCGACCGCTGCCCGCTCGGTGACGCGCACCACCTCCATGGTAAGGATCCGGTCGAGGCCGGCGGCGATGTTCTGGGCCATGTTCATCAGCAAGTATTCCTCGTTGGCACTGTTGTTTCCAGCAATCCCGGATGGAAAACCGCCAGGCACTTTCCTGGAATTGCTCCCGCCTCCCGCCAGAGGCGCGCTTGTTCTGGCAAAGCTCCATGACAACGGCAAGACTTGCCCCAGCAATTTTTGAAATTGCAGCAATATCAATCGATTGAAGGCGGAATGTTACAAAGCATGTCTCCCGAAACTGGAAGCCGGTTTCGGGCCGAAGACATGCATGAAATCAAATTCGAGCTATTCCGCCCGCTCGATGCGGATCACCTGCGGCTTGTCGGTCAGATGACCGTCCTTGGTGACGCCTTCGACCGCCTTGCGCACGGCCGCTTCCGTCGTCTCGTGAGTGACGAGGATCACCGTCTTTTGCGCCTCGGTCTCCGGCCCCGCCGCCTGCTGCACGATCGATTCCAGCGAAATGTCGTTGTCGGCCATGCGCTTGGCGATCGCGGCGAAGACGCCGATGCGGTCATGCACGGTGAGCCGGATGAAATAGCCGCCGGCATGGCTGCGCATCTGCGCTTTCTTATATGGCTTCAGCTCCTTTGCCGGCCAGCCGAAGACCGGCCCGTGCTGGAAGCCTGGCCGGCTCTTGGCGATGTCGGCGATGTCGCCGACCACCGCCGAAGCGGTGGCGTTGCCGCCAGCGCCGGGACCGGAGAGCAGAAGCTCGCCCAGGATGTCGGTCTCGATCGCCACCGCATTGGTGACGCCGTGCACCTGCGCGATGACCGATGCCGTCGGCACCATGGTCGGGTGCACACGCTGCTCGATGCCACTGTCGGTGCGCTGGGCGACGCCGAGCAGCTTGATGCGGTAGCCCAGATCGGCCGCCGCGCGGATGTCGGCCTGAGTGATGTTGGAAATGCCTTCCATATAGATGTCGTTGGCCGCGATCCTCGTGCCGAAGGCAAGGCTGGTCAGGATCGACAGCTTGTGCGCCGTGTCGTGGCCCTCGATGTCGAAGGTCGGGTCGGCTTCGGCATAGCCCAGCCGCTGCGCGTCCTTGAGGCAGGCGTCGAAGGTGATGCCTTCGGCTTCCATGCGGGTCAGGATGTAGTTGCAGGTGCCGTTGAGGATGCCGAAGACGCGGGTGACCTGGTTGCCGGCCATCGCCTCGCGCATCGTCTTGATGACCGGGATGCCGCCGGCAACCGCGGCCTCGTAGTTGAGCAGCACGCCCTTTTTCTCGGCGATCTCGGCGAGTTGCACGCCATGCTTGGCCAACAGCGCCTTGTTGGCGGTCACGACATGACGTCCGGCCTCGAGCGCCGCTTTCACCGACGCACGCGCCGGCCCTTCGTCGCCGCCGATCAGCTCGACGAACACATCGATGTCGGCCTTTTCGGCCAACTCGACGGCATCGTCGAACCACTTGGCGGTGCTGACATCGACGCCGCGGTCGCGCTTCGGGTCGCGCGCCGAGACGGCGGTGACGACGATGTCGCGGCCGCACTGGCGGGTGAGTTCGGCAGCCTTTTCCTGCAGCACGCGCGCCACCGAGGCGCCCACCGTGCCGAGGCCGGCAATTCCAACACGCAACGCTTCAGCCATGTCCGGCGACGCCCCTCAAAGATTGGTCGGTGTGATGTGCGGTGAACTCAGCGGCGCGCGGTGAGCGGCACAACATTGTTGGGCTGCTTGGCGGTCGAGGCCAAGAAGCGCTTGATGTTGCGTGCCGCCTGCCGGATCCGGTGCTCGTTCTCGACCAGCGCCAGACGCACGAAATCGTCGCCATGCTCGCCGAAGCCGATGCCCGGCGCCACCGCCACGTCCGCGTGCTCGATGAGCAGCTTGGAGAATTCGAGCGAGCCGAGCTGGCGGAACTGTTCCGGGATCGGCGCCCAGGCGAACATCGAGGCCGGGGGCGCGGGAATGGTCCAGCCGGCGCGGCCGAAGGAATCGACCATCACGTCGCGCCGCTTATGGTAGACCTCGCGCACTTCGGCGATGTCGGCGCCGTCGCCGTTCAGCGCATGCGCCGCCGCCACCTGGATCGGCGTGAAGGCGCCGTAGTCGAGATAGGACTTGACCCGGGTCAGCGCCGCGATCAGCCGTTCGTTGCCGACCGCGAAGCCCATGCGCCAGCCGGGCATGGAGAAGGTCTTCGACATCGAGGTGAATTCGACGCAGACGTCGATCGCGCCCGGCACCTGCAACACCGAGGGCGGGGGGTTACCGTCGAAATAGATCTCCGAGTAGGCGAGGTCGGACAGGATGATGATGTCGTTCTTCTTGGCGAAGGCGACCACGTCCTTGTAGAAATCGAGCGAAGCGACCAGCGCCGTCGGGTTCGACGGATAATTGAGGATCAGCGCCAGCGGCTTCGGGATCGAGTGGCGGATGCCGCGCTCGACGGCCGGGATAAAGCCGTCATCCGGCTCGACCTGCAGCGAGCGGATCACGCCGCCCGACATGATGAAGCCGAAGGCGTGGATCGGATAGGTCGGATTGGGGCACAGGATAACGTCGCCGGGCGCGGTGATCGCCTGCGCCATGTTGGCGAAACCTTCCTTCGAGCCAAGCGTCGCCACGACCTGGGTGTCGGGGTTGAGCTTCACGCCGAAGCGGCGCTGGTAATAGGCGGCCTGCGCGCGGCGCAGGCCCGGAATGCCGCGCGAGGAGGAATAGCGATGCGTGCGCGGATCGCGCACCACCTCGCACAATTTGTCGACGATGGCCTTTGGCGTCGGCAGGTCAGGATTACCCATGCCAAGGTCGATGATGTCGGCGCCGCGCGAGCGGGCGCTGGCCTTCAGCCGGTTGACCTGCTCGAACACGTAAGGCGGAAGCCGGCGGACCTTGTGAAATTCTTCCATTTCAGTTCCAGACGATCAAAGGGGGCGCTTTCGGCGCGCGATATAAACCTAATTGCAGTTAGGGTCGAGGGCGGGATCGCATTTGCCTTCGATCTGCTTCAGCGCGTCGTCGCCATGCGTCCTGGCGAGCGTGTTGAGCGCGGCCGTGTTGGGGGCCGGTTTCGCGCCGCCGCCCTTGGCAAGCTGCGCCTGCTGCTCGGCCTTGAGCTCGCCGAGCTTGGCGGCGGTCTCTTCCTTGGAGAGTTGCTTGGCGGCCACCTGCGGCGGAATGTTGAGGTTCGGATAGGAGCCGGTGTCCTTCGGGCCCTCGGTCAATGCCGTCGGCGCCGAACTGTTGGCGTTGCTGCTTGTCTCGCAGCCGCCGGCAAGCAGCGGCGCGCAGAGCACCGCGGCCGCTACGGCGATGCGGCAAATCGAACCGGCGCCGAGAAAATAAGTCCCGCCAACATTAATCGTCATATTGTTTTCCTGGCAGCCGGGGTAGAGCGTGTTGGACCCGGTCAGATGTCCCATGATAATATGTCAAGAAAACGCTCCGGGAGGAACCCCGCGAACCATGTCCAAAGCGCCCGATTCGGACAAAGCGGAAAATGACGGACCTTCGACCGTCGAGCAATATCTGGTCAAAGATCCCGAGCGCTTCGCGTTGAACATGGCGCGCATGATCGAGCAGGCCGGCAAGGCAGCGTCGGCCTGGGCCGAGCCGCGCGAAAAGGGCGAGGTGCGCGACCATGTCGCCGAGCCCGTGGTCGACATGGTCAAGACCTTCTCCAAGCTCTCGGAATACTGGCTGGCCGACCCGCAGCGCGCGTTGGAAGCGCAGACGCGGCTCTTCGCCGGCTACATGACGGTCTGGGCGAACGCCATCCAGCGGGTCAGCCCCAACGCCGAAGCTCCCGAGGACGCGGTCAAGCCCGAGCGCGGCGACAAGCGCTTCCAGGATCCGGAATGGGGCCGCAACGCCTTCTTCGATTTCCTGAAACAAGCCTATCTCGTCACCTCGCGCTGGGCCTCGGACCTCGTCGAGCATGCCGAGGGCCTGGACGAGCACACCCGCCACAAGGCGAGCTTCTACGTCAAACAGGTCTCCAACGCGATCGCGCCGTCGAACTTCATCCTCACCAATCCGGAGCTGTTTCGCGAGACCGTCGCGTCCAACGGCGAGAACCTAGTGCGCGGAATGAAGATGCTGGCCGAGGACATCGCTGCCGGCAGGGGCGACCTGAAGCTGCGCCAGGCCGACTACGCGCCCTTCGAGATCGGCAAGAACATCGCCACGACGCCCGGCAAGGTGATCGGCCGCAGCGATGTCGCCGAGATCATCCAGTACGACCCGACGACGGAGACGGTGCTGAAGCGTCCTCTGCTCGTCTGCCCACCCTGGATCAACAAATACTACATCCTCGACCTCAACCCGCAGAAATCCTTCATCCGCTGGGCTATCGAGCAGGGCCACACCGTTTTCGTCATCTCCTGGATCAACCCGGACGAGCGTCACGGCGCCAAGGGCTGGGAGGCCTATATCCGCGAAGGCCTGCAATACGGTCTCGACATGGTCGAGAAGGCGACCGGCGAGAAAGAGGTCAATTCGATCGGCTATTGCGTCGGCGGCACGCTGCTGGCCGCGGCGCTCGCGCTTCTGGCGCAGGAAGGCGACCATCGCATCAAGTCGGCGACCTTCTTCACCACCCAGGTCGACTTCACCCATGCCGGGGACCTGAAGGTTTTCGTCGACGAGGACCAGGTTGCCGCGGTCGAGCGCTCGATGAGCGAGAAGGGCTATCTCGAAGGCACCAAGATGGCGACCGCCTTCAACATGCTGCGCTCGGGCGACCTGATCTGGCCCTATGTTATCAACAACTATATGCGCGGCAAGGACCCCCTGCCCTTCGACCTGCTTTACTGGAACGCCGATTCGACCCGCATGGCGGCGGCCAACCATTCCTTCTATCTGCGCAACTGCTATCTCGAGAACAATCTGTCGCGCGGCACGATGGAACTTGCCGGCCGCACCGTCTCGCTGGCCGACATCACGATCCCCGTCTACAACCTGGCAACGAAGGACGACCACATCGCGCCGGCGCTCTCGGTGTTCCTCGGCTCGCGGTTTTTCGGCGGTGACGTCGAATATGTGATGGCGGGCTCCGGCCATATCGCCGGCGTTGTCAATCCGCCGGCGGCGCATAAGTACCAGTACTGGACCGGCGCCAAGCCGGTCGGCGATTTCAACACCTGGTTCGCAACTGCGCATGAGCATGCTGGCTCGTGGTGGACGCACTGGCAGCACTGGATCGAAAGCCAGGACAATGTGCATGTCCCCGCCCGCAAACCGGGCAAGCGTATGAAAACCTTGGGGGATGCGCCGGGCACCTATGTCAAGGTGCGTGTGTAACGGACTGTAATGTCTGGTGAGTTGACGGGCTGCTAAAACAGGGCGAAATGGTGATGTTAATCGTTTTCGCAGCCTCAATTCGCGTTTAGACGCAGACCAAATCCGAGGCTTGCAGAATGACGCATATCCCGTTTCCGGTTCGGGAACAGGAGGTCATCGCCAAAGGCATTGGGGCGCCATGGCGGTGATGAACGGACCGGATACCGAGGGGGAATTTTATTTTGAAACCAGTGGGTTGGCGTCTCGCGCGAAGGGAAAGCCGCAGCATCGCGGCAGCGCTTTTCTCCGTGCTTCTGGCCTCCTGCACCTCGACGGGCGACCCGACGATGTCGCTCGTCACGCCCGGCTACAACTCGACCGCCACCGAGATGAGCGCGGCTTCCGCCGCCAAGCCCGCGGCTTCGGCCGATTCGGCCCAGCAGGTGGCGTCGGCCTCCCCTGAAGCGACGTCGACCGTGATGAGCGAGAACGACAAACCGTTGCCGGAGAAGGTTGCCTATGTGCCGGAGACGCGGCCCGGAGCCGCCTTCCCGGCCGTCGCCGTGCCCGCGGGCGCCGCCGCGATCGCCGGGAACACGCCGCAACCGCTTGTTCAATCGGCGCAGGCGGCCGATGAGACGAAAGCCGTCGCTGAGAAGGTTGCTGCCGGCGATGCTGCCGCGGTCGCATCGCAGGCCCAGGCTCAGGCCGCGCCGGTGATGAGCAACGGCGGCGTCTACGTGACGGCTGGCGAGCCGCAGCAGCAGCCGATCGCCGCGCCGAAGAAGGGCCTGTTCGCTTCGTTGTTCAGCACCACGCCGGCTTCCGCCGCGCCCGCGCCCCTGATCAGCAACGCGCGCTCCGGCGACCAGCCCGCCGCGCAGGCCAAGACCACGCCGCCGGCGGCCAAGCCGATCGTGACGCTCGCCTCCGCGACGCCGGGCGACAAGCCGGTGCAACTGGCGTCCCTCGGTGACGACAGCGGCAGCCACATCACCGGCGCCGATGCCTTGCCCGGCGTGCGCCAGACGGCGCTGTTCGAGATCAAGCGCAAGTCGGGCATCGACGACGAGAGCGACGTCGACCTCAACGAGGACGAAGGCGGCGACTCCTACCAGGTGGCGTCCGCCGCCGGCATGGCAAGGCTCGCGCCCAACGGCCTCTTGAAGCAGAACGAAAGCGTCGACGTCGCCTGCCTGAAGCCCTCGCTGGTACGCGTGCTGAAGACGATCGAGGGCCATTTCGGCCGCAAGATGGTCGTCACCTCCGGCTACCGCGATCCCTCGCGCAACCGCCGCGCCAACGGCGCCAAGAACTCGCTGCACATGTACTGCGCCGCCGCCGACATCCAGGTGCCCGGCGTCTCCAGATGGGAACTGGCGAACTATGTCCGCTCGATGCCCGGCCGCGGCGGCGTCGGCACCTACTGCCACACCGAATCGATCCACGTGGACGTCGGCCCCGAGCGCGACTGGAACTGGCGCTGCCGTCGGCGCGGTGGCGGTGGTGACGGCTGAACCTCCCCAACCTCGTCATCCTTGGGCGTAGCGACGCGAAGCGGAGCGAAGACCCAAGGATCCATTCCGTGACCTCAACCGAAGAATACAGCGGAGCAGAATCCTGCACCGTTGCAATGCCTTGACGTCACGGCATGGATCCTATGGTCTGCGCGCGTCGCTTCGCTCCTTGCCCGCCATAGGATGACGAAATCGCACCTTTTGCCGCCCTTGAAAAAAGTTGTCGCATGTGGCGGCGGATGGGTTGCCGGTTGCGAACAACGCAATTATAAGCCGCTTCGTCTGAGCGCGCCCATCGTCTAGCGGTTAGGACACCGCCCTTTCACGGCGGTAACAGGGGTTCGATTCCCCTTGGGCGTACCAGATATTCCAAGCACCTAGGTAACGATGCCGGCTGCGGGCCGGGTAAGAGACCCGAAATTCGGTGCACCGAACTCCCGATCGAATCGTCTAGAGCAGTTCACTGAACGCGGCTAGGACGCGTGCTAATTGCGCTGCCTACGGCTCACTCGATAGAGCATTTCGCGCGACGTAGAGCTCGGCAATGAAGTCGGTGACCAACGTCGAGTTGATACCGTCCGGCGGGCGCAGAAGCAGCGCGCGGAAGTGAACCGCCGGCTCGAACGGCCTGGCCGCTATGCCGCCGATCATGCGGTCGGCGATGACTGAGGGGTTGACCAAGCCGATCCCCAGGCCCTTCGCGGCAAGGATGGCAATGGTCAGCCCATACGGTGTCTCGATCAGGATGCGCGGCCGCACGCCATGCGCGGCAAGTATCTTGTCCATCGCAAGCCTCACCGTGTCTTCCGGCGACAACGCCAGGAAAGCCTCGTCCGCTAGATCGGCTGGCGTGATCGTCGCTTTTCGCGCCAGCCGGTGGTTTTTCGGCATCACGCAGACGGCGCGCGGCGTGTTGAAAATGCTGTGCAGCACGCCGCTGGTGTCGACCTCGTCGGCCGCTAGCCCGATATCGAAGCTGCCGGACGCAACCAGGTCGCGCACGATGTTGGAGGTGCGCACCTGATAGCTGATGCGCACATGCGGGTGCCGTCGCGAGAAAGCGGCGATTGCGCGCGGCACCAGGCCATGCCCGAGCGCCGACAGGCTGGCGACGCGAACAGTTCCGGTGCCTACCTCCTTGATCTGGGCCGCACGCAGCTTGAGTCGGTCGAGCCCAACCAGGTTGGCTTTCACTTCGGTATGAAACAGCTCCCCTTCGCGTGTCGGCACCAGCCTGCCGCGGATGCGGTCGAACAGTCTGAAGCCAAGTTCGGCCTCCAGCTTGGCGAGCGAACGGCTGATGGCCGGCTGTGAGGTGTCAAGCAGCGCGGCCGCTGCGCCGGCGCCGCGCGTTATCATGATCGCGTTGAAGACATCGATGTCGCGCAGGTTCATGGCCTTTCCCATATCAAAAACGAATTAACTTTATCGCTCCGGTCATAGATGGCAATGGGTGAGCCAACTAAGGTGCGCCCATGACCCGACGCGACGACACCTTGCATATCCATCCTCCCAAGCGCTCCGAGGAACCATTTCAGGCGGTGGCGATGCCGGTCGAGCGGGCCTCGACCGTTGTCTTCGACGATCTGGAATCGTTCGAACGGCGCGTCGAGCGTCTCTATGACGGCTTCACCTACGGACTTTACGGCACGCCGACCAGCCGCCAGCTCGAAGACCACATCGCGGCTGTGGAAGGTGGATCGCGAGCTCTCGTCGTCCCCTCCGGAATGGCGGCGATGACGCTGGCGACAATGGCGGTCTGTCGGAGCGACGAAAAGGTTCTGATCCCGGAGACCCTCTATGGTCCAGCGCGCGACATGGCCGAGCGCTTTCTCGGTCCGCTCGGGATCGAGGTTATTTCCTACGATCCGCGGCTGGACGCGGGCATCGCGGCCGTGATCGACGGCAGAACACGGCTGGTCTGGGTAGAATCGCCCGGATCGGCGACCTTCGAGGTGCAGGATGTGTCCGCCATCGCTACCGTGGCCCACAAGGCCGGCGCGCTCGTCGCGGCCGACAATACCTGGGCCTCGCATCTTCTGTTCAAACCGCTCGCGCATGGTGTCGACATCTCGATGCAGGCGCTTTCAAAACACGCCGGTGGCCATGGCGACCTCCTGATGGGGTCGGTAGCGGTAAATGACCCCGCCCTCTTCCGGCGCCTGAAGGATACCGCACGCTTCCTCGGCTATGGCGTGTCGCCTGAGGATTGCGCGCTCTGCGAGCGCGGCCTGATGACCATGCCCGTCCGCATGCGCCACGCCGACGGCACGGCGCGCAAGATCGTCGCCTGGCTATCGGAGCGCCCGGAAGTCGCGCAAATCCTCCATCCCGGCCAGCTCGGCCATCCCGGCCACGCGATCTGGAAGCGTGACTTCATCGGATCGGCTGGCGTGTTCTCCTTCGTGCTACGGCCGGAACTGGCGACCCGGCAATCCGTCGTGCTGCGTGCCCTGCGGCTATTCAGGCTCGGAGCCAGCTGGGGCGGCGTGCACTCACTGATCGCCGTCAGCGATCCACGCAAGGGCCGCACCAGCCTCGATTGGCTGCAGCCAGGCCCGGTCTGGCGGCTGTCGATCGGCCTTGAGGCGCTTGAGGATCTTCTGGCCGATCTTTCTCAGGCCTTCGAACTCTTTGCCCACGCCGCCCAGCGCGGCAGGGACGCCATCGAGGGAGGCGCTAAGGCCGCCGAATGAAAGCAACCAACAACAACAAGGGGAATGACGATGAAACGACTAAATCTGAGATGGCTTGCTGCTCTGGCGATTGGGCTGACAGGCTTCATATCGGACGCCGGCCACGCTAACGCCCAGGCTGTCGTCAACAAGATCAAGGAGCGGGGCTATGTCACTTGCGGCGCAAGCCAGGGCGTTCCTGGCCTCTCGCGACCGGATGAGAAGGGATATTATCGCGGCTTCGACTCCGACATCTGCCGCACTTTCGCGGTCGCCCTCCTCGGCGACAAGGACAAGATCCGTTACGTGCCGCTCAATGCCGGCCAGCGTTTTCCAGCGCTGCAAACCGGCGAGATCGATATCCTGTCGCGCACATCCACCATCACCTACAGCCGCGATGCGGTTGTCCGATTTGTCTGGATCAACCTCTACGACACCGATGGCATCCTTGTGCGTAAGGCGGACAAGATCACCGAGCCCAAGCTGCTCGATGGCAAGACAGTGTGCCTGCAGAGCGGCGGCAGCCTGACCGAGAAGGCGATCGAGGAGACCGAGGATGAGTTCGGGATCGCGATGAAGAAGGTCTATTACGACTCGACCGTCCAGGCGCGAGACGCCTTCTTCGGTGGTCGCTGCGATTCTTACGTCACTGATGGTACCGCAGCAGCCGGACAGCGTGCTGCGGTGGCCAAGAACCCTGACGACTACGACATCATCAAGGCAGGCAAGGCCGCCGAGCCCAACGGCGTGGCGGTCGCCCGCGGCGACGATCAACTCTTCGACGTGGTGCGCTGGACAATGAATGCTCTGTTCTGGGCCGAAGCCAACGGTATCACCTCCCAGAACATCGACGAGAAGCTCGCCTCGGGCAGCCCTGAGATCAAACGCGTGCTGGGCGAGGAGCCCGGCTTTGGCGAACCGCTCGGGCTGGACGACAAGTGGGCCTACAATGTCATCAAGCAGATGGGCAACTACGCCGAGATCTGGGACCGCAATCTCGGCAAGAACAGCCCGCTGAAGGTCGAGCGCGGACTGAACGCATTGTGGCGGGACGGCGGGCTTAACTATCCTTTCCCCTGGGATTGATCCCGCATGAAGGGGAACGTCTCCAGCGCTCCCCTTCCCCACCTTACGCCGCGAAAAGTCGAGGTCGGCATGCTAAGCGACGCCAAGACCAGATCAATCGTCATCCAGTGTGCCCTTGTGGCCCTGGTTGCAGCTTTCCCCGCTCTGCTCGTCAGCACGACGTTCGCCAATCTGCGGGCACGCGGCATTCCGATCGGCTTCGATTTCCTGAGAATGCCGTCCAGGATTGTCATCTCCGAAGCGATCCTAACCTACAAATCGCGCGACCCTTACTACTGGGCGATCGTGGTAGGGCTCGCCAACACGGTCTTCATCTCGGCCCTCGTGATCGTCTCTTCGTCGGTGCTCGGCCTAATTCTCGGGATCGCCCGGCTGAGCAGCAATCCGCTCGCGGCGGGCACGTGCCGCGTGTGGGTGGAGGTGGCACGCAATTCGCCGCCAATCGTGCTTTTGATCTTTCTCTACTCGCTGTGGTGGAAGGTGCTGCCTCCGGTCGGCGAGGCGCTCAATCCCCTGCCCGGGGTTTATATCTCCATGCGCGGCCTCGAGGTGCCGGCCTTGAGTGTGGACATTGCAAGCCAGGGGTTGTTCCTCCTCGTCATTGCCCTGTTGCTGGCGGCCGTGGGCTGGGCGCCGGGCCGGCGAGGATGGCTGCCGCCGCTGGTCCTGGCGATAGGCGCGGTAGGGCTTTGGCTCGCGGAGGCAAAGTTCACCGTCGACTGGCCGGCCTTCACAGGCTCGAACTTCACCAGCGGCAAGGAACTGACGCCCGAGCTCACCACCATCCTCATCGGGCTGACGATCTACACCACTGGCTTCGTCGCCGAGATCGTGCGCGGCGGCGTGCTTTCGGTCGGCCGCGGACAGTGGGATGCTGGCCAGTCGCTCGGTCTTTCCCGCGGCAAGATCCTGCGCCTGATCATCATTCCGCAGATGCTGCGGATCATCGTTCCGCCGCTCAACAGCCAGTACATCAACGTCGTCAAGAATTCGACGCTGGCGATCGCGGTCGGCTATCCCGACTTCCTTGCGGTGATGAACACTATCATCAGCAAGTCCAGCCACTCGATCGAGGGCGTTTTCATCATCCTCGGCGTCTACCTTGCCCTCAACCTGACCCTGTCGAGCGCGGCCAATTGGTACAACCGCCGCATCGCCATCGTGGAGCGCTGAACCATGAAGGCCCTGTCTCTGCCGCTACCAACCGAGCCCTTGCACGGCCAAATCCGCTTCGCCAAGCTGCAGCGGCCCGCCAGGCTGTTGTTCGGCACGCCGCTCAATGCCGCTCTGACGCTTTTGTTCGGCGCCTTGCTCGTCGTCACGGTGCCGCCGATGCTGCGCTGGCTGGTTATCGATGCCGTGCTGTTCGACCCCAATCCAAGCGCCTGCCGGGCGGCCAGCGGCGCCTGCTGGAGCTTCGTCTACGCCAAGTCCGGGCAGTTGCTGTTCGGCATCTATCCGTTCGACGAACGCTGGCGCCCCGCCATTGTGTGCCTGCTCATCCTGGCACTGCTCGGCTGGTCGGTGCGGCCTGCCAGTTGGGCACCGCGGTTGCTGGCGCTTTGGCTGGCAGCGCTGGCGCTGATCTTCTGGCTGATGGGCGGCGGCTTCGGCCTGCCCGAAGTTCCGACGTCGTCCTGGGGCGGGCTGCCGGTGACGCTGATTCTCACCGTCGTCGCCATCGGCGTTGCCTTTCCCGCCGGCATCCTGCTGGCGCTGGCCAGGCGCTCGACCATGCCCGCCATACGCATCGGCGCCGTGGTGTTGATAGAATCAGTGCGCGGACTGCCGCTTCTGTCCATCCTGTTCGTGGCATCGATCATGATGCCGCTGTTCCTGCCTGAGGCCTTGCTGCCGGACAAGTTCGTGCGTGCGCTGGTAGCGCTCACCATCTTCGCCGCGGCCTATCTCGCCGAAGTCATCCGAGGCGGCCTGCAGGCCATCCCGAAGGGCCAATACGAAGCCGCTGCGGCGCTCGGCCTGCCCTTCTGGCGCACGCAGTACCTTGTCATCCTGCCTCAGGCGATCCGGGTGGCGATCCCCGCGCTCGCCAACACCATCATCGTCATGATCAAGAACACCAGCCTTGTCCTGGTGGTCGGCTTGTTCGACCTGATCAGTTCCGCCAAGGCGGCATTGGCGGACCCGGAATGGCCGTCCCCAGCTGCCGAGACCTTCCTGTTCATCGGCGCGATTTTCTTCGCGCTTTCTTTCTCCTTCGCCCGCTTCGCCGACTTCCTGGAACGGCGTGGCCCGGCCGCTCACTAGGAACGCCGCGATGCAATCATCCGCCCTCAAGCGCCTTTCACCCATACCTGATCGGATCGACCCGCCCGCAATCGAAATCACAGGCATGAACAAATGGTACGGGGCTTTTCATGTGCTGAAGGATATCAATCTGACCGTCCTTCGCGGCGAAACGCTGGTGATCTGCGGGCCTTCGGGCTCGGGCAAGTCGACGATGATCCGCTGCATCAACCGATTGGAGGAGCATCAGCAAGTACAGATCGTCGTCGACGGCGTCGAACTCGCAAGCGATCTGAAGAAGATCGACGTCATCCGGCCGCGACATTGGCATGGTGTTCCAGCACTTCAACCTGTTCCTGCACCTGACCATTCTCGAAAACCTGACGCTGGCACCGGTTTGGGTGCGCAGGATCCGGCGCGCGGAAGCCGAGCAGATCGCCATGCATTTTCTGGAGCGGGTCAAGATCCCGGACCAGGCGCACAAATATCCCGGACAGCTGTCTGGCGGACAGCAGCAGCGCGTCGCCATCGCGCGCCCTCTGCATGAGCCCGAAGATTATGCTGTTCGACGAGCCGACCTCCGCGCTGGACCCGGAAATGGTCAAGGAGGTGCTCGACACCATGGTCGCGCTGGCCGAGGACGGCATGACGATGCTGTGCGTGACCCATGAGATGGGGTTTGCCCGCCAGGTCGCCGATCGCGTCGTTTTCATGGACCAGGGCGAGATCGTCGAGATGAACAAGCCGACCGAATTCTTCTCGCATCCGCGCCACCAGCGCAGCAAGCTGTTCCTTGCCCAGATCCTGAACTAGCCGTCTCATTCCGCCGCCCCTTTGCCCGGCGAGACGTACGAAGTCAAAAATGCAATCTGGTTCTCGTCACAGCGCCGCGATCCCGGAAGCGGAAGCCACCGGGCCATAATCGTTTCCCAAACGATGCAGCCGGGTCAAATGCGATCCCAAAAGCGAAGGCCGTCCACCATCGGAAGCACGGGTCTGTGAATTCTATCACAGACGCATTGACGCATCGGCCTAGCTTGCAGTGTGCGTTTCCTGCAGCGGTGAAGGGAGGAGTCCTCCGATGCTTGTGAACCTTCCTATGCTTGTGAACCTTCCTCTTGTAGCAGTTGGTCCCCTTGTCGATTGGCGCCGTCGCCGGGCCGATCAGAAGGCGCAATTGAAGGCAACAGACGAACTGAGCGAGTCACCGGACGACTTGCTCAGCGACATCGGGATTTCCCGTGACGACATCGAGACAACGCGCTGGCGGCCCAGCCGGCGGGTGGTGGGCTAACAAAAAAGGCCCGCCACCTGAGGCAGCGGGCCAAAATTGCCTGCCCCCAGCCGAAGACCGGCCCTGGACTGTAAGGCCAGGATTGCACGCCGGCTCCTACGACTGACCAGATGCCGGCTGCGGAGATCAAGAAGGTCAAGTGACCAGCACCGGCCGGCATCTGAAACAGGTGAGTTAGCTGACGCTCCACTAAGCGACCGCTCCAAACACCACCGTCTGCACCAACCCTCCCCCCGGCCTATTTTCCAGCCGGATCGTTCCCCCATAGCGCTCGATGATCTCCCTCGCGATGGCCAGCCCCAGTCCCGCGCCCGGGATGAACTGTGTGCGCGCCGGATCGACCCGGAAGAACGGCTCGAAAGCCTTGTTCAGCAGGTCCGGCGGAATGCCGGGGCCGCGATCGGCGATGGTGAGCACGGCCTGGCCGCCCTGCCCCGTGAGCGCAACGATGCAGCCCTTGCCGTGGGTGGCGGCGTTGACGATCAGGTTGCGCAGCGCGCGGCGCAGGCCGAGCGCGCCGGCTTTCACCGAGACATGGTCCAGATGGTCGATCGATACCGCATGGCCGAGCGCCGTCATCTCGGTCTTGATGTCGCGGATCAGCCGGTCCAGTTCCACCGCCTCCACCGCATCCTGGTTCACCTCCTCGCGCACAAGCCTAATGGCGCTGTCGGCGATGCGGTCGAGCTCGTCGAGGTCGCTCAGCCATTTCTCGCGGTCCTCGTCGAGGAATTCGGCCCGGAGCCGCATCCGAGTCATCGGCGTCCTGAGGTCATGGCCGGCGGCCGCGACCAGGCGCATGCGGCTTTCCATGGCCGTCTTCAGCCTTGCCGATAGCGCGTTGAGCGCATGCGCGGTGGCCCTGACCTCGGCCGAGCCTTCTTCCGGAACCGTCGCCAGCACACCGTCCGAGCCGATCTTGCCGACCGCGGCCTCCAGCATTTCCAGCGGCCGCACGAGCACGCCCGTGAAGTAGATCGAAACGGCGGTGGCGCCGGCTACGATCAGCGCCATCCAGCCCGCCAGCCCATACCAGACATCGCGCGGCGGTCCGAAATCGGGGACATCGACGATCATCCAGGTATGGTCGGGCAACTGTACCGAAGCTATCATGCCGGGCCGGCCGGCATTGCGGCTGACGACCGCCGAAACATCGAGGCCGTTTTGGTGCAATATCTCGTTCAGCACCAGCGTGTGTTTGCGATCCTCGAATCCGGGCGCCGGATTGTCGCTCACGGTGACGGGCGCATCGCCGGCTTGTCGTGCGTGACCGGGAACCAGTTGCACCATGTACTGGATCTGGCGGGCGAGCGGGCCCATGATCAGCTCAGGCGACGGCCCGCCGAGCACTTTCACGGCGACAAATGTTGCCAGGCCGACCACGCCGACGATCGAAACGACAAGAAGGATGATCAGCCTCCGTCGCAGTGACGTCATGGCTCGACATCCACGGTTTCGACGCGCGCGGTGAACTGATAGCCGCCATTGCGCACGGTCTTGAACAGCGAGCCTTCGCCGGCCTCGGCGAATTTCCGCCGCAGCCGGCTCATCAGCACGTCGACGGAGCGTTCGAGCGGGTCGCGCTCGCGCCCTTGCGTCAGGTCGAGCAACTGGTCGCGCGACAAGAGCCGCCCCGGCCGGTCGAGAAAGACCTGCAACAGGTCGAACTCCGCGCCGGTGAGATCGACGATCTCGCCTTCGGTATCCACCACCTTGCGCGTGTCGGGTTCCAGGCGGTAGCCGGCGAAATGGTAGACGCGCACCTTGGGCGGCGTGGCTTCTTCCGGCGCGGAACGCCTGAGCACGGCGCGGATGCGCGCCGAGAGTTCGCGAGGATTGAACGGCTTGCCGAGATAGTCGTCGGCGCCGAGTTCCAGCCCGATGATGCGGTCGACATCTTCCTTGAGCGCGGTGAGCAGGATGACCGGTATATGCGGTTTGCGGTCGCGCAGGCTGCGGCAGATGTCGAGCCCGGAGCCGTCCGGCAGCATGACATCGAGCACGATGAGGTCGAACTGGCCGGCGCCGAGCTTCTGCTCGCACTCGCGCCGGTCTGCCGCCACGGAGACCCTGAAGCCCTGCCCGTCGAGATAGCGCCCGAGCAGCGTCCTGATCTCGCGATCGTCGTCGACGACAAGGATGTGGGGTTGCGCCTGCATGTCTGCCCGATTTGCCCTTTCGCTCCCGGATAATAGGGAGTGGGGATTATAGGGAGTGCCGCCGGCAAGCGGCATGGAAAATTGCAACAGAGTGTTTCCGCGGGGATGACGGAAACACTCGGAAACAAATCTCCTTTTTGCGGAAAACTTCGGCAACGCACCGAAGCGAAGCGGCAAAAGACGCTTCCTATCCTCCTGCCATCGCAAGCATGAAGGAAAGGATTACGTCATGCGAAGCAGACTTTTGGCGCTCGGCCTGTTCTCTGTCGCGGCCATTCATCCCGTTCTGGCTGCCCAGCCCGAGCCCGGCGCGCCGGGTGACGAGCCGCCGGCAATCGGCCGACAGGACGATGCCAGCCCGGGCCCGATGCCTTGGCCCGGCCCACATGGGCCGATGCGGCACGGGCCGATGCCGCACGGGCAGGAAGGCTTCGGCTTCCGCCGCATGGGACCGCCGCCGCCGGAAATGCTTGCCGCCCGGCTTTCGGCGCTCGAAACCCGCATCGGCATCCGCTCCGAGCAGCTCGATGCCTGGCGCGACTATACCAGCGCGCTGCAGGCGGTGCTGGCGCCGCCGCGCTTCGACCACGGCCCGGGCGCACCGGGGGAACCCGGTGGTCCTGATGCAGGCGGGCCGGGTACTCCCGGCGGACCCGACCAGGCGAAGCGCGATCCCTTCGCCTTCCAGGAACGACTGGCCGACGAAGTCACCAAACGCGCTGCTTCGGCCGCGAAGCTCAAGGACGCCATTGCCGTGCTGCGCAGCAAGCTGACGCCCGAACAGCTCGAACTCCTCGCTTCGGCGGATCGGCCGCACGGCCCGCCCCCCGGTCCATGGGGCAATCCGCCGGATGACGCAGCCGGCCCCGGAGGTCCGCACGGGCAGCTCCAGCCATCCCAACCCCGGAATGACGAGCAACTCTGACCGGCTGCCCGGCCGGCCCGTTGACCCACCCGTTCGCGGGCCGGCCGGTTCTTTCCGAATGGCGATGCTCGGCGGCCGCATCTGCGTCGAGCGCATGGAGACCAGTATGTGGGAAGCCCTGATGATGTTGCGGCTGATCGCATCCGTTGCGCCCGACTTCTCCGTCGGACGGCGTGCCTCGCAGCCAATCTTTGCGGCGCAGACCATCGAAGGCGCAATCAGGCTGACCTTCGAGGGGTATCGTCTGTCGCTGCCAATCCCGACTTTGAACACCCCAAACCATGGCCAGAAAATTGCGTAAAAGACATCTTCTCCTGCTCGCGCTGCTGGTCGCAGTTGCCGCCGTCGCCGCGCTCAAGGCCTATGGTCGCGCCACGCCCGAGCCGGCCGCGCAGGCACCAGCTAGGGCCGCCACGCTGACCGTTTCCGTGGAGACGGTCGGGTCGCGGGCGGTCACCTCTTCGGTTAGCGCCACCGGCACAATCTCGGCCTGGCAGGAAGCAACGATCGGCGCGGAAGAAAGCAGCCTGCGCCTGACCGCCGTCCTGGTGAAGGAAGGCGATCATGTGAAGGCGGGCGATGTCGTCGCCCGGTTGGACGACTCGCTGCTCAAGGCCCAGCTCGCCGAGCAGAAGGCTGCCGTCGCGCAGGCGCAGGCGACGCTGGACTCCGCGCTGTCGGCTGCCGCTCGCGCCGACAAGCTGCTCGCCAGCCACGCCGTCAGCGCCGAAACCGCCGAGGAGAAGGCGACCGCCGTCAAGACCGGCAAGGCCGGGGTCGAACAGGCCGAGGCGGCCACCGAGCGGCTACAGGCCCAACTCGACCGGACGACCATTCGCGCGCCGTTCGACGGCATCGTCTCCAGCAAGCCGGCCGTGGCGGGTTCCATCGTCCAGGCCGGCACCGAGCTGATGAAGATCGTCCGCGACGGCAGGCTGGAGGTCGGCGTTCTTGTTCCCGAAAAGGATCTGGCGGCAATCTCGGTCGGCCAGACCACCACCATCGTCGACGCCTCCGGCCGTACCTTCTCCGGCAGCGTCTCCTCGATCGCCGAAACGGTCAATTCGACCACGCGCCTTGCCACCGTCTATGTCGGGATCGGCGAAGGCTCGGGGCTGAAGCCCGGCATGTTCGCTCGCGTCGCTATCGAGACCGCGGCGTCCCGACAGCTCACCGTCGCCGAGGCTGCCCTGGTCTGGCATGGCGGCAAGCCGGCCGTCTTTGTCGTCGACGACAAAGACAAGGTCAGCGCGCGCTCCGTGGTGACCGGCGCGCGCCAGAACGGCCGCGTTGCGATCGAAAGCGGGTTGTCGGAAGGCGACCATGTCGTCGTCGCCGGCGCCGGCTTCCTCAACGACGGCAACCTGGTGCGCGTCGCCGCCATTGAAGCGAAAGTCGACAACGCCGCGACGGAGTCGGCGCAATGAACGCCATCTCCTCCTGGTCGATCCGCAATCCGGTTCCGACCATCGTGCTGTTCCTGTCGCTTGCGATCGCCGGCGTCTATGGCTTCATGCATCTGCGCACCAACAACATGCCCGACATCGACCTGCCGACCGTCACCGTCACGGTGGCGCAACCGGGCGCGGCGCCGAGCGAAATGGAAGTCCAGGTTGCGCGGGTCATCGAGAACGCCGTGGCGACGCTCGAAGGCGTCGACGACGTCTCGACCTCGATCAGCGAGGGCTCGTCCGTCACCACGGTCGAATTCACGCTCGGCACCGATCCCGAGACCGCCACCAACGACGTCCGCAACGCGGTGTCCGGCGTGCAATCCAGCCTGCCGGCCGCCGCGCAGACACCGGTCGTGGCGAAGGTCAACGCCACCGGCAATTCCGTGCTGACCTTCGTCGTCGAGGCGCCGACCATGTCGCCCGATGCGCTGAGCTGGTACATCGACAATGACGTCGCCAAGGTGCTGCTCGGCGTCGACGGCGTCTCCAAGATCACCCGCTCCGGCGGCGTCGACCGCGTCATCCGCGTCGAGCTCGATCCCGACCGCATGGCGGCGCTCGGCATCAGCGCCGGCGATGTCAGCCAGACGCTCGCCTCCAACAACGTCAACCAGCCCGGCGGCCGCGCCAATATCGGCGGCCAGGAGCAGTCGGTGCGCACGCTGGCCAGCGCCACGACCGTGGAAGCGTTGGCGGATACCCGCATCGCGCTGAGCGGCGCCGGTGACGTCAAGCTCTCCGATCTTGGCACGGTCACCGACGGTTGGGAAAAGCCGCGCCAAGCGGCCTATCTCGACGGCAGGCAGGTCGTGGCCTTCAACGTCTACCGATCGGTCGGCTCGAGCGAGATCGACGTCGTCAAGGCCGCGCGCGCCGCGATCGCCGAGATGGGCGCCAAGACCACAAAGGCAAAATTCACCGAGGTCACCTCCTCATCCGGCTTCGTGAAGGAAAGCTATGATGCGGCCCTCGAGGCGCTCTGGCTCGGCGCCCTGCTCGCCGTCGGCGTCGTCTGGCTGTTCCTGCGCGACATCAGGGCGACGCTGGTGTCCGCGGTGGCGATGCCGCTGTCGCTGATCCCGACCTTCGCGGTGATGGCGGCCTTCGACATCTCGCTCAACAACATCACCTTGCTGGCGCTGTCGCTGGTGGTCGGCATCCTCGTCGACGACGCGATCGTCGAGATCGAGAACATCGTGCGCCACATGCGCCAGACCGGCGTCAGCGCCTATCAGGCGGCGATCGAGGCCGCAGACGAGATCGGGCTGGCCGTGGTGGCAACGACCGCGACCATCGTCGCCGCGTTCCTGCCGGTTGCCTTCATGCCCGGCATTCCCGGCAAATTCTTCTTCTCTTTCGCTGTCGCCGTCTGCGTGTCGGTACTGTTCTCGCTGCTGGTGGCGCGCATGCTCACCCCGCTGATGGGCGCCTATCTGGTGCGCGCCGGGGGACACGACGATGACGACATGCCGGCCTGGGTGCCGACCTATCTCTGGCTGCTGCGCAAGGCGCTCGACCATCGTTGGATCACGCTCCTTGCCGGCATCGCCTTCTTCGCCGGCTCCATGGCGCTGGCGACCCGGCTTCCGACCGAATTCATGGCCGCCGCGGACCGCGGCCGCTCGATGATCTCCGTCGAGTTGCCGCCGGGCTCGACGATCGAGCAGACGACCGCCGTAGTGCAGGACATCACCAGACGGCTTGAAAAGGAGCCGGTTGTTGACGGCATCTTTGCCACCATCGGCACGGCGGCCTCGTCAGGCGGAGGGCCGAACCAGAGCTCGAGCTCGGCCGAAGTGCGCACGGCAACCGTCACCGTCAACCTCAAGCCGCGCGCCGAGCGCACGATGAGCCAGCAGGAATTCGAGGCGGAAGCCTCGCCCAAGCTGAACGACATCCCCGGCGCCCGCATCCAGTTTGGCGCCGACGGCTTCTCCGGTGCCAAGGTATCGATCACGCTGGTCGGCGACGACGGCGAGGCGCTTGAGAAGGCAAGCGATACCCTGGTCGAGCAGATGAAGTCGGTCCCCGGCCTCATCAACCCGACCTCGACTGCCGCGACCACCAAGCCTGAACTGATCGTGCGCCCGGACAGCGCCAAGGCGGCCGAGCTCGGCGTCACGCCGACCGAGATTGCAGCCACGGTGAAGATCGCCACCATCGGCGACACCGACACCAGCCTGGCCAAGTTCAACCTCGGCGACCGCCAGGTGTCGATCGTCGTCACCCTGCCCGACGGGGCCATCGACGACCCGGACAAGCTTGCCGTCCTGCCGCTGACCGGCAGCAAGGGCACCGTGCCGCTCGGCGCTGTCGCCGATATCGGCTTCAACGCCGGGCCGAACAGCATCACCCGGGTGGACCGCAGCCGCAGCGCCACGATAGAGGCCGACCTCTCCGGCCTGACGCTCGGCCAGGCGACAACGGCCATTCGCGCGCTGCCGGTCATGAAGAACCTGCCGCAGGGCGTGAACGAGTTGGCGCGCGGCGATGCCCAGCGCATGCAGGAACTGTTCTCGGGCTTTGCCACCGCGATCGCCGCCGGCATCCTGCTGATGTACCTGACGCTGGTGCTGCTCTTCCGCAGTTTCGTGCAGCCGGTGACCATCCTGGTCGCCCTTCCGCTCTCCGTCGGCGGCGCGCTGGGCTTTCTTCTCGTCACCGGCAAGGCGCTTGGCGTCTCGCCGCTGATCGGCATACTCATGCTGATGGGCATTGCGGCCAAGAACTCGATCCTGCTCGTCGAATATGCCCTGGTCGCGGAGAAGGAGCATGGCATGAGCCGCCTCGAGGCTCTGCTCGATGCCGCCCGCAAGCGTGCCCGGCCCATCGTCATGACATCGATCGCCATGGGCGCCGGCATGCTGCCGATCGCGCTCGGCATCGGCGCGGACGCCGAGACGCGGGCGCCGATGGCGATCGCCGTGATCGGCGGACTCCTCTCCTCGACGGTGCTCAGCCTCGTCTACGTCCCGGTTGTCTACACCTTCATGGACGACATCCAGCGCTTCCTCGCCCGCCATCTCGGCAAGCTGTTGGTCGAAAGGCCCGGCAACGGCCAGGCAGCAACTGCAACTCCAGGGAAAGATCCGGCCGATGCAAATCCAGCCTAGTCATACTGTTTCGCTGGGCAGGCCACGCCGGCTCGCGGCCTCGACCGGACTAGCGTGTGCCAAGCAGGATTCTGGGCAGGATACGGGCGGGGCGCAAGCCACAGCCACTCAGCAATAAGGGTTTCTCTGATGACAGGTTTCGAACGCGGTCTCGCGACCGCGAAGGGGCTGCTTTTGCCCGTCTTTGCAGCCGCTCTCCTCTCCGGCTGTGTCGTCGGTCCAGACTATCGCACGCCCTTGTTGGCCGTGCCGGCGACCTGGAGCGACCGGAAGGTGACAAATCCGACCAAGCCGGCGCAGTTGTCGAAATGGTGGCTGACGCTGCGCGATCGCGAGCTCAATGCCCTGGTCGAGGAGGCCGTTGCCGGTAATCTGGATGTGGCTACGGCCAAGGCCAAGATCCGCGAGGCGCGCGCGAGCTACCGCCAAAGCGCGGGTGCATTGCTACCGTCGCTGGACGGTTCCGCGTCGGCCACGCGTAACAAGTCGGCCGCGACCACTTCAGGCTCGAACTCCGTCTATAGCGAATATCAGGCTGGATTTGACGCCAGTTGGGAACTTGACCTCTTCGGCGCCAACCACAGAGCTGTCGAGGCCGCACGCTATGGCCTGGACGCTTCGGAAGAAGAACTCCGCTCGACCCTGCTGACCCTGGTCGGCGATGTTGCCTCCAACTACGTCCAGGCTCGCGACTACCAGACCCGCATCGCGCTCGCCCGGCGCTCGGCCGCATCGCAAAGGCAGACCGCCGAACTCACCCGCACGATGGCGCTCGCCGGCACAGCGACCGCGGCCGATGTCGCCAAGGCCATGGGACAGGCGAGCAGCACGGAAGCCGGCGTTCCGACCCTGGAAGCGAGCTACGCCGAAGCGGTGCATCGCCTTTCGGTGCTGACCGGGCGGCCGCCGGCGGCGCTTGCCGGGCGGCTAAAGCGGCCCACATCGATCCCGACGCCACGCCTGCCGATCCCGACCGGCATTCCGGCCGACATCCTGCTTACCCGCCCGGACGTGCGCATGGCCGAGCGGCAGTATGCGCAGTACACGGCCAAGATCGGGCAAGCCGAAGCGGCGCGCTATCCGGGCGTCAGCCTGACGGGGAACATCAGCACCTCCGCCCTCAAGCTCGGCGACCTCGGCCGGAACTCCACCATCGGCTGGTCCTTCGGGCCGACGCTCAGCGTGCCGCTGTTCAACGCCGGCCAGTTGCAGGCCGCCGTCGACATCGCCAGGGCCCGGCGCGATCAATATTTCATCGCCTACAAGGCCGCCGTGCTGACGGCGATGGAAGACGTGGAGAACACCACGGTCTCGCTGTCGCAGGAGCGTATCAGGAACGGCAAGCTCGCCTCTTCCGCGAAATCCTATGGTGACGCCGCCCGGCTCGAAAGAACGCTCTACAAGGCCGGCGAGACAAGCCTTCTCGACGTGCTGGACGCGGAGCGTTCAGCCTATTCGGCGGATGACGCGATGTTGCAAAGCCGCGTGTCGATCGCCACCGACTATATCGCGCTCAACAAGGCGCTCGGCGGCGGCTGGGACGACACGATCGACAGCTCGAAGCCAGAGATCATCGATGCCAAGACCGGACCGCGACTGGCATCGAACACGCAGTGACAGGCGGACCGCACCATCCGGCGTTCAACGGCTTAACAAATCTCCGTGAGCAATGGCCGGAAGCAATTGGCCACTATATTATTGACTCGTCGAGGTAATGACATGTCCAGCGCCTACGATCTTGGAACCAATCTGGTCCGCCGCATCTATGAAAAGCGCATAGATGCACCGGCGATTCTTGATGCCAGCACCCATTTTCCCAATGCGACGAAGTTCGCGGCTGCCTGGCAGGGTATTCGCGACGAAGCGCTGTCGGTGCAGTTGAACCGGGTGCCGCGTTTCCACGACATCATGCCAGAGCAGGCCGAGATCTCTGCCAATGACGGCCTCGATTGGCGCATGTTCGTGCTCAAGGCCTACGACATGACGATCCCGGAAAACCTGGCGCGGATGCCGACCCTCAGCCGGCTGCTGTCCGAATGTCCCGAGGTCAAATCGGCGGCAGTCTCCTTCCTGGCGCCGCATAAGCATATCCCGCCACATCGGGGGCCTTTCCGCGGCATCATGCGGTTCCATCTCGGCCTGGTCATCCCGAAGCAGGCGGACGGCCGCCCGGCGACGGTCATGATGATCAATCACGAAGAAAAGCGGATCGCCGACGGCGAATGCATGCTGTGGGACGACACCTTCGAGCACGAGGTCATGAACAACGCCGACCAGGCGCGGATCGCCTTGCTGCTCGATGTGTGGCGCCCGGAGATGCCGCTGGACATGGAAGTCCTGTCGCGGCTGATCGTGCGCGGCGTGCGAATGGGGATGCGCTACCGGGGCATATCGTTCGCCGGCTGAATCGGCCGGCCGAAGTTCTACGCCCTCGCCTCGCGAAATGTCCTGGCGCCGGCGCCGCGCCTGCCGTGAAACATCATGTCGCTCGCAAGAAGACCGCTGACGCGACAGAAGGCCATGAATGCGCGGCAGGCGTCCTCCGCGCTTGCCACGTCGACCGTCGCGCCGAAGCAGGCGTTGAAGGCGGCGTCGTAAACCTTGCCCTTGCGCTTGGGCCAATCCTGCAGGAAGTCGAGCGCCTGCTCGACGCTGTAGATTTCCTCGACCGGCAGGCCAGGCGCGGGCGTGATGCGCACCGGCACCTCGAATTGCAGTCTGTCCATTCCCTGTCTCCCGAACTGGCCAGCCGGAGCAACGCCGTTCGTTCTGAAAAGTTTCTTTTGCCGCTTCCTGGCCCAGGAATGTGACCTCAGTGCGGTGGGCGCCCCGGCCATTGATGTGGCAGATCGGCACTCTGGTCACGTTGTCCGACAGGGCGATGCAGCCGGCATCGCCCTGTCGAAGGTTCCGCTGCGTCTACTGGTTCGCCGGGTCCGTCTCCGCCTCATAGGCCAGGCGCGAGACCACCATCAGCAGATAGGCGGACGGTAGGGCGAAGATGATGCCGAGCACCAGCGCCGCCGTCCCTTCCATGCGAAGCGTTTCGGCAATGGCCCAATAAACGGTGCCTATGCAGATGATTGCCTGAACGACGAGAAACGAGGCTGCCGCGGCAACGCGCGTGAGCGTTTTGAAGGTCTTGATACGTTGCATCGAGAAATGTCCAATTTGGCGCGCCACGCCACCGGCCGACGGCCGATGGCCGTCGCCAGGTCGCGGCGCGAAGGAATGTTTGAGGTGTGAAGGCTGCGGTCGCGACCGCCGGTCTCAGGCGGTTGGTGGCGCCCGAGGCTGGTTGGCGCGCGAGAGCGGCGCGGCCACAAAGGCAGGCACGATGCTTGCCTGCGCCGGCAAAGCCTGGCCAGCAGCAAGGAAATCGGGAGCTGGGGCGAGCGTACCGGGATTGCCGTTGACCAGCTTTATGGGCAGCGGCCGCCCGGCGCGGACTTCGACGGCTTGCGCCTTGCCGGTGACCCTCAGCAGCGCGAGCGTTTCGCCCTGCCGCGATGCGCTGATGCCGGCGCCGCCCGAGGCTGCCGCTGTCGAGGCGGAGACTTCAGCCTGAGCGAAGCCTACCAGCGCAAGCACGAGCAGCGCCATCAGGGCCGAGCATGCGGTCCTGACCGGCGACTGCGTGGCTCTTGCGCGCTTCAATGCCGTCAACGGCACAAAACTCCTTTGTCCAGACCCGCCCTACCCCATGGGGCGGCGGAAGGAAAGCTTCGCTCAACGAATCCCGGAGGCAACCAGCCGTGCGCCGGCGAATATTCCCCGCGACAGCAGGCTCACGGCACTTCGTCCTTGAACCTTGCGGCTTCCGGTGCCAAATCTGGGGAAATTTCCGCATCGGCTCGCATCAGCAGCCAACCCGCAAACGGACAAGAATGGTTACCTATCTCGACGCCGCGACGGCCCCTTTGAGAAACACCGGCCAGATCCGCCTTTATGGCGAGGAAGGTTTTGCCGGCATGCGCAAGGCCTGCGATCTCACCGCGCGCTGTCTCGACGAACTCGTGCCGATGGTGAAGCCAGGCGTCACCACCGAGGCCATCGACCGCTTCGTCTTCGAGTTCGGCATGGACCAAGGCGCCTTGCCGGCGACGCTCAACTATCGCGGCTACACCAAGTCGTCCTGCACATCGATCAACCATGTCGTCTGCCACGGCATTCCCGACAACAAGCCGCTGAAGGACGGTGACATCGTCAATATCGACGTCACCTACATCCTCGACGGCTGGCATGGCGATTCCTCGCGCATGTATCCGGTGGGCACGATCAAGCGCGCCGCCGAGCGTCTGCTCGAGGTGACGTACGAATGCCTGATGCGCGGCATCGCGGCCATCAAGCCCGGCGCCCGCACCGGCGCCATCGGCGCGGCGATCCAGACCTATGCCGAGGCAGAACGCTGCTCGGTGGTGCGCGACTTCTGCGGCCATGGCGTCGGCCAGCTCTTCCATGACGCGCCGAACATCCTGCACTACGGCACCGTCAGCGAAGGCGTCGAGATGCGGCCCGGCATGATCTTCACCGTCGAGCCGATGATCAATCTTGGCCGCCCGCATGTGAAGGTGCTGTCGGACGGCTGGACAGCGGTGACGCGCGACCGTTCGCTCTCGGCGCAATACGAGCACACGATCGGCGTCACCAACACTGGCTGCGAGATCTTCACGCTGTCGCCGAAAAAGCTCGACCGCCCCGGCCTGCCGGCATAGTTTCCTGGCCAAAGCCTTCGGGGGATACAGGCAGGCCATGGGAAAAGTCGACGACGAGCGGGCGTTCTTTTCGGAGGCCTGGGTCGAGCCGCCACAGAAGTCACGGAAAAAAGCCACGGCGGTAGAGAAGCCGCATTATCACGGTCATCGCGACCGCCTGCGCGAGCGCTTCGTCGCGGGCGGCGCGGACGCCCTGCCCGACTATGAACTGCTCGAACTCCTGCTTTTCCGCCTGATCCCGCGCGTCGACACCAAGCCGATCGCCAAGGCGCTGATCGCACGCTTCGGCTCGCTGGCCGAAGTGCTGGGCGCTCCGGCGTCCCTGCTGGAGGAAGTGAAAGGCATCGGGCCGACGGTGGCGATCGATCTCAAGGTTGTCGCCGCCACCGCCCAGCGCATGGCGCGCGGCGAAGTGCGCGGCCGCGAGGTGCTGTCCAACTGGACACAGCTTCTCGACTATTGCCGCTCGGCCATGGCCTTCGAGAGCCGCGAACAGTTCCGCATCCTGTTCCTCGACAAGAAGAACATGCTGATCGCCGACGAGGTGCAGCAGACCGGCACCGTCGACCACACGCCGGTCTATCCGCGCGAGGTGGTGAAGCGTGCGCTCGAACTCTCCGCCAGCGCCGTCATCCTGGTGCATAACCATCCGTCCGGCGACCCGACACCGTCACGCGCGGACATTGAAATGACCAAGCAGATCATCGATACGGCCAAGCCGCTCGGCATTGCGGTCCACGACCACATCATCATCGGCCGCAAGGGCAACGCCTCGATGAAGGGCCTGCTGCTGATCTGACCCCGGCGTCGATCTCTGCCCCCACCAGGCGCAGGCCGCGCGCGAATGGCTTCCTCCCAATGGCTGCGCGCGACGGTCGAGGGAGGTCATGGTCAGATTTTAGACACAAAACCATCGGTCGGAGAGCGGCTGCATCTAGCCGCGGCCTCTTTAGGCGGATCGTGACCTGCATCATGGCGGCTGGACAGCCGTTCGTCGGAATCCACCACCTCGCAGGGTCTCGAACATCTGCGAGCAATCGGACTCAGCACGCGAAGTTCGCACCAAAAAACTACTTTTCCACCGCCAAATAGTCGGCTCTGGAATTTCAACCGCAAATCACGCTATGATGCAGGTGGCATTCGCCGGGACGGCTCCGCGCCCCCTCGAATGCCGGGAGGAACGGGACATGGCGATTGCGCTTGTACTCGTTTTGGTTGTTGTGGGCTCGGTGTTGTTCCACTTCCTGAGCCCATGGTGGTGGACGCCGATTGCCTCGAACTGGGACTATATCGACAACACCATCATCATCAGCTTCTGGATCACCGGCGTCGTCTTCGCCGCCGTCGTGCTTTTCATGGCCTATTGCGTGTTCCGCTTCCGCCATCGCGAAGGCAACCGCGCAGTCTATGAACCGGAGAACAAGCGCCTCGAATGGTGGCTGACGGTCTGCACCGCGGTCGGTGTCACGACCTTGCTGGTCCCCGGCCTGTTCGTCTGGAGCCGCTTCGTCAACGTTCCGAGCGACGCGACCGAGATCGAAGTGATCGGCCAGCAATGGCAATGGAGCTTCCGCCTGCCCGGCAAGGACGGCAAGCTCGGCACATCGGATACCCGTGACGTCACCGCTGACAATCCGTTGGGCATCGCCCCCAAAGATCCCAACAGCCAGGACGATGTCGTGGTCGAGGCGGCCGACCTGCACTTGCCGGTCGGCAAGCCGGTCAAAGTGCTGCTGCGCTCGATCGACGTGCTGCACGATTTCTACATCCCGGAATTCCGCGCCAAGATGGACATGATCCCCGGCTCGGTCACCTATTTCTGGTTCACCCCGACAAGGACCGGAACCTTCCAGGTGCTGTGCGCCGAGCTGTGCGGCCAGGGACACCCGCTGATGCATGGCGTGGTCGTGGTCGACACCGAGCAGGATTATCTGGCCTGGGTCGGCCAGCAGCAGACTTTTGCGCAATTGTCGGCGCCCAAGCAGACGGGCTCGGCAAACCAAACGTCAGGAAAGACGATGGCGTCCGGTTTGGGCGTCGCGGCAAAGCTCGAAACCGTCGAGGCCCGCTGAACAGGGCACGGAGGTGCTCCCAATGGTCGACGTCACACCCGCAGATGCCGTTCCCCCCGCCGAAGTCGCAGAGGTGGAACTCTACCATCCGCATAGCTGGTGGACGAAATATGTCTTCTCGCAGGACGCCAAGGTCATAGCGGTCCAGTACTCGGCGACGGCGACGGCGATCGGCCTGGTTGCGTTGGTGCTGTCCTGGCTGATGCGGTTGCAGCTCGGTTTCCCGGGCACGTTCGATTTCATCACCCCGGAGGCCTATTACCAGTTCATCACCATGCACGGCATGATCATGGTGATCTACCTGCTCACCGCGCTCTTCCTCGGCGGCTTCGGCAACTATCTGATCCCGCTGATGGTCGGCGCCCGCGACATGGTCTTTCCCTATGTCAACATGCTGAGCTACTGGGTCTACCTGGCGGCCGTTCTGGTCCTGGTGTCGAGCTTCTTCGCGCCGGGCGGACCGACTGGTGCCGGCTGGACGCTCTATCCGCCGCAGGCCATCATGACCGGCACGCCGGGCGGCCAGGACTGGGGCATCATCCTGATGCTCACCTCGCTCATCCTGTTCATCATCGGCTTCACCATGGGCGGCCTGAACTATGTCGTCACCGTGCTGCAGGGGCGCACGCGCGGCATGACCTTGATGCGCCTGCCGCTCACCGTCTGGGGCATCTTCACCGCCACCGTCATGGCGCTGCTCGCCTTCCCGGCGCTGTTCGTCGCCTGCGTGATGATGCTGCTCGACCGCGCGCTCGGCACCTCCTTCTTCATGCCGGCGATCGTCGAGATGGGCCAGCAATTGCAGCACAATGGTGGCAGCCCGATCCTGTTCCAGCACCTGTTCTGGTTCTTCGGCCACCCCGAGGTCTACATCGTGGCGCTGCCAGCCTTCGGCATCGTGTCCGACCTGATCAGCACGCATGCGCGCAAGAACATCTTCGGCTACCGCATGATGGTCTGGGCCATCATCGCTATCGGCGCGCTGAGCTTCGTGGTCTGGGCGCACCACATGTATGTCAGCGGCATGCACCCTTATTTCGGCTTTTTCTTCGCCACCACTACGCTGATCATCGCGATCCCCACCGCGATCAAGGTCTATAACTGGGTGCTGACGCTATGGCGCGGCGACATCCACCTCACCATACCGATGCTGTTCGCGCTCGCCTTCATCGTCACCTTCGTCAATGGCGGCCTGACGGGCCTGTTCCTCGGCAATGTCGTCGTCGACGTGCCGCTGTCGGACACGATGTTCGTCGTCGCCCATTTCCACATGGTCATGGGCGTCGCCCCGATCCTGGTGATCTTCGGCGCGATCTACCACTGGTACCCGAAGGTCACCGGCCGGATGCTCGACGAGACGCTCGGCCGCTTCCATTTCTGGGTCACCTTCCTCGGCGCCTATCTGATCTTCTTCCCCATGCACTATCTTGGCCTGATGGGCATTCCGCGGCGCTACGCCGAACTGACCGATATGACCATCATGACGGAGTCGGCGCACCATCTGAACTCGTTCATCAGCATCATGGCCTTCATCGTCGGCTTCGCCCAGATGGTGTTCCTGTTCAACCTGATCTGGAGCATCCGCCATGGCCGCGAGGCCGGCGGCAACCCATGGCGGGCGACGACGCTCGAGTGGCAGACGCCCCAGACGCCGCCGGCGCATGGCAATTTCGGCAAGGAGCTGCCGATCGTCTATCGCTGGGCCTATGACTACAGCGTGCCGGGCGCCAAGGAGGACTTCATCCCGCAGAACGTGCCGGGCAATTTCGGCCTCTCCAAGGAGCCGGCATGAGCGTCATCCTGGTTTTCCTGGTTGTGGTCGCCGGCTTTGCCGGCTGGTGGCTTTCGCACCAGCGGCTGACGGCGAGGCCCTGGCTGGAGCAAGGCATGGCCGGGGATTTCGTCGGCTTCGACCGGTCGGCGCTCCCCACCGCCAAGATCGGCCTCGGCGTCTTCCTCGCAGTCGTCGGCTGCCTGTTCTCGCTATTTGCCAGCGCCTATTTCATGCGCATGGGCCTGTCGGACTGGCAGCCGCTGCCGCTGCCGCGCCTGCTCTGGCTGAACACCGGCGTGCTGGTGCTGAGCAGCGTCGCGTTGCAATGCGCCGTGGTTGCCGCGCGCAGAGGCCAGATGGACATGGTCAGGCTCGGTCTTGCAACGGCCGGGCTGACCGCGCTTGCCTTCCTTGTCGGGCAGTTGATGGCGTGGAGGCAACTGACCGAGGATGGCTACCTGCTTGCGTCCAATCCGGCCAACAGCTTCTTCTATCTGATCACCGGAATGCACGGTCTGCACATACTGGGCGGTCTGGTCGGCCTTGGTAGGACGAGCATCGGCGCCTGGAACGGAGCGCGGCCGGAGCGACAGCGCCTCAGCGTCGAGCTCTGTGCCATGTATTGGCATTTCCTGCTCTTCGTCTGGCTGGCCATCTTTGCCCTCCTGGCCGGCTGGGCAGCGACATTCATCGACATTTGCCAACGGCTGCTGACCTAGGAGACCGGCAATGGCTGAGACGAGCCTGACGCATACCGACCGGATGGCGCCCCGGCCAGCGGGTTGGCAAGGCATCGCCGCCGACTGGGCCTCGGACCAGCGCGCGTTCAAGAACGTGTCCTGGGGCAAGGCCATGATGTGGATCTTCCTGCTCAGCGATACCTTCATCTTCGGTTGCTTCCTGCTTTCCTATATGACCGCGCGCATCTCCACGCGCGTGCCGTGGCCGAACCCGAGCGAGGTCTTCGCCTTGCGCATCGGCGGCTCCGAGATCCCGCTGATCCTGATCGCCATCATGACCTTCGTGCTGATCTCGAGCAGCGGAACCATGGCCATGGCGGTCAATTTCGGCTACCGGCGCGACCGCCGCAAAACCGCGATTCTGATGCTTTTGACCGCCGCGCTCGGCGCGACCTTCGTCGGCATGCAGGCTTTCGAATGGACCAAGCTCATCATGGAAGGGGTACGGCCATGGGGCAACCCATGGGGGGCCGCGCAATTCGGATCGTCCTTCTTCATGATCACCGGCTTCCACGGCACCCACGTGACGATCGGCGTGATCTTCCTGATCATCACAGCGCGAAAGGTCTGGCGCGGCGATTTCGACGTTGGGCGCCCCGGCTTTTTCACCAGCCGCCGCGGTCGCTACGAGAATGTCGAGATCATGGGCCTCTACTGGCACTTCGTCGACCTCGTCTGGGTGTTCATCTTCGCCTTCTTCTATCTTTGGTGAGAGGCAGGCTTCGTTGAGAGGAAGATATGGCTGAAGCAACCGCAAACGGTCTCGGGCAACACGCACTCCATACCGCCCACGCGCATGACGCAGCGCCGGTGGCCGTCGCCGACGCGCATCAGGAGCACCCGATCAAGCTCTACCTAGTGGTCTGGGCGTGGCTGTTCATTCTCAGCACCTGCTCCTATCTGGTCGATTATTTCGGCCTCCACGGCTATCTCAGATGGTCGCTGATCCTGATCTTCATGATGCTCAAGGCGGGGCTGATCGTCGCCGTCTTCATGCACATGGCCTGGGAGCGGCTGGCGATGATGTATGCGATCATCCTGCCGCCGATACTGGTGCTGGTTTTCGTGACCATGATGGTGTTCGAGGCCGACTACACGCTGTTGACCCGTATCGCGTTTTTCGGGCCCGGCCCCTGACCGCATTTTTCGAATTCACCGCGGCCGATCCGGCCGGCGACCGCGGGTGCCGGTGCCTTGAAACAACAGGCGGCCGGGCCATCTTTCCTG
This sequence comes from Mesorhizobium sp. M1C.F.Ca.ET.210.01.1.1, assembly GCF_004791585.1. Taxonomy (GTDB): domain Bacteria; phylum Pseudomonadota; class Alphaproteobacteria; order Rhizobiales; family Rhizobiaceae; genus Mesorhizobium. The sequence continues at coordinate 73,891 of NZ_SRUU01000008.1, forward strand.
GCATGGCAACGAGGACGCGATCGGCATGCGTTCGTGAACTCAAGCAAGGGAGGCCAAAAATGACGATAGCAAACAGACTGAGGGATTTTATCGACGGCAAGGGAATCCCTTACGACACCGTCGCGCATCATCGCACATCCACCAGCAGGCAGGCCGCCATTGCCGCGCATGTGCCCGGCAGCATCATGGCGAAGTCCGTGGTCGTTCACCACGAACTTGGTTATGCGCTGGCCGTGGTCCCAAGCACCCATAGAATCGAACTCGGCAAACTGCAGGACGTCATGGACAAGCGCCTCGGGCTCGCTTCCGAGGATGAGGTGGTCTCGCTCTTCGATGATTGCGATGTCGGCGCCATTCCGCCGATCGGCGCAGCCTATGATGTGCCGGTCATCCTGGACGAAAGCCTCGGCGATGCCGCCGACATCTATTTCGAGGGCGGCGACCACAAGACGCTCGTGCATGTCAGCGGCAAGGATTTCCGCAACCTGACCACAGGCGCGCGTCAGGCGCGGTTCAGCCACCGGGCCTATTGAACGGCACCTGTGCTATCGCCGGCACGCAATGACGGGAGTTGCTCAGCTCGCCGGCCTCGGGGCTGCCGGGGATTCCACCACCTTGCGGTAGACATGCCAGGTGGCGTGACCGAGGATCGGCAGCACCACCGCCAGTCCCGCGAACACAGGCAGCGAGCCGACGATCAGCCCAACGGCGACGATAAGTCCCCAGACGGCCATTACAATCGGATTGGCAAGGACCACCCGCACCGAGGTATGGATGGCTTCGTAGGCGCCAACGTCGCGATCGAGCAACAGCGGGAAAGCGACCACGCTGGTGCATAACACGACCACGGCGAATACGAACCCAATGGCGTGACCCAGAACGATCAGCGTCCAGCCGCGTCCGGTAGCGAATATCTGCGCGATGAAGCTGGACAGCGACGCTGGCGGCTCGGGGCCGAACAGGTGCTCGTAGAAGAACTTGGCGGTCAAAAGCCATGTGATGAAGATCGCAAACAGCATGATCCCGACCGCGGCGATGGCCGGCAACGCCGGGGAGTTCCTGACTTCGAATGCGTGACGCCAGGAGGTGTCGAGCCCGGCCTCCCGCCTGCGGCTGATCTCGTAGAGCCCGATCGCGGCGAATGGACCGATCAGCGCAAAGCCGGACACAAGCGGAAACAGCAACGGCAGGGCATTGGCGCCCGAAGTCCAGACCGCGAGCACCACCCCGACAAGCGGGTAGATCAGGCACAGAAACACAATATGGGACGGTTTGACCATGAAATCGCCCACACCGCGCTTAAGCGCGTCGAATAGATCGGACACACCGATCTTCCGGACTTTCGTGTGCTCCAGCGTTTCGCTGGCCCCTGCAATCACGTGAAAATTTGCCATGACCACTCCTTCAGACCAGGTCCGGCAAGGTCGCAGCTTCACGGTGCCGCCGTTCTGCATGGTTGGCCACGCAAACCGCGACCTGCACCAGCGCCAACATACTCCTTCGTGCCCGATTTGTCGCCCTCAGGTCAGCGCCGGTTAGTCAGCGGCGCACTGGCTCCAGAGGTGCTTTTTCGGTATTCTCAGGCCGCGAAGGTGAACGTCATGGATACGCGGACGCTTCTCATACTCGGCCTTGGCATAGTTATTCTGCTGTTGTTGGGATTTTTTGCGCTGCCGGCGTGATGGCGCCTGGCGCAATATTCAGCAGCGCGATTGCCGACCGTCCTCCTGCGGAACAAGCAGGCGACCACCAAACGGGGCGTGGCGGGGCCATGCCTACTTGGAAAACTGTTTCAGGTAAGCGATGACGTTGGCTATGTCCTGATCGCTCTTGAGGCCGGGGAACGCCATCTTCGTCCCTTTGACCATGGCCTTTGGATCATGGAGATAGGTCGTCAGCGTCGCCTCATCCCATTTCACGCCGGATTTTCCGGCCGCGATCATGGCCGCGGAATAGCTGAAATCGGGGTGGGTGCCCGCAGTGCGCCCAATGACGCCGTTCAACGACGGACCAACCTTGTTCTGGTCCTTGTCGGCGACGTGGCACACCTTGCATTTGGTGAAGACCTTCTCGCCTGCGGCAGCATCCTGCGCCTGCGACGGATTCGCAACGAACGCGATGGCAGGCACAACGGCTAAGAACGCGATTGCGCGCATGGCATTTCCTCCCTGGTCGCCATTGTGCAGACATGCCGATCGCGCCGGCACGCCGCTCTTCGCGGCGGGGCGGAGTACCCGCAGATCCCCGCTGGAATTGCGCTACCTACATACCACAGAATCCAGCCGTCAGATAGGAACAGCGTTTGCGGAGGGTTGCAGCCCAAGCCGGTTCAAGGCGGATCCGTGTTGCAGGTTGCGGCCATCTGGCCGACCGCTTCCGACAGTCCGGCAAGATCGAAATCGGCCTCGCCGCGGCCGGCGAGCAGGCCGAAGCGCCATGACAGCAACAGCCGGCTCGCCGAAACCAGCCGCTTGATGCCGTCATCCCCGTCCCTGACCAGCAATTTGCCGCGCGGGCCGACAGACCAGCTCTCATCGAATTTGCTGCCGCCGTCGACCATGACCGACATGGTGATCTTCCGGCTGGCCGAAACAGCGTCGTTGAGCTGCAGCCATTCGCTCCAGCGCGGTTCACCGCCCGTCCGGCAGGCCAGCGTCAGCACCGGACTGTAGCCCAGCGCGCCGCCGCCTGTGATCAGCTTGTTGCTGGCGTAAAGCGATGCCGTCACCTGGCCGTCGCTGGCGGCATCGACGCGCCAGTTGCCGAGATCGGGTCCGGCCGCGGCCACATCGGCGGCGGCAAGCAGAAGCGCCGCGGCAACAACCACGCCCCTCATCTTGAATGCCACTGTCAACGGTGCCTCCAACGACCCTGCGAAATGCGATACCGCGCAGATAATCATCAACGTTCGGTATCGCCAGCAGCGGGCATTCAACACAACCTGACTGTGTTGCCGTGCTGCCACAAGGTGAATTCGGAAGTGCCTTTTGCTTGAGCGACACCGGGTTGATTTATGCGGCCGGTCAGGGCACCGGGATCGTTATTGGCGGCTGCAAACCGGGTTGATAGACGATACCATTGTAAATAATGCTGCCGTTCCAAAATACCTGAATCACATACAGCGTGCGGACCTGCGTGGGCACTTCAGGGAAATAATAGTCCCCTGCCGGTCCTGTACTGACCGGGTAACTGAGCCCAACATCTGGATTTTGCAATCGCACAAGGCAGCCGGGGATTGGCACGCCGCGCGATGTCACCACGACCCCACTTATCTGCATATACGGCCCCGGCATGACTTGAGGAAATGCCAGGCACGGCAGCAAGGCCAGGACGAAAGCGATGGCCAAAACGCGTTTCAACGGGTTTGCCCGTATGCCGACCCCGCCGGGATCAGTTGCGATGGGGCCGGAGGGGTGACGGGGATCAAGCCCCTGCTGACAGCCGGCGTGAGATTCACGACCTGGTCAAGCCGGACCTGCCCCATGTCTACCATCCCGTTCTGCTGCATGTAGACGTGCGAGAAGCCCTTGAAGCGGTCGGGCAGAAAATCGGAACGAGCAATCGTAAAGAGTTGCGGCGGAACGCCTGCCGTCTCTAGACGGACAACCATGAAATCGAGATACGGCCCGATCGTGTTCGCGAATGGATTGTTGCTGCGGACAACGAGCTCCTGTCCCATGCAGACGGAAAGTCTCACATCCTGGTCGGCGCTCATCTGCACGACGCCGGTCAGACGAAGAGCGTGATCGGCTCGCTCCTTCTGCACGGCGGCGTCGATCTGCCCCGCTATATCGTCACGGCGCGCTTGGTTCGCGTAGTAAAGCCCGACAAAATCGAATGCCAGCCCGAGCAGAAAGATGCCCAGACCTGGGACTGTCGTTCCCATTTGAAAAAAGTCGCCGATCTTTACATCTGTGAGACCGTTCTTGTCGCCCGCAAGTTTCAGTGCGCCAGAAGCGATCAAAAAGATGCCACCGAGGACCAGAACGCCCCCAGTTGCGACAATTGCAAATATCACCCCGCTGAACAGATCCATTCGTTTTTCCCGGAAAACATAGGGATCAGCCCAGCGACTATCATAGCACAAGGGTCTATCTGGCAACAGTAAGCGATTTCACACAACTTCCGGAGGAGTAAATATTAAGCCTATTCAGCGTAAAATTAGCGGAATAATTTGAAAGGACGCCAACCCATTTCATGTTCATCAAGATGATCGGGCTGGAGACCTCCTGCCGAACCACCTTGGCGAGCGCTTGGAGACGTCTGCTGCTCTATAACGAAAAAGGCCGCCTCGAGGGCGGCCTTTCGAAACGAGGTTTATTGCGCCGTTTTTACTCGGCGTCCTTGGCGGCTTTCTTCTTCGGCGCGGCCTTCTTCTTGGGCTCTTCCGCCTCGCCGGCGGCCTCGCCCGCCTTTGCTTCACTCGCCTTGGTCTCGGCTTTCTTCGAGGAAGCCTTCTTCGCAGGCTTCGCCTTGGTCGCGGTCTCAGCCTCCTCGTCTTCGGCCATCAGCTCTTCCTTGCTGACCTTGACGTCGTCGACCGAGATTTGCCCGAGCAGGTAGTCGACCACCTTTTCCTCGAACATCGGGGCGCGGAGCGAATTGATCGCCTCCGGGTTGCTGCGATAGAACTCGAAGGCTTCCTGCTGCTGGTTGGCCGGGAAGCGGCGGACCTGCTCGAACAAGCCGCGCTGCAGCTCTTCGTCCGATACCGTGACGCCGGCCTTCTCGCCGATCTCGGCGAGAACCAGGCCGAGACGCACACGGCGTTCGGCCAGGCGCATGTACTCGGCGCGCGCCTCTTCCTCCGTCGTCTCTTCGTCGGCAAAGGTGTGGCCGGCAGCTTCGAGGTCGCGATTGACCTGAGCCCAGATGTTGTTGAACTCGGCCTCGACGAGCTTCGAAGGCGCCTCGAAGGAATAGGCGGCGTCGAGCTGGTCGAGCAGCTGGCGCTTCACCTTCTGTCGGGTCATCGAGCCGAACTGGTTCTCGATCTGGCCTCGCACGATCTCGCGCAGGCGTTCCAGCGATTCCAGGCCGAGGTTCTTGGCCGTCTCGTCATTGATTTCCAGCGCGCCGGGCGCCGACACTTCCTTGACGGTCACGTCGAAGGTGGCTTCCTTGCCGGCCAGATGCGCCGCCTGGTAGTTCTCCGGGAAGGTGACGGTGATCTGCTTCTCGTCGCCCGCCTTGGTGCCGATCAACTGGTCCTCGAAGCCCGGGATGAACTCCTTGGAGCCGAGCACCAGCGGCTGGTCGGTGCCGGCGCCGCCGGCGAAGGCTTCGCCGGCGATCTTGCCGACATAGTCGATGCTCACGCGGTCGCCTTCGGCGGCCTTGCCGTCCTTGGCCTCGTAGCTGCGGGCGGATTCGGCGACGCGCTTCACCTGGTCGTCGACTTCCTGATCCGGCACGTCGTAAACCTGACGCGTGACCTTGATGTCGGAGAAATCCTTGATCTCGATCGCCGGGATGACCTCATAGTTGAGGCGGAACTCGAAGTCGGCGCCGCCGGCCAGGATCTTCTCGGCTTCCTTCTCATCCTCGGTCATGATGACCTCGGGCTGCATGGCGGCCTTCTCGCCGCGCCCGGAGATGATCGAACGGGTCGAGTCGTTGAGGATCTCGTTGACGACCTCGGCCATGAACGACTTGCCGTACATCTTGCGCAGGTGCTGCACCGGCACCTTGCCGGGGCGGAAACCGTTGATCCGCACCTTGTCGCGGGCATCGTTCAGCCGCGCCATCAGCTTGGCTTCCATGTCACCGGCCGGCACGGTGATCTTGATCTCGCGCTTGAGACCGGAGTTGAGCGTTTCGGTGACCTGCATTCTAGAACCTTTGTTTTCACCAATGAGGCTGCCAAACGGTCCTTAGCCCGTTCACAGCCTGCCGGTATAATCTTGCCGGAAATGGCTTTTGGTACGGAACCCGGTGATTTGACCGCTAACGCGGTTCAAACTCTCCTGAACTGCACTTCCCAAAATGTGAAGAAGTCTTTGTTTTTCCTACTTCTTTTTACATTCTGCAGAAGCGGATAGTCGCGTCCCGTCACATTCGACACGCCTTTTGTCACAGGCTAGGCTAATTTTCAACCATCTTCGCGATTAGGCGAATGAGCGTGATCTGGACCCTGAGATTGACAGAATGATGGCTACATGGGATTGCCGGGGAACGCGGATGTGGCGGAATTGGTAGACGCCCTGGATTTAGGTTCCAGTGCCGAAAGGCGTGGGGGTTCGAGTCCCTTCATCCGCACCAACCTCCAAGGCCTTTGGCGAAGGAGGACTTCCCTGTGAATTCCTTGGCGGCACAAGCAAGGCCCTCATCCACGCAGAAAAGCTCCTGCAAGGGCATGGCGTTTGCACGTCCAACGCTCTTGAAATAGCCCGCTAACAGGTTCTTAGTTGCAACAGGCAGGTTGGGGCTCTGTCAGGTTGTGCGCGTCGTTTCTCTACTTTTCAGTGCTGGGTCAGTGGTCGCGGCAGCGACGTGTCAGGTCGAGGCGCTAGAATACACGCCGGCTTCCACGCCGGCCGGGCAGCCAATTCTTGTCGTCTCCGGTGAATTTGGCGCCAATGAACCCCTGAACACGTTTAACAGCACGGTTGTAGGCAGCGGGGCCAGGGTTATCGTATTCAATTCCCCCGGAGGCAACGTCGGCAGTGCGATTCGATTGGGGCGTATGATCCGCGCGGCAGGGTTGGATACGCTTCAGGTTCGCCAGTTGCAATGCGCTTCAGCCTGCTCACTGGCCTTCCTGGGTGGCGTCCACCGTGCTGCCGAACCAGGTTCTATCGGCGTTCATCGTGCGTTCCTGAAACCGGCTGACGGAATGTCCAACGAAGAAGCGGCGGCCCGTGTTCAGCTCGGAACGGCCGCAATCACATCCTATGTGGTCGAGATGGGAGTCGACCCCAAGCTGATCGAACTGGCTTCGAGCTATGACAAGCATGACATAAGATACCTATCGACCAGCGAAATGGCAGAGTTGCGCGTGACCAATGTCACAGCGGGCCAATCGCCCCCAGATACATCGCTGGTGTCGACGAGGCCAAATCCTGTTCCCATTCCGGTGCCTGTGCCCGACGCCGGGCATCAGGCGGAGAGCGTTGCGGCAGCCTTCGTCAAGGATCTCATCGAGCATCATGGCGACAACAACGACTTCGCTCTTGCTCAAGTTCAAGCGTCCTACGCTCCCACGGTCGACTATTATGGCAAGGTGACGAACCTGAGCTCAATCATTCAGGACAAGAGGAAGTTTTACCGGCGATGGCCTGAACGCGGATACAACGTCCGCAATGACAGCGTGGTGGTCACCTGCGCTAACGATCGGTGCATGGTTACGGGCGTCTATGACTGGGTCGTGCGCAGCCCCTCGATACACAAGCAGGAAAAGGGAGCAACAAGCTTTAGCTACACGATTTCAATCGGTCCCTATCCCAAAATCATCGCAGAGACAGGCAATGTTCAGCGATAACAGGGACCATCGTCGATGAGGCGCGCCGTCGCGCTCTAATAAAGCGGCTCCTCGAACAGCGTCTTGTCGCCGTCCATCAGCGCCTTGATATGCGCCGTGCCGTCGGCCGCGAGCGCCAACTTGATGCCGAACGGCCGCACGCGGATGTCGTCCTGGAACGCCATCCCCTCGCCTTCCGGAACATAGAAACGGTCGATCCCGTATTCCGGCGCGATCGTCGCGTCCGGTTCCCGCAGACCCCAACCGTCGGCGACGCGTCCGGCTATGTCGGCCTCGTCCGGGCCGGCCGGCGTCGGCGCCTGCCCGAACCACGCAGTCGTTGGCTGCCAGTAGCCGTCTGCCCCCTTCTTCAACCGCACCACGATCGATGTCTCGTCGCTGGAGAGCTTGCCTTCCGGAATGTTGGCGATCAGCTTCACGGGGATCCGCGATATGTTGTTGTTGATTGAAATGTAATCGCCGCGCAGAAGGTCGCGCGGATCGACGGGCTCGACCTTGAGCAGGACTTCCTTGCCGTTGCGCAGGATCGCCGCGCGTCCGGCGATGATCCAGCTGAGGAAGCCAATCTGGACGAGCGCCAGCACCAGCGCCGCGATGATCAGTCTTTTGCCGCTCATGCCGCTGCTCCTCCGCCGGCGGGCGTCTTCATGCGCTTTTCGACCCGGATGATGACCAGCGCCAGTATCCCCAGCAGCACGGCCGCGGACAGGAAGAAGCCGGCCGTGTCGAGCATCGACTGCAACATCACCACATAGATGATGGCGAGTTCGAATGCGAAGCCGGCATAGGCCACCCATCGCAAACCCCTGCTCTCACGGCCGCCGAGCATGATCGCCGTAACGATGCCGGCAAGCGCGACCGCCGAGGCAATGGCAAAGCCGCTGTTGTAGATCGCCTCGTCGGCCAGTTCGAACTGGACCATTGCCAGGCCGGCAAGAAAGCCGATAAGCGCGTGCAAGGGCAACCGGCCGCCGAGCTGCGCGATCCTGTCGACAGGTTCGGCGGCGAAGATCGCCGCCGCGAACAGCAGCGCCGAGACGAGCACGAGCGGAATGGCGACCTGGAGCGTGTTGTGGTCCATCGCCAGCAGCATGAGATAGAACAGGATCGACAGGATGATCAGGTGTCGCGCCGCCTGGCTGCGTGTCCAGAAAGAAACGGCAAACAGCACCAGCGCCACGGCGGCGAAGAGATACGGAAACTCGGCCCGGCGGAAGAATCCGCCCCATTTGAGGAACAACCAGGCATCGGCGATGCCGACGGAGGCGACGGTGAGCGGATTCGAGCGCAATGCGACCGCCGCCAGCGCCGTGCCGGCGCACCAGGTCAGCAGCGCCGAGGTCTCGTCGCCCGACAGATGGTACATCTGGCCGATCAGCGCGATCGAGCCGCCGAAGGCCGCGGCCGCCACGATCCACAGCGCCTCGCCGATCGCCGCGTGGTCGCGCGTCTTCAACACCGCACCGCCGACATAGCCGCCGACGATGACGGCAAACAGCGCTGCCGCGCGCACCAGCCGCGGAATGACCTCCCAGTTGGCGGCGACGAAGATGAGGATCGCGGCGCCGAACAGGAGCGCCGCCATCATCGCCAGGATCGAGCCGAAGCTGAGCGAGGTGCGCTCGTTGGCGGCTAGGTCGCGCGCCAATGCGTCCGCCGTCGGCGCGTCGATCAGGCCCGCCTCCCGCCATCGGGCGATATCCGCCCTTACCCGTGTCGCATAGCCCGCCATGCGCTTCCCCCAAGCTTGGTCATTTTTTTAGCCGCGAGGCCCAAACCGTTGACGCAACGGCATTTTCCGATTCGGTCTTCTTTGTGTCGCAAGCGTGAATGGCCGTTAATGTTGCATTGCACAATTTGCATTGCTGCCATGCGCCAATCGCACTTTTAAACCGATATGATCCCACCTACTTTCTGTTCGTACACAAACGGAATGATCCGAACCAAAGACGAAACGAGCACTACCATGAACCTGATCCGCAACTACCGCAACTGGCGCCGCTACCGGGAAACCGTTTCCGAGCTGAGCCGCCTGTCGAACCGTGAACTGACCGACCTCGGCATCAGCCGCAGCGACATCCACTACGTCGCCCGCAAGGCGGTCTAATTCCGCTTCGGACCGCAAATGGTCCGAACCAGTTTTGAGAAAGTAAGACAATGAACCTGATCCGTAGCTACCGTAACTGGCGCGTTTATCGCGAGACGGTTTCCGAGCTGGGTCGGCTTTCGAACCGTCAGCTCCATGATCTCGGCATCGTTCGTGACGAGATCAAGATGATCGCCCGCAAGGCGGTCTAAGCAAGGCATTTCGCCAGGGTCGACCTCCTCCCCGACCCTGACGGATACGGTCAACCTTTACCTCCTCCCAAAGGTTGACCACCGAAACGGCGCCCGCCGGACCTCCTCCCCCGGCGGGCGTTGTTCTCCAGAAAGGTTTCGCCCCTTTTCAAATGGCGAAAGAGATTTCGTCAGAGCCGACCTCCTCCCCGGCGATGGCGAATATGGTCGATCTTCACCTCCTCCCGAGGATCGACCCCTAAAACGACACCCGCCGGATCTCCTCCCCCGGCGGGTGTTGTTGTTTTTGGAGCCTGCTTCCCGCCGCGCCCATTGCCGCCCGGCAATTGCAATCAGGCCGCCAAGCGACTATTCCGGCGCTCATGAGCAAAAATCCTGTCCACGTCATCGGCGGCGGCCTCGCCGGCTCCGAAGCCGCATGGCAAATCGCTGAAGCCGGCGTCCCGGTCGTGCTGCATGAGATGCGCCCGGTGCGCGGCACCGACGCCCACAAGACCGATGGGCTGGCCGAGCTCGTCTGCTCCAACTCCTTCCGCTCGGACGATGCCGCCGCCAATGCGGTCGGACTGCTGCATGCCGAAATGCGGCTCGCCAGCTCGCTGATCATGAGCGCCGGCGATGCGAACCAGGTGCCGGCCGGCGGCGCTTTAGCCGTCGACCGTGACGGCTTTTCCGACGCGGTGACCAAGAAGATCGAGGCGCATCCGCTGATCACGATCCAGCGCGAGGAAGTGCCCTGCCTGCCGCCGGCGGAGTGGGACCAGGCGATCATCGCCACCGGTCCGCTGACCGCGCCCTCGCTCGCCCAGTCGATCGCCGAGGCAACGGGCGCCGATGCGCTTGCCTTCTTCGACGCCATCGCGCCGATCGTGCATTTCGACACGATCGACATGAACACCTCGTGGTTCCAGTCGCGCTACGACAAGGTCGGCCCTGGCGGCACCGGCAAGGACTACATCAACTGCCCGATGGACAAGGAGCAGTACCTCGCTTTCGTGGCGGCGTTGCTTGAGGGGAAAAAAACCGAGTTCAAACAGTGGGAAGGCACGCCCTATTTCGACGGCTGCCTGCCGATCGAGGTGATGGCCGAGCGCGGCGTCGAGACGCTGCGCTACGGGCCGATGAAGCCGATGGGCCTGACCAACGCCCACAATCCGTCGGTGAAGGCCTATGCGGTCGTGCAGCTTCGCCAGGACAATGCGCTGGGGACGCTCTACAACATGGTCGGCTTCCAGACCAAGCTGAAGCATGCCGAGCAGGTGCGTATCTTCCGCACCATTCCCGGGCTCGAAAATGCCGACTTCGCCCGCCTCGGCGGCCTGCACCGCAACACCTATATCAACTCGCCGACGCTGCTCGACCCCTCGCTGCAGCTCAAATCGCGGCCGGGCCTGCGCTTTGCCGGCCAGATCACCGGCTGCGAAGGCTATGTCGAAAGCGCGGCGATCGGCCTGCTCGCCGGCCGCTTCGCCGCCGCCGAGCGCCTCGGCCAGGCGCCGTCGCTGCCGCCGGCGACCACTGCCTTCGGCGCATTGCTCAACCACATCACCGGCGGCCATATCGTCTCGGACGACGAGCCCGGCAAACGCTCCTTCCAGCCGATGAATGTCAATTTCGGCCTGTTCCCGCCCGTGGAAGCGCCGAAGGCCGAGGGCAAGCGCCTGCGCGGCAAGGACAAGACCATCGCCAAAAGGCACGCGATCACCTCGCGCGCGCTGGCCGATTGCAGGGGGTGGCTGGGGTTGCCGGCGCAGGCGCAGGCCGCGGAATAGCTACTCCGCCGGCGCGGCACTCGCGCCCGGCAATCCCGGCTTGCCCGCCTCTCCCGGATTTCGCCGTACATACGCCGCCTTCAGCGTCTCCGAGGTGTCGCGCGAGCCGTCATGGCTCCAGCCCGGCGGCTGGATGAGGTAGTTGAGGCGCTGGCCGAGCGTCAGCCCTGGCGCAAAGGCATCCTTGAACATGCCGATCCACTCGTGGAAGGCGACCTTCAGCGGATTGAAGGTGCCGATGTTCTTGACGATGCCGTAGCGCGGCCGGTCCTCCTCAAGTTCCTCGACGAAAGTGCCGAACATGCGATCCCAGATGATGAGCGTGCCGGCATAGTTGGCGTCGAGATAGCGCGGGTTGGTAGCGTGGTGGACGCGGTGGTGCGAGGGTGTGTTGAAGATGAACTCGAACCAGCCCCACATTTTGCCGATGGTCTCGGTGTGGATCCAGAACTGCCAGACCAGGTTGAAGCCGAAGACGAAGGCGATCACCGCCGGGTGTAAGCCGAGCAGCACCAGCGGCGCCTGCAGGATGAAGGTGAAGGTGAAGAGGCCGGTCCAGCTCTGCCTGAGCGCCGTCGAGAGATTGTAGTGCTGGCTGGAATGATGGTTGACGTGCTCGGCCCACACCCAGCGCACCCGGTGCGCGATGCGGTGATAGAGGTAGTAGCGCAGATCCTCGAGCAGGAAGGCGGCGACAAACACCCAGACCGACAGGCCGAGGTTGAAGAAGCGGAACTGCCAGAGCCACAGCAGCGCCCATGAGACGACGCCGAGCAGCAGGCCGGCAACGACATTGCCGGTTCCCATCATCAGGCTGGTCAGCGTGTCGCGCGTTTCGAACGATCCCTTGGCGCGGCCGGTGCGCACCAGCCACAGCTCGATCAGGATCGCGGCGACGAAGAACGGGATTGCAAGCTGCGTGACCTGCGGGAAATTGTAGTCGTCCATCACGTCGCCTTTCGGGTCTGATCGCGGTTCTGCAGGGTCGCTGCCACCGCCTGCGCGTCGGCATTGTCGGCAAAGGCAAACTTGCCGCCCTGCCAGGTGAAGTCGTTCGGCCTGAAGGTCACGACGTTGCCATCCTTCGCCAGGGCCAGAACGTCATGCGGCGTGACGATGCGCGTCAGGAAACAGTCGCCTATGCTCTGGACGATGCCGCAACGAGCCGGACCGAGCTCGATGAACGCGGCATGCCCGCCCGCTGTCAGCCGCACGGCGCCCGGCTTTTCGTCAGGAAAGTCTTCGGCAAAGCGCGCGAGCGCCTGGTCGGCGCCGGAAAGCGTCGCCGTCGTGGTGCCGCCGGTGAAATGCACCGCCGCGACCGACAGCGCGATGCCGAACACGACAAGGACGACCAGGACTGGCAGGCTCATGGAAAAGGCGGCTCCTCCGGCGGCTCGCGTTTCTTTGACGCGAGTCCGCACGGCAGAACCCCTAGCATAATTGACGTTTACGTCAAAGGAGCGCCCAGCCGCGCATGGCATGGCGCAGGAGCAGCCAATGCCGGCGCACGGTTGAGAGCGCCACCCTTGTGCCGGGCGCAAACCTCACTCTTCTTTCCATCTTGTCGAGATAGGCGCGCGTCAGCGCCAGCGGCAGGAAGGCCGGGCGCAGCGACGCGGGGAGAGCCGCTGCTCCCTCCTCGAAAGCGCCGAGATGCTCCCGCGCCAGCGCAATCATCGCCGCCACCGCTCGCTCTGCATCAGGACCGCCGTCGTCTTTGACAAACTGTTCCGCGGTCGTACCCGCGGCCGCCAGGATATCGGCGGGCACGTAGCATTGTCCGCGCCGACGATGCAGCGGCAGCAAAAGCAGCAGACCCGTGATCGCCTGCGCGCAGCCCGCCCTGCCCGCCAGTTCAGCAAAGCTCGGCGCGGCAGCCGGATCGAGCACCATCGCCGCAAGCTGGATCAGCGCCGCGGCCGTCTCGCCGCAATAGCCTTCGAGATCGGTTCGCGATGGCATCGGATCGTCATAGAGGTCGAAGATGCGCGCTTCGAGCATGTTGTCGAAAGCAGCCTTCGGCAGATGACTGACGGCGACCGTAGCCCTCAGCGCATCGGCGATCGGGTGGCCCGTTTCCGCATCGCCTTCGGCCGCGATCACATCGCGCCACCACTGCAGCCTGACCTCGCCCGGCAGCGGCTCATGAATGCGGTCGCGCACGCTGGCGATCTCGGCATTGAAGGCATAGAGCGCAAGCAGCGCGTCACGCTTGCCGGCCGGCGCATAGAGCGCCGAGAGATAGCGGTCATTGTCGGCGGCGCGCACCCCGTCCATGACGATGTCGGAAGTGCCGGCCATTCAATCGACGGCGATCAGCGCTGCGGCCACGGCGCGGTCCTCGGCCAGAAGCACGTTGTAGGTGCGCACGGCTGCGCCCGTCGACATCGGATCGGCCGAGATGCCGGCTTCCTTCAGCGCGGCGCGCAGTGCCGCCGGCAACGGCCGCAAATCCTTGCCGGTGCCGACCAGCAGGATCTCGACCTTGCCCGCCTCTGTGAACAGCTTGTCGAAATCCGCTGCCGTCAGCGCCAGCGGGTCGGCCGGCTCCCAGCCATGGATGCCGGACGGCAGGCAGAGCAGCGAGCCGCGGTGCGACATGTCGGCAAAGCGGAAGCCGCCATTGCCGTAGGCCTCGATCGGCGCCCTGCCCGGGTAATGCGCTTCGCGGATGACGATGCCTTTGGCCATGGGTCTAGAGCATGATGCCGAAAAGTGTGGAGCGGCTTTCGGACGACATCGTGCTCTATCTCTTTGATTTAGAGCCGGATTCAGATTTCAGGTCGACTCGACCTGAAATCATCCGGCTCTGACGGCGTCAGGTCGCCACGGCCTTGCCGTTCACCGGCTTGTCCTCGTCGGCGGTGGCGGCCTGCGGCCTGAGCTTGAAGAGGATCAGCAACGGTGCAGCGATGAAAATCGACGAATAGGTGCCGAACACCACGCCGAACAGCATTGCCAGCGTGAAGGAGCGGATCACCTCGCCGCCGAACAGCACCAGCGCCAGCAGCGCCAGCGATGTCGTCACCGACGTCAGCGTGGTTCTCGACAACGTCTCGTTGATGGCGTTGTTCAAGAGCTGCGGCAGCGGCATCTTCTTGTACTTGCGCAAATCCTCACGCACGCGGTCATAGACCACGATCGTATCGTTCAGCGAATAGCCGATAATTGTCAGGATCGCCGCCAGCGACGACTGGTTGAATTCCAGTCCGGAGATCACGAAGAAGCCGATGGTCATGACCACGTCGTGGACCGTGGCGACGATGGCGCCGACCGCGAACTGCCACTCGAAGCGGAACCAGACATAAAGCAGGATGCCGACCAGCGCGATCAGCATGGCGATCGTGCCCTGCTTGGCGAGCTCTCCGGAAACCGTCGGGCCCACCACCTCGACGCGGCGGAAATCGTACTGGTCCTGGAGTTCGCCCCGCACTTTGTCGATGACGGTCTGCTCGGCATTCTCGCCGGCGTCCTGCGTGCCGACGCGGATCAAGACGTCGTTCGGCGCGCCGAATTGCTGAACCTGGACCTCGCCGATGTTGAGCTCCGACAGCCGGTTGCGGATGTCGCCGAGATCGGCGTTCCCCTGCTTGGACTGCACCTCGATCATCGAGCCGCCCTTGAAGTCGATGCCGTAGTTGATGTCGATGGTCAGGAACCCGACGACCGACAGGATCGACAGCAGGCTGGACAGCGCGAACGTCCAGCGGCGGATGCCCATGAACGGGATCTTGGTGCCCGGCGGAATGAAGGTGACCGGCGCCCGCGGCAGTTCCTTCGGGCGGGCCCGGCGCAGCCAGATCGCCACCAGCATGCGCGTGAAGGTGAAGGCGGTGAAGACGGTGGTCAGGATGCCGATGGCGTAGGTGATGGCGAAGCCCTTCACCGGACCGGTGCCCAGCCAGAACAGCACCACCGTCGCGATCAGCGAGGTGACGTTGGAATCGACGATCGTTGCCAGCGCCTTGGAGAAACCGGTGTCGATAGCCTGGATCACCGAGCGGCCGTTTCGGCGCTCCTCGCGGATGCGCTCATAGATCAGAACGTTGGAGTCGACCGCCATGCCGATGGTAAGCACGATACCGGCGATGCCCGGCAAAGTCAGTGTCGCGCCGAGCAGCGACAGCAGCGCCACGATCATCGCCACGTGGACGGCCAAAGCTATATTGGCGAGGAAGCCGAGGAAGCCATAGGCGACGAACATGAAGGCGACGACGAGGATCGAACCGATGACGCCCGCCACCTTGCCGGCGTGGATGGAGTCCTGACCGAGGCCCGGCCCCACAGTGCGCTCTTCGATGACCGTCAGCGTTGCCGGCAGCGCGCCGGCGCGCAGCAGCACCGCCAGGTCATTGGCGCTCTGCGGCGTGAAATTGCCGGAAATCTGGCCGGTGCCGCCGAGGATCGGCTCGCGGATCTGCGGCGCCGAAATCACCTGGTTGTCGAGGATGATGGCAAACAGTTTGCCGACATTCTGCGCCGTCGCCTGGCCGAAGCGGGTCGCGCCCTTGGAATCGAAACGGAAGGAAACGACCGGCTCGTTGGTCTGCGAATTGTAGGTCGCCTGCGCATCGACCAGATTCTCACCGGAAACGATGACGCGGTTCTCGATCAGGTACGGAACCGGCGGATCGTCCTGCGAATAGAGGATCGAGGAGCCTGCCGGCGGACGGCCCTTCAGCGCATCCTGCACGGGCATCGACTGGTCGACCATCTGGAACGTCAGCTTGGCGGTCTGGCCGAGAATTTCCTTCAGCCGCTGCGGATCCTGCAGGCCCGGCACCTGCACCAGGATGCGGTCGTCGCCCTGACGCTGCACGATCGGCTCGGTGGTGCCGAGCTCGTTGACGCGGCGCTCGACCACCTCGATCGATTGCGACAGCGCCGTCGAGGTGCGGTATTTGAGGCCGGCGTCGGTGACGGTGAATTTGAGCAGGCCTGGCTCGGAATCATCCAGCGACATTTCCTGGATCGAGCCGCCGCTGAACAACCCGGCAGCCACCGGGTCGGTCAGCGGCTTCAGAACCTTCTTGGCCTGGTCAAGCTGACTTGGATCCGTGATGCGAACCTGCACGGTACGGCCCGAGCCCGAAAGACCGGTGTAGTTGATCTTTGGATTGGCGTCGCGCAGCAGCGTCCTGATCTCGTCGCGCGTCGTCTCCATCCGGTCCTTGATCAGATCGTTCTGATTCATTTCGAGCAGGATGTGCGAGCCGCCCTGAAGGTCGAGGCCGAGCGTCATCTGTCGTTTCGGCACCCAGCTCGGCAGTTGCGCCAGCATGCTTGCCGGGAACAGGTTGGGCGCGGCGAGGATCACTGTGACGGCCACGGCCAGCCAGATCAGGATCATCTTCAGGCGCGAGAAATAGAGCATTCGTTCTTATCCGTTCAGGCGTACAAGCGGCAGCGTTCCGCCATCGAGGTGAAATTACTTCTTGGCGTTCTGGTTCGCCACCGGTTCGCCCTTGACGCGCACGTCCGAGATCGTCGAGCGCAGCGCCGTCACCTTGGTTCCGCCGCCAAGGTCGATCTCCAGCTCATTGTCGTCGATCACCTTGGTCACCTTGCCGACGAAGCCGCCGCCGGTCACCACCGTATCGCCGCGGCGCACCGCAGCCAGCATTTCCTGCCGCTTCTTCAGCTGCGTGCGCTGCGGCCGGATGATCAGAAAATACATGATCACGAAAATCAGGACAAACGGCAAAATGCTGATGAACATATCTGGCGAGGAGCCGACTCCTTGGGCGTATGCCGGTGTGACGAACATCGAGAAACTCCTGGATGATTGAAAACCGCCCGGGGCGGCCCCGCAAAATTTGGGCGGAATATAGTCGGTAAAGTTGCCAATGCAACTCCGCGATCAGCCGAATCCGTTGCTTTTCCAGCCGTTTGGCGCGTGCTAGAGCGTCGCAGCCGGGAGCCGTCTGGAGCTGGCCGAAAGAACCGTGCTCCAACAAAAGCTTGCAGTTGGTTCTTGGTGGGTGGACATGGAACCCGCTTCACGTTGCGGGCTGCCAAAACGAGAAGACCGGAAATGACCGATAGCCTTGGTGCCTTGAACAAGAAGCTCGACCGCCTGATCGAGGCGGTCTCCCGCCTCGCCCCGCCGCCCGTTCCCGAGACCGAGCTCGGCGTGGCCGACTGCTTCGTATGGCAGGCCGACCCGGGTTTTCTGGAGCCGGTGCGCAAGGTCAACCGCGTCGACATCGGCCTGATCCGCGGCGTCGACCGGGTCCGCGACATCCTGCTCGACAACACCGAGCGCTTCGCTTCCGGCTTCGCCGCCAACAATGTGCTGCTCTGGGGCGCGCGAGGCATGGGCAAGTCGTCGCTGGTCAAGGCCGTGCACGCCAGGGTCAATGCCTCGGACAAGCTCGACCGGCCGCTGAAGCTGATCGAGATCCACCGCGAGGACATCGACACGCTGCCGAAGCTGATGGCACTGCTGAAGGTGGCGCCCTATCGCTTCATCCTGTTTTGCGACGATCTCTCCTTCGATCACGACGACACGTCCTACAAGTCGTTGAAGGCAGCGCTCGAAGGCGGCGTCGAGGGCCGGCCGGCCAATGTCATCTTCTACGCCACGTCGAACCGGCGGCATCTGTTGCCGCGCGACATGATCGACAATGAGCGCTCCACCGCCATCAACCCGTCGGAAGCCGTGGAGGAAAAGGTGTCGCTCTCCGACCGCTTCGGCCTGTGGCTCGGCTTCCACAAATGCTCGCAGGACGAGTATCTCGAGATGATCGACGGCTATGTCCGCTATCACGGCCTCGCCATCGACCCCGAAACGCTGCGCGCGGAAGCCCTGGAATGGGCAACGACGCGTGGCAGCCGCTCCGGCCGCGTCGCCTGGCAATTCACGCAGGACCTCGCGGGCCGCCTCGGCAAGCCGCTCAAGGATTGAGGCGAGAGGGACCGACCACTGAAAAAGCCCGCTCCTGGCGGAGCGGGCTGAAGCCGGCGGGCCGGACTGGAGGTCAGGCGGCCTGCGATTTGTTCTTGTTCTATTCGAGATAGCCGCTCGGATCGACCGGGGCTGAATTCTTGCGCACCTCGAAGTGCAGCTTCGGCGAGTCCGTCGTGCCGCTCATTCCGGACAGCGCGATCTCCTGACCGCGCTTGACCTTCTGGCCGCGCTGCACCTCGATCGAGCTGGCATGGCCGTAGACAGTGACCAGGCCGTTCTCGTGGCGCACCAGCACGGTGTTGCCGAACTCCTTGAGACCGTCGCCGGCGTAGATGACGACACCGTTCTCGGCCGCCTTGATCGGCGTTCCTTCCGGCACCGCGATATCGACGCCGTCCTTGCCGGAGCCGAAGCCGGAGATGACGCGGCCGCGCACCGGCCAGCGCATCTTGCCGATGCCGGTCGCGTCCGGCGCCACCGCATCGTCGCTCTCGGCCTGCTGGATGACCTTGGCGTCCTTCTTCGGCGGCGTGTAGGAGGCGAGCGTTTCCGACGGCGTGGTCTTTGCCGGCGGCTGCGTGGTCGCCGTCGTCACCGGATCGACGGTTGCCTTGGCGGCAGTCGCAGCCGGCTTGGCGGCCGCGACCGCGGCGGTGCCGCCGGCAGGAACCTTGAGCGTCTGGCCGATCTTCAGCAGCCCGTCCTTCATGCCGTTGGCCTGCTTGAGCGCCGTGACGCCGACGCCGGTCTTGCGGGCGATCGAGGACAGGGAATCGCCCTGCTGGACGGTATAGGTGCCGCCGGCGCCGGCCGGCTTGGCCTCGGCCACCTGCGGCGCGGGCTTGGCGTCCTTCGAGCCGGCGGCCGCCGCCGATGCATCGACAGGCGCGGCCGACTTGCCGTCCTTGAGCTTTGGCTGCTGCGGCAGCACGGCCACCTTCTCAGGCGCGCCTGCGGGCTGCTTCGGGGTGTTGGCTGGCTTGCCGGCGTCGGTAACCTTCGGCTCGCCCTTGCTCGAATAGGCATAGGCCGGGATGACGATCTTCTGGCCGGACCTGATGCCCTTGTTGGCATCGAGCCCGTTGACCTTGATGATCGCATCGGCCGGCACATGATACTGTCGCGCGAGGCCCGAAATCGTCTCGCCTTCCCTCACCACGATCTCGGTCGCGTGCGGTGCCGCGCTCGCGTTGCGCACGGCATCGGGCTCGGCCGTCTTGAACGGCTTGGCGGCCGGCGCGACAGTGCCGGTGGCCGTCTTGTCGAGATGCGGCGCGGCGGGAGCCGGCGCGAGTGCCGGGACCGAGGCGGTGCGCATCGGCTTGGCGGGCGCCGCGGCCGGCTGCGAGGGCGGCGGCAACTGCTGCGACGTCACCGGCTCGAGGCTCGAGCGGCTCACCGACTGGGTGTGCGTGCCGTCGACAGGCGCCGGCGCGACCGTGTCGCCCGGATAGGGCTGGTCGGCGCTCTGCTTGTTAATGATGGCGCGCTGGTTGTTGGTGGACGAGGTGAAGACGTCGTCGACACCGTTGAAGCGCATGGCCTGGGAGCTGCATCCGGCGGCAGCGCCGGCGATCATGAGGACGGCGCAGCCACGCGCCAGATTGCGTCCGTTTGCCTTCAAAACACTGAATTGCATCGCAGTAACCCGCACAGACCCGGTACAAACTGGTCATGATTAAAGCGCGTTAATGTTACTGCGGGGTTAACCCATTAGAATCCGACGAAAATTTTCTTAAAACTTCTTGGGCGCCTTGGGACGGGCTGAGATTCAGGTCAGGCCGAGTCGAGAATGGTAGTTCCGGGAACCGGAGCGAAGCGTACTTAAAGTACGTGAGCACCGGCCTACGCCGGCCGTCGCCTTTGCTGCGCAGTGACTGCAGTAACTCATGAGTGCTTTGGCCGGCGAAGGCCGGAAGCGCAGGAGACTGCCGTTCGCAGACCGGCATCACCTGAATATCGGCTCGTCCCTAGATGACCGCGGCGACGCTGCGCAGGATCGGCTGCAGCCTGACCATGCCGATGTCCTCGCGCTCGAAACGGCTGCCGACCTTGGTGAGCTTGGCCAGCACCTGCTCGCCCTCCTCCGGACCGATCGGCGCAATGACCACGCCGCCGCTCGACAACTGGTCGAGCAGGAAGCGCGGCAGGCTGTCGAACGCCGCCCAGGCGATGATGCGGTCAAATGGCCCTTCGTTGGGCAGACCATTGGAACCATCGGCCTGGCGCGCGATGACATTGCTGATGCCCAGCGCCTCGAAACGCTGCTTTGCCTGCTCGATCAAGGTCTTGTAGCGGTCGATGGTGACGACGCGCGCGGCAAGCCTGGACATCGCGGCAGCCGTATAACCCGACCCGGTGCCGATCTCGAGCACGCGGTTGCCCGGCTCGATGGCCAAAGCGGCGATCACCGCCGCTTGCAGGTCCACGCCCTCGATCGCTTCGCCGCATTCGATCGGCAGCATGCCCTCCGACCAGGCTATCGAATGGAATTGCGCGGAAAGGAAGCCTCGGCGCGGCGTCGCTTCGAAGGCGGCGACCAGCGCCTTCGGCGCCGTGCCCCTGCCCCGCAGGCGGAGCAGGAAAGCGGCAAAACCTTCGCGTTCGTCGATGGCTGTGTTCATGCCAAAACCTTATTCATGACAACGCCTTGGTCAGCTGGTCGCGGAGTTCATGGGCGGTGAGGTCGAGCTGCAGCGGCGTCACTGACACCAGCCGGTTGCGCAGCGCGTGAAGGTCGGTGCCCTTCTTGCCTTCGACCGGCTCGCGGCCGAAGCGCAGCCAGTAGTAAGGCAGGCCGCGGCCATCGCGGCGCTCGTCGACCCAGAGGCTGTGCACGAGCTTGCCTTGCGAGGTGACAACCGTGCCCTCGATTTCGTCGGGTGCGCAGTTCGGGAAATTGACGTTGAGCAGCACGCCTTCCGGAAGCGGCGTCGCGATCAGCCTTTTCAACAGCGCCGGGGCCAGCGCCTCAGTCGTCTCGTAGGGAACGACGCGGTCCTCGCCGACATAGGAATAGGCCTGACTCACCGCGATCGAGCGGACGCCAAGGAGCGCGCCCTCCATGGCGCCGGCGACGGTGCCCGAATAGGTGACGTCGTCGGCGATGTTGGCGCCGGAGTTGACGCCCGACAGGATGAGGTCGGGCGGCCCGGGCAGGATCTTTTTCGTGCCCATGATGACGCAGTCGGTCGGCGTTCCGCGCACGGCATAGTGCTTCTCGCCGATCTTCCTCAGCCTGAGCGGCTCCGAGATCGACAGCGAATGCGCGTAGCCGGACTGATCCTGCTCGGGCGCTACCACCCAGACGTCATCCGAGAGCGTGCGGGCAATGCGTTCGAGCGACGCCAGCCCCTCGGCATGGATGCCGTCATCGTTGGTCAGCAGGATGCGCATGAACTCATTTCGATTCGATCTTGGCGAGACCACCCATGTAAGGCCGCAGCACTTCAGGAATGGTTACGCTGCCATCCTCATTCTGGTAGTTTTCGATGACAGCAATCAGAGCGCGGCCGACCGCCGTGCCCGAGCCGTTCAACGTATGGACGAAACGGTTGCCCTTGCCGTCCTTGTCCTTGTAGCGGGCATCCATGCGCCTGGCCTGGAAGTCGCCGCAGACCGAGCAGGACGAGATTTCGCGATAGGCGTTCTGTCCCGGCAGCCACACCTCGATGTCGTAGGTCTTGCGCGCGCCGAAACCCATGTCGCCGGTGCAGAGCGTCACGGTGCGGAACGGCAGGCCGAGCCGCTTCAGCACCTCCTCGGCGCATTGCGTCATGCGTTCATGCTCGGCCAGCGAGCTTTCCTGGTCGGTGATCGAGACCAGCTCGACCTTGTAGAACTGGTGCTGGCGCAGCATGCCGCGCGTGTCGCGGCCGGCGGAACCCGCTTCCGAGCGGAAGCACGGCGTCAGCGCCGTGTAGCGCAGCGGCAGCCTTTCATGCGGCGTGATCTCCTCGCGCACGAGATTGGTGAGCGGCACTTCCGCCGTCGGGATCAGGCCCAGGCGTCCGTCGCCATGTGGCGTGAAGAACAGGTCTTCCTCGAATTTCGGCAGCTGGTTGGTACCGAAAAGCACCTCGTCGCGCACCATCAGCGGCGGGATGATTTCCTCATAGCCGTGCTCGTTGGTGTGCAGGTCGAGCATGAACTGGCCGATCGCGCGTTCCATGCGCGCGAGCTGGCTCTTCAGCACCGTGAAGCGTGAGCCCGACAGCTTGGCTGCCCGCTCGAAGTCCATCATCCCGAGCGCTTCGCCGATCTCGAAATGCTCCTTCACCCAGTTCGGGCGCGCCGGCACCTCGCCGACGATGCGCTTGACGACATTGTCGTGCTCATCCTTGCCGACCGGCACGTCCTCCAGCGGAACATTGGGCAGCACCGCAAGCGCGTCGTTCAGTGCCTTGTCGAGCTCGCGCTCGCGCGCCTCGCCGTTCTGGATGAACGCCTTGATGTCGCTGACTTCGCCCTTGAGCTTCTCCGCAAGCGCGGCGTCGCCAGAACGCATGGCGTTGCCGATCTCCTTCGAGGCGGCATTGCGGCGCTCCTGCTTGACCTGCAATTCGCTGAGATGCGCGCGGCGCGCCTCGTCGCTGGCGATCAGATCGTCGACGGTGGACTGCGCGTCGCCAGCCGACCACGAGCGCTTCACAAGCGCCTCGACAAGGGCCTTCGGGTTGTCGCGAATCCATTTGATGTCAAGCATGGTCTGAACGCTCCTGGCTGAGGCCAGAGGGCGTAAACCGCATCCGTCACCGATGCAAGACGGCGGTTAGGCGGACTGCCGTGATTTTCCCGGCCTTGGCGGTTCAGTCTAGGTTGACGGGGCGTCCGGCGTATTGCCGGCGACAGAGCTGCCTGCGTCCTGCTGCTCGCGTGCCAAGCGGTCACGTGCCTGGCTGCGCTCGATCATACGTGAGGACCAGATTGCGACCTCGTAGAGAATGATGGTCGGGACGGCGAGGCCGCACTGGCTCAAGGGATCGGGCGGCGTCAGCACCGCGGCAACCACGAAAGAAAGGACGATCGCCCATTTGCGCTTGTCGGCCAACGCCTGCGACGACAGCAGGCCGACGCGCGTCAAAAGGCTGGTCACCACCGGCAATTGGAACACCAGGCCGAAGGAGAAGATCAGCGTCATGATCAGGCTGAGATACTCCGACACCTTCGGCAGCAGCGATATCTGCACCTGGTCATCGGTGCCGACCTGCTGCATGGCGAGGAAGAACCACATCACCATCGGGGTGAAGAAGAAATAGACCAGCGAGGCGCCCATCAGGAACAGGATGGGCGACGCGATGAGGAACGGCAGGAAAGCGCTGCGTTCGTTCTTATAGAGGCCCGGCGCGATGAACTTGTAGATCTGCGTGGCGATCAGCGGAAATGCGATCACCATACCGCCGAACATGGCGAGCTTCACCTGGGTGAAGAAGAACTCCTGCGGCGCGGTGTAGATCAGCTCGACCTTGTGCGGATCGAGCCCTGCCCATTGTGTCGCCCATTTGAAGGGGATGACCAAAAGGTTGAACAGGCGCTTGGCGAAGAAAAAGCAGACGAGAAAGGCGACGAAGAAGCCGCCCAACGACCAGATCAGGCGGCGGCGCAGCTCGATAAGGTGCTCGATCAGCGGCGCCGACGACTTCTCGATTTCTTCCCTTTCCTTGTCCGAAACGCTCACTTGGCGGCTCCCGCCGTCTTCTTGGTGTCGGCGGCCTTCTTTGTGGCCGGCTTCTTCGCCGCAGCGGGCTTTGCCTCGGCCTTGGGAGTCAGCTTCTTGGCGGGCGCGGCAGCCCTTGCTGAGGCCGCCGACGGTTTAGCCGACGCTTTCACGGCCGGCGCCTTGGATGCTGCTGTTTTCGCCGCGGCTCCGGGAGCCTTTGCCTTGGAGGTCGCTGCCTTTTTCGCCGGCTGGGCCGGCACTGCGGTCTCGACCGCTGAAGCGGTCACGGAGGCGTCGGTCATGGCCGGAAAGACCGGCGCGGCCGGCGCAGCTTCGGTTCTCGTAACACCGGGCATTTCCGTCGCGCCGTTCTTGAGCGGCTCGGCCGCCTGCAGCTCCGATGCAGCCGGATCGGCCGGTTTCGGCTTCATCATCGTATCGACGCCGGCGCGCACATCGGCCGCTGCCTGCTCGAACGGATTGAGCTGCTTGCGGACTTCGGTCATCGGATTGAGGCTGCGAAGGCTATCGATCGAACTCTTGACGTCGTCGAGTTCGGCTTCCTTCAGGGCGTCGTTGAACTGCTTCTGGAAGTCAGCCGCCATGGCGCGCAATTTGGCCGCGGTGCGGCCGAAAGTACGCAGCATGCTGGGCAAATCCTTCGGCCCGACGACCACGATCATGACGACCGCGATCACCAGCAGTTCGCTCCAACCGACTTCGAACATGGCAATCTATTCCAACAAGAGCTGTTCCAAGGAGAGCCCGGGGCTCAGCTCTTGCTGACCTTTTCCTTGCCCGGCGAAACGGTCTCGTCGGCACGGTGCTCGACGGTGCGCTTGTCGTCAGCGTCGTCGTCCGCCATGCCCTTCTTGAAGCTCTTGATGCCCTTGGCCATGTCGCCCATCAGCTCGGGGATCTTGCCGCGGCCGAACACCAGAAGCACGATGACCAGCACGATCATCCAATGCCAAATCGAAAACGAACCCATAACAATCTCTCTCGAATGTTTTCCCTCGGCGATGATCTATGCGTTTTCGCCCGGGGATTCAAACATAACCGCAATGAAGTTGATAAAATGGCTGGCGGATGTCACGCACTTTCGGCGTGAGCGCCTTGCTACGAATCCGCGCAGGCTCTCCGCATAGACAATGCACAGCCGTTTTTGCGCTCAATCTTCCGTGACGCGCGGCGTGAGCAGCCCGAGTTCCTCGAGGTCGATATCCGTCAGCGCATCCTCGTCCTCGGCCAGCGCCTCCGGATCGGATGGCGGCACCGGGATCGAGAAATTAGACGGCATGCGCGTCGACAACAGCCCAGCACCCTTCAGCTCTTCCATGCCGGGCAGGTCGCGGATCTCCTCCAGCGCAAAGTGATCGAGGAAGGCGTCGGTCGTGCCATAGGTCACCGGCCGTCCGGGCGTGCGCCGCCGACCGCGCATCCTGACCCACTCCGTTTCCAAGAGTGTGTCCAGCGTGCCTTTGGAGGTCTCGACGCCCCTGATGTCCTCGATCTCGGCGCGCGTCACCGGCTGGTGGTAGGCGATGATGGCCAGCACCTCGAGCGCCGCACGGGAGAGCTTTCTCTGCTGCACCGAGTCCCTGCTCATCAGGAAAGCGAGATCGCCGGCGGTCCGGAACGCCCAGGCGTCGCCGACCCGCACCAGGTTCACCCCGCGCTTGGCGTAGATTTCCTGCAGATCGGCCATCGCCGCCGCGATGTTGAGGCCCTCGGGCAGGCGTGCCGCGAGTTGCCTTTCGCTAACCGGCTCGGCGCTGGCGAAGATGATCGCCTCGGCCATGCGGACGGCTTCCGACAATTGCAGCCGTTCGGCGGGGTTCTCGAGGGAACCCTGTTCAGTCATCTCGTCTTCCGGTTCGTCGTCGACCTTGAACGGGATGACCGAAGCGTTGGCGCGTTCGCTCATGATACCACCTCGACTGCCCTGACCTCTTGCGCGCGGCCGCGCAGATAAAGCGGCGCGAAGACCTGGTCCTGCCGCACTTCCAGCTTGCCCTCGCGCACCATTTCGAGCGTGGCCGCGAAGGAACTCGCCACCGCAGTGCGCTTCTCCTCCGGAGCCGCCAGATATTCGATCAGGAAGCTGTCGAGCGCCGTCCAGTCGCTCAGCGTGCCGACCAGCCTTGCCAGCACCTCGCGCGCGTCCTTCAGGGACCACACGGCGCGCCTTGCGATCGTCACGTTGTTGATCGCCTGCCGCTGGCGCTGCTGCGCGTAGGCGGTCAGAAGATCGTAGAGCGAGGCCGAATAGGTGTTGCGCTTCTCGACGATCACCATTTCAGGCATGCCGCGCGCGAACACGTCGCGGCCGAGCCGGTTGCGGTTGACCAGCCTTGCCGAGGCATCGCGCATCGCCTCAAGCCGTTTCAGCCGGAACTGCAGCACCGCCGCCAGTTCCTCGCCGCTTTCGCCCTCTTCGCCCGGCTGTTTCGGGATCAAAAGCTTCGACTTGAGGAAGGCAAGCCACGCCGCCATCACCAGATAGTCGGCCGCAAGCTCGAGCCTCAGCTCCCTCACCTTCTCGATGAAGGCCAGATACTGCTCGGCAAGCGCCAGGATCGAGATGCGGGCGAGATCGACCTTCTGGTTGCGCGCCAGGTGCAGGAGAAGGTCGAGCGGCCCCTCGAAGCCGGCGACATCGACCACCAGCGACGGATCGCCGGTAAGGCGTGAATCGTCGTTCTCGGCCCACAGACGGTCCATCGGTGCGGCCTTCGCGGCCTTGCTGTCCAATGTTTCCGCCACTTGCCCTTCTATCCCCTTCGGTTCAGGCCACCGCTTCGAAATAGGTGGCGAATTCCGCGCGTATCGCGCTTTCGTCCGCGACATCGCGGTTCTTTATATAGGTCAGCGCCCGCTCCGCTCTCGCCAAGGACTTGCCTGCGAGCGCCGTCGTGCGCGACGCGATGCCGGACATTTCCTCGAAAACGCCGTTGCAGTGAAGGACGAGATCGACGCCGGCCGCAAGGATCGCGGCCGCCTTTGTCGGGAAATCCCCAGAAAGTGCCTTCATCGACGTGTCGTCGCTCATCAAGAGCCCGTCGAAGCCGATCTCGCCGCGGATCACCTCATTGACGACCTTGGCCGAGGTCGTTGCCGGATTGGCCGGGTCGACGGCGCTGTAGACGACATGCGCCGTCATCGCCATCGGCAGGTGGTTGAGCGCCTTGAACGGGGCGAAATCATGTCGCTGCAATTCGGCGAGCGGCGTGTCGACCGTCGGCAGCGCGAAATGCGTATCGGCAAAGGCGCGGCCATGTCCGGGAATGTGCTTCATTACCGGCAGGACACCGCCCGACATCAGGCCTTCGGCCGACGCCCGGCCGAGCTCGATCACGGCGCTGGGCTCCTTGCCATAGGCACGAGCGCCGATGACGTCGCTGGCACCTTCGACCGGCACATCGAGCACCGGCAGGCAATCGGCGGTCACACCATGCCGAAGGAGGTCGAAGGCATGCAGTCGCGCCAGCAACCATGCGGCGCGGCGGCCGGCCTCGCGATCGTCGCGCCAAAGAGCGCCGATCGCGCCGCCTGCGGGATAGTTCGGCGCCAGCGGCGGCCGCAGGCGCTGCACCCTGCCGCCTTCCTGGTCGATGAAGACCGGAGCGTCCGGCCGGCCGACGCAGTCGCGCATCGAGGCCACCAAGTCGCGGATCTGTTCGGTCTCGCTGACGTTGCGCGCAAACAGGATGAAGCCCCAGGGGCGTTCGTCGCTGTAGAAACGGATTTCCTCGGGAGTGAGCGATTTCCCGGCGCAGCCGAGGATCATGGATTTTGATTCGGTCATGGATAGAACCTTAGGGCTTTGGGAACGCAAAGGGAATCACCCCTGCCCGCGGCCGCCTGAATGCCCGGAGCCGTCCACAACGAAAAGCCGGCGCCGCCCCGCGGCGGCGCCGGCTTTGAAAGGTCCAGCGTGATCAGCGCGACACGAAGCAGGTGCCACCGGCCGCCTTGTAGCTGGTGCACAGGCTGATCGCGTCGTTGCGCGACTGCGCCGGCACGCGGACGCGATAGAAAGTGCCCTTGCCGGCGATCTCCGCCTTGACGATGTTGGCTGTGCGCCCGGCGAGCACGCTGCCGTAGCGGCGCTGCAGGTCCTGGTAGGTCGACTGGGCGCTTTCAACCGTCGGCTGCGAGGCGATCTGCATCGACCACGACCCGCCGCCGGCGGAGGCTGTCGCCGGATCGATGGAGGCGACCTGGTCGGGCTTGACCTCGCCGACGATATCGACCGGCTGGTCGGACGGGCGCGGCGGCGCCACCGGCACCTTCGCCGGCGTGTTGGTCGACTGGGCCTTGGCTTCGGCCTTCGGCGCGGTGACGGGCTTCGCCGGCTTGGCGATCTCACCCTGGCCGGAATCCGCCTGATCCGGCGTCTGCTCGGCGGCCGACGCGACGGTACCGGTCGGTTGGCCATCGCCCTGCCCGGCCGGAGCGACATGCTGCGGCTCCGGATCGGCCGGCTCCGTCGCCGCGACTTGCGGCGCGGCAGGAACCGGATCCTCGCGCGGAACCAGCGAGCCGTCAGGCTTCACCATCATGGTCTTGACCTTGCGCGGCGCAACGGCGACCACGTCGTTGCTGGTCCCCTTGTCGGCCTCCTGCAGCACCTGGGCGATGCGGTCTTCCGATTTCGGCGCCGGCGCGGCCAGCTTCGCGCTGTCGGGCGCCGCGGCCTGGGTGCCAGCCGGCGCCGCGGCTTCCGGACCCGACGCTGCCGCGCTCGGATTGCCCGCTGCATCCGTGCCCGGCGCTGCATCGGTGTCGTCAGGCGAAAGATCGACGATCCGGCTCTGCGGCGGCTCCTTCGACGCCACGTCGATCGGCTCCTCGGTATTGGTCACCAGTTTCTGCTGCACCGGCTCTGCGGGCTTGGCCGTCCCACCCTTGGCCACGGCGTCATAGACCTTGTTGTCCTGGTTCGGCACCACCGTGCCGCCCGGGTTTTCCGGCTTGACCTTGATCGGCGAATTGTCGGCCTTCACGATCACCGGCGCTTCGCTGCCGCCCTTGCCGCCAAAGGAGAAGGCAAGAGCGCCGAGACCGCCGGCGATCACCACGGCACCGACAAGCGCGGCAACCATCATGCCCCGGCTGCGCGGCTTCGCGGCTTCGCGTTCGGCAAGGCCCGGCACGGTCATCGCCTCGTCGAGTTCGGGATCGTAATCGAGCTCGTCGGCGGCGAATTCGTCAGCCTGCGAAACCGGGCGACTGCCGGGCAAATCGTCCGCATCGAACGCGCTTGCGGCCGCGGCATAGGACGGGGCCGCCGGAGCGGCGGGCGTCTCGGCGCGCAGCTCGTGACGATCATAGCCGGTCTTGAATCCGGTGTTGTAGGATTCGTCCTCGTAGCCGCGGCTCTGCACCGGAGCAGCCGCGATCTCGGTCGCGTTCATCTCGCTGAGCAGGCCCGCGAATTCGGCATCGAGATCATCATAGGCGGGTGCCGCCGGCTGATCCTCCTCGAAGCTGAGCTCCGGGATATCGAGATCGTCGGCCAGCGCCACCACGCGCTCCGGCACGTCGACCGTCTCGACATCGGGCATTTCCTCCTCATGGCGAGGCGGCGGCGCCGAGGTTGGCTTGGCGAAGGTGGAATAATCCTTCGCCGGCTCGTCACGATAGGCAGGCACCGCCATCTGCGGCGCCGGCTCGGTGTAGTCCGAATAGTCCCTCACCGGCTCGTCACGATAGGCGGGAGCCGCCATTTGCGGCGCCGGAGTCGCCGCCTGTGGCGCGAACGACGCCTGCGCAGGCGCGGCAACCGGGTTCACGCGACTCCATGATCGTGACGGCGCATCCTGCTCGATGCCCTTGACCAAGGCGGCATCGAAAGCCTCGTCGTCGAAATCGATGCTCGGTTCGGCATCCTGTTCGGCTGCTTCGAAGCCCTGCCGGTCGAGTTCGCCGGCGAGCTGCGTATCGAGATCGGCATCGGCGAGCTGAACGGCCTGCTCGTCGCGCGCAGGCTCATGCTCGTCGAGATCCCAATCGAGATCGTCGGCAGCGACGGCAGCCTGCTGGCCGGTGTGGCTGGCCGGCTGCGGCGCCAACGCGGGTTCTTTGGCGACTGGAGCGGGGGCGACCGGAATAGGAGCGACCGGGGCCGGCGCAACCGGAATGGGCCGCGCGGTCATGGCGCCGAGCAGCGCGTTGAGTTCGTCTTCCAGGCTCCGCTCGCCGGCGGTCGCAGCCGGCTTGGCGGGCTCGACCGTCGCTACCGGCGCTACCAGCGGAACCGGTGCCGTCACGGCCGGGGCAGGCTGAGCGAAAGACGGCTCAGCCGCGGCCGAGGGCTCGACAGCGGGAACTTCCGGTTCCTCGGCCAGGGCGTCACCGAAGTTGAGCTCGAAATCGTCTTCAAGGACCTGATCGGTTGCGCCCTGCTGGTCAGCGACGGGTTCGGGTTCGACGGCGGCGGCCTCCGGCTCGGCAAGGGCGTCACGGAAGCTGAGCTCGAAATCGTCTTCGAGGACCGGCTCCGCGACCTCCTCGTGATCGGCAACAGGCTCCTGATCGGCGGCGGGTTCGGGATCGGCGGCGAAATGCGCGACTTCTGCAGGCGCCTCGACGGCCTGCGGCTCACCGTCATCGACCGACAGCTCCTCTTCCAGGATCAGGCCCTGCGCCTGATTGGGGTCCATGTCGACATCGGCCATTGCCTCATCGAACTGGGCCTCATCGAATTGGGCCTCGTCGAATTGGGCCTGATCGAACTCGCCGTCGAAATCTTCGCCGGCGATCGGCTGGTCGGCAACGGCGCGAGCCTCGATCGGCTGAACGTCGGCGGCTTCGGGCTGCTCGATCTCGCGATCATCGAACGCCAGCTCGTCCTCAAGCGACATCTGGACCGCATTGTCGAAATCGGCGTCGAGTGCCGTCTCGGCCGCAGGTTCGACAGCCGCCGCGGCGCTGTGGCCCGTGTCGCGGTCTGTCCGGAATCCTTCATCCAGCGAAGCCGCCATTTCCTGGTCGATGGAAACGTCGTCCTGAAGTGGGGAGACTTCCAGGGAACTCGCGACCGCGTGGTCGAAATCATCGTCGAAGGCGGTGTCGGCGGCCGGCTCAGGCGCACTGGGTGTGGCAAAGTGGGCGTGATCGGCCGCATCGTCAAAGACGAAATCCTGTTCAAAGGAAGCGGCAAGCTCGTCCTCGGTGAGAGCGGCATCGGCGGCTTCGTAAGCCGGTTCGTGCTGGACTGCCTGCTGCGGAACCTCGGCAGCGTCGAATTCGCCCATCAGCTCCTTTTCGAGGTCGATGTCGAAATCGGCAGCCTTCGCAGTCTGGTTTGCGGGCGCGGCCTTTGCGGCCACCGGCGTCTGCGGCCTGACCGGCTGACGCGGGTCGAAACCCATGATCCGGGTCAGTTCCGCGAACGGATCGTCTTCGGAGATGTGGTTGTTTGCTGCTGCTTTCAGCTGGGTTCTGTCTGCCATTATTGTTCCCGAACTCGCACACAGTCGGACGCCATGGACGTCGCGCAGGGTTGGCCCTTACCAGCGCAATGTGGGCAAAAGGTGACAGGTGTTTTAGCAAAACCTAACGCATTTCGGTAGGTGCATCAGCTCCTATCAGCGTCAGGCCGGAGGTCAAAACATCCGAAACAGCCTGCACCAGCCCTAGTCTGGCATGCGTCAATTGTGGGTCGTTAACCTTAACAAAACGTAAGTCTGGGTTGTCGGTGCCCCGATTCCAGTGTGCGTGGAAGCTGGACGCCAGATCGTAGAGGTAGAATGCCAGCCGGTGCGGCTCCAGCGCAAGCGCCGCGGATTCGATTAGCCGGGGATATTCAGCCAGCTTCCGGATCAGGCCGATCTCGCCCTCATCCGTCAGCGAAGCAACCGAGGCCACAAGCCGGTTGCGGTCGAAATTCGCCTCGCCCAGTTGCTCGCTCGCCTGCCGGAACACCGAGTGGCAGCGCGCCGAGGCGTACTGGACATAAAACACGGGATTGTCCTTCGACTGCTCGGTGACCTTGGCGAAGTCGAAATCGAGCGGCGCGTCGTTCTTGCGGTAGAGCATCATGAAGCGGATCGGGTCGCGGCCGACCTCCTCCACCACGTCGCGCAGCGTGACGAAATCTCCTGACCGTTTCGACATCCGCACCGGTTCGCCGTCACGGAACAATTTCACCAACTGGCAGAGCAGAACCGTGAGCTTGACCGTGTCGCCGGCGACGGCCCGCGCCAGCGCCTCCAGCCGCTTGACGTAGCCGCCATGGTCGGCGCCGAGCACATAGATGAGATCGACGAAGCCGCGCTCGACCTTGTCCTTCAGGTAGGCGACGTCGGCCGCGAAATAGGTGAAAGAGCCGTCCGACTTCACCAGTGCCCGGTCCATGTCGTCGCCGACCGCGGTCGACCGGAACAGCGTCTGCTCGCGGTCTTCCCAGTCGTCCGGCTTCTCGCCTTTGGGCGGCGGCAGCTTGCCCTTGTAGATATGCCCTTTGAGCGTCAGGTCGGCGATCGCCGCGCGGATCTTCTTGGCGTTGTCGGCGTGCAGCGTGCGCTCGGAGAAGAACACGTCGTGATGCACGTTAAGCAGCGCCAGATCCTCGCGGATCATCGCCATCATCGCGTCGACCGTGCGGTCCTTGACGATCGCCAGCGCTTCCTCTTCCGGCATTTCCAGCAGGCCGAGGCCGAACTCCTCGGCCAGAGTCTGGCCGACCGGAACCAGATAGTCGCCCGGATAGAGGCCTGGCGGGATCTCGCCGATGTCTTCGCCGAGCGCCTCGCGGTAGCGCAGCATGGCTGAGCGGCCGAGCACGTCGATCTGCGAGCCGGCGTCGTTGATGACATATTCCTTGGTCACATCGTAGCCGGCGAAGGCCATCAGGTTGGCGAGCGTGTCGCCGACAACGGCGCCGCGGCAATGTCCGACATGCATCGGGCCGGTCGGATTGGCCGAAACATATTCGACATTGGCCTTGCGGCCGCCGCCGATCCCGGAGCGGCCATAGTTGCGGCCCTCGCCGAGCAGCGCCGCGAGATGCGCCTGCCAGAACCCGTCCCTCAGCCTGAGATTGACGAAGCCCGGCCCGGCGATGTCGGCTGACGCGATATCGGCATCGGCGCGCAGCGCCTCGGCCAGCCTTTCCGCCAGAGCGCGCGGGTTCTGTCCAGTGGGCTTCGCCAACACCATGGCAGCATTGGTGGCAAGATCGCCGTGGCTGGCGTCGCGCGGCGGCTCAACCGCGATGCGCGACAGGTCGAGCGGCCCGCCATCCTTGTCCTTCAGATCGAGGGCTTCGACAGCTTTTACGATCCGCGCGTTGAAATCGGCGAAGATATTCATTGGGTGTGCTCTGGGCTTTAAAGAGGCGACCGGCTGCCTGGCCGGCAAAATCGTGGCTCGCCCTAGCTCAAATCGGGCGTATGGTCAAACAGACGCCTGTGCTCCTTCAGCGCATAGGTGTCGGTCATGCCCGCCAGGAAATCGGCAACGCTGCGCGCCTTGATGCGGTCTTCCGCCCGGTCGAGCCCTTCGCGCCAGCCGTCCGGCATGGCGCGCGGGTCGGCGAAATAGACATCGAACAGGTCACGCACGATCTGTTCGGCGTCGGCCCGCACGCGCATCACTTCCGCGTGCCGGTAGAGATGCTTGTAGAGGAAGGCTTTCAACTCCTTCTCTTCAGCCGCCATGCTGGCTGAGAAGGTGACTATCGTTTCGCCCGCCGCCCTCACCGCATCGGCGCTGCCAGGCTCGAGGCGCTCGATATTGGCTTTGGCCGATGTGATGACATCCTCGACCATCAAGGTGATCTGCCGTCGCATCAGCTCGTGGCCGGTGCGCACGTCATCAAGCTGCGGATAGCGGGCGCGCACGCTCTTCAGGATCGAACCCGGCAGGCCGACATCCTCGAGCATGTCGAGCGTCAGGAAACCGGCGCGCAGGCCGTCGTCGATGTCGTGCGTGTTGTAGGCGATGTCGTCGGCGATAGCCGCGCATTGGGCCTCGATGCCGGCGAACCGGTCGAGCTCGAGGTCGTGCAGTTCGCAGTAGTCGCGGATCGCCTGCGGCACCGGGCCCTTCAGCCCCTTCCCGCTTGCGTCGGTAAGCGGCCCGTTGTGCTTGACCAGCCCCTCCAGCGTTTCCCAGGTGAGGTTCAGCCCGTCGAAATCGGCATAGCGCCGCTCGAGCCTGGTTACGACTCGCAGCGACTGCGCGTTGTGATCGAAGCCGCCCCAGGCGGCCATCCTCTCGTTCAGCGCCTCCTCGCCGGTGTGGCCGAAGGGTGTGTGACCGAAATCGTGCACGAGGGCGACCGCTTCGGCGAGATCCTCGTCGCCGCGCAGCGCGCGCGCCAGGGCGCGGGCGATCTGCGCCACCTCGATCGAATGGGTCAGCCTGGTGCGGTAGTGGTCGCCTTCATGCGCGACAAACACCTGCGTCTTGTGCTTCAGCCGGCGAAAGGCAGTGGAGTGGATGATGCGGTCGCGGTCGCGCTGGAACGGCGTGCGGGTCGGACTTTCCGGCTCGTCGAACAGCCGGCCGCGAGAGTGCGCCGGATCGCTCGCATAGACGGCGCGCGGCCGATAGCCGAATCCGATATCGCCGAGAGCATCCTTGCCCATGCGCCCACCAGTTGACTTGCCCCCGCCCGCTTCATACCTATCATAGGAAACGGAAAGCAAGGTGACGCCGATGGGCGCGGATGCCAAGACTGCCATGAAGGTCGAGATGACCGAAGCCGCCGCGAAGCGGATCGCCAGGATCCTGTCTGGCGAGCCGGGCAAGACGGCGCTGCGCGTCTCCGTCGAAGGCGGCGGCTGCTCCGGCTTTTCCTACAAGTTCGATCTCGTTGACAGTCGCAACGACGACGACGTCGCCATCGAGAAGGATGGTGCGACGATCCTGATCGACGACCTCTCGCTGGTCTATATGGGCGGCTCGGTGATCGACTTCGTCGACGACCTGATGGGCCAGTCGTTCCAGATCAGGAACCCGAACGCCGTCGCCTCCTGCGGCTGCGGCACCAGCTTCTCCATCTGACTTCCTATGCCTGCGATCGGCGCGGTCCGCCAGGTCGCGCTGTCGGCCGGGCGCGATCTCGATACGACGCTGGCCTTCTGGCGCGATGTGCTCGGCATGAGCGTGCATGCGCGTTACGATCCTCCGGGTATTGCCTTCATCATGGCCGGCGGTGTGCGGCTGTTCTTTGCCGACGGCGTACCGCCGGGCACCGTCTATCTCGACATTGCCGGTCTCGAGGCTTTCCATGCCGAGGCGAAAGCCGCCGGTGTTCCGTTCACCGCGCCGCCGTCGCTTGTCCATCGCGATACCGAGGGCCATTTCGGCCCGGCGGGGGAAAGCGAGTGGATGGCCTTTCTAAAGGACCCCGCAGGCAATACGATCGGCCTCGTCGAGCGCCTTGCGCCGGAAGAACATTGAGGTCCCCATGAAGATCGTCACCTGGAACATCAACGGCGTTCGCGCCCGCATCGGCAACCTCACCCACTGGCTGACCGAGAGCGCGCCCGACATCGTCTGCCTGCAGGAGATCAAGACCCTCGACGATCAGTTCCCGCGCGCCGAGATCGAGGCGCTGGGCTACAATGTCGAAACCAACGGCCAAAAGAGCTTCAACGGGGTCGCCATCCTGTCGAAGCTTCCCTTCGACGAGGTCAATCGCGGGCTGCCCGGCGACGATGCCGATGACCACGCGCGCTTCATCGAAGGCGTCTTCTCGACCGATAAAGGGGCGCTGCGCGTCGTTTCCCTCTATCTGCCGAACGGCAATCCGATCGATGACGAAAGGAAGTTTTCCTACAAGCTGTCATGGATGGCCAGGCTGGAGCGCTGGGCGCAAGAGCGGCTCATGCTCGAGGAAGCGCTGGTGATGGCCGGCGACTACAACGTCATCCCCGAACGCGCCGACGCCAGGTTCCCCGACAACTGGGTTGGCGACGCGCTGTTCCAGCCGCAGACGAGGCAGGCCTTCCGCCGGCTGAAGAACCTCGGCTTCACCGAGGCGGTGCGCGCCGTCACCGATTCTCCCGATGTCTATACCTTCTGGGACTATCAGGCCGGCGCCTGGCAGAAGAACAACGGCATCCGCATCGACCATTTGTTGCTGTCGCCTGAAGCGGCCAACCGATTTTCCTCGGCCTCAGTCGAGAAACACGTGCGCGCCTGGGAAAAACCCTCCGACCACGTTCCGGTTGCTATCAATCTCGCCTTACAGCCGGCATAGGGCGCCGGCAAACCGTCAAGAACCCTGATATCGCCACAAATCGCGCGTTTGATGCGGATTGTTGCGGGGGTTCGATGGCGATCCGATCTGTTCTTTGCCCGATTGGCCTTGCGCTGGCGCTCGCGCCGGCGCCGGTGGTCGCCGCCCCGGCATGTCTTGCCAACGGCAAATCGTTCGAGGTCGGTGAGACGGCCTGTCTGACCGTTGGCGGCAAAAGTCACCTTGCCCGCTGCGACATGGTTCTCAACAACACGTCCTGGACGAAGATCAAGGACGAGTGCCCCGGAGAGGTTCCGAAACCACATCCGACGTCGATCTCGACGCCAGCGTCCGGCCCGGTGCCGACGGAGCCGACCGAGAACTGATTTTCTTGATGCGGGAGATGCGCAGCCGGGCCGAGGATTCGTAATCGGCCGCGCCGCTTACTGGTCGCCGTTGTTGCCTTTGGTCAGGATGTCGTCGGCCAGCGAAATCGCCGTGCGCCGGTCGGCTTCGCCGGCAGCGGCGAAGGCCTCCTCCTGCATGCTGCGGATCCAGGGCTGGTCGGCCGGCGGAGCACGCTCAAGCGCGGCCGTCATCATCGCCAGGCCGCGCACGACCTTGCCGCTCTGGAAAAGGAGATTGCCGAGCGTCGCCTGCGCGCCGGCGTGACCCTTCTCGGCCGCGAGCTGCAGCCAGCGCCCGGCCTGCTTGACGCTGGCCTTCACGCCGCCCTCGCCCTTCAGGAACATCTGGCCGATCTCGAACTGGGCGTTCGGATTGCGGTAGTTGGCGGCGGCGCGCATGTAGTACTCCTGCGCCGCGACCTCGTTTTCCTCGACCGGGCTGCCTGGAATGCCTTTGCGCAAATAGTCGCCGAGCGCGACAAGCGCGTCCGAGACATAGCTTTCCTCAGGCGAGCCGGGCTCGACATCCTGGTCGACGATTTCCGAGAAGAACTTGAAGGCCGCATAGTCGTCACGCGCCACGCCGTCGCCCTCGGCATACATGCGCGCAAGCTTCCAGGTTGCGCCGATCTGGCCATTCTCGGCGGCGTATTTATAGGCCTCGACCGCCTGGTCCTTGTGGCCGTTCTTGTAAGCGGAGAAACCGAACTGGAACACCGCCCACGGGCTCGATTGCGGCTTCACGCCGGTCTTGTCGTCGAACACCTTGTCGTCGAAGGCCATGGCTTGCCCGACGGCGCCCAAGGTCGCGACAGCGACCAGTGCCGGCAAGACAAATGACCTCAACACCTCAAATATCCGCATAGCAGTGTGTTTCTTTCGCGCCGCCCGGATGGGTGACCGCGCCGTCGCGGGCCGATCCTACGGTCTGCGCATATTTCCAGATCGCGCCGGACTGATAGTCGGTCTTGCGCGCCTTCCAACTCTTTGCCCGCGCCGCCAGTTCGGCATCCGACAGCGCCACCTCGATCTTGCCTTTCACGGCGTCGATCGAGATCACATCGCCATCCTTGATGAGCCCGATCGGTCCGCCGACCGCCGCCTCCGGCCCGACATGGCCGATGCAGAAGCCACGTGTAGCGCCTGAAAAACGCCCATCGGTGATCAGCGCCACCTTGCCGCCCATGCCCTGGCCGTAGAGCGCTGCCGTTGTTGACAGCATCTCGCGCATGCCCGGCCCGCCGCGCGGCCCCTCGTAGCGGATGACGAGAACCTCGCCTTCCCGGTAATTGCGCTGCGTGACCGCTTCGAAGCACTCTTCTTCCGAATCGAAGCAGCGCGCCGGGCCTGAAAATTTCAGTTCCGACATGCCGGCGACCTTCACGATCGCGCCTTCGGGAGCAAGATTGCCCTTCAAGCCCACAACGCCGCCTGTCTTGGTGATTGGCCGATTGGCGGGACGCACAACATCCTGGCTGTCATTCCAGGCTACGTGCTCCATGTTTTCGGCCAAAGTGCGGCCGGTGACCGTCATGCAGTCGCCGTGCAGATAGCCGTGGTCGAGCAGCGTCTTCATCAAGAGCGGAATGCCGCCGGCCTCGAACATGTCCTTGGCGACATATTTGCCGCCTGGCTTGAGATCGGCGATGTAGGGCGTCTTCTCGAAGATCGCCGCCACGTCGAAAAGATCGAACTTGATGCCGGCCTCATGCGCGATCGCCGGCAGGTGCAGCGCCGCGTTGGTCGAACCGCCGGTGGCGGAGACGACGGTCGCGGCATTCTCCAGCGCCTTGCGGGTGACGATGTCGCGCGGCCGAATGTTCTTGGCGATCAGTTCCATGACCTTTTCGCCCGAAGCGAAATTGAAGCGGTCGCGCATCTCGTAGGGCGCCGGCGCGCCGCAGGAATAAGGCAAGGCCAGGCCGATCGCCTCGGCGACGGTCGCCATGGTGTTGGCGGTGAACTGGGCGCCGCAGGAGCCCGCCGACGGGCAGGCTGCCTGCTCGATCTCGAGCAGCTCGGCATCCGAGATCGATCCGACCGAATGCTGGCCGACCGCCTCGAACACGTCCTGCACCGTGATCTGCCGGCCGCGATAGCTGCCGGGCAGGATCGAGCCGCCATAGATGAAGATCGAGGGCACGTTGAGGCGCACCATCGCCATCATCATTCCGGGCAGCGACTTGTCACAGCCGGCGAGCCCGACCAGCGCGTCATAGCAGTGGCCGCGCATGGTGAGCTCGACCGAATCGGCAATGACCTCGCGCGACACCAGCGACGACTTCATGCCCTGGTGGCCCATGGCGATGCCGTCGGTGACGGTGATGGTGCAGAATTCGCGCGGCGTGCCGTTGGCGGCCGCCACACCCTTCTTCACCACTTGCGCCTGGCGCATCAGCGAGATGTTGCAGGGCGCCGCCTCGTTCCAGCAGCTGGCGACGCCGACCAAAGGCTGCGCGATCTCGGCCGCCGACAATCCCATGGCATAGAGGTACGAGCGATGCGGCGCGCGCTCCGGACCGACGGTCACGTAGCGGCTGGGCAGCTTGGCCTTGGAGATCACCCTGGCGTCCATACTCGTCCTTGCCGCACACCCCGCGGCCGGTCCCATCGCCGGGCCAACCTGGCACGCATCCCGAGACCTATTCGAGTTGCTCCGGGTTTATGGCGGGAAATGGGCAGTTCCCTCGACCTGACTTCTAGCGCAGGGGTTGTTCATAAACTGTTGCTAAAACGTCACAATCGTGAAGGGCACGGTTTGTGACGCGAATTTGCAACGTAGCATCGGCCGATCGGGCCAGGCGGTTGATTGCACAACGAAAAAGGCCGGGCATTGCCCGGCCTTTTTTCTAGAAATCTGCGGAATCCTAGAACTTGATCTTTACGCCGCCCGAAATCGCGGTGACCAGATCGTTGCCGAAGTCGTAGCTGACGTCGGTGCCGGCCGTATACCCGTTCTCGTCGGTCAGAGTACCGGAATGGCCGCTGGTCATAACGCCAATGGCGCCAGCCAAGCGCAATTCGATGTTCGGCTTCGGGGTATAGGCAACGCCGCCGCCGAGCGTCCATGTATCGGTTTGCGAGCCATAACCATGCGAGGTGCCGCGATCCCACGTCAACTGACCAGCGGCGCTCCACTGATCGTTGAACTTGTGACCGATACCGCCGGAAACGGTCCAGCCGTCGCGATACATCAAATCAAGCGACGTTGGCCGGATGAGTGGATTCGTCACCCCGCTGTTACATGCGAAGCCGAACGCCTTCGAGGCATCCGTACAAATCGGAACAATCTGCAGAACGCTCCAATTCACCCATTTGATCGAACCGAAGGCAAGCCAACCTGGCGCGATACCGGATTGCAGTTTTAGTTCCAGTGAATCGGGCATGGACTGCGTTGGGGCATAAATGTTGGTAACAACACCACCGACGTTCAACGTGCCGTCGATATTGTCCAGCTTTACCTGAGAGTTGTAGACGAGGCTGGCGCGCAGCGCGATATCCGGGATTTCATAAGCGATGCCCGCACGCCATCCCCAGCCGCTGCTGTCCAGATCCACGCGGCCAATTGTTGTACCCAGGAATGGGCTCGCATAGCTTTCCTTGAAGCCGTAGACTTCCTGGTAGAAGACGCCACCGATAAAGCGAAGCTGACCCTTGCCAGCGTCCATTTTATAGGAGCAGGTCGCGGCATAGTTGTTGCTCTTAATATCGGTTTCGATGTTTGAGTACGAGCCGTTCCAGATGCCGGGGGCGGTATGCGCACCCCAAGGCTGCGAATAATCGACCATACAGTCGACGCCTTGGACGATCTGAGCCTTCGCACCGATGCGCGGCACCCAGTAGTTCTCACTGTCGTTCGCTGTGCTGCTGACTGTAAGACCGGCACCGCTGGTATCCACCGCGTTCTTAAGCTTACGGTTCGGCATCACGTAAGTCGCTTCCGCTTCCGTGGCGAAAGGCGCCGGATCGAACAGCAGGTCGATGTCGTAGCCGCCGCGCTCAAGGCCGCCGGCATGCGCCGGATGCATTGCCGCACCGATAAGAGCCAGCGAAAAGCACCCTGCCCCCAGCAGTGCTTTGAGCCGCAGAATATCCATGAAAATCCCTCCCCGAAATACGAGTGGGTCAAGCTAGAACCAATTCAGGTTAACGGCGCAACAACGAATTCGTGGGCTGTACATGTACACCTTGACAGCTCGTATTTTCGTCATGCTCAGCGACCCGAAATTGAGCTCAAAAAGTGCCTGAAC
Source organism: Mesorhizobium sp. M1C.F.Ca.ET.210.01.1.1 (assembly GCF_004791585.1). Classification (GTDB taxonomy): domain Bacteria; phylum Pseudomonadota; class Alphaproteobacteria; order Rhizobiales; family Rhizobiaceae; genus Mesorhizobium. The sequence continues at coordinate 114,869 of NZ_SRUU01000008.1, forward strand.
CGCCATCGAACGTTGAGAAAAAATTGTAAAACCTGCCCAAAACGGTGCCAAAACGGGCGATTTTGAGGGGAATGGGCCCATTGTTACATTATGGCAACAATGGGGCCGAAACTTTCCGTTTACGTCAAAATTAACGCTGCGGAATGCCTGTTTTCGAGGCAACGGAACGGCCTTTAAGCAGCTCCTAAAGCTTGCGAATCTTGCCCTCAGCCGGCATCGCGAACCCTGGTGAGGGCGACCGAGAGCTTCTCCTGCGCCTCGCGATATTCGGCAAGCTTTTCGCGCTCGGCCTCGACCACCTCTTCGGGCGCGTTGGCGACGAACTTCTCGTTCGACAGCTTCTTGTGCAAGCGGGCGATCTCCTCGGTGACCTTGGCCAGTTCCTTCTGCAGGCGCGCGGCCTCGGCCTGTAGATCGATCAGGCTGCCGAGCGGCAGGCAGACTGTCGCCTCGTTGAGGACGATCTGGGCCGAGCCCTTGGGCGGCGTCTCCGCCAGCGATATGTTACCGATGCGGGCCAGGCGCTTGATTGCCTGATCGTGGCGCTCGAGCCTCTCGCGCGTCGTCGCGTTAGCGCCGATCACCGCCAGGGGCGCGATCGCCGCCGGCGGCACGTTCATTTCCGAGCGCACCGAGCGGATGCCGGAAACGAGATCGACCAGCCAGTTGATGTCGGCGGCGGCATCGTCATCCTCGAAATCGGGCGACGGCCAGGCGGCGTGGCAAAGCAGCGAGGCGCGCTCCTTGCCCTCGCCCGCAGTCTGCGCCCACAGCTCCTCGGTCATGAACGGCATCATCGGATGCAGGAGCTTGTAGATCTCGTCGAGCACAAAGGCGACGCAGGCGCGGCTTTCCGCCTTGGCCGCCTCGTCCGCGCCCATGAACACCGGCTTCAGGAGCTCAAGATACCAATCGCAGAACAGGTTCCACACGAAGCGGTAGGCGGCACTCGCCGCCTCGTTGAAGCGGTAGCTGGTGATGCCTTCGGTGACCGCGCGCGCCGCCCGCGTCAGTTCCGTCAGGATCCAGCGGTTGACCGCAAGCTTGGCGTCGTTCAGCCAGAAATCGTCGTTCCTGGCGACCTCGTTCATCTCGGCAAAGCGCGTCGCGTTCCACAGCTTGGTGCCGAAATTCCGATAGCCGGCGATGCGCGCCGGATCGAGCTTCACGTCGCGCCCCTGCGCCGCCATCACCGTCAAGGTGAAGCGCAGCGCGTCCGCGCCATACTCGTCGATGAGGTCGAGCGGATCGATGACGTTGCCTTTCGACTTCGACATCTTCTGCCCGTTCTTGTCGCGCACAAGCGCATGGACATAGACCGTGTGGAACGGCTCCTCGTCCATGAAATGCAGGCCCATCATCATCATGCGGGCGACCCAGAAGAAGATGATGTCGAAGCCGGTCACCAGCACGTCGGTCTGGTAATAGGTCTTCAGCTCGGGCGTCTGGTCGGGCCAGCCAAGCGTCGAGAACGGCCACAGCGCCGAGGAGAACCAGGTATCGAGAACGTCCTCGTCGCGCGTCAGGATCTCGCCCGGCTGGAAATTCTCCAGCTTGTCCTCGACCCAGGCCTTCCACGGCCCTTCCAGCGCCAGATAATATTCGATTGCCGCGGCAAGCGCCTCCTCCTCGGTCTTCTCGACGAAGACGCGGCCGTCCGGCCCGTACCAGGCCGGGATCTGGTGGCCCCACCACAATTGCCGCGAGATGCACCAGGGCTGGATGTTCTCCATCCAGTCGAAATAGGTCTTCTCCCAGTTCTTCGGCACGAAGTTGGTACGGCCCTCGCGCACCGAGGCGATGGCCGGCTTGGCGAGCTCGCCCGCGTTGACATACCACTGGTCGGTCAGGAACGGTTCGATCGGCACGCCGCCGCGGTCGCCATGCGGCACTGCGTGGCGATGCGGCTCGACCTTCTCCAGGAATCCGCCTGCTTCCATCAGCTCAACGATCTTCTTGCGTGCGACGAAGCGGTCCAGCCCGTCAAGCTCATCCCAGACGGCCTGGCGCTCCGGCGTCACTTCGAGACCGGCGAGGAAGTCCTCATTGTCCTTGAGCTTGACGGCGGCTTCGACGGTCAGGATGTTGATGGCCGGCAGCTTGTGGCGCTTGCCGACCTCGAAGTCGTTGAAGTCATGCGCCGGCGTGATCTTGACCGCGCCCGAGCCCTTCTCAGGATCCGAATATTCGTCGGCCACGACAGGAATCCGCCGGCCGACGATCGGCAGGATGACGTTCTTGCCGACAAGGCTGCGGAACCGCTCGTCGTCGGGATGTACGGCAACCGCCGTGTCGCCGAGCATCGTTTCGGGACGCGTCGTGGCGACGGTGATGAACGTCTTCGGGTTCTCGGGATCGAACGCCGCGCCTTCGACCGGGTAGCGGAAATGCCAGAGATTGCCGTTGACCTCGTGCTGCTCGACCTCGAGGTCGGAAATGGCCGTCAACAGCTTCGGATCCCAGTTCACAAGGCGCTTGTCCTTGTAGATCAGGCCCTCCTTGTAGAGGGTGACGAAAACCTCCAGCACCGCCTTGGACAGGCCTTCGTCCATGGTGAAACGCTCGCGGCTCCAGTCGGCCGAGGCACCGAGCCGCTTCAGCTGGTTGAAGATCGCGCCACCAGATTCCGCCTTCCACTCCCAGACCTTCTCGATGAATGCCTCGCGCGTCAGGTCGCGGCGGTGGATCTGCTTCTCCATGAGCTGGCGTTCGACCACCATCTGCGTGGCGATGCCGGCATGGTCCATGCCGGGCTGCCACAGCACATTCTTGCCGCGCATGCGCTCGAAGCGCACCAGGATGTCCTGCAGCGTGTTGTTGAGCGCATGGCCCATATGCAGCGAGCCGGTGACGTTCGGCGGCGGGATGACGATGGTGAAGGCCTCTGCCCCTTCCTCCGCGCCGGCGCCGGCGCGGAACGCGTCCGCCTCCTCCCAGATTTTGGCGATCTTCGGCTCGACGGTCTTGGCGTCGTAGGTTTTATCAAGCATGGAGGAAGTCCGAACTGTCGGGAACAAGCGTCCGGTGTAAATCGGAAGCTCTTGGCCGAGTCAACCGCGAGAAGGACAGACCTGCCCCGCCCAGATAGGCTTGCCATGGTCGCCGGCAAGCCCACCCTCATCGCGAACGATCCTGCGGCCTCATTTCCTGCCAACAAAAACGCCGCCCGATGGCGGCGCTTTTCAGTCTGAACGATCGGGCGAAATCACTGCGCTCCGCGCGCCACGCGCTCGATCTCCTCGCGCACCAGGCGCTCGACCAGCGTCGGCAGGTTGTTGTCGAGCCAGTCCTGAAGCATCGGCCGCAGCATCTCTTCCGCCATCTCGTCGAAGGTCTTCTTGCTGCGGCTGGCGAAGGCATCGGAAAGCTCGCCGAACGCCGCCGCGACCTGACGGCCAGCATGCTCGGACAGGATCGCCGGGCGGGCTGGCGGCAAGTCGGCTGGCGCGGAAACGGTTCCTGGCACCGCCGCTTCGGCAGTCGGCGCGGCAGGCACCTCTTCGTCGATCTCGACCTCGGGCACAGTTTCCACCGGGCGCTCGGTCATCTTTGCCTTGACCGAGCTTCCTCCAACGGCGGCGATCTCGCGCCGCCAATCGGCGACGATGGTATCGGCGCTTTGCGGCGCGCTTGCCGCCGCGGCCTGTGTGTCCGGCTCGGCGGCGACCCTGGCCGCGACTTCGGCCAGAGTGCTGGGCGCAGGCGGGGTCTTTATGGGTTCGGGACGCGTCTCGACGCGCGCGGCTGCAGGATCGGACGCCGCGAGCTGGGCTTGTACTTCCGCCAGGGTCACCGGCTTCCTGGGGACGGACTCCTCGTTCAGCTCGGAACGGAAAGGGTCGACCTCGCCCGTCGGCGCTGGCGGCTGCAGGTCCTGGCGCAAATCAGCGCTGTCGGCCGCCGGCTGCTTGCGCCCTGTGTCGCTGTCCTCGATGATCCTTCGGATGGAAGCAAGTATCTCTTCCATGGAAGGTTCGCGCTGCGCGCTGCTTGCCGTCGCCATCGTCACATCCGCCGCCTTTGTGACCCGTTGCCGATTTCCATTCCGGCTGGGCCGGAATTCGAATCAATGGCGACAGCGTAACCGACCGATCGTCATCCGAGAATCCCCAATCTGGGGAGACGTTGGATTTCAACAGATTAGCTGGCTCCGCCGCCAGCCGCCAACCCGTTGTCTCGCCAATACAAAAGCGCCGCGCATCCATCGGATACGCGGCGCTTTTTGGCAGCTCGCAAAAGAATCAGCGGCCGTCCGGCGTGCGCAGCCCGATCCACTTGTCCTTGACGGCGTTGTAGTGCTCTTCCGGCTTGTATTTCGTGACCGGCAGGCCTAGCCGTTCGACCGACAGGCGGCCGATCGCCGACAGGATGGCGTAGCTCGCCACGACGACGTCGTGCTCCGAATTCGCCTGGTTGATCTTGGCGGTGATGACCGCGTTCTGCGCATTGAGCACGTCCAGCGTCGTGCGCTGACCGACATTGCGTTCCTCGATGACGCCGTTGAGCGCGAGCTGCGCGGCGGCGATCACCTGGCGATTGGCGTCCACGCTCTGGCCTGCGGCGGTGTATTGCGTCCATGCCGAGGCCACAGCCTGGCGCACCTGGTCGCGGCTGACGTCGACCTCGATGCGAGCCTGGCTGAGTGATTCCTTGTTCTGCCGCACGATCGCGGACGTCCGGCCGCCGGAATAGATCGGAATGGTCAGCGTCGCGCCGATATTGGCCGAAGTCGAACTGCCGTTGGAGCCTGTGATATCGGGAACCGAGTGGCTGTAGTTGTCCGAAACGCCTGCGGAAGCTGAAACCTGCGGCAGCAGCGCGCCTTCCGCTGATTTCACGGAAAACGCCGCAGCATCGACGAGATGTGAGGTGGCGAGAATGGCCGGATGCTCGGCGGCGGCAATGGTGAAGGCCGAATCGATGCTCGCCGGCAACAACTTGCCCACCGGCGCGGCCGCCTTGAGCTTGCCCGGCTCGTCGCCGACGATCTGGTGATAGGTCGCGGCACTGGCCAGCGCCGTCGCGCGGGCGGCGCTAAGCTGGGCCACCGCCGTGGCTCGCGAGGCATCGGCCTGCGCGACATCGGTGCGGGTGCCTTCGCCGACTTCGAAGCGCGATCGAGCGGCGCGCGCCTGCTCGGTCAGGAACTGCAAATTCTGTTCGGTCAGCACCGCGATCTGGCGATCGCGAATCACATCCATATAGGCGCTTGCCGCGTTGAACAGGATGTTCTCTTCGGTGTTGCGCAGGCTTTCAACCGAAGCCTGCACCTGCGATTCGGCGGCGGCGACATTGTTCTTGGTCTGAAACCCGTCAAACAGCGTCTGGTTGATCTGGATGCCGAAGCTGCCCGTCGTTATTCTTCTGCTGATGCCCTGGCCGTGCGTGTTGGTGTAGTCGATGCTGCCCGAACCGGTAACCGTCGGGCGCCAGCCCGACTTGGCGATCGCCACGCCTTCATCGGTGACCCGCACGCCGGCGCGGGCGGAGTTCAGCTGGGAATTGTATTGATAGGCCTTTGCGAGCGCGCCGGTGATGGTCTCGGCGGATGCGGCTAGCGGCGACAGCGCGGTCGCGGAAATGAGCGTAGCTGCTAAAATGGTCTTACGTACTGGCGGCACGTTATTTCCTCATTCGTTTCATGGGAACCACGCCGCGCCAGCCCACCCTTTCGGATCAGCCAACACCGCGCTACTTCTCGTTCCCCCGCTGACAGCGCCCGAATCCCCGGTTTAGCAATCAGCAACGATTGTTCAGGCGAAAACGATCATGACGGCGCCTTCACTGCAAGGCAAATCCGCTCAAAATTCGAACGCGTGGATGCGTTCAAATCCCGGTAGTGGCTTAATTGCCGCATTAAATGCCCGTCTTCCGGTTACAACCCCCCCTGCCTTAAAAAATAGCCGGGCCACGCCAGAGTTGCCCTGCCCCTCTACTGCAACCAGGCGCCCGTCCTCGGCGAGCTGGTCGAGCAATGCCGCCGGCACCTCCTCGACGCTGCCGCCGATGAAGATGACGTTATAGGGCGCCTTGGCGGCATGACCTTGCGGCAGCGACCCGGTCACCACCGTCACATTGTGGCAGCCCAGTGTCGAAAGCGTCGACTTGGCGGCTTCCGCCAGCGCCGGATCGCTTTCCAGCGCAACCACCGATCTTGCGATTCGGGAAAGCAGGGCAGCCGAATAACCGGTGCCGCAGCCGACATCGAGCACCGAATCGCTGTCGGCGATCTCAGCCAGTTGCAGAAGCTTGGCGAGCGGCGACGGCTCCATCAGGTAACGGGCGCCGCTGCCATTGGCACCGTCGGAAATGCGGATGTCCTCGTCGATGTAGGCGAGATCGCGCTGGCCGTTGCCGACAAAGGCTTCGCGCGGCACGGAAAGCATGGCTTCGATGAGCGACGCGCTGGTCACGTCGGTGGTGCGGACCTGGCCATCGACCATCTTCACGCGGCGTTCGGAGAAATCAGCGTTCATGTCCCAACCAACCCGCATCCCGCGCCAATTCGTTTTCCGCGCCCATTCCCGTCCCCGGGCCATGTTCGCGGCCAATTCGACTGAAACGTGACGCTCCTGCGCAACTGCGCCGAAGCCCGGGCATTTGGAGGCCTCGCCCGGAATCGAACCGGGGTGCAAGGATTTGCAGTCCTCTGCGTAACCACTCCGCCACGAGGCCTTCCATGCTCCCGGCGTTCCGAGCGAACTCATTATGTTGGCGGTGAAAGGTCGTCAAGCGCCGGCGATTCATTCCCGACGCTTTCCCCTTGGTCATCGGAGACAGTGGTTGCCAATCGCTTGCGGCCGATCCCGACGGCGTTGCCGGAGCCCGCCTGCCCTCCTGGCAAGCTCTCAATCCGGCCGGCGCCGGCGTTGCCACCAGACGACGAAGCGCCGCCTGTGGCGGCGCACCAGCGCGAATTCATAGGACAGGACCAGCAGGCCCAGCGGAATCATCCAGAAGCCGAGAACCGGCAGGAAGCCCAGAATTCCGCCGACGATGAGCAGCATGCCGATCGCGATCCGCAATCCCCGCGAGCGCGGCATCGTGAACTCGCGGCCGAAGACCGTGATCTTCCGCGGCGGGTCGTTATTGTCGTCAGTTGCCGTCATTCAAGACCGGATCCCATCCGCGCAGTTGAAGCCATCGCTACCAAAGGCGACAGCCGGCCACTTTGTTCCGTGCCAGTGTGAACCCGTTCATATGTAGGCACGCAGAAACGATGCCACAAATGGCCGCACGAAAAACTGGAGAAAAATTACGAATTGCTGCTTTGCAAAGCCGAAAGGTGTTTGCTATAGGCTGCGCCACTCACGTCAGAGCCTCCGTTCCCCGGTAGCTCAGTGGTAGAGCAACCGGCTGTTAACCGGTTGGTCGCTGGTTCGAATCCGGCCCGGGGAGCCAACATTTCCAAGCACTTGCCGAACATGCAAAATCGCTCATTTTTGGCGATTGGTGCGGTATAGGTACGCTCGGCTCGACTGTTTGCGTGATTCATACGAAATCCGGCCACATAACAGCCGCCCATCCTCACCAGCCGATTTCACGACTTCCTGTCGCCATTGGGATTTGGTGCCGGCGCCTCTCGCGCATCCCGCGGTGGCGGATCGATATGCTCTGGCTCCGGCGCGTCTTTGTCCTTAGGGGCGACATGTGCCTTCTTAGGACCTGGCTTCGTCGGCTGCGGTCGTTGTTTGGCTTGGCTTGACATCGGCGTTCTCCCTTCCGCCAAAACCGCATAGCCGCGCTGTTTGTTCCTGTGTGCGTAAATGGAAAGCCCGTCACCGTGAGGCAGCGGGCTGCTGACGCCCTTGGCGTCGGCCAGCGATGGCACGCCATTCGCCCTTCCACGAAGGATCGCGAGTCAGTTCGGCGAGGCCTGCGTGAGCCGGTGGCGGCGTCACGGACGAAACTGCAACCAGCAGCTTGTCGTTTGCGGCCTCCACCGCCGATCAATCCTCCTCATCGGGTGCCGGGATCGCATCCGGTGGGGCCTGCCGTCCAACCCGGTCGGCAACGATCATCGAAAGCATCATCTCGACAAGGCCATTGGCGGCCCCCTTCTCGCCACCGCTGGCGCCGATCTGGATCTGCGGCACGATCGGCAGCCTGCCATTCTCGACCGCCTCGGCGAAGCGCATGAGGACCTGCGAGTTGAGCTGATAGTCCGGGCCGCCGAAAGCCGCGACCTTCTTTTCGGTGGCCTCGGCCTCCGCCCGACCGATGGCGCGCACCTTCTCGGCATCCGCAAAACCGGTCGCCTTGATGCGTTCGGCATCGGCAAGCGCAATAGCCTTGATCATGTCGGCCTCGCCCTGGCCGCCGACCCGCACCTTCTCGGCCTCTGCCTTGGCAGTGACCTGAATGGTTTCCGCCTCTTGGCGGGTGCGGGCGAGTTGCGCCTTGCCCTCGTTCTCACTGATCTCGATGGTAAGTGCCGACGTCGTGATCTTGGCTTGCTGTTCGGCCAGGGCCTGCTTCTCACGCAACGTGCGTTCCTGAATGGCCGCCCTCTCCTGCAATTTGTAAGTCTCGACCTTTTCGACTGCGATCTGGCGCTCGCGCAGCTGGATCAGGATCTGCTCTATGCTGTTCTGGTCATTGGCGGCACGGGGCGTACCAATCAACACTTCCTGCAACTCGAGGCTGTAGGAATTGAATTTCTCGCGCATCTCCTCGCCCGATTTACGCTGGATATCGCTGCGCTCCTGCAAGAGCTGGATCAGCGTCTTTGTCTGGGCGATATTCTTGAAGTAAGCAGAAACCATCGGATCGAGCGTTTGTTCGACCAGCCGCTTGATGTCACCGAAACGCTGCACCACGAGCGGCGCCTTCATATAGTCGATATGCACGACCACGGAGAGCGGCAGCACAGGCTCGAACGCATCCTTGGTGATCAACGACACTTCAGACAGGTTCTCGTCCAGCCTGTGTTCGCCAAACTGCTCGACCAGGCCACGAATGAGGCCGATAGCGTGATCTCCTTGGGAACTTGCGCGAGATCAAAGAGGTGTTTTGCGGGAACGCGCTAGGAATAAAGCGCGTAGGACGTGACAAATGACCAAGCGGATCGCGATCATCCAAGGCCATCCGGATCCCGATGGCCATCGCTTGCTGCACGCGATGGCAGACGCTTATGCCGAAGCCGCCAAAGCAGCGGGGCATGAGGTTCGTCGCATCGAAGTCGGAAAGCTCGAGTTTCCACTCATGCGCACACAAGCGGATTTCGAGACCGGAGCACTACCGCCATCCCTTGTACAGCCGCGGGACGACATGCGCTGGGCCGAACACTGGGTTTTTCTGTTTCCACTTTGGCATGGAACCATGCCGGCGCTTTTCAAAGGTTTCCTCGAACATATCTTCAGGCCTGGCTTTGCCATGGAATACAGAAAGGAAGGTTTTCCGAAACGACTGCTTGCCGGTCATTCGGCCCGCATCGTCGTCACCATGGGGATGCCGGTCCTGCTCTATCGTTGGTATTTTGGCGCCTACGGGCTGCGCGCCTTCGAGCGAAGCATGTTGAGCTTCGCGGGAATCAAACCTATTCGCGAAAGTCTATATGGTCTCACCTTGGCCGACGAAAAGAAGCGAGCCCGCTGGATCGAAGATATGCGCAAGCACGGCCAACAGGGCGACTGACAACATCAAGGTCCAAGCCAATCCCAGTCGCCTTGGGCGGTATGCTCCAACGGCGAAGGCCTGCTGGTTGCATGAAGGCTCCTGAACCGTCACCCAGCAAGCGGTCGGTCCTGGGGTCATGGTCTTCACTCTATCCTGCCGTCCACGATATGGATCCGGCGATCCATGCGCCCGGCCATGTCGAGGTCATGCGTTACCGCAACGACCGTCTTGCCGCGTTCGCGCACCAAATTCTCGAGGATCGCGAATACCTGTTCGGAACTCTTCGAATCGAGGCTTCCGGTAGGCTCATCAGCAAGGATCAGGGGCGGATCATTGGCCAGTGAACGGGCCACGGCCACACGCTGGCGCTGACCGCCCGAGAGCTGGTCCGGCCGTTTATCGAGATGCTCGGCCAGCCCCAACGACGCAAGCAATTCGCCGGCCCGCTCATACATTGCGGGGCGCGCAAGCCTTCCGAGCTTGCGCATCGGTATCTCGACATTCTCGCGCGCCGTGAACTCCGGCAGAAGAAAGTGGAACTGGAACACGAAGCCGAGCATCGACAGCCGCGTCGCTGCGCGCTCCCGCTCGTCCATCGGATCGGTATCACGGCCGCCGATACTGAGCTTTCCGCCAGTCGGACGGTCGAGCAATCCAAGCAGATAGAGCAATGACGATTTGCCCGAGCCCGACGGCCCGGTGATGGCAACGAATTCCCTCTCCTCGATCGAAAGCGTGACGTCCTTGACCAGGGTGACAGGAATGGTCTCCGGCAGCACGCGCGTCAGTTTCTCGGTCTTGATCAGCACGCTCATGTCGCGCCCCTGATGATATCGACCGGGTTCTGCCGCGCCGCCCGGCGCGCCGGCAGATACCCGGCCACTGCGGCCGAGCCGATCGCGAAGGCGGACGCGATGACATAGTGCAGCACGCTCCAGGCAATCGGCAGATGCGTCATCTCCTGCCCGGTCGCGGCGATCTCGAACCGCACCAAGGAAAGGCCGTAGACCATGGAAAAGCCGAGCAGCCAGCCGAGCACGGAGCCGGCGCTCCCGATCGCCACGCCTTCGAGCAGGAACATCCGGCGCATGTCGGCCTCCAGGAAGCCGAGCGATTTCATGATGGCGATGTCGCGCGCCTTTTCATGCGTGATTGTGGAAATGATGTTGTAGATGCCGAAGCCGGCGACGAGCATGATCGCTCCGACGACGGTGTACATGATGATGTTGCGGATGATGAGCGCCTGGAGGATGGACTCGTTCGCTTCCTGCCAGGCCACCGACTTGTAGCCCAGTTCGGCTTCGGTTCTATGTGCGACCGCGGGAGCACGGTTCGGATCGTTCAGCTTGATGCGGATCTCGTTGATGGCGTTCGGTCGCTGCGAAAGGATCTGCGCGTTCTTCAACAGCACATATGCCTCGCCTTCGTCGCGGGCGGTGGTTCCTGTATGGAAGAGGCCGACGATCTTGAAGCTACGCGTCAGACCTTCCGAGGAGACCACGGTTATCGTGTCGCCAAACCCCGTGCCGAGTCGCTTTGCCATCGTGTCGCCGACGAGCACGTTGTTGCCGCCCGCCGCAAGGGCGTTGAAGCTGCCTTGAACGAAATCCTCCACGATCGGCGACACGCCGGGTTCGTGTCCAGGGTCGATGCCGATGATAGCCGCGCCCACCTCGCGGCTGGAATAGCGGATCACGCCCTGCGTCTTGAGGCTCACCGCGAACCGCCCAGGAATCCAACTCGCCAGCCACGCTGTCGCGGCCGTCGGATTGATGATGCCGCGGCGGTCGTCGCGCGGCCTAAGCCCCGAAATGGCGACCGCGCCAAAAGCGTCTTCGGCCGGCTGGCGGCGGGCGGTGCGTTGGTCATCGGTGATGTCGACATGCGGCATTGTGTCGACGAGTTGCCGTACGAAATCATCCTGGCCGCCTTGCATCAGCGCCGCCATGGCGATTGAGAATCCGACGCCCACGGCGACGCCCAACACGGCAACGAGCGTTTGCCTGCCTCGGCCGGCGATGTGTGTGATGGCGATGTCGAGAATAAGCCGCATCGGACCTCACTTCTGCACTGCCGCGACCTTAACCCGCGCGCCGTCAGTAAGCCCGGTCGGGTAAGGCGAGATGACTTGTGCCCGCGCATCGATGCCCGACAGGACCTCGATGCCGTTGGTGCCGCGAATGCCGGTGCGGATTTCGCGCCGCCGCGTCACCTCGCCCTCGACCACGTAGACATTGTTGCCTTCGATTGCCGCCGACGGAACCAGCAGGACATTCTTCGAGACGCGGATGACGATGTTCACGTCCGTCGACATGCCGATCCTGAGCGGCGTATCGTCCGGCAGCCGGAAATAGACGCGATAGGTCTTCGTCACCGGATCGCCCTTGGGTGTGATACGATCGACGACGGCTTCCAGATTCTGTCCGGGAAAGGCATCGGCCCTGAGGAGCGTGCGCTGGCCGACCTCGACCCGCGGGATATCCTCTTCGTTGACCTCTGCGACCACGAGCAGCGGCTTCGGCTCGCCGACCCAGAACAGCACCGTGCCGAGTTCGGCCACCTCTCCCACCTTGCCATCCTGCCTCAGCACGACGCCAGGGCTCGGCGCGCAAGACATAGGTCTCCAGACGTGCCTTCTGCCCGGCTACGAGCGCCTCGATCTGGGACAACTCGCTCTGCGCACGATCGAGAGCCTGCTGGCTCGCCGCATTCTTCTCAGCAAGCACGGTTTGGCGTTGAAACTCCTGCTCCGCAAGGGCCCGCCTTGCTTCAAGCTCTCCCAGCACGGCGCGGACCTCGCTGTCGTCGAGCCGGGCGAGCACGTCGCCCCGCGCGACCCTTGCGCCTTCGCAATTGCATTGCTCCACGATCCTCTCGCGCACAACCGGGGCCACCTTGGCCCAGCTATTCGGCTCGACCGAGCCGCTGGCATAGACGATCTCAGCGGCGTCTCCGCGCCAGGGCGTCACGATTGAGACAGGCGTCGCCCGCATCAGATACCAGGCTGTACCGCCAATCACGGCCGCTACAACGACAATTCCCGCAATCGAGCCTCTCACCCGCATGGAGCGCTCCCTTGATGCCGGACGCCAAAATGAGCGCCGAAATGATGAAGGCCGCCAAGTCCATCAAGCATTGCACGATGACTGTGACGGACGCCAAGGGCAAACCTACTCGGCATCACACCAGAACAGAGGCGGGGCGGCTGTTCGCCTGTAGCCCTCATCTTCCGGGCAAGCGTCGGTCATTGTGCTGGAACCGGGCTCAAGGACAAAGCGCTCGATCTACCCATCTCGATCAAAGCCTTGTTCCCAGAAAATTTCGATTGGCTTGAAGGGTCAGTCCATCAAAAGCACCAGTGCGGGATGCAGCTTCTTCAGATTCGGCAATGATTTCGATTGCCAGGGGATGTCGGGCGTTCCCCGCACGACGAGTCGGACATCGGGATGCTTGCGCACCTCGATGGTGAATTTCGCCAGCAGGTTGATGCCGGAAGAGTTGAGAAAGTGAAGGTCCTTCAAATTGAGCGTAATGGAGGCGGGATTTGAGGCAAGAACACTGGTCGCCAAAGCCGTGATCGGCGCACCGGCCTCGGAACTGGCCAGCCGCATTGCACCGTCGAAGAATATGTCGCTTCCCTCAGTCCACACGCGGTAGTCGTCGGTCTTGATTTCCATAATCTGGCTTCGTTTCTTCTAGTTGTTAGTTTGCGAGATCGGTATGGAGGCATATGTCTCTAGGCTAATCCGATCGTTTTCGTCGGCGGAACTGAATATCCAGGCCAGCCGTGCGCCGTAGTCGCTCATCAACGTCAGCAATCCGAGCCCCGAGCGCCCCGCGTCGGGGTTCGCGGCATTCGCTTCAATTCGCTGTATCAACAGGTCCTTGGGGTCTCCAGCCGTGATGTCCGCTAGGAGGCTTTGGAACTCGGTCGCGTTTTCACCATCGACGTCATTCGACACCTTGAGCTTGAAGCACTCCGAATCCATCGACGCCTCGATCACGATCTCCCCCGGCGCGCGAAACTTGACGGCATTTTCGATGAGTTCGTTGGCCAGATATCCGATGCTGTGCCGCACTTCCATGTAGTCGTTGCGGGACGACTGAAAGCGCAATGCGAAAAGATCGGCGATGAAGTCCGAGGTCGTGGCACAATGACGCCAACTCAAGTCGAGAGGTCCGTCGAACAGCCGCACGCGACTGACACTCTCCTTCATCCCGATTGCGATGTCAGGGGTACCGAACAACGCCGTCATTTCTAAGTGCGCCTTATGATCACGAGGGTAATGTCGTCGTGGATCTTCTGGATTCCGACATGGGCCATCAGATCCTCGATGATCCCGGTCTTGATTTCCTCGGCGCTGCTGCCATGGCGTTTTTGCACGCTCTTGCAGAGCCGATCGAACCCGAACAGTCTTCTGTCTTCGTCCTCCGCCTCGGTCACTCCGTCGGTGTGCAACACGATCACGTCGCCGGTGCTGAACACGATGTCACGCGTGTCGATAAACTGCGAGATGTCATTCTCCAGGCCAACCGGCAGACCCAGATCGAGCGTATCGATACGTTCGATGTCCCCATCCGCGCGCACGACGAGAACGTCCTCATGCTGGCCGGACAGCGTTACCCGCCCGTCCTCGAAGTCAAGAAAGGCCAGCGAGAGATGCTTGTCGGTGTTCGTCCGCTCGATGTTCTTGTAGATCGCGCTGTTCAGCCGAACCAGAAACTGGTGCGGATCCCCTTCGTTGGCCTCCTGCAAGGCGCGTGCAACGGATTGGACCATCAGCATCAGCACGCCGCTCTCGAGACCATGGCCGGTCACGTCGCCGATGCCGATCTTGACCCGTGACCCGTTCCGCAGGACGTCGTAGTAGTCTCCGCCGACCTCGTCGGCCGGCCGCATGTAGGCTGCGATCTCCAGCCCCGGTATAGATTCGAGCTCGAATGGTTTCGGCAGGACCATCATCTGGATCTGCCTGGCAACCGCGAGTTCGGCGCCGAGGCGGACGTTCTCGTCCCGCAGCTTCTCGTTGAGTGCGGAAATCTCCTGATTTGCGTCCCCAAGCTCCCTGGTCCGTTCGTCGACAAGTTGCTCGAGGTTTTCCGTGTGAAAGCTGATCTCCTCAGCCATGCGGTTGAAGGCGATGCCTGCCGCTCCAACCTCGTCGCGTGTCGGAATGCTCACGCGCACTGAATAGTCTTTGGACTGGAGCCTCTGCGCGGCGCTGGCAAGCGCCCTGAGACCCGCGGTGATGCGCTTTGAAATTCCAAGCACGGCCGCAAAGACAATCATAAGCGAAACGATGATCGCGCCGATCTGAAAGAGCAGGATGCGGTTGGTTGCGCGCGAAATGCTCCGCTGCGCGGCGAACAGGGACGCATAGATCTCCCGTTCGGGAACGACGATCCCGACCGACATCGTCTCGGACTTGATGGGCCCCGAACTCCAGAGATTGATCGGCTTCAACCGCTTGAGGACGACAATATAGGGTACGCGTTCGCCCTGGTTATCGAGCATGATATGCTGGATGACGCCGTCATTGTTCTGGTCGAGCGGCAGCGATGCGATAGCAGGCTGCGCGCTTGCCCGCAGCGACCTCTCCAGGCCGGTGACGCCCTGCGTGCCCGCATCGCTCGACGACGTCAGGCCGATGATCGCCTGGCCCGACGGATTGATCGCCACCACGTTGCCGGTCGACATCGTAAGGAAGCCGAACCCGGTTTCGGCGATCTTCACGCGTTCGACGACTTCCGCGAGTTGGTCGAGGGTGATGTCCGCCCCGGCTATGCCGGCGATACCGGCGCGATTGCGCGCCCACAACGGTTGGAAGAAGCTGACGATCAGCTTTCCCGTGATTGCATCGGTGTAGGGCGCCGTCTGCGTAATATCGTCAGGGACCGGACGCGACGCCGGATCCCCGGCCCATTGCTGCCAAGAGCCATAGATTCCCGGAAAGAAGAACTCCCAGAACTCCGCCTTGTTGTGGCCTGGATAGAGCCGGTCGAAGGTCTGCGCTTGGTCCGTGTACGGCACCGTCCTGAAGATCGGCCGTTCCTTTGGGCCGATATAGTACATCTGCAGCTTGGACGACCCGCTGGCCATCAGGGTCGGCGCGACGAGATCGATCACGGTGCTGTCGTCAATTTCCTGCTGGACGCCCGGCAGCGGTTTGTGGTCGGCGCCCAGCAGATAGCCCCAGACGCTGACCACGGAAGGCGTGCCCGGCAAGTTCTGCGCCCAATCACCTTGCGCGTCGTAGACGACCTTCACGGAGCCGGGCGCTTGATGTGCGAGCGTCGCTCCGACCTGTTGCTGCCTCGCCGGATCGTTGATCTGGCCCTGCAGCACGCCGGCCAGTGCCTTGACATCCCCGTGGACTCGATCGAGCAGCAGGTCGACGCTTGACGCCGTCGACTCGGCATAGGACCGAATGTATTCCTGGTTCGCGGTCGTCAGGCCCTCGCCGACTTCCGATGTGGCGTCGCGCGATAGCTTTTGAACGTTCCAAAGTGCCAGGCCACCGCTCAGCAGGAGGTCGAACAGAACAGCGCCGCCGACCACCAGTACGAACTTCGCTCGAAAAGAGCGCAGGCCGAAACGCGGTGTAGGCTCGCTGTCGGCTTTCATTGCGGCCGTCGCCCCGATGCGACCCAGATCGGCCACCCCGCATAACCTTTGGGATGGAGCGCGGCGAAAATGTGGTCCTGGAAGCCCTGCCGGAACCGTGCGACGAACTCCGGTCCGTCGCCGCGTCTGGTCGCCATCTCGCCCGCATAGACATTCGCCCACGCTTCAATGATGTCGGCAAAGTCCTGCGGATCGCCGTCCAGGTTGGTGACCATGAAGGTCTCGACGCGGATGTCTTCGAATCCGGCCTCGATCAGGTATCGCCGGCTCTTGGGCCCAAGCTCGACATCCATCTCGAAATGACCGAACAGCTTCGCCACCTCGTTGTAGGTCCATCCAATGCTTTCGGCGCGCGGCTCGCCGAGGCAATGCGAATTCTTCTCGTTGGTGATGTAAACCCGACCGCCTGGTTTGCATATGCGGTAAAGTTCCTTAAGGATGAGTTCCGGTCGATTGAAGATTTGCAGGGAATGCCGACAGGTGACCAGGTCAAACTGCGCTTCGTCGAGCAGCATTTCCGATGCATCGCCATAGGTATATTCGATGCCCCGGATATCGAATTCCCGCATCACTCGTCGAGCGTAGTTCAGGCTCGAAACCGAGTGGTCGAGGGCGACGATCCGCGATGGCTGGAACTCCTTCTGCACCAGCACGGCGAAATCACCGATCCCGCAACAGATGTCGGCCATGACGATCTCGGGCTTCATGCCGTGCCGCGGCAGGATTGCGCGCTCGTGGCGCCATGTCATCTTCGTCTGTGTGCGCAGGATAGGGACGAACCCGCCTTCCTCGAGGAAGCCCTGCCCCGGATAGAAATGGCTGTCATACTCCTCGACAGCGATGTTCGGTTCGATTCCGCTCAATCGACCGAATTTTCGCGAGGTCCATCCAACGACGCTTGACGTGATGACGACAAATTTGAGCTCAGGTCGAGCGCGGCAAGCGTCGATAATGATCCTCGAAAAGGCATGAAATGCAGCGTTGTTCATCTGCGTCAGGCGTCTGACATTGACGTACAGGACGCCGCGCACGCGGTCGATGGCATCACGAAGCAATGTCAGGCTCGGCCCAAGCTCGTCGATCGCCTGGGGCCGGACCACCCCGGATATGGAAAACTCCTGGTTGTTCGCGTCGTATTGCGCCTTGAAGCGCGGGAGGAGGTTGTAAGGGGTCAATGTTGCGGCCCCTCGAGCGGCAAATCCACGACAAGCTTGATCGCGTCGCCGTCGGTTTCCTCTACCCTGAGCGTCGCGTTGTAGTCGACAGCCAGTTCCAGGAGCACGATCTCCCGGCTGGGCGCGAGATCCCCGGACACGGAATTGAGGTATCGCTCCCTTGCCTCAAGTCCCGCGACTTGCGACACGGCCTCCTGGTAGAATTGGCGTTCCTCCGGCACGCACGGAAATGTCAGCTCGATCCTGTCCGTGGCGCCATGGCGAGACACCCTGCAAGCCAGTTCGCCCTCGGCATGGCGCGTACGAAACGCGACTTCCAGCAATTCGTTGAAGGCGGAAGAAAAGAGGTTTGAATGCCTGACCGAGTCTGACCTGTTTTGACTGATCATGCGGGCCATGTAGGTCGAGACGTAATCGCAGTGTCTCCAGGCGGAGACAAACGCCTTGATTTCCATGTCGATCTGGACCATCGGCTCAAAAGTCGGCTCGCCAGCCAAGTCATGATGAAGAGATCCCATCGGCATCCTCACTTATCCATCGGTGTTCGAACCAAGTGGCGCGCTATGACCGCCAAGGCGGAAAGTTCGACCGCCGGTGATATCTGCCTCGATCGCTTCCGCAGCTCCACTACAAAGGGGCGCTAGAGCGCCCGATTTGAGCCCTCCATCGTTCGTATCCCCTTCGGCGAGGACAGCCTGATGAAATCGCCGGTTGCCTCGGCATCGAGCGGCCGCCCCAGAAGATTACCCTGCAGGCAATCGCAATTTTCCTTGATAAGCCAACGTGCTTGTGCCGACGTCTCGACCCCCTCGGCGGTGACGCTTATTCCCAAGCCGTGCGCCAGGCTGATGATAGATCGCACGATCGTCTGGCCTTTCAGATCGGTTTCCAGGTCCGCGATGAAGTATTGATCTATCTTCAAGGTGTCGAATGGAAAATTCTTTAGATAGCTCAACGATGAATAGTACGTTCCAAAATCATCGAGCGAAATTCGTATCCCCAAGACGTTCAAGGTATTCAACGTGTCGATATTGTCGATCGTCTTCTCGAGAAGAACCGTTTCGGTTATCTCGAGTTCAATTCTATCAGCTCGGATTCCAACTTCGTCGATGATCTGAGCGACCGTGTCTGTCAGCGAACCGCTCAGGAACTGAGCCGGCGACAGGTTGACTGCGACTGTCAGCGAGGAAGGCCACGTCAGCGCCTGGCGACAGGCTTGCTCGAGCACCCATCGTCCGATCTCGTCCATAAGACCGTCGGCTTCGGCAATGGGTATGAACACGCTGGGCGGAATAATCCCGATTTCGGGGTGCCGCCACCGCAGCAGCGCTTCGAAACCGATCACCGACGAAGGCGGCCGAATGAGCGGCTGATACTCAAGATAGAGCTCGCCCCGCTCCAGCGCGGCTCGAAGGCTGCGCCTGAGATTCTCGCGCTGCTCGAGCAAGAGCAGCATCGAACGGTTGAACGTTCGAGCGCAACCGCGTCCATCCGTCTTGGCTGCGTAAAGGGCAATGTCAGCGGCTTTCATCAGCTGCTCGCCATCCGTCCCGTGCTCCGGCCCGAAGGCAATTCCGATACTCGAGCCAACGAAGACGGCGATGCCGTTGATGACGAACGGCTCCTTGAACGCGTCGATCAGCGATCCGGCTAGGCGCTCGGCCTCCGCGGGCTGCTCCTTGCCCACTTGGATGACAGCGAACTCATCGCCGGCATACCGGTACGCGGACTCGCCATCCCGCAGCGCGTCGCGGATTCGGCCTGCCGCGAGTTGAAGAAGCGTGTCGCCCGCGCCGTGGCCGAGCGTGTCGTTGACCGCTTTGAAATCGTCAAGGTCGATTTGCAGCAGGGCGGCTTTCGGCTTTGTTCCGCCGATGGAGGCCAGCGCTTGCTGCAGCCGCTCGCCGAATCGCCGCCGATTCTGCAGTCCGGTCAGCACGTCGTGCGTCGCCTGATGGAGCAGAATTACGTGCTCCTGCTCCTCCGCTGCGCTCCGCCCGCCATGTTCCCTCGATTCGATGATTCCGACGCCATTTGCAGTGCCGAAGACGAAAACGGACCGGGGCGCTTGGCCCCGTGATCGGGGCAAGTCGATGCTCGCCGGAGTGCCGCCCTGGAACACCCGAAGGAATTCGTCGCGACAGCTCGAATCGAGGAAGCCCGGATAGATCTCCCAAATGGCAGCACCCAGCGCCACTGCGCCACCATGCATGCCTTTGAGCCCGGCCGCGTAGTGCGTCAGGCGGAAGTCGCGATCATAGAATGACACGAGATCGGCGGTGTTCGACAACAGGTCAGCGAGAAGCGCTTCGGCGATATGTGG
The DNA here is from genome assembly GCF_004791585.1 of Mesorhizobium sp. M1C.F.Ca.ET.210.01.1.1. Lineage (GTDB taxonomy): Bacteria > Pseudomonadota > Alphaproteobacteria > Rhizobiales > Rhizobiaceae > Mesorhizobium. The sequence goes on from NZ_SRUU01000008.1 coordinate 134,610, forward strand.
AGCGTCGGGGGAAGGCCCCTTACTCTCCTTGCCGGCGTCCGAGGCCTTTGGATGCAAGTGCCACCTCCACAGGCGGTGCCAATGTGCTCCCCCAGTTGAAAAATAGCATAACCGTCAAGCTTGGCAAACTTTCAACTCGCATTCCTAACAAGCGCCGTGTGCGGCGTAGTCGCAAAGCATGCTCCGGCAGTGACTGACGGCCGATTATCCACACGACGAGCAATCATTAATTGTTAATAGATTGGTAATTTTCAGACAATTGCCGCAGGCATCGGCGTGATTCGAAATATTGCGACGCACAAGACGGAGCGGATTTCGCGGCCCGGGTTCGATCACAGACCTAGCGATTCGATATCGGCTGTCTCGAATATCTGGTTTTCAGCCACGTTTTCGACGGCCCACTCCGGTAGGGGCTGTCGGCGCGTTTCGAGATGACGCCATCAAGCCCTGTCTTCTCGATGGCGCGAAAGATCGCCAGTGCATCGCCATCAAAATGTTCGCTGTATTGGATCTTACCGACGCCAGGCTCAACCAGTTGCCTTAGGATTTGCTTGCGCTGCAGCAGGGGCAAGTCGGCAAGATTGCGACCGTCGAGATGGAGAATGTCGAACGCGACGAACACCAGACGGCTCGGCTCCTTCCAGATCGCGGCTTCCAGCGCAGGGGAATCGGGCGTACCCCGCTCGCCGGACACAATCACCTCGCCGTCGAGAATGGCGGCCCGGCACGGCAGTTCGACCGCCAATGCGATAGGCCAATATCTTGTCGTCCAGTTACGGCCGTTCTTGTTGTAGAGACGCACGCCGCCTTTATCGATGATGATTTGCGTGCGGTAGCCGTCGAGCTTGGCCTCGTGAACCCACCCCTCATCTTGGGGCGGCTGCTCGACAAGAGTTGGCATCTGCGGCGGAATGAACTCCAGCCGATCGCCGTCCAGCGTGTCACGCTTACCCAACTACGCCACCATCTTTGACGGATAGCGGTGGCGCGAGCGGCACAGGCGATCCGGCATCCTCCAACTTGGACACCTGCCGCCTGTGCCGAGCCCCCACTAAGCCATCGAGCCCCCACTAGCCGTTCTGCGGCGGAATGAACCCAGCTGGCCACCGTCCAGCTTGTCACGCTTACCCAACTACGCCACCGTCTTTGAGGGATGGCGGTGGCGCGAGCGGCACAGGCGATCCGGCATCTCCCAACTTGGACACCTGCCGCCTGTGCCGAGCCCCCAACTAAGCCGTCGAGCCCCCACTAGCCGTCTGTGGCGGAATGAACTCCAGCCGGCCGCCCCCCGGTACACCAACTCAATTACGCCACCATTTTTGACGGATAGCGGTGGCGCGAGCGGCACAGGCGGTGCGATATTCCCCCCAACTTGGAAAACCTGCCGCCTGTGCCGAGCCCCCGCTAAAGTCATCGCCAACATCTACGAATAAGGTCGCACTGTCGTTAGCTGCGCATCCAAATACTTATCCGGGCGTACATATCTCGATATCGGCGCGGCATCCCTCGCAAGGCTTGTGCTGTTTCGGAAGCCGTCAGTCCCGCGGTCGCCCTGCCCCGGCAGCAAGGATTGCCGCCCGGCACCCGGCAGACCTCCGGGCGGCATTCCGATGAAATGTCGCCGATCTCAATCGCCGCTGATGCTGCGTTCAGCTTCCAAGCGCCTTGAGCCATCCTTCAAAGGAAGAGCCGTTCTCGTGCCCGCCAGGCGAAACTGGGTTGGCGGAACGCGGCAAGACCATCGTCCTGCGACCTTCGCGGGGGCTGTAACCGAATTCCTTGCTGAAGGCCCGGCTGAAGTTTGCCGCCGAACTGAACCCGAAGGCTTCCGCAATTTCGACAATGCGTCGGCTGTCCGCCGGATCGCTGAGCGCGAGATGGGCTGCCAAAAGTCGGCGACTTTGGATGTAGTGGAGAACACCGCCGCTCGGTTCGAACAACTGATACAGACGAGAGCGTGAGACGCCGAGCGCCCGGCACATTGAGTCCGGGGTCAGATTTGCCGCTTCCAGATTTTGATGGACGTATCGGCGCGCTCGCTCCATGAGCGCGACACTCGCCAATTGTTCGGCGGCCGCGGCATGCTCCGCAGGCGGCGCGAGGCAGGCTATGATCATGCTGCGTGTTGCATGCACGATGCGCGGCAGATCTTCCGCCGTGAGACTTCGCAGTCTTGCTTCGATGCTGTTGATGTAGTCGACCAAGAGGCTGGCAAAATTGCCGGACAAAATTGAATTGTTCTTGGCGTCGAGGGTTGCCGCCGCATCGGCGAACAAATCGCGCGGCAAATAGAGGAAGAGACCTTCGGAATCCGTTGCCCTGCCGCGAAATGGGTAACCAAGCGACCTGATTTCCAATTTGCCCGGCTGGCCCTCCGCGACGCGGCGATCGACCTCCGTCCATGACCGGCCAGTATGCGGCAACACGACATACCAATGGTCGATCGAGCTCGAGCGAAGCTTCGCCGTGGAACGCGTGTAACTATGTGCAGGGGCGCGCTGTTGAACGATCAGCATGCCACCGAGATTCCAAGCCGTGTGGTCGGCGGGAAAGCCGTCGTCCAGCGACTTGTTGTCCGGCAGCTTGACCTCAACTAGCGGCGCCACATGCGCTTGCCAAGCGGCGAATTGATCCTGTGGCGGCAGTTTTATCGTTGAAAAGGACAGCGGCTCCAGCACCGGCGCGGGTGGCGGAGCGGCCTCATCGGGCGGCTGAGCGTCGCGTGACCAACGACGTCGCTCACGTTCCGGCGCCTGCCCAGCATGCGCCTCGTCTTGCTTCTTAGCGTCCACCGCGCGTGGTGCCATATCCGAATCCGGTATGCCCATGCCCGCGCAATCATGTGGTGTATCCTGGGCATCTGACAAGCCTGTAGATCGCATCGGCGTTCACGCTGGATTACAGTAAGAAATGCATCCCGAGATAAGTTTCTGGATGCGACGATAACGACACTCTTCAAACCAGTGGGTATAGAATCAGGCATCGTGAAAGCGATGTTGAGGAGACCACGAAATGAACGATAAGATCAAAGGAGAAGCTCGCCGCAAGATAATTCTTGATGGATACGTTAATAACGAACCATTGAAAGATATTGCGGCAAAGATCGGATGCTCACTGGGGAGTTTGAAAGTCAGCGCCAGCAAACTTGGCTGCACAAGAACTCCAAAGGAGGCGGCGGATTTTCGACGCGGCTTTCATATACCAGAAAACAAGAGGAGAGACTATTATCAGCTGATGATCTCTGGACAATATAGATCTCGCGAGTGCGCGCAGATTTTGGGGATATTTGTAGCGCAGTCATAAGGTGTCGAGTGATAGTTCTACAATACTATTCACGACATTACCGCTCAAGCCTCAGTGATAAAAGCCCGCCGCAAAAGCACGAGCGGCGGGCCTGAAAGGGTCGCACAATGCTGCGTCAGCGTTTTAATCGCACCTGTCTTAGCCCTCTCGATCTGGCTGTTTGCGAACGCGTGTTCAATCAGCTCTGCGCGGACGAACAGCTCGATCCCTTGGACCCGAAGGCGGAAATTCTGGCGGCGATGGTTGTAGCCGTCTTTCGAAATGCTCACACCAGCGAGCGCGAACTGCTGGAGGCGGTCAGATCCCTCCGGCAAAAGGTCACGGGATAGGATTGCCGGCCGTTCCCGATATTGATCCAGCGCAATGCGGCATCGGATAGCCGGCGATAGAAGCCATCTTCAACCGTAAGGACTTGGACATGACGTTTCATGCGATGAGCAGACGTGCCGTACCAGGTTGCAATGGTCTCCATCTCATCCAGTGGAGACGCCGCAGCGGTTTCCGCCGCAAACCTGAACGAAAGCCCGATAGCGGCAGGTTTCCGGCGTTGGGCCGCGCTGAGGGATTCGATCTCCTTCGATATTTCCGACAACGATCTGAAACGCGTGTACCGCGAGATGTCCAAAATCGTGGACGCCATGCTCGCAACGCCTGCCGGAACCCCGCAGGAATTTGCTGCGCAGTTCATGGTTGTATGCAGCGGTGATGAGATCGAATACCGGCAGGCCGCCCGCAAGCTCCATGCTCACGCGCAAGCCCTCGTCGGCATGGCGGTGCAATGAGCAGGCCACGCTTGGTGCACCGGTCCGCCTCAATGCGTCGCGTCAATTCCGCAAGATCGTATTCTTGGCGCCCTGTTCGACCTGGTCGATCACCAGCAAGCTGACTGGATCGGTGCCGATATTGGTGGCCTGGTGCCACTGGCCGATCATCTCGACGATGAAATCGCCGGTCTTGTAGGTGTTGCTGCTGCCGGTCTCGACATTGGTGACCTTGAGCGTGCCGGCCTCGACATAGGCGTAGCGCGGGAAAGGATGCTTGTGCACCGGGAGCGTCGCGCCCGGCGCGATCTGATAGGCCGAAACCTGGACCTCGACATTCTTCTGCGGCAGCGTGATCGGCTGGCCGGAAGCTGTCGTCGTTCTGGATGCCAGCGGCGTCACGACGACCGGGGTGCCGGAACTGTCCAGAGCGTTGGCGGCGGTTGAAGAAAGCGCGGCCGCCAGCAGCAGCGCCGATGCCATGGTGTTTCGCATGAGTCCTCTCCGAAAGCAGCACGACCATCGCGCGGCAAGCACTCGCGCGCAAGCACGACTGCGGTGTCTTTGAGAAAACGCGAGCCGTACTCAGGCCAGCAGGCGAACGGCGCCGCCCTGCGCTTCGATCGACCTCGTCGCCTTCTTGCCAAATCAGAGAAAGAAGCGACATTCGCGAGCGATCGACGCGCCCGGCCCGCGGCACCTCGGTGCCGCAACCATCGGAGCGGGCCTTGAATCGATCGTTGCGCCTTTCACGACAGTCGTCCCGATGCTAGGGCAGGTCACTCAATTTGAAGCATGGATGGATACCTGTGAGCGACGCCCGACTGCCCCTGATCGAAATTTGCGTCGAAGGCATCGACGGGCTGCTCGCCGCGCAGGCCGCCGGCGCCGACCGCGTCGAGCTTTGCGCCAGCCTCGTCGAAGGCGGCATCACGCCGAGCCTCGGCACGGTGCGTGCAGCACTTGAACGGGCGACCATACCCTTCCATGTCATCGTGCGTCCGCGCGGCGGCGATTTTCTCTATAGCGAGGCGGAATACCAATCGATGGTCGCCGATGTCGGCGCCCTGCGCGACCTCGGCGTGACGGGCGTCGTCGTCGGCTGCCTGACCGCTGACGGGACGATCGACGAGGTGCGCATGAGCGAACTGGTTCGCGCCGCTGGACCACTCAACGTCACCTGCCACCGAGCCTTCGACATGACGCGCAATCCGGCAGAAGCGCTCGAAGCGCTGATTCGCTGCAAGGTCGGCCGCGTGCTGACCAGCGGCCAGCGCGACACGGCGCTGGAAGGCGCCGACCTGCTGGCGCTGCTTGTCCGCCAGGCGGGCGAACGCATTATCATCCTCGGCTGCGGCGGGCTGGCGCCCGACAATATCGGCGAAGTCCGCAGGCGAACCGGGCTGAGCGAGATGCATTTCGCAGCGCTTGCCGACATGCCGAGCGCCATGCGCTACCGCAACCCGAATGTCGGCATGGGCGGCACCGACCTCGATCGCGAATACCGCAACACCGTCACCGACGAAGCGCTGGTGGCGGCCACCATCGCAGCCGCGAGGACGTGATGGCTGAGACGAAGGACCGGCTGCCGATCGAACGGGTCTTGCCCGCCGACGAGCCCGCCATTCTCGTTCTCAACAACGAGCATGCCGCCGAATTGTCCTGGCTGGAGCCGGAACGACTATCCTTCCTCATCGGCCAGGCTTTCCACACGCGCCGCATCGGCGCGCTCGAAGCCTTCATCATGTGCTTCGATCAGGACGCGCGCTACGACAGCCCGAACTTCCTCTGGTTTCGCGAGCGCTATCCGCGCTTCGTCTATGTGGACCGCGTGGTGGTCGCGGCCGAGGCGCGTGGTCGCGGCCATGCCCGGCGCCTCTACGAAGATCTGTTCGACCATGCGCGGCGCGCCGGCTACGACATCGTCACCTGCGAGGTCAATGCCGATCCACCGAACCCGGCCTCGGATGCGTTCCACGCCGCGCTCGGCTTCGGAGAGGTCGGCGATGCCGTGATCCACGGCGGCGAGAAGTCGGTGCGCTATTACGCCAAGCCGATACCGGCTAACGCAATTCCATGAAAAGTGCGCAGCGATTTTCCGTTCGGAATTGCGTGGAAACAAACGTCTATGGACTTTCACGCGCGAACTCGATGCGCCACCGTCCAAAGCCGGGATCGTCCGCGAAGGAGAGATGCTCTTGCCTGACGACGGTGATCCCAGGCCTGCAGAAGATGCCGATCTCGGCTTCGGTCAGCGGCCAGGGCGGACCAGCGTTCAGGTCGCCGGCGGGGTCGATCGAGGTGGCGACAACGATCAGCCTGCCGCCCGGGGCTAGGAGGCTCACAACGGCAGCGATTGCCTGAGCGCGCAGCGGGCGCGGCAGAGACTGCACGGTGAGGCACTCGACGACGAGTTCGAAGCGGCCGATCCACTGGGCCGGAAGGGCGAGGAGATCGGCCTCGACATAGTCGACCCTCGAATTGGGAAAGTGCCGCCGCGCGGCAGAGACGGCGGTGGCGGCAACCTCGAAGGCGGTGGTGTCATAGCCGATCGAGGCGATGAACTCCGAGTCCTGACCGGTGCCAAAACCGATGACGATGGCGCGCTTACCGTGGCCATCGCTGCCGGCCACCCATTCGGCAAGCAACGCATTGGGGGCCTTCCGCTCCCATGGCACCTGCGTCTCGCCGGCTTCCGCGGCGCGATAGAGCACTTCAAACCAGCCGGTCGGATCGTCGTTGGCGAGCGAGCGGGCGGCCAATTGGCGGGAGACTTCGTCGGGATCAGGCTTGCTCATGTGGGTTCTTGAGGTGCATCGGGGCAAATAGATCAACTAGAGCATTTTGCAGCCAAATCGAACCGAAACAAAATAGTCGGAGCGAGTTGCCGATTTCAAAAGAAAGGAACCGCTCTAAGACGGCAACGAGGGGCACTGGCACGATGAAACAGTCGCCGCTAATCTAAGCGGCTTTCGCCATAGAGGGCGCCAAATCATGCCAAGCAACGTCTTCCGCTTCGACGAGAGCTGGGACATACCGGAAGGGACGCCGCAGGAAGTGTGGGACGTTTTGTCCGACGCCGAGTTGCTGCCGCTCTGGTGGGGCGACGCCTACAAGGAGGTCGAGCCGCTCGACAGGAAGGGCAAAGGTGTCGTCGGCGCGCGGGCGAGAGCCAGGGCTCGGGGCGCCCTGCCCTACGAGCTGAACTTCATCATCGAGGCGGCCGAGCTCGAGCCGGGACGTCTGGTGGTGGTGAAGACGTTCGGCGATTTCGATGGCCTGTGGCGGGCGGAACTGTCGCCGTCCGGGACCGGAACGCATGTGAAGCTCACCTGGCAGGTCATAGTGGAAAGGCCGATCCTCAAATTCCTGGCGCCGCTGCTCAGGCCTGCCTTTGCCTGGAACCACCGCTGGACGACGCCGCGCGGCGAAGCCGGACTTCGCCGCTATCTGGCCGCGCAAAAGAGCGGCAAGGCGGCATAGCCTGCGCCTTTACCAATTGCGATTGAGCCAGCCCCGCGCCGGTTTTTCGACGATATAGTAGCTCGCCAGCGCGCAGGCGAAGACCGCGGCCAGCATCGGGATCGGCGCGGCCCCGCGGTCGTAGACGAATTTGTAGAAGGGCTGCTGCCAGAGATAGAGCGAATAAGACCATAGCCCCAGCATCACCATCGGCCGCGACGCCAGCACTCCGGTCAGGTAGCCGCCGGCGAAGTCGAGCGTGTTGACGGCAAGCGCGAGCAGCGGCACGCCCAACAAATAATGCACGGGCGTCGGCACCGGATCGAGGAACAGCAAGACCGCGCCCGCAGCAGCCGCAAGCGCCACATGCTGGTTCCTGAGGAATGCCGGCAGCCGTCCGTCGGCCTTGAGCAGGCAGAGCGCCGCCGACAGCAGGATCGAGGCGATATGAACGTCGGTGCGCCAGTAGCTTGTCTCGTAGTCCATGCCGAGGACCCAGTAGGAGATGGCGCCGTTGGCCATGGCCAGCACGGAGAGTGCCACCAGCAGCCGCACGACATTTACGCGCCCTGACACCACAACGCTGATCAGCGCCAGGATGACATAGGAATGCTCTTCAATGGCGAGTGACCAGATATGGTCGAGGGCGCCGGCGCGGTTAACGAGAATGCCGGCATAGTTGTAGGTGAAGGTCAGCGCCGTCAGCGCCGCCTTCCACTTGAAGGCGATGAAAGTGCCGGAAAGCCCGATCATGGCGGCTATCACGAACACCAGCAGCGCCGGATAGATGCGCGAGAAGCGGCGCTTGAAGAATTTCTTCAGCGGAAAGCGCTCGATGAACAGGATCTCGCCCATCAGCCGGCCGCTGAGCACGAAGAAGAACTCGACGCCGAGCACGCCGAGGTTGATGCCGGGAACCGGAAAGAAGTGGCCGATCAGCACCAGAGCGATCGACAGGCCGCGCCAGCCGTCGAGATAGGCCAGCCTTGTCCGTGCCGCTTTGTCGGCTGCGGCCCGTGGCAGGACACCGGCCGTCGCGGAGATGTCGGTCATGCCGTCCTTCGCAACTCGATGGCCCCCGGCACGGATAGCCGTGCCTGGAACCGCTTCGTTTCCCGCCGCGTTTATTTTGCAGTGCGGGATAATATTGTGCAAGTGCGAAGCCGCGAATTCTCAGGTAATTCCCGCCAAGTGGTTGCGAATACAAAAGGAAAAGGGGCCGCGACGGCCCCTTCCTTTCACTCCGCCGGAGAGCGTTCAGGCGTTGGCAGCGGCTACTGCGCGTCTTGCCATCACCGCGATCAGATTGGCGCGATAGTCGGCAGAGGCATGGATGTCGCTCATCAAGCCCTTTGCCGGCACTTTGAGGCCGTCGAGCGCCGAGGCGTCGAAATTCTTCGCCAGCGCCGCTTCGATTTCCTTGGAGCGGAAGACGCCATCGTCGCCGGCGCCGGTGACCGCCGCCCTCACCCCTTCCTTGCCCTTGGTCACGAACACCCCGACGATCGCGTAGCGCGAAGCCGGGTTGCGGAATTTTTGATAAGCCGCCTTGGCAGGCGCGGTGAAGGTCACCGCTGTGATGATCTCGCCCTCCTTCAACGCTGTCTCGAACAGCCCCTTGAAGAATTTGTCGGCAGCAATCTGGCGCTTGTTGGTGACGATGGTCGCTCCCAATGCCAGCAGCGCCGCCGGATAGTCGGCCGCCGGATCGTTGTTGGCGATCGAGCCGCCGATCGTGCCCTTGTAGCGCACTGCCGGGTCGCCGATCAGCGAAGCCATATGCGCGAGCGCCGGGCAGGCCTTCTTGAGCTTTTCGTCGTTGGAGACATCGTAGTGCGTCGTCGCGGCACCGATGGTGACCGTCTTGCCGGACACCTTGACGCCCTGCAGGTCCTTCAGCCGCGACACGTCGACCAGATCGGAAGGAGCGGCAAGCCGCGTCTTCATGGCCGGAATCAGCGTCATGCCGCCGGAGAGCAGCTTGGCATCGCCCCTCTTCAACAATTTGGCGGCGTCAGCGACCGAGGCGGCGCGATGGTAATTGACCGAATACATCTTTGCTCCTCCTCAGTGCTTCTTGGCGCGAATGGCCGACCACACGGTCGACGGCGATGCCGGCATGGCGATGTCGACGACGCCGAGCGCGTCGGTGATGGCGTTGATCACCGCCGGCGGCGAGCCGATGGCGCCGGCCTCGCCGCAGCCCTTGATACCCAGAGGATTGCTGGGGCAAGGCGTGTTCGAGGTCGAGACCTTGAACGACGGCAGGTCGTCGGCGCGGGGCATCGTATAATCCATATAACTCGCCGTCAGCAGCTGCCCGCTGGCGTCATAATGGGCGCCTTCCAGCAGCGCCTGGCCGACGCCCTGCGCGATGCCGCCATGCACCTGCCCTTCGACGATCATCGGATTGATGATGTTGCCGAAATCGTCCGCCGCGACGAACTGGACAATTTCGGTGACGCCGGTCTCCGGGTCGATCTCGACCTCGCTGATGTAGCAGCCGGCCGGGAAGGTGAAGTTCGCCGGATCGTAGAAGGCAGTCTCCTTGAGGCCCGGCTCCATGCCTGCCGGCAGGTTGTGCGCGGTGTAGGCGGCGAGCGCCACCTGGAACCACGGCAGGCTCTTGTCGGTGCCGGCGACCTTGACCTCGCCGTTCTCGATGACGATGTCGCCCTCATCGGCCTCGAGCAGATGCGCCGCGATCTTCTTCGCCTTGGCCTCGACCTTGTCGAGGGCCTTGACGAGCGCCGACAAGCCTACAGCGCCCGAGCGCGAGCCGTAGGTGCCCATGCCCATCTGTACTTTGTCGGTGTCGCCATGGACGATCGAGACCGAATCGATCGGCACGCCGAAGCGCTGGTTGACCACTTGTGCGAAGGTCGTCTCGTGGCCTTGGCCATGGCTGTGCGAGCCGGTCAGCACCTCGATGGTGCCGATGGCGTTGACCCGCACTTCCGCCGATTCCCAGAGACCGACACCGGCGCCGAGCGAACCGACCGCCGCCGACGGAGCGATGCCGCAGGCCTCGATGTAGCAGCTCATGCCGATGCCGCGCAGCTTGCCGCGCTTGGCGGCCTCCGCCTTCCTCTTGGTGAAACCGGCATAGTCGGCCGCCTTCATCGCCGCGTCGAGCGAGGCGGCATAGTCGCCGGCATCATAGTTCATGATCACCGGCGTCTGGTGCGGGAAGGACGTGATGAAGTTCTTGCGTCTCAATTCCGCCGGCGACACGGCAAGCTCGCGCGCGGCCGTCTCCATCGTTCGCTCCAGAAGATAGGTCGCTTCAGGACGCCCGGCCCCACGATAGGCGTCCACCGGTGCGGTGTTGGTGTAGACGGTGCGCACATTGGCGTGAATGGCCGGAATGTTGTACTGGCCCGACAGCAGAGTGGCGTAGAGATAGGTCGGCACGCAGGACGAGAACAGCGACATGTAGGCGCCGAGATTGGCTATCGTGTCGACCCTGAGGCCCGTGATCCGATTGTCCTTGTCGAAGGCCATTTCCACCGTCGAGACATGGTCGCGGCCGTGCGCGTCGGCGAGGAAGCTCTCCGTGCGGTCGGCGACCCATTTGACTGGAACGCCGGTCTTCTTCGACGCCCAAAGGCAAACGATCTCTTCCGGATAGATGTAGATCTTGGAGCCGAAGCCGCCACCGACGTCGGGCGCGATCACCCTGAGCTTGTTCTCCGGCGCGACATTGTAGAAGGCACTCATCACCAGCCGCGCGACATGCGGGTTCTGCGAGGTTGTCCAGCAGGTGTAGTGGTCCTCGGCCTTGTCGTAGTGGCCAAGCGCCGCGCGCGGCTCCATGGCGTTCGGCACCAGGCGGTTGTTGACGATCTTCATGCGCGTGACGTGCGCCGCCGACTTGATCGCGGCGTCGGTTGCCTTGCCGTCGCCGATCTCCCAGTCGAAGATCAGATTGTTCTCGGCCTCGGCATGAATCTGCGGCGCGCCCTTTTCGAGCGCCTTGGTCGCCTCGACCACCGCCTTCAGTTCCTTGTAGGTGATCTCGACCGCTTCCGCGGCATCGCGCGCCTGGCCCTTGGTGTCGGCGATGACGATGACGACGGCGTCGCCGACATAGCGCACCTTGTCGACCGCGAGCGGCGACCAGGCACCCATCTTCATCGGCGTGCCGTCCTTGGAATGGATCATCCAGCCGCAGATCAGGTTGCCGATGCCGTCGGCCTTGAGCTCCTTGCCCGTCAGCACGCCGACGACGCCGGGCATGGCTTGCGCCTGCCTGACGTCGATCTTCTTGATCTGCGCGTGCGCGTGCGGGCTGCGCACGAACACCGCATGCTTCATGCCGGGAACCACCATGTCGTCGACATAGCGGCCGCCCCCGGTGATGAACCTCTTGTCTTCCTTGCGCGCCACGCGAGCGCCGACACCTTCGATACCCATCAGAAATTCCTCCGGAATTTAGGGAGTGGTGAGTAGGGCTTAGGCCGTAGGGAATTTGCTCCTAATCCCTATTGCCCACTGCCTACTGCCATATCCATCTCACGCTGCCTGTCTGGCCTTGCCCTTGGCGCCCTTCGCCATTGCTTGCGACGCAGCGAGGATCGCCTTCACGATGTTGTGGTAGCCGGTGCAGCGGCAGATATTGCCATCGAGCTCGGCGCGCACGGTGGCCTCGTCTAGGCCTTGCGGATGGCGTGCGATCATATCCGTCGCCGTCATGATCATGCCCGGCGTGCAGAAGCCGCATTGCAGCCCGTGATGTTCCTTGAACGCCGCCTGAACCGGATGCAGGTCGGCGCCGTTTGCCAGCCCCTCGATGGTGACGATGGTCGACCCCGAAGCCTGCACGGCGAGCATCGAGCAGGATTTCACCGCCCTGCCGTCAACATGCACCACGCACGTGCCGCATTGCGAGGTATCGCAGCCGACATGGGTGCCGGTGAGACCAAGGTTTTCTCTCAGGAAATGCACCAGCAGCGTTCGGTCTTCGACGCTCCCGCTGACCCGCTTCCCATTCACCGTGAACGAAACGTCCGACATGCAACCTCCCCTGGGTATAACCTTGGTTTATCGCGTTGCCGATGCCGTGCTGAAGCTTCGGCAGTGCGTTATTGCCATACCGTACAACGGGCAAAACAGCGCTGCCAGCGCCGGCTCCATTGTACTTTCGATCATGGCAAAAACGCTGTGCAGCGCAGCAACCGTCCCCATTGCCAAACGCGGGATTGAAGGCAAAGATGGCCTCCGACGCACGCGTGCCTGACACGCACAAAAAAAGACACGCACAAAAACAGCGTTGGAGGAATTGCAGGAGAAGGCAAGCTGGCCAGCTCGAGCACGCGCTACGCATGCGGCCTCTCGGCGCTCACCACGGATGAGCCCGACCCAGATGCTTTTGCCGAGGCCATTGCGGCCGAAGCGGCAGCCGTCGACGCCGGTTTCGCGCTGCTGTTCTTCTCCCAAAGCCTTGTCGACGCATCGACATTGGCGGATGCGCTGAAGCTGCATGCGCCCTCGCTTGCCTATGCCGGCTGCTCGACCGCCGGCGAGATCACGCCGCAAGGGTTGGAGGAAGGCCATCTGCTTGCACTGCTTTTGCCGTCGGCGTCATTTTCGACCGTCAGCACCATGGTCGAGAACCTCTCCTCCTCCAGCATGGATGCGATCACCGGCGAGGTCGCGGCGCTACGGCGCCTGCTGCGCGGCCGAGCCAGCCAGGAACGGGCGAAGAGCGTCTTTGCTCTGTGCTTCATCGACGGGCTTTCCTATGCCGAAGAAGCGGTGACCTCGGCTATCCACTGGGGGCTGGACGACATCCCGCTCATCGGCGGCTCGGCGGGCGACGATCTGAAATTCCAGACGACCAGTCTGATCTCGAACGGCAAGGTCACTTCTGATAGCGCCATCATTGTGCTGATCGCCACCGAAGTCCCCTTCCACGTCTTCAAGACCGACAATTTCATCCCCACCGACGAGAAGCTGGTGGTGACGGCCTCCGATCCCGACCATCGCATCGTCAGCGAATTCAACGCCACCAACGCAGCGGAGGAATATGCCGCCTCCGTCGGCATCGTGCCGCATATGCTGACACCCTTGAGCTTTGCCTCCCACCCTGTCGTGGTGAAGGTGGGGGGCGAATATTATTGCCGCTCGATCCAGCGCATGCATCCCGACGGCTCGCTGTCGTTCTTCTGCGCCATCGAGGACGGTGTCGTTCTGTCCATCGCGCAGCCGAAGAACATGGTGGAAGCGACGCGGGCCGCCCTGCTAGACGTCGAGCGCAAGCTCGGCGGCATCGATATGGTGCTCGGCTTCGACTGCGTGCTGCGCAGGCTCGACGCACGCAACCGCCAGGTCTTCCGCGAGATTTCCGAACTCTACCGGACCAACAACGTCATCGGTTTCGGCACCTATGGCGAGCAGTACCGCTCGATGCATCTCAACCAGACCTTTACCGGCATCGCCTTCGGCGAGCGCCAGGCGGCCGAGTGAGCAAACCGCATGCCGCTCCAGAAAATCGACGACATCGAGAAGCTGAAGAAGATCAACGCCGCCCTGGTCAGCCGCGTCGAGCGCTCGATGGATCAGCAGGGCAACGCCTTCTCTTTGTTCCAGACCGCGATCTCGCTGGAGAACCGGGTGCGCACCCGCACGGAGGAACTGCATGCGACGCTGCGGCGGCTTGAGCAGTCGAACGTCGATCTCGTCGCGGCCAAGGAAACGGCCGAGCTGGCGAACCTTTCCAAGACCAGGTTCCTCGCCGCCGCCAGCCACGACGTGCTGCAGCCGCTCAACGCCGCTCACCTGTCGGTCTCGGCGCTGGCCGAAGTCCAGACCAGCGATGAGGGCAGAAAGCTGGTGCGCCAGGTCGAGCGCTCGCTGGAGACGATGGAAGACCTGCTGCGCACGCTTCTCGACATCTCCAAGCTCGACGCCGGCGTGGTACAGCCCGAAATCGGCGATGTCAGCCTGGAGGCACTGTTTTCCTCCCTGCGCTCGGATTTCCTGCCCGAAGCGGAGAAGAAGTGCCTGTCGCTGAAGTTCCGGCCGGTCAATGTCGTCGTCCGCTCCGACCGCACGCTGCTGCGCCGCATCCTGCAGAACATCCTGTCCAACGCGCTGCGCTACACCCGCTCCGGCGGCGTTCTGGTAGGCACCAGGCATCGCGGCGACACGATACGCATCGATGTAGCCGACACCGGCTGCGGCATCCCGGACGACCAGCGCGAGGCGGTGTTCGAAGAATTCCACCGCGGAACGTCCACCCTGACGGACGCGGGCCTGGCAGGCGGCCTTGGCCTTGGCCTCGCTATCGTGCGCCGCATGGCGGCCGCGCTCGGGCATCCCGTCACCTTTTCCTCGAAGGTCGGACGCGGCACGATCTTCCACATCGACGTGCCGGTTGGAATGCTCCAGGCGACCGAGCAAGCCACGGGCGCCGGCGACATGGAACGTCCGCGCGGCTACGGTCTGTTCGGCACCAAGGTGCTGCTGGTCGAGAACGACGCCGATGTGCTGAGCGCCATGACCTCGCTGCTCGAGCGCTGGCAATGCCTGGTGCGCGCCGCGACCTCGACTGACGACGCGCTCGACCTCATCGGCGACACCGCCTGGGTGCCCGACATCATCATCGCCGACCAGCATCTCGACGGCGGCGACCTCGGCACGGCCACGATAGCCGAAGTGCGCGACTATCTCGGCCGCCCCGTGCCGGCGCTGATCGTCACCGCCGACGGCTCCGAGCTCGTCGCCAAAGCCGCCCGCGCCGCCGGCATCGAGCTGATGCGCAAACCGCTGAAACCGGCGCAACTGCGCGCGCTATTGGCGCATCTTCTGGCTTAGAAACCCTCAAAACCCCGCCTGGTCCCGGAACAGCTCCGCATTGTCGAGCTTCGAGACCTCGATCACCGCTTGCGTCCGGCTATACACATTGAGCTTGCGCAAAATCTCCGAGACATGGGCCTTCACCGTGGTCTCGCCCACCTGCAGCTCATAGGCGATCTGCTTGTTGAGCATGCCCTGGCGCAGCATCTGCAGTACCCTGAGCTGCTGCGGCGTCAGCCTGGCCAGGCGCTGCACCATGTCGGCGCGATCGGTGCTGTCGGGGTCCGGCGGCTGTCCCTCGTAGTTTTCCGGCACATAGACGGCGCCGTCCATCACCGAGCGGATGGCGGCGGCGAGGTCGCTCTTGCGCGCCGATTTCGGGATGAAGCCGGCCGCGCCATAGGACAGCGCCTCGGAAATGATCTTCGGCTCCTCATAGCCCGACACGATCACCACCGGCAGCCGCGGATAGCGGGTCCTAAGCTGCAACAGTCCCTCGAAACCGTGCACGTCGGGCATGCTGAGATCGAGCAGCGCGAGGTCGAACGGCTTTGCGTCTGCAAGGAGCTCGATCGCTTCAGCGATCGAGCGCGCCTCGACCGTGTCGACGTCCGGATAGGCCATCTGCACGGCGCTGTGCAGCGCCTCGCGAAACAGCGGATGGTCGTCGATGATCAGGAAGCGGGCGCGATCGTTGACGGCGGTCATTGCATTGGTTCGGGCATCGGTTCGGTTTCAGCCGGCACAGGATAGTCCCGTGACCATCGCCAGATTATTGGCAAATAGTATATCGCCCGATGATACCGCGCATTGTCGTGCAAACGACAGGGCCAATGTTTTCAGGGCCATAGAGCCTTGCCCGTCCGTCGAAATCGGCCGAAGGTGCAAACGATCCATGCCAGCGCAGAGACAGCCCATGCCAGACTTCGTCCTCCCTCCGCCCGCGATCGCTTCGGTAGCCGTCGCCGGCTCGGCGGAGCGGTTTGCCGTGCGCCGCATCTTCTGCGTCGGCCGCAATTACGCAGCCCATGCGCGCGAGTTCGGCAATGACGAGCGCGATCCGCCCTTCTTCTTCACCAAGCCGGCCGACGCCGTGGTCGACAGCGGCGCGGATATCCCCTACCCGCCTTTGACCGCCAATCTCCATCACGAGATCGAGCTGGTCGTCGCGATCGGCAAGGCTAGCTTCCGTATCCCTCGTACCGAGGCGCTTGCCCATGTCTGGGGCTACGGCGTCGGCGTCGACTTGACCCGCCGCGACCTGCAGGACCAGGCCAAGAAAGCCGCCCGCCCTTGGGATTGGTCGAAGGCCTTCGACTGCTCCGCGCCCTGTGGCCCGCTGGTTCCGGCAGCAAGGTCAGGCCATCCCGACAGGGGCCGCATCTGGCTCGCAGTCAATGGTGACGTAAGACAGGATGGCGATCTCGCCGAGCTGATCTGGCCTGTCGCCGATGTCGTCTCGATCTGCAGCGAGGCGATCGAGCTTCAGCCAGGCGACCTGATCTTCACCGGCACGCCGGCCGGCGTCGGCGCGGTTGAGGCGGGCGACAGGATCACCGGCGGCGTCGACGGTATCGGTACGATCGAGGTCACGATCGGCCAGCCGAGGTGCTGATCCGATGAGCGACCTAGTCCTTCACAATTACTATCGCTCCTCCACCTCCTACCGGGTGCGGATCGCGCTGGAGATGAAGGGGCTTAGCTACACCTATGTGCCGCATCATTTGCGCCACGGCGAGCATCTCGAAGCCGCCTATCTCGCGGTCAACCCGCAAGGTCTGGTGCCGGCGCTGGTGCTGGACGGCGGCACGCTTTTGACCCAGTCGCTGGCGATCATCGAATACCTCGACGAGATCGCGCCCGAGCCGCCGCTGCTGCCGAAGGACGCTTTGGGACGCGCCCGCGTCAGGATGCTGGCGCAGATGATCGCCTGCGACATCCATCCGGTGAACAATCTGCGCGTGCTCACCTCACTGCGCACACTGTTCGGCGCCGGCGACGAAGATGTCGTCAACTGGTTCCGGCACTGGGTGAACGAAGGTTTCCAGCCGCTTGAAAAGATCCTTGCCTCGTCGCCCGCGACCGCCACATTCTGCCATGGCGATTCGCCGGGGCTGGCCGATATCTGCCTCGCCGCCCAGGTCACCAACAACGCCCGCTTCGGCGTCGACATGGCGCCCTACCCGGTCATCTCGCGCATCCACGCCGCCTGCATGGCGCTGCCGGCCTTCCAGAAAGCCGCGCCGCAGAACCAGATCGATGCTGAATAATCCGCTGAAGGACTTCCCATGAAAGCTGTCGTCTTTGAAAAATTCGGTGAGACGCCGACCATCCAGACCGTGCCCGACCCGAAGCCGGCGACGGATGGCGTTGTCATCAAGGTCGAGGCGACCGGGCTGTGCCGCAGCGACTGGCATGGCTGGATGGGCCATGACGACGGCATCACGCTGCCGCATGTCCCTGGCCATGAACTGGCCGGCTTCGTCGTCGCCGCTGGCAAGCAGGTGAGCCGCTGGAAGGCCGGCGACCGCGTCACCGTGCCGTTCGCCGTCGGCTGCGGCCGCTGCTTCGAGTGCAACTCCGGCAACCATCAGGTCTGCGAGCACCAGACGCAGCCGGGCTTCACCGCCTGGGGCTCGTTCGCCGAATATGTCGGCATCGAGCATGCCGACACCAATCTCGTGCGCCTGCCGGACGAGATGGAATTCGCCACCGCCGCCAGCCTCGGCTGCCGTTTCGTCACCTCCTTCCGCGCCATCGTCGACCAGGGCCGGGTGACGCCCGGCGAATGGGTGGCGGTGCACGGCTGCGGCGGCGTCGGCCTGTCGGCGATCATGATCGCCAGCGCCATGGGCGCCAATGTCATTGCCATCGACCCTACCGACGAGAAGCTGGAGTTCGCCAGGAAGATCGGCGCAGTGGCGACGATCAACGCTTCGACGACGCCAAACGTGGTCAAGGCGGTCAAGCAGATCACCAACGGTGGCGCGCATATGTCGATGGACGCGCTCGGCCACCCGACGACATGCTTTAACTCGATCGCCAATCTGCGCCGGCGCGGCCGCCACGTCCAGGTCGGACTGATGCTCGCCGAGCATGCCCGCCCGCAGGTGCCGATGGACAAGGTGATCGCCTTCGAGCTTGAAATCCTCGGCAGCCACGGCATGCAGGCCTATCGCTATACCGCTATGATGGAGATGATCCGCACCGGCAAGTTGAAGCCCGAGCTATTGGTCGGCAAGAAGATCAGCCTCGAGGAAGCGCCTGCCGCGCTGATGGCCATGGGCGGCTTCGAAGGCATCGGCATCGGTGTGGTGACGAAGTTTCAGTAAGAGTCCTACCGCGCGAACTTCTTCGCCCCGAACACGCAGGCCACCACGCCGAGCGTGACGACCACCATCAGCGGACGGACCTGCTCGTGCAGCAGCGTCGCCGCCAGCGCTAGGCCGAAGAAGGGCTGCAGCAGTTGCAGCTGTCCTACGGCGGCGATGCCGCCTTGCGCCAGGCCGCGATACCAGAACACGAAGCCGATCAGCATGCTGAACAGCGAGACATAGGCAAGGCCGATCCACGCGCCGGTGCCGACGCTGGCGAAGGACGGCGGCAAAAACACGATACTCAGCACCAGCATGACCGGCAGCGAGATCGCCAGCGCCCAGCAGATCACCTGCCAGCCGCCAAGCCTGCGCGACAGCGCCGCGCCCTCGGCATAGCCCAACCCGCAGACGATGATGGCTGCGAGCATCAGGCCGTCGCCGACTGGCGACGCGGTCACGCCTTGCGTCAGGGCGAAGCCCGCGACGAGCGCGCTGCCAACGCACGAAAACAGCCAGAAGGCCGGCCTTGGCCGGTCGCCGCCGCGCAGCACGCCGAAGATCGCAGTCGCCAGCGGCAACAGGCCAACGAAGATGATGGAATGAGCAGTGGTGACATGCTTCAGCGCCAGCGCGGTCAGCAGTGGAAAGCCGACCACCACGCCCAGCGCAACAACCACCAGCGAGGCGAGATCGCCGCGCTCCGGGCGTTTCTCGCGGAACAGCACCAGCATCACAATGCCGAGCAATCCGGCGATCGCCGCACGGGCCGAGGTTAGGAATGTCGGATCGAAATCCATCACCGCCACATGCGTTGCCGGCAGCGAGCCGCTGAAGATAAGCACGCCGACGAAGCCGTTCACCCAGCCGCTCGCAGTCTTGTCCATCCGAGGCTCCGTTGTTTCGGCGTCTATCGGACGGATTCCTATGGCTCCGCCAGAGACAATGGAGTACAATTCGATCAAACTGTAATGGCATTCCGAACGGTACGGATGGCTGACCTCACTCTGGAAATTGACGGTGCCCGCACCCTCGTCGAGGGCGTCATGGCGGCGATCCGCCACCGGATCGCCGCACGCACGCTGACGCCTGGAGCCCGGCTGCCGTCGATCCGGGCGCTGGCCAAATCCATGCGGGTTTCGAAATCGACCGTGGTCGAAGCCTATGACCGGCTTGCCGCGGAAGGCACGATCCGCTCGCGGCCGGGTTCCGGCTTCTACGCCGCCGGCCAGCTTGCGCCGCTGTCGCTGGCAGAGATCGGCCCGCGGCTCGACCGCGAGGTCGATCCGCTCTGGGTGTCCAGGCAGTCGCTGGAGGCCGGCGACGAGATGCTGAAACCAGGCTGCGGCTGGCTGCCGGCTTCCTGGATGCCGCAGGCGGCCTTGCGCCGGGCGCTGAGGAATGCGGCCCGCGCGGACGACGCGGCGCTTGCCGACTACGGCACACCGCTCGGCCTGCCGCCGTTGCGCCAATTGCTGGCACGGCGCATGGCCGATCACGGCATCGAGGTCTCGCCAGACCAGATCATGCTGACCGACAGCGGAACCCAGGCCATCGACCTCTTGTGCCGGTTCCTGCTTGAGCCAGGCGACGCGGTGCTGGTCGATGATCCCTGCTATTTCAACTTCCACGCCTTGCTGCGCGCCCATCAGGCCAAGGTCGTCGGCGTGCCCTACATGCCCTCAGGACCGGATATCGAGCTCTTTGCGCAGGCACTCGCCGAGCATCGGCCGCGCCTGTACATCACCAATTCCGGCATCCACAACCCGACCGGCGCGATCCTGTCGCCGGTCACCGCGCACCGGCTGCTGAAGCTTGCCGACCAGGCGGAGCTCACCATCGTCGAGGACGATATCTTCGCCGATTTCGAACATACCCCGGCCCCAAGGCTCGCGGCCTTCGACGGGCTGCAGCGCGTCGTCCAGATCGGCTCCTTGTCCAAGACGCTGTCGGCCTCGGTGCGTTGCGGCTATATCGCCGCGCCCCGAGACTGGATAGATGGTCTTGCCGATCTCAAGATCGCCACGACGTTCGGCGGCGGACGCCTGTCCTCGGAACTGGTGCTGGCCCTTCTGAGGGACGGCAGCTACCGCAAGCATGTCGAGCAGTTGCGCGCTCGCCTGTCGCGCGCCATGGCCGAGAGCGCCGGCAGGCTGAAGGCGATGGGCATCGTGCCCTGGATCGACCAGCCGGCCGGCATGTTCCTGTGGTGCCGCCTGCCCGACGGCATCGACGCCGCCGATGTCGCCCGCCACGCGCTGGCGGACAACGTCGTTCTTGCGCCCGGAAACGCCTTCAGCCTGTCGCATACCGCTGGCCGCTTCATGCGCTTCAACGTCGCCCAATGCGGGGATGAGCGAATCTACAGAGTGCTCGAAAGAGCGATTGCCGCATCCCGCCGCAAACTCGGATAGCCTCTGGGTCTGTCGAGATTCAGGTCAGGCCGAGCCGAGAACGGTGGCTTCCGAGAACCGGAGCGGAGCGTACTTGAGTATGTGAGCACCGGCCTACGCCGGCCGTAGCTTGTGACCGCCACATCACTCATGAATGCTTCGGCCGGCGAAGGCCGGAAGCGCAGGAAACCGCCGTTCTCAGGCCGGGGTCACCTGAATATCGGCAGACCTAGGCGCCGGCCCGCTTGCGGCGCTCATACATCATCACCAGCGTCTCGGCTGTCAGCGCCGGCTTCTGCTCGCCTTCGATCTCGACGGTGTTCGCCGCCTTCATCAGATACTGGCCGGGGCCGCGGTCCTCCATGGACAGCAGCGTCGTGCGCAGCCTGATGCGCGCGCCGGACTTCACCGGAGCCAGGAAGCGCACCTTGTCGAATCCGTAGTTGAAGGCGGCCTGCGTGTTTTCCGGCACGATGCCCATTTCCAGCGCCAGCGCGCCGATGATCGACAGCGTCAGATAGCCATGCGCGATCGTGGTGCGGAACGGGCTCTGCCGCTTCGCGCGCTCCGGATCGACATGAATCCACTGATGGTCGCCCGTGCATTCGGCGAACTGGTCGATGCGCTGCTGGTCGACCGTCGTCCAGTCCGACACGCCGATCTCCTGGCCGGCCATTGTCCGCAACTGCTCAAAGGTCGGCGGCGTTCTCGGCCGATTTTCCGTCATTCCTGCTTTCCCGGTGGCTCCTTGCCAGTCTCCCGACCACGAACCGGCGGCTCCTGTCAATTCGCGGCGCCCCGATTTCGCTCCCTAGATGCGCTTTCGCTCATAGAGTTGACGGTTTTGCGGCAGGCAGGAAGCGACCGGCTCGCTCGTTGTTCAGCTTCCTGAACCCGATCCGGAAACAACGGAACCGATGCGCCGATCGTTCACTTCCTGTCGTAGCCGGCGCGGATTTCCGCCATCGCGTCCTTGATCCTGTCGCGCAGGATTTCGATCGATTCGGTGCCGGACTTCTTCACGAGCTCGGCCACCTCGCCGGCGTTCTTCAGGGTTGTCTCGAAGGACTTTCTGGCGAATTCCAACTGCTTTGTCATCAACTCCTGCGGATTGCCGGGAACCTGGTAGTTCTGCGCCATTCGGGTGATTTCGCTAAGCGCATCCTGCATCATCTCGCGCTGGCGAGACAAAACCGAGGTCGCGCCGGCAGCGCCTGCCCTCGCCGACTTCTCGAGCGCCTCGATATTCTTGCGGTGATGATCGAGGATCGCCTGGACGTCGACATTCGGCAGCTTGAGATCGCGGCCGAACCTGCCGAACATGTCCAGGAAAGAGTCGGATTCCGGTTGTTTTGCCATGTCATTGCCTCCCGATCTGCCGCTTTTTGCGGCGCCCACCACGGAGAATAGTGCGCGCCCGGCCCGCGTCAATTGAGGAGAAACAGCGGCTCGACCGTATAGAGCACCAAACCCGCCAGGCCGCCGATCACCATGCCGTTGAAGCGGATATATTGCAGGTCCTTGCCGATGTTGATCTCGATCAGCCGCGTCAGCTGGGTCAGATCCCAGCGCTTGACCTGGTCGGCGATGAATTTCGACACGCCGCTCTTCTGGCTCTCGACGAAGGAGGCCAGCGCCACCACAAAACCCCGGTTCATGTCGGCCCTGATCTGCGCATCGTCGGCCAGATGCCGTCCGACCTCGACGAACATGTTGGCAAGATGCTTGCGGATCATCGAATTTGGCGCATTGGCATCCTGCTCGATGAACACGCGCATGCTTGCCCACGTGTCGCCGGCCAGCGCCCTGACCTCCGGACGAGCAAGAAAATCGCGCTTCAGCTTCTCGGCGCGCCTTGCATATTGCTTGGATGTCCTGAGCCGTTCGATGAAACCGAGCGCGAAACGGTCGAATTCGGCGCGCATCGGATGCTTGGGGTCGGCCCGCACCTCATCGAGCAGCGACCCGGCCGAGGCGACGATCTTCTTCAGGAGATAGGCGTCGGCGCGAAACAGGTTGAAGAGCGAGGGCAATTCCTCGCGGATCTTCTCACGCATCGTCGCCAGGGCCTTTTCGTCGTTCAGGAAACGCCCGACCACCCTGGTGAACTCGTCGAACAGCTTTTGATGGCGGCGGTCGTCGGTGAGCGCCGACAACAGCTCCGCGGCCAATGGCGCCAGCGGAACCTTTTCGATCTGCTCCAGCATGCGACTGGTGACGAAGTCGCGCAGCCCGGACTGTTCGACCGCCCCAAGAGCCTGCGGCACCAGCCGGGCGACGAACCGCGACAGCCCGGCGGCGCGTTCGGTATCGGCCAGCCAGTCGGCGACCAAAGCGGCGAAGTCGACCTCGGCCAGCTTTTCCCGCACCGGCTCGGGCGCGAGGAAATTGGCCTCGATGAACCGGCCGAGATTGTCGGCGATGCGGTGCTGGTTCTCCGGGATGATGGCGGTGTGCGGGATCGGCAGGCCGAGCGGCCGCCTGAACAGGGCCACGACCGCATACCAGTCGGCCAGACCGCCGATGATCGCTGCCTCGGCAAAGGCCGCGACGAAGCCAAGCCATGGATAATTGCCCTGGAACGACTTGGCGAGCGCGAAGACAAGGATGCACAGGCCAAGCGCCGCGGCGGCGATGACCTTGGTCCGCCGCAATGCCGAGAGTTTTGCCTGCGCATCGGCGTCGAATCGAACCGGCGCGAGGGCCTGAACTGACTGTGACATGGAAAGGCCGTTTCCTGTTTTGAACCCGGACTTATCTAATGCCTGCAGCAGCGAAACGCTCGCTCAAAGCGTATGGGCCGTATCCGGTCGCCTTTACGCCCCTACGGCCAAAAAAGTTGACAAGATTATTCAGCTATGTGGCGGTCCAGTCTGGAATTGTTCCAAACTATGGGCCATATTCGGCCCCAAGCTAATGTTTTCGCGAGGACTACCATGCGGCTCACGCGCCAGACCAACTACGCGATGCGCATCCTGATGTATTGCGCCGCAAACACCGACAGGCTGAGCCGCATCCCGGAGATCGCCTCCGCCTATTCGGTTTCGGAACTGTTCCTGTTCAAGATCCTGCAGCCGCTGGTCGAGGCCGGCCTGGTCGAGACGGTGCGCGGCCGCAACGGCGGAGTGAGGCTTGGCCGCCCGGCCGAACAGATCAGCCTGTTCGATGTCGTACGCGTCACCGAAGAGAGCTTCGCCATGGCCGAATGCTTCGAGAATGACGCCGCCGAATGCCCGCTGATCGACAGCTGCGCCTTGAATTCGGCGCTGCGCGAAGCGCTCAACGCCTTCTTCGCCGTGCTCTCCCGCTACACGATCGCCGACCTCGTCGCCGCGCGCCCGAGCGTGCGTCACCTGCTCGGCATCGACCTCCTGGAGCAGCGCGCTCCAGCGGCCTAAGCTAGGCCGCCGATTGCGGCAGCACGAATGGCATGTTGGCCGCCGGCAGCGCGCCAACCTTCAGGCGGCAGTCGAACACTTTCTCGATCAGCTCATCCTTCAGCACGTCCGTTGGTGAGCCGGCAGCCACCAGTTGGCCGCCGTGCAGCACGAAAATGCGGTCGGCATACATGGCCGTCAGGTTGAGGTCGTGCAGGATCGCCACCACGCCGCCGCCGCGGCGGGCGAAATCGCGGGCGATGTTCATGATGATGAGCTGGTGCTTCACGTCGAGGCTGGAGACCGGCTCGTCGAGGAACAGGTAGCGCGGCCTGCCTTCCAGCACCGGCGCCCAGACCTGGCAGAGTACGCGCGCAAGCTGCACCCGCTGCTGTTCGCCGCCCGAAAGCTCCTGGTAGAAGCGGCCGGCAAAGCCCTCGAGATCGACGCGCGCCAGTGCCCGCTCGGGCAAGCGCGCGTCCTCGCACGGCAGCACGCCGGAGCGCCCGCCGATTAGGCCGAGGCGGACGATCTCGCGCACCGTGAAGGGAAAGGAGAGCGAGGTGGACTGCGGCAGCACGGCGCGAAGCATCGCCGCCTCCACCGGCTTCATGGCGGACAGGTCGCGGCCATTGAGGGCGACCGTGCCGGTATAGGAAAACTCGCCCGTCAGCGCCTTGAGCAGGGTCGTCTTGCCCGACCCGTTCGGTCCGATGATTGCCGTTACCTCGCCCGGCCGCGCCGCGAAATCGACATGCGACACGATGCGCTTGCCGCCGATCGCCACCGAGATGTCGCATGCTTCGATCATCGGCGGCTCACAAATCGACGATGCCGCGCTTGCGCAGCAGGATCCACAGGAAGAACGGCGCGCCGGCGACCGCCGTGACGATGCCGATCGGCAGCTCGGCCGGAGCGACGATCGTGCGGGCGACCGCGTCGGTGAGCAGAAGCAGGGAGGCGCCGAGCAGGGCCGAAGCCGGCAGCAGGCAGCGGTTGTCCGGCCCCATCGCGAGGCGCAAGAGATGCGGCACAACGATGCCGATGAAGCCGATGCCGCCGCTGACCGCCACCGACGCACCGACCGCCGCCGACACCCCGACAATGGCCGTGTATTTAAGCCGCTGCACCGGGATGCCGAGATGGCCCGCGGTCGCCTCGCCCAGCGCCAGCGCGTTGAGGCCGCGCGCCAGGAACGGCATGGTTGCCAGTGCCAGCACGATCACCGGCCCGATGGTACCGATCTTCGGCCATGTCGCGCCGGCAAGCGAGCCGAGCTGCCAGAAGGCCAGGTCGCGCAATTGCCGGTCGTCGGCCATGAAGATCAGGATGCCGGTGAGCGCCATGGCAAGGGCGCCGATCGCGAGACCAGCGAGCAGCATCGTGGCGACCGATGTCCGCCCGTGGCGCGTCGCGATGGCGTAAAGCAGCAAGGTCACCGCCAGGCCGCCGAAGAATGCCGCCAGCGGCAAGGCAAGCGCGCCGAGGGCGAGCGTGACAGGCGCAAGCCAGGTCGTGCCGAGTACGATGATCGCCACCGCGCCGAGGCTCGATCCGGCGGAGACGCCGATCAGGCCGGGATCGGCAAGCGGATTGCGGAACAAGCCCTGCATCACCGCGCCGGAGACGGCGAGAGCCGCGCCGATCAGAACGCCAAGCAGGACGCGCGGCATGCGGATGTCATAGACGATCAGCTGGTCGCGGGCGGCGAGCGCCGCATCCGCAGGCGAGGCGCCGGTAAGCCAGTCGCGGATGACGCGAACGGCGGACGCGTCCGAGGCGCCCGACGTCAGCGACAGGAACATGGACAGCGCAAGCGCAAGCGACAGAAGCAGGATGGTGATCCTTGCCCGTGTCGAGCGGTCGCCGTCGGCTGCCGTCACCCTGCCCGCCGCGCCGTCGATCGACTGTTCGGCCATGACTGTTCAGTCCGTGACCTGATTGCCGTAAAGCGAGACGGCAAGGTCGCGGATGGCCTCGGCCGTGCGCGGGCCGAAGCCGAGCAGATAACCCCCATCCATGCTGATGACCTTGCGGGCGGCACCCCCAGGTGTCGAGGCGATCGAGGGATTTGCGAACAGCTCGTCTTCCGAAATCGGCGGACCTGCGTTCTTCATCGTCAGGATCACGTCCGGCCTGGCAGTGACGATCGCCTCGTCGGACATCTGCTTGTAGCCTGAGAAGCCTTCGACCGCATTGACCGCGCCGGCGAGCTTGATGATGCCGTCGCCGGCGGTATCGCTGCCGGCGGCAAGGATCTTGCCGCCCTGCGTCGACAGCACGAACAGGATGCGCTTGCGCTCCTTGATCGACGCCGTCTGCTTCTCGGCCGACTTCAGCTTTGCGTCCATCTCGGCCGCCAGTTTCTCTGCCTTGGCGTCGACGCCGAGCGCCTTGCCGACGACGTGGATCTTCTCGAGGATGCCTTCACGACTGTAGTGTTCCGGTACTTCGATGAAGGGCACGCTCGACTTCTTCAGCACATCGAGCGCTTCCTTCGGGCCACTGCCATGCAGCGCAAGGATTCCAGTCGGGTTGACCGACAGCACGCCCTCCGGCGACAGCGCACGCATGTAGCCGACATCGGGCAGCCTGAGCGCGGCTTGCGGAAAATAGCTTGTCGAATCGCGGGCGACGAGATGCCCTTCCTCGCCGAGCGCGTAGACGATCTCGGTGATGGAGCCGCCGATGGAGGCAATCCGCGAAGTGTCGGAAAAAACGACCTTACTATCATTGGCTTTCGCAGGCAGAACGGCGAAGCCAAGCAGAACGCCGAGCAGCGGCGCGAGCGTCGAGCGGAAACGGAAAACAACACGCATCGGGTCTTGCCTCAAGCAGCGGTCGGGCTGGGTATCCGGGGCAGGTTCTCGGCGAGGAAACGCCAGTCTTCGCGCTCGCCCTCGCCTTCGTGACGCTTGCCGAAGAACTGGATGATCATGCCGCCCTTGGCGTCATAGGCTTCGAGCGAGGTGACATGGCCGTCCTTGGTCGGCTTGCGCACCGCCCAGACCTCATGGATGTGATCGGTCCTCAGATGCAGGTGGAAGGTTACGTCCAGCACGTTGATCCACGGCCCCATCGGCTTGACCGATTTGATCGGGCCGGAATGGATCTGGATGCAACCGCGGTTTCCCACGAAGCACATGATCGGCATCTCGCCTGCCGCCGCGTGGTGGAACATGGCGCCTACGGCATCGTTGTCGAGCAGCCAGGCATAATCCTGGCCGACCATGCGCACCGCCTCGCGGCGGCTGAGCTTCAGCGTCTTCAGCATGCCGAAAAATTGATGCACGTCGGTCATCCGGCTCCAGCGGTCGCGCAGGTCGTCAATGCTGGCAACCGACCCCTGGTTTTCCCTTTCACCTTCCGTCACGCCTGAGGCGATTGCGACAGTCGGTTCCTGGTTCGACGATTCTAGGTTCGCCACCAGCTTCTGGTAGGCATAGAGATTGGACGCGGGCCTCAGATGCACCTTGTGCACAGCCTCGCCAGCCGCATCGAAGAATTGCAGGCTGCGGCGCAGCTCCCCGCCGTCCCGCTTCTCGACGGCAAAGCCATGCGCCCATACTTTCGGGAAGATGCGCAGGTCAATGTTCTCGCCGAGCACCATGGCATTGTGGTTGCCGGTGACGACCTTGTCGTAGACGCCGATCTTCTCGTGCACGGCGCTTTCGTTGCGGGTCAGCGCCATCACCTCGCCGACCGCCTCGAGGCCGGTCAGCAGATCATTGACTCGCGGCTCGACGCGCACCGCGCCGTGGCCGCAATGCGCCGCGACCAGCTCCGCTTCCGAAATGCCGAGTTGGGCTGCGAGATCGCGCTCGCGCATCTTCGGATTGTCTTCCCGTGTCCGCCGGATCTCGCCCGGCGACGGCCTCACGCGCTGGTCCATGTCGTTCACCTGCCCACCTTTGTCCGATCTTGCCTACTTGTTGAGGATCAGCTTGCCCTGGCGGGTGATCTTGAGGCGGTAGAGCGCGCCGTGATGCTCGATGCCGATCTCATGCTCGCCCTGGAACAGCGTGTTGCTGGAGAGCGTACGCACCGCCATCGGAACCCGCTCGTAGCGCATCTGCGTGTCGACTGAACGGCGGACGCGATAGCGGAAGTCATTGGGATTGTGCGTGTTCATCGGGTCACTCCTCTGCTTGCCGGCCGTCTGGCCGGGCGCTTCGTAAATTGCCGATTCAATTCTTGACTAGAATAATCATGTTTACTAGTCAGTGCATTACCGGAGTAAATGAGTCAACATTTAAGACGCCGGACGTGATCAAAAATGCGAGCGAGCCCCGGCCAGCCAGCATCGAGCCTGAAAAACTGGAGTTGGGGCATGGGATTGGCGAATTGGGGACGACCGAGTCAGAGGGACCGGTCGATGGCGAAGGGAATGGCCGCTTTGCTGGCCGGCGCGGCGGCAATCGCGCTCAGCATGCCGACGGCCAAAGCGCAACAGGCCACTCAGCCGGCGGCAGACCAGCAAACGGATCAAACGAAGAATACTGACGAGAAACCTGCAAGCGACTCGACGCTGCTCGACAAGATCCTGGTCATCAGCCGCAACGGCGAGACGGCGATCCAGTCGCTGGCCTCGGCCAGCCATGTCGACAAGGAGCAGCTTGAGCGCCGTATGGCGACGACGCCGAACGAGATGCTGCTCGGCGTGCCCGGCGTCACCGTGCAGGCCGACGCGCGGCGTGTCAGCTCCAGCATCAACATCCGCGGCCTGCAGGACTTCGGCCGCGTCGCGGTGATCGTCGATGGCGCCAGGCAGGATTTCCAGCGTTCCGACCACGGCACGCAATCGACCTTCTACGTCGATCCCGAACTTATCAAGTCCGTCGACGTGATCCGCGGCCCGGTCGCCAACACCTACGGCTCCGGCGCCATCGGCGGCGTTGTCTTCTTCGACACCAAGGATGCCGAGGATTTCCTCAAGCCCGAGGAAAGCTGGGCCGACTCCCTCACCGGACGCTATGAAAGCAACGGCAAGGGCTGGACCACCAGCGCCAGCGGCGCCTACCGCTTCAACGAGAACTGGGACGCGCTGGGCAACATCGTCTACCGCGACTACGGCGACTACAAGAACGGCGACGGCGACACCGTAGCCGGCACCGGCTTCGATGTGCTGAGCGGCCTGCTCAAGACCACCATCCGTCCAAGCGAAAACAGCGAATTGAAGCTCGGCTGGGTCGGCTCTAGCGACGGATGGACGGAGACGAGCGGCAGCGTGCCCGCCAACGATGTCGACCTCAAGTCGAACACCTTCACTGCCCGCTACAACATCACCGACGACGCCAAGACCTGGCTCGACCTCCACATCAACGCCTCCTACAACAAGACAGTTCTCGATCTGACGACGCTTGTTCCGCAGAAGCGCTTCGATCCGATCACAGGTCTGCCCGTCGTACTGCCGGCCGGCTCGCTGTCGACCTTCGACGTCGGCACGACCGGCATCGATATCTGGAACACCTCGCGCTTCGAGACAGCCGGCATTGCGCATGAGCTGACTTACGGCGGCGACTGGGTCGGCGACGACGTCGAGACGGGCGGCACGGCCGGCGGCGACAGCTTCTATACGCCGTCAGGCAAGCGCAACGTGTCGGGCGCCTACGTCCAGGACAAGCTGACCTGGGAATGGCTCGAGGTCATCACCGGCCTGCGCTACGACAGCTACAGCCTGAAGGACTCCGACCATAAGACATCCGGCGACCGGCTGTCGCCGCGCATCACCGTCGGCGTCTCGCCCTTCGAAAGCACCGGGATCGCGGGCCTGCAGTTCTATGGCACTTATGCCGAAGGCTACAGGTCGCCGTCGCTGACGGAGATGCTGATCAGCGGCAACCATCCGGCCGGCGTCACCTTCCCGTTCCTGCCCAACCCCAATCTCAAGCCTGAAACCGGCAAGACCGTCGAGTTCGGCGTCAACTACAGGCAGAACGATATTATAGAAGCCGGCGACGCGCTGCGGCTCAAGGCTGCCTACTTCAACAATAATGTCGAAGACTATATCGACGGCGTCACGCTCTCGGCCTTCGACCCGACCAGCGGCTGCCCGTTCGGCCCGGGCATCCCGATCTGCTTCCAGTACCAGAACTTCGCCAAGGCCAAGATCAACGGCTTCGAACTGGAAAGCGTCTATGACGCAGGCTGGGGCTATGCCGGCCTCTCGGCCGCCATCATCAACGGCCACACCATCTCCTATGAAGGCGAGCGGGCCGACCTCGCCACCATCCCCTCCTCCCAGGTGACAGCGCAGCTTGGCTTCCACTTCCTCGACGACAAGCTGACCGTCGGCGGCGAAGTGCAATATAACGGCAAGCCCAAGGGCAATCCGCTGGCCAAGGACTATACGCTGGTCAACGCCTTCGCCAGCTACCAGGCAATCGACAATCTCAAGGTCGACTTCCGCGCCGACAATCTGTTCGACGTTAAATACGCCAACCCGCTCAACGGCAGCACGACCGCGGTCCTCTACGAACCCGGCGTCACGCTGAAACTGGCGGCAACCATGCGCTTTGGAGGCTGACCCGAGATGCCGCGTTCGACGACATTGCTTCGTCTCTTGACCTCGGCGCTGGCGATGTCGCTTGGCCCCGCGCCGGCGTGGGCCCAGTCCGCGCCGGCGCCGGCCCCAATGCAGGCCCAAGTCCAGACATTGAGCCTCGAGCTCAACGCCGCGCAGCCCTCAGACAAGGGCTGCCGGCTGACTTTCGTCGTCAACAACGCGCTCGGCGCCGACCTCTCGAAGGCAGCTTTCGAAATCGCGCTGTTCAACGAGGCCGGCGTCGTCGACCGCCTCACCGTGCTCGACTTCAAGGACCTGCCCGCCGGCAAGACGAAAGCGACGCGCTTCGACCTGGCCGGCGCCGACTGCGACAAGCTCAGCCGCGTGCTGATCAACAGCGCGACGGAATGCGCTGGAACCGGCATCGAGCCTGCGATCTGCATGCGCGGGCTGAAGACCTCGACCAAAACCGGCATCGCTTTCGGAGTCTGAACAACCGATGGGGATCGAGCCGGCATTGGCGTGCGGCGCCGTCGCTTTGCCCTCGGCCGGCATCGACTTCGCACCGCTCAGGGCAACCGATCTT
The DNA here is from genome assembly GCF_004791585.1 of Mesorhizobium sp. M1C.F.Ca.ET.210.01.1.1. Classification (GTDB taxonomy): domain Bacteria; phylum Pseudomonadota; class Alphaproteobacteria; order Rhizobiales; family Rhizobiaceae; genus Mesorhizobium. The sequence goes on from NZ_SRUU01000008.1 coordinate 166,111, forward strand.
GATTTGACAACTCCGGACCGGTCGCGGCAGCTTCCACGCCGCGCCATGCAGGACACCATTTCCGATACCAGCAGCGAGTTGACAGCGGCCCCGGGCGAGCCGCTGGCACAAACACGCGCGCCGGAAAGCAGCCTCAAATGGCTTGCTGCGATGGGCGTGTCGGGCTCGCTCCATGCCGCATTGGCGGCCGCCTTCTTGATTGCGCCTGCAGCAATATTGGACTTCCAGGACGCCATGAACGCGGAAGGCGCCGATCAAGTGGGTGCCAGCGTCGTTGGTAGCGCCACGGATGGGCAGTTGCCGGGTTCGGTCAATGTTTCGCTGGTGCCCCGGCAACCGGCCAAACCTCAACCGCCTGGACTTCCAATCAACGCCTCTCAGCCACAAGAGGCGACGGCGCGCGTTCCTCAGCCAGTGACGGAGCCCGTCAAACAGCCGGATGCGGCGCCTGAAATATTGATCGCCGGAACGCCGCGCGACGATCTTCATAACGCCGCCCCGAAGGATCGTCCGCCTGCGCCTCCTATCACTCAACCGCAAAGCGCCGAACCTGAGCCGACCTTCACAGGTCAGCCGCCCATACCAACGGCAAGGCCGAGCGCATCCGAAGGATCCGGCGCGACAAACAGCACGGCCGATGCCCGCGGCAGCGCCGACGGAGAAGAAATCAACGCGTCGATCGCCAGCAAGGGCAAGGCGAAGACCGCAAACGGCGACGCGGCGAGATCGCGCTACAGTGGCGAGGTCGCCAGCAAGCTGGCGAAGGCCAATCGTCTTGTATCAAAATCGGCGCAAGCCAAAGCGCTCAACAATGCCACGGTCAGCTTCGTGGTGCTGGCGAATGGCAGCGTCACGGACCTGCAGCTCGCCAAAAGTTCAGGCTCTCCCGAACTCGATCAGTTCGCGTTGAACCTGGTGCGCCAACAGGCGCCCTTCCCTCCCATTCCGCCGGAGATCGGAATTTCGAGCTGGCGGTTCAGGGCCCCGATCGGTCCATACTGACGGCTTCAAATCATCCGAGAGATAGTGCCAAGGATTAGCCAATGTACATCGCCATGAACCGCTTCAAGGTCCAGAACGGCTCGGAGGAAGCCTTCGAGGATGTCTGGAAGAACCGCGATTCTAGCCTCTCCGACATGAAAGGTTTCAAGGAATTCCACCTGTTGCGCGGCCCGGTGAACGAGACCGAAGGCTACACGCTGTTTGCCTCGCACACCGTCTGGGCAAGCCAGGAGGATTTCGTTGCCTGGACGAAGTCGGAGAATTTCCGCGCCGCCCACCGCAACGCGGGTGGCTCGAAAGGGCACTATCTCGGCCACCCGCAGTTCGAAGGGTTTTCGGTCGTCGAGGGGGCCTGAGCGTCGCCGGCCGTGGGCCGGTGACGCTCAGGCTGATCGGTTGTCCTGGCCGTTCAGCTGTCCTGGAACTGGTTTTGTTCGGTGAAAATGATCGTGCGGTCGGTTACGCCCTGATAGGCCACCTGATAGGCATTGGATGAGGTGGCGGTATCGATCACCTGGCCTTGGACGAACGAGCCGGCGATGATGTAGTAAGTCGGCTTCGGCGTGAACTGGTAAAGCAGGTTGGGCAATGCCTGCACGACGATGGTCGGCTTGGCATTCATGGCGATGCCGACATTGACGCTCACGGACTGGCTCGCTTGAACGACCGCCGTTGGGATCTTGTCATCGGACTGCACGCTGATCAGACCTGCCTTGCCGTTCGTCGGCCCGGCGGGAAAAGCCGGCGCGCCATAGGGAAATGGTCCGAGATAGGTGATGCCGATCGCGTTCTGGGTGTTGATCATCACATCGGCATTGGATGCCGTGGTAAACCGCCTTGGATTGATGGTCGTTCCCTGATCCTGGATGTAGCCGGTGTTGACCTGATAGTTGATTTCCCAGGAAAAGACCGACTGGCTGGGATTGCTGACGCTGCCGGGCGCTGCCCCGCCGAGCATCCACGCCAGTGATACCGGATTGACGGACGGGCCGACAATGTCGGGAATCGTCTGGAAAAGAGCAAACTGCTGGAATTTGCTGTTCTGGTTCAGGACAGTCAGTGAGTAGGGCTGCCCGGCTTCAACCTTGGCATTGACCATATCTCCCATCAAGAATCTCATGCTGATAGCTCCTCGTGTTTGGTTGACCGCCGTGTCGCCAGGTGCCTACGGGCCTCTCCGGTCACTTCGGGTGCGATCGGCCGCGATTTGAGACTGGCAACCGCGGTTTGCACCACAGCAAGGTATTTTAAGTTATATTCTTCGGCTGTACCCTAGGTGACACCAAATAGACTTTTGCAATACTAAAATGGTCCCGTATATCGTAACGATCTAAAGTTAGATCATCTCAACCGAAGCCGGGCCATACATGTCGTATCGCACGAAAAACGAGGTTCGGATTGCGGGACTGCTGGCGGCCAGTATCTTCGGCGATCTGGACCACAGCCGGCTGGTGGAGATCGCGCAGGCTGCCCACGAATATCGCTATGAGCCGGGTCAGTTGATCTTTCAGCCGGGCGATCCGTGCAACCAGCTGTCGATCATCGCATCGGGAAGCGTCAACGTATCCTTCAATTCGGAAGACGGCAAAGAAGTGATCGTCGCCGAATTGGGGGTCGGTGACACGATCGGCGAGACGGAGCTGCTTTCGAACTCTCGACGGCTGACCAATTGCGTGGCCACGCGCAAAACACATCTCCTGGCGCTCGACAAGCCGACCTTCGAAGGCCTGTTGCCAAATGCCGCCTTCACCAGGGGGTTGCTGGAAACCATTTGCCGGCGCCTGCAGCAGTCGCTGCTGTTCGCCGAGGGCCTGTCAATCCACTCGCTGGAGACCAGGCTTGCCCGCTTGCTGCTCTCCATGAGCGAGACCCATGGCCGGCGTGTCGGCGACGGCGTGATCATCGACCGCGCAATATCGCAAACCCTCATCGGCCAGATGATCAATGCCAGCCGGCCCAGGATCAACATCCAGCTGCAATCCTGGAAGCATGACAATCTGATCCGGCTCAGCCGCAACCGCATCACCATCCTGGACGAGGGGGCGATCCGCAGCATTTCGCGATCGCCCCTGGCCGAGAGATAGACCCGCTGCCGCATCGGCAGGAGCTCAGGATCCCATCACTTGCAGCCGCCCTTCACAAAGGCGATCATCGCCTCGGTAGTATCCGTGAAGGCAGGTCCCGTCATCGCCAGGGTCTTGCCCTGCATGATCTGCGCGGAGACCACGCTGACGATACTGTTGTCAGGCACAAACCATGCTCCGCCGCTGGCTCCGGTGCCGAATTCGGTCGGCGCCGCCAGATAGCTGCCGCCGACCTGCGCCAGCTTGGTCGAATCCTGTTTATACATGTAGTTCCCATCGCCGAAATTACCGGGATAGCCCATCATCTTGACTGCAGTGAACGTGCCGTCCTTGCTGAGCACGAATTTTCCGGCGTCTGAACTTGCCGTGGTGCGAAGCGCGGCATAGTCAAGCGCGCTTTTCTCGGCGCTCGGCGGGTTGGGGCTGATCGGGATCCAGTCCGTCAGTACCGCCGCCTGGTCGACGACGAACCTCGCCCCCTCGCCGTCCTCATAGGCACGGTAGAACACCACGTTCACCGCGTGCTTGTCGCCGCGCCACATGCTGTGCGCGGCCGCCAAAAGAACGTTGTCCTCCGCCACGAATTGGGCGCTGGCTGTGTAGTCGACGCCGTCGCGCGTGTAGAACAGCTTGCCGCCATATTTGTAGGGCGTCTGCGTTACGTCGACGCGCGTCGCCGCCAGCTTGCCCGGCTCGGGCGCGGTTATCGCCCCACCGTCGTTTTCGGGCACAGCCCTTTCACGCCGCTCCTTGGTCCAATAGTCCCCACCGGATTCATTTGCGGCCAGCAGCGCTTTGTTGGGTTGCCAGCAAGCAAAATCAGACGCTTCGGCGCCGCTGCAGAAAATCAGCCCGCCAAGCACCGCCAGCGAAGCAGATACGATTGACTTTGGTACCATGTCACAATCTCCTCGTCATTGCCTTGGACCGGAATGCCGCCGGCATGATCTGGCGGCGCAAAACCGGCTGGTGCCGGACCACCCGGCACCTGGCAAAGACTGGATGAGATCAAGAAACGCTGCAGTTCCGCAGGCTACAACGCGGCGGATTTGTGGCGTGTCGGCTCTGCCTCACCGAGCCGACACTTGCCAGTTCCTTATCCGCGACGAGCGTGGCTAGACTAAGCCGCTGCCAGCAGGCTGGCATTGCCGCCGGCCGCCGTCGTGTCGACGCAGACGGCGCGCTCATGCGCATAGTCCGCCGGGTTGAGCACTTCGCTGACCAGCGGCACGATCGGTCCGGCGCGTTCGGCAATCACCTTGCGCACGATGCGCGCCGCCTCCGGCGTGCCGGAGAAAGCGACGACATCGACCCGCAGCGATCGCGCCTCGACCGGGTCCGGCCGGCCATCGATCGCAGCCAGCGGCAGGCCCTTGCCGGTCAGCGCCGAGAGTGCTGCCGGCGCGCCTGGCGCCACCGCCAGCACCGCATTGCCGGCGGCCAAGGCCTGGATCGTCTGCGCCAGCAGCGTGTCGGCGTCCGGTCCGAGGCAGAGCACCCGTCCGCGCGGCGCCAGCGACAATGTGTTGGCCTCGCCTGTCGGGCCTGGCAGGTCGACCTGGCCGAAATCGAGGCTCGCCGCCGCCGCGATCGCCGCCGCGCCCTTGCCGCGCAGATGCTTTCTCAGGATCGCCACCCGATCCGGTCGCGTCGACCAGCCGCCCAGCGTCGGGTCGGGCAGGTTGTCGGCGAGCTCGGTCGCCGTCACCTTGTGGCCTTCGCCAACTTCCGTGCCGGCCTCCGGCCCCTTGCGGAAGCGGCGCAGATAATGCGGCCCACCGGCCTTCGGCCCGGTGCCCGACAGCCCTTCGCCGCCGAAGGGCTGCGAGCCGACAACGGCGCCGATCTGGTTGCGGTTGACATAGATGTTGCCGGCATGGATGCCGTCGACGAAATGCTGGACGCGGCCCTCGATGCGGGTGTGCAGGCCGAAGGTCAGGCCGTAGCCCTTGCGGTTGATGGCGGCGATCACCGTATCGATATCGTCGGCGTCGAAGGCCGCGACATGCAGCACCGGGCCGAACACCTCGCGCTCCATCTCCTCGATGCCTTTGACCCGGAAGACGTGCGGCGCGACGAAGCGGCCGCTTTTCGGTGCCTCGAGCTTGGCGATCAGCCGGCCTTCCAGCCCCTTCTTCGCACAATAGTCGCTGATCGAGCCTTGCGCCTCGTCGTCGATGACCGGGCCGACATCGGTCGAGATCAGCCAGGGATCGCCGACATTGAGCGCTTCCATCGCGCCCTTCAGCATTTCCAGCATCTTCTTCTCGACGTCCTTCTGGACGTAGAGCACGCGCAGCGCCGAGCAGCGCTGGCCGGCACTCTGGAAAGCGGATGCGAGGATATCGCGCACCGCCTGCTCAGGCAGCGCGGTGGAATCGACGATCATGGCGTTGAGCCCGCCGGTCTCGGCGATCAGCATGGCATCGGGCGCCGCAGTCTCGGCGAGCTGCTTCTCGATCAGCTTGGCGACCTCGGTCGAGCCGGTGAAGCAGACGCCGGCAATCCGCGGGTCCGCGGTAAGCGGCGCGCCGACCGAGGGGCCGTCGCCCGGCAGAAGCTGGATGACATCCTCAGGCACGCCCGCCTCGCGCAGCATTTCGACAGCACGGAAGGCGATCAGCGGCGTCTGCTCGGCCGGCTTGGCGATCACCGAATTGCCGGTGACAAGCGCGGCAGCGACCTGGCCGGTGAAGATCGCCAGCGGGAAATTCCAGGGCGAAATGCAGACGATTGCGCCGCGTGCCTGCGTGCCCACTTCGGCATTCGCCGCCTCGGCAGCGTAGTAGCGTAGGAAGTCGACTGCCTCGCGCACCTCGGCGACGCCGTCGGCCAGCGACTTGCCGGCTTCGCGGGTGGCCAAGGCGAAGAACTCGGCCGCATTGGCCTCGTAAAGATCGGCGGCGCGATTGAGGATCGCGGCGCGCTCGGCAACCGGCCGTTTTGCCCAGGCGGGCTGGGCGTCGACGGCAATGCGCACGGCGGTCGCGACCTGCTTGGCGGCCGCTTCATGCACCGAGCCTACGACTTCGTCAGGCTTTGCCGGATTGACGATCTGGCGCTGCTTGCCGTAGCCGGCGGCGCGCGTGATCGGCTTGGCATGCCAGCGGTCCGCTCCGGCAAATTCCGCCCTTGCCTTGTCGATGGCTGCGAGTGTCACCGAATCGGTGATGTCGAACCCCTTGGAATTTCGCCGGTTGGCGCCAAAGATCTCGGCAGGACGCGCGATTGCCGGGTTGGCGGCGGGGCCTTGGTTTTCCACCGTCTTCACCGGATCGCGGGCGATCTCCTCCGGCTCGACCTCCTCGTCGGTCAACTGATGGACGAAGGAGGAGTTGGCGCCGTTTTCCAACAGGCGCCGCACCAGATAGGCGAGCAGGTCGGAATGCGCGCCGACCGGCGCGTAGATGCGGCAGCGCGTGCCTTCAGACCTGCGCACCGTCTCGTGCAGGGATTCGCCCATGCCGTGCAGGCGCTGAAACTCGAACGAATCGCGGTCCTTCGCCATCGACAGGATCGCCGCCACCGTGTGCGCGTTGTGGGTGGCGAATTGCGGATAGATGCGGTCGGTCATCGACAGCAGTTTTCGCGCGCAGGCAAGGTACGAGACGTCGGTGTTGGTCTTGCGGGTGAATACCGGGTAGCCGGGCAACCCAAGCGTCTGCGCCCGTTTGATCTCGGTGTCCCAATAGGCGCCCTTCACCAGCCGCACCATGATCTTGCGGTCGTATTTTCTCGCCAGTGAATGGAGCCAGTCGATGACGAAGGCCGCGCGCGGGCCATAGGCCTGGACGACGACGCCAAAACCGTCCCAGCCGGCGAGTTCCGGTTCGGCCAGCACGCGCTCGATGACGTCCAGCGAGAGATCGAGCCTGTCGGCCTCCTCGGCATCGATGTTTAGGCCCATGCGCGAATGCCGCGCCGCGAGCGCCAGTGCCAGAAGCCGCTCGGCCATCACCGGCAGCATCTTTTCCTTCTGCGCAACCTCGTAGCGCGGATGAAGCGCGGAAAGCTTGACCGAGATACCGTGGTTATAACGGATGTCGGGACCGTTCGAACCGGAATCGAGCGAGGAGATCGCATCCGCATAGGCCTTGTGGTAGCGCAGCGCATCGGCCTCGGTGCGAGCCGCCTCGCCCAGCATGTCGAAGGAATAGAGATAACCCTTTTGGGTCATCGGCCGGCCGCGCTTGACGGCTTCGGCGATGGTGCGGCCAAGCACGAACTGCTCGCCCATCTCGCGCATCGCCGCAGCCACCGCCTTGCGGATGACTGGCTCGCCGAGCCGGCGCACCATGGCGCGCAGCGTGCCTTCGATGCCGCCCTCGCCTTCGTCGAGCACGCGGCCGGTCAGCATCAGCGCCCAGGTCGAGGCATTGACGAAAATGGAACTCGAGCTGCCCGAATGCGCCGACCAGTCGTGCGGCGCGATCTTGTCGGCGATGAGATCGTCCATCGTCTCGGCGTCGGGCACGCGCAGCAGTGCCTCGGCCAGGCACATGAGCGCCACGCCTTCCTTGGTCGACAGGCCGTAGGCGGAGAGAAACACCTCCATCAACCGGGGATCGGTCGAGCCGCGCACCGCGCGCACCAGATCGGCGGCGCGGGCCGAGATCGCCTTGCGCTCCTCTGTCGAAAGCCCGGCGGCGGCGGACAGGCGCTTCATCGCCTCATCTTCGTCGGGCAGGTAGTTGGCACGGATCTGCTGGCGGATGGCATCGAGCGGCATGTCGGGTCCATGAAAGCGAGCGTTAGGGAACGGTCTGGCGGCCACCCGACCGATCGGTGCAAACTAGCACAGTTGCGAGTAACGGTCGGTCCAAAGAAATCGACAAGGCAGTCCATTTGAACTATGATACAGGGAAAATTCCGACCATTTTGACCGCCATTTCTATGACCGAAGACCAATTGGACCGCATTGACCGCAACATCCTGTCCGCGCTCGGGCGCGACGGCAGGCTTTCCATGTCTGAACTGGCTTTGAAGGTCGGCCTGTCGAAGACGCCGGTGCAGGCGCGCGTGAAGCGACTGGAGAAGGACGGCTACATAAGGGGCTATCGCGCCATCATCGACCGCGAGCGCATGGGCGAAGGCCATGTCGCCTTCGTTCAGGTGAAGCTTTCGGATACACGCTCAGCGGCGTTGGACGCTTTCAATCGTGCCGTTCAGAGCGTGCCGGAAATCGAGCAATGCCATATGATGGCGTCGAGTTTCGACTATCTTTTGAAAGTCCGCACCACCGACATCGCTGCCTATCGCCGCGTGCTAGGCGAGCGCATCTCGGCCCTCCCCCATGTCGCCCAGACCTCGACCTTCGTGGCGATGGAGACGGTGAAAGACCGCTAATCCGACAACGTCTTCAGAAATGCCACCAGCGCCGCGCGCTCGCGGTCTGACAGATCGAGCGGGTGGACTTCGGAGACGCCCTCGACGGCCGCCGCCGCTTTCGAATAATGCGCCAAGACCTCGTCGAGCGAAGCAAATTGGCCGGCATGCATGTAAGGCGCGCGCGTGGCTGCTCCCCTGAGTGATGGCGTCTTGTAGGCGCGTACCAGTTGCTGTCCGTCCTTCACCATGAAGCGCAGTTCGCGGCAGGCGCCGGCGTCGCCGTCACGGAACTTGCCGAAGCAGTTGAACGGATCGGCCTGGACCTGAGTCACCGCGTCGGCCCGGCCGCGATCCGGCGGGAGATCCTTCACCGGCGGCACGCCGGTGTTGTGGAAAGAACTGTCGGTGAAGCGCGGCCCATTGTGGCAGGTCACGCAGTTGGCCTTGCTGATGAACAGTTTCAGCCCAAGAATCTCTTCCGCCGAGAACGCCGCGTCACCCTCAGGCTTGGCGCCGGTCGCGAGATCGATGGCGAAGCGGTCGAAGCGCGTCTGCGCAGGCTCGATCGACCGTTCGAAGGCGGCGATCGCCTTGCCGATATTGGCAAAGACGCGGTTGACGTCCTCTTGCTCGCCGGCTGGCATGGCCTTCCATGCCGTCTTTTCCGCCTCGGTGCCAAGCGGGCTGGCATTGGCCGGCACAGCAGAGAGATCGGGCAGCGGGCCGAAGATGCGTTCATAGCGCTCGCCGAACCGGTTCTTGATGTAGTGCGCGAAGGCGGCGCGGTTGCCGGCCTGCTCGAGCGGATTTTCGAGCGGCGTCAGCGCTTGCGCCCAAAGACTGTCGCGACGCCCGTCCCAGAAGAACCAAGGATCGCGCGCCACGCCCGCCAGAGGCATGGTGCGCCGGTTGGTACGACCGACGCCGACGGCTTGCGGCAGGTCGTCCTGGAACTGGCGGTCGATCTTGTGGCAGGTCGAGCAGGACACGGTGCCGTCGCGGCTCATGCCGACATCGAAGAACAGCGTCGATCCGAGTGCCGCCGCGGCCGGCACGTCGGCATACTGGTTCGTGGTGTCGGCTTTGAGCGCCGGCAGCATGTTCAGCGCCAGCGAAGCAATGGTCTTCTTCTCGGCGTCGCTGAACTCAGGCTCGCCGCAGCCGCCAAGCAGAGCGAGCACGGCCAGAACGGCGAGACTTGCGACACTGGCCAAGCGCCTCACCAGCCCCTCACAAGACGATGTTGAAGACGACGGAATCGGACCCCGCCGCCGCCGAGATGGCGAAGCGCAACTGCCACCAGCCGCTCATGGTGAATTTGACGCCGTCGATGCGGTAGCGCCCCTCGCCCAGATAGTCGGTTGCCTGCGGGCTGGTCGGCAGGCCGTGATTGTGCTGCGGCATGCCGCCGGAAACGGTGATCGCCGCACCCTCCACCGGAGCGCCGGCGGCGGTTTTCAGCGTCAGCAGCCAGGACTGCAGCTCGCCTTGCCGGATGACGCCGCGCTCCGGCTCGAAACTCGCCACGAACAGGCCGCTCGCCGTCTTCTTCGAGCGCGCCGTATCGGGACCTGGCGCCGAGTGCGGCGCCGTCAGGTAGACGACTGCCAGGATGCCCACCAGCAGGGCAGCCAGACCGAGACCCGCAAGAATGTAACGCCATATCGATGCCAAACCGGTTCCTCTTCGGCTGATAACGTCATGGGCTGCGTGCCGCATCCCGACCCGCCTGTGGGAAATCGCTTCTGGCGCAAAATTCGGCCTTAGCCAAGCATGGCGCTGCCGGCCGCAAAAAGCTACAGCAACAAACTCTTAGGAGGAAAGCACCGCATGGCTGCCAACGGTATCGCTTCGATCGGCGAATGCATGCTCGAACTGTCGGGTCAGAGCGGCCCAAACTGGCGCATGGGCTTTGCCGGCGACACCTTCAACACGCTATGGGCGCTGCATGCGCTGAGCCCGGAGCGGCCGGCGATCTATGTCTCCGCCTTCGGCGACGATCCCTTTTCGCGCGATCAGATCGACTTCTTTGCTCAAAACGGCATCGGCATCGGCAACAGCCCGATCATAGCCGGCGCCAGGCCCGGCCTTTATGCCATCACGCTCACCGGAGCCGAGCGCGCCTTCACCTACTGGCGAAGCGACGCAGCAGCGCGCCAGCTCGCTTCCGACCCGGCGGCGCTGGCGAAAAGCCTTGAGAACCAGGCGCTTGTCTATTTTTCCGGAATCACCCTGGCAATTCTGGAGGGTCCCGCCCGCAAGACCTTGCTCGAGGCGGTCGCGAAAGCCCGCGCGGCAGGGTCGCTGGTTGCCTTCGATCCGAACTACCGTCCCCGGCTCTGGCCGAGCCGCGAGACGGCGCAGGCTGCGATCCTGGAGGCGCTCGCCGTCACCGACATCGCCCTGCCGACCTTTCCCGATGAGCAGATGCTGTTCGGCGACGCGACGCCGGAAGCGACCGCGGAGCGACTTGGAAAGCTGGTTGGCGAGGTCGTCGTCAAGAATGGCGAGCAGCCGGCGTTGATTGCCGCGAGCGGTGCCCAGCAAACCGTTGGGGCCGTCCATGTCGCCGCGCCGGTCGACACCACAGGCGCTGGCGATTCTTTCAACGGCGGCTATCTTGCCGCCCGCATCGCCGGCCATGCGCCTGCCGATGCGGCTCGGCGCGCACATCGCGTCGCCGCCGCAGTGGTCCAGGTTCGCGGCGCGCTAGCGCCATTCGAGACGCTACGGGGGGCATTCGACATCTAGATCAGGCGCCCTTGCCAAGCCATTGATCGGCGCTACGGCAACCGGAATCTGTACTCCGTCACCTGATGGTAGATCTGGCCCGGCCACAGCGTGGCTTGCGGGAAATAAGGCCGGTTCGGCGCGTCCGGCCAGGCCTGCGCTTCGAGGCAGAAACCGGAGAACGGCTTGTAGCGGCGGCCGTCCAGCCCGGGCGACGACGGCGCTACATACTGGCCGATATAGAGCTGCAAGCCGGGCTCCGTCGTCCAGACTTCCATCTCGACGCCCGAATTGGCGCCTTGCACCCAGGCCGCCTGGTGAAGCGGTCCGCGGCTGGAGGCGAGGCAGAAATTCACATCGTAGGGAAGCTGCTCGCCTTCCGTCTCCATGCGCAGCGGCCGTGCCTGTCGGAAGTCATAAGGCGTGCCGTCGACCGGCTTCACCACGCCAGTCGGGATCATCTCGCCATCGACGGGTGTGTATGCGCCGGCATTGAGCATCAGCCGGTGGTCGAGGATGTCGCCGGCGCCGCCATCGTCGAGATTGAAGTAGGAGTGCTGCGCCAAGTTGCACAGCGTCGGCTCCTCGCAGGTCGCGGTCAGTTCCATGCTGAGCGTGCCGGGGATCTTCAGCCGGTAGGTGCAGGTGACGTCGAGTGCGCCTGGAAAGCCCATCGTGCCGTCGGGATCGTGCAGCGTCAGCGTCACGAAATCGCGGCCATGCAGCGAGACCGTCCACGGACGGTGGAAATAACCTTCCGAGCCGCCATGCAGCGTGTGCTTGCCAAGGAAATTGGGTTCCGTCTGGTAACGCTTGCCGGCGATGGTGAAGCGACCATTGCCGATACGGTTGGCGAAGCGGCCGACGACGGCGCCGAAAAAGGCGCGATCGGTCTCATAGGGTTCGAACCGCTCGTAGCCCAGCACCAGCGGCGCGTCGTGGCCGGTGAGCCGCAGGTCCTGGACGATCGCGCCGAGCCCGATGATGTTGGCGGTGAGGCCGCCGCCACGGATGGTGAAACGGCGAACCGGCTCGCCCGCCTGCGTCGTGCCGAAGACCTCGCCGTCCTTCATCGCCATGCCCAAAACCGTCAGTTCATTGATCCGTGGATTTAGGCCGGCTGCGCCTCGTCCGGCAAGGGCAGGCGAGGCGCCTGCCCTGCTCCATGGAAACAGTCAGAGGCCGAGGCCGCCGATGCAGACATATTTGGTGTCGAGATAGTCCTCGATGCCCTGGTGTCCGCCTTCCTTGCCGAGGCCGGATTCCTTGACGCCGCCGAACGGCGCCTCGGGCGTGGTGATCAGGCCTTCATTGACGCCGACCATGCCATACTTCAGCCCTTCCATCACGCGGAAGGCGCGGCCGAGATCGCCGGTATAGAAATAGCAGGCGAGGCCGAACTCGGTGTCGTTGGCCAAAGCGATCGCTTCTTCCTCGGTCTCGAATTTGAACACGGGGGCGACCGGCCCGAAAATCTCTTCCTTCATGAAGCGCATATTCGGCGTCGCATTGGAGATGACGGTCGGCTGGAAGAACGAGCCGCCAAGCGCATGGCGCTTGCCGCCCGCGACGACCTTGCCGCCCTTCGACGCCGCATCGGCGATCAGTTCCTCGACCTTCTCGACCGCCTTCTCGTCGATCAGCGGCCCCTGCTGCACGCCTTCTTCCAGGCCGGAACCCACCTTGAGGTTGTTGCTGGCGGCCGCGAGCTTCTCGACGAACTTGTCATAGACGCCCGCCTGGACGAGGAAGCGGTTGGTGCAGACGCAGGTCTGGCCGGAATTGCGGTACTTCGCTGTAATGGCGCCGGTGACGGCGCGGTCGATGTCGGCATCGTCGAAGACCAGGAACGGCGCGTTGCCGCCGAGCTCCATCGACACTTTCTTGACGGTCACCGACGACTTCTGGATCAGGATCTTGCCGACCTCGGTCGAGCCGGTGAAGGTGATCTTCTTGACCAGCGGATTGGCGCAGATCTCGTCGCCGATCTCGCCGGCCGAGCCGGTCAGGATGTTGATGACGCCCTTGGGGAAGCCCACCTCCTCGGCAAGCGCGCCCCAGGCGAGGCCGGAGTAAGGCGTCTGCGAAGCCGGCTTGACCACGGCGGTGCAGCCTGCGGCCAGCGCCGGCCCGAGCTTGCGCGCGAGCATCGAGGACGGAAAATTCCACGGCGTGATGGCGGCGATGACGCCGACCGGCTCCTTGGTCACCAGGATGCGGCGGTCGCCCCAGGGCGACGGCACGATATCGCCATAGGTGCGGCGGCCTTCCTCGGCGAACCACAGTATGTAGCTCGCTGCCGAGCCGATCTCGCCCTTGGATTCGAACAGCGACTTGCCCTGCTCGATGGTCAGCAGCTCGGCCAGCACATCCTGATTGTCCATCATCGCGTCGTGCAGCTTGCGCAAGAGCTTCGAGCGCTCGAGCGCGGTGGTCTTGCGCCAGCTCTTGAAGGCTTCCTCGGCGGCTTCGATGGCGCGGCGGGTCTCGGTCTTGCCGGCCTTCGGCACGGTGCCGATTTTGAGGCCCGTTGCGGGATTGTTGACGTCGACGGTCTGGCCGCTGTCGGCCTGCACCCATTCGCCGTTGATGAGATTGGCCTGGCGCATGAAATGGCTGGTTTTCTGAAGCATGGTTTGGCCTCCGTTCGGCGCGCTGATCGGCCGTTTTTCTGGATGTTCGATGGCGTGCATGGCCGCACGCTGGCGCATTGCTCTTACCTAGCGAAAGCCCGGCAAGCAATCACAAGATGGCATATAGGGGTTGGGCCAGCAAAGGCGAGAGTCGCGGAGGCTGACGGCCTCTAACCAAATACGTGCAGAACCACCGTCAGCCAGAAGGACGTGGTGAGTACCGCGCTCGCCGTCGCGATCGTCATCTGGTTCGACGCCAACGCCTGGCCGGTGTTGAACTGGACGGCGATGAGATAGGAATTGATGCCGGAAGGCAGCGCGGCAACCACCACCGCCACCTTTGCCGTCAGCGGCGGCAGGCCGAGCAGCCAGACCAAGAGCAGAACAAGCGCCGGCATCAGGAAGAGCTTGAGCACCGACAGCGCGAGCGCCGGCCGGACATTGCCGGATATGCCGAAACGGCGCAGGCTCAGCCCCATGGCAAACAGCGCCACCGGTCCGGCGGTGGCGGCCAGGGCGTCGACAAGCCTTTCGATTAGGTCCGGCAGCGGCGTGCCGGCAATGCGCCACGCAAGCCCCGTCAGGATGCCGATGATCAGCGGATTGACGAACAGCCGCCTGAGAAAATTCTGGACGACGCGCAGCGGATGCATCGGCTCGCCGCCGCTACGGCCGAACATCTCGAACAGCACGATCGAGGCCATCATCATGATCGGCAGGTGAACCGAGACCAGCAGCGACAGCACCTCGAAGCCGTTCTGGCCGAATATGCCGAGGATGAACGGCGCGCCGAGCAGCACCACATTGGAATAGGCCGACGACACGCCGCCGACGATGCCGGCGCGGGCGTCACGGCCGAAGATGCGCGTCATGACCAGATGGCCGCAAGCCCACGTAAAGGCGACCGCGCAGAAATAGGCGCCCCACAGCGACCAAGGGGCCACGCCATGGAAATCCGACTTCACCATGGTCTGGAAGAGCAGCAGCGGCATCGCCACGTTGACGGCGAATTCGGATATGCCCTCGCCGCTCGCCGGTTTCAGATAGCCGGTGAACCCGGCGAGATAGCCGAGCGCGACGAGACTGAAGACGAAGAGGACGGTTTCGATAAGCGGAGACATTTTTCCCGTGATAGGCGAGCCCCGACTGTCGTGCAATCGGCCAACGGAACCGCTTGCCGCCTACCCGGCGGTCCTCAGCTTGTCTTTCGGCACGCTTTGCGATCCCTATATGCCAAACGTGGCCCGGGCCTCTCCGGCCGCCATAGGGACTTCTGATGCTGCGACTTGCCCTGGCGCTTTTCCTGCTTGCCGTTTCGACCCTCGCCCACGCGACCGACGCGGGTTGGGCGCTGCTGCGCGATGGCGGCCGTGTGGTGCTGCTTCGCCACGCCTTCGTCACCGGGGCGACCGATCCGGCGAATTTCGACATCGCCAATTGCGCCACTCAGCTCAACCTTTCGGAGCGCGGCAAGCAGCAGTCAAGCCGCATCGGCGCCCTCTTCGCGGCGCGCGCGGCGCCGATCGAGCGCGTGCTGTCCAGCCGCTACTGCCGCTGCCTCGACACCGCCCGCATCGCCTTCGAGGCCGAACCGGAACCGTTCGCGCCGCTCGATCTGCTCAAGACCGATCCCAATCAGAAGGCCGCTCAGATGGCGGCCGTCCTGAAGGAGATCCGGAACTATTCCGGTTCCGACAATTTGGTGCTGGTCACGCATCTGGAAAACATCGTGGCCCTCACCGGCGTCGCACCCCGGGAGGGCGAGGCGGTGGTCGTGGCGCCGGATGGCGACGGCCTCAAGGTGCTCGGCCGCGTCACCTTCTGACGGCGTCGGTCTGAACGGCCCAGTGCTGTGGCTGAAATGCCACAGCCGGAAGAAGCCGCAAGTCCGCCGCAACAATGCCGCTTGCGACAACCCGTCGCAGGGTCTATAGGCGCGCTCCCGGTCACGAAAACCGAAGCGAGCACAACGGTTGGAGCTTTCGTCTCCGCCCGCGCAGACGGCTTTGCCGCACTGTGTACGGCGCCGTTTCGGAGTGTTGGGACTTGCGGGTGTAGCTCATGGAGAGCGCCGGATTTGGCTCCGGAGGCAGGGTTCGATTCCCACACCCACCACACGGATAGCTCAGTTGGGTAGAGCATCAGACTGTTAATCTGACGGCCGAAGGTTCGAATCCTTCTCCATTTGGCCTGATAAGCCAAGGCACCCTTTTACGGTGTTATCCAAAAACGGTCCGGGGACCGGAATGCGAGAACTTCACGGACGGCAGGGCTTCGACCTCGCCGGCGCGCGATGTCCTGCGCCATCGGCTCGCGGCCAGGCCCGCGGTGATGATCAAGGCGCGGCAATGCCGGCAAGGGAGGCTTAGGCCTCCGGCACCCGCGTCGCCGCCCCGCGATCCGCTCCCGAAGGCCCGCCGCTTGGCGATGCCACCGGTCTCCGGATCATTCGTGCCGGGAGATGAAACGAGAAACGAAAGGACGATCGACGCATGACGTGACGCCTCGCATGGGGCCATGCCCGACAGGAGTGAAGACAATGAGGACCATTCTCGAAAAGCTTCTTGGACGCCAGCGCGTCCTCGTGAAGGAAAATGAGCGTGCCGTCGCCCTCTACAAGGGCGAGATCCAGGCTGTCCTGATGCCGGGCGAGCATTGGCTCGCCAACCGGCGCGGCAACCTGGAAATCTCCAGGCACGACCTGAAGAACCCGGAATTCGTTTCGGCTTACGAGAAGGCGTTGTTCGACAAGCTCCCGGATGTGGCTGCGCGTCACTTCACCGTCGTTCGCACCGGGCGCACCGACGTTGCCGTCATCGAGCGCGATGGCGCGCTCCATGCCGTTCTCACTCCGGACCGCAAGCTCGTGCTGTGGACGGATGCCGGCCCCTGGAAGGTGACGTCTGTCGACACGGCGGCCGATCTCGCCGTCGATCCGGCATTGATGCGCCGGATCGGCCAGGCCCGGAAGACGGAACACGTGTTCCTGCATCCGGTCGTGGACGGCCAGGTCGGGCTGCTGTTCGTGGACGGCGTCTACACCCGCACGCTTGCGGCGGGCGTGCACGCCTTCTGGAATGTCGGACGCATGGTCCAGGTGAAGGTCGTCGACCTCAAGCGCCAGTCGCTCGATGTCGCCGGGCAGGAAGTGCTGACCAGGGATCGCGTGACGATCCGCGTCAACATCGCCGCCGAATACCGGATCGTCGATCCGGTGACGGCGGTGAGCACGGTGAAGGACTTCTCGGAAGCCCTCTACCGCGCCCTGCAGTATGCCTTCCGCAAGACGCTTGGCGCCCTCACCCTCGACCAGATCCTCGACAAGAAGGTGACGGTCGATGAGGACGCGGCGGCCAAGGTGCGTGCCGACATGGCCGCGATCGGCGTCGAGGTCAGCGATATCGCGCTCAAGGATGTCATCCTGCCGGGCGATATGCGCGAGATCCTCAACCAGGTGGTTTCGGCCGAGAAGCAGGCCGAGGCTAACGTCATCCGTCGCCGCGAGGAGACGAACGCCACGCGTTCGCTGCTCAACACGGCCAGGGTGATGGCCGAGAACCCGGTGATGCTGCGGCTGAAGGAGCTCGAGGCTCTTGAGGCCATCGCCGGCAAGGTCGAGCGCCTGACCGTCCACAACGGAACGGGCGGGCTGCTCAACGACCTGGTCAAGCTTCGCGAAGGCTGATGCATGTCGCCCAAAAGTGGTTCCGGTTTTGGAACAAACGACATGCATCGAAACAAAGGCTGACATGCGTCAAATGGGAAGGGCCGCCGAGCCAACCGGCGGCCCTTCTTGCGTTTCGAAAGCCAGCATCCCATCTGCACCGGGCTTATCAGGCCTTTTCCTACCCGGAAAAACCGATTAGACAGCGCCCAAACAAGATGCGGACAGATTCCGCCCGCAACCGAAGGAAGAGCCCTTGTCCACCACATTCGAGAAAGTCGCCAAGATCATTGCCGACACCAGCGAGATCGATATCGACACCATCACGCCCGAAAGCCACACCATCGACGATCTCGGCATCGACAGCCTCGATTTCCTCGACATCGTCTTTGCCATCGACAAGGAATTCGGCATCAAGGTGCCGCTGGAGAAATGGACGCAGGAGGTCAATGACGGCAAGGCCTCGACCGACGACTACTTCGTCATGAAGAACCTGTGCGCCAAGATCGACGCGCTGGTCGCGGCCAAGGCGGCCTGAGACTGTTCGGGCGCGGCCTTGACGCGCCCTGCCTGCTGACCCAGAACAGCCGCCCATGAGTTCCCACGACGTCGTCATCACCGGCATCGGCCTTGTCTCTTCACTGGGAGAGGGTCCGGATGCGCATTGGCAGAAGCTGACCAGGCTCGGCGTTGAGCCGGTGCTCGATGCGACCCGCTTCGCTCCTTACACCATCCACCCCCTGCCCGAGATCGACTGGAACCTGCAGATCGCCAAGCGTGGCGACCAGCGCCAGATGGAAACCTGGCAGCGGCTTGGCACCTATGTTGCCGGCCTTGCGCTGGACGATGCCGGTATCAAGGGCAATGACGAGCTCTGCGCGACCATGGACATGGTGGTGGCCGCCGGCGGCGGCGAGCGCGACGAGGCCGTCGACAGCGCGATCCTCGCCGCCTCGGAAAGCCGCAACGACCGCGACGTGCTGCTCAACGAGAAGCTGACCACGGAATTGCGGCCGACGCTGTTCCTGGCCCAGCTTTCCAACCTGCTCGCCGGCAACATCTCGATCGTGCACAAGGTCACCGGCTCGTCCCGCACCTTCATGGGCGAGGAGGGCGCCGGCGTATCCGCCGTCGAGACCGCGGCCGCGCGCATCCGCTCCGGCCAGTCGACGCATGTGCTGGTCGGCGGTGCGTTCCAGACCGAGCATTCCGACATGCTGCTCGGCTACGAGCTTGCCGGCTACCTGCATCGCGGGCCCTGGAAGCCGGTCTGGCAGCGTCAAGGCAGCGAAGGCGGCGGCGTGGTGACCGGCTCCGGCGGCGCCTTCCTGGTGCTGGAGCAGCGCGAGCATGCGCAGAGCCGCGGGCGCAAGGTCTACGCCGAACTTGGCCCGGTGATTTCCGGCCGTGCCAGGCGCCGGCGCGGCGAGTTGGATGCCGAGATCGCCATGCTGCTGAAGCAGGCGGCGCTGCCCGCCGGTGAATTGCTGACGATTTCCGGGGCCTCCGGCGCGCATGCCGCCACGGCGGCCGAAAAGGCGGCGCTCGACGCAAATCCGGCGCTTGCCGTGCGCGCCTTCTCGACGCTGACCGGCCACATGAAGGAAGCGCAGTTTCCGTTCGCCGTTGCGCTGGCGGCCCTCGCCGTCGACCGAAAGGCCGGCTACCCCGCTTTCGATGCAACGGTGGAGCGGCAATTCGAGGGCGCCGCCGAGACCGTCCTTGCAACCGCAATCGGCTATCACCAATTCGAAGGCCTTGGGCTTATCAAAGCCGCTTAGAGCGAAGGCAGACAACAAACATGGCCAATCTCCGCGATCACATGGGCAGGCCGATCGTCGCCGTGACCGGCATCGGCGTGGTGACCTCGCTCGGCGTCGGCAAGGCCGACAACTGGGCGGCGCTGACCTCGGGCAAGTCCGGCATCCATCCGATCACCCGCTTTCCGGTCGATCACCTGAACACCCGCATTTCCGGCATGGTCGATTTCCTGCCGTCGAGCTCCAAGGGCGCCAGCCCCCTCACCTACGAGCTGGCAGAAACCGCGGCTCAGGAAGCAGTCTCGGAAGCTGGCCTCGATTCCGGCGATTTCGGCGGACCGCTGTTCTTGGCCTCGCCGCCGGTGGAGCTCGACTGGGCCGACCGCTTCTCGCTCTACAATTCCGACAAGAAGGATGGCGGTTCCGAGAGATTGCTGCGCGTCGCCCGCGCGGTGAAGGAGCTCGACATCTTCGAGACCACCCAGTTCGGCTCGATCGCCGACCGCCTGGCTGATCGCTTTGGCACGCGCGGCCTGCCGATCACGCTCTCGACGGCCTGTGCCTCCGGCGCTACTGCCATCCAGCTCGGCGTCGAGGCGATCCGTCGCGGCGAATGCGACAAGGCGCTGTCGATCGGCGCCGACGGTTCCGCGACGGCCGAGGCGCTGATCCGGTTCTCGCTGCTCTCGGCGCTCTCCACCCACAACGATATTCCCGAAAAAGCGTCAAAACCCTTCTCCAAGGACCGTGACGGCTTCGTACTCGCCGAAGGCTCCGGCGCGCTGGTGCTGGAATCGCTTGAAGCGGCCCTTGCCCGCGGCGCGACGGTCCTCGGTATCATGCGCGGTTGTGGCGAAAAGGCCGACGACTTCCATCGCACCCGCTCCAAGCCCGACGGCTCTCCGGCTATCGCCGCCGTGCGCGCCGCGCTTGCCGATGCAGGCTTGGGCGAAGACGAGATCGACTACGTCAACGCGCACGGCACCTCGACGCCGGAAAACGACAAGATGGAGCATCTGTCGCTGTCGACGGTGTTCGGCGAGCGGATCGGCTCGATGCCGATCTCGTCCAACAAGTCGATGATCGGCCACACGCTGTCGGCCGCAGGCGCGGTCGAAGCCGCGTTCTCGCTGATGACGATGCGCGAAAGCGTCATCCCGCCGACGATCAACTACGACAATCCCGACCCGGCGATCGTGCTCGACGTCGTGCCGAACAAGAAGCGCAATGCCGAAGTCGGCACGGTTCTGTCGAACTCCTTCGGCTTCGGCGGCCAGAACACCTGCCTTGTCATGGCGCGGGAACCGGTCTAAGCGGACGTTTTTCCGCTTCCACAGCACCGACAGGCCAAATGCGCGCATTGCAACTTATCGAGGACCGCCGCCTTGAAACGGTGGACCTGCCGCCTCCCCCGCCGCCTTCATTGGGCGAAGTGACGCTCCGCATCAAGGCGGTGGCGCTCAACCATATCGACGTCTGGGGCTGGCGCGGCATGGCTTTCGCCAAACGCAAGCTGCCGCTGGTCGTCGGCGCCGAAGCCTCTGGCGAGGTCGAGGCGGTCGGGCCTGGCGTTTCCAACCTGCTGCCGGGGCAATTGGTGTCGATCTACGGCGCGCGCACCTGCGGGCTTTGCCGCGCCTGCCGTGAGGGCCGCGACAATCTCTGCGAGCATGTCTCCGGCGTCCACGGCTTCCATCTGGACGGCTTCGCGCAGGAGAAGATCAACCTGCCGGCCCGCCTGCTGGTGCCTGCCCCGCCCGGCGTCACCGAGATCGGCGCGGCGGTCGCCCCCGTCACCTTCGGCACGGTCGAGCACATGCTGTTCGACAATGCGAGACTGGAACCGGGCGAGACCATCCTCGTCCATGCCGGTGGCTCCGGAATTGGCACTGCCGCGATTCAATTGGCGAAGCGCATGGGCTGCACGGTCATCACCACGGTCGGCTCGAACGACAAGATCGACAAGGCCAAGGCGCTGGGCGCCGACCATGTCATCAACTACCGCGAGGACCG
The DNA here is from genome assembly GCF_004791585.1 of Mesorhizobium sp. M1C.F.Ca.ET.210.01.1.1. GTDB lineage: Bacteria > Pseudomonadota > Alphaproteobacteria > Rhizobiales > Rhizobiaceae > Mesorhizobium. The sequence continues at coordinate 187,325 of NZ_SRUU01000008.1, forward strand.
CTTCGAAGGCGTGGTGCGCAAGCTGACCAAGAAGAAGGGCGTCGATGTCGTCTTCGAGCATGTCGGCGCCGACACCTTCGCCGGCTCGATGCTGTGCCTGAGGCGTGGCGGCCGTCTCGTCACCTGCGGCTCGACATCCGGCGTGTCGACCCAGATCAATTTGATGCAGCTTTTCCAGCAGCAGCTGAAGCTGCTCGGCTCCTTCGGCTGCCGCATGGAGAACATGGCCAACGCCATGCAGAAGATGGCGGCGGGCCTCGTTGCCCCGGTCATCGACACCGAAGTCGGCTTCGACGACATCGACGCCGCGCTGAAGCGCATGGAAGGCCGCGACGTCTTCGGCAAGATCATCCTGCGCGTTTCCTGACGCGAATGGTCGGCAAGGTGCTCAAGAAAGCCCGCCGGGACTTCGTGTTCCGCTATGGCCGGCGGCTGCGCCAGATGGAGCACTGGCTGGTCGCGCGGCTTGCCATGTCGATGATCTGGCTCCTGCGCCTCCTGCCGCCCGACCGGGCGCTCAACTTCGCCGACCGCGTCGCCCGCCGCATCGGTCCTCTGGTCGGGCGGCATCGTGTGGCCGTCAACAATCTGCGCCTTGCCTATCCGGAAAAGAGCGATGCCGAGATCGAGGCCATCGCATCGGACATGTGGGGCAACATGGCCCGCCTCGCCGCCGAGTATATTTTCCTCGACGCTCTCTTCGATTTCGACCCGAATGCCGCCAAGCCGGGCCGGGTCGAGGTCCGCGGCATCGATCATTTCGTCGAGATCGCCGGCGAGAAGAAGCCGCACATCCTGTTCACCGGCCATCTCGGCAATTTCGAGCTGCTACCGGTCGCGGCCGCCACCTTCGGTATGAACATCACGGCGCTGTTCCGTCCGCCGAACAATCCTTACCTCGCCGACTACATCCATTCGACACGCCGTTCGACGATGGGAGGCCTGCTGCCCTCCTCGACCGGCGCTTCCTTCGCCCTTGCCTCCATCCTGGAAAACGGCGGCAATATCGGCGTGCTGGTCGATCAGAAGTTCACGAATGGCGTCGAGACGACTTTCTTCGGTCGCCCCTGCCAGAGCAATCCTGTGCTGGGCATGCTCGCCCGCCACTATGAGTGCGATGTCTACCCGGCCCGCTGCGCCAGGCTGCCGGGAAACCGCTTCCGCCTCGAAATCGAAGACAAACTGGCTCTGCCGCGCACGGACGGCGGCAGCGTCGACGTGCCCGCCACCACCCAGCTGCTCGCCGACGTCGTAGAGCGCTGGGTGCGCGAGGATCCCGGACAGTGGATGTGGTTCCACAAGCGCTGGGAGATGAGCGGCCGCCGCCGCAAGCGGCGTGGGCAGGCCAAAGAGGTCAATTAGAGCAATTCCAGGAAAAGTGTGTAACGGTTTTCCGTCCGGAGTTGCGTAAAAACAAATACTTAGAGCGGTTCGGCGATTCCGTGAAACGCTGAACTGCTCTAAGGCAGTTCGACGAAAATGCTCAGCCGTTTTCCGTCTGGGTCAACGGTTGATCTGCTTTGAGGCGGCTCCGGCTGCCAGTTTGCGTCCCATGCGCAATGAAAAAGCCGCGAGGAGTGCTCCTCGCGGCTCTGAATTGCGCTTCCTCAGAGAGCGGGGATGGTCAAATTCGGCCGGAACGTATCCATGGTGGCACCGTTGCGATCCTCGGAGAGCAACGTGTCGGAGCCGAAGCTTGCGCGTAGGCCAACCACATATTTGTGGACGTTCACGCTGCCTGAAGCTTCCGAGAAGGTCAGGTGATCCAGCTGATAGCGGCCAAACACTGACCAAGGAGTCCCCGAGAACCGATAGGTAGCCTGCAGTGCCGCCGTGAAGGTATCGAAATGACCGCCAAAACCGGACAGGCGCGAGAAGCCGAGTTCGCCGTCGAAGCGCAGATCGTCCTGCGCGAAATACCGCACGACGCCACGCCCGCCCCAATTGTCGAAATGTTCGGACTCGCCGCTGGCCCGCAGCTGGCCGTAATAGACCTGCCCGTAAACCGTCACGTTGCCAAAATAGGCCTGTGCCTCGGGACCGACGGTGAAAGTGTAAAGGCCTGCGTCACCGAGGCCCTCGTCGCCGCCATATCCGGTGATCGTGGCAAAGCCGCCGAGGGCATACGAGCTCGGATCACGCCAGTAGCCATGGATCGCGCCGCCGTAGCTGTAGAGGTTCGTGCCTTCGATCCAAAGCGAATCGATCACCGCATCAGTCTGGATGTTCCAGCGGGCGTCGATCGGGAAATTTATTCGAGCGGCGCCACCGGCAGTCGTGCCGTTTGCATCGTCCCCGGGAGTCGCGAAATAGATACCGCCGAGATAAACTTCCCCATAACCGGATATATGCGGTTGGGCGAGTTCCTGGTCCAGAACAACCGGCGCGTCCGCGCCGAAAGCCGAAGTTGCGGTCGCCGCAATCGCAGCACCCAAAAGAAATCGATACATCATAGTCCCCAAGCAGCCAGAATTAACGCTTCGCACTTACCATTGCCGTGTCATGAAAAACAGATTCAACACTGTTTCTTATGGTATAGGGCGTTGTTTTTCGAAGCATGTGAGGCATTGCTGCAACGCCCGAAGAGGGGCAGGCGCGCAGGCAACAAGTCCTGCCTGCCACCATCGGCGACCCCTTCGAGTCCGATTTCAGTCGGTGACGACGATCCGCGTGTTACCGAAGCCGACTTCCCTGACCATCGAGTAGAAAGTCGCGGCATTGGCCGTGTGCAGGCGCACGCAGCCATGCGAGGCCGGACGTCCCAGATACTTCACGGCCCCGGTGCCATGGATGGCGTAGCCGCCACGGAAGAACACCGAATAAGGCATCGGCGACATCTCGTATTTGCGCGAGTACCACATCCGGGCCGTCCACTGTGGCCGGTAGCTGCCGCGCGGTGTGAAGTAGCCCTTGCGCGCGGTCGACACATTCCAGCGGTACAGCACCTGGCCGTACTTGCTGACGGTCATCGTCTGGGTGGAAACGTCGATATTGGCCACAAGCGTGGCCGCTCGGCCTGCAAGCGATGTGCCGAGCAACGTAGTCGCCAGCACGGCTGCCATGAGAACGGACTTTTTCATGCGATCAAACCCCTCTGATTGCCCCTTGCCATCACGTGGTTTTTTTCCATCATTTTGCCGGCAGGTGCGTTAAGTACCACACACTCCTTGACGAATCCGCCAATCCAATGCGGCGAATTTGAACGATTTTCCCGCCATAGTTGCCGGCACGTCACGCACTCTCGACGGTTTAACCTGTTGAACCTGCTCCGGCCATTTGTTGGCAATGAGCGAGAGGCCGCTTGCAAAAACGCTGCGTTCCTCCTTCAATCCCCGGCATGAATGAACGACTCCTCAAGGCCGTCGACGACCGCGTCGACGACCTGATCGCGTTGACCGCCGACCTGATCCGCTTTCCGACCGTCAACCCGCCCGGCGAGGCCTATCGGCCATGCGCCGAATATCTGGGCGCGCGGCTGAGGAAGCTCGGCTTCGAGACCGAGTTCATCCGTGCTGAAGGCACGCCAGGCGACACCGATCGCTACCCGCGCGTCAATGTCGTCGCTCGGTTCGACGGCCGCTCGCCCGGCGCCTGCGTGCACTTCAATTCGCATATCGACGTCGTCGAGGCCGGAGAAGGCTGGACGCTCGACCCCTTCGCCGGCCTGGTGAAGGACGGCAGGGTCTATGGCCGCGGCGCTTGCGATATGAAAGGCGGGCTCGCCGCTTCGGTCATCGCCGCCGAAGCTTTCATGGAGGTCTATCCCGACTTTCCCGGCGCCATCGAGATTTCAGGCACTGTCGACGAGGAGTCCGGCGGTTTTGGCGGCGTCGCCCATCTGGCGAAGCTCGGCTACTTCTCCAGGCCGAAGGTCGACCACGTCATCATTCCCGAGCCGCTGAACAAGGACCGCATCTGCCTTGGCCATCGCGGCGTCTGGTGGGCCGAGATCGAAACCAAAGGCGAGATCGCGCATGGCTCCATGCCGTTCCTCGGCGACAATGCGGTGCGCCATATGAGCGCCGTGCTGCAGGCCTTCGAGGACGAGCTCTTTCCGGCGCTCGACCGCAAGGTGACGCGGATGCCGGTGGTGCCAGAGGGCGCCCGGCGCTCGACCATGAACATCAATTCCATCCATGGCGGCCAGACAGAGGATTTCCGGCCGGGACTGCCCTCGCCCAACGTGCCCGATTCCTGCCGGCTGACCATCGACCGCCGCTTCCTGCTCGAGGAAGACCTCGCAACCGTCAAGGGCGAGGTCACCGGCATCCTCGAACGGCTGAAGCGCGAGCGCAAGAAGTTCGACTATGAGATCCGCGACCTGATGGAGGTTCTGCCGCTGATGACCGAACGCGACGCGCCGGTGGTGAAAGCCGTCGCGCAAGGCATCATGGAAATCTTCGACCGTGAACCGGACTATGTCATCTCGCCCGGCACCTATGACCAGAAGCACGTCGCCCGCATCGGCCATATCTACGACTGCATCGCCTATGGCCCCGGCATTCTCGATCTCGCCCACCGGCCGGACGAGTGGGTGGGCATCGCCGACATGGTGGAATCGGCCAAGGTGATGGCGATCGGTCTCAACGTGCTGCTGCGCGGCACAACCGCCTGATCCAGAAAAACATTTCCCTTGGCGCTGCCAGGCAGCACGAAACGCAATTTACTCATTGGCCAAATCACGCTTCTATCCGCCGGGTTTGCGCAAATCTCAGCTCATGGGAGTTCAGCGATGAAATTGTGGAAGACCATTCTGGCCACGGCAGTGCTGTCATTCGCCGCCGCCACGTCGGCATTTGCCGCGCGCACCGATCTCGTCATCGGCATTCCGCTCGAACCCCCGCATCTCGATCCGACTGCTGGCGCCGCGGCCGCGATCGACGAAGTGCTCTACGCCAATGTCTTCGAAGGTCTCACCCGCATCGGCCCGAACGGCGAGGTTCTGCCCGACCTCGCCGAAAGCTGGACCATCTCGGATGACGGCAAGACCTACACTTTCAAGCTGCACACCGGGGTGAAATTCCACGACGGCAGCGACTTCGGTGCCGACGACGTGAAATTCTCGCTCGACCGCGCCCGCGCCGACAATTCGGTCAATGCCCAGAAGGGGCTGTTCGCGCAGATCGACAAGGTGGACGTCGTCGATCCGGCCACTGTCAAGGTGACGCTGAAGAACCCGCAAGGCTCCTTCCTCTACAATATGGGCTGGGGCGACGCGGTGATGGTGTCGCCGAAATCCGCCGACGCCAACAAGGAAAAGCCGATCGGAACCGGCCCGTTCAAGTTCCAGAACTGGGCCAAGGGCTCGTCGATCACGCTGGTGAAATCCGACAACTATTGGGGCGCGTCGGTTGCCCTCGACAAGGTCGAGTTCCGCATCGTTCCCGATGCCGCTGCCGCCGTGCCGGCGCTGCTTTCAGGCGACATCCAGGCCTTCCCCTTCTTCGATCCCGACAGCGTTTCCCAGGTCAAGGACGACCCGCGTTTCAAGGTGGTGATCGGCTCGACCGAAGGTGAGACTATTCTCTCGATCAACAACAAGAAGCCGCCCTTCGACAAGCTGCAGGTGCGCCAGGCGATCTCCTATGCGCTCGATCGCAAGGCGATCATCGACGGCGCTTCCGCCGGCCTCGGCGTGCCGATCGGCTCGCATATGTCGCCGGCCAACAAGGACTATGTCGACCTCACCGGCCTCTATCCGCACAATGTCGACAAGGCCAAGGAACTGCTGAAGGAGGCCGGTCTCGAAAACGGCTTCAAGGCGACGCTGAAGCTGCCGCCGCCGTCCTATGCCCGGCTTGGCGGCGAGATCATCGCGTCCGAGCTGCGTGATGTCGGCATCGATCTGGAGATCGTGCCCGTGGAATGGGCGCAATGGCTGGATCAGGTCTTCACCAAGAAGGACTACGACCTCACCATCGTCTCCCACACCGAGCCGAACGACATCGATATCTATTCGCGCAAGGACTATTACTTCAACTACGCAAACCCGGCCTTCAACGCCATCATCGACAAGCTCAACCTGACCTCGGACGAGGCGAAGCGGAAAGAGCTGCTGGGAGAGGCGCAGAAGATCCTGGCAGACGACGCCGTGGTCGGCTTCCTCTACGAACTGCCGAAGGTCGGGGTTTGGGACGCCAAGCTGCAGGGCCTGTGGGAGAACGCGCCGATCCAGGCCAACGACCTCACCAAGGTGAAGTGGACAGACTGAGGGCCGGCCGACCGCCTGATTGCCCTCCCATGACCTACCTGCTCAAGCGCCTGATCATCGCGGCCGTCACGCTGGTGCTGGCCTCGATGGTGGTGTTCGCGGTGATGGAGATCCTGCCCGGCGACCCGGCGCGTCTGATGCTGGGCTTCAATGCCAGCACCGACCAGGTCGAGCTCTTGCGCAACCAGATGGGGCTTAACGCGCCGCTTGTCCTGCGCTACCTCCACTGGGCGGGCGGATTGCTCAGCCTCGATTTCGGCCGCTCCTATACCTACTCGGTTCCCGTCATCGACCTTGTGCGTGAGCGCGTCGTGGTTTCCCTGCCGCTGGCGCTCATCGCACTGGCGCTGTCGACGGCAATAGCCATTCCGGTCGGCCTTTTCTCCGCCAGCCGGCAAGGCCGCGCCGGCGACACGCTTGCCATGGGCGCCGCCCAGCTCGGCGTCGCCGTGCCGAACTTCTGGTTCGCGCTGATGCTGATCTACCTCTTCGCCGTCTGGCTGCGACTGGTGCCGGCGGGAGGCTTTCCCGGCTGGAGCGCAGGCATCTGGCCGGCGGTGAAGTCGTTGCTCTTGCCGGCCGTCGCGCTCGCCCTGCCGCAGGCGGCAATCCTGGCGCGCGTCGCCCGCTCGGCACTGATCGAGGTGCTCAATGAGGACTATATCCGCACCGCTCGTGCGAAAGGCCTGCCCTATCGCGCGGTGCTCTGGCGCCACGCATTGCGCAACGCCATGATCCCGGTGCTCACCATCCTCGGCCTGCAATTCGCCTTCCTGCTCGCCGGCACCATCATCATAGAGAACGTCTTCTATTTGCCCGGCCTCGGCCGGCTGGTGTTCCAGGCCATCACCCAGCGCGACCTGATCGTCGTCGAGAGCGTCGTCATGCTGCTGGTCGCGGCTGTGATCGCCGTGAACCTGCTGGTCGATTTCTCTTATGCGGTCGTCGATCCGCGCCTGAGGGGCCGGCAATGACATTGCGTGCCGATCTGCCCGAAGAAACCCTCGCCGGAGTCCTGGCCAAGGCCTTCGGCAACCGCTCGTTCCTGATCGGCTTCGTCATCACGCTGCTGGTGGCCGCGATCGCGCTGCTCTCCTTCGTCTGGACGCCCCATGACGTCACCAAGCTGGTGATCGCCGACAAGACGCAGGCGCCTTCGCCGGCGCACTGGTTCGGAACCGACCATTTCGGCCGCGATATCCTGTCGATGATCATGGTCGGCGCCCGCAACTCGATCGCCGTGGCGCTGGTGGCGGTCGGCATCGGCATGGGCATCGGCGTGCCGCTCGGCGCCTTCGCCGCGGCGCGCGGCGGCATCGCCGACGAGGCGCTGATGCGCGTCAACGACCTTGTCTTCGCCTTCCCGGCGCTGCTGTCGGCGATCATGATCACCGCCATCTTCGGCCCCGGCGCCGTCAACGCCATCATCGCCATCGGGATCTTCAACATCCCGGTCTTCGCCCGCGTCGCCCGCGCCGGCGCGCTGGCGATCTGGCCGCGAGAGTTCATCCTCGCAGCACGCGCCGCCGGCAAGGGCATGACTGAGATTACCGTCGAGCACATCCTACCCAACATCGCGACGCTGCTGCTTGTCCAGGGCACGATCCAGTTCGCGCTGGGCATCCTTGCCGAAGCCGGCCTCTCTTACGTTGGCTTGGGCGCGCAGCCGCCGATGCCGAGCTGGGGCCGTATGCTGTTCGACGCGCAGACGCGCATGGTGACGGCGCCCTGGATGGCGATCTTTCCCGGCATGGCGATCGTCATCACCGTGCTTGGGCTGAACCTGCTCGGCGACGGCATCGCCGACATCCTCGACCCGAAATCGCGGCGGCAGCGATGAGCCTGCTCGAGATCGAGAACCTGTCGCTTTCGATTGGCGACACGCATATCCTGAAGGAGATCGAACTCGCAATCGCGCCCGGCGAAGTCGTCGGCCTGGTCGGCGAATCCGGCTCCGGCAAGTCGATGACGGCGCTGACCGTGATGCGGCTGCTGCCGCATCTGGCGCGCGCCAGCGGACGCATCACCTTCGACGGCATCGATATCCTCGGCGCGACCGAGGACCAGATGTGCACGCTGCGCGGCGACGACATCGGCATGGTCTTTCAGGAACCGATGACGGCGCTCAATCCGGTCAAGACGATCGGCGAACAGGTGGCCGAAGGCATTCGCTGGCACACCAAGGCGGGCCGCGCCGAGGCCGAGGACCGCGCCCGAAAAATCCTCGACCGCGTCGGCCTGCCGGAAGCGAAATTCCCGCTGTCGCGCTACCCGCACGAATTGTCCGGCGGCCAGCGCCAGCGCGTGGTCATCGCGATCGCCTGCGCGCTTAAACCGAAGCTCTTGATCGCCGACGAGCCGACGACGGCGCTCGACGTGGTGCTGCAGGCACAGATCCTCGACCTGCTGCGCGACCTGGTCAGCGAGGTTCGCATGGGCCTGCTGCTCATCTCGCACGACCTCGCGGTGGTGACCGAGATGGCCGATCGCTTGACCATCCTGCGCCGCGGCGAAGTGACGGAAGCCGGCGATACCGCGCGAACGCTGTCGGAACAATTGCACTCCTACACGCGCGAGCTGGCGCTAGCCTCGATGCACGTGCCGGCGCGGCCTAAAACCCACCTTGCCGGTTCGGCAAAGCCGCTGCTCGAAGTCGAAGGCGTCAGCCGGGACTATCCGGGTCGACGCAGGTCCTTGTTCCGACCGGCAGAGCCGATCCGTGCCGTCGACGACGTCTCGCTGACCGTCGAGCCTGCCCAGTCGGTGGCGCTCGTCGGCCGCTCCGGCTGCGGCAAGTCCACGCTTGCCCGCATGATCCTGGCGCTGGACAAGCCGACGGCAGGAGCGATCCGCTTTCGCGGCGAGACCATCACCGGAAAGGCGGAACCCGAACTGAAGCCGGCCCGGCGCGACATGCAGGTGGTGTTCCAGGATCCCTACGGCTCCTTCGACCCGCGCCAGAAGGTGGAGAAGCTGGTGGCCGAGCCGCTGCACCTTCTGGAGCAGCGGCCGGCAAGGGCCGAGCGCCGCGACATGGTCGCGCATGCGCTCGACGAGGTCGGGCTCGGTCCACGCGACATGGACAAGTATCCGCATGAATTCTCTGGCGGCCAGCGCCAGCGCCTGTCGATCGCTCGCGCCATCATCACCCGCCCGAAGCTCGTCGTCGCCGACGAGCCGGTCTCGGCGCTGGACGTCTCGATCCGCGCCCAGATTCTCGACCTTTTCGCCGAGCTCAACCAGAAGCTCGGCATCGCCTATCTCTTCATCACGCACGATCTGACGGTTGCCCGCGCCATGTCGGACGAGGTGCTGGTCATGCATGAAGGCAGGATCGTCGAGCGCGGCAGGACTGCCGATGTGCTCGACAATCCGCGCTCGGAAGCGGCACGGGCGCTGGTTGCAGCTGCCCCCGATCTTCGCCGCGCGATCGCGCGACGCATGCAGGAACAGGGGTGAGCAGCCGGTTCGCGAAGCGCCGAAAGCGAGGGCCGGGACGCTGCGAAGCAGCGGGGATCCGGCCAGGCCTCAGCTCTCCGGCTTGGCCAGATCGACCGGGCTGATGTCGAGCAGGTCGAGCGTGCGGCGCAGAAGCTTCACTTCGCTCTCGGCGAGCTTGGCGTCGGCCTTGGCGATCTCGGCCATGTGGCTTGCCAAAAGCTTGCGCCGCTCGATGTCGAGGTCGCGGAACAAGGCGATCGCCTGCGAGCCATTGGTCTCGTAGCCAAAATCGTTGAGATATTCGATGACGCTGTCGATCGAGCTTTCGGGGATGCCGAAGGCTTCCTCGCAGATGCGCCGGAAGGCGACCATCTCGCTCTCCGAGACCGAGCCGTCGGCCAGGATCATACGGAACAGCATCAAGAGTTCCGCCGACAGCACCGGATCGTCCGCCACCTTGCGCACGCCCGGATCGCCGTCGAAGATTGAGCGTATCTGGTCCAGCAGCGCCATCGCCATGAGCCTCCCTCGCGATTCCACCCTGATTGTTAGAACAATTCCAGGAAAAGTGTGAAACGGTTTCCGTTCGGAATTGCGTCAAAACAAAGGATAGAGCGGTTCGGCGTTTCCGTGAAACGGTGAACCGATCTAGCGTGGAATCGGTCTTGCGCAAACTGGCCGGGCATGATGGAAGCTGCGGCTCCCTCCCCGCCTTGCCCGCAGCCCGATGATCGACCTTACCCTGCAGACCGTCCTCATGCTCACAGCCGCCGCTTTTGCTGCAGGCTTTGTCGATTCGATTGCCGGCGGCGGCGGGCTGATCACCATCCCGGCGCTGCTTCTGGCGGGCTTCTCGCCGGTCGCAGCACTCGGCACCAACAAGCTGCAGGGCATGTTCGGCTCTGGTTCGGCAACCATCCATTATGCCGCGAACGGCCAGGTCGATCTGCGCCGGCAACTCCCGTCCGCCTTTCTTGCGCTCATCGGCGGAGCGATCGGTGCTTTGCTGGCCACGGTCGTGCCTGGTGATTTCCTGCGCGCTCTGTTGCCGGTTCTCCTGATCGCTATTGCTCTCTACTTCGCGCTCAAGCCCAACATGAACGATGTCGACCGCGCGGAACGTCTGTCTCCGCTTCTGTTCAGCCTCACAATAGTGCCTGCCGTCGGCTTGTACGACGGTCTGTTCGGCCCTGGCACAGGCTCATTCCTGATGCTCGCATTTGTCGGCCTTGCCGGTTACGGCGTGCTCAAGGCGACCGCGCACACCAAGCTGCTCAACTTCGCCTCCAACATCGGCGGCTTCGTCATCTTCGCCGCCGTCGGCGTCATCGATTGGAAGATCGGTCTGATGATGGGGGTGGCCCAGTTCCTCGGCGCCCGCCTCGGCGCAAGCCTCGCCATCAGGATCGGCGCCAAGCTGATCAAGCCGCTGCTGGTGGTCGTCTGTTTGGCGCTTGCAGTGAAGCTGCTTGCGGACCCGGCCAATCCGCTGCGCCAGCTGATTGGTGTCTGACGCCCCTGCTGGTAGAATTCGGGTGTTGCGAATCATGTTGGAGGGACTAGACATGAATCTCAGTGCACCCACCCAGATCGTGTTCATTATTTCGTTGGTCATTGCCGTCATCGGCCTTCTTGCCGCTCTTGGCGTTCTTGCGTTCATTCCTCTTGCCGCGGTGTGGATCATGCTCATCGCCTATATCGTGCTTGCCGCCGGTTGCCTGATGCGCGGCGCCTAAACCAGAGCATTTGGCATCTCTGGCAACTCGAAGCGCTCGGCTCCGCCGGGCGCTTTTGATTTGAGGGAGCCTAATGCATGTCGCCCAGAAGTGTGCAGCGGTTCTGGGACAAAACAAGGACACAAAGCGCGTCACCCGAATTCCTTTCAGCGCAACGCGCTTTAGTCTGCTAGGCTCGCGTCCCATGTCCGACGAGACAGAGCGCCATCGACAAGACAGCCGGTCCCCGGCCCTCCATTTCGAGATGGTCCGGCGTGCGCCTTCTGGTTCGCTTGCAGGCATTGTCACCGATATCTGTGGCTACCGCGAGATATGGCCCGGCCATTTCCGCATCGTCGAACATGCTTCGCTGACCGTCCCGCTGGTGATCAGCTTCGCCGAAGCCTTCGCCATCGGTCTCGGCCGCGATCCCGGCGACAACGACCGTTTCGCCAGCTTCGCCGCCGGCCTCTATGCCGGTCCCGTGGTGATCGAATCCTCCGGCGGCTCGTTCTGTGTCCAGGTCAATTTCACCCCGCTTGGCGCCAGGCGATTCTTCGGCCTGCCGATGAGCGAATTGCGGGACCGCATGGTCGGCCTGGACGATGCGCTGGGCTTCGAGGGCATCGCGTTGCGCGAACGACTGGGCGAAGCACCGGACTGGGACGCACGCTTTGCCATTGCCGAGGGCTTCATCACCAGCCGGCTTGCCGAGGCGAATGCATTGCCGCCCGAAGTCGCCTGGGCCTACAGTACGGTCATCGCCTCCGGCGGCCGCACGCGGATCTCGGCGGTTGCCGGGGAGATCGGCTGGAGCCGCAAGCATCTCGCGGCAAAATTCACCGACGCGATCGGCATCGGACCGAAGACCTTGTCGCGCATCGTGCGCTTCAACCGCGCGCTTTCGCTGTCGAAGCGGCAGGACGACGACTGGGCCGGCATCGCCGCCGATTGCGGCTATGCCGACCAGGCGCATCTGGTGCGCGAATTCCGCCAACTCGCCGGCGAAACGCCGACCGCACTCGCAGCGCTGGCTTAGCGACTGCCCCGGGCAGGTAACATTTCTTCAAGACGCAGGCAGGGCTTTCGCCGACTTTGGGCTCATCGACCGAACACGAGGAGTTGGCTCATGCCCACGGCAACCGAAGCACCCTGCATTTATCCCGCCCTGCGTTACGCAAACACCGCCAGGATGATCGACTGGCTATGCGATGCCTTTGGCTTCGAAGTGCGCGCCCGCTATGGCGAAGGCGACATCGTCCATCATGCCGAGCTCACCTTCGGTTCCTCGATGATCATGCTCGGCACCGCGCGCGACGACGACTACGGCAAGATGGTCGGCGAGCCGGGCGGCGGCGGCGGCAAGTCGATCTACATCGCCGTCGGGAATGCCGACGTCGCCTATGCCAGGGCCAAGAAGGCCGGCGCAAAAATCGTCCAGGAACTGGTCGACCGCGACTATGGCAGCCGCGAGTTCATATGCCTCGACCCGGAAGGCAATGTCTGGTCGTTCGGCACTTATTGGCCGAAGGCTGGGGAGAAGGGGCGAGGAATCATTGCCGACGCTTGAGATCGGCCGAGGCGTCAGAATTTCGTCATCCACGGGCGGAGCGCGAGTGAAAAGGACGCGCAGACCCGAGGATCCATTCCGTGACTTCAAAGCGTTGCGACGGTGCAGAGTTCTGCTGCGCTGCATGCTTCGTCCGAGGTCACGGAATGGATCCCGGGGTCTTCGCGACGGAGCTGCGCTCCTGCTTCGCTCTGGGATGACGACCTCGATGAGCGCTTTGGCCAATCGCAAACGTGGGCGGTTCGGCAGAAGACCTATCGCGCCAACCCAAAAATCGCGTCGCAGTCGATATGCCTCTCCAGCTCGGCCGCCACCTCGTCCAACGCGTTCTCTACGTCGGCGCGGTAGTCGATGCCGCCTCCCCTGACGCCGAGGCTCTCCAGATAGGCCGCGCGAAAAGCATCGGCGGAAAACAGCCCGTGCAGGTAGGTACCGATGACCTTGCCGTCGGCCGAGACCGCGCCGTCCTCGACGCCGTTGATGATCGCCGACGGCCTGGCCGTATCCGGACCGGTGGTTCGGCCGAGATGGATCTCATAGCCTTCGAGCGGCAGGCCGAACTGCACCGAGCGGGCGCTGGAATTGCGTACGGTCTTTTCCGGCTCCATCACCGTCTCGAGATCGAGCAGGTCGAGACCTTCCACTTCCCGGACACTGCCTTCGATACCGTCTGGATCGGTGACCCTCCGGCCGAGCATCTGATAGCCGCCGCAGATGCCGACGACATGGCCACCGCGCTTGCGGTGGGCGATGAGGTCGCGATCCCAGCCATTCTCGCGGAACTTTATCAGATCGCCGATCGTCGATTTCGAGCCGGGGATGATCACCAGCCCGGCATCCTCCGGCAGCTTCTTGCCCGGCGGCACGAATACCACCTCGACCTGCGGCTCGGCTTTAAGCGGATCGAGATCGTCGAAATTGGCGATACGCGCCAGCATCGGCACCGCCACCTTCAGCGCCCGTTTCTCGCCGGAAGCAAGGCGCTCGAGCACGACCGAATCTTCCGACGGCAGGCGCGCCGCGACCTTCAGCCACGGCACGACGCCGAAGCAGCGCCAGCCGGTGAATTTCTCGATCGCGCTTATGCCGTCGTCGAACAGCGAGACGTCGCCGCGGAACTTGTTGATGAGATAGCCGGCGATCATGCGCCGGTCTTCCTCCGGCAGGATCAGATGCGTGCCGGCGACCGAGGCGATGACGCCGCCGCGATCGATGTCGCCGACGAGCACCACCGGCACATTGGCGCGCGTCGCAAAGCCCATATTGGCGATGTCGCGGCTCCTGAGATTGGTCTCGGCCGGCGAGCCGGCGCCTTCCACGATGACCAGCTCGGCCCCCTCTCCAACCTTCGCCCAGGAATCCAGCACCGCGTCCAGCAGCCCGGCCTTCATCGCCTGATAGTCGCGCGCCCGCGCCTCGCCGAACACCTTGCCCTGCACCACGACTTGCGACCCGATATCGTTCTGCGGCTTGAGCAGCACCGGGTTCATGTGCACGGTCGGCCGGACGCCGCAGGCCAGCGCCTGCAGCCATTGCCCGCGGCCGATCTCGCCGCCGCCGGCCTTGTCGTCGCCGGGGATATCGGCGACGGCGGCGTTGTTCGACATGTTCTGCGGCTTGAACGGCCTGACCTTCAAGCCGCGTTTCTTCGCCGCCCGGCAAAGCCCCGCCACCAGCACCGTCTTGCCGACATCGGAGCCGGTACCCTGCAGCATGATCGCCTTGGCCATCAGTTCCGGCCCTCCGAGCCGATGTTCGACTTCTGCGCCAGCGGTCCGCCGCGCCAGATATAGAGCGCCATCAATGGCTCCTTGCCGGTGCGCATGGCGTGACTGACGTTGGACGCGTGGTGGATGACCTCTCCGGCTTCGCGAACGCGAAATCCGTCCTCGCCCATGCGCCACTCCGTGCCGCCGGTCAGCGGAACATAGATCTCCTCGGCGATGTGATGATGGTCTGGGTAGACGATGTCAGGCCCGAGGATCATCAGGCCGGCCGCGACATCGTCATTGACGAAATGCCCGCGCGTGCCGAACACCTCCAGCCAGCCGTAATTGTCGATAAAGGCCTGGCCGAAGTCGGAGGCCTTATAGGTCTGCCCCCAGCGCAGCTCACCCCGGTGGTCGGCCACGAACCGCGCCAGCGGCCTGACATCCTTTGGCGCAAGCTCCGCGACGCGATCGAGATGGCGGAGACAATCAAGCCGACGCGGATCGAGCGACCGGACCGGCATATCCCAGTCGATGCAGGCGACCGCGTCCCAAACCAGCGCACTGTCGACGCTTGCGAGATAGCCATGGAACCGGTCCAGCAACTGATCGAAAACTGTCGGCACGCAAGGCTCCGTTGATCAATCCATGCACAGCGGGTCCGCGGAGGCCCGGGTTGCGCGGCGGCATCATTGGTCTAGATTGATCGTTGCGCAAAGCCAAAAACGACAGGCCACAAGGCCTGAAACGACAGGGAGCACGCCATGGACGCGGCAGTCGATGCGGGCACTGGCCAATTCGAACTCACCGAAGAACAGCGCGCCATCCAGGAGATGGCAGCGGCTTTCGCCGCCGACCGCGTGGCGCCAAACGCGCTCGACTGGGACCGAACAAAGCATTTTCCCGCCGATGTGATCCGCGAAACCGGGCCGCTTGGCCTCGGCGGCATCTATGTCCGCGACGATGTCGGCGGCTCGGCGCTCGGCCGCCTCGATGCAGTGCTGATCTTCGAGGCACTGGCCCGTGCCGATCCGGCCTTCTCGTCTTTCATCTCCATCCACAACATGGCAGCCTCGATGATCGACCGCTTCGGCAGCGACGAGCAGCGCCAGCGCTTCCTGCCGAAGCTCACCTCGATGGAGTGGCTGGCGAGCTATTGCCTGACCGAGCCCGGCTCCGGCTCGGACGCCGCCGCACTGAAGACACGGGCGGTGAGGAGTGGCGGCGACTATGTCTTGAACGGCGCCAAGCAGTTCATTTCCGGCGCCGGCGACAGCGACCTCTATGTCGTGATGGCGCGCACCGGCGGCGACGGGCCGAAAGGCATCTCGACGCTCGTCGTGCCCAAGGATGCTCCCGGCCTCTCCTTCGGCGCCAATGAGCACAAGATGGGCTGGCACATGCAGTCGACCCGCCAGGTCATCTTCGAGGATTGCAAAGTGCCGGCGGAGAATCTGCTTGCCACGGAAGGCGCCGGCTTCGGCATCGCCATGGCCGGGCTGGACGGCGGCCGGCTCAACATCGCCGCCTGCTCGCTTGGCGGCGCGCAGTCGGCGCTCGACAAGGCGCTCGCCTATACTTCAGAGCGCAAGGCTTTCGGCTCGAAGATCAACCAGTTCCAGGCGCTGCAGTTCAGGCTGGCCGATATGGAGACCGAGCTGCAGGCGGCCCGCATCTTCCTCTACGCCGCCGCTTCAAAGCTCGACCGCAAGACGCCGGATGCCGGCAAATGGTCGGCCATGGCCAAGCGCTTCGTCACCGATATCGGCTTCGACGTCGCCAACCAGGCGCTGCAGTTGCATGGCGGCTACGGCTATCTGCACGACTACGGCATCGAGAAGCTGGTGCGCGACCTGCGCGTCCACCAGATCCTCGAAGGCACCAACGAGATCATGCGGGTCATCATCGCGCGCACGTTGATCGGCCGCTGACGGCGAAGCTATCGGGAGGAACAGGAATGACGACGATTGCCTTCATCGGCTTGGGCAACATGGGCAACCCGATGGCCGCCAACCTCGTAAAGGCTGGGCATGCCGTTCACGGCTTCGATCTAGTTCCGGACAACCTGACAGTAGCGAAAGAGCACGGCGTGACCGTCATGGCCAACGCCGTCGCGGCGGTGAAGGACGCCGATATCGTCATCACCATGCTTCCCGCCGGCAAACATGTGCTGTCGGTCTACGAAGACATCGCCCCGAAAGCCAAGAAAGGCGCTCTGTTTATCGATTCCTCGACCATCGATGTCGAATCGGCGCGCAAAGCCCATGCGATTGCCGCCAGGCACGGCCTGCCGTCGATCGACGCGCCGGTCTCCGGCGGCACCGGTGGCGCCGCTGCCGGCACGCTCACCTTCATGGCGGGCGGCTCCGATCAGGCTTTCGCCGCCGCCGAGCCGATCCTGAAGCCGATGGCCGGCCGCATCGTCCATTGCGGCGGCGACGGCGCCGGCCAGGCCGCCAAGATCTGCAACAACATGATCCTCGGCATCTCGATGATCGGCGTTGCCGAAGCCTTCGTGCTGGCAGAAAAACTCGGCTTGTCGCACCAGGCGTTGTTCGACGTCGCCTCCACCTCCTCCGGCCAGTGCTGGTCGCTCACCACCTATTGCCCGGTGCCCGGCCCTGTTCCGGCATCGCCCGCCAATCGCGACTATAAGCCTGGCTTTGCCGCGGCGCTCATGCTGAAGGACCTGAAACTGTCGCAGGAGGCCGCGCAAAGCGCCGGCGCGGTGACGCCTCTGGGTGCCGAGGCGACGCAGCTCTACGCGTTGTTCAATGCGCAAGGGAATGCCGGCGTCGATTTTTCCGGCATTATAAATTTCCTCCGCGGCGATCAAACCTAAGATACTGCTTTTAAAAGGTTATCAGCCGATTTTTTTCAGGCAGCAGCCGGCAAATTTAGATTTGCTTAAGCTCTCGATAACTCACCGGTAACGATGTGCCTTTAAAACGGACTGCGAGGCGGTCATCGCACCCGCCCGGCGCTCCGGATCAGGTCTCGCGTACCGGAGCCCGTAAGTTTCGCAAGTCGCTCGTAGCGAAACGCCATGCGTATCTGGCAAAGCCGCGTTCCCGTTGGGGCGCGGTTTTTGCGTTTCTGAACGGCTTCGCTGCACGCGAAAGAATCGGAGCGCCGGGCGCCCTTTCACGAAGGGCGCCCGGCGCTTGCTTACCGCTTCCGCAAATCCGCCTCGGCAAGATCGAGCGCCTTGACGATGCGCTCGCAGGCCATGTCGATCGTGGCGCGCGTCCAGATCAGCGGCGGCGACAGAATCATCGTGTCGCCGGTGGCGCGCAGCATCATGCCTTGCGCAATCGCATGGTCGCGCACGACGACGGCAGCACTTCCCGACGGCAGGTAGCGTTCCTTGGTCGCCTTGTCCTTGACGATCTCGATCGCCCCCATCAGCCCGATCGAGCGCACTTCGCCGACCAGCCTGTGACCGGCGATGCGCTCCTGCAGCGCCTGCGCGAAATAGGGACCGGTATCTTTCCTGACGCGATCGACCAGGCCTTCCCGTTCGATGATCTCGAGGTTCTTCAGCGCCACTGCGCAAGCCACCGGGTGACCGGAATAGGTGTAGCCGTGATAGAACTCGCCGCCCTTCTCGACCAGCGTCCTGCTGATGCGGTCGCCGACCAGCAGCGCCGACAGCGGCTGGTAGCCGGAGGTCAGCGCCTTGGCGGTGGTGATGGTGTCGGGCTCGACGTCAAAAGTCTGCGCCGCGAACCACTCGCCGGTGCGGCCATAGCCGGTGATCACCTCGTCCAGCATCAGCAGCACATCGTATTTGCGGCAGATGCGCTGCACTTCCGGCCAGTAGCTCATCGGCGGGATTTTTACCCCGCCCGCGCCCATCACCGGCTCGCCGATGAAGGCTGCGACCTTGTCGGCGCCGGCTTCGAGGATCGCGTCCTCGACGGCCTTGGCCGCGCGGATGCCGAAATCATGGTCGCTTTCGCCGGGCAGCGCGAGCTCATAGGCATAAGGCATCATCACATGGACGATGTTCGGCACCGCGCCGCCGAGCTGCTTGTGCATCGGCTCCATCCCGCCGAGCGAGGTGCCGGCGATCGTCGAGCCGTGGTAAGCCATCTTGCGCGAGATGATGCGGTTCTTCTCGGGCTTGCCTTCCAGCGCCCAGTAGTGGCGCACGAGCCGCAGCGCCGTGTCGTTGGCCTCCGAACCGGACGAGCCGTAGAAGACCTGGCTGACATGCTTGGGCGCCAGCTCCGCCAGCTTCTGCGACAGCAGCACCGGCGTCGGCGTCGAGCATTTGAAGAAGGAGTTGTAGTAAGGCAGTTCCTTCATCTGGGCATAAGCGGCATCCGCCAGCTCGTCACGGCCATAGCCGATGTTGACGCACCAGAGGCCAGCCATGCCGTCGAGGATTTCCGCGCCCTCCGAATCGTAGATGAACGGCCCGTCGGCGCGGGTGATGATGCGCGAGCCCGCCTCGCGCAGTTCCTTGTGGTCGGTGAAGGGATGAAGGTGATGCGCGGCATCGATCTGCTGAAGCTGCTTCAGCGAATAGTTCTGATAGGTCATGGATTTGGTCTTTCCTCTTGAATCAATCCGGCAGCGGCCGGGGCGGATTCGTCAGAGGAAGCGGGGCGGCGAATAGCCGATGCGTGCACACAGCCGCAAAAGCTCGGCACGCAGCGTGCGCGGTGACGGCGTCACCGCGACCCCGAAGGCGCCAGATGTGCTGATGCGGACCATGGCGGCACATTAAGCCGCCAACGGCCACAAATTCAAGCTACTCCGGCAAGCGCGCGCTGCAGAAAGACATAGCGCATCGCCGTCTGGGCCGCCTGTGGCCGGCGGTCGCCACGTCCGCCATGGCCGCCCTCGGTTTCTTCGAAGAACAGTGCCCTGCCATGACCGGCTTCCTGCAGCCGCGCTGCCATCTTGCGCGCATGGCCGGGATGGACGCGGTCGTCGGCAGTCGAGGTCATCAACAGCACCGGCGGATAGGCAATGTCGGCCGCGACATGCTGATAGGGCGAATAGGCTGCCAGCCAGGCTGCGTCCTCCGGCTTGGAAGGATCGCCATATTCGGCCATCCAGGACGCGCCGGGCGGCAGTTCGGTGTAGCGCAGCATATCGAGCAGCGGCACGTCGATGATGACGGCGCCGAACAGCTCCGGCCGCTGCGTCAGCGAAACGCCGGTGAGCAGGCCGCCATTCGAGCCGCCCTGGATGCCGAGTTGCGCCGCCGTCGTGATGCCGCGCCTGACCACGTCCTCGGCCACAGCCGCGAAATCGTCGAAGGCCTTCTGGCGCTTGCCCTTGAGAGCGGCCTGATGCCAGGCCGGACCGAATTCGCCGCCGCCGCGGATGTTGGCCTGCACATAGGTATTGCCTTTGTCCAGCCAGAGCCTGCCGCGGATGCCGGCATAGCCGGGCAAGAGCGGCACTTCGAAACCGCCGTAGCCGTAAAGCAGCGCCGGCACCGGCCCTTTCTGATTGCGCGGGCGCACAACGAAATACGGGATCATCGTGCCGTCCTTCGAGCGCGCCTCGAACTGCTCCGAGACATAGGGCGAGGCGTCGAAGCGCGCCGGCTGCGATTTCACAGTTGCCAACGTCTTGCCATTGTCGTCCGACCAGATGATCGAGCTCGGCGTCAGGAAATCGGTGAAGGAGAAGGAGACGCTGGAACCGAAATGCTCGGCATGGCTGATGCCGACATTGCCGTTGTCGGGCAAATCGACCGGCTGCAGCGACCAACGATTGTCGGCACGCTCACAAACCACGACCTTGCCGCGCACATTGTCCATGAGGTTGATGAACAGCCGGTCCTGCGTCCTGGCGAGGCCGGCGATCGAGACGCGATGCGCCGGTTCCAGCACGGTCTCGAACGGCCCGAACGTCCCGGTCTCGACCCACCGGTCGAAATCCACCGAGTAGAGCCCATCGGGCAGACAGCTTGTGCCGTCGGGCACCGTCCAGGGGCTGCGCACGCCGAAGACGAGCTGGCCCTTGAAGATCGCCGTGTCGGTGGCGTCGTCGGGCAGCGGGACGCGCCTGTTCTCGCCCGAGGCCAGCCGCAGGAAGCTGTGCGAGGTGAAGAAGTCGATGGTCTTGCCAAGCAGCACATGCCGCTTGTCGCCGTCGAACTCTACGCCGCCGCCGACCGCGAGGTGCTGCTCCTCGCCTTCGAAGATCGGCGTTGCGTCTTCCAGCTTCGTGCCGCGCCGCCACAGCTTGATCACCCGCGGATAGCCGGACTGGGTTTTGTCTTCTTCCTCGAACGCCGCCGAGACGATCACCGTGTCCTTGTCCAGCCAGGAAAAGCCAGACTTCGAGGCGGGTGCGCGAAAACCGTCCTCGACGAAGGATTTCGTCGAGACGTCGAACTCGCGCATCTCGCTGGCGTCGCCGCCGTCCGGCGACATGTAGAGCAGGCAGCGGTCGAAATCGGGATAGAGCCGGCTCGCGCCGCCGAACACCCATTTCACGCCCTCCTTGGCGGAGAGCTGGTCGAAGTCGATGATCGTTTCCCAATCCGGCTTTTCGGTCTTGTAGGAAGCGACCGGCGCGCGGCGCCAGAGGCCCAGCGCATTGGTCTTGTCCTGCCAGAAATTGTAGACATGGCCGGCAAGCGCCGCCCCGACCGCGATGTTGTCCTCGGCCGTCATCAGGTCGAGCGCGGTCTCGAACGCCGCCTGGTAGGAAGGATCGCCCTGCAACTCGGCCACCGTCGCGGCGTTCTGGCGGTGAACCCAGTCGAGCGCCTCCTTGCCGTTGCGCTCTTCCAGCCAGAGGAAGGGATCCTCGGCCGCCAATTCGGGCTGGGTCTTGGTCATTGGGCTGGTCATACAGGTCTCCGGAATGTCGTCTGGCAGGCAATGCCTACATCGCGTTCGCGGCGCGAACATTCAAGAGCAATGCCATCGGAGCCCGCTTCTGCACCGATCTGCAGCATGCACTCTCCAGCCCAAGGCAGAGGACCATTGCCCGCGCGGCTGCAGGTGGTGGAGAGCCAAATCGTGTCAAGAGTTCCGATGGCTGCCAACTGCCGTTCCGCCATGTCGCTTCCCTCGCCCTAGTGGTCGCCGCCTCCTCACCGGCGAGATTGCCACCGGTCCATTATGCCGGCCACTCTCGCATCCTTTGAGGCTCTCATGACTGCTGCCCTTCATCCCGCCGAACCGGCATTGGCAAACGATCGCGCCCGCCGCGGCGGCCGTGCGGGAAAGCGCGCCGGTGGATCGGCGGCCTTCGAACAGCCGCCATTCCGGCAGCTGAAGAACCCGCTGACGCCGACCAAATTTGTGTCCGACGACGAGCTGGAATCGATCCACCTCGCCTCGCTTCGGGTGCTGAAGGAGATCGGCGTCGACGTGCTGCACGAGGAAGCTCGCCGTATCATGAAGGCGCATGGCGCCGACGTGCGCGAAGGCAGCGAGCGCGTGCGCTTCGACAGCGACATGATCCTCGAGCTTGTCTCGCACTGCCCGCCCGAATTCACGCTCCACGCCCGCAACCCGGCGCACAATCTGCGCTTCGGCGGCAACAACGTCATCCTGTCGATGATGGCCTCGGCGCCCAATTGCTCCGACCTCGATCGCGGCAGGCGGCCCGGCAACCAGGCGGACTACCGCAACTTCCTGCGCCTGGCGCAGATGCACAACATCCTGCAGTGCACCGGCGGCTATCCGGTCGAGCCGATCGACATCCACCCCTCGGTTCGGCATCTCGAATGCATCCGCGACCTCGCGACGCTGACCGACAAGGTCTTCCACATCTATTCGCTCGGCAAGGAGCGCAATGTCGACGGCATCGAGATCGCCCGCATCGCGCGCGGCGTCAGCCGCGAGCAGCTGATGCAGGAGCCGTCGGTCTTCACCATCATCAACACCAATTCGCCGCTCAAGCTCGATGTGCCGATGATGGAAGGCATCATCCAGATGTCGAGCATGGGCCAGGCGGTGATCGTCACGCCGTTCACGCTCTCCGGCGCCATGGCGCCCGTCACCGTCGCCGGCGCGCTGGTGCAGCAGAACGCCGAGGCGCTCTCCGGCATCGCCTTCGCGCAGATGGTGAAGAAGGGCGCGCCGGTCGGCTATGGGGGCTTCACCTCCAACGTCGACATGAAATCCGGCGCGCCGGCCTTCGGCACGCCCGAATATATGAAGGCGCAGCTCGTCGGCGGCCAGCTCGCCCGCCGCTATCAAATCCCCTACCGCACCTCCAACACCTGCGCCGCCAACACGGTCGACGCGCAGGCCGCCTATGAGAGCGTCTTCTCGCTGTGGGGCGCCATCCAGGGCGGCGGCAATCTGATGATGCACGGCGCCGGCTGGCTGGAAGGCGGTTTGCGCTGCTCCTACGAGAAGACCATCCTCGACATCGACCTCCTGCAGATGGTGGCGGAATTCCTCACCCCGCTCGATCTGTCGGAGGACGCGCTCGGCTTCGACGCCATCCAGTCGGTCGGCCCGGGCGGCCATTTCTTCGGCACCCAGCACACGCAGGAGCGCTACAAGACCGCCTTCTACTCGCCGATCGTC
Organism: Mesorhizobium sp. M1C.F.Ca.ET.210.01.1.1; assembly: GCF_004791585.1. Lineage (GTDB taxonomy): Bacteria > Pseudomonadota > Alphaproteobacteria > Rhizobiales > Rhizobiaceae > Mesorhizobium. The sequence continues at coordinate 210,490 of NZ_SRUU01000008.1, forward strand.
TCCGACTGGCGCAACTTCGAGACCTGGGCCGAGGCGGGTTCGCCGACGGCGCTGGAGCGCACCAACAAGGTATGGAAGGAGCGCCTTGCCGCCTATGAGGAGCCGTATATGGACCCGGCCATCCGCGAAGAGCTCAACGACTTCGTCGACAAGCGCCGTGCGGAAGGCGGCGCGCCGACCGACTTCTGATCCGTATTGGTTTGATGAATAGTCGACCCCCACTCCGTCGAGCTTCGCTCGACACCTCTCCCCCGATCGACGGGGGAGAGGTGGCGCCGCGAAGCGGCGACGGAGTGGGGGAAGCCCTCCGTGAAACGCGAAGCCGCCGCAAACAAGGCACAACCCAGCGAGCAAGAAATCTGCGTCAACCAGGCAATCAGGCCGAAGCACTGCTTTGGCTCGAACTGAAGGCTCGCAAACTCGGCGGCTATCGCTTCACGCGCCAGTTTTCCATCGGACCGTTCTTCGCCGACTTCGCGCGCCGCGAAAAATGGCTTGTGGTTGAGATCGATGGAAGCCAGCATGCCGGCAGCCCCTATGACCGCCGCCGGGACGAGTTCATGCGCGCGCAAGGCTATTCGATCCTGCGGCTTTGGAACCATGACATCCTGAAACATCGTACTTCCGCCTGTGAAACCATCCTTGCCGCGCTCGACAGCAGGCTGGCCGAAAGCGTCGCGGTATCGGACCTCCGCTTTCTCTTCACGCCCCGCTCACCCGATTCAGTCTCTTCAAAAACGGACCTATCTATATGAAATCTCACGTAAACGCGGTTGTCATCGGCGGCGGTGTCGTCGGCTGCTCGGTGCTTTACCACCTCGCCAAGGCTGGCTGGACCGACATCATGCTGATCGAGCGTTCGGAGCTGACCTCAGGCTCGTCCTGGCACGCGGCGGGCGGCTTCCATACGCTGAACGGCGATCCGAACGTCGCCAAGCTGCAGGCCTACACGGTCCAGCTCTACAAGGAGATCGAGGAGCTTTCCGGCCAGTCCTGCTCGCTGCATCTGACCGGCGGCGTGATGATGGCCGATACGCCCGAGCGCATGGACTTCCTGCGCCTCGCCCACGCCAAGGGCCGCTATCTCGGCATGGACACCGAGCTGATCACGCCCTCGGAAGCCAAGGCGATGTTCCCGCTGATGGACGAGAAGAACTTCGTAGGCGCCATGTGGGATCCGGTCGAGGGCCATCTCGACCCCTCGGGCACGACAATCGCCTATTCGAAGGCGGCGAAAAAGCTCGGCGCCGAGATCGTGCTGCGCAACCGCGTCGTCGAGCTGACGCAGGAGGTCGACGGCACCTGGAACGTCGTCACGGAGCAAGGCACGGTGAAGGCCGAGCATGTCGTCAACTGCGGCGGCCTGTGGGCGCGCGAGATAGGCCGCATGGTCGGCGTCGAGCTGCCGGTGCTGGCGATGGAGCACATGTACCTGCTTACCGAGCCGATGCCGGAGGTCGAGGAATTCAACAAGTCGACGGGCCGCGAAATGATCGGCGTGCTCGACTTCAAGGGCGAGATCTACACCCGCCAGGAGCGCAACGGCATCCTGCTCGGCACTTATGAGAAGGCCTGCAAGCCGTGGTCGCCGGTCAACACGCCATGGGATTTCGGCCATGAACTTTTGCAGCCCGACATCGACCGCATCGCGCCGTCGCTAGAGATCGGCTTCAAGCATTTCCCCGGCATCGAGAAGGCCGGCATCAAGCAGATCATCAACGGCCCCTTCACCTTCGCGCTCGACGGCAACCCGCTGGTGGGTCCTGTCCAGGGCCTGACCAATTTCTGGTGCGCCTGCGCCGTCATGGCCGGCTTCAGCCAGGGCGGCGGCGTCGGCCTCGCCCTGTCCAACTGGATGGTTCACGGCGATCCGGGCTTCGACGTCTGGGGTATGGACGTCGCCCGCTTCGGCGAATGGGCGACGCTGCGCTACACCAACGCCAAGGTGCGCGAGAACTATTCGCGGCGCTTCTCGATCCGCTTCCCGAACGAGGAACTGCCCGCCGCCCGCCCGGCGCAGACGACGCCGCTCTACGACACCATGCTCGCCAACAACGCGGTCATGGGCGACTCCTGGGGCCTGGAGACCCCGCTTTGGTTCGCACCGAAGGGCACCGAGCCGAAGGACATCGTCTCCTTCCACCGCTCGAACGATTTCGGTCCGATCGGCGAGGAAGTGAGCGCCACGCGCGAGAGGGTCGGCGTCACCGAAATCGCCAACTTCGCCAAATACGAGGTCTCCGGTCCGGCGGCCGAGGATTTCCTCAACCGGCTGATGACCAATCGCATGCCCAAAGTTGGCCGTATCGTGCTGACCCCGATGGTCAACGAATTCGGCAAGCTGATCGGCGACTTCACCATCGCCAAGACCGGCGAGGACCGCTTCATGATCTGGGGCTCGTCGGCGGCGCAGAAATATCACATGCGCTGGTTCGAGAAGCACCTGCCGAAGGACGGCTCGGTGCGCATCCACCGCTTCGACCAGACGCTGGTTGGACTGTCGATCGCCGGCCCCAAATCACGCGACCTGCTGCAGAAGCTGGTCGATGTCGACGTCTCCACCAAGGCCTTCCGCTTCATGGATTTCCGCGAGATGGCCGTGGGCGGCGCGCCCTGCATGGTCAACCGCATCACCTATACGGGCGACCTCGGTTACGAGATCTGGATGGCGCCGGCCTATCAGCGCCTTGTCTACAACGCGATTAAGGAAGCCGGCGAGGAATTCGGCCTCGTCGATTTCGGCATGCGTGCGCTGCTGTCGATGCGTCTGGAGAAGAACTTCCCGACCTGGTTCCGCGAGTTGCGCCCGATCTACGGTCCGTTCGAAGGCTCGATGGACCGCTTCATCAAGCTGGAGAAGAACGACTTCATCGGCCGCGAAGCGTCAGCCAAAGAGCATGCCGAGGGTCCGAAGCTGCGCCGCGTCTCCTTCATCGTCGACGCGGCGGACGCCGACGTGATGGGTGACGAGCCGATCTGGGCCAAGGTCAGCAAGGACTACGGCACGGTGGAAAAGCCGCATGGCTATGGCGCACCGCGCTTCGATGAGACCGGCAAGGAAGTGCGCGGCTCCAAGGCCGCCGAAGGCGCCTCCGCCGTGCGCGGCATTGTCGATGGTGAATGGCGCGTCGTCGGCTGGGTCACCTCTGGCGGCTACGCGCATTATGTGCAGAAGTCGATGGCGCAGGGTTATGTGCCTGCGGCCCTTGCCGAGGACGAAAGCGCCGGCCTGTTCGAGATCGAGATCCTCGGCCATCGCCGCCCGGCCCGCATCAATGTCGAACCGCCTTTCGACCCGAGCGGCGACAAGATGCGCACATAAGGGCCGGTAGCGCTTTCGGATCGTGCGGGTGGCCGGCTATATAGAACGGCCACCAACGCATCAGATGAGCAGACGACCCCTTTGCGGCACTTGGAGAAATGGACCGACTGGCTCTGCGATGAACGGGTCGGCCCTTTCAGCGCCGCGATCGCTTTTGCCCTTGCATACTGCCTCGTCCAGATCGTGGTGATGACGCTGTCGTCCCACCTAATGGGCACCGGTGTCGGCGTTGACGACGCCGAACAGTTGATGGCAACGCGCTTCCTTGCGGCCGGCTACGGCAGCTCGCAGCCGCCCTTATACACCTGGCTCGGCATTCTCACGGCCTCGCTGGTTGGAACCAATATCCTCGCGCTCAAGATCGTGAAATACGCCCTGCTGGCCGGCGGCCTGATCGCATCCTTCGCCGCTGTGCGCCGCCTGGGCTACTCGAACCGCGCGGCGACCGCCGCCATGTTCGGGCTGCTGCTTTTTCCGCAGATCGTGTGGGAGATGCAGCACGCCCTTACCCACTCGGTCGCCGTCTTTTGCGTTTCGTCGCTGCTGCTCCTGGCAGTGGTCGAGGTACAGAAACGGCGATCCGCCGCCGCCTATGTGCTGCTAGGCCTGGCCACGGCCGCGGCGATGCTGTCGAAATACAACATCGTCATCTTCATTGCCGCGCTGTTCATTGCGGCGCTGTCGCTTCGCGAAACGCGCGAGGCAATCTTCGATCGCCGCTTGCTGATCAGCGTGATCGTGGCGATCCTTGCGTGCCTTCCGACATTCTATTGGAGCCTCGCGCACCTGGAAGACCTGCTGGCGCACAGCAGCGGCTTCGGCGTCGCCGAGGGCGGCAACGCGGCGAAGACGGCGTCTCTCGGCATTCTCGGCCTCGGCAATGCGATACTCAATTTCGCCGGGCTTCCGGTCGCGGTCTTTGCCGTCGCGTTTTTCCTCGCGCGCAGGCAACCCGCACCGCCATCCAGACCCGGACCGTGGCCCGAAAAGCTGCTCTGGCACGCGATCGGCTTTGCTGTCGTGATCACGCTCGTGGTTGTGCTGGCCGGCGGCGTGACCCAATTTCGCGATCGCTGGTTGCTGCCTTTGTTCGTGCTGCTGCCGGCTGCCCTAGCCATGCGCCTGGACGCCATGGGGGAAAGGGGCAGAAAGACGCAAGCGACGATCGTCTTCGCCGGCGCCTTGATCGCCATCCTGGTGATGCCGGTGAGCTGGTACATGCATATCTACGGCGGCGACAGCCGCGGCAGCATCGTGCGGACGGACTACGCCTCGCTCCAGCGTCAGCTGACCGCCGACGGGCCGGTCGGCACAGTGATCTCGAACTGGTTCTGGATCGGCAATCTTCGCCTGGTCGATCCCGGTCTCGTCGTGCTCGACGACGAGATACCCGACTTCGCCAAGTCGATCCGCGAGCCCGCGGTGCTTGTGCTTGCGGATGACGAAGAGCCGGCTTCCGTCATTTTCAGCAGGATCGCCGAGGCCGGCTACGTGATGGACACTGTCCATCGGCGCATCGCGGTGCCGCAGGTGCTGGGCAGCGCACCGCGCCAGGTCACCATCACAAGGTTGCACAAGATGACGGCGCAATAGGCACTCGAGGGAACCACATGGACAGACAACGCTTCGGCCGTCACCGCAAGATCATGCCGTTCGTACCGGGCTCGGTCGAAGCGCTGCGCGAGGCTTCCCGCGAAAAGGCGGCCGCGCTCAATCAGCACTTGCTGGGCTACGGCCAGCAGGCCGAAGCCGAATGGGCGGCGGCAGGCGTCGCCGCTCCCGACCTGCCGGCCATGCGGACATACCGGCTCGAGCGCATCCGCGCCGAGCTCAAGCGCCGCGACTATGCCGGCGCCCTGCTCTACGATCCGGTCAACATCCGCTACGCAACGGATTCGACCAATATGCAACCCTGGGTCGCACATAACCCGACCCGCCACTGTTTCGTGGCGACGGAAGGTCCCGTGGTGCTGTTCGATTACTTTTCCTGCGAGCATCTGTCGGACCATGCCGGCGTCGTCGACGAAGTGCGGCCGGCGGTGTCATGGATGTATCTCTACAGCGGCGAGCTGACCGACAAGAAGGTCCGCCGCTGGGCGGCCGGCATCGTCGACCTCGTTGCCGAGCATGGCGGCGGCAATCGTCGCATCGCCATCGACCACATCAATCCGGAGGGCGTGGAGGAGCTTGCCCGCCACGGCATCACTGTCGGCAATGGCGAAGCGGTGATGGAGAACGCGCGCCTGATCAAATCACCCGACGAGATCCTTGCCATGCGCCGCGCCATCGTCGCCTGCGAGGCGGCGATGGGCGAGATGGAAGCAGCGCTGAAACCCGGCATCTCCGAGAACGAGCTGTGGGCGGAACTGCATCGCGGCAACATCGCCCGCGGCGGCGAATGGATCGAGACCAGGCTTCTGTCGTCCGGTCCGCGCACCAATCCCTGGTTCCAGGAATGTTCGTCGCGCATCATTGAGGACGGCGAGCTCGTCGCCTTCGATACCGACCTCATCGGCCCTTACGGTTTCTGCGCCGATCTCTCGCGCACGTGGCTCTGCGGTGACGGGAGGCCGTCGAACGAGCAGCGCGACCTGTTCCGCATCGCCGCCGACCAGATCGCCCACAATACCGGCCTGATGCGGCCGGGCATCTCCTTTCGCGATCTCGTCGAGCGCTCTGCGGTGCCGCCTGGAGACTGTTTCCCGGCGCGCTACGGCGTGCTCTACCACGGCGTCGGGCTGGCGGACGAATATCCGACCCTGCCGCATGCCAGCGACTGGACGGATGACACGCCGGACGGCGTGCTCGAACCCGGAATGGTGCTGTGCGTGGAAAGCTATATAGGCAGACTGGGCGGGCGCGAGGGCGTCAAGATCGAGGAACAGATCCTGATCACCGAAACCGGCAACCAGCAACTATCGAGCTACCCGCTGGACGAGCGATTGCTGGGCTGAACCTATCCGAGACTGGCGACAGCTTCCCGCAGAACCGCCACGGTCTGTTGCGGCATGGACAGGCCCGTGATGAAAGGCAAGCCCTTCCGTCTGGCCGTCCAGCCGACCACCCTCACCTGCCGTGCCGCCGGCTCGAAACGCTGCGCCAGTGCCCAGCTCTGGCAGTCGATGGCGGCGACATCGGCCTTGCCCTCGGCGACGGCGACGATCGATGACCTGTGGCCACCGCTTTCGCTGCGCGAGGTAAAGATGTCGAGACTTTCGCCCATTGTCTCCAGGTCGCGCGTCAGCCCGAGCAGCCCGGACATCGAGTCCGGATTGTTGAAGGCAAAGCGCCTGCCGCGGATGAGATCGAACGGGATCGAGGGCCTGCCGTCGGCCGGTGACGCCACGGACGGCCCGCCGTCAGACCGCATTATGATGGCGCTGGAATAGAGTTCACCCTGCCCGCCCTCGACTTCGTCGTAGTTAGGCTGGGCAATCACCTGCACATGTTCGGCCAGGCCGAGCTCCATCGGCCCCCAGCAGGTCTGGCCGAAAAGCAGCGCCGGGTGCAGCCAAACAGCGTGGAAATCAAGTTCGCCCGGCGGCAGCGTCGCCGGATCAGGCGCGATCACCTTGCCGGCATTGTCGCGGATGCCGCCCGGCACCGGCGGCAGATCGCCATTGACGCGGGCGAGCGCGGCCGGAGCGTCGATGCCCCTCTGCCTGATGGCCTCGCGCAGCCGCGCCCATTGCACATCGACCGCGGCCCTCGCCTCGGGCCAGTCATACATCGGCAAGGCCGCAACGAATTCGCTCATGCCTGGATCTGACCGCTATTTAGGAGAACTGACAAGGCCGAGCGCGCCAACCGCCTCACCCTGAGGAAAGCCGCCGTGGCAGCTGGGTCGAAATCACTCCTTGGGCGGCTCAGCCGGCACTGGAGCGGTTCCAAGTCCATTCACATTGCGCGCCCTGACGCGCGGCTTGAAAGCACGGCCGGGTTCCGGCGCGCGGCGCAGCACCGGATGCACCACCGGCTCCTTGGCCTTGAAGGCAAAAGATTTGATCAGCGCAAGATAATTCGGATAGACATAGCCGTTGTTCATCCGCAGCCATTCTTCGCGGCGATCGCGAAACATCTTCGGCAGCTTGTACCAGGCGACCGTCGGGCTCTTGTGGTGCACGAAATGCAGGTTGTTGTTGAGGAACAGGAACGACAGCGGCGATCGCTCGACGATGATCGTGCGGCCCTCCGGGTGTTCCGACCATTGATGCTCGGCATAGGTGCGGATGGAAATCAGCGATTGGCCGACCCACACCGGCACCAGTACGTAGAGCCAAAGCGGGATGCCGAAACCCAACGTCACGATCGACACCGCTACGGCAATCCCCAGCGCGTGCAGCAGCCAGGCATTGCGGATCGCTTTGTCGCCAGCGGCGATCTGCCTGGCATCGTCGATGAAGAAGCCGATCGACGACAGCCACGGGCCGAGGATCAAACGGCCGACCATGGTGTTGTTGAGCTTGAGCAGGAGCCTCATCGTCGGCGGCATTTCCTCGTGCATCCAGAGCGCCTGATAATAGCTTTCCGGATCGTCGAGCGGATCGGTCAGCCGCTCGTCGGCATGATGGCGAAGATGGATCGTCTTGAAGCGACGGAACGGCCAGACCATGCCGATCGGCAGGAAGACGAAGGCTTCATTGATCCGCGCATTGCGCGTCGGGTGCCCGTGCAGGACTTCGTGCATCAGCGACGATTGCAGGGCCAGTATCAAGGCCAAAGCCGCAAGCGCCAACAGCGGATAGGAAGGCCAGAGCAGGAAGCCAGCGGCGAGCCATGCGCCATAGCAGAAAAGTGCGAGGAAGACTGTCGGCCATTCCACGGCCGGTGCGCTGCTACGTCTCTTGTTCATGCCAGTCATGCTATCGACCACTGCCCTCCAGTCGCCGGAACCAGTTTGATTCCTGACAGCATTGTGTCAGCAGCCTGCCGTTGCCGCAACGCGACAATGCGCACAAACTGTTGCGAGTGCGCATTTTTATCGGCAAGTGTTATACATTGTAAACAGAATTGTGGATTCATTTACGCCTGAGCTGCGATTCGCACGGCTTCGGCGCAAATTTTTCCTCCCGAGAACAGGAGTGGCGTGATGGACAAGCGTGATCTGTCGACAGTTTTCCGGGAGCGTCTGAAATTGCTCTTGACACGCTCCGACTTGAACCAGTCGGCCTTCGCCACAGCGGTCGGCATCGACCGTTCGGCGCTGTCGCAACTGCTGTCCGGCGCCTCGACCCGCCTGCCCCGTGCCGAGACGCTTCTCAACATCGCCGCCGAGTTCAAGGTGTCGCTCGACTGGCTGCTGGGCTTGAGCCAGGACGAGGGCGTCACCGGCGAGATCCGCGAGAGCCTGGAGATCGAGGAGGCGCCCGACGGCTTCGACCGCACGCTGCTCGCCAAATGGCACGCCGAGGCGGCCGGCACGAAGATCCGCTATGTGCCTGCCGGTATTCCCGACCTTTTGCGCACCGAGGCGCTGGTCGAATACGAGGCCGGCATCGCCAACAAGAGCCGCGAGGCGCAGGCCGGCGAAACGCAATACCGCATCGACTACACCAGGCGGCCGGAGACCGACATGGAGGTCTGCATGCCGCGCCACACGCTGGAGATCTTCGCGCGCGGTCTCGGCGTCTGGGATCGTTTTCCGGAAGCTGAGCGCCGCAAGCAATTGCTGCACATGGCAGCGCTCCTTGACGACCTTTATCCGACCTTCCGGCTGTTCCTTTATGACGGCCGCATGCGCTATTCGATCCCCTACACGATCTTCGGGCCTTATCGCGCCGCGATCTATGTCGGCGACATGTATCTGGTGTTGAACGCCACCCAGCCGGTCCGCACCTTGACCAGCCATTTCGACAATCTGATCCGCGCCGCCGACGTCAACGCGCATGAGGCAGCGAGCTTCACGCAGAAGCTGGCCGGAATGTCGTTTTCTTCGGGCTCTGTCTGAACGCCGCCACCATGCGGCCTCTGGTCCGGCCGAGATCGTTCCGGGGCCGTGTAGGTGACCCGCAAGGACGCTGTCGCGATCGCAAATTCATTGACTGGACATAAAGACTTCTTTATATCGTTATCTCAACCTAGGATACGAAAGCCAAAGCCATGACCGCGACCAACCCTATCGACACACTGCTGGCTGAAAAGGGCGTGCTTTTGGCTGACGGGGCCACCGGCACCAACCTATTCGCGATGGGCCTCGAAGCCGGCGAAGCGCCCGAGCTCCTCAACGAGACAGCGCCTGCCACCATCGCCAGCCTGCATCAGAATTTCGTCGATGCCGGCGCCGACATCATCCTGACCAATTCCTTCGGCGGCTCCCGGCACCGGCTGAAGCTGCATCATGCGCAGGACCGCGTCTACGAGCTCAACAAGCGCGCCGCCGAGATCGCGCGCTCCGTCGCCGACAAGGCCGGCCGCAAGGTGATCGTCGCCGGCTCAGTCGGCCCGACCGGCGAGTTGCTGGTGCCGCTCGGCGCCATGACCTACGAGGACGCGGTCGATGCTTTCGCCGAGCAGATCGAGGGCCTCAAGGCCGGCGGCGCCGAAGTCGCCTGGATCGAGACCATGTCGGCGCCGGACGAGATCCGCGCTGCGGCCGAAGCCGCGATCCGCGTCGGCTTGCCCTACACCTATACCGGCTCCTTCGACACCGCCGGCCGCACCATGATGGGATTGTTGCCGAAGGACATCCACGGCGTCGCCGACGGGCTGTCGCAGGCGCCGCTCGGCGTCGGCGCCAATTGCGGCGTCGGTGCCGCCGATATCCTGGCCTCGCTGCTCGACATGACGGACGCGAAGCCGGAGGCCACGGTAATCGTCAAGGGCAATTGCGGCATCCCGGAATTCCGTGGCAGCGAGATCCACTATTCCGGCACGCCCGAGCTGATGGCCGACTATGTCAGGCTGGCGGTCGATGCCGGCGCGAAAATCGTCGGCGGCTGCTGCGGCACCTCGTTCGCCCACCTCGCCGCGATGCGCAAGGCGCTCGACGCGCACACCAAGTCGGAGCGGCCCACCGTCGAGACGATCGTCGAGCGCATCGGTCCGATGCGCAACAAGATCGCCTCAGCGGGTTCGGCAGAGGCCGGCGAAGGCCGCCGCGAACGCCGGCGCAGCCGCGCCTAGAGCACGATCCCGAACCTTCGGATAAGATTTTGCTCCTACAAAGAGTTAGATCAGGATCGCAATCCTGATCTAAGCCTGGTTTGCCTTATTCGCTGTTTTCGGCATAGCGCGACAGCGCCGTATCGAGGTCGGTAGCGGCACTGTTGTTGCCGTCGGCCCCCATCGCCATCAACGCGCCCGACGCGTGCGGGTCGCTGATCTGCTCCAGCATCACGCGGAAGCGGTCATTGTTCAGCGCCGACAGCGCCGTGTTGCGGGCTGCGTCGACATCATTCCTGATACGCGCGGATTCAGTCGACGAAGCGGATGGCGCTCGCGCCTGAAGATTGCCCGACGTTGACGCCACATTCCCGGTGATATGCAATTCCAGCCCCTCAGACCTTCTATCAGCGTTGACTAACAGAAGGGCATTGCGATGAGGTTCCGGAAAAGCCGCGCAATTTAACGATCGGCAAAAGGCCGGCGATTTTCATGCCGGCCCTTTGTTCAATCCGGGCTATTCTATTTGGTGCCGCCCAGCGATGAGGCCAGGCGCACCAGCGACAGGAATTCGGCCCTGTAGCCGAACGGATCGGCGCCGCGGGCGGCCTTGGCGATCTCCAGGATCCGGTCATAGCCGAAATTCGCCGTCTGATCCTCGTCGCGCAGCTTCTGCCCGAAGGCGGCGACGGCGACCGAGAAGCGCTGGTCGCTTCCTGCCTCATCGAAGGCCGACACCTCGGTGGCCGCGGTCACCGGCGTGGTGATCAGCTTCGACACGTTCTCGTTGGGCAGCTTGTAGCGGATCTTGACGAAGGCATATTCGTCCGCATTGGCAACGCCGCCATTGTCGACCTTCGCCTGGCCGTAGCGCAGCGGATCGACCTGCTCGGCGCCGCTGCCCTTGGGCGTGATCTCGTAGATCGCCGTCACCGAATGGCCGGAGCCGATGTCGCCGGCGTCGACGCGGTCGTTGTTGAAATCCTCGCGCTTCAAGGCGCGGGTCTCGTAGCCGACAAGACGATATTCCGAGACCGCGGCTGGATTGAACTCGACCTGGATCTTGACGTCTTTGGCGATGGTGAACTGCGTCGAGGATGCGTCCTCGACCAGCACCTTCTCGGCCTCGGCCAGCGTGTCGATATAGGCCGCCGTGCCGTTGCCGTTCTGGGCGATGGTCTGCATCATCTGGTCGTTCAGATTGCCGCGACCGAAACCGAACACTGAGAGGAACACGCCTGTCTTGCGCTCCTTCTCGATCAGCTGCTTGAGGTCGTCGTCATCGGTCTGGCCGACATTGAAATCGCCGTCGGTGGCAAGCATCACCCGGTTGACACCATCCTTGACAAAGGACTGCTGGGCAAGCTTGTAGGCCTCCTTGATGCCGGCCTCGCCGGCCGTCGATCCGCCCGGCTCAAGGTTGTCGATGGCGGACAGTATCTTTTCCTTCTCCGCCGCCTTCGTCGGCATCAGCACCGTGCCGGCATTGCCGGCATAGGTGACGATGGAGACGGTATCGTCGGGCTTGAGCTTGCCGACCAGTAGCCGGAAGGCGGACTTCAAGAGCGGCAGCTTGTCCGGCTCGTCCATCGAGCCCGACACGTCGATCAGGAACACCAGATTGGCCTTCGGTTGCTCGGCCGGCTTCACGTCGAAGCCCTTGATGGCGACATGCATCAGCTTGGTGCGCTCGTTCCAGGGTGTCGGCATGACCGTGACGGTCGAATTGAACGGCGTCGCAGCTGAATCCGGACCCTTCCAGTCATAAGGGAAGTAGTTGATCATCTCCTCGACGCGGACCGTATCGGGATCCGGCAGAGTGCCTTCCTTCAGCGATCGCCGCACGAAGGAATAGGAAGCCGTGTCGACATCGATCGAGAATGTCGAGACCGGATCCTGGGCGGTTTCGTGCACCGGATTGGTCTTGAAGGTCTCGATGCGGTCGCGGTTTTCCTCCTGCGGCTGCAACTGGTCAGCAGGCATGGGCGCGGGCTGCGCCATCAGCTTGGAATCGGCGACCGCGCCTGCCGGCATCTGGGCAGACCGCATGGCGGCTGCCGGGGCCTGACCGTTCGCGCGTCCGCCAGCCGCGAGTTGGCCACTCTCCGCCGGCGCCGGTGGTGGAACAGGCATTGCCTCAGGTGCCATCTCCTGCTTGACCAGGCTGTCGACCTCGGTCGCCGGTTTCGGCGGCGATGCCGGCGCGATCCGCGCCTCATCTTCGACACGCCTCTCACTTTCGGCGTCGGCTTTCTTCTCCTTGGCGGGGGCGGTGGCCAGCGGCTCGTTGACCGCTGGTTGTTCCGGCGCAGGCTTCTGCGCTACCGGCTTGTCGGCCACCGTCTCGGTGATCGTTCCGGTGCCGCCGATGACGGGCGGCTGCTCCTTCAACATCTCGAAAGCGGCATATCCGGCGATAGGCAGCGCGACCAGCGCGGTGATCGCCGGCGTGGCGATGAGTTTCCGTTGCATGATTTCTCTCCAGAGCTTTCTTGCTCGCTCCGTGAGACGAAGGCCTGCTGCCGTTCCTTGGGGGGCGGTCGAAATTTTTTCCTGGCCGTCGAAGGCGGTCATCGCGGCAGCGAATGCGCGGGCTTTCGCCTCGCCGTCGGGCGCCGGCACTGCGATATCGCGCAGCCTTTCGAGTTCGTTGTCGTCGACCATGGTCACACTTCCCCGGCTGAACGCATGAGCGCCTTCAGCCGTTTCTTCGCTTCATGGATGTGCCAGGAAACCGTCGTCTCCGAAATCGCCATCACATCCGCCGCCGCGGCATGGCTCAGCCCTTCGCCATAGACCAGCAGCACCGCGTCGCGCTGCTTGTCCGGCAGCATGCGCACCGCCGCCCATAGCGCCTCGGCCGGATCCTGGCCCTCCGCCGAGCCCTCCCCCGCAATCAGCGTGTAGGTGCCAAAGGCTTCCGTCTTGGCTGTGTCGCGGGCCTGCTTGCGCATCATGTCGCGCGCCGCGTTCAGCGTCATGGCGTAGAGCCATGTCGTGAAGGCGCCATTGCCCTGGTAGTCGCGGATCGCGCGGCCGAGCCGCACGCAGACGTCCTGGGCAATGTCCTCGGCGTCCGCCTTGCGGCCGCACCAGCGATAGGCGGCGCGATAGACGAAGCCATAGTGCCTTTCGACCAGTTTGCCGAAAGCCCCCCTGTCTCCGCCCCTCGCCCGCCCGATCAATTCGGCATCGGAGGCTTCGCTGTCGTCCAGCATCATCGCCGTCATTTGCCTGTTGGACGAAGGCTAATGGCTAATCCTTGGGGCGATGGAAAGATTTTTTTGCAAAGGCATAACTTCCTTCTCGCCATTCACAGGGAGAAGGTGTCCGGAGAACGGATGAGGGATAGCGCGAACATTTGAAGGTTCGCGCCAAGCACGCCCTCCTCGCAGTCTGCAAGCGAAACCTATCCGAGTGTCTCACCAAAGAACGTGGTCAGCCGCTTCCAGTGCCGCTCGGCGCCAGCTTCGTCGAAGACGCCATGGTCCGGCACACACCAGCCATGCGCCATGCCGACGTAGTTCTCGATCACGTGGTCGACCTCCGCCACACGCAAGGCCTCGGCCAGCCGCGCCGACTGCGCCGGCGGAAAACTGCCGTCGACGCCTGCGACGCCGACATAGACGCGCGCCTTGATCGACGCCGCTTTCAGGTGTGGACTGTCGGGCGCGTCGCTTGCCAGATTGCCGCCATGGAAGCTGGCTGCGGCGGCGATGCGGCCGGGATAAGCCGCCGCAGCGCTCAACGCCCGCGCGCCGCCCATGCAATAGCCAACGACGCCGACAGGTCCGGCAAAACCTTCCGCCGCCAGGGCATCGAGGAAGGCCGCGCCGTCACTGATCGTCATGTCCTGCGTCGTCGCACTTCTCAACGCCGTCATTTCAGCCTTCGTCCTTTCCTCGCCAAAAGCGGTCTTGGGATCGAACGGTCCGTAGGGCGCACTGCGGTAGAACAAGTCGGGCACCAGCACGCCATAGCCATGCCCCACCAGGCGCTCGGCCATCTCGTCGAGAGCTGGGCGCGGACCGAAAATATCCATGTAGAGGACAACGCCGGCTCTGGCCTCGGCAGCCGGTCGGAAAAGCCTCGCTTTCACCTTGCCGTCCCCGGTTTCGATCTCGATGTCTTTCCGGGTCATGATGCTCTCCGTCGGCTGTCGCGGGATAGATATCCGGCTGGAGCGGCCCGGCAAGACAATCCCGGAGCCCGCCGTTCAAGATTTCGTGCAGTTGGCCCTGATCCTACAGCCGAGCAAAGGCCGCCATGTGAAAGACCTGCACCTCCGGCGGATAACGAAATGATGTGCCGTAGGGACAGGCGTTGCGGTCGAGACAACCGCCGGTCCGGCAGGGCTCGCCTCGATATCCCCTCACATGGCCAAGGCAGGTCTGGTGGGCAAAGCCTTGCACGGAATAGGCCTCGACCGGACAGGATCTCAAGCAAGGCTTGTCGGTGCATGTGTCGCACAGATGGATCGCTTCCCGAGGTTCAGGAAGGACGATCTCCTGTTCCAACAGCAGCGCTCCCCGATAAGCATGCCAGAGCCCATATTCGGGATGCATCAGGATGCCGAGCGGCGACGGCTTCAGCCGCTCCGCCCGCATCGCCCATTGCTGGAACGGCAGATAGGGCCGGTCCGAGGGGGACACCGCGCGTGCGCCGAATTCTTCGGCCACGGCGCCGATCGCCACGCGTGACCATGTGTCGAGTGGATTGGCGATAGGCTGCGGTTGCCCCTCGAGCCAGCGCTGGAAATGCGGCCAGGGCGCCGCGCCCGCCTGCCCGACCAGCAGGACGGACTTGGCGGGGTTGCCGGAAACTCCGGCCGGCGCGGCTTCATCGTCGGCAAAGGCGAAGCCGCCGCGCAGGATCAGTCCGCAATCTGCCAGCGCGGCCGCGATATCCCCAATCGTGCCGCGCGAAAAAATCATTCCTTCTGGTCCGGGTCGGAGAACGCGCTCCGCCAGACTTCCTTATGGATGATGTTGGCGACTTTAGCCCGGCCTGACTCGGGCTCCTTTCACGTGAAGGCGTCGGCCATCGAGCCCTTCTTCTTGGCGATGAAGTCCTTCAGCGCCTCGTCGATCGCCTGATCGAGATGCGGCGCCTCGTAGCTTTCCAGCCAGCGGCGGGCGAGCTCGTTGGCGCGCTGCGGTGCTGTCTTCTCGCCTTCGGCCAGCCACTGCTCATAGGAATTGTTGTCGGCGATGTTGGAGCGATAGAAGGCCGTCTGGAAATTGGCCTGGGTGTGGTCGCAGCCGAGGTAGTGGCTGCCCGGCCCGACCTGGCGGATGGCATCCATCGCCTGGCCGTTTTCCGACAGGTCGACACCTTCCGAAAACTTCTGCTGCATGCCGAGCTGGTCGATGTCCATCATGAACTTTTCGTAGCAGGATGCGAGGCCGCCCTCGAGCCAGCCTGCCGAATGCAGCACGAAGTTGGTTCCGGCAAGGATCGTCGAGTTCAGCGTGTTGGCGCTCTCATAGGCCGCCTGCGCATCCGGGATTTTTGACGCGCAGAGCGAGCCGCCGGTGCGGAACGGCAGGCCGAGCCGGCGGGCGAGCTGCGCGGCGCCATAGGAAACCAGCGACGGCTCCGGCGTGCCGAAGGTCGGCGCGCCCGACTGCATCGAGATCGACGAGGCGAAGGTGCCAAACAGCACCGGCGCGCCGGGCCTGATCAACTGCGTGAAAGAGGCCCCTGCGAGCACTTCTGCCAGCACCTGCGTCAGCGTGCCGGCGACCGTCACCGGGCTCATGGCACCGGCCAGGATGAAGGGCGTGACGATGCAGGCCTGATTGTGACGCGAATAGACCTTCAGCGCGCCGAGCATGGTCTCGTCGAACACCATCGGTGAGTTGGCGTTGATCAGGCTGGTCAGCACCGTGTTGTTCTCGACGAAGTCATCGCCAAACACAATCTTGGCCATCGCCACCGTGTCTTCTGCTCGCTCGGGCGCGGTCACCGAACCCATGAACGGCTTGTCCGAATAGCGGATATGCGAATAGACCATATCGAGATGGCGCTTGTTCACCGGCACGTCCACCGGCTCGCACACCGTACCGCCCGAGTGATGGATCGACGGCGCCATGTAGGCGAGCTTCACGAAATTCCGGAAATCCTCGATCGTCGCGTAGCGGCGGTTGCCGTCGAGGTCGCGCACGAAGGGCGGGCCATAGACCGGCGCGAACACCGTCGCCTTGCCGCCGATCTGCACCGAACGCTCCGGATTGCGCGCGTGCTGGGTGTAGACGGAAGGCGCAGTCTTGAGCAGCGAGCGGCAGAGCCCCTTGGGGAAATGCACGCGCTCGCCCTTCACGTCGGCGCCGGCCTCCTTCCACAGCGCGAGCGCCTCGGCATCGTCACGGAAGATGATGCCGATCTCTTCCAGCACTGTATCGGTGTTCTTCTCGATCAGCGCCAGGCCTTCCTCGTCGAGGACCTCATAGACGTTGATCTTGCGCTTGATGTAGGTGAGCTGGGTGCCTGGACCGCCGCCCGAGCGGGCCGCTCGCCGCGCCGCCGCGCCGCCGCTGGCGCCGCGTCCGCGTCGTCCACCCGACGCTTCCTGTTCGACTGCCGCGTTATCGCTCATGATCGTTCTTCCTATTAATTGGCCTGAATTTGGCTGGCGGCCGGTTTGCCGCCGCTTCTTTCTGGATCGTAGCCATGCACCCTATTGGAAACGGCTCGCCAGCGCCAACGCCTGTCGCAAAATCGACAAGAAAAGCGCCAACTTTTCAGTCGCTTTCCTTTTGCGGGAAGTCGCAAATCAGCTATGGCTACCTTGCCCTCGCGGGTTAGGTATTGGCGCATCGATTTTTAGGCTGCCGCAGTCATCCCGAGCAGCAAGGAGCCCGAGAAAAAATGTCCGACGACGAGATCATCCTTTCCGAGCTTTCCGACGAGGAGCTCGTGCAGCAGATGCACGACGACCTTTATGACGGACTGAAGGAAGAGATCGAGGAAGGCACCAACATCCTTCTTGAGCGCGGCTGGCAGCCCTACACGGTGCTGACCGAAGCGCTGGTCGAAGGTATGCGCATCGTCGGCGAGGATTTCCGCGACGGCATTCTGTTCGTGCCGGAAGTGCTGCTCTCGGCTAACGCCATGAAGGCCGGCATGGCCATCCTGCGTCCGCTGCTGGCCGCCACCGGCGCGCCGAAGCAGGGCAAGATGGTGATCGGCACCGTCAAGGGCGACATCCACGACATCGGCAAGAACCTCGTCGGCATGATGATGGAAGGCGCCGGCTTCGACGTCGTCGACCTCGGCATCAACAATGCGGTCGAGAAATATCTCGAAGCGATCGAGCAGCACCAACCCGACATCATCGGCATGTCGGCGCTGCTCACCACCACCATGCCCTATATGAAGGTCGTCATCGACACGATGAAGGAAAAGGGCATCCGCGACGACTATGTGGTGCTGGTCGGCGGCGCGCCGCTCAACGAGGAGTTCGGCAAGGCCGTCGGCGCCGACGCCTATTGCCGCGACGCCGCGGTGGCCGTCGAGACCGCCAAGGATTTCATGAAGCGCAAGCATAACGTTCGCGCTTCCGCCTGACCCAAGCATCAGGATGGACCGAAAAAGCCGCGCCTTGCAGCGCGGCTTTTTTGTTCCCAGATGATGAACTAGGCTGAAGATCAGTTGACAGTGTCTTTGACCGCCCTTGCCGTCGATTTGACATCCTTGCCGACGCCCCGGATGGTGTTGGCGCAGGCCGTGAGTGCAAGCGCACAGGCAAGGATGGCCACCGGCGCGATGCGTAGCAGTTTCATGGATAGTGTCTCCCTCGACAGATATTAGCCCCGCAGCGAAAGCCGGCCCGACTTGGTTAAAACGCGAAAAAAGGAACCGAATCAAACAGACAGGCTGCTCGTCATCGCCTGCGGGATGATTGCGCGCGAAGTTTTGGCCGTCAAGCAACAGCTAAAGCTCGACCATCTCGAGCTGACCTGTCTGCCGGCCGAGTTCCACTTCTATCCGGACCGCATCGCGCCGGCGATGGACAAGGCGATCGAGAAGGCCAAGGCGGAAGGCTACCAGCATATCTTCGTCGGCTATGCCGACTGCGGCACCGGCGGCATGCTCGACCGCGTGATCGAAAAACATGGCGTCGAGCGCATGGCCGGCCCGCACTGCTTTGCTTTTTACCAGGGCATGGATGCCTATGCGAGGGTCGCCGACGACGACATGATGTCGTTCTACATGACCGACTTCCTCTGCCGTCAGTTCGAGGCCTTCTTCATCAAGCCGCTCGGCCTCGACAGGCATCCCGAGCTGATCAAGGACTATTTCGGCAACTACGAGAAGCTGGTCTACCTCGCCCAGACCGATGATCCCGAGCTTGACAAGGTCGCGGAACATGCCGCCGCTTTGCTCGGCCTCGCCTATGAGCGCCGCTCGACCGGCTATGGCGACCTGACCGGCGAACTGGCGCGAGCGGCAGCCGGCGCCGTCTGAAGGCATCTGCCTTTCAGACCTCTTTCTCCAGCGCCGCAAGCACATCGGCAAAACTCGTCTTGCAGACGAAGCCCAGCTTCTCCCTCGCCCGTGACGGGTCGTAGACGCGGTCGATCGAAGAAAACATCGTCCAGCCTTTCATCGCATAGAGGCTCGGGTAATCCGGGAAATAGCGCGCGACGACGGCCGGCGCGTCGGCGATCAGCTCGGCGCAATCCTGTGGCCGGAATGGTGTGGGCGCCGAGACGATGAAGAGGTCGAAGCCGAGGCTTGGCGCCTTCTCCAACGCCGCGACATGGGCCGCGGCCGCATCCTCCACCGTCAAACGCCGGAACAGCAGCTCGTTCGCCTTGGTGTTGGCATCCGATTGCTCGATCGCATGCGCCATGTCGTCGGCCTCGGGGAAGAAGCGGGCCGTGCGCAGCACCACCACCGGCAAGCCATGCTCGATGTTATAGAGGCGGCAGAGATGCTCGGCGGAAAGCTTCGTTACGCCATAGATGTTGCGCGGCTCCGGCGACATCTCTTCCGTCAGCCAGGCGGCCTTGCGCGCGCCGCCCTTGAAGCCGGCGCGGATCGCTTGCGAAATCATCAGCGATGTCGTCGAAGTGAAGATGAAACGCGAAACACCCGACTCCACCGCAGCATCGAGCAGGTTGAGCGTCCCTTGCACGTTCGTCGCGACGAAGTCCGCATTTTCACAGTGCTCGATGTTCGGCTTGTGCAGCGCGCCGCTGTGAACGATGGCCTCGATGCGATTCTCACCTATCGTTCCCAGCACGAGGTCTCGGTCGGCGACCGAGCCGACGACCTGTGTCTGCTCGGACGGCACCGGGTCAAGACCCACCACTTCATGGCCGAGCGACTTCAGCCTCGGCGCCAATGCGCTGCCCAGCCAGCCGGACCATCCTGTGAGCAAGATCCGCATCGATCACACCGCCATTTCCGCTCCCACGCTGTTAAGCACGGATGACACCGGCCCGCGAACCGGTAAGTTGTGCGCCAGAAGACAAAACAGCTGTTCCAGCCACCGATCCGGGAAACGCATCCATGACCCCTCGCCTGCTGCTCGCCGCTTTTGGCCTCATCAGCCTCGCCCTGCCGGCTCATGCCGATGGCGAGGTGCAGAAGCTGATCACCGCCGCCGACAAGGCGCGGCTGGACAAATATGGCGAGACGCGAAAGGCTGCCCTCGACGAAGCGAAGGCCGGCGATCCGGCCGAGGTCAAGCAACTCGATGCGCTGCTCGCCAAGCCGCTGGTCGCTTTCTCCGACAAGGACCTGACCGGCAATTGGAAATGCCGCACCATCAAGGCCGGCGGCTTGAGCCCGCTCATCATCTATGGCTGGTTCAAATGCAAGGTGAGCGACGACGGCTCCGGCTGGCGGCTGCAGAAGATCAGCGGCTCGCAGCGGAGCATGGGCCGCTTCTTCGACGATGGCGAGAAGCGTGCCATCTATCTCGGCTCGTTCTCGGTCAATGAGGACAAGGCCAAGCCCTATGGCAGCGGCCCCGAAAGCGACCAGGTCGGCTACGCCTTCCGCAGCAGCGCCACCGAATGGCGAATCGAATTCCCCGCGCCCTATTACGAATCGAAGCTCGACATCATGGAGTTCAAGCGCTGACCGAGCATGATCCCGACCCGGGAGATCAGCGCAGCAAAGTCGCAGACTTCTCGAGACCAGGAATCATGCGTCAGCCTCCGGCTCACCAAGGATTAACCCGCCGGCCCTAGCATGCGGACCGATTTTTGAGAGCGGGTGCATGCCATGGCAGCGTCGGAATCGAGTCCGCGACCGATTGTGGTCGTCACCGAAGGCGGCCCGCATATCTGGGCCATCGTCAACGCGCTTGCCGATCGCGTCGGCCCTGTCAGCGTCATCCTCGAAACCCCTGAATCCAAGAAACGCCTGCTGCTCGGCCGCGCCCGCCGTCAGGGTTGGGTCTCGGCCATCGGCCAGCTCGGCACGATGGTGCTGACCAGGCTCGGCAAACGGTTCCTTGCCGGCCATGCCGCGCGACTGATTGCCGAGGAGAAGCTGGAGACGGAACCTCGCCCAAATCAGACGATCATCCATGTCCCGTCCGCTGACGGGCCGGAGTGCCTCGAAGAGATTGCAAGCATCAAGCCCGGCGTCGTGCTGCTCGCCGGCTGCCGGCTGCTGTCGAAGGGCACGCTCGCGAAGATGCCGTGCCCGGTGCTCAACTATCACGCCGGCATCGCCCCGAAATATCGCGGCATGAATGGCGGCTACTGGGCCCTGGCCTCGGGCGACAGAGAGAATTTCGGCACCACCGTGCATCTGGTCGATGCCGGCGTCGACACCGGCGGCGTGCTGCGGCAGGTGCGCGGCAAGCCGAAACCGGGCGACACGATCGCCAGCTACGCGCTGCGGCAGGCTGCGTTTTCGCGCGACGTCTGCGTTGAAGCGGCGACGGATGCGCTGGTCGGAAAGCTCGCGATGATCGATCCCCGCCTGCCGTCGAAGCAGTGGTATCACCCCACGATCTGGTTCTATCTTTGGACTGGGCTGACGAAGCGCGTCTGGTAATCAGTGCATATCCGCGTCATGCCTTGCCTTCTAGGTGTTCAGTCCCGAGGTCAAGTGGACGGGATTGAGCCGGAACCTTTCTGGCTGTTTGGCCCATACCGCGCAGATGGCTTCGTAAGGCGTGAGGCCGTGAAGGGTCTTTAGCCGCCTGGCGAAG
>NZ_SRUU01000090.1 GCF_004791585.1 Mesorhizobium sp. M1C.F.Ca.ET.210.01.1.1
CGGATGAGCGACTATCTGAGGTGTCAAGTTGCATTTGCGAACTCGCTGCGCGCGTCGCGTGCTTTTGCATTGAGAATGACGAGCAGCTTGCGGGCGAGCGCGATACGGATGACCATTTTCTCCTTGCCGGCGGCCTGCAACCGCTGATGGAAGGCGGCCAGATGCGGATCGTATTTGGCAACGATGCGGGCAATGAGGAAGAGGAGGGAGCGCGGTCCGGCACGTCCGCCCCGTACCGGCCGCCGGCCACTGCGCTTGCCGCTGTCATTGGCGATCGGGGCCAGGCCGGCCAGCTTGGCGATGGCCTTGTTGGACAGAATGCCGATCTCGGGCAACTCGGCCATCAGGCGAGCAACGCTACGGGAGGCGACCCCTTTGAGCGAGCGAAAGGCCCGGTCAAGGCATGCCCACAGGGGATCGTCATCGATCAGCGACGCGATCTCACCCTCCAGCCTGCGGCTCTGGCGCACAAGCAGCGCCATCACCTCATCGAGGCTGGCGATGATCTCGGCGTTGGCGGCAGCGCTCTTGCGCTGCTTCTGGATGGTGAGATCGCCGGTGACCTGACCGAGCCGCGCCACCAAGGCCTTGAGACGCTGCTCGGCCGCGCTCGGCGGCGGCGTCGCTTGTACGCGCTTGGCCTGTGCGTAGCCGACGATCATGGCGGCATCGATCCTGTCGGTCTTTTCCAGGAAGCCCATCGCCTCTGCAAAACGGCGTACGTTGCGCGCATTGACGAGAGCGCAAGGCAGGCTCAGCTCCCACAGCAGCAGGAACGCCAGCCGCTCGCCGCCGCCGCTGGCCTCCATGACGGCAAGCTCGACGCCATGGCCCTGACACCAAGCGGCCAGCTCGGCTATGCCTGCCGCATCGTTACGGAAGCGGCCTGCCGCCCCGCTCGGCTCGATATGGGCATCGAGCCATTCTTTCGAAACATCCACTCCACAGATGGTCTTGTTCACGATAACCTGCCTTGTGCGTGCGATTGGAGCCAAGCGACTATTCGGTCGTACGTGACGAAGGCGAAGATCCCAGGCTCATCCACGGTTGTAACCGAAGGGGTTTCGGGCGACTTCGCCAAGCCTCGAATCGGATGGCCGTCCGGTTCGAGGCTCAGTCGCTCTTCTCGCACAAATCTCTGTTCGTGCAGATA
>NZ_SRUU01000091.1 GCF_004791585.1 Mesorhizobium sp. M1C.F.Ca.ET.210.01.1.1
GGCATGGCAACTGTGTTCATGCGAAAGCTGTTTTATCTCGAATGATGGCGTTGAGGACGACCAGGAGCTTCCTTGCGACGGCGATGATGGCGAGTTTCTTGGAGCCGGAGCGGGCCGCAAGGTCGGTGTAGAAAGCTTTGAACCGGTCACAGGTTCGAATGGCAGTGAGGGCTGCCATGTAGAGGGCGCGGCGTACGCGCGATCGTCCGCCTTGGATCTGGCTCCTGCGGCTGAGCTTGCCGCTCTTGTTGTCGAACGGGGCAAGGCCGGCGAGTGCTGCAATCGACTTGGGTGAACGCTGGCCGAGCTCGGGCAAGTGTGCCAGCAGCGAGAGCGCACTGACCTTGGAGACACCCGGCACGGAGACCATCAGCGAATAATCGCGGGCAGTATGCTGGGCTTGACGAATGACTTCAGCGATCTGGCTCTCGAGCGCATGGATGCGCCTGTCGAAGTCGGCAATCATGTCTTCAAGGCTGGCGATGACGATCGCCTCGAAGGCCTCAGCGAGGTGCTTCTTCAGCCTTGCCCGCATATCGACCAGTTGATCGCGGTGACCGGCAAGCGATTGAAGCCGTTCGTTTTGTTCGCACGGCGCCGGCTCGGCTTCAGGCTGATAGCGGCGGCCATAGTCGCTCAGCATCCTGGCATCGAGAGGATCGGTCTTGGCCCGCCGTCGCGTCGACTTCGCATAGTGGTGGGTGTGGGCGGGGTTGTGCCGCGAGAACGGCACGCCGGCCTTGGCCAGCGCATGGCGCAGCAGCCGGTCATGCACCCCTGTCGCCTCCATGACGACGAAGTCTCGACTGGGATCAAGGCCTGCCACATAGGCCGCTATCGCATCGGTCTGGTTGTCGATGCGCCGAAGACGGCCACTTGTCTCATCAAAAAAGTCCAGCCACTGCTTGGAGATGTCGCAGCCGACATAGTTCTGCACTATCATGTCCACGCCTCTTCCTGTGGTGCGGGGTCTGCTTGGAACAGCCCCGTGCAACTGTTCAGGTTGATGGTTTTACCGGTGGGAAGGGACCGGGCCATGCCACGGCCTGTCCGAAAGGACGACCAGGATCCACTCGGTCTCCTTCCCACTTCAACCATACACCGGAACCAACACACAGGATCC
>NZ_SRUU01000092.1 GCF_004791585.1 Mesorhizobium sp. M1C.F.Ca.ET.210.01.1.1
AGGATCCTGTGTGTTGGTTCGGGTGTATGGTTGAAGTGGGAAGGAGGCCGAGAGGATCCTGGTCGTCCTTTCGAGGACAGGCCGCGGCATGGCTCGGTCCCTTCCCACCAATGAACCATCAACCTGAACAGTTGCACGGGGCTGTCTTCAGCAGACCCCGTACCACAGGAAGAGGCATGGCCATGATAGTGCAGAACTATGTCGGCTGCGACATCTCCAAAGCGAGGCTCGACCTTTTTGACGAGGCAAGCGGCCGTTACCAGCGCATCCCCAACCAGGCTGAGGCGATAGAAGCCTATGTGGCAGGCCTTTGCGCCGGTCGTGACTTCGTCGTCATGGAGGCGACCGGCGTCTATGACCGGCTGCTGCGCCATGCGCTGGGCAAGGCCGGCATTGCGTTCTCGCGGCACAATCCGGCGCACACCCACCACTACGCGAAGTCGGCGACCCAGCGCGCCAAGACCGATCGTCTCGATGCCCGGATGCTGAGCAGCTACGGTCGTCGCTACCAGCCTGCGGCCGAGCCGGCACCTTGCGAGAAAGGCGAACGCCTTCAGTCGCTTGCCCGCCACCGCGACCATCTGGTTGAGATCCGGGCAGGGCTGAAGCGGCACCTCAGCGAGGCCTTCGATGAGGACGTCATAACCGAGACTGAAAGACTGATCGCCGACTTCGACACGCGCATCGATGCGCTCGAAAGCCGGATTGCGAGAGCCATTCGCGAAGCCGAGGACACCGCCCGCGACTATGAGCTGATGGTCTCCGTCCCAGGCGTCGCCACCATCACCGCGCTCTCGCTGCTGGCCCACATGCCCGAGCTCGGCCGGCGCTCGCCCAAGTCGATCGCGGCACTTGCAGGCCTTGCCCCCCTCGACAACGAGAGCGGCAAGACCAAGCGCAGGAGCAAGATCAGCGGTGGTCGCCCGCGCGTGCGCCGCGCCCTCTATATGGCGGCGCTGGGCGCCATCCGCGCCAACGATCGCTTCAGAACTTTCTACACCGCACTCGCGGCCCGCTCCGGATCCAAGAAGCTTGCCATCGTCGCCGTCGCCAGAAAGCTCCTCGTCACCCTCAATGCCATCATTCGAGACAAAACCGCCTTCGCATGAACACAGTTGCCAT
>NZ_SRUU01000093.1 GCF_004791585.1 Mesorhizobium sp. M1C.F.Ca.ET.210.01.1.1
GGATCCTGTGTGTTGGTTCCGTTGTATGGTTGAAGTGGGAAGGAGGCCGAGAGGATCCTGGTCGTCCTTGCGGACAGGCCGTGGCATGGCTCGGTCCCTTCCCACCAAAGAACCATCAACCTGAACAGTTGCACGGGGCTGTCTCCAGCAGACCCCGCACACAGGAAGAGGCATGGCCATGATAGTGCAGAACTATGTCGGCTGCGACATTTCCAAACAGACGCTCGACTTTTTTGACGAGGCAAGCGGCCGTTGCCGGCGCATCGCCAACCAGGCTGAGGCAATAACTGCCTATGTGGCGGGCCTCCGTCCCAGCCAAGACTTCGTCGTCATGGAGGCGACAGGCGTGCATGACCGGCTGTTGCGCCATGCGCTGGCCAAGGCCGGTGTTGCGTTTTCGCGGCACAATCCCGCCCACACCCACCATTATGCGAAGTCGGCCACCCAGCGCGCCAAGACCGATCGTCTCGATGCCAGGATGTTGAGCAGCTACGGTCGCCGCTATCAGCCGGCGCCTGAGGCAGCGCCCAGCGAGAAAGCCGAACGCCTACAATCGCTTGCCCGTCACCGCGACCGGTTGGTTGAGATCCGGGCAGAGCTGAAGAGGTATCTCAGCGAGGCCTTCGACGAAGACGTCATAGCCGACACCGAAAGGCTGATCGCTGACTTCGACACACGTATCGATGCGCTCGAGAGCCTGATTGCCAAAGCCATTCGCGACGTCGACGACACCGCCCGTGATTATACGCTGATGGTCTCCGTGCCAGGTGTCTCCACCATCACCGCGCTCTCGCTGCTGGCGCATATGCCCGAGCTCGGCCGGCGATCCCCCAAGTCGATCGCCGCACTTGCGGGCCTTGCACCATTCGACCATGAGAGCGGCAAGCTCAAACGCAGAGCCAAGATCAGCGGTGGCCGCGCGCGCGTCCGGCGCGCGCTCTACATGGCTGCTCTGGGCGCCATTCGCGCCAACGATCGCTTCAAAGCCTTCTACACCGCGCTCGCGGCTCGATCCGGTTCGAAGAAACTCGCAATCGTGGCCGTCGCCAGAAAGCTTCTCGTCACACTCAATGC
>NZ_SRUU01000094.1 GCF_004791585.1 Mesorhizobium sp. M1C.F.Ca.ET.210.01.1.1
CAGGGCTATCGCATATGGGTCAGCGCCTGGATGAGGTAGTCGTCATTCCAGGCACATTTCTTAATGCGGTGGCTGATGGGGACTTTGTCAGCATCGGCGGCCTGAAGGATGTTTTTGGCGATGCGGTTGAGCATCGCGGTGTTGGCAGGGGCATTGTCCTTGCGGGCGCGGGATTGATCCTCGCCCAGATGAACGTCGAGCACCCAATGCAGCCCGTTCTCGATCAGCCAATGAGCCCTTGAGAGGTCGAGCGCTTGCTGCGGCGACAGTAGTGTCGAGGCCATGAACAGGCGAACCAGCGGCTTGGTCTGGTCGCGCTGGCTGGTGATGCGAATGAAGGCTTTATGGCCGGGCATCAGCGGCTCGACCGCAGCTACGACCTCGGCCTGCCGCCATTCATTGCGGCCATGGCTGGTTTCGGTCCGCTCGGCGACGGCGGGGGTGACCTCGGTCAGTCGCTGCTTGGCGTGAGCAACCCAATGCCGACGGTTTCCCTTGAGCGCGAGCAGGTAGTCGCCGCCGCGTTCGGTGATGGCCTGTGCCATGCGCGTGTGACAGTGGAGCGCATCGGTCGTGACCATTGTGCCAGTAAGATCAATGAGTTCGACGACCTTGAGGGCTGCCTCGACCTCATTGTCTCCGTCGCGCGGCGACACCGCCGCCAGGCACAGCCGCGTCTCGGCGGCAAAGGCCGACACCGTCAGGGGCGGACTGGCCGCAAGACCCTTCTCATAGGCCCGCCGCAGCGCCTTGCCGTCGAGCGAGACCACTTCTTGGCAGGCTCGCGCAAAGCCCGCGGCAAAGGCGGCGAAGGCCCGACCGAACGCCTCTGGATCAAGCAGCCGCAAGAGCCGCGAGAACGTGTCGTGGCTGGGCGCCACTTCATACTCATCAACCGCGACAGCGCCTGCTTGCGCTCCTGCGCGAACAACGAGAACTCCGTCGCGTTGCTCGCTCCGCACAGGCTCGCAGCGATCATCATTACGATCAAATCGCCAAGCCGATGCGTGGCGTTGCCAGCGCGCGGATCGGGCACCGCACCGAAATAGCTCTCAAGGCTGGAAATG
>NZ_SRUU01000095.1 GCF_004791585.1 Mesorhizobium sp. M1C.F.Ca.ET.210.01.1.1
CTAGGTGTTCAGTCCCGAGGTCAAGTGGACGGGATTGAGCCGGAACCTTTCTGGCTGTTTGGCCCATACCGCGCAGATGGCTTCGTAAGGCGTGAGGCCGTGAAGGGTCTTTAGCCGCCTGGCGAAGTTGTATCCGTCGAGGAAGGCAGCGAGGTGGTTTTCGAGCTGACGGTGGGTCTCGTAATGAAATCGCCGGACAGTCGCCTCCTTCAGCGTTCGGTTCATTCGTTCGACCTGGCCGTTGGTCCATGGGTGGTTGGGCTTGGTGAGACGGTGATCGATGCCATGCCTCCAGCAGGTCCGGTCGAAGGGGTGGCCGCGCCAACGCGCGGTAGGGCCATTCCGGTTCTTTGGCAGGTCGGCGAACTGGATACCATTGTCGGTGAGCACGGTGTGGATTTTGTAGGGGACGGCTTCGACCAATTCGTCGAGGAAAGCTCTTGCAGTGACTGTGGTCGCCTTCTGCATCAGCCGAGCGAAAGCGAACTTCGAGGTCCGGTCCACTGCCACGAATAGGTAGAGCTTGCCCTCTTCGGTTCGGACCTCGGCGATGTCGATGTGGAAATAGCCGATCGGGTAGCGCGTGAAGGGCTGTTTGGCTGGCCTGTCGCCGGCGACCTCGGGCAGGCGGCTGATCCCGTGGCGCTGAAAGCACCGATGCAAGGACGACCGCGTCAGGTGCGGGATCGTCGCTTGCAGCGCATAGAGACAGTCATCCAGAGGCAGCAGCGTATGCTTACGGAAGGTGACGACCGCCGCCTCTTCCTCGGCCGTCAGAACGGTGGAGCGTACGGTCTTCGGACCCATCGGCGCATCATGGACGAAGGCCCGCTTGCGCCACTTGGCGACAGTCTTCCGATTTAGACCGTGCTGCGCTGCGAGTTCTTTGAGCGGAGCCTTCGATCGCTGTATCGCTGCTCGGATGGCGTGCGTGGTCGTGGCGCTGCCGTGGAGTATCTGTCCCATAGCTTATCCCTGAATGAAGGATCAGCTTGACTGATTCCCCCACACTCCGGGACTAGACAC
>NZ_SRUU01000096.1 GCF_004791585.1 Mesorhizobium sp. M1C.F.Ca.ET.210.01.1.1
TCCGAATGAACATCCATAAGAATGCCCGTCTCACACCGCTGCGTCGAGAGGAGATGGCGCTGTCGGTGATAGAAGGCGCTTTCTCCAAAGCCCATGCGGCGCGTGTCTACGGCGTGTCGGCCAAGATCGTGGCGCGCTGGGTCGAGCGCTACAAGTCCGAAGGGCGGGCCGGCATGATCGACCGTTCCTCGCGGCCCGCCCATATGCCGCAGGCCACCGCTGCGTTGATCGCCGAGCGCATCATGGCGCTGCGGCGGCAACGTTGGACCGGCAAGCACATCGCCCATGAGGTCGGCGTCTCGCCCGCCACCGTTAGCCGGGTTCTCAAGCGTGCCGGACTGTCGCGGTTGCGGGATATCGAACCGGCCGAGCCGATCCGACGCTACGAGCGCGAGCATCCTGGCGAGATGATCCATATCGATATCAAGAAGCTCGGTCGTTTCGAGCGCATCGGTCATCGCATTACCGGCAAGCGCACCGGCAATGCCAGCTCGCGCGGCAGCAGTTGGGAGTTCGTCCATGTCTGCATCGACGACGCCTCCCGCATCGCCTTCTCGCAGATCCTGCCCGACGAGAAAAAAGAAAGCGCCATCGCCTTCCTCAAGGCGGCGGTGGCCTACTACGCCAGCCTCGGCGTCACGATAGCCCGCGTCATGACCGACAACGGCTCCTGCTACAGATCAAAGGCCTTCGCCAAGGCCTGCCGCGATCTCGGCCTCAAGCACGTCAGGACAAGACCCTATACACCCAAGACCAATGGCAAGGCCGAGCGCTTCATCCAGACAGCACTGCGCGAATGGGCTTATGCCATCGCTTATCCGACTTCAGATCACCGCGCCGCAGAGTTGCCGGTCTGGCTGCACAGATACAATTGGCACCGTCCCCACGGGAGCCTAAAGTCCAAAACACCTATCAGTCGCCTCGCTCTAACCGAGGACAACCTGTTGAGGCTCCACA
>NZ_SRUU01000097.1 GCF_004791585.1 Mesorhizobium sp. M1C.F.Ca.ET.210.01.1.1
AGGGCGTCCCAGGTCTCGACCAGCGCGTCCTGCAGCTCGGCGATCAGTGCGTCCGAATGGAAGGGCGTCGGCGTGATGCGCAGCCGCTCGGTGCCGCGCGGCACCGTCGGATAGTTGATCGGCTGGATGTAGATGCCGTGGACGCCGAGCAGGCGGTCGCTGGCCATCTTGCACAGCTCCGGATCGCCGACCAGCACCGGCACGATGTGGGTGGCCGATTCCATCACCGGCAGCCCTGCCGCGGCCAGCACCTGCTTGGTCCTGGCCGCCTGGCGCTGCTGCGCGTCGCGCTCGGCCTGCGAGCGCTTGAGATGCCGGATCGAGGTGGTGGCGGCCGCCGCGATCGCCGGCGGCAGCGCGGTGGTGAAGATGAAGCCCGGCGCGTAGGAACGCACCGCGTCGATGACGGCGCTGGCGCCGGTGATATAGCCGCCCAGCGTGCCGAAGGCCTTGGCAAGCGTACCCTCGATGACGTCGATGCGGTCGGCCAGGCCCTCGCGCTCGGTGATGCCGCCGCCGCGCGGCCCGTACATGCCCACCGCATGCACCTCGTCGATATAGGTCATGGCGTTGTAGCGCTCGGCGAGCTCGACGATCTGCCTGATCGGGGCGATGTCGCCGTCCATCGAATAGACGCTTTCGAAGACGATCAGCTTGGCGCGCTCGCGGCCGGCCGCCTGCAGCAAGCTTTCCAGATGCGCGACGTCGTTGTGGCGAAAGATCTTCTTTTCGGCGCCCGAGCGGCGCACGCCCTCGATCATCGAGGCGTGGTTCAATTCGTCGGAGAGCACCAGGCAGTTGGGCAAAAGCCTGGCGATGGTCGAGATCGAGGCCTCGTTGGAGACGAAGCCGGAGGTGAAGACGAGCGC
>NZ_SRUU01000098.1 GCF_004791585.1 Mesorhizobium sp. M1C.F.Ca.ET.210.01.1.1
GTCTTCGTTTCGTGGCCCGTCTTCTCGAGGGAGAAGGGATGAGCGAGGTGTGCCGAGCATTCGGCATCTCGCGCAAGACCGGCTACAAGATCTTCAACCGCTACCAGGATGAAGGGCTGGAGGCGCTTTGCGACCGCTCGCGGCGGCCGGTCAGATATGCCAACCAGTTGCCCGAGCAGATCGAGCGGCTGATCGTGCAGACCAAGCGCGAGAAGCCGCATTGGGGCGCCCGCAAGGTACGCGAGCTGCTGGTCAGAAAGCTTGCCGGCGACGTGCGCATCCCAGCCAAAAGTACGGTGCATGCGGTGCTCGACCGCCACGGCCTTGTGAGCCAGTGCCGCACAAGGAAGCGGGCGAACAAGGCCGAGGGCACGCCTCTGTCGCAGGCGGTGGCACCCAACGACCTTTGGTGCACGGACTTCAAAGGCGAGTTCAGGCTCGGCGACGGCCGCTACTGTTACCCGCTCACGGTCACCGATCAGGCCTCACGCTATGTCCTGGCCTGCGAAGCCCTTGAATCGACGAAGGAAGCCCCGGTCATCGAGGCTTTCGTGCGGTTGTTCAAGGAGCGGGGATTGCCGCTCGGCATGCGCTCTGACAATGGGCTTCCCTTCGCCTCGCCCAATGGACTCTACAACCTGTCCAAGCTGTCGGTTTGGTGGTTGAGGCTCGGAATTGCTATCGAGCGCATCAGGCCCGGCAACCCGCAGCAGAACGGCCG
>NZ_SRUU01000099.1 GCF_004791585.1 Mesorhizobium sp. M1C.F.Ca.ET.210.01.1.1
GCCATTCGCCGGACTGCCGCCAGCTTGAAGTCGCGGTTGAACCGCCGCCTAGGATCGTCCCTTCTCATCAGTCCTCCTAACGGAGAACTGTTACCCGTTTTCTGTCTCAAAATCGGGGTGCACTACAATGGGTGACAATCTCGTGCCGAACGGATTGTCGATGGTTTGCAAGGTTCTCTGCTCCAAATCGATGTATCCCAGATCATAGTGCATGAAGCTGACGAGCCAAATTCCGTCGTCGACCTCCTTGATGCCGAGCCTTTGACCGGCGAGCACGATGGAGATGTTGATCCTCTTTCTCATCATGCAGATGCGGCCGCAGGCGGTGACGAGGATGTCGCGGTCATGGAAGGGATAGTTCAACTCCGGCAGGCCTTCATAGGCTGTTGAAGACGGCGCGTAGACCTCGGCCGGTGTTCGCATGGCGAGCCCCTCGTGCGGACGTTCGTGATTGAACTCGTTGACGAAACTGTCGAACCTTGCCTGCTGCTGCAGGGCGTTCATGCCCGGCGGCCTGGTCGTCTCCTTCTTGAGTGTGAGATGCATGCGTTCGTGACGGCCGTTCTGCTGCGGGTTGCCGGGCCTGATGCGCTCGATAGCAATTCCGAGCCTCAACCACCAAACCGACAGCTTGGACAGGTTGTAGAGTCCATTGGGCGAGGCGAAGGGAAGCCCATTGTCAG
>NZ_SRUU01000009.1 GCF_004791585.1 Mesorhizobium sp. M1C.F.Ca.ET.210.01.1.1
GTTCAGGTTGATGGTTTTACCGGTGGGAAGGGACCGGGCCATGCCACGGCCTGTCCGAAAGGACGACCAGGATCCACTCGGTCTCCTTCCCACTTCAACCATACACCGGAACCAACACACAGGATCCTTGGGTCTGCGCCGCGTCGCTGCGTTCCTTGCTTCGCCCAGGGATGACGACGCTAAGAGCGGCTCAATTAAATCATCAAGGCTCGCAATTCGCGGCCTGGCGGAGCCACAGCTGGCCTACACCGTCAGGAACTTCCGCACATCCGCGCGGTCGAGATCCTCGGCCGGACCGGTGTGCACGATCTGGCCCCGGTCCATGATGTTGACCTCGTCGGCAAGTTCCCGGCAGAAGTCGAGATATTGCTCGACCAGAAGCACGGCGATCCCCGCCTGGTCGCGCAGATAGCGGATAGCGCGGCCGATATCCTTGATGATCGAGGGCTGGATACCTTCGGTCGGCTCGTCGAGCACGAGCAGCTTCGGCCGCATCACCAGCGCCCGGCCGATGGCGAGCTGCTGCTGCTGGCCGCCGGACAGGTCGCCGCCGCGACGACCCAGCATCTGCTTCAGCACCGGAAACAGCTCGAAAACGTGAGCAGGTATGTTTCGGTCGCCGCGCCTCAGCGGCGCGAAGCCCGATTCCAGGTTTTCGCGCACCGTGAGCAGGGGAAAGATCTCCCTGCCCTGCGGCACGAATGCGATGCCCGACCGGGCGCGGTCATACGCCGCGCTCCGGTCGAGCGCCTTCCCCTCGAAGGCAACGCTTCCGCTCGTCAGCCGGTGATGGCCGACGATCGATCTCATCAAACTGGTCTTGCCGACGCCGTTGCGGCCGAGCACGCAGGTGATCTTGCCGGCGCCGACCTTCAGCGAAACGCCGCGCAGCGCCTGGGCGGCACCGTAATGCAGCGTGGCATTGGAGACCTCGAGCATGGTCAGCCCCTTCTCCAGCGCTTCAGGAAAGCGAAATCGAAACGGTAGAAGGGAACGCGCCAGACCATGCTCATCGCCCCAGATAGACTTCGACGACGCGCTCGTCGGCCGAGACGAAATCGAGCGTGCCTTCCGACAGCACCGAACCCTCATGCAGGCAGGTGACCTTGACGCCGAGCTCGCGCACGAAATGCATGTCGTGCTCGACAACGACTACCGAATGGTCGCGGGCGATATCCTTGAGCAGGCGCGCGGTTTCCTCGGTTTCGGCGTCTGTCATGCCGGCGACCGGCTCGTCGACGAGCAGCAGCTTCGGGTCCTGCGCCAAGAGCATGCCGATCTCCAGCCACTGTTTCTGGCCGTGGCTGAGATTGGCGGCGAGCTCGCCGCGCTTGTCGCCGAGACGGATGATGCCGAGAATGTCGTCGATGCGCCGTGCCTCGGCCGCCGAGCGGCGGTGGAAGAGCGCCGGGAAGATCGAGCGCGGCCCCTTCAGCGCCAGCATCAGGTTGTCCTCGACGCTGTGGCTCTCGAAGACGGTCGGCTTCTGGAACTTGCGGCCGATGCCCATCATGGCGATCTCGGCCTCGTCATGGCGGGTCAGATCCACTTGGCCGTCGAAGAAGACCTCGCCCTCGTCCGGCCTTGTCTTGCCGGTGACGATATCCATCATCGTCGTCTTGCCGGCGCCGTTGGGGCCGATGATCGCCCGCATTTCACCCTTGTCGAGCACGAGCGACAGATTGTTGATGGCGCGAAAGCCGTCGAAGGAAACCGAGACGCCGTCGAGATAGAGGATAGTGTTCGACTTGCTCATGATCGCTCACTCCGCCGGCTGCGGCTCGACGCCGGAAGCGGACCACGCCCCCGGGGTCCTCGCCGCCGAGCGCACGATCTTGGGCTGTGGCGCCTCCCGATCGGCGCCGGCTTCCGCGGCGAGCGAGGCCGCGCGCAGCGCCCTGGCCTTGCCGCGCCACGAATCCCACATGCCGACGACGCCCTTGGGCAGGAAGAGCGTTACCGCAACGAACAGCCCGCCCAGCGCGAACAGCCAGAATTCCGGCAGCACCCCGGTGAACCAGGATTTTCCGGCGTTGACGAGGAGCGCGCCGATGATCGGACCGACGAGGGTGCCGCGCCCGCCGACGGCGGTCCAGATCACCACTTCGATCGAATTGGCCGGATCGAACTCGCCGGGATTGATGATGCCGACCTGCGGCACGTAAAGCGCGCCGGCGATGCCGGCCATGATTGCAGAGACGGTGAAGGCGAACAGCTTGACGTTCTCCGCCCGCCAGCCAAGGAAGCGGGTGCGGCTTTCGGCGTCGCGCACCGCCATCAGCAGCTTGCCGTATTTGGATTGCACGATCGCCCCGGTGACGAAGACGGCGAGCGCCAGCGTCACGGCGCTCGCCGTAAACAGAGCCGAGCGCGTCGCGTCGGCCTGCACGTTGAAGCCGAGTATGTCCTTGAAATCGGTCAGGCCGTTGTTGCCGCCAAAACCCATGTCGTTGCGGAAGAAGGCTAAGAGCAGCGCATAGGTCATCGCCTGGGTGATGATCGACAGATAGACGCCGGTAACGCGGCTGCGGAAGGCGAACCAGCCGAAGACGAAGGCGAGCAGGCCGGGCACCGCCAGCACCATCAAAGCTGCAAACCAAAAATGGTCAAAGCCGTGCCAGAACCAGGGCAGTTCCTTATAGTTCAGGAACACCATGAAGTCCGGCAGGATCGGGTTGCCATAGACGCCGCGCGAGCCGATCTGGCGCATCAGATACATGCCCATCGCATAGCCGCCGAGCGCGAAGAAGGCGCCATGGCCGAGCGAGAGGATGCCGCAATAGCCCCAGACCAGATCGAGCGCGAGCGCCAGCAGCGCATAGCAGAGATACTTGCCGACCAGCGCCACGATATAGGGCGGAATATGGAAGGCGCTCGTCGGTGGAACCGCGAGATTGAGCAGCGGCACGACGACGGCGGCCGCCAGCAGGACGAGGATGGCGAGGCCGATGCGGCGATCTGCGCCGAAGAGGCGCTGCGTGATCATGCTTCCACCGCCCTGCCCTTCAGCGCGAACAGGCCGCGCGGGCGCTTCTGGATGAACAGGATGATCAGCACCAACACGACGATCTTGCCCAGTACGGCGCCGGCATAGGGCTCGAGGAACTTGTTGACGATGCCGAGCGAGAAGGCGCCGACCAGCGTGCCCCACAGGTTGCCGACGCCGCCGAAGACGACGACCATGAAGCTGTCGATGATGTAGCCGCGGCCGAGATTGGGCGAGACATTGTCGATCTGGCTGAGCGCGACGCCGGCAATGCCGGCAATGCCGGAGCCGAGCGCGAAGGTCAGCGCGTCGACCCATGGCGTCCTGATACCCATGGAAGCGGCCATGCGGCGGTTTGCGGTGACTGCTCGCATCTGCAGCCCCCAGGGCGTGCGCTTCATGACATAGAGCAGCACCGCGAAAACCATGAGCGCGAACACAAGGATCCACAGCCGGTTCCAGGTGATGGCCAGTTGGCCGACATCGAACGAGCCCGACATCCAGGTCGGGTTGCCGACCTCCTGGTTGGTCGGCCCGAAGATGGTGCGCACGGCCTGCTGCAAGATCAGCGAGACGCCCCAGGTGGCTAGAAGCGTCTCCAGGGGACGGCCATAGAGGAAACGGATGATGCCGCGCTCGATGGCAAGGCCGACAAGTGCTGAGACAAGGAAGGCAAGCGGCAGCGCGATGACCAGCGACCAGTCGAACAGGCCGGGGAACGACGTGCGGATCACCTGCTGGACGACGAAGGTGGTGTAGGCGCCGAGCATCACCATCTCGCCATGCGCCATGTTGATGACGCCCATAACGCCGAAGGTGATGGCAAGCCCGATCGCGGCAAGCAGCAGCACTGACCCCAGCGAAATGCCATACCAGATGTTCTGCCCGGCATCCCACAGCGCCAGCGTCGAATTGATGTGGCCGATCGCGGCGGTCGCCGCGTCCTTGGCCGCGCCCTGGGCGTTCGCCTCAACCGAGGTGAGCAGCGAAAGTGCATCGCGGTCGCCGCGCGCGGCGATGACAGAGATGGCCGCGAGCTTGTCGGCTTCGGGCTTGTCGGAAACCAGGACCGACGCCGCGCGCGCCTGTTCGAACAGGGCTTTGACGGCCGGTTCGGTCTCGGCGGCGATGGCAGCGTCAAGCGGCTCGATATTCGCCGCGTCGGGCGTCTTGAACATAGTCGCGGCAGCGGCAAGGCGCACGCTCGCGTCCTTGGCCCGCAACGTCAGCGTGCCCAGCGCATCGCGGATCGTGCGGCGCAGGCTGTTGTTGACCTTGATCTTGGTGAGGTCGGCCTTGGCGGCGTCTGCGGCCTTCTCGCCACTCAGCGGATCGAGCAATTCGATGCCGTCTCCAGCGTCGTTGCCGACGAAGACCTGGGAATCGGCCTTGCGGATATAGAGATTGCCCTCGGCGAGCGCGGAGAGCGGGCGTTCGACGGCCGGATCGCCGCTCGCGGCAAGCTCGCGCGCGACGGCCTCGGTGCCCGAAAAATTCGTGGCAGCCGCGAATTTGGCGATGGTCGCGCGGAGGTCGGCTTCGGCTGCCTTCGACGGCAGCAGGCTTGCCATCGTCAGCAGCAGCATCATGCCGATTGCACGCAACAAGGTCATCGTCTTCAAGCGGCTCCCAAGGGATTTGAGCATTTCGCCCGGGCGGACCGTGGGCCCGCCCGGGCCGCGGTCTCGGATCGCGGGGCCACGCCGCGATCCGACAGACCTGGGAGGATCAGTTGGTGCCCTTGCCGCCGCACTTGCCGGTGGCGACGTTGAAGTTGCCGCAGGACAGAGGCGCGCGCCAATCGGAGATCAGGTTCTTGGAGTCGGGCAGGTAGTCGGACCATTCGTCGCCCATCACCAGGCCGGGCGTCTGCGACACGGTCTCGAACTGGCCATCGGCCTGGATCTCGCCGATCAGCACCGGCTTGGTGATGTGATGGTTCGGCATCATGGTGGAATAGCCACCGGTCAGGTTCGGCACCGACACGCCGACCATGGCGTCGATGACCTTGTCCGGATCGGTGGTGCCGGCCTTCTCGACCGCCTTCACCCACATGTTGAAGCCGATATAGTGGGCTTCCATCGGGTCGTTGGTGGTGCGCTTGTCGTTCTTGATGAACTTGTGCCAGTCGTCGATGAACTTCTTGTTCTCGGGCGTGTCGACGCTCTCGAAATAGTTCCAGGCGGCGAGATGGCCGACCAGCGGACCCGTATCGAGACCGGCCAGTTCTTCCTCGCCGACCGAGAAGGCCATGACCGGGATATCCTCGGCCTTGATGCCCTGGTTGCCGAGTTCCTTGTAGAACGGCACGTTGGCGTCGCCGTTGACGGTCGACACGACCGCCGTCTTCTTGCCGGCCGAGCCGAACTTCTTGATCGCCGAGACCTCGGTCTGCCAGTCGGAGAAGCCGAACGGCGTGTAGTTGACCATGATGTCCTCGGCCGGCACGCCCTTCGATTTGAGGTAGGCTTCGAGGATCTTGTTGGTCGTGCGCGGATAGACGTAGTCGGTGCCTTCGAGCACCCAGCGCTTCACCGAGCCGCCATCGGCGCTCATCAGGTAGTCGACGGCCGGAATGGCCTGCTGGTTCGGCGCCGCGCCGGTGTAGAAGACGTTGCGCTCGCTCTCCTCGCCCTCATACTGGACGGGGTAGAAAAGGATGTTGTCGAGTTCCGAGAACACCGGCAGCACCGACTTGCGCGACACCGAGGTCCAGCAGCCGAACACCGCCGCGACCTTGTCCTTGGAAATCAGCTCACGCGCCTTTTCGGCGAACAGCGGCCAGTTGGACGCCGGATCGACGACCACCGCCTCGAGCTTCTTGCCGAGCAGGCCGCCCTTGGCGTTCTGCTCCTCGATCAGCATCAGCATGACGTCTTTCAGCGTCGTCTCCGAAATCGCCATGGTCCCCGACAGCGAATGGAGGATGCCGACCTTGATCGTGTCGTCGGCGGCCCTGGCAGGAGCCGACATCGAAAGGCCGGCAGCGATCACCCCGGCCGAAAACATTTTTGTTATTGTCGAGAAATTACCCCTCATGTTCCACGCTCCCAAGCTGGTTGTTTTGCATCGCGACAGAGCATTGCAAGCGACGTGCCAAACGCAGAAGCGTGGCGATGCGGGGAGCGATAGCTAAATAGTTACAATCGGTTATCGGATAGCCGTCGAACGGGATCGAGTATCCGGAATGCATGGGGACTGAGAAAACTTTACGCAGCCCTGCCTAGATTTTGCCCAAATGGTAAAAATGCCCAAACTTTAAGCTCGACTCTGCATGCGGCAATCCGCCAGCGGTTGCGAGACGGTGGCAAAATGGGGCAAGGTCGCCGCGCAAACGAGCGACGTCATGGCCTTACGCATCATCCTGAGCTTCCTGCTTCTCGTCTCCGCCGCCGGCGGCGCCCGCGCCGGCTTCACCGACGGCAAGCTGCCCGACGGGACCTATCATTGCGAGGTCTACCTGCTCGGTGCGTTTCTCAACCTCGGCGACATCACCATCAAGGGCAATGTTTATAGCGGCCCGGTGACCTTCGGCACCTCGGGAACCTACAACTACCAGATGGACGCCAATGGCGAGATCAGCTGGCTTGGGCCGCTCGGCGGCTATACCAGCGGCGGCAACTCGATCTCGCTGACTCAGGCGACGCTGGACGACCCGGGCGCGCCGTCCTTCGACATCATCATGAAGCAGCAGGACGGCGCCTTCACCGCCTCGACCTGCACGAAGCGCTGAGCAGCAGCCGCGGGCTTTCGAATCGGGCGGTGCGCTCTAATGGCCGGTGCCTGGAAGCCCGAAAATCGGGCTCTGACCAGGACGACCACTTGATAGCCGATTTGGTCGTGCCGATCAGCAAAACAGGCCCAACCAACAATGTCGGCAGGCCCATCAGGGGGTCGCCGACGTCCTCACCTATGTGCGCAACAGCTGGGGCAACGCTGCCGCTCCGGTCTCCTCTGGAGACGTGGGGCGATACGCAAGGAGTTGACGCAGGAAATCTAGCTGCCGGCCGCGACTTCCAGCGCCAGCCGCGTCATGTCGGTGAACAGCGCCTGGCGCTCGGAGTAGTCGGTCAGCTCGCCGGTGGCGACGTGGTCGACCACCGTCAGCAGCGACAGGGCGCGCGCGCCGAACTGCGCCGAGATGCGGTAGAGCGCGCTGGTTTCCATGTCGACCGCCAGCGCGCCGAGCGCCCTGGGCTCATCGAACCGGGCGCGGCCGTCGGGGTGATAGAACACGTCGCTGCAGATCGTCAGCCCCGCGCTGCAGGCGATGCCGAGAGCGGCCGCCCGCTGCAGCGCCAGCGCATGGAGCGCTTCATCCGGCCCTGCCGGCTGGTACAGCCCGAAGACTTGCCCGCTGATTGCGCCCTCGGCACGTACGGCGCTGGAGATGACCACGCCGCGCAGCGGAACGTGCTCGGACAGCGCGCCGCATGTGCCGGTGCGGATCAGGGTCTTCACGCCGTGATAATCCAGCAGCTCGTGGGCGTAGATCAGGAAAGACGAGACGCCGATGCCGGTTGCATGGATGCTGACCGGCTTGCCGCGAAACCGGCCGGTGAAGCCGAGGGCGCCCCGGCGGCGATTGACGCAGCGCGGCGCCTCGAGAAAAGTCTCCGCCATCCATTGAGCGCGCTCGGGATCGCCCGGCAACAGCACCGTTTCGGCGTAGTCCCCCCTGCCCGCCTCGATGTGCGGCGTCACGCTACCTCCCGGTCATGTGCAAACATACCCCGCTCCATCATGGCAGGCTCGCTGCAATGTGCAAGCGATTGCTGTTTTAGGATTCCAGCACGTCCTTGACGATCGTCGCCAGCTGCTTGAGCGAGAATGGCTTGGGCAGGAAACCGAAATGCGCGTCGGCCGGCAGGTTCTTGGCAAAGGCGTCCTCGGCGTAGCCGGAAACGAAGACGAACTTGATGTCCGGCTGCCGCTTGCGGAGCTCGCCGAGCAGTGTCGGGCCGTCCATTTCCGGCATCACCACGTCGGAGACAACGATGTCGACCTTGCCGCCGAGGGCCTCGAAGACCTCCAGCGCCTCGACGCCGGAAGACGCCTCGTGCACGGTGTAGCCGCGCGAGGTCAGCGCCCTGACGCCACCCATGCGAACGGCATCTTCATCCTCGACCAGTAGCACCGTCGCCGAACCGGAAAGGTCCTTCGCGGTATCGGCCCACTTGGCGGGCGCTGCAGCGACCGCCGCGGTGTCGGCTGGCTCGCTCGCCTTCTTCGCCTCCGCGACATGGCGCGGCAGGAAGATGCGGAACACCGTCCCCTTGCCGACCTCGGAATCGCAGTAGATGAAGCCGCCGGTCTGCTTGATGATGCCGTAGACCATGGAGAGACCGAGGCCCGTGCCCTTGCCGACCTCCTTGGTGGTGAAGAAGGGTTCGAAGATCTTCTTCAGCACGTCCGGCGCAATGCCGCTGCCGGTGTCCTCGACCTCGACGAGCACATAGTCGGCCGGTGCAAGCTCGCGATAGGAGAAGGATCTGCACTCTTCGGTGGTGACGTTGCGGGTGCGCACCGTCAGATCGCCGCCGGTGGGCATCGCGTCGCGCGCGTTGACAGCCAGATTGACCACCACCTGCTCGAACTGGCCGATGTCGACCTTGACCGGCCACAGGTCGCGGCCATGGTCGATCTTCAGCCTGATATCGTTGCCGACCAGCCGGGCAAGCAGCATCCTGAGATCGGCGAGCACGTCGGTCAGGTTGAGCACTTCCGGCCGCAGCGTCTGCTTGCGCGAGAAGGCGAGCAATTGCCGAACCAGCGACGCCGCGCGATTGGCGTTCTGCTTGATGTTCATGATGTCGGGGAAAGACGGGTCCGACGGACGGTGGTTGGTGAGCAGAAGGTCCGACGCCATGATGATGGCGGTGAGCACGTTGTTGAAGTCGTGTGCGATGCCGCCGGCAAGCTGGCCGACCGCCTGCATTTTCTGGCTCTGCGCCATCTGGCCCTCGAGCGCCTTCTGCTCGGTGGTCTCGACCGCGTAGACGATGGCCGACTCCTCCACGCCCTCGCCGCCGCCGCCATCGGCGACAGCGTTGACGTAGAAGCGGATATGGCGCTCCTCATTGCCGGGCAGCAGCGAGTCGATCGCCTCGATATTGGCCTGCCGCTGCCGCGCCTTTTCGAAGGCGGCGGCGAAGGCCGGCCGGTCGCGCTCATGCAACACGGTCTCGAAGCGCACGCGCCGGTCGACCGCGTCACGATCGACGACGGACGAAAACAGCGACAGGAACGGCGCGTTGGTGCGCAGGATGCGACCGCTGGCGTCGACGCCGGCAATAGCCATCGGAGTCGAGTTGAAGAACCGGGTGAAGCGGACTTCCGAGGCGCGGAGGTCGGCGGAAGCATCCTCGCCTTGGGTGCGGTTGAGCACGATGGTGCGGGTCGGCCCGTTCACGCCTTCGCGGCTTGCCGAAACGCGGTGCATGAAGCGCACCGGCAGCGCCTGGCCGCTCATCGTGGTGAGATCGAGGTCGATGACGGCATTGCGCGTGGTGCCGGGATCCGCCTTGACCGAGCGGACAAGGGCCATGCCGTCGCCGGCAACGATCTCAGGCAGCGTCACCGCGCCCGGAGTGAAGCTGGCAAGGTCGATGCCCAGCCATTCGGCAAGGGTGGCGTTGATATAGGTGACGCGCCCTTCCTGGTCGGCTGAGAAGAAGCCGGCCGGAGCGTGGTCGAGATGGTCTATCGCCTTTTGCAGGTCGAGGAAGAAACGCTCCTGCTCCGCCCGCTCCTGCGAAATGTCGGCGATCTGCCAGGCAAGCATCGGCAGCCGCTGGCCGGGAACGTTGAAGGCGCGGGCTCGGGCGCGGTACCAGCGCGCGCCAGGCTCGGCCCCAGGCTTGATCGACTGCGCCAGCCGGAATTCACCGTCACCGGCCTGGCCGTCGCGCAGGCCGGACGCCAGCCGGTAGATGGTCGTCGAGGCCTCGGGAACATCCGAAAGCAGCCCCTCGACCGTCTTGAGCTCAGCCGCCGATGCGGCACCTGTCATGTCGGCATAGGCGCGGTTGGCGTAGATCACGCGCCCCTTGGTGTCGGTGACCAGGAGACCTTGCGACATTGAATCGACGAAGGCTTTCGACAGCTCGTCGCCGGTCGAGCGCGGGGCGATCTGCACGAAGCCGATCGCGGTGGCGAACAGGAAGCCGACGCCGATCATGGCAAGCACACCCAGCATGCCAAGCAGGAACGGATCGCCGAGGCGTTCGCGGAACAGTCCGAAGACGATCGCGGCGCCGGTCAAGACGACGATGAAGATGATGAGCCTGGCGACGGCGCCCGGACGCGTGTTTTGGTCGACGATCGGTACCGGATAGAAATCGCCGCGCGTTTCCTTGGCCATGTGCCCCCTGCTCGTGATTCCGATGCCCCCGACACCCGCGAACGGCCCGGTTGAATCACATTCTCCTGTAGCGGAAAAGGCCCCGGCGGCAAATGTCCGATAAAATCAACGATTCATGTTTCAAACTGTTCACGATGCGTGAAGCGAACTTGCGGTCGCTAGTCCCAACGGTCTAGTGTCGCGTCACCTCAAGAAGGCGATTGGGTGCACCGATGCTGCAGTGGCTGGATAGCGTGGCGGGTCCGGGTTATGTCGCTGCAATCCTGTGGACGTTTGCGGCCCTCATCCTGCTGGTGGTCGTCCTCCTCGTCATCAAGGTGGTCCGCAACCTGACTTTCGGCACCTTCGTTGCCGGCGGCCGAAACCGCAAGACGCGGCTCGCCGTCATGGACGCCACCGCCGTCGATAGCCACCGTCGGCTGGTGCTGGTGCGCCGCGACGATATCGAGCACCTGATCCTTATCGGAGGCCCGACGGATGTCGTCGTCGAACGCGACATCAGGCTAGCGGCACCCCGCCGCCCGGCGCTGACCGGCGACGGCGGCCAGCAGCAGGCTGCCCCACCGCGCCCGCGCGCCCCGCAGCCCGCGCCGGCACCGGCATCGGCGAGGCAGTCGCCGGCACCGGCGCCGGCGCCTGCTCAAGCCGCCGAGCACGCATCGCGCCCGCGCGCGGCGGCCCCTGCGCCAAAACCGGTGGCGCCGAGCCCGTCGAGCGCGAAAGTCATGCCTCTGCCTGCCTATGGGACGGCGAACGGCGGCGTCCGGCATGCTCCGCCGCCGCCCTCCAACGACTCGATCGATGATACGCTGATGAACGAACTCGAGGCATCGCTGGACGAGTCGCACCCCAAACCGGCGAACAAGCCGGCAACGAGGCCCTCGCTCGATGACGAGATGACCAAGCTTCTCGGCGAGCTTGCCAGCCACAAGCGCTGACCGGAGGCCTTGACCGGCTCAAAACCATCTTCAGAAAAGGAAATGGCCGGGGAACCCGGCCATTTTTCTATTCATGCGATTCGCATCAATCGTCACGGTAGACCTTCTCGCGGCGCTCGTGGCGCTCCTGCGCCTCGATCGACAGCGTCGCGATGGGGCGGGCATCAAGCCGCTTCAGCGCGATCGGTTCGCCTGTTTCCTCGCAATAGCCGTAAGTGCCCTCGTCGATGCGCTGCAGCGCGGAGTCGATCTTCGAGATCAGCTTGCGCTGGCGATCGCGGGCGCGCAGTTCGATGGCTCGGTCGGTTTCGGAAGAGGCGCGGTCGGCCAGATCGGGATGGTTGGCGTTTTCTTGCTGAAGGATTTCGAGGGTTTCACGCGCTTCGCGAAGGATGTCGTTCTTCCATGTGATAAGCTTCATGCGGAAGTAAGATTTCTGCCGTTCGTTCATGAACGGCTCGTCTTCGGAGGGTACGTAATCGGCGGTAGCGATATCGTTCATTCGACTCACCCAACAACCCCAAATTTGGCGCCTATATATTCGCGGACAAGGCCCTGCACAAGCGCAAACGGTAACTGTTTCACGCAATTGTTAGTCTCGCGGCGGCAGACATTCGCAACAGCCTCTTCTCAACGGCCGGGGTCGAATTCATCAGCGAATCGGCGCGGTTGCACGTCGTACACCATTGTGCACGACCCCGTTCTGGTGACTAATCGCCAAAACGCTCATTGCATTCAGCACAAAGGGGGAGCCGGTTGAGCAGACTCTATCTGTTGCGGCATGCCAAGGCCGGCTGGGCGCTGCCCGGCGTGCGCGACTTCGACCGTCCGCTCGACGAATCGGGCATGGCCGATGCCGAGGCGATGGGCGATGCCAT
This sequence comes from Mesorhizobium sp. M1C.F.Ca.ET.210.01.1.1, assembly GCF_004791585.1. Taxonomy (GTDB): domain Bacteria; phylum Pseudomonadota; class Alphaproteobacteria; order Rhizobiales; family Rhizobiaceae; genus Mesorhizobium. The sequence continues at coordinate 12,166 of NZ_SRUU01000009.1, forward strand.
GCGAGCCCGCAACTACGTGCCGGATGTCACGCTTTGCTCCAACGCCAAGCGGGCGCGGCAGACGCTGGAATGCCTTGCCGGCCGCACCGACACCGGCCGGGTGGTGTTCTTCGACACGCTCTATAGTGAGGATGCAGCCGGCTACCTCGATATCATCCGCAGGAATGGCGGAACCGGGTCATTGCTGGTGATCGGCCACAACCCGATGACCGAGGATCTCGCCATGGCGGTGTCGGGCGACGGCGACGAGACCGCGCGCGGCATGCTCAACCACGGCTTTCCCACCTCCGGTCTGGCCGTCGTGCGTTTTCCCGGCAATCTCGGCGAAGCAGGCCAGGGCAATGGCTATCTCGAAGCCTTTATCACCCCTGCCGATCTCTGACACCATTTCAAACGCGTTGGCCAAGACCTATATCGGGCCCTGACGGGCGACCCAGAGGCAGATTTGGCATCATCGCTGACCACTTTCACCGACGAGGCAAGGATTGCGCTCGACACGCTGTCGGGCCGTGCCGCCGGGCTCTTCTCTCCAACGTTGCGACTGGGCGTCACCGGTCTCTCCCGCGCCGGTAAGACGGTGTTCATTTCCGCTCTCGTGCACAATCTGATCCATGGCGGGCGCCTGCCGCTGTTCGAGGCGCAAAAATCGGGCCGCATCGCCCGCGCCTTCCTCGAGGAGCAGCCGGACGACGCCGTCCCGCGCTTTCAGTACGAGGACCACGTCGCCGCCCTGGTCAACGACCGCGTCTGGCCGGATTCGACGCGTGCCATTTCTGAACTGAGGCTCACCATCGAATACGAGTCGGCCTCCGGCTGGAACCGGCTGTTTTCGGCGGGAAAGCTTTCGGTCGACATCGTCGACTATCCCGGCGAATGGCTGCTCGACCTGCCGCTGCTCGGCAAATCCTTCGCCGATTTCTCCAGCGAGGCGGTCGACCTTGCGGCCCTGCCCGTGCGCTCCGACCTGTCGCAGGCCTGGCGCGAGATGGCCTGCGCCGTCGATCCGGACGCCGACGCCGACGAGATGACGGCGCGCCGCCTCGCCGAGAGCTTCGCGGCCTACCTCAAGGCCTGCAAGCTCGACGAACGCGCGCTGTCGACGCTGCCACCTGGTCGATTCCTGATGCCGGGCGATCTCGAAGGCTCGCCGGCGCTCACCTTCGCGCCGCTGACGAGGCTCTCCGAACGGCGCCGCGCCGGATCGCTGCAGGCGATGATGGAGCGGCGCTACGAGGCCTACAAGACGCATGTCGTAAAGCCGTTCTTTCGGCAGCATATAACCCGCCTCGACCGCCAAATCGTGCTGATCGACGCCATGCAGGCGCTCAACGCCGGCCCGGCCGCCATGGCTGATCTGGAGCGGGCCGTCACCGAAATCCTCTCCTGTTTCCGGCCCGGCAGGGGCAATTTCGTCACCGACCTGTTTTCCAGGCGCATCGACCGCATCCTGGTGGCGGCGACCAAGGCCGACCAACTGCATCATGAAAGCCATGACCGGCTGCAGGCGATCGTGCGCCGCCTCGCGGACCGGGCCGTCGCGCGGGCGAATTTCAGCGGCGCCGATGTCGATGTGGTCGCCATGGCGGCGGTGCGCTCGACCCGTGAGGGCACCGTGAAACAAGGCCGCGAGACATTGCCGGTCATCATCGGCACGCCCTTGACGGACGAGAAGATCAACGGCGAGACATTCGACGGCAAAACCGAAACTGCCATATTCCCCGGTGACTTGCCGGAAAAAGTTGATGCGGTGTTCGATCTGCCCGGGCCGCGGCTGGAAGACACTGAACCGGCGATACGCTTCGTGCGGTTCCGTCCGCCCAAGCTCGAGCGCACGGCCGAGGGCGTCACGCTTTCACTGCCGCATATCCGGCTCGACCGCGCCGTGCAGTTCCTGATCGGAGATCATCTGGCATGACCGCGCCCCGCAAACCGGCGGCCTTCCGCATCGAACCCGAGGCAGCGCCAAGGCAGGAAACGCCGCAGAAGCATCGCACCGACGAACGGCCTGCACGCAAACCGCACGCCGCTCGATCCGGTGTCGCGGTCGTCATCCCTTCGGAGATCGACGTCTTCGACGAGCCGGATATCGAGCAGGCCGCTCCGCCGCCGGCGACCGCGCCCAGGAAACGCTCGCTGCTCGCGCGCCTGTTTTTCGGCGCCTTCGGCGTGCTTGTCTCGCTTGCGGTCGGCCTGTGGACGGACCAGCTCATCCGCGACCTCTTTGCGCGCGCCGAATGGCTGGGCTGGCTGGCGGCCGGCATGGCGGCGATCGCGCTTCTATCGCTGCTCGTCATCCTCGTCCGCGAGTTCCTCGCCATCGCGCGTCTCGCCGAAGTCGAAAAGCTGCAGCGACAGGCCCTGGATGCGGTCGCGCGCGACGACCCCAAGGCCGCGCGGGCCCTGGTCGACGAGCTTTCAGCCTTTGTCGCGGCAAAACCGGAGACCGCGGCCGGCCGCCGCTCGCTTGCCGAGCTGCGCGGCGAAATCATCGATGGCGGCAATCTGGTGCGACTTGCGGAGACCGAGATTTTGTCGCCGCTCGATGCCCGCGCCAAGACGATGATCCTCGAAGCGGCGAAGCGCGTCTCCCTGGTGACGGCGGTCAGCCCCCGCGCGCTCGTCGACGTCGCCTACGTCGTGTTCGAGGCAGGCAGGCTGATCCGGCGCCTGTCGGAGCTCTATGGCGGCCGTCCCGGCACGCTTGGCTTCTTCCGGCTGGCGCGCGGTGTGCTCGCTCACCTGGCGGTGACCGGCTCGATCGCTGTCGGCGACAGTTTCGTACAGCAGATCGTCGGCCACGGCCTGGCTGCGAAACTCTCGGCAAAGCTCGGCGAAGGCGTGGTCAACGGCATGATGACGGCGCGCATCGGCATCGCGGCGATGGAAACGACGCGCCCGCTGCCGTTCATCGCGGCCAAGCGCCCGGGCCTTGGCGATTTCCTCTCGGCGCTGACCTCGTTCGCGACCCGCAAGGATGGCCAAGCGAGCAGTAAGATCGAGCAATAAGGTAAATGCCCAAACGGCCGCCGGTGACGAAGCATTAACCAATCTTGTTCATGGTCGTTTTGTCCCAAGAACAGACTTTGTTGTGCCGGGTGTCGTCCATGAAAAGCGTGATCTTGTCCTGCGTTCTGCCCGTGACGGTTGCGGCTGCCGCGCCGCTCGGCCTGGTCGAAAAGGCCTTCGCGGCAGAGCCGGACAAGCAGTTTTTCCGTTCGGTGGAAGGCAAGTGGATCGGCCCTGGCGAAATCATCGCCGGCAAATACAAGGGCACGAAATTCACCTGCAATTTCAACGGGTCCACGCCCGATGACAAAATCGGCATGACGCTCGACGGCGACTGCCGGGTCGGCGTGTTCACGCAGAAGATGTCGGCGACCGTCGAACGCCGGGGCCGCGATGGCTACAAGGGCACTTTCATGGGCGGGTCGTCCGGCAACGGGATGGACATTGTCGGCGGCAATGTCGTCGATCCCCAGAAAGTCGTCTTCACCATCAACCGCAATCAGCTGAACGGCGTCATGCAGGCCCGTGTCCCGGACGACGATTCGATGACCGTGACGGTCGCCGTGCGGGTCAACAAGCAACTGGTGCCAGTGATCGGCATGAGCCTGAAGCGGGTCGACACGGTCGAGGTCGGCTCCATCGCGAAAAACTGAGCAAACGCGCTCAGCCGGGCATAGAAAAGGCGGCCGCCAACGGCTGCCGCCTTTCTTCGTGTGTGTCTTCGCTCAGCCCTTGATGGCGGCGGTCACTTCGTCATAGGCCTTGCAGGCTTCGTCCAGCGTGGTGGCGTTCTGATACTTGGTCGTCACGGCCTGCACCTTGGCCGTCAGATCGGCCGCCTTGCTCGGATCCTTGGTGATTGCTTCCTGAAGCGCGGCAGTCATGTCCTGCGCCTTCTTGGTGGCCATCTCCTGTGTGCACTGCGGTCCCTTCGAACAGGCCGAAACGGCCAGCGCCGCAACACCAACGGCGACGAGCAAAAACTTCTTCATGTCAGTTATCTCCTCAAAAAAGGCGGTGGCCCATCGCCGCCGCCTCCCAATGGCCGAAGCCGACCGTGCCTTAACCTCTGATTGTGGCGTCACGCAACGACCGGCTCGCGTAAACTTGTGTAACGAAGCTGCAACAGGAGTTTGCCGCAAAGGCGCCGCGTTTGTTTCCTGCCGACGGCCCCTGCCCTCCTGCCCTTGCCCCGCACTCCCGCCGCATGCAAGGAGTGCTTGGAGACAACGGGACGACAGGCATGGCGGCTGAAGCATCGAGCAGCGATCTCGTACAGGTGGTGGCGCTGCTCGCCGCCGGCGTGGTCGCCGTGCCGATCTTCAAGCGCATGGGCCTGGGCTCCATTCTCGGCTACCTGGCGGCCGGCGTGGTCATCGGACCGTTCGGCCTTCGTGTCTTTTCCGAATCGGAAGCCATCCTTCACGTCGCCGAGCTCGGCGTCGTCATGTTCCTGTTCATCATCGGCCTGGAAATGCAGCCGTCGCGGCTCTGGGGCCTGCGCCGCGAGATTTTCGGGCTTGGCGCGCTGCAGGTCGGCGTCTGCGCGGTTCTCTTGACCCTCGTCGGACTGGCCGGGGGTTTTCCGATCGCGCAATCCTTCGTCGCCGGCGCCGGCTTCGTGCTGACGTCGACGGCGATCGTCATGCAATTGCTCGAGGAACGCGGCGAGATCGCCACGCCCAAGGGCCAGCGCATCGTCTCGATCCTTCTGCTCGAGGACCTGACGATCGTGCCGCTCCTGGCGCTGGTTGCGTTCCTGGCGCCGGGCGGCGCGGAGACCAGCCTGTCCGAGCGGCTGACCGAGATCGGCATCGGCATCGCCGCCATCGTCGGCCTCGTCGTGGCCGGCCGCTATCTGCTCAACCCGCTCTTCCGCATCCTGGCCGATGCCCGCGCCCGAGAGGTGATGACGGCCGCTGCCTTGCTGGTGGTGCTTGGGTCGGCTTTGGCCATGCAGCTTTCCGGCCTGTCGATGGCGATGGGCGCTTTCCTCGCCGGCGTGCTGCTTTCCGAATCGACGTTCCGCCATCAGCTCGAAGCCGACATCGAGCCGTTCCGAGGCATTCTGCTTGGCCTGTTCTTCCTGGCCGTCGGCATGTCGCTCGACCTCGGCCTCGTCGCCCAGAACTGGCGCCTCGTCGCCATCTATGTCGTCGCCTACATGATCATGAAGGCGCTTGGCATCTATATCGTCGCGCGCATGCTGAAGGCAGGCCATCGCGAAGCGCTCGAGCGCGCCGTCTTCATGGCGCAGGGCGGCGAATTTGCCTTCGTGCTCTATTCTTCTGCGGCCGCGGTCGGCATCATCGACGGCCAGGCCAACGCGACGCTGACCGCCATCATCATCATCTCCATGGTGCTGACGCCGCTGGCGATCTTGGCGCTGCGCTATCTCACGCCGCGCGACGAGCAGTCGCTTGAAGGGGTCGACATCGCCGACGGCCTCACCGGCAGTGTGCTGATCATCGGCTTCGGCCGCTTCGGCCAGATCGCCAGCCAGCCGCTGCTTTTGCGCGGCCTCGACGTCTCGATCATCGACAACGAAGTCGAGATGATCCAGGCCGCGGCCGATTTCGGCTTCAAGGTCTATTACGGCGACGGCACGCGGCTCGACATCCTGCATGCGGCCGGCGCCGGCCGGGCGCGTGCCGTGTTGATCTGCGTCGACAAGCCGGAGGCCGCCGTGCGCATCACGCAGCTGATCAAGGCCGAATTCCCGCTGGTCACCATCCTGGCACGCGCCTTCGACCGCGGCACCGCGCTGCAGCTCGTTCGCGCCGGTGTGGATTACCAGCTGCGCGAGACCTTCGAATCGGCGCTGGTCTTCGGCGGCTCGGCGCTGGAAGCGCTGGGCGCCGATCCGGAAGAGGTCGCCGAGGTCATCGAGGATGTCCGCCGCCGCGATGAGGCGCGTTTCGAAACACAATTGGCCGAAGGCGTGCGCGCCGGGCAGCGCTTCCTGAAAGGCAATATCGGCACGCCGATCCCAACGCCGCTGACGCAGCCGCGCCGCGCCGGCCGGGCGCTGAACGAAGAGACGGCCGGCGTGCTGAACAAGGCAGAATCTCAGAACTGAGGGCAACACATGGCAGAACTCGACCCGCAAGCGCTTTCCGTCACCAAGTTCTGGCGCGATGCCGGCGAGGACGCCTGGTTCGAGAAGAGCGACCCCTTCGACACGGATTTGCGCAACCGGTTCCTCGAGCTGCACTATGCCGCCGCCAGGCGTGAATGCGATGGCTGGAACGCGCATGCCGAGGGATCGCTGGCGCTGATGATCCTGCTCGACCAGTTTCCGCGCAACTGCTTCCGCGGCACCGGGCACATGTACGCGACCGATCCGCTGGCCAGGCATTTCGCCGACAAGGCGATCGCCGCCGGCCAGGATCTGCAACTGGAAGAGGTGGTGCGTGTATTCCTCTATCTGCCCTTCGAGCATTCGGAACTGCTTGCCGACCAGAAGCGTTCGGTGGAACTCACCGCCGCCAAAGCGCCCGAATACCTGAAATATGCCGAAGAGCACCTTGAGATCATCCAGCGCTTCGGCCGCTTTCCACATCGCAATAGGATGCTCGGCCGCGAGACGACGCCCGAGGAAAAGGCATTCCTCGACGGCGGCGGCTTCTCCGGCTGATTGGCTTCGGATCTAGTTGAGCCACCACTCCCGGCCCGACGGCAGCCGCTCGATGCCGGACGTGTCGACGGCGCCGAGCCGTTCCGACACGCTCCTGCCGCCAACGGCGAGATCGGGCGCGATCTCGACCAGCGGCGCCAGCACGAAAGCCCGCTCCAGCATGCGTGGATGCGGCACCTCGAGCCCGGTTTCGTGTATCACCCGGTCGCCGAAAACCAGTATGTCGATGTCGATCAGGCGCGGACCCCAGCGCTCCTCGCGCACCCGCTTCAATCGCCTTTCGACATCGAGGCAAAGGTCGAGCAGGGCGCGCGGCGAGAGCGCCGTCTCGATCGCCGCCGCGGCATTGAGAAAATCCGGCTGGTCGAGCTTGCCCCAGGGCGGCGTGCGGTAGAGCGAGGAGACGGCGGTGACGCGCGTCCTGTCGTCGCCGTCCAGTATGCGCAGCGCCGCGGCCATGGACTTCGCCGGATCGCCGAGATTGCCGCCGAGACTGAGATAGACGGCGCTATTGAGGCCAGACAACGGTCACCTCGACATGATCGAGCACGCCCGGCACCGGTGCGTTCGGCTTGCGCACCGTGATCTCGGCCTTCCTGATCTGCGGAAATCGCGCGGCAAGCGCCTTCGCCACTTCGAGCGCCAGCGCCTCGATCAGGAAGCGCCGGTGTCCGGTGATGATCTTCTCGATGACCGCGAAGGCAATGCCGTAGTTGACGGTGTCCTCGATGGAGTCCTCCTCCAGCGGGCGGCTGGGCTCGACGGTCAGCTCGGCATCGACATAGAAGCGCTGGCCAAGCGTCTCCTCTTCGTCCAGCACGCCGTGCCGGGCAAAGAAGGCGCAGTTCTTCATGCGGATGACATACATAGTCAGCGTCCGGGCGGAAGGTCGTTTTCGCGTGCCAGCATAGCATCGGCTACCGCCAGCGCATCCACGTTGATTGCGACATCGTGGACGCGAAAAAGGTCGGCTCCCTTGAGCCGCAGGATGACGCTGGTGGCCGCGGTGCCGGCCGCGCGCTCGGCCGGCTCGCGCCCGGTGACGCCGCCGATGAAGCGCTTTCGCGATGTCCCCGCCATCAGCGGAAAGCCGAGCGCCTGAAGTTCGGAGAACCGTGCCATCAGATCGAGGTTTTCCTCCGTCGTTTCCTTGGCGAAGCCGAAGCCGGGGTCGAGCACGATCTGGCCGTCGGCAACACCGCCGGCGCGCGCGATCTCCAGCGATTTGCGCAGGAACAGGAATTGGTCTTCGATCACATCCGGCAGCTTCTCCCGTTCGCGTCCGGTATGCATGATGATCAGTCCCGCGCCGGTCTCGGCCGCGACGCGCGCGATGCCGGGTTCGCGCTGCAGACCCCAGACATCGTTGACGATGTGCGCTCCGGCAGCGACGGCGCGCCGCGCGGTATCCTCGCGATAGGTATCGACCGAAATCAGCGCCCCGCCCGATCCTGCGAGCGCCTCGATGACCGGCAGCACCCGCGCCTGCTCTTCCTCGGCGCTTATCGGGGCAAAGCCCGGACGCGTCGATTCCCCGCCGACATCGATGACGGCCGCCCCCTCTTTGACCATGCGCCGCGCCTGCGCTATCGCCTTATCCGCCGCGATGAACAGCCCGCCGTCGGAAAAACTGTCGGGCGTGACGTTGAGGATGCCGACGACGACCGCTTTCGGGCCGAGGTCGAGATGGCGTCCATGCGCGAGTTGCCATCGCCTTGTCGTCATTGTCCATCAACCATGTGTGATCCGCACGAAATCAATTTCGTTGCGCTGGCAAGGCCCGTAAAGCAAGGTGCGTGAAGAGGCAACATGATGAACCGCTCCCTGCCCTGCGTCCTGATGCTCACGCTCGCCGCCATGCCGGCCAGCGCAGCGAATCTGGTGAAGACCTACAGCTATTTCAGCGTCGGCGGCCGCACGCTGGACGACATCGAAAAGCAGCTGACGAAGAACGGGCCTGAAGTGAAGAGCACCGGCTCCAGGCACCCGGGCGCCACGCAGATGGCTTTCACCACCCGCGTCAGCTACGCGCAGACAGCCAGTTCCTGTCGGATCGCCAACGCGCAGGTGACGGTGAAGGTCAAGGTGATCCTCCCGGAATGGCGGCGTCCGCGCAAGGCCGATCCGGAGGTCAGGCTGTTCTGGGACACACTGTCGGCCGACATCAAGCGCCACGAGGAGCGCCATGTCGAAATCGCCAAGAACCATGCGCGCGAACTCGAGGACGCGCTGAGGGCGACGTATCCGCAAAAGACCTGCGAAGCCGCGAAGGCCAAAGCCGCCGAGATTTCGGCCGCCGTCCTCGCCAAGCATGATCGCGCCCAGGTCCAGTTCGACCGTGTCGAAGGCGTCAACTTCGAGAGCCGGATCATCCGGCTTCTGCGCTACCGCATGCAGCGCATCCAAAGCGGCCGGTTGCCGCCGGCTTGACCATCGGAGCGGCGGTGCCGGTGAAAGCCAATCCTGTCGAACCATGGTGCCAGATTCGAAAAACTTTCGAGCGGCGGTCGAAAACGGCCTATATCGAACGACATATAGCGGGTTCGCCGTCTGGCGGACCTTGCAAACACGAGACACGAGCGACAGGCGAAAGACGCCCCGGACTGGCTGCTTCGCGCCGGCGCGCACCAGACCTTGAAAGAACGACGCATGGACCAGACCGTCGACAATCGCTCGACGAGGGCGACAACGGCCACGCCTTCGATCAGCGAGAGCGAGAAGAACGCCATCATCGGCGGCGTGCTCTTGTCGATGCTTTTGGCGGCGCTTGACCAGACCATTGTCGCGCCTGCTTTGCCGACCATCGCGCGTGCGCTCGGCCATGCCGAATACCTGCCCTGGATCGTGACCGGCTATTTGCTGACGGCCACCGCGATGGCGCCGCTCTACGGCAAGATTTCGGATGTCTATGGCCGCCGGCCGGTCATCTACGCCGCCATTCTGATCTTTCTTCTGGGATCGCTGGTCAGCGCCCTCGCCCCCAACATGCTGGTGCTGGTCATCGGCCGGGCGATCCAGGGCGCTGGCGGCGGCGGCCTGTTCGCGCTGGCGCAAACCGTCATCGGCGATCTCGTGCCGCCGCGCGAGCGGGCTCGCTACGCCGCCTGGATCGCCGGCACCTGGGCGGTCGCCAGCATCGCCGGCCCGCTGCTTGGCGGTGTCTTCGCCGAGCACCTGCACTGGTCGTTGATCTTCTGGATCAACCTGCCGATCGGCTTGCTGGCGATGGCGATCATCAACAACCCGCTGAAGAAGCTGCCGATCGCGGCCAAACATCACCGCATCGACGGGCTGGGGGCAATGCTCCTGGTGATCGCCACGGCGCTGCTGCTTCTTGCCCTCAACTGGGGCGGCAGCACCTATCCATGGTTCTCATCGGAGATCCTTGAGCTGGTGGCCTGCTCGGCCGTTTTCTGGACTTTGTTCGCCGTAAGGCTGCTCAGGGCTGCCGAGCCGCTGATCTCTCTGGAGGTGCTGAGCAATCCCATCGTGCTCGCCGGGACGCTGTCGATGTTCCTGCTGCAGGCTGCAAACATCGGCGCGTCGGTTTACCTGCCGGTCTATCTGCAGTCGGTCGTCGGCCTTTCGGTCAGCGAATCCGGGACGGCGATGCTGGGCCTCCTGCTCGGCACCGTCGCCGGCGCTACTTTCAGCGGCCGCATGATCCCACACTTCGTCCATTACAAGCGCATCGCCATGGTCGGCCTCATCCTGGCGATCGTCTGCATCGGCGTGCTCAGCGCCATTGCTGGACACGCCTCGCTGATCGAGGTCGAGATCCTGACGACCCTGGTTGGCGTCGGCAGCGGCACGACCTTCCCGGTCAGCACCGTCTCTGTCCAGAACGCGGTCGATCGCGCCCATCTTGGCGTCGCGACCGGCGTGCTGACATTCCTGCGTTCGCTTGGCGGCGCGCTTGGCGTTGCCATACTCGGCGCCGTCGCGCTTGGCTACGGCCTGCCGCTCTCCGCAGAGGGGTCGCAAACGCGTATCGAGCTGACATCGGCGATGCCGTTCGTGATGATCTTCCTCGCCGCCGGCATCACGCTTGTCCTGGCATTGATCGCGCTGGCGCTGATGCCGGAAAAGCCGCTGCGCGGCGTGGAGGAGGACGCGGCGCCCGTGCTCGCCGAATGATGCCGTCAATCGTGGACGCCCAGCTTCTTCTGCAGGCTGGTCGACGATGTCGTGTACTGGAAGACGATGCGCTCGCCGGGGCTGACGATGCGTTTTGCCGCCTGCGCCATCAGGGCGACCTCGTGGAAGCCTGACAGGATCAGCTTGAGCTTGCCCGGGTACCAGTTGATGTCGCCGATGGCGAAGATGCCGGGGACCGACGTCTGAAACTTCTCGGTGTCCACCGGGATCAGGTTCTCGTGCAGGTTCAGCCCCCATTCGGCGATAGGCCCGAGTTTCATGGTGAGACCGAAGAACGGCAGCATGCGGGTGCAGGGCACCTCGACGTCGCCGTCCGGGCCGCCCTTGATCGTCGCGGATGACAACTGGCCATCTGCCCCGGCGAGGCCGCTCACCTGACCGACCAGGAATCTCAGCTCTTTCATTTCCTGCATGGCATACATCTTGTTGACACTGTCGGGTGCTGCCCGGAACTCCGGGCGGCGGTGGACGAGCGTCACGCTCTTGGCGATCGGCTGCAGGTTGAGTGTCCAGTCGAGCGCCGAATCGCCGCCGCCGACGATGACGAGGTCGTGTCCGCGGAATTCCTCCATGCGCCGGACCGAATAAAAGACGCTCTTGCCCTCATAGTCCTCGATGCCAGGGATGGGCGGGCGTTTGGGCTGGAACGAACCGCCGCCGGCGGCGACCACCACCACCTTGGCCTCGAAGACCTCGTTCTCATCCGTGGTGACGCGGAAACCGCCGTCCTCGAGCTTCTCCAGGCTGGAAACCATACGGTTGAAGGTGAACTCCGGCTTGAACGGATGGATCTGCTCCATCAGCTTGTCGACCAGTCCCTGGGCCGTGATCATCGGCCAGCCGGGAATGTCGTAGATCGGTTTTTCCGGATAGAGCTCGGCGCACTGTCCGCCGGGACGGTCGAGAATGTCGATGAGATGGCACTTCATGTCGAAGAGGCCGAGTTCGAACACGGCGAACAGGCCGACAGGCCCTGCCCCGACAATGAGTACGTCCGTCTTGATCGTGTCGGTCATCATCTCCGCCCCATTTTGGGAAATGGTGGGGACAGTGCATGACCTATGGCCCGCTGCCAAGCAGCCAGGCGCAAAATTGGAGAATGGGGGGTTGGTTCAGCCCTGGCGCTCGGGCACGCGGACGACGAGTCCGTCGAGCGCGTCGCGCACCTTGATCTGGCAGGACAGGCGCGAGTTCGGCCGGACGTCGTAGGCGAAGTCCAGCATATCCTCCTCCATCGCCTCCGGCTCGCCGACTTCGGCTGTCCAAGCCTCGTCGACATAGACATGGCAGGTCGCGCAGGCGCAGGCGCCGCCGCATTCCGCCTCGATGCCGGGCACCGCGTTGCGGATCGCGTTTTCCATGACGGTCGAGCCGTTTTCGGCCTCCACGTCGAATTGCGTGCCGTCATTGGCAATGTAAGTCAGCTTGGTCATTGGTCACCTGAGGAGTCGCAGCGGAGATAATCACTCCACCGGACAAGTCAACTGCGGCGGGAAAGCGCCACCAAATGACGTTTTTCAGAAGGTGCCGTTCGCCGACGCTGGGGCGCGGCGGCCGGATGGAAGCGCATCGCTCGAATCTTCTGAAGCACGACGCTTAGCGGCTGATGGCGGCGATAAAGTCCCGTACTTCCTCGATCAATACGCCAAGTTTTTTCAGGGTGCGGGCGTCCTCGGGCTGCTTTTCGATGGCTGCCGCGCATTCGGCGACGGCAAAAGCGCCGATGCCGCGCGCCGAGCCTTTCAGGCCGTGTGCCAGGACCACCCGTTCCCTGGCATCGGCGTCGAGGATCTTCTCGCGCACCGAAAGCGCCTGCTGCACGAACAGCGCCAGCACCTCCTGTTCGAGCGCGCGATCGTCCATCGTCTGCCGCGCCAGATGGGCGAGATCCACAGGTCGCGACCCTGCCGTTCCCGACGCGTCGCCGCCGGGCATGGAAAACGCGATTCCACTTTCACCACGCATACGCACTGCAACTCCTAAAAAGGCGGCGAGCGCCCAAAAAAATAGGCGATCCCGGTCGCCATCGGGTTAACGACTGCCAGGGAAAAATGTTGTCACAGAGGCGGCCAAATCACGCTTCCGTTAACCCTATATTTAAAGTTTTACGTATCACCCGGAATGCATGTTTTCTTTACCCCCGTGTGTCATTACGATACGAACGTCCATTTTCAGCCTCCTGTCTGGGACCAGACAAGCCAGAATCAGGCCAAAATCATAAGTCCCGCGGCAGCTAGTACAGGGTAGCGAAGGCATGGCTAAGAAACCGACGACGACCAAATCCCTCGAGAGCGACGTAGCCGCGGAACTGGAAAAGGCGCTTGACCTCGACCTTAACGGCGACGAAGGCGGCCTCGACATGGCGGCGTCGATGGAGGATCTCGAGGCCCAGATTTCGGCCGCCGCGGATGAATTGGCGCGTGAAGGCCGCAGCCAGCGGATCGAGCCGGCAAATGAGCCTCAGGCCGCGAAGGCGGCGCCTCAGCCGAAGCCGGCGGAACTGCGCCCGGTCGAATCGCGCGCCTCGCAGCCGGCCGGCTTCACGCCTGCCCCAGGCTTCACACCGGCCCCTGGCTTCACACCGGCCAACGATGATCGCCAGAAGGACTACCGGACGCTTCTGCACGGCCTAAACCGGCGCGCATCGAGCACCGTCTACTGGGTGATCGCGTTCATTTCGCTTGCCTGGATCGCCGGCGCCGGCGGCCTTGCCAATCTTCTCTTTGGCCCGAGCATCTGGAAGATCCGCACCTTCGACCAGTTCTTCGCCCGTCCCGAGCTGATCGGGCTGGCGGTCGCGGCGATCATCCCGGTCATTCTGTTCTGGGCCTTTGCCGCCATGATCCGGCGCGCGCAGGAAATGCGCATTGCCGCGCAATCGATGACCGAAGTGGCCTTCCGCCTTGCCGAGCCGGAAAACCTCGCCCAGGACCGCGTCATGATGATCGGCCAGGCCGTTCGCCGCGAGGTGGCGGCCATGGGCGAAGGCATCGAGCGCACCTTGGCGCGCGCTGTCGAGCTCGAGACGCTCGTCCACAGCGAAGTCAGCCAGATCGAACGCTCCTATTCCGAAAATGAGGCCCGCATCCGTTCGCTGGTCGACGGGCTTGGCAGCGAGCGCGAAGCTGTCGTCACCCATGCCGAGCGCGTGCGCGCCTCGATCGCCGGGGCGCATGAGACTCTGCGCGACGAGATCGGCTCGGCCAGCGACATCATTCGCGACTCGATCCTCAACGCCTCGACCAAGCTGTCGATGACGATCAACAATTCCGGCGACACGCTGATCGATCGCATCAACGAAAGCTCGATGTCGATCTTCGATTCGGTGGAAACCCGGCTCGATACGATCACCGACCGCCTGTCGACTTCAGGCGAGGCCTTCGCCAGCCTGCTCGACACCCGTATCGCCAAGCTGACCGACACCACCGACGGCCTCACCCGCTCGCTGACCGACCTGCTCGACGACCGCACCGCCGGCATGGTCTCGCTGCTCGGCGGCGCTGCACGCACGCTGAGCTCCGAGTTCGAATCGAGCCTCAGCGGCATCGAGCGGACGCTGGCCGAACGCGGCCAGGCGCTGATCAGCGAGTTCCAGACCCGCGCCGAGGCGCTCGACACCGGCACCCAGAAGCTCAACGCCGCGCTGGAAGCCCGCGCACGCCAGATCAATGAGACGCTCGTCGAGCGTGCCCGCGAGATCGCCCACACCTTCGCCGAAAGCAAGGACACGCTGTCGGCGATGATCGACCAGGGCAGGACCCAGATCGGCGCCGACATGGCCGACATCGTCTCGTCGACCTCCTCCATGCTCGAAGCCCGCGCCACCGATTTCGCAGGGCGCATGGAGGCTGCGCGCCACGTCGTGTCGCGTTCCTTCGACGCCGACATCCAGCGGCTGTCCGATGCTCGTTTCGGCATCGAGGAAGCCGTCGAGAACCACAGCCGAATGCTCTCCGAAAGCCGCGACCGCATGGCTGCCGCCATGCAGGAGGATTTGACGAAGTTTGCTGAAGGCCGTGCCGAGATCGACGCCGCCGTAACCAACCAGGTGCAGAAGCTGGCGGAGGGCCGCGGCCTGATCGCACGCGCGCTGGAAGAGGACCTGCGCAAGGTCAACGAGTCGCGCGCCGCCATCGATGCTTCGCTGGGCAGCCATCTCGAGCAGCTCGAAGAGGGTCGCAGCCGCTTGTCGCAGGCGTTGAACGAAGACTCCGGCAGACTCGTGCAAGCTCGCACAATGATTGATGAAATGGTCGCTGGCCACGTCGGAAAACTGGCAGAGGGCCGCAACATTCTGGCGCGCGCGCTCGAGGCCGATCTCGGCAAGCTGTCGGACAGCCGCGCCTCGATCGACGGCCTCGTCGCCGGCCAGGTCGAGAAGATCGCCGAAGGCCGCGCGGTGCTCGCCAAGGCGCTCGAGACCGACATCCTCGGCATCAGGAACCTGATCGAGACCCACTCGAAGAAGCTCGCCGAGGATCGGGGTGAACTCAGCCGCGCTCTCGAGGACGACCTCAGTGGTATTCGTGGCATGATCGACAGCCATGCGGGCAAGCTTGCGGACGACCGCAGCCTGCTGTCGCAGACGCTGGAGGCCGACCTCGCCAAGCTCGCCGAAAGCCGCGCCTCTATCGACGGCCTGGTCGCCGGCCAGGTCGAGAAGCTCGCCGAAGGCCGCGATATCCTCAAGCGTGCCCTGGAGGCGGACCTCAACACGATCAAGGGTACCATCGCAGGACACTCCGACAAGGTGTTGGAAGACCGCGCGCAGCTGTCGAAAGCCCTGGAGGCCGACCTGCAGACGGTCAGCGGCGCGATCTCCGATCACCAGAACCGCCTTGTCCAGGATCGCTCGGTGCTGTCGAAGTCGCTCGAAGACGATCTGGCCAAGCTCGCCGAGAGCCGATCCTCGATCGACGGCCTGGTCGCCGGTCAGGTCGAGAAGCTCGCCGAAGGGCGCGACATCCTCAAGCGCGCGCTCGAAGCGGACCTCAACACTATCCAGGGCGCCATCGTCGATCATTCGCAGAAGATCGCCGGCCACCGCGCCGAGCTTTCGCGCGCCCTCGATGCCGACATGGCCAATGCCAGCGGCCTCATGCAGACGCACGCCGAAAGGCTCTCGCAAGACCGTACGACGCTGACCAAGGCCTTGGAGGACGATCTGGCCAAGCTGGCCGAGAGCCGCTCCTCTATCGACGGTCTGGTCGCGGGCCAGGTCGAGAAGCTCGCCGAGGGCCGCGACATCCTCAGGCGCGCGCTGGAAGCAGACCTCGCCAAGCTCGCCGAGAGCCGGTCCTCGATCGACGGCCTGGTTGCCGGCCAAGTCGAGAAGCTCGCCGAGGGCCGCGATATCCTCACGCGCGCTCTTGAAGGCGATCTGCAGAAGCTGGCCGAAAGCCGCTCGGAGATCGACGACATCGTCGCCGGTCATGTCGGCAAGCTGTCCGAAGGCCGCGACACGCTGGCTCGCGCCCTCGAGGACGACCTGGCCAAGCTCGCCGAAGCGCGCAAGGACGTCGATCGCTCGGTGTCCGGACACATCGATCAGATCGCCGCCAAAAGCAGCGACATCTCGGCGGCGATCGCCGCCGATGTCGAGAAGATCGAGCAGGCGTTCAGCCGCCAGACCGGCATCATCGAAGAGCGCGCCGGCACCATGGAGCGTGCGCTCTCGACCGGCGTCGACAATGTCCGTGGCGTTCTTGAAAAGACCGCCGTCTTCGTCGCCGGCGCGCTGCGCGACAAGGTGATGGAAGTCACCAGCGCCCTGCACGAACAGGCCGGCGCCGCCTTCAGCGACGCCGACCGCAAGATCGCCGAACGCGCCGAGCAGACGTCGGCCGCGTTGCTTGCCAGGGCCGAAGACATCGCCAACGCCTTCGAGGCGGCCGACCGCCGCCTGCACGAGCGCGCTCAGGACACCTCCAGCATGCTGATGGCCCGCGCCGACGATGCGTCCAACGCGCTCCTGGCCCGTGCCGAGGAAACCGCCGACAAGCTGGCCACCCGCGCCGGCGAGATCGCCGGCACCTTCGACAGCGCCGACCAGAAGCTGGTCGCTCGCGCGGTCGAAACGGCGCAGTCGCTGGCGGCGCGCGCCGGCGACATCCTGCGCAACTTCGAGGGCGCAGACGAGCGGCTGAGCATGCGCATCACGGAGTCGGCCGAGGCGCTGGCCGCACGCGCCTCCGATCTCGGCCGCATCTTCGACGCCGCCGACCAGCACCTGATCTCGCGCATCGCGGAAGGCTCGGAAGCGCTGTCGTCGAGGGCCTCCGAGATCGCCCGCATCTTCGACGATGCCGACAACCGCCTGGTGTCGCGCATCGCCAGCAGCAGTTCGACCATCGGCGAACATACCGACGCCATTGTCGGCGCCTTCGCGGCAACTGAGCAGCGCGTCGCTGATCGTGCCCGGCAGACCGGCCAGGAACTCGCCGTCCACGCCCGCGAGATCGAGCAGGCGCTTGCCGGTGCCGACGAACGGCTGGCTTCCAGTGCCGCCGCGGCCGCGGCCCGTGTCGAGGAGCAGATGGCGAGCGTGGAGAACCGCATTGCCAACAGCGCCGAAACGATGGGCCAGAAGCTCAGCGAGCAGGTCTCCGGCGCCGAGGCGCAGCTCATCTCGCGCGCCAACGTCATCGCCGAAACCTTCACCGCGGTCGGCCAGCATATCGGCCAGAGCACCAACGAGGCGGCGAAGACCATCGGCGCCAACACCCGCGAGCTCAACACCATGCTTGCGGCGCGCTCCGCCGAAATGTCGAAGATCCTCGACGAGACGGCGCGTCCCCTGGTCGAGCGCTTCGCCCAGGGTGGTTCCGAGCTGCAAAAGAGCATGGAAGAGGTCACCGAACGAGCGACCGAGAAGCTGCGCAGCGAAAACGCGGCCCTCGTCAACGCGCTCGCCAACCGCACCGCCGAGACGCTTTCGGCCGTCGAAGGCGCGCGCTCGACGCTGGCCGACAGCGTTGCCGACCTCATCGGCCGCATGGGCAACTCCAGCGCGCAGCTCGGCCAGCTTATCGACCAGGCTGCCGTCAACCTCGGCCAGATCGAGGAGCGCCTGACCGGCAGCACGCAGAGCTTCGCCTCGACCACGGAAAAGGCCGCGCAGACCTTCGCCAGCTCGGCGCGTCTCGTCGATTCCAACACGACGCGGCTCACCGATCTGTCGTCGGCGACGTTGCGCGAAGTCGCATCGATCGCGACCAAGTTCGACGAGCACAGCCGCCTGTTGTCGAGCGCTTCCAATCTGCTTAGTTCCGCGCAGAGCAATCTCGAGCACACGCTGGAGCGTCAATCCTCGCTCGAAGACCTCGCCGTCGGGCTGGTCAAGAAGTCGGAAGACCTCGAGAAGGTGATGCGCTCGTTCGAGAATCTGGTCAGTCAGACGATGCAGACCGCCGAAGGGCGCACCATGGAATCGGCGGAGAAGATCCGCACGGCCATCGCCGATGTCGTCGATTCGGCGACGCGGCGCTTCGCCGACGCGACCGAGGAGATGCGGCGCACCGCGAGCTCGATCAAGAGCGAGCTCGACCTCACCCGCGCCGAGCTCAAGAAGGGCGTCATCGAGATGCCGGAGGAAGCCAAGGAATCGACCTCGGCCATCCGCCGCGCCGTCTCCGAGCAGATCAACGCGCTCAAGGAACTGTCGGATATCGTTGCGAAATCCGGCCGCAGCGGCAGCAGCGAAACCGGTGAGCCGCGCGCATTGCGCCCAGCGGCGCAGGCGCCTGCCCGCCCCGTTGAGCAGCCGCTGCGCCGTCCGCCGGTGCCGCAGCCTCAAGCTGAGCGTCGCGCGCCACAGGTGCCGCTCGGCGAGACGACGCTGCGCGGCACGCTCGATATCGAGCGCCCCGCCGAGGCGCCGCGCCGCGATCCGAACGGCCGCACGCCGCAGGGCGGCTGGGTGCGCGATCTCCTGACCAATGCCTCGCGTGAGGAAGACCTGGAGCCGGCGGCGCCGGCCGAGGCGCCACGCGCGGCGCCTGCCCAGCGCACGCCGCTGCACGTCATGGAATCGCTCAACTCGCTGTCCGTCGACATCGCGCGCGCCATCGACCATGACGCCTCGATCGAGCTGTGGAACCGCTATCGCCGCGGCGAACGCGACGTATTCACGCGCCGGCTCTACACGCTGAAGGGCCAGCAGACCTTCGACGAGATCCGCCGCAAGTACCAGGCCGAGGCCGAGTTCCGCGCCGCCGTCGACCGCTACTGCGACGATTTCGAAAAACTGCTCAAGGATGTCTCGCGCAACGACCGCGACAACATCATGGCGCAGACCTATCTGACGTCCGACACCGGCAAGGTCTACACCATGCTGGCCCACGCCAGCGGCCGCCTGCACTAGAGCCGGTCGGGATCGAACAAAAAAAGGCGGGCCGAAAGCCCGCCTTTTTTCATGTCCCCGGTTGCCTGCTCAAAGTGCGCGATCAGATCACCGAATCCGTCCAGCGGACGATGTCCTTCGCCGCCTGGCCGAAGGCATTGTCCAGCGCGCCGACATAGGCGGCGTTGCCGCTGCCCGAGACCGGCGCGCTCGCCGTGAAGCTCTTGGAGGCGCGCACCTCGCCGTTGCGGTCGTTGAGGATGCGCACGAACAGGTCGACATCGGCATGCTCGTCGCCATTGACCCGGACTTCGAAGGACCGCACCTCGACGATGATCTGGTAGTCGATCGCCAGTCCCTCGCCCGGCTTGCCGACGCCGGCGAAGCTGCCGGAGCGCTGGAAGGTCTCGGCGAGCCTCGCCTGCACGATCAGCGGCAGGCGGTCCGCCCATTGCGCGCCCTTGAGGAACTGGATCGACTGGTCGGACGGCCTGATGACGATGTTCTGGCTGTCCAGCGCCTTCAGCGCCGAAGGCTGGGCGATCAGGATCTGACGGCGGCTGTGCCCTCGCATGTCGAGCGACGGAGCGGAAAGCTCGAACGTATCGAGCGGCGCCGGCTTGCCTCCCAGTGCCGCGCAGCCGGCGAGCGCGAACACGAGCGCCGCCGCAGCGACCGACTTCAACCCTCTACCCGATTTCACGCGCGATCCCCGTTATGTCCCCGGATCTGACGATCAACTTGCAGCTGCAATCCATGTTCTTGGCGTTCGCCGCAGCCGAAGTCAACGCCGCGCCCTGCCATCGAACTGACGGACCTCGCCCTCGCCGCCCGTCAGGATGCGCTGCGGATTGCGGCTGAGATCGGTGACCGCTTCCTCGATGCGATTGATCGAGCGCCGGCTGTCCTGCACCAGCGCTTTCACGTCCTGCAGCCCCGAACCTGAGAAGCGCGCCAGATTGTCGGTGATGGTGCCGAGGCGCGCGTTAAGCGTATCGGCGACCTGCTTGAAGGATTTCAGCGTCGCCCTGGCATCCGCCATCACGCCGTTGGCCTCGCCGGACCCGAGCAGCTTGTCGACCTTGGCGAGGATGCCGTCGACGCGCACCGAGGCGTCGTTGAGGCGCTGCGCTAGCTGGCGGGCATCCTTGATGGTGTCATTGATGTCGTCGGAACGGTTGGCGATCTTGTCGGTGACCTTGGCGATGTCGGAGGCCGCCTTGTTGGCGCTGTCGCTTGCCTTCTGGATGTTGGCGAGTGCCGTGCGCACATCCGCGGGATCGATGCCGTCGAGCACCTTGTCAACCTTGGCGAGCGTCCCTTGCGTCTGCTTGGCGAAGTCGTTGACCGACCCCACCGCCGTATCGACGTTCTTCAGCACGCCATCCAGTTGCCCGCTGGTCTCCTTCAGATTGGCGGTGACCGTGTCGACGTTGGCGACGATGCTCTTGATCTGGTCTTTGTCGACCGAGTTGAGCAGGCCCTCGGCCGCCTTCAACGTGCTGTCCAACCGGCCCGACACATTCTGCAATTGCTCCGACAGCGAGCTGACGGCCGACAGGAACTTGTCGATGCCGTCCGAATTCTTGGCCAGCGCGTCGGAAAAAGTCTCGACGTTCTTGACGGTCTGCGTCAGCGGTCCGCGAACGTCCTTCGTGAAGCCTTCAAGATCGGAGAGCACCTTGTCGGCGCGTGTGAAGATGTTCTGCGCCGTCTGCAACAGGTTGGTCACGGCCGACGGATTGGCAACGATCTCCGGGACCCTGCCTTCTTTCTCCGCCTCGTCGAGCAGCTTCGCTTCCTTGGGATCGGCGCCCCTGAGCTCGATATTGGCCTGGCCGGTGAGGCCGGCGAGCCCGATATCGGCCTGCGTCGACTTGGTGATCGGCGTCATGCGGTCGATCTCGGTGTCGGCGATGGCGACGGTCGGATTGTCGACGTCGATATAGACCCGCTTGACGTCGCCCACCTTGACGCCGTTGAAGAGCACGAAGCTGCCGCGGCCGAGGCCCGAAGCCGAACCCGGGATGCGCACGCGCAGCAGCGTCGTCTCGCCACGTTCGCCGATTGCGGCCGTCCAATAGACGAAGGCGAAGGCCGCGAGGATCGCAGCCAGCGTGAAGATGCCGACAATGACGTAGTTGGCTCTGGTTTCCATTGCCTCACTTATGGCTATGCGCGCGCCGCAAGATCAAGTTGCCGGGCGCGTTTTCCGCGGAAATAGGATTTGACCCACGGCTCCTCGCTTTTCAGCATGTCGTCGATCGTGCCCTCGACCAGCACCCTCTTCTTGCCGAGCACCGCGACATGGTCGCAGGCGGTGAAGAGCGTATCGAGGTCGTGCGTAACCATGTAGACCGTCAAATCCATCGTATCGCGCAGCTTGACGACCAATTCGTCGAATTCGGCCGCACTGATCGGATCGAGGCCCGAGGTCGGTTCGTCGAGGAAGACGATGTCCGGATCGAGCGCCAGCGCGCGCGCCAGCGCCGCGCGCTTGATCATGCCGCCCGAAAGCTCGGAGGGGAATTTCTGAGCCGCATCCGGCGGCAGCCCGACCAGTTCGACTTTCAGCATGGCGAGCTCGTCCATCAGCTTCTTCGGCAGGTCGAGATATTCGCGCATCGGCACCTGCACGTTTTCCTGCACCGTCAGCGCCGAAAACAGCGCGCCGTGCTGGAACAGGACGCCAAGCCGCATATCGATGCGCAGGCGCTCGGCATCGCTTGCCTTGTCGACGTCGACGCCGAACAGCCTGATCGTTCCCGATTGCTTGGGCATCAGCCCGAGGATGGTGCGCAACAGGACAGACTTGCCGGCGCCCGAGGCGCCGACAAAGCCGAGAATCTCGCCGCGCTTGATGTCGAGCGAAAGCTTGTCGAGGATCAACTTGTCTTCGATGGCAACGGTGACGTCCTTGACCGAAAGCACGATCTCGCTCTCGTTCGCGTCCTCCGCCGTCTTGACCCCGTTGCCGCTCGCGCCTGCCATCTCAGAACTCGATCGCTGCGTAGAACATGGCGAAAAGCCCGTCGAGGATGATCACGACGAAGATCGACTTCACCACCGAGGCTGTCACATGCCGGCCGAGCGATTCGGCGCTGCCGCCGACCTTCATGCCCTCGACCGACGCGATGGTGCCGATGATCATCGCCATGAACGGCGCCTTGATCAGCCCGGCAAAGATGGTGCTGAGGTCGATGGCGACACGCAGCCTGTCGATGAAGGCGGCCGGCGGAATGTCGGAATAGAGCCAGGCCGCGATGATGCCGCCGCCAAGGGCGGCGAAATTGGCGATGATCGTCAAGCACGGAAGCGCGATCACCAGGGCGACGAGCCGTGGAAACACCAGGACGCCGATCGGGTTCAGCCCGATCACCTTCAGCGCGTCGACCTCCTCGCGCATCTTCATCGAGCCGATCTCGGCGGTGATGGCGCTGCCTGAGCGGCCGGCAAGCATGATCGCCGTCATCAGCACGCCGAGCTCGCGCAGGATCAGCACGCCGACCAGGTCGACGACGAAGATATCGGCGCCGAAATAGCTGAGCTGATAAGCGCCCTGCTGGGCGACGATGGCGCCGACAATGGCCGACATCAGCACCACGACAGGAATGGCGCCGACGCCCATGCGGTCGATCTGGTTGAAGATCGCGGCCGGGTTGACGGCATGGCCGCGGCCGAGCTTCATCTGCGCGCCGCGGATAGTGGCGCCAAGGATATTCATCGAGGCCAGAAAATCGTCGCGCATCTCGTAGACGCGGCGGCCGACCAGCTCCAGCGCGCGCAGGATGATGTTGGGCGGCCCGGCCGGTCCCGATTCGGGCTCGCGCCGCACCGCGTCGCCAACCGCGCCGAGCAGGATCGAGGCGATCTCGCTCTGCCCCTGCACATGGACCTCGACGCCTTTCTTCTCGAAAGCGCTGGCCAGCCGATCGATCAGCCAGGCGCCGGCCGTGTCCATCTTCTCGATCCGGGAGAGATCAAGCACCAGCCTTTTCGCGGTGTTGCGCTTCTCGATCTTGCGCATTTCGGCATCGACCGATGCGACCGTCCGCGTTGTCCAGGCACCCGAGAAGGCGCAGCCGAGCACGCCGCCTTCCTCGCTCACGGCGATACGCGGCTGGTGATTGGCCTCGCCGGCGGGCGCGCGGCTTGCGTCGCGTTTGCGGATGGTCAACATGGCGTCCTGTTTAGCGTGACGGGGCTGGCGTGTCGATTTGCAGGCAGACCGGTGTCGCACAACCGGAGAAGAAAAATATGGCGCGTGTCATTTCGGTCGAGGCGGAGCGCTTCCCGATCGCTGGCACCTTCACCATCTCGCGCGGATCGAAGACCGAGGCCGATGTCATCACCGTGACGATCGCGGAGAATGGCCATGTCGGCCGCGGCGAATGCGTTCCCTACAAGCGCTATGGCGAGACCATGGAAGGCGTGCACGCAGCGATCGAAGCCATGCGCGAGCCGATCGCGGACGGAATCGACCGCGCCGCCCTGCAGGCCGCGATGCCGGCCGGCGCGGCCCGCAATGCCGTCGACTGCGCCTTGTGGGACCTCGAGGCAAAACTCAGCGGCAGGCCGGCGGCGGACGCGATCTGCGCTGTTTCGCCGAAGGCGCTGGAAACCGCCTACACGCTGTCGCTCGCCGACCCTGAAGCAATGGCCGCCCAGGCCCGCGCCAACGCTTCGCGGCCGCTGCTCAAGGTCAAAATCGGCGGCGACAACGACATGGCAAGGATTCGCGCCGTAACGCAAGCCGCTCCGCAAAGCCGCATCATCCTCGACGCCAACGAGGGTTGGACGGACGAGACCATCGAGGCCAATCTCGTATTCGCCGCACACCAAGGCATCGCGCTCATCGAGCAGCCGCTGCCCGCCGGCCGCGACGGCATCCTGCGCGCAATCGCGCATCCCGTGCCAATCTGCGCCGACGAAAGCGTGCACGAGGCGAAGAACCTCGATGCGCTGGTCGGCCTCTACGACGCCGTCAACATCAAGCTCGACAAGTCCGGCGGCCTGACCGAAGCGCTCGCCCTTCGCGATCGTGCCCGCGAACTGGGTTTCGGGATCATGGTGGGCTGCATGGTCGGCACGTCGCTCGCCATGGCGCCGGCGGTGCTGCTTGCCCAAAATGCCGATTTCGTCGACCTCGACGGGCCGCTGCTCCTGGCACGCGACCGTGATCCCGGTCTCATCTACCAGGGATCGCTGGTCTCACCCCCTGACAGGGCGCTGTGGGGCTGAGCGCGCGGCAAGACCGATCAACGCCAGGCCGACGATCGCGATCGGGATCATGGCCAAAAACCCATCGACGCCAAGGCGGTCGTAGAGCGGCCCGGAGGCCAGCGTCACCGCGGCCATGAAGAAACCGTTGAAGAAAAAGGCAATGCCTTGCGCAGCGCCCGTGCGCTCTTCGGCAACCGTTTCGCCGATCATCTTCTGCAGGCCGATCAGCACCATCGCCACCGACACCGCATGCAGCGTCTGGACGCCGAAGAACCCGGCGACGCCAAGCCCGAGCGGCCAGATCAGCGGAAAGGCGATCCAGCGCACGATCGAGCCGATGCCGGCGATCACCATCACCCTGGCTATGGAGACAGAGGCGAAAATGCGGTTGAAAAACAGAAACATGCAGACCTCGGCGACCACGCCCCAGGCCCACAGCAGGCCAACGACGGAATCGCTGATGCCGATCGACCTCCAGTAGATCGAGACGAAGCCGTAGAGGAAGGCGTGGCTGGCGGTGATGATGCCGACGCCAAGCGTGAAATAGAGGAAATAAGCGTTGAAGAGGCTCGGGGCCGAATGCTGGATGTCGGTCGCCGACAGCGGCGACGCCCTGCGGGGCCGGCCCATGCGAGGCGCCCACAGCGCCGCGACAAGGGCTGCGCCGAGGGCCACGAAGATGATCACCGGAACGGCTTGGGGGCCCGTGACCGCCAGGATGACGCCACCCGCGATATTGGCGCAGAAATAGGAGATCGAACCCCATTTGCGCATGGCGGTGTAGTTCGAGCCAAAGCGGCGCACGCCCGACAAAGCCAACGAATCGGCCATCGGCGAATGCGGCGTCCACGGGATCGAGAGCAGCAGCGAGACGGCCAGCACGCCCGCATAGGTGGCCGGCAGGAAATAGCCGGCCGAAACGATCATCGTCGCCGCGACCAGCGCGACATAGACGTTGGCGCGATCCTTCGCCCGGTCGGCAAGCGCTGTGAGCATCGGCGTCGTCACGACGCGCAGGAACATCGGCGCGGCCAGGATGACGGCGATCTGTTCGGCATGGAAGCCTTTCGCCTCCAGCCAGAGCGGGAAATAGGGCAGATGCGTGCCTTGCGGCACGAACAATGTCGCAAAGATCAGGCTCATGCGCAGTTCGAAATGGCGTGGCTTGACGAGTTGCTCAGGCGAAAGCGGCGGCAGCGACATGAATCGATCCAATTACGCTGCATTCTGTGGCCCGCAACGCGTCTCGATCCCTAACATGCGGCAGGGCGCGGCGGAACTGCCTGGACCAATCGATCCGGCTAAAGCTGTTGAAAGACAAAGAGCGAAAGGTGCTCAGGCGGCCTTGACCGCCCTGCCCTTGAGATCGACGATATCGACGGGCACGAGCGTATCCTTGCTGGCCGAAACCTCGGGCAGCACATGCGCCCAGGTCAGGATCTCCATGCGGCCGTCGCAGTGCTCGACCACGGCCGTGCAGCTCTCGACCCAGTCGCCGGTGTTAATATATTGGACGTCGCCATAGGTCTCGATCGCGGCGTGATGGATGTGGCCGCAGATGACGCCGTCGACATGCGAGCGCCGCGCTTCCTCGGAGAGCACCGTCTGGAACGAACCGATGAAGTTCACCGCCTTCTTGACCTTGACCTTCGCCCAGGACGAAAACGACCAGTACGGCAGCCCGAGCAGATGGCGCAGCTTGGTCACGACGCGGTTGATGAGCATCGCCGCGTCATAGGCGTGGTCGCCGAGATAGGCGAGCCAGCGCTGATTGTGAACGACCGTGTCGAACTGGTCGCCATGGATGACGAGCAACCGCCTGCCGTCGGCCGTCTCGTGGATGGCGCGGTCGGCAACGACGATGCCGCCGAAATGCACGCCCTGGAACTGGCGGGCGAATTCATCGTGGTTGCCGGCGATATAGGTGATCGAGGCGCCCTTGCGCGCCTTGCGCAGAAGTTTCTGCACCACGTCGTTGTGGCTCTGCGGCCAATGCCAGTTGCGCCGCAGGCGCCAGCCGTCGACGATGTCGCCGACCAGATAGATGGTATCGGCGTCGTGGTGGCGCAGGAAATCGATCAGGAAATCGGCCTTGGCCGCCTTCGAGCCGAGATGCACGTCGGAAATGAACATGGTGCGAAAAGTGCGGGGCTCTGGACCGGACATCGCGATTCCACCTTTCTTTCGCGTGCCTATGCCTCGATTCATGCAACAACCGTATGACGGTTGCGGTTGGTCCAGCCCAGGCGCTAGCTTGCCGCCCTCGAAAAAGGAGAAATCACCATGGATCTCGGCATTCGCGGCAAGAAGGCCATCGTCTGCGCCTCGAGCAAGGGATTGGGGCGCGGTTGCGCGATCGCGCTGGCCGAAGCCGGCGTCGACCTCGTCGTCAATGGCCGCAACGCGGAGCTGTTGGCAAAGACCGCGCAGGAAATCCGCGAGAGATTCGGCGTCAAGGTGATCGAGATCGCCGGTGACGTCTCGAAACCGGAAGTGCAGAAGGTAATGCTTGCCGCCTGCCCCGACCCGGACATCCTGGTCAACAACAATGGCGGCCCGCCGCTTCGCGACTTCCGCGAGCTCGACCGCGTAAAGATCCTCGAAGGCGTGACACAGAACATGGTGACGCCGATCGAGCTGATCCAGGCGGTGATCGACGGCATGGCCAAGCGCGGCTTCGGCCGCATCGTCAACATCACCTCGCTGTCGGTCTATGTCCCGATCCCCGGCCTCGACCTGTCGTCCGGCGCCCGCGCCGGCCTGACCTCGTTCCTTGCCGGCGTGGCGCGCACGGTGGTCGACCGCAACGTGACCATAAACAGCCTCCTGCCCGGCAAGCTCGATACCGACCGGCTGCGCGGCCCGCATGAAGCCGGCACGCAGGAAGAGCCGGCAGCCGCGGCCGCGCGCAAAGCCCGTATCAGCGCCGACGTGCCGGCAAAGCGTCTCGGCACGCCGGAGGAATTCGGCCAGATCTGCGCCTTCCTGTGCTCGGTCCACGCCGGCTACCTCACCGGCCAGAACATTCCGGTCGACGGCGGCCTCTATGTCAGCGCGTTCTGACCGGCCTGAGTAGAGCGCCCGAGAATCTCGGCACAATAGGCTGAAATAGTTTGATTATTTGCGCTTCGGCAATGTGAACGCCGAAGCTGAGATTTGGCGTCGCGAAGAATCGTCGCCGCATGCTAAAAGGCTCGAAACCAGGAAGCGCAGGAGGGGCCGCAATGGACGGCGAGAGCAAGAAGACGGCCAGGTCGGACCTCGACGAGGCCGCGCTCTTCTTTCACAAGCACCCGACCCCTGGAAAGCTTGAGATCCAGGCGACCAAGCCGCTCGGCAACCAGCGGGATCTCGCGCTTGCCTATTCGCCCGGCGTCGCCGCGCCCTGCCTGGAGATCCGTGACGATCCGGCGACCGCCGCCGACTACACGGCGCGCGCCAATCTCGTCGGCGTCGTCTCCAATGGCTCCGCGGTGCTCGGGCTCGGCAATATCGGCCCGCTCGCCTCCAAGCCGGTGATGGAAGGCAAGGCGGTGCTGTTCAAGAAGTTCGCCGGCATCGACGTCTTCGACATCGAGATCGACGCGCCCGAGATCGAGCGCATGGTCGAGACGGTGGCCGCACTCGAGCCGACCTTCGGCGGCATCAACCTCGAGGACATCAAGGCGCCGGAATGCTTCGAAGTCGAGGAGCGGCTCAAGGCCCGCATGAGCATCCCGGTCTTCCATGACGACCAGCATGGCACCGCGATCATCGTCGCCGCGGCGGTCCTCAATGGGCTGGAATTCGCCGGCAAGACGATTTCAGACATCAAGATCGTCACCTCCGGCGCGGGTGCTGCGGCACTCGCCTGCCTCAACCTGCTGGTCTCGCTCGGCGCCAAGGTGGAAAACATCTGGGTCACCGACCGTTTCGGCGTCGCCTGGAAGGGCCGCACCGAAGAAATGGATCGCTGGAAAGACCCTTACGTTAAGGACACGGAAGCGCGCACGCTGGCCGATGTCATCCCCGGCGCCGATGTCTTCCTCGGCCTCTCCGCGGCAGGCGTTCTCAAGCCGGAATTGCTGCAGCACATGGCGCCGAAACCGCTGATCCTGGCGCTCGCCAACCCGACGCCGGAGATCATGCCGGAAGTGGCAAGGGCGGCCCGTCCCGACGCCATGATCTGCACCGGCCGTTCCGATTTTCCCAATCAAGTCAATAATGTGCTGTGTTTTCCTTACATCTTCCGAGGCGCGCTGGACTGCGGCGCCAGCGCCATCAACGAGGAGATGAAGATGGCTGCCGTGCGGGCGATCGCGGCCCTTGCCCGCGAGGAGCCTTCGGATGTCGCGGCGCGCGCCTATTCCGGCGAGACGCCGGTGTTCGGCCCGGACTTCCTGATCCCCTCGCCCTTCGACCCGCGCCTCATCCTGCGCATCGCGCCGGCGGTGGCCAAGGCAGCCTGCGACACCGGCGTGGCGACACGGCCGATCGCCGATTTCGCCGCTTACATCGACAAGCTCAACCGCTTTGTCTTCCGCTCCGGCCTGGTCATGAAGCCGGTGTTCTCCTCGGCCAAGGCCTCGAGCGCCAAGCGCGTCATCTATGCCGATGGCGAGGACGAACGCGTGCTGCGCGCGGCACAAGTGGTGCTTGAGGAAGGCATAGCCGAGCCGATCCTGATCGGCCGCCCACATGTCGTGGAAGTGCGGCTCAAACGCTACGGCCTGCGCATCCGGCCCGGCGTCGATTTCGGCCTGATCAATCCGGAAGACGATCCGCGCTACCGCCACTATGTCGACCTGCTGATCGAGCTTGCCGGCCGGCGCGGCACAACGACGGAAGCCGCCCGCACCATGGTGCGCACAAACAATACGGTGATCGCGGCGCTTGCGCTGAAGCGCGGCGATGCGGATGCGATGATTTGCGGGCTGGAAGGCCGCTTCGAGCGGCATCTGCGCAATGTCACGCTGATCATCGGGCCGCGCGCCGGCGTCAAGGACCGCGACCTGTCAACGCTCTCGATGCTGATTTCGCAGCGTGGCATCATTTTCCTCACCGACACCTATGTCTCCATCGACCCGACGGCCGAGGAGATCGCCGAGATGACCGTCCTGGCAGCCGAGGAGATCAGGCGTTTCGGCATAGAACCCAAGGCCGCCCTGCTGTCGTTTTCGGATTTCGGTTCGCGCGACGCGCCGAGCGCGTTCAAGATGCGGCAAGCCGCGGCGATCCTGGCGCGCATCGCGCCCGACCTGCAATGCGACGGCGAGATGCATGCCGATACAGCGCTGTCGGAACATCTGCGCCAGCGCGTCTATCCGCATTCGCGGCTGAAGGGCGAAGCCAATCTGCTGGTATTCCCGAACCTAGATTCGGCCAACATCACGCTGACGGCGTTGGGCGCCATGATGGATGCGCTGCATGTCGGACCGATCCTGCTCGGCACCGACAAGCCCGCTCATATCCTGACGCCTTCGGTGACCTCGCGCGGCGTCGTCAACATGACGGCGCTGGCCGTGGTCGAGGCGGCGCACAAGGCGCAGGCGCTCGTCGATTTGGGTTGAGGACGACTGCGATTCCGGCTGTGAATACCGGTGGTGCCTGATTGCAAGTTGGCAGCCAGGCGCGAAACGACCATTGGCGCGGGTGCGAGGGTAGAATGAGCTTCGAACTAGCCATGCTCGCCGCAAGTTGCGTGCTCTGTTTCATTCACATTGTCCTCGCCTCGCATTCGGCGAGCTTCCAGCGAGGTTACCGCTGGACGGCCAGCGCCCGAGACGCCGAACTCCCTCAGCTCACTGGGCTGGCAGGGCGCCTGGAAAGGGCGCTGCGAAACTTCGTCGAGACATTTCCGGTGTTCGTGGCGGCGGTTTTTCTTGTCCACGCGACTGGCCACGAGACCGTGCTCAGCAAGTGGGGCGCCGGACTCTATTTTTCGGCCAGGCTGGTCTATCTTCCACTCTATGCATTTGGCATACCACTGCTCCGCTCGCTCGTTTGGAACGTTGCGTTTGTTGGAATCGTTATGCTTTTGCTAGCATCGGTTTGGCCTTTCCTAGGGAACAGTTAACCACGAACGCGGTAGCCTTCCGACCACGGGCAATCGGGATACCAGGCGGATGAAGGGGTTGAAGCTGACGCACCTCGCGGCGCTGCTTGCAGCGCTGGGGGCGTCGGCTGTCGGCGCGACCGAGCCGCAGGCGGCTTCCCGCACGTGCCGCCAGCTCGAAGCCGAGCTCTCTGCGTCGCGCGGTGGTGGCGGGCCGGGCCTGATCCGCAAATATGACGACGCAATCGCGCGCCAGCGTGAACAACTGGCGAAGGCGCGCGGCCGCGCCAGCGATGCCAATTGCGGCTTCACGCTGTTCTCACGCAATGTCAGCCAGTGCGCGGCGATCAATGCCTCGATAGAGCGCATGAACGCCAATCTCGACACCTTGCAGGCCAAGCGCGAGCGGCTGGCCGGCGGCGGCACGCGGCGCGACCGCAGCCGCATCCTTGCGGCGCTCGACGCCAATGGCTGCCGCGACGACGAGGTCGAGCCGCGTCGCGCGCCGATCCAGGAGGCCGCCCGCAACAACAATGGCGGCAATCTGTTCGAACAGCTTTTCGGCCGAGGCGATCAGGAGACCGAGACGCTCGATACGCCTGAGGCACCCGATATTCCATCGGACGACCCCAGCGTGCGCAACATCCGTGGCATGATCAACCAGCCGGACGGCATGGACCTGCCGAACGGCGAGTTCCACACGATCTGCGTGCGGACCTGCGACGGCTATTTTTTCCCGATGTCGAACGCCGCCTCCTACGGCGATTTCGAGCGCGACCAGAAGAATTGCGAATCGAGCTGCCCCGGCACCGAGATGCAGGTCTTCTACAAGCAGGGCATGGATGACGATGCCGGCAATATGACCTCCTCGGTGACCGGCCAACCCTACAGCGAGTTGCCGACCGCCTATCTCTACAAACAGGCCAACTACTCGCGGCCGCCGCAATGCGGCTGCAACGCCCAGGGCGGCAATTTCTCGATCATTGCCGGCAATCCGCCCAGTCCGGAACAATCGCAGCCGGAAAGCGAAGCAACGCCCTTCATTCCGGTGCCGGCCAGCAAGCCCGATCCCGGAGCCGACCCAGAAACGCTGGCCAATGCCGAGGGCGGGCTCGATCGCGAGGCGATCAAGCGCCTGACCGCCAAGACGCCAGTGTCGCCGGTTTCGGCATTGCCGCCGGAACAGCGCAAGGTCAGGGTCGTCGGGCCAGCGTTCCTTCCCGACCCATCAGCGGCAATAGATCTGCAAGCTCCGGCCCGGAAGAGCGCCCAGTAAGCGCAAGCCTCAGCGGCATGAACAGCGGCTTGCCCTTGCGTCCGGTCGCTTCCTTGATCTTGCCGGTCCAATCCTTCCAGACCGTGCCATTCCACGGCTCCTCGGGCAACAGGTCGAACGCCTGGTGGAGGAAGTCGCGATCCTCGCCGGAAAACTCCGCCGGCTCCTGCGGGCCGTCGCTCAGAATTCGCCACCATGCGACCGCGTCCGACAAGCGGTCCAGATTGCCGCGCACCGCCAGCCAGAACGGCTCGGCCCTGTCGCCGGAAATGCCGAGCACGATCAGCCGGTCGCGCGCCTCCTCGAACGGCATGTGATGTATCAGCGCCCGGTTGAGCACGAAGAGCTCGTCCGGATCGAACTTGGCGGCAGACTTGGACGTCGCTGCCGGGTCGAAATGCCCGGCGAGTTCGGTAAGGTCGTGGGCGACCGCGACATTCTCCGACGTGCCGACGAGCACCGCCAGCGAAGCGACCGCCATCGGTTCGACGCCGTCCTCGCGCAGGCTCTCGATCGACAGCGCGCCGGTGCGCTTCGACAGTCCCTCGCCGGAGATGGTGGTAAGCAGGTTATGGTGCCCGAAGACGGGCGGTTCGGCGCCGAGCGCCTGGAACAGCGCGATCTGCACGCCGGTATTGGTGACATGGTCGTCGCCGCGGATCACGTGGGTGACACCCATCTCGATGTCGTCGACCACGGATGGCAGCGTGTAGAGATAGGTGCCGTCCTCGCGCACCAGGACGGGGTCCGACAGCGAAGCGAGATCGACGGTCTCCTCGCCGCGCACCAGGTCGTTCCAGTGCACCTCGGTGCGTTCCGGCTGCAACGGGTCGCTGGTGAAATTCGGCAGCAGGAAACGCCAGTGCGGCCGGCGCCCGTCGGATTCGTATTCGGCCACCTGCTCCGGCGTCAGCGTCAATGCCTCGCGGCCATAGACCGGCGGCAGGCCGCGCGTGCGGCGCACCTTGCGGCGCAGGTCGAGTTCCTCCGGCGTTTCGTAGCAGGCATAGAGCACGCGCGCCGCCTTCAGCCGCTCCACCGCGGCATCATAAATCTCGACGCGTCGCGACTGGTATTCGGTGGCGTCCGGGAAAATGCCCAGCCAATGCAGGTCGTAAAGGATGGAATCGGCGTATTCCTGCTTCGAGCGGCCGATATCGGTGTCGTCGAAGCGCTGAATATAGCGGCCCTTGTTGTTCACGGCGAACAGCCAGTTGAACAGAGCGGTGCGCGCATTGCCGATATGGATGCGGCCGGTCGGCGATGGGGCGAAACGGACGGTAACTGTCATGGGCGGGGCGTAGCGAATGCTTTTAGGCTTGGCAAGACACGCCCCCGCGCAAGAGCAACAGATAGTGCAAGCCAGCTAAAATGAAAAGCCCGCGGGCTGGTTGCGAGTGTCACGGTCCCACGCGACGCCAGCCCAGCCGCTCCTCGATGCGCCTGGCGCTTTGCCTGACCAGCGACGTCAAATCCGGATCTTTTTGCCTGAGCTTCACATCCGGCACGACGATCGAAATCGTCGCCCGACAGGCTCCAAGACCATCGCGGATCGGGGCTGCGATGCAGGCGACCGAAAAATCCGACTCGCCGGCCTGGATGGCGAGGCCCTGCTCCAGCGCCGCCGCCGATGCTCGAGCTAGCACGTGCTTGTCCGTTTCGGCACGCCCCGTCGGCGAAGCGGTCGCCGAGCGAGCGAAAATCGCGAGACGCTCGTCCTCCGGCAGATGACCTACCAGCAACCGGCCGGACGCCGTCCAGTTCAGCGGCGTGCGCGTGCCGACGCGCGATGTGACCTGGAAATGGTCCTTGCCTTCTTCCATGGCGAAGACGACCATACAGTCGCCGTCGCGACCGCATATCTGGACGGTTTCCTTCGACCCTTGCGCGAGTTCATGCATTTCCTGGGTCGCGACATTGAGGAGGTCGAGGGTCCGCGCATAGGTCAGCCCATACTGGTACAGTCTGGGCCCCAGCCACAGCAGCCCGCCGTCCTTGCGATCCAGGAGCTGCTTTTCGACCATGTCGTCGACGATGACGTAGACGGTCGACAGCGGCGCACCGATATCGCGCGCGATCTCATAGGCGGTCGCAGGGCGTCCCCGCCGTTGCAGGCAGTCCAGGATCTGCAGCACGCGGTCTATGCCGCTGGTACGCGACCGGCGCGGCTCGAGCGAAGCCTCGGCGCGGTTGACGTCTTGCTCTGTTGCGTTGGCAGTCATGTGGTCTCAACACTTGATCGCAATGATCTAGAGGGCAGCATCCTGGCGGTGGTCAACCTGATTTGCGTCAGGCAGCTTCTCATTGTGCCGGATGCACGCCACATGGTGCCCGCCGCCAACATGCTCGACCGGTGGAACGACTTGCGCGCAGGCGGCGATGGCCTCGGGACAGCGAGTGCGGAAGACGCAGCCTGACGGCGGCGCGATCGGGCTCGGAATATCGCCTTGCAGGGGCGTGTGCATGCGGCGGCGCGTCGGATCCGGCACCGGCGCCGTGGCCAGCAGTGCCCTGGTGTAGGGGTGGCGCGGCGCGGCATAGACAAGCCGGCTCGGGCCGCGTTCCATGACGCGGCCGAGATACATGACCACCACCTCGTCGCACAGATATTCGACCACCGACAGGTCGTGGGCGATGAACAGAAGGGTGAGTCGGAGCTTGCTTTGCAAGTCGCCGAAGAGGTTGAGCACCTGAGCCTGCACGGAAACGTCGAGTGCCGACACCGGCTCGTCGGCGACGATGAATTGCGGCTCTACGGCGAGCGCGCGCGCAATGCCGATGCGCTGGCGCTGGCCGCCTGAGAATTCATGCGGGTAGCGGCCGGCATGCTCCGGCGACAGGCCGACCATCGTCAGCAATTCGCCGATGCGCTCGGTGCGTCGCCTGCCGCGTGGATAACCGGCCGCGTTCAGCGCTTCGCCAATGATGCCACCGATCCGCATGCGCGGATTGAGGCTCGAAAACGGATCCTGGAAGACGATCTGCAGCTTTTGCCGGTAGCCGCGCATCTCGCGCTGTGACAGCGAAAACAGGTCGACGCCGTCGAAGAGCGCCTTGCCTCCGGTCGGCTCCACCAGCCGCAGCAAGGCGCGGCCGGCCGTGGTCTTGCCGGATCCGGACTCGCCGACGAGACCAACCGTCGAGCCGCGCTGGATATCGAAGCTGACATCCTCGACAGCGTGGACGATGCGACCGCCTCTGGCCGGGAAATGCTTGGTCAGGCCCTGAACGCTGAGCAGCGGCTTCGCATCGACGGATTTAGCGGCCGGGCTCATAGCTCGGCGCTCCGGATGCAGCGGGACGCGCCATGCGGGCCGGCAGGCACAAGCGGCGGCGGTGCGGCCCGACAAGGCGCGATGGCGAAATCGCAGCGCGGCTCGAAGGCGCAGCCGGGCGGCAGACTGGTGATCGGCGGCACGCTGCCGGGGATCGAATGCAGCGCGCGGCGCTGTCCGGCTGCGTCGATATCGCGGGCGGCGTTCGGCGTGCAGGCCAGCAAGCCCTTGGTGTAGGGGTGACGCTGATGCGCGAAGAGGTCGTTGACCGGCGCCTGCTCGACGACGCGACCGCCATACATGACGACGACCTCATGGGCGATTTCGGCCACAACGCCGAGATTGTGCGTAATGAACAGGATCGACATGCCCATCTCGGCCTGGAGTCGGCGCAAGAGATCGAGAATTTGCGCCTGGATGGTGACGTCAAGCGCGGTTGTCGGCTCGTCGGCGATCAAAAGCGAGGGGCTGCAGGATAGCGCCATGGCGATCATGACCCGCTGCCGCATGCCGCCGGACATCTGATGCGGATAGTCGTCCAGGCGCGATTGCGCGTCGGGGATTTCGACATGTTTCAACATGGCTAAAGCGCGGTTGCGCGCCTCACGGCGATCGACCGGCTCATGCAGGGCGATCATCTCGCCGATCTGGTCGCCGACCGTGAACAGCGGATTGAGGCTGGTCATCGGTTCCTGGAAGATCATCGCGATCTCGCTGCCGCGCAACTTGCGAAACTGCCGCTGGCTGAAGCCCGCGAGATTGTGGACGCGTTCCTGCCGGTCGCGAAACAGGATGCTGCCGCCGGCGATGCCGCCCGGCCGTGATAAAAGCCCCATGATGGAAAGGCTGGTGACCGATTTGCCGGAGCCGGATTCGCCGACCACGGCGAGTGTTCTGCCGCGCTTCAGATCGAAGGTCACGCCATCGACCGCCTTCGCCGTCACCCGGCGCGTCACGAACCAGCTCTTGAGATCACGGACCGAGAGGATGACGTCGCTGGCCAACCGCTCTGTCATGACTTCCACCCGCAATGCGGACAGGCATGGGTACCGCCCTCGCCTTCCGCCGGCACATGGCGATGCGCGGCCACGGCCTGGGCGCCGAGGATGGCATGGCGCGGTTCGAAAAGCCGATGCAGCGTGCCGAGCGCGTCTTGCGAATCGCGAACCGTGAGATCGGCGTCGACGATGTCGAACAGCGTGAATTCCGCCGGCTTGCCTTTCTCCAGCAGTTTCTCGGTCGGCAGGCGGATGGCGCGCCGGGGAGCCGTGGTCGAGGCCGCCACCACGTCCTCGAATTTCATGCCAAGCGACAGGAGCTTCGACATGGTCGTGGCCATGTCCCAGACCGCGCCGTCCAGCGAACGGTTATGGAGATCTGTTGAGATCGTCGCTGGCGGCAGGCCACGCTCCAGCGCGGCCTTGGCGACGTCGAAGGAGAAGGACGCGCCGCCGTGGCCGACATCGAGCACGATGCCGCGCGCCGCCGCCTGCTCGGCAAGCCGGTAAAGATCGTCGTCCTCGATGATCGAGCCGCCGGCCTTGCCGTTGAAGCAGTGGGTGACGATGTCGCCTTCGCTCAAGAGGCCGAGCACGTCGTCATAGAGTGGCGGCGGCTCGCCGACATGGACCATGATCGGCAGCTTCAGTATACGGCTGAGCTTCTTGGCGAGCCGCACCGGCGTCAGGTCCCAGGCGCCGGTGATGACATGGCTGGCGCGGACTTTCAGCCCGATGATGACGTCACGATTGGCCTCGACCGTGGCGATGGTCCTATCGAAGTCGATCGAGCGCATGTCGATCAACTCGCTCACCCTGTTGCAGGCAACCAGGCCGATCGAGCCGATATTCAGGAAGGCGTAGACGTTCTCCCTGGCAGGCTCAACGATGAACTCGCGAAAGCCATGGAAATTCGCCTCGCCCGCCGAGCCGGCATCGACCATGGTGGTGACGCCGCGCGCGGCGCCGCATTGCTCCGGACGCAGCGAAATGTCGGTGCCGCCATACCAGACATGGACATGCAGATCGGTCCAGCCCGGCGAGAGAAACGCGCCTTTGGCATCGACAAGCTCGACGCCGTCGCCTCCGGCAATCGCCGACGAGGTCTCGGCGATCCGGCCCTGCTCGTCGATCATCACGTCGATCGGCTGGCCGACGCCGTCGCCGAACCCGACAGGTCTGGCGCCCTTGATCAGCAGCGGCCTCGCGGCCTTGGGAAAGCGGTTGGCAAACATCAGATATCCTTGGCGAGACGTGGATCGAGAAGGTCGCGCAGCCCATCGCCGAGCAGTTGCAGCGACAGCACCGTGACGACGATTGCGGCGCCGGGAAACATCATCACCCAGCCCGCCTGGTCCATGTATTGGCGGCCGGTGGCGATCATGGTGCCCCAGGTCGGAATGTCGGGTGAAATGCCGACGCCGAGGAAAGACAGGCCGGCCTCCGCCAGGATGGCATTGGCGAAGATGAAGGTGCCCTGCACCAGGAGCGGCGACGTCACGTTGCGCAGCACGTGGCGGATCAGGATGACCGGTGTCGGCACGCCGAGCGCCCGCGCCGCCTCGACATAGGGAAGCTCGCGGATCACCAGTGTCGAGGCGCGCACGACGCGGGCGATCCTTGGCGCATAGACGATGCCGAGCGCCACCACGACATTGACCGCCGTCGCGCCCAGGGCTGCGACCAGCGCGATCGCCAGCAGGATATCCGGGAACGCCATCATGGCATCGATCAGCCGCGACACTGGCGTGTCGAGGCGTTTGAAGTAACCTGCCGTCAGCCCCAGGATGGTGCCGATGATCGACGACAGGACGACCACCGAGAAGCCGACGCTGAGCGAGGTGCGCGCGGCATAGAGCATGCGGGTGAACACGTCCCGGCCGAGATCGTCGGTGCCGAACAGATGGGCGAGGCTCGGCGCATGCAGCCGGCTGGCGATCGAAAGTTTCGACGGCGCATAGGGTGCTATGACGGGCGCCAGGATGGCGGCCGCCACGATGATCACCAGCACGATCAGGCCGATCGCCGATGTCGGTCGGCCGATCAGCCGCGACAGGATGTTGGGTTCGGAATGAAGCGGGACGGAGATCGCGGCCATCAGTAGCGAACCCTGGGGTCGACGACGAGGTAGAGCATGTCGATGGCGAAATTGACCAGCACGTAGAGGCCGGCAATGACCAGCAGCGCGCCCTGGATGACCGGATAGTCGCGCCGCAGCACCGCCGACACCACCAGGCTGCCGACGCCGGGCAGGCCGAACACCGTTTCGGTGACCACCGCTCCGGATATGAGCAGAGCGGCGGTCAGCCCGATCACCGTGATGATCGGGATCAATGCATTCTTGAAGGCGTGCTTCAGCACCACACGCCACTCGCTCATGCCTTTCGAGCGCGCGGTGCGCACGTAATCGTCGTTGAGCACGTCGAGCATCGAGGCGCGGGTGAAGCGGGTGATCAGCGCCGAGCTGACGAGGCCGAGCGCCAGCGCCGGCAGCACGAGGTGGTTGAGCCTGACCGCGAAGGACGCGTCTGGCCCGCCATAACCGGACGTATCGAACCAGCCGAGCCTGACGGCGAAGAACTGGATGAACAGCAGGCCTAGCCAGAAACTCGGCACGCTGGCTGCGAACATGGCCACCGTCGTCGTCGCCTGGTCGAAGATCGATCCGCGCTTGTAGGCAGCGAGTATCCCGACCGGCAAGGCGATCGCCGTTGCGATCAGAAGCGAGAACACCGTGAGGAAGAAGGTGGGCTCGGCGCGCTGGGCGAGTGCTGTCGTGACCGGCTCGTTGAGGAAGATCGACTGGCCGAAATCGCCCTGGACGACGCCGAGGACGTAACGGCCGAATTGCTCCGCGATCGAACCGTCGAGCCCGAGCCGGGAGCGCAGCGCGGCGATGTCGGCCGCGGAAGCATCCGGACCGAGCATCACGGCGGCCGGATCGCCGGGCGTTACCCGCACGATGACGAAGACGATGGTGACGACCAGCGCCATCACGACGATCATGCCGAGAAGCCTGTTGAGGATCGAGCGCAGCATCGGCGTTCAGCCTGTCTTCAGTGATCTATCGAATGTTCTCGGGTGCCGACCTTGATTGGCCGGCACCCTGTTTGCCTGCCCCGGTCGCGCGCGGGACAGGCGGGAGGAGCCTATTTGCCTTCGAGATAGGCGTTCCAGAAATAGGGCCATGGCGCCGGCGTCACGCCCTTCAGCGTCGGCGCCTGGGCGGCCAGGGCGTTGAAGTCGCCGATCTTGACCGCCGGAACCTCGTCGAGGACCGCCTTCTGGACATCGGCGAACAGCTGGACGCGCTTGGCCGGATCGGATTCGGCATTGAAGGCATCGAGCACCTTGTGCTTGCGGTCGGAGACCCACCAACCGGGCGAGGAGTCCGACATGATGCCGGTGAGCGACGGCTCGGGCAGGAACGGGCTGTGGGTAATGTAGATATCCCAGAGCGCCGGATCGGTGCGGTTCTTGGTCAGCGTCGCCCACTCGACGACGTCGAGCTGAACCTGGAACCCGGCGGCCTTGAGATACTCCGCGGCGACCTGCGCCATCTTATAGTGAAATTCGTACTGGCGGCTGGTGAGGATGCGCAGCGGTTTGCCGTCATAGCCGGCTTCCTTCACCAGGGCCGCGGCAGCCTCCGTGTCGCCGTCCGGCTTGTACGCTTCCGTGCCGGCATCGCTGTGCCAGGCATAGCCTTCCGGATAGAGCGCGCCGTCGGCTGCGAAGAAGTCCTTGGAGCCGAAGGCCGCGAGCAGCATGTCGTTGGGCGCGAGTGCTGCCTGGATGGCCTTGCGGATGCGGATGTCGCTGTTCGGGCCCTGCTTGGTGTTGAGCACAAAGACCGGCCAGCCGAACGGCTTCAGGATGACCGGTGCGGTCTTGCCGCTGGAGATCTTGTCGAACGACTCGACAGGAAGCGCGTCGACATAGGCGAACTGGCCGGCGACGGCCCCTTCCACGCGGGTGTTGGCGTCGGGAACCGGCACGAAACGGATTTCGTCGAGATACTGCTTTCTGGCGCCGCCATAGCCGTTGGACTCGCCGTCGCGCGATTTGTAGCCGTCGAAACGGGCAAGCTGGATGAACTGGTCTGGCTTGCGGTCCTTCAGCATATAGGGGCCGGTGCCGACGAAACTGGTGAGCGGATCCTGCTTGGCATTCTCGGAAGGAATGATGATGGCGGCCGCGTTGTTCAGCGACAGCAGCGCCAGCAGCGGCGCGAAGCGTTTCTTGAGGGTTATCTTGACTGTGTTGTCGTCGACTGCGTCGACCGCGGCGATCACCTCGGCGGCCTGCTTGCCGCGGGTGGCGACCTTCATCCAGCGTTGCAGCGATGCGACGACGTCGGCGGAATTCATGTCGCTGCCGTCGTGGAACTTTACGCCGGTTCTCAGCTTGATCGTGTAGGCGAGGCCGTCCGGCGAGATTTGCGGCATGTCGGCGGCGAGAAGCGGGGTGATGCCCCAGTCCTTATCGAAGGTATAGAGCGTTTCGTAGATATGCTGGGTGACGATGCCGACGAGATCGGCCGTGGACGCCATCGGATCGAGTGTGGGCGGCTCGCCGATCGTGGCCACATCGACAACGCCACCTTTGGCCGGCTCGGCCAGTGCTGTGCCCGTTGCCGAAAGCACAAGCGCGGCCAGCGAAGCAGCAATTTTCACGAAGCGCTTCATCTTGGTTCCCTTCCGTTATTCCATATTTATGGAATTTATATCTTAGTTACGGACTAATAAGCGCATCGCAACTTCCGGCCGTCAAGGTC
Source organism: Mesorhizobium sp. M1C.F.Ca.ET.210.01.1.1 (assembly GCF_004791585.1). Lineage (GTDB taxonomy): Bacteria > Pseudomonadota > Alphaproteobacteria > Rhizobiales > Rhizobiaceae > Mesorhizobium. Next base: position 52,891 of record NZ_SRUU01000009.1, read on the forward strand.
TTTCGGTTCTGGAAATGGATCGCGCCGAGGCGTCCGCCAGTCTTGGGCTGATAGAGGCGTGCCGATGCGGTTCGACCGGTTTCGGGAGCGCGCCGGCGGACGATTGGGACAAAAAGCCGGATTTGAACCGGACCGGAGCAAGCCTCGCCGCGCCCGTTTCTGTCCCCGTTATCCACACATGTGACACACAAGATATTGGGGTCACAAAACCTACAAAAACGAATCCTTGACGGTTCAAAACGAGTCGCTTTTTATAGGTCATGCGCTCCTGTTGCGGGCGTGACCGGAAAGTTTAGAGGCCGGTCTTTTTTCCCGGATTTTGTGCGTTTTGCCCACATTTCCGCCTGTTCACGAGGCCGGCGGAAGCGTTGGGAATGTTGGGGCTTGGGTGGGCGAAAGGGAGAATTGTCGGCCTGGAAAAAATGATCTGTTAACACTATATTTAGTGTTTGCAGGCAGGCTCGACCCTAGATAGTGTGAACCTCCCTCTAGTGAGGGAATCGACCAAAGTTTCAGTTTAGGGACCCGCGGGGGTCGGCCTGCAGCCCGGGCAAATGTCCGGCAAGGTGTTTTGCTGTCTGCATGGCGGCGCCCGCGACGAGGAGAATGCCGGCGTCACCTGCGGTGTCGGCAAATGGCGGACTGCGCTTTTCGCGATGCGGGGCAGAAATCCCTGGGAAAAGCGCTATATGTAGACAAAGGGATCGGACCAATGCGCATCGAGCGTCGCTTCACCAAGCCAGACCAAGCAGGTCAAGAAAGGGCTGCCTATGCGGAGATCGAATTCCGCAAGGCCCTGTCGGAGATCAAGAATCCCGATGGCTCGGTGGTTTTCCGCCTCGACAACATCGATGTGCCGGCCCAGTTCAGCCAGGTCGCGGCCGACATCCTGGCCCAGAAATATTTCCGCAAGGCCGGCGTGCCGGCGCGCCTGAAGAAGGTCGAGGAGAACGACGTCCCCTCCTTCCTGTGGCGCTCGGTTGCCGACGAGGCCGAACTCGCCAAGCTCCCCGAGGCAGAGCGCTATGGTTCGGAAACCGACGCCCGCCAGGTCTTCGACCGGCTCTCCGGCACCTGGACCTATTGGGGCTGGAAGGGCGGCTATTTCAAGTCGGAGGAAGACGCGCGCGCCTTCCGCGACGAGCTCGCCTATATGCTCGCCACCCAGCGCGTCGCGCCGAACTCGCCGCAGTGGTTCAACACCGGCCTGCACTGGGCCTATGGCATCGACGGTCCGAGCCAGGGCCACTTCTATGTCGACCCCTTCACCGGCAAGCTGACCAAGTCGAAGTCCGCCTACGAGCACCCGCAGCCGCATGCCTGCTTCATCCAGAGCGTGCAGGACGACCTCGTCAACGAGGGCGGCATCATGGACCTGTGGGTACGTGAGGCGCGCCTGTTCAAATACGGCTCCGGCACCGGCTCGAACTTCTCGATGCTGCGCGGCGAAGGCGAGAAGCTGTCCGGCGGCGGCCGCTCGTCGGGCCTGATGAGCTTCCTCAAGATCGGCGACCGCGCCGCCGGTGCCATCAAGTCGGGCGGCACGACGCGCCGCGCCGCCAAGATGGTCATCGTCGACGCCGACCATCCCGATATCGAGCAATTCATCGACTGGAAGGTCAATGAGGAGCAGAAGGTCGCCTCGCTGGTGACCGGCTCGAAGATCGTCAAGAAGCACCTCGAAGCGATCATGAAGGCCTGCGTCAATTGCGAAGGCCATGACGACGACTGCTTCGACCCTGCTTTGAACACCGCGCTGAAGCGCGAGATCAAGTTGGCCAAGCGGAACTCGGTTCCGGAGAATTATATCTACCGGGTCATCCAGTTCGCCAAGCAAGGCTACACCTCGATGTCGTTCAAGACCTACGACACCGACTGGGATTCGGACGCCTATCTCACCGTCTCCGGCCAGAACTCCAACAACTCGGTGTCGCTGAAGGACAACTTCCTGCGCGCCGTCGAGGCCGATGGCGACTGGCAGCTTACCGCCCGCAAGGACGGCAATGTCCTGAAGACGCTGAAGGCGCGCGACCTGTGGGAAAAGATCGGCTATGCCGCCTGGGCGTCGGCCGACCCCGGCCTGCACTTCAACACGACGATGAACGACTGGCACACCTGCGCTTCCGCCGGTGCGATCCGGGCCTCCAACCCGTGCTCGGAATACATGTTCCTCGACGACACGGCCTGCAACCTGGCCTCGATCAACCTTTTGCCCTACCGCAAGGAAGACGGCACGATCGATATCGCCGCCTACGAACACACCGTGCGGCTGTGGACCGTCGTGCTCGAAATCTCGGTGATGATGGCGCAGTTCCCGTCGAAGGAGATCGCCAAGCTTTCCTACGACTACCGCACGCTCGGCCTCGGCTACGCCAATATCGGTGGCCTCCTGATGACCTCGGGCATTCCTTATGACTCCGACGAGGGCCGCGCCATCTGCGCAGCGCTCACCGCGATCATGACCGGCGTCGCCTATTCGACCTCGGCCGAGATGGCCTCCGAGCTCGGCGCCTTCCCTGACTATGACCGCAACGCCCAGAACATGCTGCGCGTCATGCGCAACCACCGCCGCGCCGCCTACGGCGACAAGGACGGCTACGAAAAGCTCGCCGTCAATCCGGTGCCGCTGGTCGCTTCCGACCTCAAGCAGCAGGCGCTGGCCGAGCATGCCCGCGCCGCCTGGGACCGCGCCATCGAGCTTGGCGAGGAGCATGGCTACCGCAACGCGCAGGCGACCGTGATCGCGCCGACCGGCACGATCGGCCTGGTCATGGATTGCGACACCACCGGCATCGAGCCCGACTTCGCGCTGGTCAAGTTCAAGAAGCTCGCCGGCGGCGGCTATTTCAAGATCATCAACCGCGCCGTGCCGGAAGCGCTGCGCACGCTGGGTTATTCCGAAAGCCAGATCGCCGAAATCGAGGCCTATGCGGTCGGCCACGGCAACCTCAACCAGGCACCCGGCATCAACCCGTCATCGCTGAAGGCCAAGGGCTTCACCGACGAGAAGATCGCGGCGCTGAATGCGGCGCTGAAGTCGGCCTTCGACATCAAGTTCGTGTTCAACCAGTGGACGCTCGGCGCCGACTGGGTGAAGGAGACGCTCGGCTTCACCGACGAGCAGCTCGGCGACTTCTCCTTCGAGATGCTGCCGGCTCTTGGCTTCTCCAGGAAGGACGTCGACGCCGCCAACATCCATGTCTGCGGTGCGATGACGCTGGAAGGCGCGCCGTTCCTCAAAGCCGAGCACCTCGCGGTGTTCGACTGCGCCAGCCCCTGCGGCAAGATCGGCAAGCGCTCGCTGTCGATCCAGAGCCACATCCTGATGATGGCTGCGGCGCAGCCTTTCATCTCGGGCGCCATCTCCAAGACCATCAACATGCCGAACGAGGCGACGGTCGAGGACGCCAAGAACGCCTACATGCTGTCCTGGAAGCTGGCGCTGAAGGCCAACGCGCTCTATCGCGACGGCTCGAAGCTGTCGCAGCCGCTCAATGCCTCGCTGCTCGCCGATGACGACGAGGATGAGGACGAAGCGGTCGAGCAGTTGATCGCCGCCCCCGCCGCCCAGCGCGCCGTGCAGGTGACGGAGAAGATCGTCGAGCGCGTGGTGGAGCGTCTCTATCGCGACCGCGAGAAGCTGCCTAACCGCCGCAAGGGCTACACGCAGAAGGCCGTCGTCGGCGGCCACAAGGTGTATCTCAGGACCGGCGAGTTCGACGACGGCCGCCTGGGCGAGATCTTCATCGACATGCACAAGGAAGGCGCCGCCTTCCGCGCGATGATGAACAACTTCGCCATCGCCATCTCGCTCGGCCTGCAATATGGCGTGCCGCTCGACGAATATGTCGAGGCCTTCACCTTCACCAAGTTCGAGCCCGCCGGCATGGTGCAGGGCAACGACGCGATCAAGAACGCGACGTCGATCCTCGACTACGTGTTCCGCGAGTTGGCCGTCTCCTATCTCGGCCGCCACGACCTCGCCCATGTCGACCAGTCGGACTTCGACAAGACGGCACTTGGCCGCGGCATCACCGAAGGCAAGGCGACGCCCTTCTCCAAGGGCCTCTATCGCGGCGCCTCGCCGGTGAAGCTGGTGTCGGGCATCGGCGGCGAACCGAAGGGGCTTGGCGGCTCCGCCCCGACGACGACCCCTGCCCGCGCCGCGCCCACCGCCTTCGCCGGCTCCAACGTGCTGGCGCTGAAGCCGGCAAGCGACGAGGCGATCGCCTACAAGCGAGACTATGAGGAACGCGCCAGGGAACTTGCCGAGGAGATGGTGGAACAGGAAGCCGAGGCCGCCGGCGGCGCCGAAGCGCTCTTCACCGACGCTGCAGCCAACGAAGCGGCCGAAGCGAAGAAGCTCGCGGCCACCCGCCGCCAGCAGTCGCTGCTCCAGGGCTACACCGGCAACGAATGCTCCGAGTGCCACAACTTCACCATGGTGCGGAACGGCACCTGCGAGAAGTGTGATACGTGTGGTGCGACCAGCGGCTGCAGCTGAGAAATCTGAGCCACTAAAACGCAACAAATCGGCCCGGTCGCAAGATCGGGCCGATTTGTTTGGATCACCGGCGAGTCCGAAAATGATCGACCACATCACCATTGAAGTGAGCGACCTCGAGAAGAGCAAGTTCTTCTACGAAAAGGCTTTCTCGCCTTTTGGCTACAGCCTCTCCTTCGGCAAGGAGGGCGTGTTCTGGGCCTTCGATGTCGGCAATGGTTGCCTGTTCGAGATTCAGAGCACGGGCGAGAAGCCGCCGCTCACCCATCTGCATGTCGCCTTCCGGGCGAAGAGCAAGCCGGAGGTCGATGCCTTCTATCTGGCTGCGCTCGAGGCGGGCGCCGCGGACAATGGTGCCCCCGGCCCGCGTCCGGACTATGGAGCGAACTACTATGCCTGCTTCGTGCTCGATCCCGACGGCTACAACATCGAGGGAATGATCAACGAGGCGTGACCGGCACCCTCGCGGTGGTCATTGCCACCAATGCGTTGACATACGTCAAAGCCACACCAGCCATGAGGTCTACCATCGCCACCGTCAGCAATGGCTATGGAGGCGACGATGGACAAGGAGATCAAGGACAAGATCGAGACGCTGCTGGATCAGCATCGGGTCATGACGGTTGCGACCCTGAGGCCGGATGGTTGGCCGCAGGCGACGACGGTCGGCTACGTCAACGACGGCTTCACCCTCTACTTCCTCTGCGGCCTGGAAAGCCAGAAGGCGGCCAACATCGCGCGGGACGATCGTGTGTCGCTGACCATCGACCACGACGCGCCACAGGTGATGGAAATCACCGGACTTTCCATGGCGGCGCGTGCCCAGCCGGTCACCGACAGGGCCGAGGCTGAGAAGGTTCTGCGGATGCTGCCGATGAAGTATCCGCCGCAAGCCTCGCTGCCCGGCCCGATGCCGACGGCGGAGCAGGTGCGCATCTTCCGCGTGGTGCCCTCGGTGATTTCCGTGCTCGACTACTCGAAAGGCTTTGGCCACACGGATCTGGTCACGGTCTGAGCCGCACCTCCACGTTCGCGCCTCAATCCTTGAACGTGATCCCGTATTGCGCGGCCTTTTCCTTCGGCATATCCGCCAGCGCCTGGCGGACCGTGTAGCCGCCATAGACGTCGCCGCCGTTGCGGATCATCCAGTCCTCGACGTCGGCCTCGGCCACCGTCATGCGATCACCCATTTTGTACTGGTTGCCGTTGACCGGCTTGTCGGCGAGCAGGCCGACGAAATGGCCGTCGCTGAAGGCCACAAGCTGCATCCAGATATGCTCGGTGGCGCCGTTCTGGGTCAGCGGGAATTTGACCGTGTAGGTGCCAGGCGTGCGGGCGTCCATCAGTTCATGGAAGCGCGGCAGCGTCGAATGGCCCTTGGCCTTGGCGCCTTGCATCGCCTCGTCGGTGGTGGAATAGGCGACCACATTGTCCTTGGGCTCGCTGCCGCGCATGTGAGCCGTCGAATTGAAAAACCCGTAGCCGACGGCGGCCACCAAAGCGGCTGTAACAATCAGTTTGCGCATTGACCCCCTCCAGGTAGCGATCACGGATACGTTACCGGAAGGGCAGTTGCAGTACCGCTAATAGACAGAGTGAGCGAAGCGTTAGCGAAATACTAAAATTGCCGCCGATGCGCGGGGCGGTTTCAAACCAACAAACGGCAAATCGCTTGATCCAGGTCAACGCATCGCGGCTCTTCCCGCTGTCTCCTTGGCTGTTCATTCAAGGAGACTGGATGTGCCCACCGAAACCCTGATCGTCCTCGCTGTCGTCCTGGCCTATTTCGCCGTCTTCATGGGCGTGCTGGCCTACGCAACCTTAGCGGAATCGCGCCTTCGGCCGCGTGCGCAGCCGAAGAGGTCCGAAAGCGGATCAATCCGCGTCGGCCACCATCTGCCCGCCGCCCAGCCAGTTGCGCCACTGCCGCTCGTCGCCGTGAAAGACATTAAGGTCGACGCGGCCGCTCACTCCGTGTGACAGGCCGGAGCCGGAATACTGCCAGAACAGCCACTTGCGGCCCGGATAGACCTTTGACGGGTGCGCGGCGACCGCGCGCAACCAGAACGGATAGTCCGGGAAGGCGCCGCGAAGGTTGTCGCGATAGAAGTCGGGGCTGGTGTAGATGATGGGCCGCTGGCCATAGTGGCGCTCCAGCTTGTCCATGAACACCTGCATCTTCTCCAGGACTTTTTCACGCGACGGCCGGCGCCTGCAGGAGGAGTCGCCGTTCCATTCGACATCGATGACCGGTGGCAGCGCGCCGTCGACCTTCGGCACGTTGCGGATGAACCAGTCGGCCTGCTCGCCGGCGGTGCGGCACCAGTAGAAGAAATGGTAGGCGCCGCGCTTCAGGCCGGCGGCATCGGCATTGCGCCAGTTCCTCATGAACATCGGGTCGAGGTGGTCGCCGCCGTCGGTCGCCTTGATATAGGCGAAATTGGCGCCCTGGGCGCGCAGCTTCTGCCAATTGATATTGCCCTGCCAGCGCGAGACATCGACGCCGTGGACGGCAAGATGCCGGGGCGAGGATCGGCCGAAATTGATCGGCTTGGCATCGCGGAAAGCATAGCGGGTGACAGGGCTCGCCAGCATCGCGGGCGCTGCCCGCGACAGCCGCTTCGGCGGCGAGACGAGCGCCGCCTCCTGAACCGGCGGTTCGACCGTGTCCGGCAGGTCTGGAGCAGGAAACGCCACCGTCTCTTCCTCGGCAAGGCCGAAAGGACGCGAGTTCTCGTCGTCAGGACGCGAGTTCTCGTCGTCAGGACGCGAGTTCTCGTCGTCAGGACGCGAATTCTGGTCGTCAAGCAACGGCGCCGGCGGCCTGAAGCGCGCAGCGCCCGTCATCGACGCGGTCTCGACGGTGGTCTCGGTGTCGGCGGTCTTCACGGCCCTGGCTACCGGGGCGCTTGGCCTGACCACGGAGCTCGTCGTTTCGCTTGACGGCACCTGCAAGGCATCGACGCCCGACGTGGACGAACAGCCGGCAAGGCAAAGCGATGCGACCACGAAACTGACGACGCCTGAAATCCGCATCTTGACCTGTACGCAAATACAAAACAGACCGAAGGCAGGAACGGCGCCGCCGGAAGCTCCATTCCTAATGAGAAATTACCAACAAAGTTTGAATCAAAATTTACTTTTGGTCCGGCCGGGCGATTCGCGGCTGGCCCGCCAGGTGGGGTTCTGGGCTAGCGCCTGAACACCCCGATCATCGGCCCGAGATTCCAGAAATCGTCGTTGCGGCCGATGGCCGGCGCATAAAGGCTCGATATCGAGCCGTCGAGGAACAGCGCGTTCGGGCAGCCGAGCTCGTCGCGGAACAGGCGGGCGAATTCATGGAAGGTCACGACGTCGTTCGAGATGGCGAAGACGGCAACGCCGTCGGCACGCACGCCGACGCCATCGCGGATTTTTCGCGACGGGCTGCCTGGCTGGAATTTTGGATGCAGCTTGCCGTCGATGACCAGCATCGGTCCCGATTGAGTGGCAAAATCCACCTTCGGGGGACGCTTCAGATAATCCTTGGTCGCGCGAACGCCGGCCTTGCTGTCGCTTAAGTAGAAGATGCCGTTCGGCTGCATGGAAAAATTGCCGGTGCCGGTCCCGATCTTCGCCGACGCGATCTGCTGCCCCCGCTCGACATAGAGCCCGACCGGCGCAAGATTGGGATGGTACATGCCGGCATTGATGCCGAAGAGCATCGTGCGCCCGGCAGCCTGTTGCGCGCTGCGAAGATTGTGCAGCGACTGGTAGAGCTTGCCGTCGGGATCCTTCCAGAACAGCTCGATCGAATAGTGTTTCGGATCGGTCTCGCAGACGAGATAGGTAGCGCTCTCGAAGGTGCGGTCGCGGCACGGCGGCAGCGCCGCCAGCCACTGGCCAAGCCCCATGCCCGCTCCGACTGTCGCCGGCAGCGCCGATTTCACCAGCATCGCCAGCAAGGGCACCGATTGCAGAAGCGTCGCGAGATCCATCAGCGCACCCGAAGCCAAGGTCGGGTGTTGATATAGCGGATTCGGTCGTTAACGCGGTGTTGAGATTGAGGTCAGGCCGGCATCGCTGGATATCGGCACAACCTAACTCAGCCAGCCGACCGCGACGCCGATAAGCAGCACGACGCCGAGCAGGCCGCGATAGATGACGAAGGGCCAGGCGGAAAAGCGCTCGAGCACTCGCATCAGCCCCCATATGGCGAAGAAGGCCGAGATCGAGGCGACGACGAGACCGACGGCCAGGACCGACCAGCCGTAGGCGCCGAGGTGAATCTTGTGCAACTCCCAAAGCTCCTTCAAGCCGGCAAGCGCGATCGCCGGCAGGCCGAGCAGGAAGGAGAGCCGCGCCGCCTCAGGCCGGGCATAGCCAAGACCCAGCGCTGCCGTCAGCGTCGATCCCGAGCGCGACACCCCGGGAATGAGGGCGCCGACCTGGGCAATGCCGACAAGCAACGCGTCGAGCACGGAAACCTTGTCGAGCGTCAGCCTGTGGCTGGCATAGATCTCGGACAGTGCAAGCAGCACCGCCATGACGATGCAGGCCAAGCCGATCACGGCGATGCCGCGCAGCGGCGAGTTGCAGGCATTGAGCACGCTGGAAAGCGCAAGGCCGGCGATGACGATCGGAACGGTCGCAAGCACAATGCCGACCGCCAGGCGGAAATAGCAGTTGGCGTAGTCGCGCCGCGCCAGCGCCGCGAGCGAGCCCACCGCAACTTCCCTGATATCGCTCCAGAAATAGCTGACGACCGCCGCCAATGCGGCAAGCTGCATGGCGGCCGAGAAGGCGGAACCGGGATCCTGCCAGCCGAGCACGGCGGGCACGACGCGCATATGCGCCGTCGAAGAGATCGGCAGCAGTTCGGTGATGCCTTGGATGACGCCGAGAAAGGCCACCTTGGCATAACCCAGGCCGACAAAGCCTGTATCCAACCCTTGAGTGCAGACGTCGGTCATCCCAGTCCTTTCCGCAGAGCCCCAGTCCTTTTCGGGGCGAAGAATTCGTCATTTCGGAAAGCCCCTCAAGGACAGGCTTAGCGTCACGATAGCGTGAATCCAACTCACGGATTTGTAAGGTGGCGCTAATCCTGCTTGACAACCGGCGCCTCCATATTATCATCCACTAATCTTACACTGTAAGGCAAGTTAGAGGAGGACCAGCATGTCGACCGCCGCCCTCTCGGAACTGCAGCCGGTCGTGCCGCCGGAACCACACGTTCCCGAAATCGGGATCGAGGATGTTTCCCGCGATCTCAGCCGCGCCATCGAGCGCGCCGAGGTCGATGCCTGGCTCGACCTCTATGACGCCGCGCCCGCGGATTTCGCCGCGCGGCACGGCCTGTCGATCGCTCGCGACGGCGACCTGGTCTGGACCACCTGCACGACGATCCCGTTCATCCATTTCAACTGCGTCAAGAACATCGGCGTCGATGGTCCGGCCGCGGAGGAACAGGTCGACGCGCTGCTGGAGCATTATCGCGCCGCTGGCATCTTGCGGCCTTGGTTCTACACAAGTCCGCATACCGAGCCGTCGCGGCTGCGATGCTGGCTGGAGGCGCGCGGGCTGCAGCATCAGGGCGGCTGGGAACGCATCTTTCGCGATGCGACGCCCCCGGCGGCCGAACCGCTCTTCCCGACCGACGATGTATCGGTCGAGGAGGTTACATCCGAGACGGCTGCGGAATGGGCTGCCTTCATCGACGCCCGGTACAGGCTGCCTACCTCGCCCTGGCTCATGGCGCTGGTCGGCCGCAAGGGCTGGCGTCATTACATGCTGAAGCGTGACGGCGCGGTGGCCGCGGTGCGCTCGTTGTTCATCTCAGGCGGCGCGGCGTGGAGCGGCATCGACGCGCCGGTTCCAGGCATCACGGCGCCGAGCTTCGATCTCGACGCCGTGCTTGGCGAAAGGCTGGTTCGCGACGGCATAGCCGCCGGCGCGAAACTGTTCGTCGCCGATATCGAAGCGCCAAGCCCCGAACGCGATGGTCCGGCCTACCGCAACTACGCGCGGCTCGGTTTCAAGATTGCCTATTTCCGTAGCCATTACAGCTATTTGCCGGCGTATTCGAGCCAGAGCCCTTTCATGGCTTAGCGGTGTAGCCATTGCGTCAGGCAGCTCCTGGCCACGACATGGGCCGGCGGCACCATAGGCTGGTCGATGCGGGAATCGTCGGCGGCCTTGTGACGAGCCTTTTCCAGCAGCATGCGAATCTCGGCCGGGCGCACCCGGTCCCGTTCCATCACGAGTTGGATCATCGGGTCGTTCAAAAGCTCGTCCAGGGTGTTGATGCTCTCGCTCATCCGTCGCCTCCTCGATGCCTTCCCGCGTGGCGCTTAGATAGGCAGCCAATGATGGCCCGCCAATGACGCTTTGCCGGCTATCTCGTGAATCGAAGATGAAATTTTTGTGCAGTTCTTCCCTTCTCCTCCTGTGGGAGAAGGGAGAGTGCTACGCCGGCGGCGCGCCTTCATGTTGCGGCAGGCCGTCATCGAGCTGCACCCAGGGTTGCATGGAAGCCGTCCAGAAATGCATGTCGGGCTTGAACACGGACGGATCGTCGAGCGAGCCGCAAGTGATGCCGAGGATGCCCCTGGAGTCGCGGCGCGAAAAAATCGTCGTGCCGCAGACCGGGCAGAAGCCGCGCTCGAGGTCCGGCGATGAATTGACTGTCGCGACAGGCCCTTCCACGCTCACGTCGTCGATGCGGAACAGCAGCCGCGCGTTGAAGGCAGCGCCGATCGCCCTCTGGCAGATCCGGCAATGGCAGACACGCTCGTTGATCGGTTCGGCCTCGGCACGATAGCGCACCGCGCCGCACAGGCATCCGCCCTGGTATTTCGTCATCGCAAGCACTCGCTTTGTGGGAATGCCGGGCACGGTAGCGGCCGGCATGACAGCGTCAAACAAAAAGCATTGATGGAATGCGATCGGTCACGCTGATGCCGGCGTCGGCTTGGCAATAAAATAGATGGAGATCAGTGGCGCCTGGCCTGGACGAGATAGGCGTCGATCTCGGTCTCGCCGAGCCATTTGGCGGCCTCGAGCCGATGCAGCCCTTCGACCAGGACATGGCGCTTGCCGTCGTGGCGGACCTGGATCGGCATCTTCATACCGTTCTCGAGGATATCCTCCGCGAGATGCCGCACCGTCTCGGGATGCAGCGTCTTGCGACGCGCCGTCGGCACGTAGATGTCGTCGACCTTGACCTTTTGCACCCGCAGCATGTCCGCTCCCGCCATGAAACATCGCCAAAGGATGAGATAGTCCGTTTGCCCGATATGGCCAAGCGTCGGCTGGCCCGATTGTTTCCATTTGACGCCCCCGTGGCGGATCGCCGAAATGGCGGCTTCCGATCGTTCAAGGGCATGCATGGCTCACCTCCCGACCGAATTTCCAGATTTCGGGCTGACGCCCGAGCAGCGCCGCGAGGCGGTGCGCGGCCATTATTACGAATGGCCGGGCATGGATGGCTCAAGCGGCGAAATCTGGTGCTACAGCGACCGCTTTTCGTATCGCCCGGGCGATACCGTGACGCTTTTCGTCAGCTCGACGGCACCGCAATTCGGCATCGCGATCGTCCGCGACGGCGGCAGCGAGACCAAGGTCCTCGAAAAGACCGGCCTATCGGCACATTGGCAGGACACGCCCGACCAATGTTCGGTCGCAGGCTGCGGCTGGGGCGCGTCGTTCGAATTCCGCATTGGCGACGACTGGCCGTCGGGCGCCTATCGCATCGCGCTTTCGGCCGATGGCCGCGACGGCAGGCCGATCCACAGCCATCACCTCTTCATTGTCGCGCCCCTGCCCGGCCGCAACCCCGGGCGCTTGCTGCAGGTTGCGGCAACCGGCACCTGGCTCGCCTACAACACCTGGGGCGGCTCCAACCACTACCAGGGCATCACCGGGCCGAACCGCGATCAGTACGCAACGACGGTGTCGACGCAGCGCCCCTGGTGTCGCGGCTTCGTCACGCTGCCCAAGGATGCCCCGCGCGTGCCGCTGGAAGTCGCGGTGCCGCCGAAGACCGTGCCGCGCTATCCGCATATGGAATGGGCCTTCGCCACCGGCCATTCGAAGAAATACGCCTCTTCCGGCTGGGCAAGCTATGACAGCCATTTCTTCCACTTCGCCGAGCGCGCCGGCTATGCGGTCGATCTCGCCAGCCAGCATGAGCTGCATTTCGCGCCCGAAATCCTCGACGGTTATGACTGCGTCGTCTTCACTGGCCATGACGAATACTGGACGTGGGAAATGCGCGACGCGCTCGACGCTTACGTCGAGCGCGGCGGCCATGCGGCGCGCTTTGCCGGCAATTTCATGTGGCAGACCAGGCTGGAGGACGAGGGCCGCAGGCAGGTCTGCTACAAATACCGCGCCCGCGCCGAGGACCCCGCCTACCGCGGCGACATCACCCGCGCCACCAATTCCTGGGAGGCGCCGGAGATCGGCCGTCCCGGCAGCGCCACCTTCGGCCTCAATGCGACCAGGGGCGTCTATGCCGGCTGGGGCGGCTGCGCGCCGCGCGGCGTGCGCGGCTTCCCGGTCTACCGGCCCGAACACTGGGCCTTTGCCGGCACCGGCATCTATTATGGCGACCTGCTTGGCGCCGACAGCCACGTCTATGGCTACGAGGTGGACGGGCTGGATTTCGAGATCCGCGGCGGCCTGCCCTACCCGACTGCGGAGAGCGGCGCGCCGGATGGCTTGCAGGTGCTCGCAGTCGGTATGGCGAGCCAGGTCGAGGAAAGCGCCGACATCCCGATCGAGGACCAGTTCTTGACCGACGAGGACGGACGCTTCACCGCCGAGACGCTGTTTGGCGAAGCCAGCGACGCCAACCTCGACAAGGTCAAGCGCGGCAACGGCATGATCGTCAACTTCCCGCGCGGCAAGGGCGAGGTGTTCCATGCCGGAAGCTGCGAATGGGTCGCCGGCCTGCTAAGGCAGGACGCGATGGTCGAGCGCGTGACCAAGAATGTTCTCGACCGCTATCTTGGAAAGTCCTGACATGTCGAAATTGGAAGTCCAGACCACTCCGCAAGCCGAGGCGCGGCAACCGTCGCATCTGTTTTATCTGTCGAGCCTGCGCCGGCCGCTCGTCGACCGCGCCGAGGGCATCTATTTCTGGACCAAGGACGGCCGCCGCTTCATCGACGGTTCGAGCGGGCCGATGGTCGCCAATATCGGCCATTCCAACCGCAATGTGCTCGACGCCATGAAGTGGCAGATGGACAAGGCCACCTTCGCCTACCGGCTGCATTTCGAGAACGAGCCGGCGGAAGAGCTTGCGCGGAAGCTCGCCGGCAAACTGCCGGAAGGCATGGACCGCATCTTCTTCGTCTCCGGCGGCTCGGAAGCGACCGAATCCTGCATCAAGCTCGCCCGGCAATGGGCGGTCGCCACCGGCCAGCCGAAGCGCTGGAAGGTGATCACCCGTTTTCCGTCCTATCACGGCGGCACGCTGGGCTCGCTTGCAGTCACCGGCGACGACGCTCTGGTCGAAACCTTCACGCCGCTGATGCGGGTGATGCCGACGGTGCCGGCGCCCACCGCCTGGCGTGACCGCGACAACCTGTCGATGGAGCAGCGCGGCATCCGCTATGCCGACATGCTCGAGGAAAAGATCCTCGCCGAAGGCCCGGAAAGCGTGCTCGCCTTCATCATGGAGACGGTCGGGGGCGCTGCGACGGCAGCGCTTGTCGCGCCCGACAGCTACTACCCGCGCATCCGCGAGATCTGCGACCGCTATGGCATCCTGCTCATCCATGACGAGGTGATGAGCGGCGCCGGGCGCACCGGCAGGTTCCTCGGCGGCGACCATTGGAACTGCAGGCCGGACATCGTCGCGCTCTCGAAGGGGCTGGGCTCGGGCTATGCGCCGCTCGGCGCGCTGGCGGCACCGATGCGGCTGGTCGAGCCGCTGCTTGCCTCAGGCGGCTTCCAGCATGGTCACACCTATGCCGGCAATCCGCTCGCCTGCGCCGCCGGCCTTGCCGTGCTCGGCGAGATGGACCGGCTCGACCTCATCGCCAATGCCGCCGCCATGGGCGACGTGCTGATCGAAGAACTGAGAGGACTGGGGAAACGCTTCCCATTCATGGCCGACGTGCGCGGCAAGGGATTGCTTCTTGGCGTGGAAATGGTCGCTGATCCGGAAAGATTGAAACCGATCGACCCGGCTCGCAAGGCGACGCAGCGCCTGCTCGACCTCGCCTATGCGCGCGGCCTGATCATCTACGGGCGCAAGGTCAAGGGCGGCCTCGACGGCGACAATTTCATGGTGGCGCCACCGATGATCATCACCCGCGACCAGATCGGCGAGATCATCGCAATCCTCGGCGACTCGCTCCAAGCGTTGGCCGCGGAACTCGACCTGCCGGTAGAAGGCTGACGCGACAGGGAAGCGTTCTATTGTTCGGAGCAGCAATGCGCGGCAAAGGAGCCGATATGGAAAGGGTGCTTGTCTCGGCCTGCCTGCTTGGCAGCAAGGTGCGTTACAACGGTTCGTTCCGGCTCAACCATCATCCCATCCTTGCTCGGTGGCAATTGGAAGGCCGGATCGTGCAGATCTGCCCCGAAGTTGCCGCCGGCTTCTCCACGCCGCGCCCTCCGGCCGAAATTCAAGGTGCAGGCGACGGCCATGGGGTTCTGCAAGGTCAGGGGCGAGTGATCGAGCAGACAGGCAACGATGTAACACACCTTTACCGTGAGGCCGCGCGGCTCGCGCTCGATCTCGCGCGCGAAACAGGATGCCGCTACGCCGTACTGACTGACGGCAGCCCGTCTTGCGGCAGCAGCTTTATCTATGATGGGCGTTTTTCAGGAAAGCGCATGGCGGGCCATGGCACGACCACCGCGCTGCTTGAAGAAAGCGGCATCCGTGTCTTCTCAGAAGACAGGATCGGCGAGCTTGATGATCTTTTGACCGGCTCGGACCCTGCCGGACCTAGGGCCTGATCGATGCGGCAGGACACTCGACCCACCGACATTGTCATCCGCTCCGGCACAGTCAACGACGCCGACGCAATACATGCCGCCCTGCTTCGCCTCGGCACCCATATCGGCGCGCACCAGGAAATCACCTCCACCCCCGACGATCTGCGCCGCTACGGCTTCGGCGAAAAACCCGCCTTCTCGACCCTGATCGCCGAGGTCGACGGCGAGTTCGCCGGGCTCTGCCTGCATTTTCCCATCTTCTCGACCTGGATGGGCCGTCCCGGCGTCTTTGTGCAGGACCTTTATGTCGAGGATCGCTTTCGCGGCCGCCGCATCGGTGAAAAGCTGTTGCGGCGCGTAGCGAGGGAATGCCGCGCGGCGGGCGGCGTCTATCTAAGACTCTCGGTCGACACCGACAACGAGACGGCCAAGGCCTTCTATGAAAAGCTCGGCATCGGCTGGTCGAGTTACGAACAGGTGCAAAAGATCGTCGGCGAGGCTTTCTTCGCCTTTGCCGATGCGCCGGAGGAAGAACGATGAAAGCCTTCTATGCCGAGGAACAAAAGCGCCACGACCCCAAGGCCTTCCTCTCCAGCGGCGCAGCACAGCCCAATCCGGAAAAGCCGGAGCGCGTCGAAAGACTGTTGGCCGGAGCGAGGTCGGCCGGCTTGACGGTCGAACGGCCGAAGGATCATGGCCTTGGGCCGATCGCGGCCGTGCACACGCCCGAATATCTCGACTTCCTCGAGCACATCTTCGCGCGCTGGCAGCGCATCGAAGGCGCATCGGCGGAGGTCATTCCGAACATCCACCCGATCGCCCGCAACGGCTCCTATCCGGCCTCGGCGGTCGGCCAGGCCGGCTATCACATGGCCGACACCGCCTGCCCGATCTCGGCCGAGACCTGGAACAGCGCGTTGTGGAGCGCGTGGAGCGCGGTCGAGGCGGCCGAGGCCGTAATGGCCGGCGCGCCTTCGGCCTACGCGCTCTGCCGCCCGCCCGGCCATCATGCCTTCGCCGATATCGCCGGCGGCTTCTGCTTCATCAACAATTCGGCGGTCGCGGCACAGGTGCTGAGAACGAACGCTGCGCGCGTCGCGATCCTCGATGTCGACCTGCATCACGGCAATGGCACGCAAGGCATCTTCTATGCCAGGCCCGACGTGCTGACCGTCTCGCTGCATGCCGATCCGGTGCGCTTCTACCCCTTCTTCTGGGGTCATGCAGACGAGCGCGGCGAAGGCCCTGGCCTCGGCTACAATCTCAACCTGCCGCTGCCGCGCAAATCCGGCGACGCTGCGTTTCTCGAAGCGCTGGCCTCAGCCTTTCGGCGCATCCACGCTTTCGCTCCCGATGCGTTGGTCGTGGCGCTCGGCCTCGATGCCTTCGAAGGCGACCCGTTCGGTGGCCTGTCGGTGACGACGCCAGGCTTCTCGCGCATCGGCGAGGCCATTGCCGGACTCGGCCTGCCGACGGTGATCGTCCAGGAAGGCGGCTATCTCTGCGATGCGCTGGGCGACAACCTCACCGCCTTCCTGACCGGCTTCGGCGGCAGGCAGCGGTAACCGGGTTCTCAGGTGCGCTGCTGCTTCAGCATGGCGATCACGCGGTGCACGCTTTCCAGCGTCTCGTCGATCTCGGCCGCGGTGTTGTAGTGCGCGATGCCGATGCGCACGACGCCCTGCTCCGGCGGGATGCCGAGCTGGTGGACGATTTCCCACGCGTAGTTATGACCTGACCAGAGAAAAATGTTCTCGGCATTCATCTGCTTCACGATCGTCTCCGGCGCGAAGCCCTCGACCGTGAAGGAAACCGTCGGCACGCGTTCGTTGAAGCGCTCGGGATCGCTGATGCCGCGAATGGTCAGGCCAGCGATATCCGACAGGCCTTCGATCAGTTGACGGGCCAGCGCGTTTTCATAGGCTATCGACACTTCGAAGGCTCTCGCGATCCGCTGCCGCCGCGAGCCGCCCTCGCCGGCCGCAGCACCAAGATCGGCGAAATAATCGACGGCAGCGGTCAGGCCTGCCATCAGCTCGATCTGCGGCGTGCCGAGTTCGAACCGCTCCGGCAGGCCGTTGGACGAGCAGCGGCACTTATAGGGCTTGAGCGTATCGATGACATCGCGTCGGCCCCACAATATGCCCATATGCGGCCCGAAGAACTTGTAGGCCGAGCAGACCAGGAAATCGCAACCGAGCGCCTGAACGTCGATCAGCCCGTGCGGTGCGAACTGCACGGCATCGACATAGACCAGCGCGCCGGCCTGCCCGGCGATCGCCGTCAGCGCCTTCACCCGGTTGATCGAGCCGGTGAGGTTCGAGGCGTAGTTCAGCGCCACCAGCCGCGTCTTTTCCGAAAGCAGCGCCTGCAGGGCCGCCTCCTCGACTTGCCAGCTCTGCTCGTCGAACGGCAGGAAGCGCACGACGAGACCAAGATCCTCGGCAAGCTGCAGCCAGGGCGAGACATTGCCCTCATGGTCCATGCGGGTGAGGATGATCTCGTCGCCAGCCTTCATCGTGCGGCCGATCGTGCGCGACATATGATAGGTCAGCGTCGTCATGTTGGCGCCGATGATGACCTCCTCGGCGGTTGCCGCACCGAGGAAATCGGCCATCGCCGCATGCGCCTCGTCGACCACGGCCTGCGCCGCGACCGTCGTCTCGAAGAAGCCGCCGAGATTGGCATTTGTGGTGGTGAGGCAGCGCGACACCGCATCCACCACCGCCTGCGGCACCTGCGTGCCGGCAGGATTGTCGAGATAGATCCGGCGGCGATCTTTGTCGGTCAGCGAAAGTGCCGGAAATTTCCCGCGCACGGCCTCGATCGGAAAATCTGCCATCGTCTCCATCCCTTTGTCATTTCTCGATAATTTGCCGTCACGGGCAGGGATTGCCGACACGCTGATGGATGGCGTCGACCGCCTTCTGCATCTCCTCCGTCCAGGTGAGTTCGACCGAGGACAGCGCCATGTCGAGCTGCGCGACACTGGTGGCGCCGACGATGTTCGCGGTCACGAAAGGCCGGCTCGACACATAGGCGTTGGCGAAAAGCGCCGGCTCCATGCCGAAGGAGCGCGCCAGCTCGTTGTATTGGAGCAGCACTTGCGCCGCATTCGGCGTCTCGTAGCGCTGGCCGCGGTTGAAGAGCTGCGAGCGTGAGCCGATCGGCCGCGCGCCATGATCGTATTTGCCGGTCAGATAGCCCTGCGCCAATGGCGAATAGGGAAGGAAGGCAACCTGCTCGCGATCACAGACTTCGGCAAGGTTCACCTCGAAGGTGCGGTTGACCAGATTGTAGGCGTTCTGCAGCGAGGCGACGCGCGGGCCGATACCCTTCTCGGACTCGGCAAGGAACCGCATGACGCCCCACGAGCTTTCATTTGACAGGCCGAGATGCCGGATCTTGCCGGCCTTAACCAGTTCCTCGAAGACGGCGAGCGTTTCGGCGATCGGCGTCTCGTCGGCAGGAGCACTGGCAGCGTCGGCCCGCCGCGCTACAGCTCCGACGCGTGTCGGGTTCGCGCCCCATGGGATGTCCCGATCCGGCCAATGGATCTGATAGAGATCGATGTAGTCCGTACCGAGCTTGGCCAGCGACTTCTCGATCGCATCGAAGATATCAGCGCGTACCAGCTTGGACGGTCGGTCGCCGCGGAACCAGGTGTTGGCGGTGCGGCCGACCACTTTCGAAGCGATGACGACCTGGTCGCGGTTTCCCTTCTCCTTCATCCAGCTGCCAATGATCCTCTCGGTCCGCCCTTGCGTCTCCGCCTTGGGTGGGATCGAGTAAAGCTCGGCAGTGTCGATGAAATTGACCCCGCGTGAAAAGGCCAGGTCCATCTGCGCATGGCCTTCGGCCTCGGTGTTCTGTTGGCCCCAGGTCATCGAGCCCAGGCAGATTTGCGAAACAAGGAGGTCGGTCCGACCGAGGCGGCGTTTTTGCATGGAATGTCTCCGGCGGAAGGTTTGCGCGGCTGCGCGAGGAGGAAATTCAAGCATAAAGCATAGGCCGGATGTTCTCCAAGCCCGATCCCGGCGACTTTTGCATGTATTGCGAGCCCATTTAGGCTTGCCGAGATTCAGCTCAGGGCGAGCCGAAAATGGTGGTTTCCGAGAACCGGAGCGGAGCGTACTTGAAGGTCGTGAGCACCGGAAGCGCAGGAAGCCGCCATTTGCAGGCCGGCCTCAGCTGAATATCGGTAGGCCTTAGCGTCGTGCCGCGGCCAGCGCCCGTCGCTTGGCCTCGTCGATCAGCATGTTCGCCACCTGCATGCGGATCATGGCGCGTTGGCGCAGATGCGGGGCGACGCGGTCCGGATGGTTGGCGAAGGCGAAGTTGCGGCGCATGCGGCCGAGATCGGCATTCTTGGCCAGGCGGTCGAGGCCAAGTTCGCCGGCAATCGATTCGGGATCGATCGGCGGCAGGTCTTCTTCCGGCCGGTGCTCTTCATCGGCAAGCGACAGCTTGGCCTGGTCGAGAAGCGCGGCGAACTCCGCGGCGAGGTCGGCGCCCGCCTCGCGGTATTCGGCGGCGACGGTCTCGCCGGCAACCTTGATACGGCCGGAGTGGAGCTCGTCCGCCACCGACAGATAGTCAAACGGAATGGAAGGCCGCGCGCCCCCGTCTTCGCCCTTCTCGGAAGCGATGATCAGGTCGTCGAGCAACGAAGCGAAATCGAGCTTGTTCCCGGTGCCGATCTCAGCCTCCTCCTGTCGCAACCGCATCATTGTCGCCCTCGACCATAAATCGCTGTCGTTAAAAATGAATGCCGACGACGCTAACAATTGCGGGCTTTTCAGCGCCGAAAGCCGTTGCCGAACGCTCCGAGAATTAAAGAGCCGGGCTGCATTTCTCATGCTGCCCGGCAAGATCGCCAGGAGTGGCGAGGAAAAAGCCGGCGATGTACCGGCATCGAGGCATACGGTCGAGCTTCCGCAAAAGTTTCAAAAAAAATCGATTGTGGCGAAAAAAATTGAAAAGCATGGCTGCCATGCAATTGCTGCACTGCACAATCGTAACAAATCACCTATATGCTGGCCGTGTGGAGGGCAAATAAGGGGCCTGGGAAATGGGGTTCTTCACCGAAATGTTCGCGCGGCCGCGCCCGCAGGAACAGCAGCGTTACCGCGCTGCGCTCGCGCTTCTGAATGCGATGAGCAACGCCGACCGCGCCGATATCGGCATCAAGCCGGCCGATTTTCCGCGCATCGCACGCGAGATGTCGATACGCTGAATAAACGATGAAATGAGGTTTCCCCGCGGTGCGGGGGAACCTTTTGGTCTTCAGCGTCCCAGGAACGTCGCCTTGCCCAGTGGCACGCCGTTGTGCCGCAGGATGTCGTAGGCCGTGGTGACGTGAAAGTAGAAGTTCGGCATGGCGGCGTTGAGCAGATATTGCAGTCCGCTCATCGACACCTCGCGCCCGGCAAGCCTGAGTTCGATCGTCCGCGCCTCCGACCCATCCAGATCAGCGGCCGAGAACGTAGCCAGATGATCGAGCGTCTTGGTGATTCGCGCCTGCAGCTCTTCGAAGCTTGATTCATTGTCCTCGTATTTCGGCACTTCACGGCCGGCGAGCCGTGACGGCGCGCCCTTGGCATGGTCGGTGGCGATCTGCACTTGCCGGGTCAAGGCGAACATGTCGGGTGCAAGCCTGGCGGTCAGGAATACCTGCGGGTCGATCTTGCGATCGGCGGCGTTCTGTTCGGCCAGGGACAGCACACTGGCCAGCGCCTTCAGCCGGGCCGAAAAGACGGCCACGGAAATGTCGTACATGGATATGGTCACGTGAGTAATCTCTCCAGGCGGCCCCAGCGCCGCGGCTGGTGAGCTAGCGCCTCCCGGTCCGATTCTTCAAGCGGTCCTGCCGCCGCGTCACCGCGCCGCCGCAATCGCCGTGGTAGTATTTTCGTTATCGGGTGGAGATTCCCTATGAGACATGTCCTTCTCGCGGCGACTGCCTTGTTCTCCCTTGCCGGCATCGGCCAATCGGCGCTTGCGGCCGAGGCGCCCTATATTGACGACAGGTCCAGCGCTGAAGCGGTGATCCGCTCGCTCTACAGCGCCATCGGCCGGCACGAATTCGCCCGCGCCTGGGGCTATTTCGGCGATACCAAGCCGGCGAAAGATTTCAATGCCTTCGTGAAGGGCTACGACAACACGGATACGGTCGAGGTGAAGACCGGCGCTGTGTCGAACGAGGGCGCCGCCGGCAGCATCTACTACAGCGTTCCAGTCGCCATCCAGGCGACCGACAAGAAGGGCGAGGCGAAAGTCTTTGCCGGCTGCTACACGCTGCGCCAGGTCAACGCGCAGATCCAGGAACCGCCGTTCCAGCCGATCTTCATCGACAAGGGAGCGCTGAAGCCGTCGACTTCGGATTTCGAAGATGCGGTGCCGGCCAGTTGCGGCGACGGACCGCCACCGCCCAAGAAGGACGAAGCGCTGGAACAGGCCAGGAAGGCCTTCCTCGCCGCCTATGGCGAACAGTGCGACAAGGAGGATCCGGAAGGCAAACCGGTCGGCGAACCGGCCGCCTATTCCATCCGCTACAAGGACAAGGATGCCGGAGCCGACGAGCCGGAGCGCGAGACGCGGCTCTTCCGCTTCTTCTGCTCGATGGCCGCCTACAATGAAAGCGCGGTCTATTACATCTATGACGATGTCTCCGGTGTCCGGCAGCTGCAGTTCGCAGCGCCCGAGCTCGACATCCGCTACGAAAACAACAACAGCGAAGGCAAGGTCGAAGGCATCCACATCATCGGCTTCCAGACCGACGACCAGCTGGTCAATTCCGATTATGACGACAAGACTAGGACGATCACCTCGATGAACAAATGGCGCGGCGTCGGCGACGCGTCGTCGACCGGTACCTATTTGTTCCGCAACGGCAATTTCTCGCTGGTGCAATACGACGTCGACGCGTCCTATGACGGCGAGATCAACCCCGAGACCGTCCTGGATTACAACACGGCGCCCTGAGTCGGCGCGACCGGTCTGGCGTCCCTCAAGGTGCTTTCGTCAGCATCCAGTTCAGCGTGCCGCGCCAGTCGACCATACGGATCGGCGTTCCATGCGTGCCGGTCTCGAAACGGATGAAGCGGGTCGGATAGGTCTTCGATTTGGCAAGGATCGAGCGGAAGAAGGCTTCCTGCTTCTCAACCTGGAAAACCACGTCATGGCTGCCCTGGCCGAAGAACACCGGCACCCGGCGCTTGAAAGCCGGGCTGGTCAAAAAACTCTCGTCCCACAGTGAGCCGAGCAGCAGCAGCCCGTTGATGCGGCCGCCCGTATCCGTGCGGTCGGCCAGCTTCCAGCAGAGGATGCCGCCCATCGAGCCGCAGGCGACGAAGATCTTGGCGCCTGGCGATTTCCCCGCATAGTGATCGATCAGCGCCGCAACCTGCGCGGCGCCATTGTCGCCGAAATCGGGAAAATCCGGTGAAAGATAGAGGCCGCCATTTGCAGCCATCAGATTCTTGAGGCGGTTGAAATTGCCACCGAAGGTGAAGTCGTCGACGCCTTGCTTGCGGCTGCCGCCCTGCCCGTGCAGGTAAAGCACGATGACGGCGGCACCCTCTGTCTTGCCGATTGCGACATGCCGGATATCGCCGGCATCGGTTTTCAGCATCAGATCCTGCTGGACCTTGCGCACGCCGGGGTCCGTGTACTGGGCATGCACGCGCTTTTCCGGCACCTCGTCGCGCTGGTTGATATCCCGCATCTCGCGATAGTCGAGGACCGTGTAGGCGCCGTTGTCGGCGCTCGACAGCGTCGCCGGGTAGGCGAAGAGATCATCCTTGAAGGATTTCAGTTCCAGCGTCTGTCCCTCTGTTGCCGAGAGGAAAAAAGCTGACGCGGCCAGCAGTGCGGGAAAAAACCGGAAGTGCAAAGACATTCCGAAGCCATGCGAAATTCGACTTCGGTTTGTCAATCCTGAAGGACGCCGCCTGCCCCTTCCAGCGCCTCGCGCGTGTCGACGTCGATCGAGGCGCCCTGCCCGATCTCGACGTCGATGACATCGAGACCTTCGGCCTCGACCAGGTGGCGCGCGCCGGTGTCGCCCTCGAGATGCGCGACGGCGGAAAACAGCGAACGCGGCAGCAGCACCGGGTTGCCGCGCTTGCCGAGATGCGCCGCCCGCACCACGGCGCGGCCGCCGGACCGGCGGAAGGCATCGATCAGGCTGTCGAGGTCCTTCGACGACACGCCCGGCATGTCGCCGAGCACGATCATGGCGCCGGCGGCATCGGCCGCGACCCGCGCGATGCCCGCCTTCAGGGACGAGGCCAATCCATCGGCGAAGTCTGGATTGTCGGCGAGCCTCACATCGAGGCCGGAGAGCGCCAACCGCACGCGCTCGCGCTGATGGCCGGTAACGACGATGGTGCCGGCGGCTTTCGAAGCGAGCGCCCGCTCGGCCGTGCGGCGCACCAGCGGCTTGCCTTCGAACAGTGCCAGCAGCTTGTTCGGCCCGCCCATGCGGCTGGAGCGGCCGGCAGCGAGAAGCACAATGTCGACCTTGGGTTCCGCTCTCACCGGCAGCGGCTCGCGCGGCTGCGGCCTGGTCGGGATTTCCATGAGAAGGCCACCAACCCCCATGCCGGCAATGTCGCGCGCCGTCACGTCGAGCCCGGCGACCAGCCGGTCGAGCACCCAGTCGAAACCGTTCTCCTTCGGACTGCGGGCGCAGCCGGGCGCGCCGATGACGCGCTTTCCGCCCAGCGTTCCGAGCACCAGGAGATTGCCGGGATCGACCGGCATGCCCGCGCGGATCACGGTACCCCCCGCGCGTTCAATCGCCGCCGGAACGACATCGGCGAAATCGCTCATCGCCGAGGCGCCGAAGATCACCACCATGTCGTTGTCGCGCGCCAGCGCGGTCGCGGCTTCCGCGACGGGCGCAATCTCATGCGGCGTGCGCCGCTCCACCGTCAGCCGGCCGCCGAAGCGCGCCAGCCGCGCCTCGGTGACGCGCAGCGTCTTGTCGAACACGCCAGGCTTCACGCCGGGCAACACCGTCTGGATGACGCCGACACGGACCGGACGATAGGCGTTAACGGCGAAGATCTCGCCACCGGCGCAGATCTTCATCACCGCACCGATCAGGTCTGCGGCGACAGCGAAGGGAATGATCTTCACTGTCGCCACCATCTGCCCTTTCTCGACCGGCGCGTGCTGCGCCAGCGTAGCGATGGTGATTGCCGGATCGATGGCATTGATGGCGTCGATCATCCTGGCGTCGACAGTGAACACGCCCGCGGTCTCGGCATGAAGATTGACCCGTCCGGTCGCAGCGGGCTTCACCTCGATGTTGCGGTGGCTCATTCCGGCAGCGATCTTCTCGGCCGCCGCATCCTCGCCGAGATCGTCGGAGGACAGAACCGCCGCTACGACCTCTCTCACACCGGCCGCCTTCAGCACCGCGACATCGTCGCCGCTCAGCCGATGCGCCTTGCGGAACCGGCGTTCGCCGGCAGCGGTCGCATGCGCCAGAACCGCGCCTTCAGCTTCGTCGATCGGAACCGGACCGAATTTCACGCCGCCGCGCCTTTGCTTTCGAGGCCGCGAGAGCGAAACGCGTGGATGGTCTGCGCAAGGACGGCGACGGCAATCTCGGCCGGGCTCGCCGCGCCGATGTCGAGACCGATCGGCGCATGGATGCGGGCGATCTGGTCGGCGCTGGCGCCGAGCGCCAGCAGGCGTTCCACCCGCTTGGCGTGAGTTTTGCGGCTGCCGAGCGCCCCTACATAGAAGCACCTGGCATCGAGCGCGGCCTTCAGCGCGAGATCGTCGATCTTCGGATCATGAGTGACCGCGGCAAGTGCGGTGTAGCTGTCGAGCGGCTCGCGCTGCAGCACATCCTGCGGCCATTCGGCATGCAGCGCCACATCCGGGAAGCGTTCCGGCGTGGCGAAGGCGGTGCGCGGGTCGATGATCTCGACCGGATAGCCGGCGATCCTGGCCATCGGCGCCAGCGCCTGGCTGATGTGGACCGCGCCGATCACCACCAGACGCGGGCGAGGCAGATGCGCATTGAGGAAGAAAGTCCGCCCTTCCGCTTCCACCGATGCCGAATTGCCGGTGCGGAACGCCCTGGCGATCGCCGCCCCGAGATCGCCTGCAACGTGATCGCCCTCGCGCACGACGCGGTCGCGGCCGTCGCCGAGATCGGTGACAAGCACCGCCGCGCGGCGAGCGCGGCGTTCTTCGTTCAGGGTCTTCAGGACATAAGGGTCCATGTGATCAGCCTAGTCTCTCGACATAGACCTTGATGCGGCCGCCGCATGACAGGCCAACCTGCCAGGCCGTTTCGTCGGCAACGCCGAACTCCAGCATCCTGGCCTTGCCGCTGCCGATGACATCGATCGCCTCGGTCACCACAGCGCCCTCGACACAGCCGCCCGAAACGGAGCCGTGGAAATTGCCCTCGGCATCGATGACCAGATGGCTGCCGACCGGGCGCGGCGCCGAACCCCAGGTCTCGACCACGGTCGCGATGGCGACATCCTTGCCGTCCTTCATCCAGCCTTCCGCGATGATCAAGGGATCGCGGGCTTCATCGAGATAGATGCTCTCGTCCATTCGTCGCTTCTCACAAAGTCTGTTTTTCAGGGGAAACTCTAGTTTTCCCAACGAACATATGGCTACGCGACGCGCCTCCCGCCAGTTTGCAGCCAGTGGCGCGGATCGACCGAAGCCGCCGGCCGCTGGTCGAGTGAGGCGCAAAGATCGGCCAGCGCATCGAGATTGTGCACCGCGCGGAACTCATCGACATGCGGCAGCATCGCCTTGACGCCGCGGGCGCGCGCCTCGAACCCGTCGAAGCGCAATAGCGGATTGAGCCAGATCAGCCGCCGGCAGGATTTGTGCAGCCGCTCCATCTCCTCCGACAAACCGGTGACGTCGTCGCGCTCGAGCCCATCGGTGATCAGAAGCACCACTGCGCCCTGCCCCAGCACGCGGCGCGACCACAGCCAGTTGAACTCGGCGAGCGCGTCGCCGATGCGGGTGCCGCCCGACCAGTCCTTCACCGCTGTCGAGCATTCGGCCAGCGCCTCATCGGGATCGCGATGGCGCATCTGATGCGTCAGGTTCGTCAGCCGCGTGCCGAAGACGAAGGCGTGCACGCGCCGGCGCTTTTCCGTCAGCGCGTGCAGGAAGTGGAGAAAGATGCGCGTGTATTGGCTCATCGAGCCGGAAATGTCGGCAAGCACGACCAGCGGTGGATGCACCTCGCGCGGCGAACGGAACTTCGGCAGGATCAGCGCGCCGCCGGTGCGCGCGGCAGAACGCATCATGGCGCGCGGATGGATGCGCCGCCCTTGCGCGTCAGCCTTGAAGCGGCGCGTGCGCACCATATCGAAGGGCAGTCGCAAGGCCGCGATCGCCTTTTTGGCCTCGGCGAGTTCGGCCGCGTCCATCTGGGCGAAATCCCTGCCGCGTAGCACCTCGTTGCCGGAGAAGGTGAAGCGCGCATCGACCTCGATCTCCGGCACTTCCCGTACCGGCTGGTTCTTGTGATGCCCTTCGAACATCGCCTGGCTGGCGCGGTTCTCGGCCGCGCGCGGCTTTTGCTTTTCACGATCGTCGGGAGCGACGGGCGAAAACATCGCCAGCAGCTTCTCGATCAGCTCGCGCGACTTCCAGAACAGGCGGAAGGCTTCGTCGAAAACCGGATGATCCTCATGCCGCGAGACCAGAACCGCATGCAGCGTCCAGTAGAAATCGTCGCGCGAGCCGATGCCGGCGGCAAGCACCGCCTCGATGGCGTCCTTGACCGAGGCCGGTCCGACGCGCATGCCGGCCTTGCGCAGCGCGCGGGCGAAATAGACGATGTTGTCGGCGATGCGCCCATCCGCTGTCGCCTCTTTGGGGTCCGGACGCGACGGCATGGCGCCTACTCCGCGGCCGAAAGCTCGGCCTTCACCTCGTTGAGGATGCGCCGGCCTTCGCCCTGCTCGATGCGGGCGATGTCGTCCTGGTATTTCAGAAGCACGCCGATCGTGTCGGATACGGTTTCCGGATCGAGGGCCACCTTGTCGAGCTCGGTCAGCGCGCCGGCCCAGTCGATGGTTTCGGCGACGCCGGGCGCCTTGAACAGCTCGATCTGGCGCAGCTTCTGGATGAAGGAAACCAATTCGGCCGACAGCCGGCTGTTCGCCTGCGGCACCTTGCGGCGCACGATCTCCAACTCGCGCTCAGCGTTGGGATAGTCGACCCAGTGATAGAGGCAGCGCCGCTTCAGCGCGTCGTGGATCTCGCGCGTGCGGTTGGTGGTGATGATGACGATTGGCGGCTCTTCCGCCTTGATCGTGCCGAGTTCCGGGACGGTCACCTGGAAGTCCGACAGGATCTCGAGCAGGAACGCCTCGAAGGCCTCGTCGGTGCGGTCAAGCTCGTCGATCAGGAACACCGGCGCCGCACCCGCCTTGCCTGTCAGCGCATCGAGCACCGGGCGGCGGATCAGGTATTTTTCGGAAAAGACGTTGCGCTCCATGTCGGAGCGCACGACCTTGCCGGCCGCCTCTTCCATGCGGATCTCGATCATCTGGGCGGCGTAGTTCCACTCGTAGACGGCGGAGGAGACGTCGAGCCCTTCATAGCATTGCAGGCGGATCAGCCGGCGGCCGAGCGCTTGCGCCAGCACCTTGGCGATCTCGGTCTTGCCGACACCGGCCTCGCCTTCGAGGAACAGTGGCCGCTTCATGCGCAGCGACAGGAAAAGCACCGTCGCCAGCGAGCGATCGGCGACATAATCCGCGCCGGTCAGGAGATCGAGCGTCTCGTCGATCGACTTCGGCGCGGGGCGCGGGGCGGTCATCTTGTCTCCGTGGATCCCGCTCGCCCGTTTCACAGAACGTGGTAGCCGCGGTTGTGGTAGATCAGCGGCCGCAAATTATCGCCGATACGCAGGCCTGTCACCTTGCCAAAAAGCACACGGTGGGTGGCGAGATCCTTGGCATCGATGATCTCGCAATCGAAGACGGCAAGAGCCCCTTTCAGCGTCGGCGCTCCCGTGGAGATGATATCCCAATCGCCAAGCGCGAAGCGTTCCTCGAGCGGCAGACCGGTGATGCCGGAAAAGCCGATCGACAGCGCTTCCTGGTCAGACGCCAGCGTGTTGAGTGCAAAGTTGCGGTTCTTGATGAACGCCTCGTTCTTCGCATTTTCGCGGTTGAGGCAGACCAGCACCGTGGGCGGCGTGTCCGACACCGAGCAGGCGGCGATCACTGTGGCACCCCTTTTGCCCGACGGGCCGTCGGTGGTCACCACATGCACATGGCCGGCAAAATGCGCCATCGCATCACGATAGGCCTGTGGCCCGATGTCATTGATCTTCAGCACGCGATGATCCACCTGTAAAAAACCAGCCCGTTATATATGGCGGCATATTGCATGCCACAAGTTGCCTAGCATGGGCGAAGCGCTTGACCGCAATCCTGAAATTCGCGTGTTGCACCGACCTTAGCCAGCCTTTAGGTCTTTGCTGGAATAGTGCCGAACCATACTCCCGGCACGGAGGACCTCTTCGCCCGAATGCGCCTTCTCACGACGACTTTAGCCGCGCTGCTTTCGCTGGCCGCGAGCGTCCACGCCGAGACGCTGGTTGGCGTCGCCGCACCGCTGTCCGGGCCGTCGACAATCCTCGGCAAGCAGATCGAGGCCGGAACCGGACTGGCTGCGGAAGCCCAGGGCGTCGCGCTCAAGACCATCGACGATGCCTGCACGGCCGACGGCGGCGCGGCCGCCGCCCGGCAGTTCGTGGACGCCAAGGTCAATATCGTCGTCGGCTTTCTCTGCACCGAAGCGATCGAGGCTGCACTTCCGGTCCTGAAGGATGCCAATATT
This sequence comes from Mesorhizobium sp. M1C.F.Ca.ET.210.01.1.1, assembly GCF_004791585.1. Taxonomy (GTDB): domain Bacteria; phylum Pseudomonadota; class Alphaproteobacteria; order Rhizobiales; family Rhizobiaceae; genus Mesorhizobium. The sequence goes on from NZ_SRUU01000009.1 coordinate 82,181, forward strand.
CCGGTCATCACCTTGGGCGTGCGCACCGAGAGCCTGACCGATCGCCGCGCCAAGACCGGCTGGCCCGTCTACCGGCTCGGGCCGCGCGGCGACGACGAACGCAATGCGGCGGCCACGATCCTCACCCGGCTCTGGCAGAACGAACTGTTCGCCATTGTCGATGACGGCACCATCTATGGCCGCGAGATCGCCGAGACCTTCCGCGCGGCCGCGGAGCAGGCAGCGCTGAAGCCGGTCTTCGTCGACACGTTCCGGCCGCAGCTCGACAACCAGATCGGGCTCATCGGCCGCTTGAAGAAGGCCGGCGCGACCAAGGTATTCGCCGGCGGCGACGGCGACGACATAGCCATCATGGGCCGCGACGCCGCCCAGTTGAATGCCGGCATCGCTTTCGCGGGCGGCGAGACGCTTCGCGCGCCGCCCGGTGACGTGCCCTACGCGGCAGGCACGCTGATGATCGCGCTGCCGGAATGGGCGGAAGCCGCCGACCCCAAGGTGGTGCAGTCCTTCGCCGATCGGAATATCGTGACGGACGGCTATACCTTGCCGGCCTATGCGGCGGTCGAGATCGCCAAGGCGGCAACAGCGGACGCTGAAAGTTCCGGCAAGCCGCTTGCCGAGGTGCTGACCGGACATGACTTCGCCACTGCAATCGGTACCATCCGCTTCGACGAAAAGGGCGATCTCAGCCAGAATCCTTTTCGAGCCTTCCGCTTCGACGGCACGCATTTCGTGCCGCTGGAGGAAAAGTGATGTTCCGCACCGGACCACGCAACCTGATCACCGATGTCGCGGGCTTAAGCGTTGGCAACACTGCGAACGCCAGGCTGAAATCCGGCGTCACCGTGGTGCTGTGCGAGGAACCGGCTGTGGCTGGCGTCCAGGTGCTGGGTGGCGCGCCGGGCACGCGTGAGACCGATCTGCTCGAGCCGCAGAACTCGATCGCCGCCATTCACGCCGTCGTGCTGTCCGGCGGCTCGGCCTTCGGCCTTGATGCCGCCTCCGGCGTCCAGGCGGCGCTGCGGGAGAAGAACATCGGCGTCGAGGTCGGCGGCTTCCGCGTGCCGATCGTGCCGGGGGCCATCCTCTTCGACCTGCGCAACGGTGGCGACAAGGACTGGGGCCGATACCCGGCTTATCGAGAGCTTGGCTATGAGGCGGTTCAGGCGGCAATGGCCGACTTCCAGATCGGCACGGTCGGCGCCGGCACCGGCGCGCTGACCTTCGGACTGAAGGGGGGGCTGGGTTCAGCCTCGACGATGCTCGACAACGGCGTCACCGTCGGCGCGCTCGCCGCCGTCAACCCGACCGGCTCGGTGACTGTCGGGCGCAGTCGCCATTTCTGGGCGGCTCCTTTCGAGATCGGCAACGAATTCGGCGGCCTGGGCTATCCCGACCCGATGCCGGAAGACGCCAGGAAAATACTGCTGAAATTCCGCGACCGGCATGTCGGGACCCAGCCGGAAGGCGGCGGCACCACCATTGCCGTCATCGCCACCGACGCGGTTCTGACCAAGGCTGCCGCCAAGCGGCTGGCGATTTCGGCGCATGACGGCTTCGCCCGCGCCATCTGGCCAACGCACACGCCGGCCGACGGCGACCTGGTCTTTGCGCTGGCGACCGGCAGAAGCGGCATCGAGCTCGGCGCCGACGCGGCGATCGATCTCTATGCCGCGGCGGGTGCTACGATGGCACGCGCCATCAGCCGCGGCGTCTATGCGGCGACGCCCGCTGACGGCGACCTGTTTCCGGTCTGGTCGTCGCGCTGACGATCGTTCGGGGATCAGGTCGGGTCGGACTTCTCTTCCTCGAAGGTTACCGCGACATCCGAATTCGCCGACAGCCAGACTTTGTCTCCGTCGATCTCGGCGACGAGGCTGAGCGGAATATAGTGGTGATGGCCCCTGTGCGAGCCCATGCCGCTGTCGGCCTTGGTCAGCTTGATCCGCTGACCGTCCACCTTGTCGACGGTGCCGATATGGACGCCATCGGCGCCGATCACTTCCATATGCTCGCGTATCTTGCTGAGGTCGGTCATGATAGTTCTCCATTGGGAGGTCGGCCGACAATAACAAACGAAAGCCGAATTGGATGCATTGGCGCCGCATGGCACGACCTGTTCACCATGACGTGATACGGAAAAGCCCTACCCTGCCAGCCGGAGTAACCAGCCAATGCGAATTCCTATCCTGATCGGAGCATGGATACTCGCGCAGCTTGCGGGCATAGCCGAGGCGAATGCCGGCGACGTCGCCGAACTGGAGATCCTCGGCTTCAGCAAGGATGGCAGCGTCTTCGCTTTCGAGGAGTATGGTGTCCAGGATGGCTCGGGATTTCCCTATGCCAATCGCTACTACATCGACACCGCCACCGACACATTCCTCAAAGGCACGCCGGTCAAGGTCCGCCTCGACGACGAGGCGGCGACGCTCGAGGCGGCGCGCCTCCAGTCTCGCCAGAAGGGCGAGGCAATCGTCAGCCAGGCCGAGCTCGCCGCCAACCGCGGCATCACCGCCGGCTTCAACGCGGTGACCGAGCTCTCGGCCGATCCCTATCGCATGGCGGTCAACCCGCGGCCGATCTTTTCCCCGGTCGACGATCCACTCGAGTTCCGTCTCGACGAAGTCGCCCTGAACGACACCGAGGGTTGCCAAAGCCAGGGCGAGATCAACGGTTTCCGCCTCCTGCGCATCAATGCCAAGGACGGCGGCAAGACCGAGCTTTTGCATGAGGACAAATCCATCCCGAAAAGTCGAGGCTGCCCGAACGGCTACCGCATCGGCGCGGTGCAGACCTTCTCGATGCAAGGTCTCAGCGCCTATGCGGTGCTGATCGCAGTGCGCCACTACGGCTTCGAAGGGCCGGATTTTCGTTGGATCGCCGTGACCGGCCGCCTGTGACACCGCGCGAGCAACTTTCACTGCGCAGCCGCCTGAACCTGCGCGAGGCTCTGCCGGCACTGCGCACGTCGGTCCTGGGCACATCGATGTGGAGCTTTGCGATGGCGGCCAGCTCTTTCCTCAATCTCCACGACTGGGAGACGCCCGGCAAAGTCCGCTTCGTCGTGCTGCTCTATGCCCTCGGCGGCGCGCTTGCCTTTCCGGTGGGGTTGACGCTCGCCGGGCTGGTGTCGCGTGGCCGCCACTGGGAAACGGCGCTGGCCGCTGCTTTCGTATGCCTGCTCGGCGCAACGCTTGCCTTCACCGGTGGCCTGTTCGCGCTGCAATACCGCTCCTACTACGCCGAATGGCATGCGCCGGCCTTCACGCTGACCTGGGCATTCGAGTTCGTCTTCACCATGCTGACGGCGCTCTACCAGTTCGTCGTCCTGGGTGTGCGGCTCTATTTTCCGCTCGGCTTTGCCGCACTTGTCGCCGCCAGCGTCTGGTTTGCGCGTCAGCGGCGTTGAGCATTGGCCCGGCCTCTGTTAGGACGCGGCCGAAGCTTCTCCCAGCAGGACTGGAAACGATGATCCCTCGCTATTCCCGGCCGGAAATGGTCGCCATCTGGTCGCCCGAAACCCGGTTCCGCATCTGGTTCGAGATCGAGGCGCACGCTTGCGACGCGCTGGCCGAGCTCGGCATCATCCCGAAGGAAGCCGCGAGAACCATCTGGGAAAAGGGCGGCGCGGCCAAATTCAACGTCGAGAAAATCGACGAGATCGAGCGCGTCACCAAGCACGACGTGATCGCTTTCCTCACCCATCTCGCCGAGTTCGTCGGACCGGACGCCCGCTTCATCCACCAGGGCATGACTTCGTCGGACGTTCTCGACACCTGCTTGGCGGTGCAGCTGACGCGCGCCAGCGACATCCTGCTCGCCGACATCGACGCGCTGCTTGGCGCCCTGAAGCGCCGCGCGTTCGAGCACAAGGACACCATCACCATCGGCCGCAGCCACGGCATCCATGCCGAGCCGACGACCTTCGGCGTCAAGCTGGCGCAGGCTTATGCCGAGTTCTCGCGTTGCCGCGAGCGGCTGCTGCATGCGCGCGAAGACATCGCCACCTGCGCCATTTCGGGCGCGGTCGGCACCTTCGCCAACATCGATCCTTATGTGGAGGAGCATGTGGCGAAGAAGCTCGGGCTGAAGCCGGAGCCGGTATCGACGCAGGTCATCCCGCGCGACCGCCACGCCATGTTCTTCGCCACGCTCGGCGTGATCGCCTCTTCGGTCGAACGCCTTGCCATCGAGATCCGCCATCTGCAGCGCACCGAGGTGCTGGAAGCGGAAGAGTATTTCTCGCCGGGACAAAAGGGCTCGTCGGCGATGCCGCACAAGCGCAACCCGGTGCTGACCGAAAACCTAACGGGCCTTGCCCGCATGGTGCGTTCCTACGCCATGCCGGCCATGGAGGATGTGGCGCTCTGGCACGAGCGCGACATCTCGCACTCCTCGGTCGAGCGCATGATCGGGCCCGACGCCACGGTGACCCTGGACTTCGCGCTGTCACGGCTCACCGGCGTCGTCGACAAGCTGCTCGTCTATCCCGAGAACATGCTGAAGAACATGAACAAGTTCCATGGCCTGGTGCATTCGCAGCGCGTGCTCCTGGCGCTGACGCAGGCCGGCGTATCACGTGAGGACGCTTACCGCCTGGTGCAGCGCAATGCCATGAAGGTATGGGAACAAGGCGCTGATTTCCTTGAGGAACTTCTCGCCGACAAGGAAGTGACCGCAGCGCTCCCGGAGGCCGAGATCCGCGAGAAATTCGATCTCGGCTATCACACCAAGCATGTCGACACGATCTTCAAGCGGGTGTTTGGAGAGGCCTAAGCAACCGTCCCAAATGAAAAGGCTCGCCATTGGCGAGCCTTTTCATTTTGAAGATTGACCATCCCGATCAGGCCTTGCCGGGAACGGTCCTGATCACCGTGCCCCACGGGTCTTCCCGCGCAGTCCCTTCCTTCACATTGTCCGAGCGCATCTCGACCCAGGCCAATCCCGAGCGGGACGGATCGCGGCGGCCTGCGCCGGCGCTGTGCCAGGCATTGGCGCCGATATGATGGTGGTAGTGGCCTGACGACAGGAACACCGCCTGGCTGCCATATCTGGCCACTGTGTCGAAGCCGAACTCGTCGTGCCACCAGGCTTCGGCGTCCTCTGGGCGGCCGACGCGCAGGTGGACATGGCCGACGATGGTGTTCTCCGGCGCGCCCCGCCAGCCGGCGTCACCGGCCGGCACGCTGGCGACGACCGCGGGCAGGTTCAGCCGCTCGGTCGCCATGGCTATTCTGTCGCCGTTCCATTTCCAGTCCTGCGGACGGCGGTCGGCATAGATCTCGATGCCGTTGCCCTCCGGGTCGGTGAGATAAAGCGCCTCGCTGACCAGATGATCCGACGCGCCCTCAATGCCGATCCGGCTGGCGGCGGCATGGTTGATCCAGCGGCCGAGATCGGCGCGCGACGGCAGTAGGAAGGCCGTGTGGAAAAGGCCGGCGCTGCGCGGATCGTCAGGCTTGGCCGAGGCATCCGGCTCCAGCACCAGCAGCGGACGATTGGCGGCGCCGAGCGTGATCGCGCCGTCGGCGCGGCTCAGTTCCTGCAGGCCGACAACGGCGCGGTAATAGGCGGCCAGGCTTTCGGCGTCGCGCGCCTTCAGTCCGACACGCGAGACGCTGACCGGTGTGGTCGCAGCAAAAGGCAGTTCGCTCATGAGACTCTCCGTTTAGGCGCCGGCCTCTCCAAAAAGGCAGCCGCGCCCCAGCTTTTATTAGTCATAGTGAGATCGTCGATTGCGATCGTTCACACAAGTCAGAAAGAATCGAACAGGTTGTTCACAATTATGACGCGCTGCGCCCGCATCCATCGGTACGGTTGCAAGAGGCAGGGCTGCTCGCTACATCGGCGCCATGAAAGTCAAGGACGCAGATATTCTCATCATACCGGGCTACACCAATTCCGGTCCCGAACACTGGCAGACCCGCTGGCAGTCGAAACTGTCGACGGCGCGTAGGGTCGAGCAGGCCGAATGGTCGAAGCCGGTGCGGCATGACTGGACGACAAGTGTGGCGAAAGCCGTCAACGAGGCCGAGCGGCCGGTGGTGATCGTCGCCCATTCACTGGGCGTGGCGGCGGCGGTACAGGCCATTCCGCAATTCCAGAAACCGGTTGCCGGAGCCTTCTTCGTGGCGCCGCCCGACGTAGCCAATCCGGAGATCAGGCCGAGGCATCTGATGACCTTCGGGCCTTATTCGCGCGAGCCCCTGCCCTTCCCCTCGATCGTGATCGCCAGCCGCAACGATCCGTTCTGCGCCTTCGACGTCGCCGAAGACATTGCCGCCGCCTGGGGGTCGCTGTTCATCGATGCCGGCGAGGCCGGTCATCTCAATGCCGATGCCGGGTTTGGCCCGTGGCCCGAAGGCTCGATGACCTTCGCCAAGTTCCTGACGGAGCTGAGAATACCCTGAAGCCGGCGGGTGCGCTCAGGAGCCGATCGAATCCCGCATGCTCTTCAACAGCGTCTTGGCGCCGAGCGAGATCAGCGTGTGGTCCGAGCCCATGGCGAGCAGCCGATAGCCCATCGATACGACGCGGCCGGCAATGGCCGGCTCGATGACATAGATCGCGGCATGCTTGCCGGCCTTGCGCGTCCTTTCGGCGATCGAGGCGACCGTCTCCATCATGCTCTCCAGCGTCGAATTGACGGCGGTGCCGTTCGACCAGGCGATCGAGAAATCCGACGGCCCGACGAAGATGCCGTCGATGCCGGGTGTGTCGAGGATGCCGTCCAGCGCCTCGAACGCCGCCCGCGTCTCGACCATCGCGAAGGCCATGGTGCGCTGGTTCGAGTCGCGCAGCCATTCGGCATGGTCGCCCTTGCCGTGGCGCGGGAAAGCATAGGTAGGGCCCCAGGAACGCTCGCCCATCGGCGGATATTTCATCGCAGCGGCGAACTGCCTCGCGTCCGCGACGGAATTCACCATTGGCGCGATCACCGCCTCGGCGCCGAAATCGAGCGCCCGGCTCGCCATGTCGAAGCGGCCGACCGGGATGCGCACCAGCGCCGGCTTGTTGGCGGCAAGCACCGGCACCAGGCCGCGCAGCACGCTGTCCTCATGATGGCCGCCGTGCTGCATGTCGAGCGTGACGGCGTCAAAACCCTGCTTGGCGATGATTTCGACAGTCAGCGCGTCCGGCACGCCGGACCAGGCGGTGAAAAGCGTCTCGTCGGCAGCCAGGCGGGATTTGAGGGACATCGGGCCTTCCTTGTTAACGATCCGCAGTTTCAGACGGAAACGGCGGCAAGGCAAAGAAAAACCGCCCGGCTGAGCCGGGCGGTCGATTGGTCCAGTCAGAGCAATTCCAGGAAAAGTGTGTAACGGTTTTCCGTCCGGAATTGCGTAAAAACAAAGAGATAGAGCATGATGGCGAAAAGTGTAAAGCGGTTTTCGGACGACATCATGCTCATAAAGGCTCAGGTGTTCTTGATCTCCTCGATCGCCTGCGCCATCAGCTCGTCCATCGTCCGGCGGATCTGGTGGTCTGACTGGCTGACCCCGGCCGCGTCGAAATCCTTGCGGATCTTGCGGAAGACGTCGTGATCGCCGGCTTCCTCGATGTCGGAGACGACTACCTCCTTGGCATAGGCCTCGGCATCGGCGCCGGTTTTGCCGAGCTTTTCAGCGGCCCACAGGCCAAGCGCCCTGTTGCGGCGCGCCGCGGCCTTGAAGCGAAGCTCCTCGTCGAAGACGAATTTGCGCTCGAAGCCCTCTTCGCGGTCTTTCATGCTGCTCATGACGTCCCTCCGGTCAATCCGATTCGCTTGGCGGTGAATATGTGTGCTTACCCAGCACAAACCAAAAGCCCGCGGGCCGGTCAATATCCTTGATGGCATGCTGCGCTGCGGCATTTCGGTCCCGAAACCGGTTGATCGGCAGGATTTGCCGATTGAGCAAACATTACGATTGCTATAGACACCGGCATTGAACGCTACCGTCGCCGCAACTAATTTAGGCAGACGGACAGGAACCGGTCGCTTGCCGCCTGCCCGCCAATCCAGAGAAAAAAATCAGATGAAAAATCGCCGCCGCATTTACGAAGGCAAGGCCAAGATCCTCTATGAAGGACCCGAGCCTGGAACGCTGATTCAGTTCTTCAAGGACGACGCCACCGCCTTCAACAAGAAAAAGCACGAGGTGGTCGACGGCAAGGGCGTGCTCAACAACCGCATTTCCGAGCACATCTTCAACCACCTCAATCGCATGGGCATCCCGACCCATTTCATCCGCCGGCTCAACATGCGCGAGCAGTTGATCAAGGAAGTCGAGATCATCCCGCTCGAAGTGGTCGTGCGCAACGTCGCTGCCGGCTCGCTCGCGAAGCGCCTGGGTATCGAGGAAGGCACGGTGCTGCCGCGCTCGATCATCGAATTCTATTACAAGGCCGACGCGCTCGACGATCCGATGGTGTCGGAAGAGCACATCACCGCCTTCGGCTGGGCGAGCCCGCAGGAGATCGACGACATCATGGCTCTGGCCATCCGCGTCAACGACTTCTTGTCCGGCCTGTTCCTGGGCGTCGGCATCCAACTCGTCGACTTCAAGATCGAGTGCGGACGCCTGTTCGAGGGCGACATGATGCGCATCGTCGTCGCCGACGAGATCTCGCCGGATTCCTGCCGCCTGTGGGACGTCGCCACCCAGGACAAGCTCGACAAGGACCGTTTCCGCCGCGACATGGGCGGACTGGTCGAAGCCTACCAGGAGGTTGCCCGCCGCCTCGGCATCATGAACGAGAACGAGCCGCCGCGCCCGACCGGGCCAGTGCTCGTCGCCTCCTCCGAGCCGTCGAAAGGCACCAAGCACTGACTGCCGATGCGGACCTGGCGGCAACGGCGGGTTCGCTACGCACTACCGACCAACCAGGAGTACCGATGAAAGCCCGCATCACCGTCACCCTCAAGAACGGCGTCCTCGACCCGCAGGGCAAGGCGATCGAGCATGCGCTGTCGGGGCTGGGCTTCGACGGCGTCGGCCAGGTTCGCCAGGGCAAGGTCTTCGACATCGAGCTCAACGGTACCGACAAGGCCAAGGCCGAAGCCGACCTAAAGGCCATGTGCGACAGGCTTCTGGCGAACACGGTGATTGAGAATTACGCGGTGGAGATCGCCTGACAATGAAATCAGCCGTCGTCCTCCTGCCTGGCCTCAACCGCGACCGCGACATGATCGCGGCGCTGACCAAGATTTCCGGACAGGCGCCGGCGACCGTCTGGCAGACCGACACTGAGATTCCCGACGTCGACCTGATCGCCATTCCCGGCGGCTTCTCCTTCGGCGACTATCTGCGCTGCGGCGCGATCGCGGCGCGCATGCCGGTGATGCGGGCGGTGGCCGAAAAGGCGGCCAAGGGCGTCATGGTCATCGGCGTCTGCAACGGCTTCCAGATCCTGGTCGAGGCGGGGCTGCTGCCCGGCGCGCTGATGCGTAACGCCTCGCTGAAGTTCGTCTGCCGGCAGGTGAAGCTCCAGATCGCCAACGCCAACACCATGTTCACCCGCCGCTACCAGCCGGGCCAGATCATCCGTTCACCGGTGGCGCATCATGACGGCAACTATTTCGCCGATACCGAGACGCTTGCGCGCCTCGAGGGTGAAGGCCAGGTAGTGTTCCGCTATGCCGAGGGCACCAATCCCAACGGCTCGATCAACGACATCGCCGGCATCGTCAACGAAAAAGGCAATGTGCTTGGCCTGATGCCGCATCCCGAGAACCTGATCGAGGCAGCACATGGCGGCAGCGACGGCCGGGCGCTGTTCGAAGGCGCCCTCGGCATCGCTGCTTGATCTCTTTCAGACATTTCCTTTCAGAACGCGGGGCGGACCGTATGAGACTGACGATTGCTCGCCTTGCTCTCCTGGCCGCCGGACTTGTGTTGGCTTCCTGCCAGTCCGGTTCCAAGACCGCGCCGGCGCCGTCAGGCAAGAGCGCCTCTTTGCTTGCCATGGAGCAGGTCGCGATTGCCGCGCATAAGTGCTGGATCGCCAGCAAGGACCCGGCCTTCAAGTCCTACCAGATGGCCAATGAGCTCAATTCCTACAGCGGCACGCCGCGCTTCCTGCTGGTGCCGGCCAAGCACTATGGCGGCAAGCCGCTGCTGGTCGTGCAGGCGCAGGGCAATTCCAGCAAGGTCGATGTGTTCGGCCCTCTGATGGCCGAGCCGCTCGGCGCGCGCATCGGCTCCGACATCGCCCGCTGGCAGGCCGGCAATCCGTCCTGCGCAGCCGCCGCGTGAGCCGGCCATGGGCCGGTTCCTGCAATTCGCGGGACTGGTTGCCGGGCTGATAGGGCTCGTCCTGCAGTTCGCGATCACTATCCCGGCGTCGATGGCGGCGGGCCGCGGCCTGCTCGGTTCGGTGGTCTTCTATTTCAGCTTCTTCACCATCCTGACAAACGTCGCCGCCGTGCTGGTGCACGCTTCGCTGCTCTCGCCCACCGGCTATGCCTGGTTCCCGGCCTTTGCCGGAAGGCGCGTGCGGGCCGGCGTCGCGGCCGCCATAACGCTGGTCTTCATCGTGTACGCGACGGTGCTCGCGCGCCTTTGGGCGCCGGAAGGGCTGTTCTTCCTCTGCGACGTGCTGTTGCACTATGTGGCGCCGCTGATCTTCGTGCTGTGGTGGCTGATCGCGGGCGCCGACGGCCGCACCCGCTGGCGCGACATTTCCTGGTGGATGACCTATCCGCTCGCTTATCTTGCCTATGCGCTGATACGGGCGCCATTCGCCGGCGAAGTACCCTACCCGTTCCTCGACGTGGCGAAGAACGGCGCGGCCAGCGTCGCCATTGCGTCGCTGACCATCACCGCATTGTTTCTCGGCCTCAGCGTGCTCGCCGTGCTTGCCGACCACGGCGTCGGCCGCCTGCGGAAGTAGCCCGGACCGGCCTGTCTCGCTCGGCAGCGATTAGTCCCAGAACGGCCTGATGCCTTCGCGATGGGCATCGCAGCGCGAGATGCCGATGTCCTTGAGCTGCTCGTCGGTCATCTCGAGGAGCGCAAGGCGGCCGCGACGGCGCTCCAGCATCCGCCCGAGCTGCCTTGCGATGGAACGAAACACGAGCGCCAGCCGATCGACGAAGCTGCGGCGAACCGACGAATGGCCATGCAACTCGGCGCCATCGCGATGGAATGTATCAATTGTATTCATCTTTCGATCTGCCAAACTAATGAATTGTACCTCTAGTGCGCACGTAGTCATATCGATTGACTCATCGCGCGGCGCAATATAGAAAATTGTCACCATGACAAATTGGCTCCCCAATCTCTCCTCCGGCTCCGGCCCGCTGTATCAGCGCCTTGCTGACAGCATTGAGTCAGATATCGACAAGGGCGTTATCGATGCCGGTGCAAAACTGCCGCCGCAGCGCGATCTCGCCTACGATATCGGCGCGACGGTCGGCACCGTCGGCCGGGCCTATCAGTTGCTGCGCGAGCGTGGATTGGTCAGCGGCGAGGTCGGGCGCGGCACCTATGTGCTTGCGCGGCGTGCGGATACCCCGAAAGTGGATCACGAGCCCGCCGTCCTAGGCACGCGCCCCATCGATGCGCCGACGGGCAAGCTGCGCTTCGACAGCACCGCGGCGCCCGATGTCGGCCAGGGTGCCGTCATTGCGGACCTGCTGGCGCGCACGGCGCAGGAACATCCGCACGACATTTCGAGCTACACCAGGGATTTTCCCGAACGCTGGTACGAGGCGGGCAGCCGCTGGCTGGCGCGCAACTCCTTCCGCCCCTCGCCCGATTCAATCGTGCCGACGCTGGGCACGCATGCCGCCGTGATGGCGGCGATCGCCGCGCTCACCATGCCTGGCGACTATATCGTCTTCGAGCATCTCACCTATTCGCAGATCTCGCGCAGCGCCGGGCTGATCGGGCGCCGCACGGCGCTGGTCTCGGCGGACGACGAAGGTCTCGATCCCGTCGATTTCGAGCGCGTCTGCGCGCAGAAACACCCGAAGATGATGTTCGTGATGCCGACGGCGAAGAACCCGACGCTGGTGACGCTCTCGGCGGAACGGCGCCAGGCGATCGCGCGCATCGCGCGTGAATACAATGTCGCGCTGATCGAGGACGATCTCTACGGCGAGTTGACCGACGATCCGACGCCGCTGCTTGCGGAATACGCCCCGGAGCGCACGATCGTCGCCGGCGGTCTGTCGAAATCCGTCGCGGCCGGCGTGCGCGGCGGCTGGCTATCCTGTCCGCCCGCCTACCGCCACCGCATCCGCATCGCGCACAAGATGATGACAGGCGGCTTGCCCTTCCTGCTGGCGGAGGTCGGCACCAGGCTGGTGATGTCCGGCCAGGCAAGCGAAATCCGCAAGCGCTGCATTGCCGAGATCCAGGCCCGTCTCCATGTGGTGCGCGAGACACTGGCCGGATTCGATTTCAGGACAAGGGACAATGTGCCCTTCGTCTGGCTCACCTTGCCTGATCCCTGGCTCTCCGGCACCTTCAAGAATGCCTGCCTGGCGCAAGGCGTTCTCATCGACGATGAGGACGAGTTCAAGGCCGGCCGTTCCGAGCAGGTTTTCCATAGTGTGCGCTTCGGCGTGTCGCAGCCCCGCCAAAGCCAGGAGGTGGCCGGCGGCGTCGCCGTCATCCGGCGGCTCCTGGACGAAGGCCGCGCCGGCTACGACAGTTTTTCCTGACCGCCCGGCGCGCTACCGGCCGAGCGGGTGCCGGCGCAGCGGGTTTTCAGGCGTTTTTCGTCATCCGGTGGGGTGTATCGCGCGAAAGCTTGCGATAAGAGAGACTCGAAAATCCCCCTCTCCCACGGACACAAATCGCCGCTCATGACCATTTCCAATTCCGTGCCGATCACTCCCGAGCTCGTCGCCGCGCATGGGCTGAAGCCCGACGAATACCAGCGCATCCTCGACCTTGTCGGGCGCGAGCCGAGCTTTACCGAGCTCGGCATATTCTCGGCGATGTGGAACGAGCACTGCTCCTACAAGTCTTCCAAGAAATGGCTGCGCACGCTGCCCACCAGCGGCCCGCAGGTCATCCAGGGACCAGGCGAGAATGCCGGCGTGGTCGACATCGGCGACGGCGATTGCGTCGTTTTCAAGATGGAGAGCCACAACCATCCCTCCTACATCGAACCCTACCAGGGTGCCGCGACCGGCGTCGGCGGCATTCTGCGCGACGTCTTCACCATGGGTGCGCGGCCGGTTGCGGCGATGAACGCGCTGCGTTTCGGCGCGCCCGACCATCCCAAGACCCGGCATCTGGTCGCCGGCGTCATTTCCGGTGTCGGCGGCTACGGCAACTCCTTCGGCGTGCCGACGGTTGGCGGCGAGGTGAATTTCGACGCCCGCTACAACGGCAACATCCTGGTCAATGCCTTCGCGGCCGGCCTCGCCAAGACCAACGCCATCTTCCTGTCGCAGGCGAAAGGTGTCGGCCTGCCGGTCGTCTATCTCGGTGCCAAGACCGGGCGCGACGGCGTCGGCGGCGCCACCATGGCCTCGGCCGAGTTCGACGACAAGATCGAGGAGAAGCGGCCGACCGTGCAGGTTGGCGACCCCTTCACCGAAAAATGCCTGCTGGAGGCCTGCCTCGAATTGATGGCCTCGGGGGCCGTCATCGCCATCCAGGACATGGGTGCCGCCGGCCTCACCTGCTCGGCGGTCGAGATGGGCGCCAAGGGCGATCTCGGCATCGAGCTCGACCTCGACAAGGTGCCGGTGCGCGAGGAGCGCATGAGCGCCTATGAGATGATGCTGTCGGAAAGCCAGGAGCGCATGCTGATGGTGCTGCGCCCCGAGAAAGAGCAGGAAGCCGAGGCGATCTTCCGCAAATGGGGCCTCGATTTCGCCATCGTCGGCAAGACGACCGACGACCTGCGCTTCCGCGTGCTGCACCAGGGCGACGAGGTCGCCAATTTGCCGATCAAGGAACTGGGTGATCAGGCGCCCGAGTATCACCGTCCTTGGGTCGAAGCGAAGAAGCCGGAGCCGCTGGCCGTGAGCGATGCGCCCAAGGCCGATGTCGCGGATGCGCTGCTGAAAATGCTCGGCGGGCCGGACCTCTCCTCGCGCCGCTGGGTGTGGGAACAGTACGACACGCTGATCCAGGGCAATTCGCTGCAGCTTCCGGGCGGCGATGCCGGCGTGGTGCGCGTCGAGGGCCATCCGACCAAAGCGCTCGCCTTCTCCTCCGACGTCACGCCGCGCTATTGCGAGGCCGATCCTTATGAGGGCGGCAAGCAGGCCGTGGCCGAATGCTGGCGCAACCTGACTGCCACCGGCGCCTTGCCGCTTGCGGCCACCGACAATCTCAATTTCGGCAATCCGGAGCGACCCGAAATCATGGGCCAGTTTGTCGGTGCCATAAAAGGCATCGGCGATGCCTGCCGCGCGCTCGGCTTCCCGATCGTCTCCGGCAATGTCTCGCTTTATAACGAAACCAACGGCCGCGGCATCCTGCCGACGCCGACCATCGGCGGCGTCGGACTGATCGCCGACTGGTCGAAAATGGCCCGCATCGGCTTTGCCGCCGAGGGCCAGATGATCGTGCTGGTCGGCGCGCCGCCGAGCTGGGGCAGCCATCTCGGCCAGTCCGTCTATATGCGCGACATCCACGGCCGCGCCGATGGCCCGCCCCCGCCCGTCGACCTCGACCATGAAAAGCGTGTCGGCGACCATGTGCGTTCGCTGATCGCCTCGGGCATCGTCACTGCCGCGCACGACGTCTCGGACGGCGGCCTTGCCGTGGCGCTGGCCGAAATGGCGATGGCGTCCGGCATCGGCGCCACCATCCCCGGCCTCACCGGCACCGACCCGATTCCGGTCTGGTTCGGCGAGGACCAGGGCCGCTACCTGCTGACGCTGTCGATCGACCCGCAAAGCGGCGAGTGGGACAGGATCCGCGAGGAGCAGGGCAAGCTCGGCATCTTCGCCCCGTGGATCGGCACCACCGGCGGCAACGCGCTGAAACTCGGCGAGACGAGGGCCATACCGGTCAGTGAGCTGAAAGCTGCCCATGAAGGCTGGTTCCCGCGCTTCATGGACCAGGCCATTTGACCAGATTGGCGGTCCGGGCGCTGCTTGCAGTCGTCTTCTGGCCGTCGCTGTTCTTTTTCTGGTTTCTCGGCCCGTTCGTCTTTCTGCTGCTGTCGACGACGTCGGATGAGGTCTGTCCGCGGCTCGAAACGCGGGCCGAGTTCCTCGCGACGGCCAACGGCACGCTTCCGATGCTGGCGGTCCAGAGCCTTATCTATGCGGTCCCGATCGTTTGCTTGGTGCTTTGGGACCGCCTTTCGCCAGAGCCCGCGCGAGCAAGGCATGTCGTCACCTGCGTCAAGCTCTTCGCCGTCACCGTCGTCATGGGGCTGCTGTGGGCGTATGGCTCCTCGCTCATGTGCGACGGCTATGGCCAGACGTTCGTCTCGCCGCTCTGGCAGTGGGCCAGCTATCTTCCCCTCCTCGGCCTGGTGATCAACGTCCCGCTCTATGTCCTGACCTTCAGCCTCGGCCGCGCCTTCTCGACCCGCGAGGATGCACCCGCGGACGATGCGACCCTTCCGAAGCGAAACGCTCCCTGAGTTCCCTCTCGCGCTGTAGACGGAACCGCTTCAATCCGGACCGGAAAGGCTCTACGCTGATCCCGACTCTTCATCGCACGGGCTGCACCGCTCCCCGCCCGAAAACAGGATTAATGTCATGGCAATGGACGCGCACGAGATCGAACGGCTGATCAAGGAAGGCATTCCGGACGCCAAGGTGACGATTCGCGACCTCGCCGGCGACGGCGACCACTACGCGGCCGAAGTGGTGGCCGAAAGCTTCCGCGGCAAAAGCCGCGTCCAGCAGCACCAGATGGTCTATGATGCGCTGAAGGGCAATATGGGTGGCGTGCTGCACGCGCTGGCCCTGCAGACCAGCGTTCCGGATTGAACATCGCTGCCGTTCAGGCTTGGCCCAAGAACGCGTCATCCTTTGCGCCATTCCAATGGCGCCGCGGCTAACGTCTTGTTTCAGCCAACCTATGGGTCTATTTGATGGACATGCTTCGAGCCTGGCTCCCACAGGCGTGAAAGGATCGTCCATGAGTGGCATCAACGACTACATCGACAGCGAAGTGAAGAGCAACGACGTCGTGCTCTTCATGAAGGGCACGCCCGGCTTCCCGCAATGCGGCTTTTCCGGCCAGGTGGTCCAGATCCTCGACTATGTCGGGGTCGACTACAAAGGCGTGAACGTGCTGACCTCCGCCGAACTGCGCCAGGGCATCAAGGACTATTCCAACTGGCCGACCATTCCGCAGCTCTACGTCAAGGGCGAGTTCGTCGGTGGTTGCGACATCGTGCGCGAGATGTTCCAGGCCGGCGAGCTGCAGGATTTCCTGGTCGAGAAGGGCGTCAGCGTCAAAGGCGCCGCCTGATTTGAACCCCGCGCCGGCCGGCGCAGCCGGCTGCGCTGTGAAATCCGGGGCTGCCCCACCTCGGCACCATAGTTTCCCTGGCACGGGAACGGGACGAACCGATGCGCCGGCTTACCGGCGCATGTTCGTTTGCAAGATCGGATTTTGCCGTGGACAAGCAGGTAGTGGCGCAGCAATCGGCAAGCAGCTTGCCCATTCCGCGCTGGGAATTCATCGCGCTCTGCGCGGCGCTGATGGCGCTCAACTCTCTGGCCATCGATATCATGCTGCCGGCATTGCAGCAGATCGGCGCCTCGCTCGGCGTCGAGAATGAAAACCACCGCCAGTACGTGATCACGGCCTATATACTTGGCTTCGGCACCGGACAGCTTTTCTTCGGGCCAATCTCCGATCGTTTCGGCCGCCGCGCGCCGCTGGTCGTCGGCCTGATCATCTATGTCGCGGCGGTTGCCGCTGCTGCCGTCGCGCCCAGTTTTGGCATTCTGCTTGCCTGCCGTGTCGTGCAAGGCATCGGCGCCGCGGCGACGCGCGTCATCGCGGTTTCGATCGTGCGCGACACGTTCGAAGGCCGTCGCATGGCCGAGGTGATGTCGCTGATATTCATGGTGTTCATGGCGATCCCTGTCGTCGCCCCGGGCATCGGTCAGTTCATCATGCTCTTCGCCACCTGGCACTGGATCTTCGTCACCATGGCCGTCGGCGCACTGATCGTCTCGACATGGTCGCTGCTTCGCCTGCCGGAGACGCTGCATCCGGAATATCGCCGTCCGCTGACGGTCAACGCGGTCGTCGGCGGCTTTCGCATCGTGCTCACCAACCGCATCGCGCTTTGCTACGCCTTTGCCAGCACTTTCATCTTCGGCGCCATGTTCGGCTTCATCAATTCGGCGCAGCAGATCTATCTCGAAGTCTTCCATGTCGGCGAGCTGTTCCCCTTGATCTTCGCCGGCGTCGCCGGCGTGCTCGCCTTCTCGAACTTCCTCAACGCGCGGCTCGTCGGCAAGATCGGCATGCGCCGCCTGTCGCAAAGCGCGCTGCTCCTGTTCCTCGGCATCAGCATGATCTGGCTCGTCGTTTCGCTGGAGATTCAGATGCCGCTGTGGCTGTTCGTCGCCTTTTTCGCCGGCGCGATGGTGCCATTCGGCTGCCTGGGCGCGAACTTCAACGCGCTGGCGATGGAGCCGCTTGGCGAGCTTGCCGGCACGGCGTCCTCCATCCTCGGCTTCATGCAGACTTTTCTCGGCGGCCTCCTCGGCACGCTGATCGGCCAGGCCTATAACGGCACGGTCACGCCGCTGGCCGCCGGCTTCTGCAGCGTCTCGGTCGCGGCCTTGCTGATGATCCTGATCGCCGAGCGCGGCAGGCTGTTCCAGCCGCACAACCCGCCGGTGTAGGCGTCCTCGCTCCGGTCAGTCCGCCCAAAGCTCGCGACGCAATTCGTCCCAGCTCGTCTTGTCTGGCGCGACGAGCAGGCCGCCGTCGACATGCGACGGCAAATAGGGATCGCCGTCGATGCGCGCGGCGTGGCCGCCGGCTTCCTGATGGATCAGCACGCCCGCGAGGTGATCCCACGGCATCAGCTTGTTGTAGACGACGAAATGCGCATGGCCGCTGGCCAGCAGCCGGTATTCGTGCGCCGCGCAGCGATAGCCGAACTGCGACAGCGCCTTGGTCTGGTTGCGCGCGAGCCGCGAGCGTTCCGGCTCCTTCAGATATTGCCAGGACACCGCGCCGGTCATCTCAGAGATCGGTACCGGCTCGGCGACCCGCACCCTCTCCCACGCGCCATCCGAGTGGCGGATATGGCTGCCGGCGCCTTTGGCGCCGACCAACCAGTCCTTGCCGACCGGGTCGTGGATGATGCCGGCAACAGTCTCGCCTTCGACGATGACGCCGAGCATGACGCCGAAGAGCGGAACGCCGGAGGCGAAATTGAAGGTACCGTCGACGGGATCGATGACGAAGGCGAGTTCGGCGTCGCCCAGTCCCGCAAGCAAGGCCGGATTGTCGGAGCAGGCCTCCTCGCCGACGATCATCGCCGAAGGGTAACGCTCGCGCAGCCTGCCGGTGATCAGCCTTTCTGCATTGACGTCCGCTTCGGTCACCAGATCCGCGGCCGAGGTCTTCTGGCGCACATCACCATCGCCCAGCCGGCGGAAGCGCGGCATGATTTCGGCCCTAGCTGCATCGGCGAGAAGGTCTGCGAGCCAGTCGATCGCACGGTCGTCAAATGTCATCAGAAATGTCTTGCCCTGTGGTGAAGCGCGCACCGAGCGCGGCGAAATCGAACAGTTTCCGGTCAAGCAGGTGCGACGGGCGCACATTGGTCATGGCGCGGATCATCGTGTCCTTGCGGCCGGGCATGCGTTTCTCGATGTCGTCGAGCATCGCCTTCATGGCGTTGCGCTGCAGCCCTTCCTGGCTGCCGCAGAGGTCGCAGGGGATGATCGGGAACTTCATGGCGCCAGCGAATTTCTCGAGGTCGGCCTCCGCGCAATAGGCGAGCGGGCGCAGCACCATGACGTCGCCCTCGTCATTGAGAAGCTTGGGCGGCATGGCCGCGAGACGCCCGCCATGGAAGAGGTTCATGAAGAAAGTCTCGAGAATGTCTTCGCGGTGGTGGCCGAGCACCAGCGCCGAGCACCCCTCCTCGCGCGCGATGCGGTAAAGATGACCGCGCCTCAGCCGCGAGCACAGCGAACAATAGGTGCTGCCCTCGGGCAGCTTGTCGGTAACCACCGAATAGGTGTCCTGGTACTCTATGCGGTGCGCAATGCCGTTGGCGCTGAGATAGTCAGGCAGGATGTGCTTTGGAAAATTCGGCTGGCCCTGATCGAGGTTGCAGGCGAGCAGCTCGACCGGCAGCAGCCCGCGCCATTTGAGGTCGAGCAGCAGGGCAAGCAGGCCGTAGGAATCCTTGCCGCCGGAGAGCGCCACCAGCCAGCGCTCGCCGGGCTTGACCATGGCGAAATCCTCGATCGCCTGGCGAGTGAGTCTCAAGAGCCGCTTGCGCAGCTTGTTGAACTCGACCGAGGACGGCACATCGCGAAACAGCGGATGAAACCCGCCCTCTTCCCCGTCGTCGATCGGCTCGAGCGATTTGACGTCAAGCGATTTGGTATCTGGCAGCATATTCATGGCGCTCGCGCCCCGCAGTCTTTGATGCCGTCCGGATTAGCGGACATAGGCAGCAAAGAAAAGGCCGCCTCGAGAGGCGGCCCTGACTGGTGTCGCTGATCGGCTTCGATCAGCGCGAATAGAATTCGACGACCAGGTTCGGCTCCATCTGGACGGCGAACGGCACGTCCGACAGACCGGGGACGCGGCTGTAGGTCGCGGTCATCTTGTTGTGGTCGGCCTCGATGTAGTCCGGCACGTCGCGCTCGGCCAGACCGACCGATTCCAGCACGATGACGAGCTGCTTCGACTTCTCGCGCACCTCGATGACGTCGCCCGGCTTGCAGCGGTACGAACCGATGTTGGTGCGCTTGCCGTTGACGTTGACATGGCCGTGGTTGACGAACTGGCGGGCGGCAAAAATGGTCGGCACGAACTTGGCGCGGTAGACGATCGCGTCGAGACGCGACTCGAGCAGGCCGATCAAATTCTCGGAAGTGTCGCCCTTGCGGCGGTTGGCCTCTTCATAGACCTTGCGGAACTGCTTTTCCGAAACGTCGCCGTAATGGCCCTTCAGCTTCTGCTTGGCGCGCAGCTGCAGGCCGAAGTCGGAAAGCTTGCCCTTGCGGCGCTGGCCGTGCTGGCCGGGGCCGTATTCACGCTTGTTGACCGGGGACTTCGGGCGGCCCCAGATGTTTTCGCCGAGACGGCGGTCGATCTTGTATTTCGCGGATTCGCGCTTGCTCATCGCATTCCCTTTCAAAACAATATACCCGCAGCCCCATGGCTCCGGGTGAAGGAAACGCGCCCTCCTCTGGCCTCCGTTTTCGAGACCTGACAGGGTTTTCCACGCAACGCGACGGAAAACCCACGGGACACGTCAATTCGAACAAGACCGCCAATAGCTCGGCGAGGTCTTGCCCATGCAAAAGAAACCACCGGGCGTCGCCACCCGGTGTTGGTGGGTCTGTTAAACAGAGATTTAACCGGTGTCAAGCTTGTGACTGGCGACAGAACGGGCGACCCGATACCATCCTGCGTTGCATGCGGTGCCGATACGGCGGACGCCGCCGGCATCAGGGCGGGGTGCAACCATTCTGGACGTAAGCTTGCCCTGACATCTGATGAAGGGACTGGAGCTGAGGAGTCCGAAATCCCATGAAGAAGTTCTTCCTTACTTTAGCCGGAGCTGCGGTGTTGGCAGGATCGATGGCGGTCATGGCGCCGGAACCTGCCATGGCGAGGCACTGGCAGGGCCATACACAGGTCTGCCGCGTCGTGGTGAAGAAAAGAGTCGTCTGGCGGCACGGCCACCGGCACGTCATCCGTTACAAGGTGCGGCACTGCTGGTGGCGCCGGTAAGTCGGCAGCTTGAGCCAAAAAGGCGAAGCCCGCGCTCAACCCGCGGGCTTTTTGTATCCGGTGCCGGCCCGACCTGGCGCACTCATGACTTCTTCGCGGGCAGGCCCTTGCGCTTGGTCTCGGCGAATTCCTCGAGTTGCGCCTCGCTCATCGATTCATACATTTCGCGCGAGGCGCCCTTGAGCTCGCTCTTCTTGATCTCGCCACGTTTGGCTGCCAGCGCAGCGCCGGCGGCCTTCTGCTGAGCTTGTGATGTGGCAGGCATGGTTTGGGTCCTCCTTTGCTCTAAGGAGAAACGCCGCGCGATGGGCCGCAGTTCCGGCGCTAGCCTGCGGTCAATCCAAACCCCTGGATAAGCCGTCTTGTGGCGAAATCCGCCTTGCCGGAGGTGAAGACGGCGATGTCTGGCTCGCTTTCGCCGGACGGCTCGCTGATCGGTTCGAGCAGCGACATCGCGCGGCGCGCAATCGCTTCCGCCGGATCGATCCAGTCGACGGGCCAAGGCGCCGTCTTGCGCATGCGGTTGGCAAGAAACGGATAATGCGTGCAGGCAAGCACGACGATGTCGGTGCGCTGCCCGTCGCGCTCGATGAAGCAGGGGGCGATCTCTGCGCGCACGGCCTCCTCGTCGACGAAGCCCTCGCGCATGTAGATCTCGGCCAGACCTGCCAGCCGGTCGCTGCCGACCAGCCGGACATGGCACTTCTGCGCCCATTTGCTGATCAGGTCGCGTGTGTACTGGCGCTTGACCGTTCCAGGCGTCGCCAGCACCGACACCAGACCGGACCGCGTGCGCTCCGCGGCGGGCTTGATTGCCGGCACGGTGCCGACGAAGGGATGGCCGGGGAATTTTTCACGCAGCGCATCGATCACCAGGGTCGAGGCGGTGTTGCAGGCGATCACCGAAATCGCCGGCTGGAGGCGGTCGAGCAACTTGCCGAATAGAGCCAGTATATGGTCCTTGAGCGCCGGTTCCTCCCATGCGCCATAGGGGAAGGCCGCGTCGTCGGCGACATAGACGAAGCGCCGATCGGGCAACAGGACACGCGCCTCGCGCAGCACCGTCAGTCCTCCGACACCGGAATCGAACATCAGGATCGGGCGCTGGCTTGATCGATCGTTCATTGTCATCCGACCACAGGAAGAAGCTGGCCCGTGATTTGGCCACCGGCGCTTCTATCCTGAACGATCATGGTGTTGAAGTGGCAAATGCCAGCAGCTTTTGCGCAAGTCAGCTCAGAGCCCGCGCTTACCGAAACCGGCAGGCCGCGGCCGGCCAAACGGCTGCGGCGCCGGGCGCGCGGCCGGCGCTGTGCTGCGGGGAGCCGGTGCGACTGCGGCCGTCCGGTCAGCGCGCGTTGGCGCCGGTGCCGACACCGCGCCTTCAAAGTCGAAAATGTCGGTCAACTCGTTGATATTGCTGCCTGCGACAGGCTTCGCCCACAGGATCGTGCACCAGAGGCCGAATATAGCAAGGCCGAGCAGATTGAGGCCGCCAGGCGCGCTCTCGGGATTGCCGAAATCGATGACCAGAAGCGTGCCCGCCTGCAGGAAGGCATAGATGCCGGAAAAGACGATATAGGACCACAAGATCCAGCGCGAACCGCTGGCGTCGCGGCTGCGGCGCCAGGCGATGTTACCGCGCAGGGCGACGAAGATGAGCGATACAACAAGCGCGGCGCCGGCCAGCCCCTGCCGCGATGGTCCCGGCATCGAATTGATCAATCCCGCGAAGCCGATCGTCACGGCGATGCAGAGCACGATCGCCACCGCCTCCGCTATGAACAGGCCAAGCGAATAGAAGAAGAAACGCAGACGGCCAATATTGGACGTAAACATTTGCTGCTCCACCGTTTCAATAACGATGGATCAAAACCGCATAACATTCGGTTACTTTGAAGGATCGGAGCTTACAGATTTTAACTTTCTTTGTCCGCTGCTCGCCCCCGCGCAGCCGGCAGCCGCCTCGGATCGTCTCCCGGCGAGCCGTCGCCGCGCGGCATCGCCGGCGAAAACCTGTCGAGCGATGAAATAATGCCGCGCAGCACCTTCAACTCCGGTTCGGCGAAGCCCGCCCGCGTCAACACGGCGCGCAGATTGTCGACCATCTTCGGTTTCTTCTCCTCAGGGCGGAAATAGCCGCGCGCCTCGAGAGCGCCTTCAAGATAGGCGAACAGGCTGTGCAGTTGCTCCTTGGTCGCAGGAACCAGCTCCGGTCCGGAGAAATTGGTCGCGGTCTCCTCGGCGAGGCCGGACTTCATCCATTCATAAGACATCAAAAGCACCGCCTGCGCGATGTTGAGCGAGGAGAAGCTTGGATCGACGGGAAAGGTGACGATCTCGTCGGCGAGGCCGACCTCGTCATTGTAGAGGCCGAAGCGCTCGCGGCCGAAGAGAATCCCGGTGCGCAATCCGGCCTGATCATAGGCGCGGAGCGCCCTGCCCGCTTCCACCGGACCGCGCACCGGCTTGAAGCCGTCGCGCTCGCGTGCCGTGGTGGCGAAGACGAAGTTGAGGTCGGCGACCGCCGAAGCCAGATCGTCGAACACCTTCGTTGCATCGATGACATGGTCGGCGCGGCTGGCGGCCGCGCGCGCCTTCTCGCTTGGCCAGCCGTCGCGTGGATTGACCAGGCGCAGCTCGGAAAGGCCGAAATTCGCCATGGCGCGCGCGACCATGCCGATATTCTCGCCGAGCTGCGGCTCGACGAGGATGATCGCCGGTCCGGCGGTGTTAGCGGGTTCGTTCGCGGTTGGCATGGTTCTCGGTAATCAGGGTTTGCGGCGTTTCGGCGTCCCCTGCCACATCCGGCCCGGAAAATGAAGCATTCACAGGCACGGCACCTGTCCGTGATGCGCTTATCGCGGTTTGCGCGCTCAAAAAGGCTTTGATATACGCTCCGCAACCCCGGCCGAAAGCCATGCGGGCAAGGCCGTTCAGATCCCCCAGCAACGAGGCATTCTTTCCATGGCGAAGATCAAGGTGGCGAACCCGGTCGTCGAGCTCGACGGCGACGAGATGACCCGCATCATCTGGCAGTTCATCAAGGACAAGCTGATCCACCCCTATCTCGACATCAAGCTGGATTATTTCGACCTCGGCATCGAGAACCGCGACGCCACCAACGACCAGGTGACGATCGACTCGGCCAACGCCATCAAGAAGTACGGCGTCGGTGTGAAATGCGCGACGATCACGCCCGACGAGGCGCGCGTCGAGGAATTCAAGCTCAAGAAGATGTGGAAGTCGCCCAACGGCACAATCCGCAACATCCTCGGCGGCACCATCTTCCGCGAGCCGATCATAATGAAGAACGTGCCGCGCCTGGTGCCGGGCTGGACCAAGCCGATCATCGTCGGCCGTCACGCCTTTGGCGACCAGTACCGTGCAACCGATTTTCGCTTCCCCGGCAAGGGCAAGTTGACGATCAAGTTCGTCGGCGAGGACGGCCAGGTGATCGAGCACGATGTGTTCGACGCGCCCTCCTCCGGCGTCGCCATGGCCATGTACAATCTGGATGAATCGATCCGCGAATTCGCCCGCGCCTCGCTGAACTACGGCCTGCTGCGGAACTATCCGGTCTATCTGTCGACCAAGAATACCATCCTCAAGGCCTATGACGGCCGCTTCAAGGACATCTTCCAGGAAGTCTACGAGAAGGAGTTCGAGGCCGAGTTCAAGGCGAAGAAGCTCTGGTATGAGCACCGCCTGATCGACGACATGGTGGCCTCCAGCCTGAAGTGGTCGGGCGGCTATGTCTGGGCCTGCAAGAACTATGACGGCGACGTGCAGTCCGACACGGTGGCGCAGGGTTTCGGCTCGCTTGGCCTGATGACCTCGGTGCTGATGACGCCGGACGGCAAGACGGTGGAAGCGGAAGCCGCGCACGGCACCGTCACGCGCCACTACCGCCAGCACCAAAAGGGCGAGGAAACCTCGACCAACTCGATCGCCTCGATCTTCGCCTGGACGCGCGGTCTCGCCCACCGCGCCAAGCTCGACGACAATGCCGAGCTGAAGCGCTTCGCCGAGACGCTGGAGAAGGTCTGCATCCAGACGGTCGAGTCCGGCTTCATGACCAAGGATCTGTCGCTGCTGATCGGCCCCGACCAGCCCTGGCTGTCAACCACCGGCTTCCTCGACAAGATTGACGAGAATCTTCAGAGGGCGATGGGGTAGTGATGCTGGCCGCGGCCGACAAGGCCCGCGTCTGCGCGGCAAGCAATGCCGATCTTCACGGGGCGGTGTTTCGAGCGCACGGACTGAATCGGCAGCGAAACCCGCTCTTGTGGTGGAGCGAGTCGCCCGCTCCACCCTATTACTCCAATGTGACGACGCTTGATCCCGATGCGATCGAGGCCCAGCACCAAGCCGTCAAGCAGCTGAGTTCGGCGCTTGACGGCCCGTTTGCAGTCAAGGATGGATTTTGCCGGCTCGATCTGGCCAGCCTCGGCTTCAAGCTGCTTTTCAGGGCAAGCTGGACTTGGGCCAATCCGAGCCGTGCAGCCGCTGGCGCTCATAGCCGCATGCCTTTTGGCTGGGAGCGCATCCGTGATCCCGATGCGCTACGTGCCTGGGAAGATGCCTGGGCCGAAGACAATCCACGCGACCGGCGCGTCTTTCCACCGGCGATCCTCGATAATCCTGACATTGCATTTTTTGGGTGTGCATCCGCCGGCGGTTTTGACGCCGGCTGCATCGTGAATCGTTCGCCAGGGGCAGTCGGGCCGTCCAACGTCTTTGCAAATGGAGTTGGCGCGGCTACTGCTTATCAGGACGCCACTCGCGTCGCCGCAATCTACGCCGACGATCTGCCACTCGTCGGATATGAGCATGGCGACGCGCTGCATGCGGCGCGCGTGGCCGGCTTCGAACCCGTTGGGGGTCTGTGTGTCTGGCTCCGGCATAGCGAAAGAGCAGCATGAAGAAGCCGACCCTCTACGGCGCCGACTATAGCGTCTACGTGCGCATCGCGCGGATGGCACTGGAGGAGAAGGGCGTCGATTACGAGCTCGTCCCGGTCGACATCTTCGCGGCCGACGGCATTCCGGCCTGGTATCTCGAACACCACCCGTTCGGCCGCATCCCGGCCTTAGAGCATGACGGTTTCCGTCTCTTCGAGACGAGCGCCATCGCACGCTACATCGACGAGGCTTTTGCCGGTCCGGCCCTGCAGCCCGCCGATCCGCGCGGTCGTGCAAGGATGGGCCAGATTGCCGGCATGCTCGACGCCTATGGCTATCGTGCCATGGTCTGGGACGTTGCCGTGGAGCGCCTGGAGAAAGAAGCGCCCGACGAGGCGCTGATCGCCGGCGGCCTAAGCCGGGCGGAGACTGTGCTAAAGGTGCTGACGTCGCTGAAGGCAAAAGGCCCCTGGCTGCTCGGCAACCATCTGACGCTGGCCGACCTGCACGCGGCGCCGGTCATCGCCTATTTCGTCAAGGTCGCCGAAGGGCGTGACACGCTGGCACGGTTTGCAGGCATCCAGGACTGGTATGCGCGCGTCGCTGCGCGCCCGAGCTTCGCCAGAACGGAGAAAGCCGGCTGAAACGGCCGGCTGTCGGCCAGCGGGCAAGGCCGCTGGGGCTGTCTAAGTATGTCCCCCGAATGTGGGAAAGGCGTAAGGCGTATGGAGCGAATCTGAAAGATTGCGACGCGCCTTAGAAGCCTAACTCTGGCCGGGTCGCCATCAGCCAGAGAATGGCGAGCACCGCACCAAAGGCCGGGAAACCGCAGGCGAACCAGATGCGAAAGAGGCGCTTTTCCTCGCCCGGCAGCGGAGCCTGTTCACGGACCGCCTTTCGCGCCAGATCACGTATGCGCATCTGGATCCAGACTACCGGTAGCCAGAAGGCGCCGGCAACCGCATAGAGCAGCAACGAAAGCACGATCCAGCCCTGCGAGAGTGGCCACCCCATCTCGCGCGCCAGCAATGCTCCGGTGATCGGCTGGGCTACTACGGCCGTCGCCGTGAAGATGGCGTCGGCGATGACAACCGTGCCGGCGACATGAGCGACGACGTCGGGCCGGCCTGTTCGCTGCGCCATCAGCATGAAGAACGCTATGCCGGCACCGGTGCCGAACAGCACCGTGGCGCCGATCACGTGCAACCACCGCAATATATCGGCCCACAGGCTCATCGCTCTTCCAAGATCGCAAGAGCCGCCAGGACGAGGCAAAGCATGGGCACGGCCTTGACGATGGCCCCGAGGGGATCGAGCCACAGATCGGGGGCAAGTGCGGTCGCGGCGGCAAGATAGAGCAAGGTGATGGCTATCATCGCAATCAGCGCCGATCGTGCGAGGGGTCGCACGACAACCGCGGCGCCAACGACGATGTCCGCGATACTTCCGGCAAGAACCATCCCGAACGCCAGCGTGCCCGGCAGGCCGCGCGAGATGAGAATGTCGGCGGCCGCATCCTGCCGGACAAGCCCGACAACGCCCGAAAACAGCCAGAACCAAGACAAGACGGCAAACACCACCGGCTTCAGCAGCCACAGGCGCGCGAACCACCGCTCCTGAACATGCGCCGGCATGGCTGCCAGCGTTGTTTCCAGTGCTTGCGGTGGGCGATCAGTGATTTCGGCCCAGGGTGTCGAGTTGCCGGTAACGCCCTTCTCCAGCGCGGCAAGGGCGGCACTGCGCAAGGGGGACCGCCACCCGAGAAGGCCGAGCCCATCGGCGGCCGTGGCGGCGAGCCGGCCGACAATTGCGGGCACCGTCACGACCCGCGCCTTGGGCAGGCCGAGCCAGGCTCGAAATTCAAGCAGGACGGCGCCAAGCGGTCTGGCCCGTTCCTCGACGAGATCGATGATCTGCCCGCGCGCCAGATCTTCCTCGACGGCGCGCGACACCGCCTCGGCGACATCCGCGACGGACACCGTCTGGATCGGCCGGTCCGCAAGGACGGCGGGCACGAACCATGGAAACGCGGCCAGAGCGCGCAACAGGGCTGTTCCGCCATAAGCAGCCGGCGCGATGACCAGGCCGGGCCGCAGGATGGTCCATTCTAGCGAGGATGACGCGACCGCGCGGTCGCCTTCGGCCTTGGTTCGAAAGAACGCGTTATCGGAAGCGAGATCGGCGCCGATTGCGGAGATCTGCACAAGTCGGCGCACACCGGCCTGTTCGCAAGCGGTGACGAGAGCGGCGACCGACAGCCGGTGGATGGCGTCCAGATGATCGCGCGGGCCATCCTGCAAAGCGCCGGCGGCATTCACAACCGCCTCCACGCCGGCAAGCAGGGGCATCCAGTCTGCCGCTGCGAGCAGTCGCGACATATCCACCGCGATCCATTGTACGCCCGGTTTGCGCCGCCGCGCATCGTGGACGTCACGACCGACCCCGACAAGGTCGTGACCGTCCGAGATCAAGCGTCCGAGGACGGCTTCTCCGATCAGTCCATAGCCACCAAGGACGAGGACCTTCATCCGCATGCTCAGGCGGCTTCGAGGGCCGCCCTCACCGCTGCGATCGCGTCGTCGGCTTTGGAAGCGTCAGGGCCGCCGGCTTGCGCCATGTCGGGGCGCCCGCCGCCACCCTGCCCGCCGAGCGCGGCAGAGGCGACGCGCACCAGATCGATGGCGCTGAAGCGGCCGGTGAGGTCTTCGGTGACGCCGACCACGACGCTTGCCTTGTTGTCCTCGCCGGCGCCGACGAAGACGACCACGCCGGAACCGAGCGTCTTCTTGCCGGCATCGGCAAGCGGCTTCAGGTCCTTCGGCGCGACGCCGCTGACCGCCTTGCCGAGGAAGCCGACGCCGGCCACCGTCTCATTGGCGGCAGGAGCATCGGCAACGGCCGTGCCGCCACCGAGCGCCAGTTTCTTGCGTGCCTCGGCAAGATCCTTCTCGAGCTTCTTGCGCTCCTCGAGCAGCGTCTCGACGCGCGCCGGCACGTCGGCCGGCGAGATCTTCAAAGTCGCCGCCGCGGCCTTCAGCCGCTTGTCCTGCTCGTCGAGGTGCCTGCGCGCCGCCTCGCCGGTCAGCGCCTCGATACGGCGCACCCCGGCGGCCACCGCGCTGTCCGACAGGATGCGCACCAGGCCGATATCGCCGGTCGACCTGACATGCGTGCCGCCGCAGAGCTCGACCGAGTAGGGACGGTTGGCCTTGGCGCCATGCAGACCCGTGCCCATCGACACGACGCGCACTTCATCGCCGTATTTCTCGCCGAACAGCGCCATCGCGCCTTCGGCGATGGCATCGTCGACCGACATCAGTCGCGTCGTCACCGGGCTGTTCTGCACGACGATCTCGTTCGCCATGCGCTCGACATCCTCGAGTTCTTCCGCCGAGATCGGCTTGTTGTGCGAGACGTCGAGGCGCAGCCGCTCCGGCGCGACGAGCGAGCCCTTCTGCGCGACATGGGTGCCCAGCACCTCGCGCAGCGCCTCATGGATAAGGTGCGTCGCGGAATGGTTGGCGCGCAGCTTGGAGCGGCGCGCATGGTCGACCTTCAGCTCGACGGCAGCACCCGTCTTGACGGTGCCGTTCGTCACCTTGCCCATATGCACGAACAGCCCGTCAGCCTTCTTCTGGGTGTCGGATACCTCAACCGAGAAGCCGTCGCCGGAAATGACGCCGGTGTCGCCCATCTGGCCGCCCGATTCGCCATAGAACGGCGTCTGGTTGACGACCACGGCCACCGCGTCGCCCTGGCTTGCGCTGTCGACGGTCTTGCCGTCCTTGACCAGCGCCTGGATCAGGCCTTCCGCCTCCTCCGTCTCGTAGCCGAGGAAATCGGTCGCGCCCGCCTTCTCGCGTACCGGGAACCAGACCGTCTCGGTCGCGGCCTCGCCGGAGCCCGCCCAATGCGCCCGCGCCTCCGCCTTCTGCCGCTCCATCGCATCGGTGAAGCCGGCGATATCGACCGAGATGCTGCGCTGGCGCAGCGCGTCCTGCGTCAGATCGAGCGGGAAGCCATAGGTGTCGTAGAGCTTGAAGGCCGTCTCGCCATCCAGCATATCGCCCGCGTGGAGCTGTTCCGTCGCCTCCGAAAGCAGGCCGAGGCCGCGCACCAGCGTCTTGCGGAAACGCGTCTCCTCAAGCTTCAGCGTCTCGGTGATCAGCGCTTCCCCACGCACCAGCTCCGGATAGGCCTGGCCCATCTCGCGCACCAGCGCCGGCACCAGCTGCCACATCAGCGGCTCTTTCGCGCCCAAAAGCTGCGCATGACGCATGCCGCGGCGCATGATGCGGCGCAGCACATAGCCGCGACCTTCATTCGACGGCAGCACACCGTCAGCCACCAGGAAGGAACATGAACGCAGGTGGTCCGCGATCACGCGGTAGGACGCGACGTTCTCCTGATTGGGACCCTGGCCGAGCGCCGAGGACGCGGCATCGATCAGATGCTTGAACAGATCCGTCTCGAAGACGCTCTCCACCCCTTGCAGGATGGACGCCATACGCTCCAGGCCCATGCCGGTGTCGATCGACGGACGCGGCAGGTCGATACGCTCGTCCTTCGTCACCTGCTCATACTGCATGAACACCAGGTTCCAGAATTCGAGGAAGCGATCGCCATCCTCCTCTGGGCTGCCGGGCGGGCCGCCCCAGATGTGCTCGCCACGGTCGATGAAGATTTCCGAGCACGGGCCGCAGGGTCCGGTGTCGCCCATCGCCCAGAAATTGTCCGAGGTCGGAATGCGGATGATGCGATCGTCGGAGAAGCCGGCGATCTTCTTCCAGTAGCCGGCCGCCTCGTCATCGGTGTGGTAGACCGTGACCAGGAGCTTGTCCTTCGGCAGGCCGAAATCCTTGGTAATCAGGTTCCACGCAAGCTCGATCGCGCGTTCCTTGAAATAGTCGCCGAACGAGAAATTGCCGAGCATCTCGAAGAAGGTGAGATGGCGCGCGGTATAGCCGACATTGTCGAGGTCGTTGTGCTTGCCGCCGGCGCGCACGCTCTTCTGCGCCGTCGAGGCGCGCGAATAGGGGCGCTTCTCCAGGCCGGTGAAAACGTTCTTGAACTGCACCATGCCGGCGTTGGTGAACATCAGCGTCGGGTCGTTGCGCGGCACCAGCGGGCTGGAGGCGACGATCTCGTGGCCCTCCTTGCGGAAGTAGTCGAGGAATGTCGACCGGATGTCGTTCACGCCACTCATGAGTACTGCCTTTTCGCGAGAACCGCCGGCTTGGCCGGCGGCAAATGACTTTCGTGTTCCAGAAGATAGATTGGCCTTTTAGCCGTAGCCCTTGACCCTGTCCAGAAACACGGATCGAGCCACGCCGTCCAAAAGCGCGCAGCGGTTTGGGCAAACGACATGCATCAAATCGGCAAGATCAGTCCGCCGCGTTCACGCTGTCCGCAAACGCAAACCGCCGGCACGAAGGCCGGCGGTTCGGGACGCAATACCAGAACTCGATTACATAAGCATATGTAGATATAACGGGATTATGGCCAAACTCCGGCCGATCCAGCTTGCTCTACGCTATTCCGGACGGAAAACCGACGCGCAGTTTTCCTGGAATTGCCTGGCCTCACATCGCGCCGGCTTCGTCCTCAAAACCGTCGTCGCCGCCTTCGGAGCCGCCATTCTCGAGGAACTTTTCCGCGATCAGCCCGGCATTCTGGCGTAGCGCCAGTTCGATCTCGCGCGCCGTGTCGGGATTGTCGCGCAGGAACAGCTTGGCGTTTTCTCGGCCCTGGCCGAGACGCTGCGAATTGTAGGAGAACCAGGCGCCCGACTTTTCGACCACGCCGGCCTTGACCCCGAGATCGACGAGCTCGCCGGTCTTCGACACGCCCTCGCCATACATGATGTCGAACTCGACCACCTTGAAGGGCGGGGCCAGCTTGTTCTTCACCACCTTGACGCGGGTCTGGTTGCCGACCACCTCGTCGCGGTCCTTGACCGAGCCGATGCGGCGGATGTCGAGACGCACCGAGGCGTAGAACTTCAGCGCATTGCCGCCGGTGGTCGTCTCCGGCGAGCCGAACATGACGCCGATCTTCATGCGGATCTGGTTGATGAAGATGACCATGGTGTTGGAGCGCGAGATCGAGGCGGTCAGCTTGCGCAGCGCCTGGCTCATCAGCCGGGCCTGCAGTCCGGGAAGCGCATCGCCCATTTCGCCCTCGATCTCGGCGCGCGGCGTCAGCGCCGCCACCGAATCGACCACCAGCACATCGATGGCGCCGGAGCGCACCAGCGTGTCGCAGATCTCCAGCGCCTGCTCGCCGGTATCGGGCTGCGAGATCAGAAGGTTTTCCAGGTCGACACCGAGCTTGCGGGCATAGACCGGATCGAGCGCGTGCTCGGCATCGACGAAGGCGCAGATGCCGCCCTTCTTCTGCGCTTCCGCAACCGTGTGCAGCGCCAGCGTCGTCTTGCCCGAGCTTTCCGGCCCGTAGATTTCGATGATGCGGCCGCGCGGCAGGCCGCCGACGCCGAGCGCGATATCGAGGCCCAGCGATCCCGTCGGCACGGTTTCGATCTCGACCACCTGCTCGTTGGCGCCAAGCCGCATGATCGAGCCCTTGCCGAACGCGCGCTCGATTTGCGACAGCGCCGCATCCAGAGCCTTTGATTTGTCCACTGCCTTATCCTCTACAAGCCGCAAAGAATTCTGAGCCATGATACATCACCCCTTGGTCGTCAATGAAGGCCGGACAATCCGTGATCCCTGCAGTTTTGTACCTTTTTTGTTCTCATTTGGCAAGGGGTAACAACTGACTGAAAAACAATCAATATCTGGATTTGTTCTAGTTTTGTCTCACTATAGCTAGAGCGCACCGGCGTGCTGGCCTAACAGAGATTTTGACGTCCAGCCGGCCCGAATCGCGTCAGCGATTGCGGGGCGATGCACGGAAACCTAGTGTGCGCACGCGAACAATCAACGAAGGTCACCTCTCCCGCATGCCGACATCCCCAAGAATCCTGGCTCTGGGCGGCGCCCATATCGACCGGCGCGGCCAGGTGTCGGGCACCTACGTGCCCGCCGCTTCCAACCCCGGTATCATGCGCGAGGATGTCGGCGGCGGCGTCTTCAACGCACTGCGCAGCGTGGTGAAGCGCGGCGTGTCGGCTTCGCTGCTTTCGGTGCGCGGCGGCGACGCTGCGGCGGAAACCGTCGCATCGGCGATCGCCGGCGCCGGCATCGACGATCTTTCGGTGGTGTTCCTCGACCGCACGACCCCGAGCTACACGGCGCTGATCGACACCGAGGGCGAGCTGATCGTCGGCTTCGCCGATATGGGCCTCTACGACCTCGCATTCCCCAAGCAGATCCGCCGCGCCAAGGTGCGCGAGGCGATCGCCGGAGTTGACGCGATCCTTTGCGACGCGAACCTGCCAACAGCAGCGCTCGAGCGTCTCGTTGCGCAAGCCGGCGGCAGGCCGCTCTTCGCCATCGCCATCTCGCCGGCCAAGGTGGTGCGGCTGGCGCCGCTGCTCGGCGATTTATCGCTGCTGTTCATGAACCGCCGCGAGGCGGCAGCGCTCGCCGGCGCCGACATGTCCGGCCGGGATCTTGTCGACGCGGTGAAGCGATTGGGGCTGGCGGCGGGCGTGATCACAGCCGGCAGCGCGCCGGTGCTGGGCTTCGATCAATCCGGCGTCTTTGCCATCGATCCGCCGGCGCCGCGACAGGTCGCCGACGTGACCGGCGCCGGCGATGCGCTGACAGGGGCCACGGTTGCCGCGCTGCTGCGCGGCCTGCCTTTGCGGGCAGCGCTGCGCGAAGGTGTTGCCGCGGCGATGCTCGCCATCGAGAGCGCGGAGGCCGTCCCGTCCTTCACCGCCGCCGGTTTCGCGCAGGAGCTTGCCCTTGTGCCGGAGGCACGGGAGGTGGCATAGCGCCACCAGACCATCTTGCCGGAGTGTTTTCTCCGGACTGGAGAACAGACATGACGCCCCAGACCGCCCGCCCCTTCATCGACATCCATCCGCCGGTGGCGGAGGCGCTTGCCGCCGGGCGGCCGGTGGTGGCGCTGGAAAGCACCATCATCACCCATGGCATGCCCTACCCCGACAATGGCGCGATGGCGGCCAAGGTCGAGCAGATCATCGTTGACGGCGGCGCGGTGCCGGCGACTATCGCCGTGGTCGATGGCCGCATCAAGATCGGCCTTTCCGACGGCGAGCGCGAATCGCTCGCCATGACCGGCGACGCCATGAAGCTGTCGCGCGCCGATCTCGGCTTTGCCGTCGCTCAAAGGCGCACCGGCGGCACCACGGTTGCGGCCACCATGATCGCCGCGCATATGGGCGGGATAAAGGTTTTCGCCACCGGCGGCATTGGCGGCGTCCACAAGGGCGCGGAAAAGAGCTTCGATATCTCGGCCGACCTCGACGAACTGGCGCGCACCCCGGTCATAGTCGTCTCGGCCGGCGCCAAGGCGATCCTCGACATCGAGAAGACACTGGAAGTGCTGGAGACGCGCGGCGTGCCTGTCATCGGCCATGGCTGCGAGACGATGCCCGCCTTCTGGTCGAGGCAATCGCCGTTCCGCGCGCCGCTGACGCTGAATGCACCGCAGGACATCGCGCATTTCTACCGCACGCGCGTGGCGCTGGGCCTCGGCGGCGGCGTGCTGATCGCCAATCCGGTGCCGCAAAATGACGAGATACCGGCAGCGGAGATGGACGGCTACATCAAGGCCGCGCAGAAGGCGGCCGAAGCGCTCAACGTCACCGGCAAGGCGGTGACGCCGTTCCTTTTGTCGAAGATCCTGGAGCTGACCGGCGGCCGCAGCCTGAAGACCAACATCGCGTTGGTCGAAAACAATGCGCGGCTGGCGGCGGAGATCGCGAAGGCGCTGTAAGAGCAATCCCGGGAAAAGCGCATGGCGGTTTTCCGTTCGGATTTGCGTAAAGCAACGGCTTACTTTCCGGCTCGCCGTCCGGCCTCGTAAGCCCGCCGCGCCCAGATCGCCATTTCGTCGGGATCATCGAAGGCGTCGTCGGGAACGCTCCAATAGGGCATCGCCACCTCTTTGCCATGGCGCGAGCCGGTATAGGTCCACTGGCTGCAGCCGGCGGCCTCGAAATCCGGAATGCTCTCCTCGTCAGCCTTCAGCATCAGCTCGCCGCGCACGACGACCGCGACGATGACGCCGTCGCAATAGATGCCCTTTCCGCCGAACAGTTTTCGGATGCTGATCGGCCCCAGGCTTTCGAACAGTTCTTCAAGGCGCGCATTGTCCATGCCGCGATCATCTCATCCGGCATGGGTCTTGTCATCGCCGCAACCAAAGGCATGCTGACAAGTTGAGACACGAAAACGGAGCTCTCTCCATGCCTGTCCTGCTCAAAGGCTCCTGCCGCTGCGGCGCCGTCGGCTTCGAAGTCGAAAGCCACACGCCGGTGCCGTTCATGCTCTGCTACTGCTCGATCTGCCGCAAGCAGCAGGGCGGCGGCGGTTTTGCCATCAACCTCGGCGCCGACTACGAAACGCTGAAAATCAGTGGCAAGCGCAGCCTCGGCGTCTACCGCGCCGAGATCGAGGACGACGAGCATCCGCATTGCGATGTCTCGACGGGCGAGCGCAACTTCTGCCGGAAATGCGGATCAGCACTCTGGCTCTACGACCCGACCTGGCCGGACCTCGTCCATCCGTTCGCGTCAGCCATCGACAGCGACCTGCCGACGCCGCCGGAAAAGGTGCACCTGATGCTGAAATACAAGGCGAACTGGGTCGAGCCGGTGATCGGCAAGAAAGACAAGGTGTTCGAGGTCTATCCCGAGGAATCGATCGCCGATTGGCACAAACGGACCGGCATGTGGGTGGATTAGTAACGGGAGGCTAAAATGAACCTCACGACATACAAGAAATTCAAAGGCGATCGTCTGATGCCCTGGGGCAAAGGCACGGTCGTCACGGACGCGAAAGGTTATGTTTTTCTCTGTGGCAACACCGCCACGGTTGACGATTACGATCCGTCGAACCACCAGGGCGGCGCGATCGGCGACCCGGCCAGCCAATGGCGCGCGGTCCTTGCCAATATCAAAGCGGATCTGGAAGAGCTTGGCAGCTCGCTCGACCATCTGGTCAAGGTCACATTCTACGTCAAAGGACCTTTTCCGTCCGGCGGCGTCCTTAGTTCACCGAATTTCCGCCTGGACGTGTTGGACGAGTTCTTCGCCGAACATTGCCCAAAACACTGCAGCTACAACAATCCGCCACCGTCAGAGGTGATCGGCGTTGCCGCTCTCGCGCAGCCAGACCTGGTCGTCGAGCTTGTCGTCATAGCCGCGCTACCGGACTGAGCAAACGCCAGGAGGCCCTCAGGCCGAAGCGCGCGCCTCGGCCAGCGCCTTGAGGTCGGCCGGCTTGAGCTCGACAGATTCGCCGCAGCCACAGGCCGAGCTCTGGTTCGGGTTTCTGAAGGTGAAACCGGTGCGCAGCGTCGTCTGCTCAAAATCCATCTCGGTTCCGAGCAGGAAGAGGGCCGCTTCCGGCGCGACATAGACATGCGCGCCATCGCGCTCGACATGGTCGTCCTTGGGGTTCGGCTCGGACACCAGATCGATCGTGTATTCCATGCCGGCGCAGCCGCCCTTCCTGATGCCGAGGCGGATGCCGCTGGCGTTCTCGCGGGTAGCAACGATCTCGCGCACGCGGTCCGCGGCCTTGTCGGTCATCGTGATGACGGCGAAGCGTCCCATGTCATTCTCCACGTTCGCGCGGGTTCAAGGCCCGCGGAATGAGTCTGCCCTTAAAATGGTGAAGTTTCACCTTTGCTGCAAGTCAGCCAATCTTGTTGGGGCGATACCAAAGCAATTCCAGGAAAAGTGCG
Organism: Mesorhizobium sp. M1C.F.Ca.ET.210.01.1.1; assembly: GCF_004791585.1. Classification (GTDB taxonomy): domain Bacteria; phylum Pseudomonadota; class Alphaproteobacteria; order Rhizobiales; family Rhizobiaceae; genus Mesorhizobium. The sequence goes on from NZ_SRUU01000009.1 coordinate 118,791, forward strand.
CAGCGGTTTTCCGTCCGGAATTGCGCCAAAAAACATCTAGTACCATCCGACCGCGACCTGCGCCTCTTCCGACATCCGGTCGGGCGTCCATGGCGGGTCGAACACCATGTTGACCTCGACACCGGAAACACCCTCGACGGCGCCGACCGCATTTTCGACCCAGCCCGGCATCTCGCCGGCCACCGGGCAGCCTGGCGCGGTCAGGGTCATGTCGATCTTGACCGTACGGTCGTCTTCGATGTCGATCCTGTAGACGAGGCCGAGTTCGTAGATGTCGGCCGGGATTTCCGGGTCGTAGACCGTCTTCAGCGCCGAGACGATGTCGTCGGTCAGCCGCGCCAGCTCCTCGGCGGGGATCGCCGAGGCCGAAACGATACCGTTCCCAGCCGGGGCGGTCTCTGCGGTGGTGCTCACATCGTCCATGGTCTCACCCGAAGAACTTTCGCGCCTTTTCCAGCGCATCGGCCAAAGCGTCGACTTCGGCCCTCGTATTATACATGCCGAACGACGCCCTGCATGTGGAGGTCACGCCGAAGCGTTTCAACAGCGGCTGGGCGCAATGGGTGCCCGCACGGACGGCCACGCCCTGCCTGTCGATCACCATCGACACGTCATGGGCATGGATGCCCTGCAATTCGAACGAGATGATGGCGCCCTTGCCCGGTGCGTCGCCGAAGATGCGCAGCGAGTTGATGGCCCTGAGCCGCTCATGCGCGTAATCCTTGAGGTCCGCCTCGTGCGCGGCGATGCGATCGCGGCCGACCTTCTCCATATATTCGAGCGCGGCACCGAGCCCTATCGCCTGCACGATCGGCGGCGTGCCGGCCTCGAAACGGTGCGGCGGCTCGTTATAGGTGACGATGTCCTGCGTCACCTCCTCGATCATCTCGCCGCCGCCCATGAAGGGCCGCATCTCTTCCAGCATGTGCTTCTTGCCGTAGAGCACGCCGATGCCCGACGGGCCGTAGACCTTATGGCCGGTAAAGACGAAGAAATCGCAGTCGAGGTCCTGCACGTCGATCGGCATATGCACGGCGCTCTGGCTGCCGTCGACGAGGACGGGAATTCCACGCGCATGCGCGATGCGCACGATCTCCTTGATCGGCGTCACCGTGCCCAGCGCATTAGACATCTGGGTGATGGCGACGAGCTTGGTGCGATCGGTCAGCCGCTTTTCGAATTCCTCGATATGAAAGGCGCCAAGATCGTCGACCGGCACCCAGACCAGCTTGGCGCTCTGTCGCTCGCGGATGAAATGCCAGGGCACGATGTTGGAGTGGTGCTCCATGATCGAGAGCACGATCTCGTCGCCTTCGCCGATCCTCGGCATGCCCCAGCCATAGGCGACCGTGTTGATCGCCGAGGTGGTGTTGGAGGTGAAGACGATGTTGTCGGTGCTGGGCGCGTTGAGGAAGCGGCGGACCGACTCCCGCGCCTTCTCGTAGGCGTCGGTCGCGGCGTTCGACAGGAAATGCAGGCCGCGATGGACGTTGGCGTATTCTTCGGCATAGGCGTGCTGGATGGTGTCGAGCACCACCTGCGGCTTCTGCGCCGAAGCGCCATTGTCGAGATAGACCAGCGGCTTGCCGTAGACCTGGCGCGACAGGATTGGGAAGTTGCGGCGGATCGCCTCGACGTCATAGGGAGTGGTTTCGATCTTCTGGTCCATTTCGAAGTCCTTGTCGGCCAAGGCCGCGATCCTTCCAGCACCCCTCATCTGTCTTGGCGCTCCGCGCCAATCCACCTTCTCCCACAAGGGGAGAAGGCTGGGCGCTACCCGTGCGTCGAAAACCAGCCGTCGAGCCGTGCTTCGAGCGCGTCGACCAGCGCCTCGTCGTCCAGTTCCTCGATCACTTCCGCGACGAACGCCTTCACCAGAAGCCCACGCGCGGTCTTCTCGTCGATGCCGCGCGCCATCAGGTAGAACAGGTGGTCGTGGTCGATCTCGGTGACGGTCGCGCCATGGCCGCAGACGACGTCGTCGGCGAAGATCTCCAGCTCAGGCTTGGTCGAGAACTCGCCGTCGTCCGACAGGAGCAGCGTGTTGCAGGCCATCTTGGCGTTGGTCTTCTGCGCGTATTGATGCACGTTGATGCGCCCCTGGAACACGCCGCGCGCCTTGCCGGTCACCACATTGCGCATCACTTCGGTCGAGGTCGTATGCGGCACGGTATGGTCGAGCACCATGGTGGTGTCGGTATGCGTGTCGCCGGCCAGGAGGTTGATGCCGCGCAGCTTGAAGTCGGCGCCCTCGCCCGTTGTGCGCACCACGACTTCCTGGCGCACCAGTCTGCCGCCGGCATTCATCACGAACAGGGTCAGCTTGGCGTCCTTGCCGATATGCGCCTTGAACTGGGCGAGATGCGTGGCCGTGTCCGGCTGCTCCTGCACGATCAGCCAGGTCACCTCGGCGCCTTCGTCGAGGACGAGCTGGCTCACCGAGCTGATGAGGGCATCGCCGCCCTCGCCTGCCTGGCGCTCGACGATAATCGCCTTGGCGCCGGCGCCGACCCGCGTCAGCAGCCGCACGTGCGCCTGGCCGCCGGACTGCAGGTTCTGCAGTTCGATCGGCTTTTCCAGTTGGGTGCCATCGGCGATGTCGACGAAATAGCCATCGGCAACGAAGGCCGTGTTGAGCGCGCCGATCGCGTCGTCAGCGCCGTAAGGGTCGAGCCCGGGGGCGACGCTTCCATCGGTCAGCTTTTCCGACAGGCGCTGCACCGTGACGCCTTCGACGTCGGGTAGCTTGGCGCTCGAGGCGCCGTTCAGCACCGGCAGCACGGCGGAGCCGTCGAGGACCGGGTCGAGGGCTTTCGCCGCCACCTCCGCCTCGAAGGCCGGCACCGAGGTCAGCAGCCGGCGCAGGTCCGTATAGTGCCAGGATTCGACGCGCCGCGTCGGCAGGCCGTGCTTGATGGCCTCGATCGCGTCGTCGCGCTTGACCATCACCGCGCCGTCGCCGGGCAGCAGCGACAGCCGCTCGCCGAAGGCATCGATCAGCGCCGTCTCGGCCAGTGTCCGCTGGGGCTGTGCGTGCATGTTCATTGCTCTCGCCTCACTCGGCCCCATCTCACGCGGCTTCGCCGATCACGCCGGCATAGCCGTTGGTTTCGAGATCGAGCGCCAGCGACTTGTCGCCCGACTTGATGACCTGGCCCTTGTAGAGAACGTGCACGCTGTCCGGCACGATGTGCTCAAGCAGGCGCTGGTAGTGGGTGATGACGACGATCGCGCGGTCGGGCGAGCGCAGCGCATTGACGCCATCGGCGACGATCTTCAGCGCGTCGATATCGAGGCCGGAGTCGGTCTCGTCGAGCACGCAGAGCTTCGGCTCCAGAAGCTTCATCTGCAGGATCTCGGCGCGCTTCTTCTCGCCGCCGGAGAAGCCGACATTGAGCGGCCGCTTCAGCATGTTGATGTCCATGCTGAGCGAGGCGGCCGCTTCCTTCACGCGCTTCAGGAACTCCGGAACCTTCAGCGGCTCCTCGCCGCGCGCCTTGCGCTGCTCGTTCATCGCCACCTTGAGGAATTCCATGGTGGCGACGCCCGGTATCTCCATCGGATATTGGAAGGCGAGGAAGATGCCGGCGGCGGCGCGTTCGGCCGGATCCATTTCCAGGATCGACTGGCCGTTGTAGAGGATGTCGCCCTCGGTGACCTCATAGTCCTCGCGGCCGGCGAGGATATAGGACAGCGTCGACTTGCCGGAGCCGTTCGGCCCCATGATGGCGGCGACCTCGCCGGCTTTCACCGTCAGGTCCAGGCCGCGGATGATCTCGGTGCCGTCGTCGACGATACGGGCATGCAGGTTCTTTATCTCAAGCATATTTCTTTCCTGAATATCTTTTGCGGTCAGCCGACCGAACCCTCTAGGCTGATGCCGATCAGCTTCTGCGCCTCGACAGCGAACTCCATCGGCAGTTGCTGGATGACGTCCTTGACGAAGCCGTTGACGATGAGCGCGATCGCCTCTTCCTCGGGGATCCCGCGCTGCATGACGTAGAACTTCTGGTCCTCGGAGATCTTCGACGTCGTCGCCTCGTGCTCGAACTTCGCCGTCGCGTTCTTGGCTTCCATGTAGGGCACGGTGTGCGCGCCGCACTGGTCGCCGATCAGAAGCGAGTCGCAGTTGGTGAAGTTGCGCGCGTTGGCCGCCTTGCGGTGCGCCGAAACCTGGCCGCGATAGGTGTTCTGCGAGAAGCCCGCGGCGATGCCCTTGGAGATGATGCGGCTCGACGTGTTCTTGCCGAGATGGATCATCTTGGTGCCGCTGTCGACCTGCTGATAGCCGTTCGAAACGGCGATCGAATAGAACTCGCCGCTGGAGTCGTCGCCGCGCAGGATGCAGCTCGGATATTTCCAGGTGATGGCCGAGCCGGTCTCGACCTGCGTCCACGAGATCTTCGAGCGGTCGCCGCGGCAGTCGCCGCGCTTGGTGACGAAGTTGTAGATGCCGCCCTTGCCCTCGGCGTCGCCGGGGTACCAGTTCTGCACCGTCGAATATTTGATCTCGGCATCGTCAAGCGCGATGAGTTCGACCACCGCCGCATGAAGCTGGTTCTCGTCGCGCTGCGGCGCCGTGCAGCCCTCGAGATAGGATACGTAGGCCCCCTCCTCGGCGATAATCAGCGTGCGCTCGAACTGGCCGGTGTTCTTCTCGTTGATGCGGAAATAGGTCGAGAGCTCCATCGGGCAGCGCACGCCCTTCGGCACAAAGACGAAAGAACCGTCGGTGAACACGGCCGAATTCAGCGTGGCATAGAAATTGTCGGTGGTCGGCACGACAGAGCCCAGATATTTCTGCACCAGCTCCGGATGCTCGCGGATCGCTTCCGAGATCGAGCAGAAGATGACGCCGGCCTTGGCGAGCTCCTCCTTGAAGGTAGTGACGACCGAGACAGAATCGAACACGGCGTCGACCGCGACGCGGCCCGACTTGTAGACGTTGTCGTTGGCTTCCTCCAGCTCCGACTCTTCAGTCTTCTCGGTCTTCTGCACGCCCGCGAGGATTTCCTGTTCCTTCAGCGGGATGCCGAGCTTCTCGTAGACCTTGAGCAGTTCAGGATCGACCTCGCTCAGCGACTTCGGGCCGGGCGTGCTTTTCGGCGCCGCGTAATAATGGATGTCCTGGAAGTCGATCTTCGGATAGTGGACGCGCGCCCAGGTCGGCTCTTCCAGCGTCAGCCAGCGGCGATAGGCCCCCAGGCGCCATTCCAGCATCCAGTCCGGCTCGCCCTTCTTCTCGGAGATCAAGCGAATAATGTCTTCGCTCAGGCCCTTGGGGGCCTTGTCCATCTCGATCTCTGTCTGGAATCCGTATTTATACTGGTCGACGTCGATCTTTCGGACTCGATCGATCGTCTCCTGCACAGCAGGCATAAGCGTTCTCCATCCACGCCGGGGTCAAGGCCCGACAGTTTTCAAACTATGGCACCGCCGCTGCCCCGAGGGACTTGAAGCGGAGTAAGCTCCATATAGTGCATTCCCGCCGGGAATTCACCCGGCCAAGACGAAACGCACGGCTCTACCAGGCCGGATGGCCTGAATTTCATTTCAAACCGGATTCGGGAGCCCTAGGCCCGCATCCGATGCTCCTGCCGCCGTCAGGCAGCTTTTTCCTTCCCGGCCCGGCGCGCGACAACGCCCGCCAGGGCTTTCCGGAACGCCTCGATCTCCTCGCCGCCCGTGGCGCGGCCGATCGAGACGCGCAAGGCGCCAAGGCTATCGGCATGCCCCATCGCCTTCAGCACATGGCTCGGTCCGACTTTTCCCGACGAGCAGGCGGAGCCGGCCGACAGCGCTACGCCTGCAAGATCGAAAGCGATCTGCGCCGTCTCGGCCTTGATGCCCGGAATAGCGAGGAATGTCGTGTTGGCAAGCCTTGGTGCCGCCGCTCCAAAGATTTCAGCGTCCGGGACGAGTTCCTTCACGATTGCCTCGATCCCGTCGCGGCGGCGCGCAACCTGTTCCATCTCATCCAGGCCAGCAAGTGCCGCCCGCGCCGCGGCGGCGAAGCCGGCAATGCCGGGAAGGTTCTCCGTGCCGGCGCGATGGCCCTTCTCCTGGCCGCCGCCATTGACCAGCGGCTTCGGCATCATCAGGTCGGACTGAGCGACGATCGCGCCGACGCCCTTCGGGCCGCCGATCTTGTGCGAAGACAAGATCAAATAGTCCGCATAACCGACTGACATATCGATCGGAATCCGTCCGGCCGCCTGCACGGCGTCGACGACGAGGACCCCGCCCGCCGCCTTGACGATTTCAGCGATACGGCCGATTGGCTGGATCACGCCCGTCTCGTTGTTAGCGGCATGGATCGCCACCAGCGGCAGGCCGCCGGCCTTGCCATGCGCAGCCAGCGCCCTTGTCAGCGCCTCGAGATCAGCGATGCCATTTTGATCGACGCCGATCCGCGTCACCTGCGCGGCCGGAAAGCGTCCGCCGCCCAGGATGCAAGGATGATCGGCCTCGCAGACATAGAGGTGGCCCATGCGGACGGCGCCGCGTCCCATCTGCCAGTCAGGGGTGAGCAGCGTCGACGCGGCCTCCGTCGCGCCCGACGTGAACACGACATGCTCGGGCCTGGCGTTGACCAGCCCTGCCACGTCACGCCTGGCGTCCTCGATCAGCCGCCGCGCCGCGCGGCCTTCCGAATGAACCGACGACGGATTGGCGGCATCGAGCGCGACGACCATCGCCGCCCGCGCCTCTGCAATGAGAGGCGCGCTGGCGTTGTAGTCGAGATAGGCGCGGGTTGCGGCCATTTTCCTTCCGTCGATCCTGTCAGCAGCCATTCCGCGAGGATAGCGCGTTATTTCCTTGAAATTGCAAGGCAAGCCGTCCTATTTACCCGGCTTGCGGCGCGGGCGGCCGGATTATCGCGTTTCGGCCACCCAGTTTTGAACAATTCTAAACTAGCTTCTAGGAAGGCGCTTGCCCGGCGTCAAGGCCACAGAATGGGCCAAGGGAAGAGTTCCGGGCCAAAGCAAGTTCGGGGCAAGCGCTTTGATATGCCATGTGGAGTATTTTATGCCTGAGGTCATTTTCGCCGGTCCGGCTGGTCGCCTGGAGGGCCGTTACCAGCCTTCCAAGGAAAAGAGCGCGCCGATCGCCATCGTCCTGCATCCGCACCCGCAATTCGGCGGCACGATGAACAACAAGATCGTCTACGACCTCTTCTACATGTTCCAGAAGCGCGATTTCACCACGCTGCGCTTCAATTTCCGCGGCATCGGCCGCAGCCAGGGCGAGTTCGACCACGGCACCGGCGAACTGTCGGACGCGGCCGCCGCGCTCGACTGGGTGCAGTCGCTGCATCCCGATTCCAAGAGCTGCTGGGTCGCCGGCTATTCCTTCGGTTCCTGGATCGGCATGCAGTTGCTCATGCGCCGGCCGGAGATCGAAGGATTCATCTCGGTCGCCCCGCAGCCCAATACCTACGACTTCTCGTTCCTGGCGCCCTGTCCGTCGTCCGGCCTCATCATCCATGGCGATGCCGACAAGGTGGCGCCGCCGAAGGACGTGCAGACGCTGGTCGACAAGCTGCACACGCAAAAAGGCATCACCATCACGCAGAAGACGCTGCCCGGCGCCAATCATTTCTTCGCCAACCACGCCGAATTGCTGATCGAGGAATGCGCCGACTACCTCGACCGCCGACTGGCGGGCGAGCTCGCCGATCCGCGGCCGAAGCGGCTGAGATAGACCGCGAAACGCCCCTAAGAGTGGTCGGCTGTCAGGCGTTCGCGGCTTTGCCGGGCCGACGCTATTCTGTCCTTCGACCCGCTCGACCATCGCAGCCGGAACGTGCGTTTCGGCACCGGCCTGGTCGAGGACGGCCGCTGGAAGATGAAGCCGAGCCGCGCGAAGACTAGTCCCGTGACAATCGCGAAGGCGAGGCCAAGCCCGAAGCCAGCTACCGTGTCGCTTGGATAGTGCGCGCCGACAAAGACGCGCGTCGAGGCGATGCAGGCCGTGACCGCCAGCGCGATGTGCCAGCGCTTAGGGAACAAAAGCAAAAGAATGCCGAACACCGCGCCCATCGTCGTGGCATGGCCGGACGGAAAGCCGGCGAAGCGCGCGTCCATGGCGAAGGGATGCAGCGACAGCACGCCGAAATCGTTGAAGTAGAGCGGGCGCGCCCGGCCGATGCCGTATTTCAGCAGGTTGACCGCCAGCCCGGAAAGGCCGACGGCGCAAAGCACCAGGAAGGCGAAGCAGGTCCAGTTGTAGACGAGAAGGCGCGTTTGCCGGGAAAGGCGCCGCCAGTCCGTCAGATTGGCTGCAACGAAACAGAGAGCCGCCGGGATGAGGTACCAGCCGCCCAGGCCGAAATCCGTGAAGAAATCGGTGAAATGAACGAAACCCGGCGTCCACACTCCGCGCATCCTGCCGGCGGCGCTGTCGAGGCTGAGGAAAGCGGCCGCGGCGAGCAGGAGCCAGGCGAACACCCAGACAACCCACGCATTCTCGGGATAGCGCGCCGGGCGCACGGCAAAGCGCCGCTTCACGATGCGCATCGTGTCGAGGAAATTGCCGAGCGAGCGGCGATAAAGGGCGACGGCGGACATGGCTGAGTCTACAGGGGTTTTTGGGGCCCGACACTATTCCTCACTGCGCCACCCGATAAAGGCCGAGCGACAGCTTGTCTCCTGACGAATAGTTGAGCCCGTCGATTTCGGTAAGCCGCTTCGCCGACTTGCCCTGCCCGGCAAGCAGTTCGTTGAGCTTCTGCTCGTCCTTCACCGGCGCAAGTCCCAGCGCGCAAGCCGGATCGGCTAGCAGGTGCTTTGCGACGCCGTCAACATCGGTCAGCACGGTGTTGGTGCCGACTAGGAACACCAGGCTCGGCTCGTGATAGGGAGACGATGCGAGCCCGGTAGTATCGCAAGGACGGTTGGCATCGACGGCGGCCTTGATAGCGGGGCTCAGCCAGATCGGCTTCAGCGACGGTGCAACGACCCCGAACAGCAGGCTGAAGGTGATGCCGGCGCCGACGGCGATCGCGGCGATGCGCCCGAGCGGAACCTGCAATTGGCGCGGGAAGGCGAGATAGCCGGTGACCAAAGCAGCGATTGCCGCCGGGATGCTCCACCAGGAAAAGGCTTTCGCAAAATAGATCGGCGCCCCGATACACACCGCGGCCAGCCCGATCGACACGACGACCACGCCGAAGGCCGTTGACCACCACAGCCAGTTCTGCCAGCGCTTCAGCGGCGCATCAGCCTGGTCGGCCGGCAAGGTGAGCAGCCAGCCGATCAGCAGCGCCATGCCGGGATAGGCAGGCATCACATAATGCGGCAGCTTGGTCGGGATCGCCTCGAACACCAGCCAGAACGGAATGTACCAGGCAAGACAGAAGCGCAGGCGCGGATCGTCCCAGAAGCGGTTGAGGGCCTGCAAGCCAGCGCCGACCGCGATCAGGCCGAAAGGCCACATGAACAACGAATAGGTGAGCATGTAGAAGCCCGGCGGCAGGCCATGCGATTCCTCGCCTTGCGCCACCTTGTTCAGCATGTCCTTGCCGACAGCTTCCTGGAAGAAGGCGCCGCCGCTCTTCCAGCTGATCAGAACGATCCAGGGCAGCACGATGACCAGCACGGTCGCGATGCCGCGCACCAGCTTCAGCTTCAATAGCCAGCGCCAGTCACGATCGAAGGCAAACAGCGCGGCCGCCGTCAGCAAGGACAGCAGCGGCGCGACAGGTCCTTTGATCAGGATGCCCAGCCCCTGCGCGATCCAGAAGATCCAGGGCAAATGACTGGCAACCGGCTCCTTGCGGCGGGCGGCGAGATAGACCTGCGCCAGCGCGCCTTGCGCGGCCACGCAGCAGGCCAGAAGCATGGCGTCGGTCTTGGCGTCGCGGCCCTCGAAGGCGGTGGCGAAGATCGCCGCCATCATCAGCCCGGCGGCAAGGCCCGCATCGGCGCCGAAGAGTTTCGTGCCCGTCCAGCCTATGCCGACGACGGCGAGCGCAATGCCCAGCATCGAGACCAGTCGATAGACCCAGATCGGCGCTTGCGCCCCCTCGCCACTCAGCGCAACGGCGGCTGATTGCAGCCAGTAGATGCCGATCGGCTTCTTGTAGCGCGTGACATCCTGCAGGCGGATATCGATGTAGTCGCCGGTCTCGACCATCTGCTTGGTCGACTGAACGAAACGAGATTCATCGCGGTCGATCGGCGGCAGGCTCGCCAGGCCGCTGACGGACATGACGATGCTGAACAGAAAGAGGATAAGGATGTTCCTGTTCATCGCGGGAGCTTGTCCGATCTGATCTGCGGGATAGCCCCGTCGCGGCGCTTGGGGCGCGCTGCCCTTGCGCGGGCGCCTCATTACGCCAGCAAAGGGGACGAAGCAAGAATGCGCGCCATTGCGGGCGATCGAACGCAAAACCGGAAACCACTTTTGCTGATCGCTCGCTGATGCTAAACGCGCGCCTTCATGTCACGCTTTGGCTTAAGCGCCGGGCGAACTCCGGGAAGAAAAAATGTCCGCCTTCAAGTCCGATTTCCTGCGCATCATGAGCGAGCGGGGCTTCATCCACCAGATTTCGGATGAAACCGGCCTCGACCAGCTCTTCGCCAGGGAAACGGTGAGCGCCTATATCGGTTTCGACGCGACGGCGAAGAGCCTGCATGCCGGGTCGCTGATCCAGATTATGATGCTGCACTGGCTGCAGCAGACCGGCCACCGGCCGATCGCGCTGATGGGGGGCGGCACCTCGATGATCGGCGATCCTTCGTTCAAGGACGAGGCGCGCAAGCTGCTGACGCCGCAGGACATCGACGACAATCTCGCCGGCATCCGCCGTAATTTCACCCCTTACCTCAAATTCGGCGAAGGCGCCGGCGACGCCATCATGGTCAACAACGCCGACTGGCTGATGGAGATCAACTACGTCAATTTCCTGCGCGATGTCGGCCGGCATTTCTCCGTCAACCGCATGCTCGCCTTCGATTCCGTCAAGCTCAGGCTCGATCGCGAGCAGTCGCTGTCCTTCCTCGAATTCAACTACATGATCCTGCAGGCATACGATTTCGTGGAACTCTACAAGCGCGTCGGCTGCAGGCTGCAGATGGGCGGCTCCGACCAGTGGGGCAATATCGTCAACGGCATCGATCTCGGCCATCGCATGGAAGGCGTGCAGCTCTTCGCCATGACCACGCCGCTGCTCACCACGTCGTCCGGCGCCAAGATGGGCAAGTCGGCCTCGGGCGCGATCTGGCTCGACGGCGACATGCTGTCGCCTTACGAGTTCTGGCAGTACTGGCGCAACACAGAGGACGCCGATGTCGGCCGCTTCCTGAAGCTCTACACGACGCTGCCGCTCGACGAGGTGGCGCGGCTCGAAAAACTCGGCGGTTCGGAGATCAACGAGGCCAAGAAGATCCTCGCCACCGAGATCACCGCCATGTTGCACGGCCGGGCCGCCGCCGAGACGGCGAGCGAGACCGCCCGCAAGACCTTTGAGGAAGGCGCGCTCGCCGACACGCTGCCGAGCGTCGAGGTGGCCAAGGCCGATCTCGAGGCCGGCATCGGCATCCTCTCGCTGTTCGTGACCGCCGGACTGGCGGGATCGAATGGCGAGGCACGCCGGCACATCCAGGGCGGCGCGGTGCGTCTCAACGACCAGCCGGTGACGGACGATCGGCGCATGGTGACGCTTCAGGATCTGGGCGCGGAGGGTTTCGTAAAGCTCTCGCTCGGCAGGAAGAAGCACGTCCTGGTGCGGCCGGTCTGATTAACCGGCCGTCTTACCTGTACTCGAAGATCGACCTGAAGATCCCGGGCGCCACCACGGACAGCGGATTGATGTTGAGGGTCGGCTTGTTGGCGTTGCCGCGTAAGCGATAGGTTACGCCGATGAGGCCGCGGTCGCGGCCGTTGCCGAGCAGCGGCCCGAACAGCGGCAATTCGCCGAAGATGCGGTTCAGCCCGTAGACCGGCATAAAGGTGCCGGTCATGTCCATATTGTTGTCCTGGTCGTAGAGCGTGCCCTGGAAGGTGGTGCCGATTCGCGGACCGCGCAGCACGCCGTTGGCCAATCTGAGATAGCCGGCCCCCTTGTCGATCTCGGCGAAGCCGCGCTCGAACTGCACTCTTGAGGTGTCGATGTCGGCCTTCACCGCCTGATTGAGGCTGCGCGTGTCGCCGACCGGCTTGGTCGACACGATCGACGCTAGCTTCGGCTCATTGACGACATAGAAGTTGCTGGCGTCGACCTGCCCCTTCATCGGCCCGTCGCCGGCGCCCGAGAGCGACAGCGTGATCGCCCCGCCCTCCATGTGCTCATAGATGTTGAGGAACCGCAGGATGGCCCCGGCGTCGGCCGATTTCATCCTGAGCGACCGGCTGCCCTCGCCGGCCATGTTCTTGACGGTGATCGCCGCGCCCGAACTCGCTGTCGCGCTGACATCGAGGCCGTTCACGCGCGACCCGGCACCGCTGTAATCCAGCTTCAGGTTCGACAGCACCTCGTCGTGAAAGCCGGTAAGCGACTTCACGTCGGCGCTGACCGAGATCGCGTCGGCGCCTGCGCCTTTCGTCGCGGTGTCGACGTCCGAGGTGAACTGCTTGATGAGCGAGCGGGCGTCGAGGGATTCGCCGCTGATATCCACCGCATAATTCTTGCCCGATCGTTTGACTGAGACCGCGACGTCGTCGCCCCTGTTGAGCGCGACCCTGCTGAAGCGGGCCGAGGACAGCGCCCCGTTGACCAGCGTCACATCGCCGCCGACCGAAAAGCTTTTTCCCTCGAGATCGAAATCGGACAGCGTGGTGGTGCCGCCGGACTTCGCCATGGTGAAGGTGACCTTGGCCGGGATGCCTGCCCCCTTGCTCCACCCGGCCCATGGGATGTCGAGCCTTGCGTTGGTCAGGTCGGCCGACACGTCCTGACCGCCCTGCCCGCTTTTGTCGATCGCCACCTTGATCGTTCCCGAAAGCAGCGGCGAAAGGCCGGGCATCGTCGCGTCGCGCGTCTTGTCGTCGAGCACCAGCTCGACCTTGCGGCTGCGCGGCGGACCGTTGTCCTCGAGCGGTTCGACGAGATCGAGCTCCGCCGGAATGCCGTTGAGCCTGGCCTTGGCCGATATCACCGCGCGGTCCGGGCTGACGGTGATCGAGCCGTCGGCCTCGGTCACCGTCTGGTCCTCGAACGGCTTGGCCAAGGAAAGATCCTGGTAGTCCAGCGCCACCAGCCAATCGAGCGTCGAGGTGTCGACGCCGGAGGTCAGCGGAATGTCGGCCCGCACGTGGCCGGTGACGGTGCCGCTCAAATCCTCCGGCGCAAGGCCGACATGGCGCATGGCGTTGATCGGCTCGAAGGAGGCGAGCTCGGCGATTGCCGGCGCTTCACCGGCGACGTCGATGTCGAGCGCGCCGATGACCGGCGAGCGGTTCGCCTGCTTCACGGTCAGCGTGCCGCCGCTTGCAGCCACGGTGCGGCCGCTCGGCATATAGACGCTACCCGAGGACAGCGTGATGTCGACATCGTTGCCGTGGAAGGCAACGACGCCGACCGCGTCGCGGATCGGGGGGATGCGGCCGGCCGTATCGAAGCGCGAGCCCTCGACCTGGAAGCGGCCGAACACCTCGTCGCCGGAAAGCGGAACGCCGTTGCCCAGCCGCCCCGGCACGACCTGGAACTGCAGGTTGGCGTCGACGACGCGGCCGCCGAACAAGTTGTCCAGCACCCAAAGCCGCGCGTTGCGGGCGGAGAACCATGGCCACAACTGCTTCACATGCGAGACAGGCATGTCGTGGACATTGAGCGAAAGCGATATGCCCGGCGGGCCATTGTCGATGAACGCAAGCGACGCCGTGCCCAGCACCTCGCTCGAACCGCCTGAGCGGACGCCGATCTGCTCGGCGACGAGCTTGCGGCTCTTGGTCTGGTAGACACCGGCAATGCGGGCGAGGAACTGAAGCGCCGGTTCCGGCGATTCCGATGGGGCAAGCGTCGAGCCGTCGCTGATGAGATCATAGCGGTAGGACGGCTCCTCGCCCGCGGCTGCTGGCTTCGGCCCGATCGAGCCGGCGAAATCGAAGGTCGAGCGGCCGGTCTTGATCAGCAGCCGGTCGACCGAGATCTTGTTGGACCCCGCCACCAGCGTGGCATTGGCATCGACATCAGCCGGCAGCAGCCCGCGCGAGCCGAGATCGAGCACCGAATCGCCGAGCGACAGCGAGGCCGTCAGCCGCGATGGCGTTTCGCCGGACGCTTCGGCGCCCGAAAATTTCAGCGCGACCGAACCGAGCTTGCCGCTCTGGGCGCCGGAGTTTCCGCCGCCTGAGCTTCCTTGAGCCGGCGTTCCGCTGGCGTCGGCAACCCCGAGGCTGGCGTCCAGCGATGCGATCCGCCTGGCGCTCGGATCGCGGGCGGCGGAAGCAGTGAGGCTGACGAGCCTGCCGTCGACATCGGCATCAGCAGACAGTTCCATGCTGCCCGTGCCGGTTTGCGCGACCGTGGCCTCGGTGACGGTCACGCGCTTGACCGATCCGCCCACTGGCAGCTCGAATTCGACATTGCTGAGGTCGATCTGGCGCATCGAATCCGCACGCACCGCATCCAGTGCCTCGTTGACGCCGGAAAACACCGTCGCCGACACCTTCTCCGGATCGACCAGACCGTCTTCATTGCGCAGCGCCGTTGTCCAGTCGCCGCCGCCGGAGGGCATCGCGGCAACCATGATGCGGGCATCGGAAAACCTGGCGCTGGTCAGCCGGACGTCGCCGGACAGCAGCGGCAGCAGGCGAATGCCGAAGCGGACACGCCCGACATCGGCCATCGGCTTGCCATCGGCGGTCTTCAGGCTGACGTCGCTCACCTGCAGCGCGACGAAGCTCGATCCGTCAAGCGTCAGCCGCGCCGGTCCGACCGTGACGTTGACATCGACGCCGGCGAGCTTCTCGATGGCTGTCTCGGCCTCGGCGCGAAGCCGCTCCGTGCCGATGCCGGACGTGCCGAGCACATAAACGCCTGCCGCTGCAAGAAGCAGGAGCGCGCAGAGCCCGGCGAGCACCCGGCCGACGGCGCGGAAGCGGCGGCGCACCGAAGCGCGGCCGAGTGGCGGCACGCCGCACGCGGACGGAAACGTCCCCAGGTCCGTGATTTCGTCACGCCTGAACCTGATCTTCTCGTGCTGCGGGTGCTCCTGATCCACGCAATATTCCGTTGTAACGAACTCGTCGTGGACGAATCCCCGCCTTACGTTATATCGATGCTCGATCCGCGCGTAACCTCAGACAAGGGCATCGATATGGCTGATCTCGCAGTGGGCGACGTTGCGCCGCAATTCGATCTCCCGCGCGACGGCGGCGGCTCTCTCAGCCTCTCTGCAGTCCGGGGAAAGCCTGTCGTACTCTACTTCTATCCGCAGGACGACACCACAAGCTGCACCAATGAGGCGATCGGCTTCTCGCAGCTGATGCCGGAATTCGAGAAGGCGGGCGCCGTGGTCATCGGGCTGTCTCCCGATAGCGTCAAGAAACACGACAAATTCAAGGCGAAGTACGATCTCACTGTCGACCTCGTCGCCGACGAGGAGCGCAAGGTGATAGGGGCCTACCATCTGTGGGTCGAGAAAATGATGTACGGCCGCAAATACATGGGCGTCGAGCGCGCCACCTTCCTGATCGGCGGGGACGGACGGATTGCCCGCATCTGGCGGCAGGTCCGTGTCAAGGGCCATGCCGAAGAGGTGCTGGAGACGGTGCGGGCTCTTTAAGTCTCCTACCCGCACCGCCGGCCGCAACAAGCTCCTGCAACCCATCGCCTGCACAACGGGCATTCGTTACCGCGAAGCCCTGCCCGACAAAGCTTTGTTAACCCTAATAATGTGTAATCCCGGCCTGTCGTTGGAGTCGTAACGAAAGCTCGGTCCCGTGAAACCAAACGGTCAGTCAACGGTCTTCGGCAGGCGCAAGGAGCCCCACACGGTCATCATCGCCAGGGGCAACGAGATCAAGCATTTCACCATCCGCCCCTGGCTGGTCGCGTTCATCGGATCGGCGCTCGCGGCGATCGCCATCGGCTATCTCCTCGCCACCTCCTATCTGGTCCTGCGCGACGACCTGATCGGCGCTACCACGGCCAGGCAGGCGCGCATGCAGCAGGCCTATGAGGACCGCATCTCCGCGCTGCGCGCCCAGGTTGACCGCATCACGAGCCGCCAGCTTCTCGACCAGCAGCTCATGGAAACCAAGGTCAGCGAGCTGCTGGCCAGGCAGACCCAGCTGAGCCAGCGCCATGGGCGGCTCGGACCGATCCTCGAACGCGCCGAAAGCGAAGTCGGCGATGCGCCCGCCGCGGCCGATACCACGACGAAGCCCGACGAGCATGCCGACGCAACCGGCGGCCTTTCGCAGGGCTCTGCCTACTCCGTCGCATCCTTGAGCGCCGGCGATACAAGGCCCTTCTCGCTGTGGTCGACCCGGTCCGACCCGCTCGATAGCGAAACCGCCGCGGATCGCGCCGACAGGCTGTTCGTATCGATCAACGCATCGCTCAAGGCCATCGAGAGCCAGCAGCTTACCCGCATCACCACGCTTGCGGACAATGCCTACAAGAACGCCGACGCGATCAGTCAGGCGCTCGAAGCGGCGGGCTTGCCGGTCGACGCCGAGCTTGACAAGAACGATGTCGGCGGCCCCCTGGTCCCCCTCGATTCCTCGCTGATCTTTGACAGCAAGGTCAAGGAGCTGGACGAAGCTCTTGATGCTCTTGATCAAATCAAGAAGGAAGCGCGCAAACTGCCGCTCACCAATCCCGCCCCAGGCCATGCGGTGACCAGCCCGTTCGGCGTGCGCACCGACCCGATCCTCGGCACGGCCGCCTTGCACACGGGAATGGACTTCCGGGCACCGATCGGCATGCCGGCCAAGGTCACGGCCGCCGGAATTGTCACCAAGGCCGGCTGGAACGGCGGCTACGGACGCATGGTCGAGGTCGACCACGGCAACGGTTTTGCCACGCGCTACGGGCATCTGAGCGAAATCGACGTCGCCGTCGGCCAGAAGCTCGCCGCCGGCGACGTGATCGGAAAGACGGGAAGCAGTGGCCGCTCGACCGGCCCGCATCTCCACTACGAAGTGCGCCACAATGGCGAGGCGGTCGACCCGCTGCGCTTCCTCGCAGTCGGCAAGAAGGTAGCGCAGTTCCTGTAGTGCTTTCGCTCGCTGCACACCGGCGAGCTTTATCCGTCCATCCCAGTTTGACCTGCCAGCCGGAAGTTACGCCGGATTGACTCGGATTAAGTTGTAGGATGATATGTATCACCCTATCGCCTGACACCAAAATTGCGCCGCCGATGACCGCTCACAGCCTTTCGCCAGACGTTCTCGACGCCCTCGAAGGCGCCGTCGGGCGCAATGGCTTGACTGCCGAGCCGGCAGGGATGGCGAAGTATCTTGGCGATTGGGCGGGCGACTATCGCGGCGGCGCCCTCGCAGTGTTGCGACCGGCTTCGGTTGCCGAGGTGCAGGCGTCGATGCGGCTTTGCGGCGCGTTGGGCCTCGGCGTCATTCCGCAGGGCGGCAACACCGGGCTGGTTTCGGGCGCCATCGACACGAATGGCGCCGGCATGGTCGTCGTCAGCCTGGAGCGGCTGAATGCCATCCGCCAAATCGATCCTGAGAACTTCACGCTGCAGGCCGACGCCGGCTGCGTGCTGCAAACGATCAAGGACGCGAGCGAGGCACAGGATTGCCTGTTTCCGCTGGCGCTCGGCGCGCAAGGCAGCTGCCAGATCGGCGGCAACGCGGCGAGCAATGCCGGCGGCGTCAATGTGCTGCGCTACGGCATGGCGCGCGATCTGATCCTCGGGTTGGAAGTCGTGCTCGCCGATGGCGAACTGTGGAACGGCTTCTCTGGTCTGCGCAAGAACAACAGCGGCTACGACCTGAAGCAGCTTTTCATCGGCTCGGAAGGCACGCTCGGCATCGTCACCGGCGTCGAGGTCAAGCTGTTCCCGAAACCGGCCCGTACCGAAACGGCCTATCTCGGCCTCGCCTCCTTCGAGGCGGCCATCGCGCTGTTCAACCGGGCGCGCCGCGACTGCTGCGACCTGATCTCGGCTTTTGAGATCATCGGTTCCGAGTGCATCGAGATGGCCCGGCTGATCGACCCTGCAATGACGGAGCCGGTCTCGGCGCCCGTCCAGGTGCTGATCGAATTGTCCTCAGGGCCGACCATCGACCTCAACGGCGTGCTGGCCGGCTTCCTTGGCGATGCGATGAAAAAAGGACTGGTGAGCGACGCGGTCCTTGCCACTAGCGGCGCCCAGGCGAAGACCTTCTGGGCGATCCGCGAGGGATTGGTCGAAGGCCAGGCGAGGCGCGGCTATCATGTGCGCACCGATCTGTCGGTGCGCATTTCCGACATGCCGGCCCTGATCGAGCGCGCCCGCCGCTTCGTCGCGCTCGAACATCGCGGCTGGATCCCCCTTGCCTACGGCCATGCCGGCGACGGCAACATTCATTTCAATGTGCTGCCGCCGCTCGCGCTCGGGGAAAGCGAAGCGCGTTCGCGCGGCGCGGAAGTCACGGCGGGGCTCTACGACATTGCAGTCAACCTCGGCGGCTCGATCAGCGCCGAGCACGGCATCGGCCGCAGCCGTCGGCGTGAATTCTGGGACGGGCTCTCGCCGACGCATCGCCGTATGGTCTCCGCGCTGAAGACCGCCTTCGATCCCAACGGGATGATGAATCCCGGCTGCCTGCTGCCCTCGACGGAGACTTTTCCATGAAACAAAGACTGGCCGCCATCGGCACCGTCGAGACCCTGCCGCACCGGGTCGCCGCCTTCCTCAGCCGCGAGATCGAATCCGGCGAGTTGAACCCCGGCGCGCGGCTGCCGACCGAGCAGGAGCTTTCCGACAAATTCGGCGTCAGCCGCAACGTGGTGCGCGAGGCGATCGCCCAGCTCAGGGCCGACGGTATGATCGAGGCCCGCCAAGGCATCGGCGCCTTCGTGCTGGCGCCGGAGCAGCGGGCCGCTATCCGTATCGACCGCGAGGCGCTCAAGGACACGCACAATATGGAGCGGCTGTTCGAGCTGCGCTGCATCCTCGAGGCCGAGTCGGCGGCGCTCGCCGCGGCGCGTCGCGGGCAGGAGCATCTCGATTCGATCAAGGCGGCGCTCGACCGCATGAGCGGCGAGGAGCGCTGGGAGGAAGGCAGCATCGACGCCGACCTGCTCTTCCACCGCGAGATCGCGCGGGCGACCGGCAACAGCTACATTCACACCTTCATCTCTTTCGTCTGCGAGCAGATCCGGCACTCGATCCACTACGCCCGCCTGACCAACCCTCTGCACGATCTCGTCGAGGTCAATGTCGGCGAGCATGTGCGCATCTACGAGGCGCTGGTGGCGGGCGATCCGGCAGCGGCGGAAGCAGCGATGCGCGCCCACATTGTCGGCGCGGCCGATCGCGTCGGGGTCAAGCTGCCACTTCGTGGAGCGAAATGACCATGCCGGCGAGCGTCACCCGCATCTCCGACGTCTGCCTGCTGGTGGAGAACATCGAGCGCACAGTCGACTTCTATGTCGAGAAACTCGGCTTCCGGCTGCGCCGCCGCGCCGAAGGCTTTGCCGACTTTCATGGCGAGGGCGTCACGCTCGCCGCGTGGGAGCTCGACCACATCAACCGGCATACCGGCGTTTCGAAGCTGAGATCGCCGCACCATGCGCACAAAGTCTGCGTGGCGGTCCGGCTCGACACACCTGGCGATATCGACCGGCTGCACGCCGAACTCAGCGCCAAGGGCGTGCCCTTCTACGGGCCGCCCGAAAACTATGTCTGGAATGCGCGCTGCGCCTATTTCACCGACCCGGACGATACGCTCTGGGAGCTTTACGCCTGGCTCGACGGCGGCCCTGGCGACTACCACGACGAACAGCCGTAGACGACGCCGCGCCAGAGGGAGCGGCCCGCCTGAAGAAGATACAAGAAGTCTGCAACAGGAGCGAAAAATGAGTGGGAACACGGACTATCGATTAAATCGCCGCACTTTCGTGAAAGGTGGTCTCGCCGCTGTCGCGGCCGCGTCGGCGGGCATGCAACTCGTGCTGACGTCGGGCGCCAGAGCGGCCGGCAAGGTTGTCATCCAGTATGACTGGCTGATGTCCAACGGCCAGATCGGCGACATCGCCGCCGTCGCCAACGGCTATTTCAAGGATGCCGGGCTGGAGGTCGAATTCAGCCCCGGCGGCCCCAACGCCTCGACCGTGCCGCCGGTGATTTCCGGCGCCGCGCAGCTTGGCCAGTTCTCCGAGACACCGCAGCTCTATGCCGCGCGCGCCAGCGGCGTGCCGGTGAAGATCATCGCCTGCGGCTTCCGCACCGGCCCCTATGCGCTGACCTCGAAGCCGGGGAAGCCGATCCGCAATGTCGCCGACCTCAAGGGCAAGAAGATCGGCATCCAGCCGACAGCGCGCTTCGTCATTGACGAGATCCTGGCCAAGAACGGGATCGATGCCTCCGAAGTTACCATCGTCAATGTAGGCTTCGACAAGGCGCCGCTGGTGCGCGGCGACGTCGACGCCATCGGCGGCTGGATCACCAACACCCAGGCGCTGAGCGTGGTGGGCGACGACCGCATCGATCTCCTGGTGCGCGACCTCGGGCTTGCCTCCTACGCCGACGTCTATTTCGCCACTGACGCGGCGATCGAGAAGGACCCGGAGACGCTGGCGAAATTCATCGGCGCCGTCAGCAAGGGCTGGGGCTGGGTGCATGCCAACCCGCAGGAAGCGGTGAAGAAGATGGTCGCCGCCTATCCGGAAATGGATCTCGGCTGGGAAGAAAAGACCGTAAACCTGGTGCTGAAGCTCTCCTTCGACGGCGCAACCGCCAAGGACGGCTGGGGCACGTTCGACCCCGCTTCGATCGAGGAGCAGTTGGCGCTGCTCGACAAGGTCGGCCAGTATCCGAACGGGCGCCCGGCCGCCAAGGATGTCTACACCACCAAGATCCTGGAGCTTTCCGCCGCCGACCGGCCCAAGCTCGACGCGCCCGCGGCCTAGAGCATGATCCTGAAGCGAAGGTCCGCGTAGCAAAAAGTGGGAACCGGTTTTGGGAAAAGATCATGCTCGAGCAAAGAGTTAGATCAGTATGATGATTCAACCAAACGTCATACTGATCTAATGCCGAACGCGATCGAAGCCAGCAAGCTCGATGTCGGCTATGGCGGCCAGCGGGCGGCCATCAAAGTGCTCTCCGGCCTCGACCTCACGGTCGCGGCCGGTTCCTTCCTCGCGATCCTGGGACCGTCCGGCTGCGGCAAGTCGACCCTGCTGAGAGTAGTCGCCGACCTGCTCGACCCGCTCGGCGGCACCATCAGCGTGCTTGGCGCCACGCCGCACGCGGTGCGCTCGCGCCGCGACGTCGGCTTCGTCTTCCAGGATGCCACCCTATTGCCCTGGCGCACGGTGCGCGACAATGTGCGTCTGCCGCTCGGCGTCGGCCAGGGCAGCCTGACGCGCAGCATCGAGGACCGCAGCACCGAACTGCTGGAGTTGATGGGGCTTGGCGGCCTCGGCGAGCGCCTGCCGCACCAACTGTCCGGCGGTCAGCGCCAGCGGGTCGCAATCGCCCGCGCTCTGCTTGGCGAGCCCAAGCTGCTGTTGATGGATGAGCCGTTCGGCGCCCTGGACGAGATCACCCGCGATCGTCTCAACGACGAGCTGCTTTCGCTCTGGCGGCGTACCGGCACGACGATCCTCTTCGTCACCCATTCGATCGCCGAAGCCGCCTATCTCGGCGAACGCGTGATCGTCCTTGCCGCCAATCCGGGGCGCGTGGTGACGGACCTCGACATGAGGCCCATCAAGCAGGAAGGCAACCGCTGCTCGCGCGAGGACGCCGCGATCGTCGCCGCAATGGCGGAATTGCGCACGGCGCTGGAGCGCGCATCGTGAGAGCGGCGCCGCTTTCCCCGCAAATGACCGTTGCGCTGCCGGTTCTCGGCGCTGCTTCGATCCTGCTCGCCTGGCAGTATCTTCTGCCGCTGCTTGGCGTGCCGGCATATATCGTGCCGACGCCGACGGCGATCTTCGGCGTCTTCCAGAAGAATTTCGCCCTGCTCATTGACAACCTGAGGCCGACGCTGATCGAGGCGCTGGCAGGCTTCGTCATCGGTAACCTGGCCGCTGTGCTGCTTGCCGTGCTCTTCGTGCACAGCCGCATCCTCCAGGCCGCCTATTTCCCGATCGTGCTGTTCCTCAACACCATCCCGATCCTGGCGCTGTCACCGATCATCATCCTGATCTTCGGCCTCGGCATGACGCCGAAGATCGTGATCGCCGCCGTGATCTGCTTCTTCCCGACATTGGTGAACATGATCCGGGGGCTGGATTCGGCTGGTGACAACGAGCACGAGCTGTTTCGGGTATTGTCGGCGACGCGCTGGGAGGTGTTCTGGAGCCTGCGCCTGCCGCGCGCGCTGCCGATGCTGTTCTCCTCGCTCCGCATAGCTTCCGCGACCGCCGTGATCGGCGCCATCGTCGGCGAATGGATCGGCTCGGACAAGGGGCTCGGCGCGCTGATCATCCAGGCGACCTTCAACTACCAGTCCGACCGCCTTTATGCGGCGATCATGCTGTCGTCGTCGCTGTCGATCGCGCTGTTCTGCATCGTCGTGCTGATCGAACGCCGCGCCATCAGATACTAATCCTCCAGGCCCGGTCTGCCGCGCTGCGACCAGCGCGATCGCCAGTTTGCCGGTCCAAAATTATTTTTGAATTCCATTTGACTGAATAAATATTCTCTGCGAACCTTGCGTCAACCGGGGAGCGCAAGGCATGGCATTGCGGGGGACCAATCAGGAGTTCGGGCGGCCCTACAATCGGCGTATCGTCCTTGAATCCATCCGCCGCTTCGGGCCTATCGCTCGCGGCGAAATCGCCCGGCATGTCGGGCTCACCGTCCAGACGGTGTCGACCATCGTCCGCGAACTGGAGGAACAGGGCTTTATCCTGTCGGTCCGCGAGGAACCGAAGGGTCGCGGCCTGCCGCCGGCGACGCTGCGCGTCAATCCGGAAGGCGGTTATGCCGTCGGCATCCACCTCACCCCGCTCGGCATCGATGCCGCGCTGATCAATCTCAGCGGCGACGTGATCGAGAGCGCGCATCGCGAGGCACCCAATGCAGCCCCCAACGATGCATTCGATGCAATCGGCGCCATGGTCGCCGAATTGACCGGCCGCCGCTCTGGTGGCCGCGTCATCGGCATCGGCATGGCGCTGCCTGGACCGTTCGGCGTCGAGCCGATGAGCTTCGTCGGCCCGACAACCATGGCCGGCTGGCAGGACGTTCCGCTGCGCGAGCGGCTGGCGGCTGTTACCGGCCTGCCGGCCTTCTTCGAAAATGACATGGCCGCCGCCGCGATGGGCGAGCGCCTCTACGGTCTCGGCACAAAACACTCCGAATGTTACTATCTCTACTTCGGCTTCGGGCTTGGCGGCACCATGCTGCATGATGGCAGCGTGTTGCGCGGCGCCTGGGGCAATGCCGGCGAGATTGGCCATGTCCCGGTCGTCCCCGGCGGCGAGCTTTGTCCCTGCGGCAATCGCGGCTGCCTCGAACGCTACGTCTCGCTGGAAGCTCGCGGCCGCTGGGATGGCGATGATGCCGAGTGGGTCGCCGAGGTCGCACCGATCCTTCGCAACGCCATCGCCACCATCGAAAACCTCTTCGACCCTGAGACGATCGTCCTTGGCGGGCTCGCCTCGCCTGCCCTGCTCGAGCGGCTGGCGGCATCGGCGGAGCCGCTGCACAATTCGGTCTCGGCCCGCAAGGATCGCACGACGCCGCGCATCCTGGTGGCGCAAGGAGGACAGCACACGGTGCTGCGGGGAGCGGCGGCGCTCGCCGTTTCGGGCGTGCTTTCGCCTCGCTTCGGCCAGATCTTCACTGCCAGGCGACAGAGCGAGGGCGACCTTCTGAAAGGTGGAGACATCGCGGCATGAGCGAACCCCTGCTGGTCCTCGACAACGTCGCCAAGAACTACGGCGCCATCCAGGCGCTGCGCGGCATCAGCTTTTCGATTAGGCGCGGCGAGGTCGTGGCGCTGCTCGGCGACAATGGCGCCGGCAAGTCGACGCTGGTCAAGATCATCGCCGGCGGGCTCGAGCCGACCTCCGGTCGCATGTTGTTCGAGGGCAAGGAGTTCCTCGCCAGATCCCCCGCCGAGGCCAAGGCCGCCGGCATCGAGACCGTCTATCAGGACCTCTCGCTCTGCACCAATGTCGACGTGGTGGCGAACTTCTTCATGGGCCGCGAGATCACCCGCAAGGTGCTGGGCGTTCCGGTGCTCGACGAGCGCGCTATGGAAGCGGTGGTGGCGAAGGCGCTGGCCAATGCGGGCACGCGCATTCCCTCGTTGCGCACCAAAGTCGAGCATCTCTCGGGAGGCCAGCGGCAGGCGATCGAGCTCAACCGCTTCGTCCATTGGGGCGGCAAGCTGGTCCTGCTCGACGAGCCTTTTGCCGCGCTTGGCGTCGAGCAGACGCGCCGCGGCCTCGACATGATCCGCCAGGTGGCGAGCCAGGGCATCGGTGTCGTCATCATCACCCACATCATGCAGCAGGCCTTTCAGGTCGCCGATCGGATCGTGGTGATCCGCCAGGGCGTCGTGGCGGGCGACGTTGCCCGCAACAAGACAAGTCCCGATGCGGTGATCAACATGATCACCGGGGAAACACTCGCCGGTGCCGGACCGGCGAGCTGAGGACAAATGAGGGGTCCGGCGAGAAGAGGAGCGAACGACATGAAGCGAATGCTACTTTCTGTCTTCGGTATCCTGGCACTGGCCATTGCCACGCTCACGCCGGCATTCGCCCAGTCCAAGGGTACCGTCTACTACCTGGTCCCGACACTGCTCGACGAATTCCAGACCGGCTCGGTGAGCGCGCTGGAACTGTTCCTGAAGCAGGTCGGCTACGAGATGAAGACGCTGAACGCCGACAACAAGACCGACGCCCAGCAATCGCAGATGAACGACGTCATCGCGCTGAAGCCAAAGGCGATCATCCTCGCCGCGGTCGATTTCAACGCCTTGAAGCCGTCTGTTGAAGCCGCCCGCGCGGCCGGCATCCCGGTAGTCGAGTTCGACCGCCAGATCACCGCGACACCGTCCGACTTCACTTCTGTCGCCGGAACGGTCGAGATCGGCCATATCGCGGCCGACCAGGCCGAGGCGCTGCTGAAGGCCAAGAACGGCTCGGTCAAGGGCAAGATCCTGCAGGTGCTCGGCGATCCCGGCGACCCGTACACGCTCGACATCCAGAAGGGCTTCGAGGAGAAGATGAAGGCGTTTCCGGACGTCAAGATCATCTCGCTGCCGGCCATGCAGTGGGAGGCGAGCAACGCCGGCACCATCGTCGCCGACCAGATGCTGGCCAATCCCGACATCGACCTGATCTTCAGCCACGCCGCTCATCTTTCGGTCGCGGCAGTCGCTTCGCTGGAGGCCGCCGGCAAGAAGCCGGGCGACGTTATGCTGATGAGCTCGAACGGCGCTCCGGTCGGCCTCGACCTGATCCGCAAGGGCTGGCTGAACGTCGAGGTCGAGCAACCGCTCTACGCGCAAGCGGCAGCCGTCGCCATGTTCATGGACAAGATCGCCAACAAGCAGGAGATCAAGCCCGGCGACTATGACGTACTCGGCCTGAAATCGGTGGTGACCAAGGAGGCCTGGGGCCCGAATATCAAGATCCCGGGTGCGGCGATCACCAAGGAAAACGTCGGCAACCCCGCCTTCTGGGGCAACCAGAAGCCACCGACGGATACAGTGAAGTCCGTCGAATAGGCTTTTTCCATCGAGCTCCGGGCCTGTGGCCCGGAGCCTCGCGGCGCGTCCGCCTGAGGCGGCTGCGCATCACGTCCTGACGTCAACCGGATCGGCCTATGAGTCCGCGCACCCGCCATAGTCTCGAGTTCGTGCTCGACAATCTCGTCTGGTTCATGCTGGTCTTTGTGCTGGCGGTCTTTTCGATTTTCATCCCGAACTTCTTCCAGCTCGGCATCTTTGCCAACATCATCGAAGCCTCCAGCGTGCTCGGCGTGATGTCGATCGGCCTGGCGCTGGTGATCATTGCCGGCCATATGGACCTTTCGGTCGAATCGGTCGCCGCGCTCAGCGCCATGGCGGTCGGCATCATGTTCTGCTCGTCCGGCATCGGCCTTGGCTTGCAACTGCATCCGGACTGGCTGATGGTGCCCGTGTCGCTTGCCATCGCGCTTGCCGTCGGCGGCATCATCGGCATCATCAACGGTTTTCTGATTGTCAGGCTGAAGATGAGCGCCTTCATCATCACGCTTGCCTCCTACATCTGGGTGCGGGGCCTGGTGCTCGTCGTTTCCGGCGGACGCTCGGCGCAGGATCTCGCACCCGCCATACGCTGGTTCGGTATCCAGCGGCTCGCAGGCCTACCGCTCACCGCATGGATCGCGGTCAGCTGCTTCGTGGTCTTCTCGCTGATCCTGGCCAAGACGCCCTTTGGCCGGCATCTGGTGATGATCGGCGGCAACGAGACGGCGACTTTCCGTGCCGGCATCCGCGTCAACCGCAACCTGATCATCGCCTTCGTGCTTGCCGGCGCCATCGC
The DNA here is from genome assembly GCF_004791585.1 of Mesorhizobium sp. M1C.F.Ca.ET.210.01.1.1. Classification (GTDB taxonomy): domain Bacteria; phylum Pseudomonadota; class Alphaproteobacteria; order Rhizobiales; family Rhizobiaceae; genus Mesorhizobium. The sequence continues at coordinate 145,402 of NZ_SRUU01000009.1, forward strand.
CGGGCTGGCCGGCTGGCTGCTTGCCATCCGCACGTCCGGCGCAACCGCCAATCTCGGCGTCGGCCTGCTCTTCAACGCCTTCGCCGCCGTCGTCATCGGCGGCGTCAGCCTCAAGGGCGGCGTCGGCACCCTGCCCGGCGTCTATGCTGGTGTTTTGCTTCTGTCGGCCATCAACACCGCCATCAACCTCATGGGCCTGCCCGCCAACTTCACCCAGGTCATCCACGGCCTGCTGGTGCTGGCGGCCGTGCTGCTCGACGCTTTCAAGCAAACCATTCGCCAAAAACTCGCATGAAAGGGCGGCTCGCATGACCGGACGCATCGAAGGCAAGGTGGCGGTGATCGTTGGCGCTGCGCGCGGCATCGGCAAGGGCATAGCCCGGCGCTTTGCCGAGGAAGGCGCAACACTGATGCTTGCGGACAGCGAAGCCGAAGCCGGCAAGGCGAGCGCCGACGAGTTGAGCGCCGCCTTCATCCACACCGACATTTCGAGGATGGCCGATGCGGAAGCGGTGGTGGCACTGGCGCTGGAACGCCACGGCCGCCTCGATATCATCGTCCAGAACGCCGGCATCTACCCCTGGCAGCTCATCGAGAACACCAGCCCGGAGGACTGGGACCGCGTCATGGCGGTCAACCTGCGCGGCAGCTTCAACGCCGCGCGCGCAGCGCTCGCGCCGATGAAGGCGCAGCGCAGCGGCCGCATGCTCTTCACCTCCTCCATCACCGGCCCCCAGGTGAGCAGCCCCGGGCATGGCCACTACTCGGCAAGCAAAGCCGGCATCAACGGCTTCATCCGTGCCGCGGCGCTGGAATTTTCCGGCTATGGCATCACAGTCAACGGCGTCGAGCCCGGCAACATCCTGACCGAAGGCATGAAGCTGCATCGCGATGCCGCCTTCATCAAGAGCATGGAGGACGCCGTGCCGCTCGGGCGCCTCGGCACGCCGCGCGACGTCGCCAACGCCTTCCTGTTCCTGGCCTCGGACGACGCCGGCTACATCACCGGCACGACCATCGTCGTCGACGGCGGCCAGTTGCTGCCCGAAGGCCAGGATTTCCGCCTGACGCCGCCGTGATTCTTGATTGGTGCCGGGAAAATGGTGGGCGATGACGGGCTCGAACCGCCGACATCTTCGGTGTAAACGAAGCGCTCTACCAACTGAGCTAATCGCCCGCTCCGGGCCGGACCTTTAAGCAGTTAGGGCTCTATTCGCAAGGCCCAATGAGCAACCGGGCGGCCAGTCGCCAGGCGGATTTCCGCGGCGCCGTCGGACTTGTCAAAAAACCTTCTCTAGTTTGCTGTTATGCTCACATGCCGCGCTTGACACCCGCAAACGAACCCCTTATCCAGCGCCCCAACGACGAACACGCCTGACACGTGCTCGTCAGTGCGCGGGTGTAGCTCAGTCGGTTAGAGTGCCGGCCTGTCACGCCGGAGGTCGCGGGTTCGAGCCCCGTCACTCGCGCCAGTCTTTTCAAGGGCCTGGGCCCTGCTTCTCCGAAACAAGTTTCAAGTTTCCAGATGTCGGAGAATCTCAGCTTTTGTTCCTGCCCGCGCGGCTGCGCGCTGCGGCGAAGCCCTATCGCCGGTATTCAGGCGGACGGCGTGGAATTTGCTGATATGCGGATGGCCTCCGCGCGTTCCGGTCTCCGTGTGCAGATCAGGCAGATGATCAGACCGAAATATCCGGCCTGAAGAATGATCATGGCAAGGACAGCCCAGCCGAGCGCTTCCCACCCCGAACCGGTTATTTCAGCCCACATCGCCACGACGAAGGACGTCGCGAGCATGCCCACTAGAAATCGAGGAAAATGCATGGCTGCGGCCTCCCATGTTTCAGGCGGCTTCGGACTCGGCCGATAAAGAGCCCGCCGCTTCTTTTGTGAAGCGGCGGGGCCCCCTAATTTGCCCCCCGGCTACCAGGGTGATGGTCGCCCCGGCATTGCTGACAGAGCAATTGCGGTGCCAGCCCTGATGACCCATTACGGGACATCTATGCCTAAGGCGCAAGACAGGAGCGTCGATTAACATTAACTGTGGCTAATATGTAACCGTGACCGGAAAGACCGAGTGAGGAGGACTGTCAGGCCAGGGTTTGCGCCCTGTCCGGTGCCCAAAGGGACGAACGCAGGTGCCGGTCCGCTCCCCTATCGAACGCCGATTGCAGCGCCGTTGATTAGCGTTAACTAATCATAGACCGCACTGTCCTATTCTGAGACAGCGCGGTCAACACACCCCCCTGACTGCGCGGGCGGCTCCGACATCCCAGCACCCCATCGCCGTGTCGGAGCCGCCACCTTTCGCAAACATACCAGCAATGGTTGAATCAACTGTTACCGCACGTGCCTACTGGTGTACTTTCCCGATCATTAGACTTTGATGGATTGGAGAGAGCGACAGTCAGGCTCATGCCCTCGCCTGCCGCCGCGCTCGCCCCCGTTTTCGGCCACCGGGCCGGCATAGACGGCGCCGATGCTCGACTCGGGGGTCGCCAAGCCGGCTTCAGCGGCAGCCTTGATTGACGGGGCCAGACAGCGGAATCGGTCCGCAGTCGTTTAGCCGCTCTAACCGTCTGTTCTACGCTTCCGGACGGAAACCGCCGCACACTCTTCCTGGAGCTGCTCCAGCGGCTGGCTCACTCGCCCAACACGACGCCGGAGGCGACAATCTGGGCGGTTCGCGCGGTGAGCTTCTCGCGCTTCACGAGCGTGGGCTTTTCATAGGGCTTCTTCATCGCGCCGTTCCGGAACCAGGCCGCCTTTTGTCGACCAAGTGTATCGGTCAAGACAGTGAACGCGCGCGCTCCGGTTGCGTTCCGAAGCGCGGAGGCAGAGCGAAAATGGGGCGGCTCAACCCCTCGCCAGCAGCGCCTCGACTTCCTGGAGCGTCGGCATGGAGGGCGCGGTGCCCGGGCGGGTCACCGAAATGCCGGCGACGGCGCAGGCAAAACGCACTGCTTCCAGCGGTTCGACGCCCTTGGCAAGTACAGTGGCCAGCCCGCCATTGAAAGCGTCGCCCGCCCCCGTGGTCTCGACCACCGGGCCGGCATTGACAGCACCGACATGGTCGGAACGGTCTTTGGTGTGCAGCAGCGCGCCCTTCTCGCCGAGCGTCACGATGACGGTGCCGACGCCCTTCGCCAAAAGATTGTCGGCGGCCCGGCGGGCCTCGTCGATCGACGAGACCGTGATGCCGGTCAGCCCTTCGGCCTCCGACTCGTTGGGCGTGACATAGTCGCAGAGCGCGTAGATGCTATCCGGCAAGGTGGCCGCCGGAGCCGGATTGAGGATGGTCGTCACCCCTGCCCCGCGCGCGATTTCAAGCGCCTTCAGCGCCGCCTCGATCGGTTGCTCGAGCTGGGTGACGAAGACGCCCGCAGAACGGATCAAACCGGCATGCGCCTCGATGTCGGCGGGCGAGATCAGCATCGCCGCGCCCGGGCTGACGATGATGGCGTTGTTGCCGCTGCCCTCCTCGACGAAGATGTAGGCCGCCCCCGTGTAGCTGTCGGGCGTGTCGATGACCGCGCTCTTCACGCCGGCGCCCTTCCAGGTCTGCTTGGCCATGTCGGCAAAGGCATCGACGCCGAGCCGCGTCAGGAACGTGATGTCGGCGCCGAGCTTGCCTGCCGCCACCGCCTGGTTCGAGCCCTTGCCGCCCGGCCCGAGCTTGAACGAATTGCCGAGGATCGTCTCGCCCATGCGTGGCTGGCGGTCGGCGCGATAAGCGGTATCCGCGACGAAGACACCGAGGATGACGACGGGCTTCCCGATGGCCATTGTCCTACTCCGCATCCGGCGGAATGACACCCTTGCGGAAGGCGAAGCAGCCATAGAAGCGGCGCTCGCCGGTCTGGATGACGCAATAGGCCTTCTTGGCGCGCTCGTAGAAGGCGTATCGCTCGATCGAGATCATCGGCCAGGACTTGCCCTCGGCAGCGTCGATCTCCTTCTGTACTTCCTTCTGCACGGGCGGGATCTCGGTCGGCTTGCCGACGATCTCCATGCGTGCGGCCGCATCGTCGACGAAGCTGTCCAGCGGATAGAGCGACAGCACCGCCTTCACCACATCGGCCGCCGGCGCATCGATGCGCAGCAGCCTGCCGAGCACGGTCTGCTTCGCGACGGAATCGGACGGGAAATTGGTGTCGGCGATGATCAGGTCATCGCCATGGCCCATCGCCCGCAGCGCCTGGAGCACATCGGCATTGAGCAGCGGATTGATCCCTTTGAGCATGGTTTCCTCTTGGAAGTCTGTTGCGGTCAGAGACGCTTGCCGGTCCCTGCGTCGAAGAGATGCACGTGGTCGAGCCGCGGCCTGAGCTTCAGCGTATCGCCTGGCTTGAAGTCGTGACGCTCGCGGAACAGGGCCACCATCTCGGCCTCGCCAAAGCGCACGAACACCAGGGTTTCCGAGCCCGTCGGCTCGACCACCGAAATCGTCGAGGCGACGCCGTCGGGATGGATTTCCAGATGCTCCGGGCGCACGCCATAGACGACGGCCTGTCCATCCTCGGTTTGGGTGCCGGCAGGCATCGGAAAGGCCGAGCCGGCGATGTCGACCACGGACTTCCCGCCCTTCTTCACCGTGCCCTTGAGCAGGTTCATCGCCGGCGAGCCGATGAAGCCGGCAACGAACAGGTTGGCAGGCCGGTCGAACAGTTCCAGCGGCGCGCCGACCTGCTCGATGCGGCCGTCGCGCATCACCACGATCTTGTCGGCCATGGTCATGGCTTCAATCTGATCGTGGGTGACGTAGATGGTGGTGGTCTTCAGCCGCTGGTGCAGTTCCTTGATCTCGGTGCGCATCTGCACGCGAAGCTTGGCGTCGAGGTTGGAGAGCGGCTCGTCGAACAGGAACACCTGCGGATTGCGCACAATGGCGCGGCCCATGGCGACGCGCTGACGCTGGCCACCGGAAAGCTGGCGCGGATAGCGCTTGAGATAGGGGGCGAGGTCGAGGATGTCGGCCGCGCGCTTGACCCGCTCGGCGACCACGGCCGGATCGGTGCCGCGCAGCTTCAGCGCAAAAGCCATGTTCTGCTCTACCGTCTTGTGCGGATAGAGCGCGTAGTTCTGGAACACCATGGCGATGTCGCGTTTGGCCGGCGGCAGGTTGTTGACGATGCGGTCGCCGATCGAGATCGTCCCGCCGGAGACCGTCTCCAGCCCCGCCACCATCCTCAAGAGCGTGGACTTGCCGCACCCCGAAGGGCCGACCAGGACAACGAACTGGCCGTCGGCGATATCGACGCTGACCTCATGCAGAACCTTGACGGTTCCAAAAGCCTTGGCCACATTGGTGATTGCGACTTGAGCCATCCTCTCCCCTATCTTTTTCGGTGAAGCTAGCCATTGCCAGCGGCAAGGGCAAGTCGGTATCTTATAGATAAAAAGCCATTCTTGTTGACAAGGTAATCGATTACGCGAATAGTTGGCGAGTGCCAATCCGGTTTTCGGTCTTGACCCAGGAAATCGGATCTCCAGGCGACGCAGGGTGGGGTCCCACGTCCCCCTATGGTATAGGAGAACCACAGACGTTTGGGCGTCTGAGAGATTGGCATATCCAATTCGAAATCGGTCAAATCACGACCTGAAGTTCTGGGAGGAACCTTGAGATGAGAGTCGATCTTTACGAAAAGCTGGTACGCGCCGGGGCGACCCGCCGCGATCTATTGAAAGGCGCGGCCAGCATGGCCGCACTCGCCGCGGCGTCCGGCGCCGGGCTCGGCGCGCTGACAAAGCCGGCGGCCGCCGACGACAGCTTGCGCGCCAAAATCCTGCAGATTCCGGGTGTAGGCAAAGGCCAGCCCACGGATTCCGACTTCCAGAAGGTTGGCGAGCTTTGCCTGGAAGCAACTAAGGCCAACGTCAAGGAAGGCGAGTTCGCCGGCGTCGAGCTCACCTTCATGGGCCTCAACAACCAGAACCTGCACAATGTGCTGTTCCGTGGCTTCCTGAAGCCGTGGGAGGCCTATACCGGCGCCAAGATCAGCTGGATCGACCTCGCCCAGGCCGACTACAACGCCCGCCTGCAGCAGTCGATCGCCACGGGCACCGTCGACTTCGACATCATCGAGATGGGCGCGCCCTTCGAAGGCGATGTCTGCGGCAAGGGCCTCACCTCCGAGATGCCCGACTGGGTCAAGAAGCAGATCGATTTCGACGATCTGGTCAACTACCTCAAGCCGCCGGTCGGCACCTGGAACGGCAAGCAGTATCGCATCACCATCGATGGCGACGCGCATAACTTCAACTATCGCACCGATGTCTTCTCCGATCCCGACCTCGCCAAGGCGTGGAAGGAAAGCGGGGCGACCACCGAATGGGGCGTGCCGAAGACCTGGCAGGAAGTCCAGGCCGTCACCAAGTTCCTCAAGGGCAAGCAGTTCAAGGGCCAGGACGTCTATGGCTATCTCGACGCGCCCAAGCCCTGGGGCGGTTTTGGCTTCTACTTCCTCGGCAGCCGCGCCAGCGCTTATGCCAAGCATCCCGACGACAAGGCCTGGCTGTTCGATGCCGACACCATGAAGCCGCGCATCAACAACCCGGCCTGGGTGCGGGCGATCCAGGACGTCATCGACGCCCTGCCGTCCGAGCCCGCCGACCAGATCAACGCCGATCCGAATACAACCGCCTTCCAGCAATTCCTGGCCGGCACCGGCTCGATGATCCCCTGGTGGGGCGACGTCGGCTCGAACGTGAAGACCAATGACTCCTCGGTGATCGGCGACGTCACCGGCTTCTCGATCCTGCCCGGCTCGGACGACGTCTACAACTCCAAGACCGGCAAGTGGGACAAACTCGCCAGCGGCCCGAACTATGCGCCGAACTGCGCCTATCTCGGCTGGGGCGTCTACGTCATGGCCCGCGTCGACAGCGACGAGAAGAAGAAGAAGGCCGCATGGTCCGCCGCAGCCCATCTCGGCGGCAAGGACCTGTCGATCTGGACGGCGATGTATCCGTCCGGCTTCCAGCCCTACCGCAACTCCCATTTCAACATTCCGGAATGGGTGGCGGCCGGCTATGACGAGGCCTTCATCACCTCCTACCTCAAGTCGGAAGGCGATTCCTACAACCATCCGAACGCAGCGATCGAGCCGCGTATCCCCGGCATCTTCCAGTATTACAGCGCCGCCGAGGATATCCTGGCCAACACCTTCGCCGGCAAGATGAAGGCGCAGGAAGGCGCCGACGCCATCGCAGCCGCCTGGGAGAAGCTGACCGACCAGATCGGCCGCGAGAACCAGATCAAGCTCTACAAAGCCTCACTCGGCATGTAGTCTCAACCAAGTCGCGGCCCGGCGACGCCATGTCGCCGGGCCGTATCTTTACCGGCCGCGGCCGGGATATTTGTGCAAAGAGGCGAGAGGCGTGGCTGAGCAGACTTCGACCGCGAATGCATGGCCGGCAAATCCGGCGGACCTGATCCCGGCCAGCCGCAAACGCCTCGGCTGGGGCCTGCTGGCTATCGCGACGCTTGCCCTTCTGGCGATCATCGTCGTGCAGATCCTCTACAAGACCGAGATGTCGACAACCGGTTTCGACACATGGCGGCCGGTGATCTACGCCTATGTGCTGTGGGGCATTGCGCTGGGCGCATGGCAGGTGCTGACGCGCGGCGAGGATGGTCAGCGCGCGCTGTTCCTGCTGCCGGCGCTTCTCTTCACCATCGCCATGGTGATCTTCCCGACGCTGTTCGGCTTCTACATTGCGCTCACCGACTGGAACCTCAGCTCTTTCACCGGGCGCAGGTTCAACGGCCTCGACAATTTCTGGCAGATGCTGAGCGATCCCTATTACCGCAACGCGCTGCTCAACATGGTGCTCTATGTGCTGGCGGTGCTGGTCGAATATGTCATCGCCTTCGCGCTGGCGCTGCTCCTCAACGCGCAGATCCGCGCCAGGAAACTCTTCCGCGTTGTCTTCCTGCTGCCGCTGATGCTGTCACCGGTCGCCGTGTCCTGGATGGTCGGCAAGTCGCTGATGGAGTACCGCTTCGGGCCTGCGGCAACGCTGGCGCGTCATCTCGGCTGGAACAATCCCGCCTTCTTCTCCGATCCGATCACCGCCCGCATCTCGATCATGATGCTCGACGCGTGGACCTTCATCCCGTTCATGATGATCATGCTGCTTGCCGGGTTGCAGGCGATGTCGCGCGAGGTGCTGGAAGCCGCGCGGGTCGACGGCGCGACCGCATGGCAGACATTCTGGCAGGTCACCTTCCCGCTGATGCTGCCCGTGTCGGTGACGGCGGTAATCCTGCGTATCATCTTCAAGCTGAAGCTTGCCGACATCATCATCACCTTGACATCCGGCGGCCCTGGCGGCGCCACCGATTCCGTGTCGAGCTTCATTTATCGCGAGTATCGCGACCGCTCGAATGTCGGCTACGGCACCATGCTGGCCATGGCCTATCTCGTCCTCATCATCGTGTTCGTCACCTGGCTACTGAAGCTCGCCAGCCGCTTCGTGCGCAACGTCAACTGAGCGGCATCATGAGCATCCAGACCACTGACTACACCGTTTCCGAGATCCGCTCGCCGGCGGCCTTCCTTGCCAGCCGCGTCTTCATCTATGGCGCGCTGGTGTTCTGGTCCTTCGTCTGCCTGTTCCCGATCTATTGGACGATAACCACCTCTTTCAAATCGGCGGTCGACGTCACGCAGGGCCACCTCATCCCGTTCGTCGACTTCATGCCCGACTGGAAAGGCTGGCGCTCGCTCGGCCTGTCGCCGGATTCGATCTTCCAGACCTCGACCGTGCGCGACGAGTTCATCAAGCGCTTCATGAACTCGGTCATCACTTCGGTCGGCGCATCGAGCCTCGCCATCGTCATCGGCAGCCTCGCCGCCTACGGCCTCACGCGCTACCGCTACAAGTTCGCCTGGTTCAAGAACGAGGATATCTCCTTCTTCTTCCTGTCGCAGCTCATCCTGCCGCCGGTCGTGCTGGCGCTGCCCTTCCTGGTGCTCTACCGCGAAGTGGCGCTGCTCGACACACGCATCGGCCTCGTCCTGCTCTACACGCTGATGGTGCTGCCGATCGTCATCTGGATCATGCGCGACCAGTTCAACTCTATTCCCGTCGAGTTGGAGGAGGCAGCACTGGTCGACGGCCTGACGATCTGGGGCGCCTTCTTCCGCATCGTCATGCCGATCGCGCTTCCGGGCATGGTCGCCGCCTTCATCCTGGCGATGGTGCTCTGCTGGAACGAATATTTCTTCGCCGCCCTGCTCACCTCGACCGATGCCAAGACCATCCCCGTCATGGTGGCGAGCCAGACGGGCTCGCAAGGCATCAACTGGTGGTCGATGGCAGCCCTTGCCACGGCGGCGATCGCGCCGTTGGCGATCATCGGCATCGCGCTCGAACGCTACCTGATCATGGGCATGACGGCCGGTTCGGTGAAGTAGGCGGCTTTCCCCTTCTTCCCTTGCGGGAGAAGGAGACGCGCACCTACCTCACCAATATCGCCCTGAGATGATCGAGGATCATCGCGACACCCTTCTGCCCGAGCTCGGCCGACGCCTCCGGCGCGCTTTTCGTGTACCAGCCGGTGTTGTCCGCGAAATGATTGGCGTCCACCGCTTCGGGACACAGCGCCAGCATCAGCGAGGTCTCGCCGATACCGGCATGGTCGAACGGGTATCTGCCGTTCATCGCGGCCGGCATAAGCGGATGCACCTGCACCCAGTTGAAGACGTTCTCGCCCGCAGCATGGCCGGCATAGTAATCGGCCATCTTGTCGGAGCCCCACCAGCCCTCGCCGCGCTCCTTTTCCAGGAAGCGGAAGATCGCCTGGCGGCCGGCGGTCTTGAAGGCGAGATCGGTCGGCATGCCGGCAACAAAGTTCTCGGTCTGGTGATGGATGATGGCGTGGATGTTGCGGAAGCCGATACGCAGCAGGCCATAAAACAGCTCCTCGGCGAAAGGCGCCAGCACCGGGCCGCCGACCTGCACCGAGCCGCTGCCTTCCGGCGCCGCCACGGCATAGCTCGCCGCGCCATAGTAGAAGGGCGGCAGGATGACGATGTCCGTCTCCTTCTCGAAGCGTTCCAGCGTCTTGATCACCGCCAGCGTGTCCATGCCGACCGCCATGTGCTCGCCATGGTATTCGAGCACGCCGAGTGGCAGCACGACCGGCCAGTTCTCTTCGATCGCCTTGCCGATCTGGTGCGGCAGCATCAGCTCGTAGCGCATCACACTACTCCATATTGGTATGCCGGGCACGCATCGCCTCCGGCGTCGCGCCTGTCAGCGCCTTCAGCTTCAGCACCATCACCTCGAACAGCAGGAACAGCGCGCCCTCGAACAGCGAGCCCATCGGCAGCACGGAGGTTCTGGCGGCGCCCTGGTCGCTGGCCATGGTCTGGGCCGGAACGAACAGCGTGAAATCGGCAAGCTTCGCGGCGCTGCCTGCCGGCTCGGCCGTCAGAAGCAGCACCTTGGCGCCGGCATCGCGCGCAACTCGCATCAGGGTCAGCACCGTCGTGGTCTCGCCCGGTCCGGAACTCACAAGGAAGACATCGCCTTCGCCCAGTGGCGGCGTGGTCATGTCGCCTACCACCGCGACGGGCAGGCCGAGATGGAAGAGCCGCATGGCGAAGCCCTTGACCTGCAGCGCTTCGCGGCCGCAGCCGTAGACGGCGATCCTGCCGGCGCCGGCAAGCATTTCGCAGGCGGCGTCGATCCGATCGCCGTCGATGCGCCCCACCACGGCGCCGAGTTCGTCCAGCGCGGCCGCAAACATCTCCGATCCGGCTTGCGTCATGGCTCTTCGTCCCGTTACCGAAGCTTGCATAGGCTTGCGGCTTCGCAACCGCCCGTCCCGCGAAACACTTGTTTTTGTTCATGCTATCACTGCGAAAACTCGTGTCCAACGAGCCTCGGCGCTTTTGCTGTGCCGCCGGCGTGGTAGTGTCATGTCGGACAAATCAATCCGGGACATCGTGGACTATGAAGACACGGCACTTCGACCGCATCGGCAATGGCGGCATCACCTTCACCGAACTTGGCTTCGGCACCGCGCCGCTCGGCAATCTTTACCGTGCCGTCTCCGATGAGGACGCCAACGCCACGCTGGAAGCGGCATGGGAAACCGGCTGCCGCTACTTCGACACTGCGCCTCTCTACGGCCTCGGCCTCTCCGAAACCCGGCTCAACCCGTTCCTGCGCGGCAAGAAGCGTGACGACTATGTGCTGTCGAGCAAGGTCGGCCGCCTCATGCGCGTCTGCCCACCCGACCAGCGCACCGGCATCGGCAAGTTCTTCGACACGCCATCGCGCAAGGAAGTCTACGACTACAGCTATGACGGCGTGATGCGTTCCTTCGAGGCTTCGCTGGAGCGTCTCGGCGTCGATCGCATCGACATCCTCTATGTGCACGATGTCGACATCTTCACCCATGGCAGCAAGGAGGCGTCGGACCGGCGCATCGAGGAGTTCATGTGCTCCGGCTATTACGGCCTGCTTTCGCTGCGCGACCAGGGCGTGATCAAGGCGTTCGGCGGCGGCATCAACGAATGGCAGGTCTGCCAGACACTGGCCGAGCGCGGCGACTTCGACCTGTTCCTGCTCGCCGGCCGCTACACGCTGCTCGAGCAGGAAGCGCTAGGCTCCTTCCTGCCGCTCTGCGAAAAGCGTGGCATCGGCGTCGTTCTTGGCGGGCCTTACAATTCCGGCATACTGGCGACGGGACCGAGGCCGGGCGCCTTCTACAACTACAGCGAGGCGCCAAAGGGTGTGCTCGAGCGCGTGGCGCGCATCGAGGCAGTCTGCAAGCGCCATGGCGTTCGGCTGATCGAGGCTGCGCTGCAGTTCCCGCTGCGGCATCCTTGCGTGATGTCGGTGATCCCCGGCGGTCAGCGGCCGGCCGAGGTCGAAAGCAACCGAGCGCTGCTCGACGTCAAGATCCCGGGGGACTTGTGGGCGGATCTCAAGCAGGAAGGCCTGATGCGCGCCGACGCGCCGACCGGTTAAAGCGCGCCGCGCTTTTTGGTCTTGCCTTGATGCATGTCGTGCCGCTGCAGGGCACAAAAAAGAAGAGCCGGGCAAGCCCGGCTCTTCTGAGCTTTAAAGAAAAGGTCTTAGTTGACCGCGTCCTTGAGGCCCTTGCCAGCCGAGAACTTCGGCACGGTGCGCGCCGGAATCTTCACTTCCGCGCCGGTCTGCGGATTACGGCCGGTCGAAGCAGCGCGTTTTGACACGGTGAAATTTCCGAAGCCGACAAGCCGGACATCGCCGCCCTTCTTCAGTTCGCCAGTGATCACGGAGAACACCGCATCGACGGCGGACTGTGCATCAGCCTTCGAAATGCTTGCGGAGTCGGCGACAGCGGACACCAGTTCGTTCTTGTTCATCAAAATTCCCTTCCATGAGAAAACCGGAACTACGACTCATCCGGCAGGAAACGGACTTTAGAAAGAAGCGTTCCGGAACCCAAGCCGAAAACCGCGGAATTCCGGGCTTTTTTCGACTTTTCGGAGCTTTTTTCACATGAAAAAGCCGGGCTTGAAGCCCGGCTCTCTCTTTGTGCGCTGCAATGTTAGAAGATTCTAATGAGCTAGCGACTTGCCGGCATCGTCGCCGGCATCCACGGCAGCCGGCGGATTGACCGGCTCGACCCATTCGATCGGCTCCGGCATCCTGACCAGCGCGTGCTTCAGCACCTCGCCGACCCGCGAGACCGGGATGATCTCCATGTTGTTCTTCACATTGTCCGGAATCTCCGCCAGATCCTTGACGTTCTCTTCCGGGATCAGCACCTTCTTGATGCCGCCGCGCAGCGCCGCGAGCAGCTTCTCCTTCAGGCCGCCGATCGGCAAGATACGGCCGCGAAGCGTTATCTCGCCAGTCATCGCCACATCGGCCCGGACCGGAATACCGGTCAGGATCGACACGATGGCCGTGGCCATGGCGGCGCCAGCAGACGGGCCATCCTTCGGCGTGGCGCCCTCCGGCAAGTGCACGTGGATGTCACGCTTGTCGAACAGCGGCGGCTCGATGCCGAAATCGATCGCCCGCGAGCGGACATAGGAAGCCGCCGCCGAGATCGATTCCTTCATCACGTCGCGCAGGTTGCCGGTCACCGTCATGCGGCCCTTGCCGGGCATCATGACGCCTTCGACCGTCAGCAGCTCGCCGCCGACTTCCGTCCAGGCAAGACCGGTGACGACGCCGACCTGATCGTCAGCCTCGACCTGACCGAAGCGGAAGCGCGGAACGCCGAGATAGTCGGCGAGGTTGTTCGCCGTGATCTTCACCGTCTTCTTCTTCGTCTTTAGGATCTCGGTCACCGCCTTGCGCCCGAGCTTCATCAGCTCGCGCTCCAGGCTGCGCACGCCGGCTTCCCTGGTGTAGGTCTGGATGATGCCGCGGATCGCGTCCTCGCCGACCGAGAACTCGTTCGGCTGCAGGGCGTGGTCGCGGATCACCTTCGGCATCAGGTGCCGCTTGGCGATCTCGATCTTCTCATCCTCGGTGTAGCCGGCGATACGGATGATCTCCATGCGATCCATCAGGGGCGCAGGGATGTTCAGCGTGTTCGCCGTCGTCACGAACATCACGCTCGACAGGTCGTATTCGACCTCGAGGTAATGGTCCATGAACGACGAGTTCTGCTCCGGATCGAGCACCTCGAGCAGCGCCGACGACGGATCGCCGCGGAAGTCCTGGCCCATCTTGTCGATCTCGTCGAGCAGGAAGAGCGGGTTGGACTTCTTGGCCTTCTTCATCGACTGGATGACCTTGCCGGGCATCGAGCCGATATAGGTCCGCCGGTGGCCCCGAATCTCGGCCTCGTCGCGCACGCCGCCGAGCGCCATGCGGATGAACTCGCGCCCCGTGGCCTTGGCGATCGACTTGCCGAGCGAGGTCTTGCCGACGCCGGGCGGTCCGACGAGGCACAGGATCGGTCCCTTGAGCTTCTTCTGGCGGCTCTGCACGGCGAGATACTCGACGATGCGCTCCTTGACCTTGTCGAGGCCGAAATGGTCGGCGTCGAGCACGTCCTGCGCATAGCCTAGATCCTGCTTGACCTTGGAGTTCTTGCCCCACGGGATCGACAGCAGCCAGTCGAGATAGTTGCGCACGACCGTCGATTCAGCCGACATCGGCGACATCGACCGCAGCTTCTTCAACTCGGCTTCCGCCTTCTCGCGGGCCTCCTTGGAAAGCTTGGTCTTCTTGATGCGCGCCTCGATCTCGGCAGCCTCGTCGCGGCCGTCCTCGCCCTCGCCGAGCTCCTTCTGGATCGCCTTCATCTGCTCGTTGAGGTAGTACTCGCGCTGCGTCTTCTCCATCTGGCGCTTGACGCGCGAGCGGATGCGCTTCTCTACCTGGAGCACGGAGATCTCGGCTTCCATGAAGCCCATCGCCTTCTCGAGACGCTCCTTGACGGAGAGCGTGGCCAGCATCTCCTGCTTCTCGGGGATCTTGATGGCAAGATGCGAGGCGACCGTGTCGGCGAGCTTGGAATAGTCGTCGATCTGGCTTGCGGCGCCAACCACTTCGGGCGAGATCTTCTTGTTCAGCTTGACGTAGTTTTCGAAGTCGGTGACGACCGAGCGGGCGAGCGCCTCGATCTCGACCTCTTCCTCCTCCGGCTCGACCAGCGCCGTGGCGCGGGCCTCGTGGAAGTCGGCGCGATCGGTGAACGAGACGATCTTGGCGCGCGAGGCGCCCTCGACCAGCACCTTCACGGTGCCGTCGGGAAGCTTCAGCAGCTGCAGCACATTGGCGAGCGTGCCGATGTCGAAGATGGCATCGGGCTCAGGATCGTCGTCGGCTGCGTTCATCTGGGTGGCAAGCAGGATCTGCTTTTCCTGACCCATCACTTCTTCCAGGGCCTTGATCGACTTTTCGCGGCCCACGAAGAGCGGAACGATCATGTGCGGGAACACGACGATATCGCGCAGTGGGAGAACCGCGAAAACGCCGTCGCTGGAAGATTTGGATATCTTGGCCATTGTCCAACCTTTCATGTCGCGGCCGCTAATTGAGCCAACCGCGAATCTTATATTAACGACCGAGCGTCGTTCCGCCTACCACCGTTTGTGACGGGAGTTTTACAGCACAGAATCCGGCGCTTCGGCCTTCCGCTGTTAGGTGGATGCGGGCGGGGCAAAGATCAAGGGTTAGCACGGTCCGTTCGTCCACTCCATCACCAGGCGGCACATCCCTCCCAGCAAAACGGCGCCACGCGGGCGCCGTTCCATGAAAAATGCCGGGTGAGCTGCCATGTCAGGCGCTGACGTTGCCCTTCTTTTCCTTCTGCTCGGAATAGATGTAGAGCGGCCTGGCATTGCCCGAGACCACCTCTTCCGAGATCACCACTTCGCGCACGCCTTCCAGCGCCGGAAGCTCGAACATGGTGTCGAGCAGGATCGCTTCCATGATGGAGCGCAGGCCGCGCGCGCCGGTCTTGCGCTCGATGGCGCGCTTGGCGATCGCCGAGAGCGCGTTCTCGTGGAAGGTCAGGTCGACATTCTCCATCTCGAACAGCCGCTGATACTGCTTGACCAGCGCGTTCTTCGGCTCGGTCAGAATCTGGATCAGCGCCGGCTCGTCGAGGTCCTCGAGCGTGGCAAGCACCGGCAGACGGCCGACGAATTCGGGGATCAGGCCGAATTTCAGGAGATCCTCGGGCTCGACCTGGCGGAACAGGTCGCCGGTGCGGCGATCCTCGGGCGAGGCCACCGTGGCGCCGAAGCCGATCGAGGTCTTGCGGCCGCGATCCGAGATGATCTTGTCGAGCCCGGCGAAGGCGCCGCCGCAGATGAACAGGATGTTGGCGGTGTCGACCTGCAGGAATTCCTGCTGCGGATGCTTGCGGCCGCCCTGCGGCGGCACGGAAGCGACCGTGCCCTCCATGATCTTCAAGAGCGCCTGCTGCACGCCCTCGCCCGACACGTCGCGGGTGATCGAGGGGTTGTCCGACTTGCGCGAGATCTTGTCGATCTCGTCGATATAGACGATGCCACGCTGGGCGCGCTCGACATTGTAGTCGGCCGACTGCAACAGCTTCAGGATGATGTTCTCGACGTCCTCGCCGACATACCCGGCCTCGGTCAGCGTCGTGGCGTCGGCCATGGTGAAGGGCACGTCGATGATGCGGGCGAGCGTCTGCGCAAGCAGCGTCTTGCCGCAGCCGGTCGGGCCGATCAGCAGGATATTCGACTTCGCCAACTCTACGTCGTTGTTCTTGCCGGCATGCGCGAGGCGCTTGTAGTGGTTGTGGACGGCCACCGACAGCACCCGCTTGGCGTAGGGCTGGCCGATGACATAGTCGTCGAGGACCTTGAGGATCTCCTGCGGGGTCGGAACGCCCTCGCGCGACTTCACCATCGAGGTCTTGTTCTCCTCGCGGATGATGTCCATGCAGAGCTCGACGCATTCGTCGCAGATGAAGACGGTCGGACCGGCGATCAGCTTGCGCACTTCATGCTGGCTTTTGCCGCAAAACGAGCAATAGAGCGTGTTCTTTGAATCACCGCCGTTGTTGCTTACCTTGCTCATTTTCTTGTCCTTTCACCGCCTGCCCGCCGATGATCTGGCCGCATTGGCGTCTCACCAATCTATCGCAGGAATCCGCAGCCGCCAGTGTCTCGGCTCACACAGCGCATTCCGTACGAAACACAATCAGAAAACGCTTCAATGATTCGCAGCAACCCCATGCAAAGCTAAGCCGTCGAAAATCAACATAGCCTTAACGTAGGCAATCCCGACCGTCGAGGGAACAGGCAATTGTGGCCGAAATGCCGCAAGCCGCGCCAAAAGCGCGTTATCCGGCCATTCAGCTGCCAATCAGGGCCTACGCGGCGGTGGTTTCGCCCAGCTCGCGCGTCGTGATGACCTTGTCGATCAGACCAAAGTCCTTGGCCTCGTCGGCGCTCATGAAATGGTCGCGGTCGAGCGTCCGCTCGATCTCGTCATAGCTTTTGCCGGTGTGCTTGACATAGACCTCGTTCAAGCGACGCTTCAGCTTGATGATGTCCTGCGCATGACGTTCGATGTCTGACGCCTGGCCCTGGAAGCCGCCTGACGGCTGATGCACCATGATGCGGGCATTCGGCGTGGCGAAGCGCATGTCCTTGTGGCCGGCGCAAAGCAGCAGAGAGCCCATCGAGGCCGCCTGGCCGATGCAGAGCGTCGACACCGCCGGCTTGATGAACTGCATGGTGTCGTAGATTGCCATGCCCGAGGTGACGACACCGCCCGGCGAGTTGATGTAGAGGTTGATTTCCTTCTTCGGGTTCTCAGCCTCGAGGAACAAAAGCTGTGCACAAACCAGCGTCGCCATGCCGTCCTCGACCGGGCCGGTGATGAAGATGATGCGTTCCTTCAAGAGGCGCGAGAAAATGTCGTAGGCGCGCTCGCCGCGATTGGTCTGCTCGACCACCATCGGAACGAGGTTCATGTAGGTTTCGACGGGGTTCTTCATGGACTACCCTTGTTGGATGGATTCCGGCGCCGTGAAAATATGAGCAATCGGCGGAATCGGTTCTGGATCGTTAAGACCTAAATAGGATGCCGGCTCACCCTAGCGCAAGGCCGCCCCTCCTAGCCATCTGGTTAAGTCGAATCAAGCGCCCCGGCCGAAGGAAATACCCATGGTTGCGCGCCGGATTACCCCTGCCCGAAGTGCTCAAGCGCTGACCGGCCGCGACGGTAGCAATTTCTTAACCGCATGGCTTAACGACAAGCCCTAAAATCCCTGTCGGAGGGCGGTCCTTCCGCTACACTCCCGCGTTGAACCGGCGTCGTTTTTCAACGGGGGAATGTCATGCTTCGCCAGAGCTCCTTTCGCCAAGGTTCCCTTCGCAACAGTTCCATATCCCTGGCCGCGGCCAGCCTCGCAACGCTTGCCGGCGTGTCGCAAACCGCGGCCGGCGGCCGTGCCCTCGAATGTTACGAGCCGGTGCATCGGCCTGCCCTTTACGACACCGTCTACGAGGACGTGATGGTGAGCCCCGGCGGCCAGTTTGTCGACTATGACCCGCCGATCTACGGCACGAGCGAAGGGCTGGAGCAGATCGCCCCGCCTCGCGTCACCTATGAGGCCGTGCCAGCCGTCACACGCACCGTCTACCACACGGTCAAGGTGGACAATGGCGGCTATGCCTGGGAATGGCGCGTCATCCACGGCCGCAAGGTGCTGTGCAAGGTGTGGCGCAAGGCGCGCTACGCCCGGGTCGCCGAAACCGTCATCGTCGAGCCGGAGCGCGTCCGGCGCGTCGTCCTCCCGGCCGAGTATGAGAGCGTTGCCCGCCAAGTGCTGGTGCGGCCAGGAGAGCGGCGCATCACCGATATCCCGCCTTCCTACAGGACAGTGGCGCGCCGCGTGGTGGTGCGGGAAGGCTCGACCAGTTGGCGGCGGGTGCATATTCCGCGGCATTGCCAGGACTAGGAGCAAACTTAGTGAAGTCTGGTCCGACCGGGCTGTTGCTGTCGCGCCCGGTCAGCACCGGGCAGGCTCAGGCCAGATCGACGTCGAGGATCGCCATCGAGAAATTGTAGTCGCCGTCGTCCTCGTCCTTGAAGACGATGCCGAGGAATTCATCGCCGACATAGACCTCGGCCGAGTCTTCCTTGCGCGGGCGCGCCTTCACCTGCAGCTTGGGATTCTGGAAGACGCGCTTGAAATAGGCGTCCAGTTTTCTGATCTCGTCCGGCTTCAAAAGTCTTCTCCGAAATGTCGGTCTGCTCGTTGGAACGCGCTTCTGACACGCCGACAATGGCGATGTAAAGGCAAGCCGGCAAGGATAACACGGGACGACCCGCACCTGAAATGACGGCCGCGATCCGGCCGCCGTCGATGACGGCCGGATTCAGATGTCGAAGCTGACGACGTGGTCCATCGTCTGCGAGGGCAGGAGCTGGTCCATCTGCCGCGAGGGCTGGTCGCAGCCGGTCTCGCCGACAACGCGCGCCGGCACGCCGGCGACCGTCTTGTTGTGCGGCACGGGCGACAGCACCACCGAACCGGCCGCGATCTTCGAGCAGTGGCCGACCTCGATATTGCCGAGGATCTTGGCGCCGGCGCCGATCAGCACGCCGCGGCGGATCTTCGGATGGCGGTCGCCGCTGGCCTTGCCGGTACCACCGAGCGTCACCCCATGCAGGATCGAGACATCGTCCTCGATGACGGCTGTCTGGCCGACGACCAGGCCGGTGGCATGGTCGAGGAAGATGCCCTTGCCGATGCGGGCTGCCGGATTGATGTCGGTCTGGAACACCGAGGACGAGCGGCTCTGTAGGTAGAGCGCGAAGTCCCTGCGGCCCTGGTTCCACAGCCAGTGCGCCAGCCGGTGCGTCTGGATGGCATGAAAACCCTTGAAGTAGAGCACCGGCATGATGAAGCGGTCGCAAGCCGGGTCACGATCATAGTAGGCCTGGATGTCGACGCGCACTGTGGCGCTCCACTCCGGATCGTCGGCAAGCATCGCCTTGAAGGTCTGCCGGATCAGGTCCGAGCCGATGTCCTGATGGTCGAGGCGCTCGGCCAGCCGGTGGATCACCGCTTCTTCCAGGCTCTCCTGGTTGAGGATGGTCGCATAGAGAAAAGCAGCCAGCAGCGGATCGCGGTTCACCGCTTCCATCGCCTCGTCGCGGATCGAACGCCAGATCGGGTCGACCGGCTGCACCATGCTCGGGCGGGCTATCGTTACGCTGTTCATCGACGGTCTCCGGCCTGCTCATTCTCCGGCGGCACATATAGGCCAGATCATAGCACGGTTGAACTCAATTTTCCTTAGTGCTTTGTCAAATGGACTTGGTTCACGGAAATTCAAGCGGCCATGGAAAACGAACCCTTGATCGACGAAACCCTGAAACGCGAGCTTCGCGCGCTCTATCAGGCTGAGGATCGGCACTACCATAGCCTGGTCCATATCGAGGCCATGCTGGCGTTAGCCACGGAATACCGGCGCCTGCTCCATGACCCGGATGCCGTCGAGGCGGCGATCTGGTTCCACGACGCGATCTATGACAGCCGCGCCAAGGACAACGAGGCGAAAAGCGCTGATCTGGCGGAGAAGAAGCTTGCCGGGCGCGCCAATCCCGGTCGCCTCGCGCGCATCGTGGCGATGATCAATGCCACGGCCACCCACCAATTGCCGCCGCTCAACGATGAGAGAGCGACGAGCGACGCGGCGCTCTTCCTCGACATGGACCTGGCCATCCTCGGCGCCGAGCCGGATGCCTCCGATGCCTATGAGACGGCGGTCCGGCGCGAGTATGGCTGGCTCGAGGAGCCGATGTGGCGCGCCGGCCGCGCGGCGGTCCTGAAGAGCTTTCTCACTCGCCCGCACATCTTCCACACCGCCGAATTCCGGCAACGTTTCGAGCCTCGGGCGAGGCAGAACCTGGAACGGTCGCTCATGGCTCTCAAAGCAGATAAGCCCTAGTCCGGAAAGGTCTCGATCCGTCGCGCATAAGCCTTGAATCCGGCACGCCCATAGACCGACTGGGCGGCCGGATGATCGTGGGTATCAGTGTGAAGCCAGAGCCTTTCGGGCTGATGCGACCATGCCGCGCGCAGCGCCCGGTCGAGCAGGAACGGCCCCAACCGCCGCTCTTGAAATGTGGGAACAAGCCCGAAATGAACGAGTTCGACGGCTGGCTGGCCGACGCCGTTGAACTCGCAGAAACCGGCGGCTTGGCCATCGACACGCAGCACATGGATATGTGTCGAGGCGCTGGCGAGCAGCATTTCGAGCTCCGCCTCGGGCATTCGCAAGCGCTGGTCCCACTGCACCGGCCCGCCGACGGCGCGATAGAGGCGGACATAGCTAGGAGGGTCCAGCAGCTCACGCGTCACGACGGCACCGGGCATCGGCGCCGCAAGCCGCTCGCCGGACGGCGGCGCGGTCATCTCCATGTAGGTGACGAGAAGGTCGACCATGGTCAGCTCAAGAACGGCGGTCGGGTGCCCTCAAAGCGGATTTTCGGCGTAGAACGCCAGCACGCGCTGCTTGAAGCTCTTGTCGCCGACGGCGAGCATGTGGTCGCGGCCCTCGATGTGAAGAGCTTTTGCGTTGGGCATCAGCGCGGCCAGTTCGTCGGGCGAGCCGGCGATGTCGTCCCTGGTCCCGACGGCGATCAAGGTCGGCTGGGCAATGCGCGCGACATCGTCCTCGCTCATCGACGCGCGCGAGCCGACGATGCAGACGGCAAGCGCCCGGCGGTCGCTGCGGGTCTGGTCGGCGAAGGCGCGAAACGAGCGGCCGCGCCCATGGCTGATCGTACCCGGATCCTCGGCCAGAAGCGCGTCTGCGATCGGATCCCAATCACCGACGCCGTCGACAAGGCCGATGCCGAGGCCGCCGAACACCAGCGTCGCCACCTTGTCCGGATTGGATAGCGCCATGAATGCCGACACCCGCGCGCCCATCGAATAGCCCATGACATGGGCGCGTTCGATGCCGAGGTGGTCGAGCAGCGCGGCCGCATCCGAGGCCATCTTGGCCGGCGTGTAGTCGGCCTCGTCGTAGCTCTTCGATGAAGAGCCGTGGCCACGATTGTCGAAGGCGATGGCGCGGTATCCGGCATCGTTCAGCGTCTTGAACCAGCCGGGCGAGACCCAATTGACGTAATGGCTTGAGGCAAAGCCGTGGATCATCAGCACCGGATCGCCCTGCCCGGACGCCGGCTGGCGGTCGAGGTAAGCGAGTTCGAAGCCGTCATGGGAAAAATATTGCATCGGTGCTGTCGCGGTCAGTTGGAGCCGGCGCCCGACGCCCTGGCGATCGCCGGGTGGCGCAAGAGATCGCCATCCTTGAGACCGTCCTTCGCGGCGGTTCCCGCCTTCAGCTCGAGCACGAAACGGACCGGCTGCCCCGGCGAGACGATCGCCTCCGATTCCGGTTCGCCGCGCTTGATGGCCTTGATCCTGCCGTCCTGGCCGACAAAGACCAGGTCGAGCGGCATCGGCGTGTTCTTCATCCAGAAATTCACCTCGCCGGGCCTCTCGAACACGAACAGCATGCCGTGATCGTCCGCCATGTCCTTGCGGAACATCAGCCCGGCCTCGCGCTCGTCCGAAGTGTCGGCGATCTCGATGGAGAAGGAATGCTTGCCGGAACTGGTCACCGCGACAAGCGGCGTCGGATCGACCGGCAGCATCATGGCCTGGCCATCCGCCGAACTCGGTTTCAAGGCACCGAAATAGGCGGCCAAAACGATGGCGGCGCACAGCGCGCCTGCAGTCAGCCAGTTGCGGTCAGTCATGTGATACCTCGTCCTGCGCTCGTCCTAGACCATGATCCAGGCGAGTGGAACCGGTTTCGAACAGGATCGACCTCATCGCGACTGGCCATCCAGATCGTTTTCGACGCAACGCGCTTCGATGCGTGTTGAGATTCACGTCAGGCCGCGCCGAAAATGACGGGTTCCGAGCACCAGAGCGGAGCGTACTTAAGGTCCGTGAGCACCGGCCTACGCCGGCCGTAGCCTTAAACTGCCACTCCGCTCATGAGTGCTTCGGTCGGCGAAGGCCGGAAGCACAGGAACCCGGCATTTGCAGGCCGGCATCAGCTGAATATCAACGCACGTTTAGTGCGAGATCGGCAAGGTGCCCACATCGGGGTGGATTTCGGCAGCCATAAGGCCCTTGTCGCCGCGCCCGAAGCGAACCAGCACGACCTGGCCCGGCCTGAGCTCGGTGATGCCGTAGCGGCGCAGCGTCTCCATATGGACGAAGATGTCCTCGGTGCCCTCGCCCCGGGACAGGAAGCCGAAGCCCTTGGTGCGGTTGAACCACTTCACCAGCGCCCGCTCGAGCCCGCTCTCCGCCGTCACCGTGACATGCGTGCGCTGCTCCTGCTCCGCCGGATGCACCGCGGTCGAGGCATCCATCGAAAGAACGCGGAAAGCCTGCAGGCCGCGCTCGCCCTGCTTGACGAGGCAAACGACGCGCGCGCCTTCCAGCGCGGTCTGGAAGCCGTCCCTTCGAAGACATGTCACATGGAGGAGAACATCGCCCGAGACGCCGTCGTCCGGAAGAATGAAGCCGTAGCCCTTGGCCACGTCGAACCATTTGATAGCGCCGGCGATTTCGACAAGCTCTGCGGCATCGCCGCCACTGTCTCGCGTCAAGGCGTCGTCAAGGCTTCCGTCCCGCCCCATGAAAGAGGCCTTTTCCCCCATAAGAATGCCCCCTTTTCTAACTGCAACTGTCACTGATTCTTACCATCAGATTAACACTGCGGCTTCCGGGGTGTGCAAGACCTGACGTGCCTTTTTTCACCGTTGAGCACTGGAAAGCCTTAATTGTTGTTTGCCGGCGCCGTTTGACGCGCAACGGCGTGGCCTGAAATCGGCCGCGCCGCCCGTTTTTTGTCGGACGATTGCCCTTTGGCGGAGCGGCTCCTATGGTGCGCCGCAACGCAACTCCGAGGAGCCCGATATGCGCTATCTCCACACCATGGTCCGCATTGCCGACATCGATCAATCGCTCGATTTCTACTGCAACAAGCTCGGCCTCAAGGAAGTACGCCGTTACGAGAACGAGCAGGGACGCTACACGCTGATCTTCCTCGCTGCCTCCGAAGACGAGCAAAGCGGCATTGCCGAAAAGGCCCCGCTGGTCGAGCTGACCTACAATTGGGATCCGGAAGAATACAAGGGCGGCCGCAATTTCGGCCACCTGGCCTATCAGGTCGACGACATCTACGCCACGTGCCAGAAGCTGATGGACAATGGCGTGACCATCAACCGGCCGCCGCGCGACGGCAACATGGCCTTCATTCGCTCGCCGGACGGCATCTCGATCGAGCTCTTGCAGAAAGGCCCTGCCAAGGCCAAGGCCGAACCCTGGGCCTCGATGCCGAACACCGGAAGCTGGTAGCCCATCGGCCGAAATCTGACCGGCAGTTCTATGGCATTTGGCAGGGGGCTGCCTATCTAACCGGTTATGGCGCCAGCCTCGTCAGGCTGGCGTTTTCTCGATCCGCCAGGAGAATTCCATGCCGACCAGCCGCGCCGACGTCGCCACCGAACACGCCAGCCGCTATCTGCAGCAGCTCTGCAAGCATTGGGCGCACAAGTTCCCGGTCGAGTTCGATCCGCATCACGGCGCCATCCAGCTTTCGCTCGGCCGCACCGTGATGGAAGCCGACGACAAGGCGCTTCATATTGCGGTGGCCGCTGACGACGCCGCCTCGCTCGAGCGCCTGGAAAGCGTGGTCGCCGACCACATCAAGCGCTTCGCCTTCCGCGAGGAGCTGAGCTTCGACTGGCAGCAGGCCGCCTGAGAGGATCGGGTTTCAGCCGCCTGCCTTGCCGGCCATTTCGAGCAGGGCAAGCACGCTCCGCCAGTTGCGCGCCGTGCCCGGCACCTTGAGCGTTCGGGGAATGAGGTTGGCGAACACCGACTTTCCGAGTCCGCCCGGCGCATGCAGGTAGAGCACGTCGCCCTTGATCTCGAACCGCTCCGGCCCAGTGCATTTCTCGGCCAGCCGCGCGGTCTCTTCCGCGGTCGGCTGGCGCTCCAGCGCATAGGCGTGCAGCTTGGTCGGCTCGCCGGCAACCTCCGGATAGGGATTGTCCGCAACCAGGCACTCGAACCAGCCGGCATCGCGCACCATGATGCGCGAATGGAACCCCCATTTCCTCTCGAAGGCCGCTTCGATCTCACTTTTCAGTGACCCCGCATCGCCCTTTTTCGCGCGGAACACGACGTTGCCGCTCTGCACATAGGTCGCGACGTCGGTGAACCCCAAATCCTCGAAGAACGACCTCAGCTCCGCCATCTTGACGATGCGGTTGCCGCCAACATTGATGCCGGAAAACAGCGCGACGAAGACCCTGTCCTTCCTGCTCATATGATGAACCCCGCCAGCGTCTCGTTGTCGGTGATGTCCTGATACTGCACGCCCTCGGCGTCGAAATTGGCTTTCAGCAGATCGAAATTGCGCCGATCCTTGGTCTCGATGCCGATCAGCACCGAGCCGAAATTGCGCGCCGACTTCTTGAGATACTCGAAGCGGGTGATGTCGTCGTCGGGGCCGAGCATTTCGAGGAAATCGCGTAGCGCGCCGGGCCGCTGCGGAAAGCGGATGATGAAATACTTCTTCAGCCCCTCGAAACGCAGCGCCCGCTCCTTCACGTCGGGCAGGCGCTCGAAATCGAAATTGCCGCCGGAGACGACCGCCACGATGGTCTTGCCCCTGATCTCCTTGCGCGAAAAATCCTTGAGCGCGTCGATCGCCAGCGCGCCGGCCGGCTCCAGCACCACGCCCTCGACGTTGAGCATCTCGATCATCGTCGCGCAGAGTCGGTTTTCCGGAACGAGGCGCACGGCGTCGGCGGTGAACTCCTTGAGATGGCGCAGCGGCTCGCGGCCGATCTCGGCCACCGCGGCGCCGTCGACGAAATTGTCGACCTTGGCGAGCTTGACCCGCTTGCCGCTGGCAAGGCTCTCGCTGAGGCTCGGCGCGCCCGCCGGTTCGCAGAAAACGAAGCGTGGGTCGCGATGCTGGTCGGTGAAATAGTGCGTCACCCCGGCAGCCAGGCCGCCGCCGCCCACCGGCAGCATGACGATGTCGGGTATGCGCGCGGCGGGCATCTGGGCCGCGATCTCATAGGCCACCGTCGCCTGGCCCTCGATGATGTCCTTGTGGTCGAATGGCGGCACCATATGCGCGCCAGCGGTCTCGGTGAATTCGAAGGCGGCGCGATAGCAATCGTCGAAGAAGTCGCCGACCAGCCGGATCTCGACGAAATCGCCGCCGAACAGCCGCGTCTTGTCGATCTTCTGCTGCGGCGTCGTCACCGGCATGAAGACGACGCCCTTTTTGCCGAAATGCCGGCAGACAAAGGCAAAACCCTGCGCATGATTGCCGGCCGAGGCGCAGACGAACAGCTCCGCATTGTTGCCGGCGGCGAGCGCCTTGCGGAAGAAATTGAAGGCGCCCCGGATCTTGTAGGAGCGGACCGGCGTCAGATCCTCGCGCTTGAGAAGGATGCGGGCACCGGTCTTCTTCGACAGATAGTCGTTCTCCTGCAGCGGCGTCTCCGGAAAGATCCCGCGGATCGCCTCGGCGGCGGCGGCAACCCGGGCTGAGAAGCTGTTCACGGCTAGACCCTCATCTTCGCTCTCGGCGGCACGCGCCGGGCATGACCCTCGACATAAGCCTTCCTGCCGCCGTTTTGGCTTTCGCGCAACAGTGCGTCCGCCGTCGCCCGACGCCGAACGAATTTCCGCTGGACACGACTTACTTTGGCCGCACTTGGCCTGTCCGGGAGGTTTCGCGGAGTTGGATGGCCAATTGTGGCCGCAGTGGATTTGTTCGACGTGCATGTAAAGACGCTTTTGATCATTGCCCTGGCCCTGCTGATGGCGGGCTGCGCCGGGCGCCAGACGCAGGAGATTCTGGGCAGCGTCGTCGTGCCGACGACAGCGACGGAGATCGCCGGCAACCACTCGATCTTCATCGCCACCACCCGCAAGCGCTCCGACGACCCGAACAAGGTCTTTGACGGCGAGCGCTCGGCGACTCTGAACTATGCCCGCGTCAGCGTCACGGTGCCGCCGGTTCACGAGACCGGCCAGATCGAGCGGCGCTCGCGCGGCTCGTCGAACGACCCGACCAAGTTCTTCATGGCTTCCGAGGTTGTCGGCTACGACACCCAGCCGAAATTCGCCAGCGCGCTCAACGCCGATATCGATGCGCGAGGCGGCCGCGTCATGGTCTTCGTCCACGGCTACAACACCGGCTTCGACGACGCCGTCTACCGGCTGACCCAGATCGTCCACGATTCCGGCTATCCCGGCACTCCGGTGCTGTTCTCCTGGGCTTCGGGCGCCAAGACCACGGACTATGTCTATGACAAGGAAAGTGCGGCCGCCGCCCGCGACCAGCTGGAAGTGACGCTGAGGATGCTTGCGCAGACCGGCGCGCGGCGCATCGACATCGTCGCCCATTCGATGGGGACATGGGTGACGATGGAGACGCTGCGTCAGCTCGCCATCACCGGCGACCGCGACCTCAGCGGCAAGCTGGGCGACGTCGTTCTGGCCTCGCCTGACATCGACGTCGATGTCTTCAAGAGCCAGATGCGCCGCTACGGCAAGCCCGACAAGCCCTTCATCCTGCTCCTGTCGGACGACGACCGGGCGCTGAGACTCTCCGGTCTGATTGCCGGTTCAAGGCCGCGCGTCGGCGACTACAGGGACGCCGCCGATCTCGCTTCCTATGGCGTCACGGTCGTCGACCTTTCCAAGGAAAAGGGCAGCGACAGTTTCAACCACACCAAATTCGCCGACAACCCGGCGATGGTGAAGATGATCGGCCAGCGGCTGCGCGAGGACGATGGCTTCGCCAGCGACCGCGACGTCACCGACCGCATCAGCCAGCTCACCGCCCAGTGACCGTGCTTACGCGGCTGCAGCCCTGCATCGACTTTGAACTGGACCGGGCCGCCCTCTGGCTTTATCGAAGTAGTCAGAGGATTGCCGCCCTTGGGGGACCCCGGGTGATCGTGCGTTCGAAGATCGTCCTTGGCCTTGCCTTTGCGCTCGCCCTGACGGGCTGCGCCGGCGGAAATACGCATGATCTTCTGAACCGGAAGGCGGTCGCGGTGCCGGCCTCAGATATTGCGGCCACCCATGAGATCTTCGTCGCCACGACACGCCAGCAGGCGACCAAGGACCCGCGGCAGGTGTTCGACGGCGACCGTTCGCTGACCGCCAGCTACGCCCGTGTCGACGTCACGGTTCCAAAAAGCCATCAGGTTGGCGCGATCGAGCGCGCCAAGGGTTCGGCCGACAGCAATCCGGCCAAGCAGTTCACTGCCACCGACGTCGTCCACTATGGGGACGCCTCGCAATTCGCCAAGGCGGTCGGCGCCGATATTGCCATACGCGGCGACCGCGCTTTGGTCTTCGCGCACGGCTTCAACAACGGCTTCGACGACGGCGTCTACCGGCTGACCCAGATTGCGCATGACACGAAATATCAGGGTACGCCGGTGCTGTTCTCATGGGCGTCGAGCGGCAAGACGACCGGCTACATCTATGACAAGGACAGCTCCACGGCCGCGCGCGACGACCTCGAGGCGACACTGCGGATGCTTGCCAAGACGCGCGCCAAAAGCATCGACATCATCGCCCATTCGATGGGAACCTGGCTGACGATGGAAGCCTTGCGCCAGCTCGCCATCACCGGCGACCGCGATCTCGGCGGCAAGCTCGGCTATGTCATCCTCGCCTCGCCCGACATCGACGTCGATGTCTTCAAGAAGCAGATGATCCGTTACGGCAAGCCCAACAAGCCGTTCGCCATCCTGCTGTCAGGCGACGACCGGGCGCTCAAGCTGTCGAGCTTCATTTCCGGCGACAAGCCCCGTGTCGGCGACTACGGCAACGCGGCCGATCTTGCGAGCTACGGCGTGGTCGTTGCGGATCTGACCAACACCAAAGGCGGTGACCGTTTGAACCACGCCAAATTCGCCGACAATCCGGTCCTGGTACAATTGCTCGGCGACCGGCTGCGCACACCGGCAGCCCTGCGTGCGGACGAACCTCAAGGGGCCGGGTTGGACAATATCGGCCAAGGTCTCGGCAAAGCCGTGGGATCGGTCGCCGAAGTGGTGATCACCACGCCGTTCAAGGTGCTGACCATCGCCACCGGCGGCCAATGATCCGCTAAGGGCAACCTCCTCACACGAAAAGATCGACCTTCTGGAACGTCGTCACGTCGACCAGGCCGACGTCCGAGATTCTAAGCTCCGGGATCACCACCAGCGCCAGCAGCGAATGCTGCATGTAGGCGTTGTTCAGCGAGCAGCCGACCTTGCGCATCGCTTCCGTCAGCTGCTCCGCCTTGGCCGCGACGATCTCGGCGCGCTCGTCGGACATCAGCCCGGCGATCGGCATTTCGACCAGCGCCAGTTCCTTGCCCTTGGAGTAAAGCACCACGCCGCCGCCCACCTCGCCCAACCGGTTGACGGCCAAAGCCATGTCCTCCTTGTTGGTGCCGACGACGATGATGTGGTGCGCGTCATGCGCCACGCTCGACGCCATCGCGCAGTCCTCGACATAGCCGAAGCCGGACACGAAGGCGTTGGTGACGCCGCCGGTACCCCTGTGGCGCTCCACCAGGGCGATCTGGCAGATGTCGTTGCGGCGGTCCATTGCGACCAGCCCGTCCTCGACCGGCAGGTCTGCCTCCAGCGCCCGCGTCGGCGCCTGGTTCTCGATCACGCCGATCACGCGCGCCCGAACCTCGTTGGCGCCTTCGGGCGCGGCGATGTCGAAATCCCTCGCCCTGAGCCTCTTGCCGAGCTTGACCGTGTTCTTCGCCGTCCTTGGATAGTCATAGGCCGGAATGTCGATTTCGAGCTTCCCGGCCTTCGCCAGCCTGACGCCGCGGCCGTAGACCTCGTCTATGGCCATCTGGGCCAGGTCGGAAACGATCAAGAGATCGGCCAGCCGCCCCGGCGCGATGGAGCCGATCTCGCGCTCCAGCCTGAAATGCTGCGCGGTGTTGAGCGTTGCCATCTGGATTGCCGTCACCGGCTTCAGGCCCTGGCTGATGGCGTGCCGCACCACGCGGTCCATATGCCCCTCATGCACCAACGTGCCGGAATGGCTGTCATCGGTGCACAGGATGAAGTTGCGCGGATCGATGCCGCCTTCGGTCACCGCCTTGATCTGCGCCGCGACGTCGTACCAGGCAGACCCCAGCCTCAGCATCGCCTTCATGCCCTGGCGCACGCGGGCGATCGCGTCCTCCGCGCGCGTGCCCTCATGGTCGTCCTCGGCGCCGCCGGCGACATAGCCGTGGAACGGCAGCCCGAGGTCGCGCGAGGCATAGTGGCCGCCGACCGTCTTGCCGGCCTTCACCGTCTCGGCGATCTCGCCCGACATCACCGGATCGTTGGCGGCGACACCTGGAAAATTCATCACTTCGCCGAGCCCGATGATGTTCTCCCAGGTCATCGCCTCGGCGACGTCGGCGACCGTAAGCTCCGCCCCGGCATGTTCCAGGCCAGGCGCAGACGGCACGCAGGACGGCATCTGCACATGCACGTTAATCGGCATCGCGACGGCCTCGTCATGCATCAGGCGTACGCCCGGCAGGCCGAGCACGTTGGCGATCTCGTGCGGATCGATGAACATCGAGGTTGTGCCGTGCGGGATCACCGCGCGGCAGAATTCCGTCACCGTCACCATGCCGCTTTCCACATGCATATGCGCGTCGCAGAGCCCAGGCACCAGATAGCGGCCGCCGGCATCGACCACCTTGGTCCCCTGCCCGATGGCGTGGCCGGCATTCGGTCCGCAATAGGCGAAGCGTCCGGCGGCAACCGCAATGTCGGTGCCGGGAATGATCTCGCCCGAATGGACATTCACCCAGCGCCCGTTGCGGATCACCAGGTCGGCAGGCTTGCGCCCCATCGCGACGTCGACCAGATGCGTCGCCACTTCGGTCCAGGGTTTCGGCTTTGTGGCGCTCTTCGGCTTGGCATTCTTCATCGGCGAGTCCTCTGCTTGCAGCCACTTTCGCAAATGTCGGCGCACGGAGCCAGAGCGGTTCAAACAGCTATCGGGGAAAACACCGCCTATGTTGACTATTCCAGGCAAAAGGCGATGCTCGCCGTCGAACCGACCCTTGCGAGGCAAAAAATGACCGGTTTCTCGAAAGCGTTCGCCACCATCATCCTGTTCATCGCATCGACCAGCCTCGCCACCGCCGAGGAACGCTGGCAGACCTTGCCTGAGCCTGCCGCAATGCCCAAAGCCGACGAGAGCGGCTACGCGCCGGTCAACGGCATCCAGATGTACTATGCCGTTTTCGGCAAGGGCGACCCGTTGCTGCTCATCCATGGCGGCCTCGGCCATGCCGATATATGGGCGAGCCAGGTAGCGACCATGTCCAAGACCCACAAGGTTATCGTCGCCGACAGCCGCGGTCACGGCCGCTCGACCCGCACGGGCGAGCCCTACGGCTACGACTTGATGGCCTCGGACTACCTGGCGCTGTTGGACTATCTCAAGATCGACAAGACGGCGCTTGTCGGCTGGAGCGACGGCGGCATCATCGGCATCGACATCGCGCTCCATCATCCCGAACGGCTGACGAGGCTGTTCGCACAGGCAGCCAACGTCACCACGGACGGTGTCGACCCCGGCGTCCTGACCAACAAGACCTTCGCCGCCTACATCGAACGGTCAGGCCGAGACTACAAGAAGATGTCGAAGACGCCTGACCAATATGACGCCTTCGTCGGGCAGATCAGCCATATGTGGGAGTCGCAACCGTCCTGGACCAAGGAACAGCTCGGCAAGATCACCACCCCGACCGCGATCGTGGCCGGCGACCATGACGAGGCGATCAAGCGCGAGCACACGGATTATATGGCCTCCGTCATACCGGGTGCGAAGCCGATCATCCTGCCCAACGCCAGCCACTTCGCCATGCTGCAGGCGCCGGACGAATACAGCCAGGCGGCGCTCGACTTCATCGACGCCAAATAGCCGGCGCATCGGCGAGCAAGCGACAATGGTCGTTCCCTGACCATCCGGACTGGCGAAAGATGGCGCAGACTATCAGGTTCGCGATCTTCGCGGTGTCGGCAGCCTTGGCCGGCGTGGCCGTCTTCACTTTGCGCTCATACTGGACATGGGTCGCGGCGATTCTGATCGTCGTCGCCGGCTCCCTGCTTGCCGAATACACCTTCAACCGGCTGGCATCGCCTGAGGAGAAGCGGCGAGACCTCGAAGACCGCGTCCGCAATCCACCTGCGTAAACCACTGTTGCAGGAATGCAATTTCGCTTTGCGGCGAAAAACGCTAGGTTGCACCAAGGAGTCTTTCGAAACCGCCATTTCGGAGCGCTCGATGCGTCATTCGACGCTTGCCAGTGCCGGCTTTCTCATCCTGCTGTCCGGGCGGGCCTTGGCCGCGGACGCAGGCGCCGACCTGCCCATGACCGCGCCAGGCTTCGACTGGACAGGCTACTATGCCGGCCTCCAGGCCGGCTATGGCTGGGGCTCCTCCGACATCTCCGGCACGGAAGGCGAGCCGTTCGCCGCTTCACCCGATCTCGATGGCGGCTTTGTCGGCGGCCATGTCGCCGGCCTCTGGCAGTTCAACCAGGCGGTGATCGGCGCGCGGGCCGAGCTCAACTATTCCTCGATCGACGGTTCGGCCTTGCTCGAACCCGGAAATGCCGCCGGCACCGAAATAAAATGGCTCGGCTCGGTCGATGCCGAAGCCGGCTTGGCGGTCGATCGCTGGCTGATCTACGGCGTCGGCGGCGTCGCCTTCGCCGGGATCGAGACCTCGCAGGACGCGGGGCCGAGCTTCGCCAAGACACGCACAAGCGCCGGCTGGACGATCGGCGCCGGGGTCGACTATGCGCTGAGCAACAATATCGTCGTGGGCGCCCAATACCGCTACTACGATTTCGGCACGGAGCATTTCGACGTCCCGGACGACTTCTCCGACCGCGACCAGGACGTAAAGCTGCACACGCTTGGCGTGAACTTCAGCTATAAGTTCTGAGAGGGATAAAGGCCGGCGCCCCGCAGGGGGCGGGGGAATGGGTAGGGCCTGATGGACGCCGGCCTCGGCAGATCAAATCTGCCGTGCGAACAACCCTAACGTTCCGCCCGGAATCCGTAATTCCGCGATCGCGCCACTAGCCGATCCATCGCTGGTCGCTGAAGCGAAAAAACTGTCCAATTGCCGCCGGTTGCGCGCCATCGTTCTCGATGGATGACAGCGCCTCCCTAAACATCGCTTGACGGCTGGCGACTGGCATCTGAAAAGGGCTCGCCTGCGGACGTGGCGGAATTGGTAGACGCAAGGGACTTAAAATCCCTCGATCTCTGATCGTACGGGTTCGATTCCCGTCGTCCGCACCACGCTCCAGGAATTGGCCACCGGGGCAAGATCCTCATTGGAACAGGCCTACATCTATCGCGAAGCAATGCGACGGAAGGGAAATGAAGGCCACGCTTTCCGAGCTGCAGGAGGTGTGTCCGGTTGGAGAAGGACGCGCCGTCCAATTCCTCAACATTGGATTCGAGGATAGGTCCGGTTTCGCCCGACCAGTGGTCAACTGCCTCGCGAAGCAGCAAGTTCCACCCATTGGCGCCGGGGTAGCTTCGCTATCGGCTCGCCTCCGTGCGCGGCGCAAAGAAGCAGCGGATATACGAGAACGGTGGGGACAAGCAGATGTGATACTGACTGTCCTCGCTCTCTATGACGCGATTCTTAGGGATGAAATATCGGCTTTTGGACCCCGTGCGGATATTGAAGCCGCCGCCCGGCAGCTGCTCGACATAGCGCGGGCTGATGACCCCACAATCCTTCTTGTCGTCGCAGCATTCATAGCCGGTGACCGGATCATGGTAGCCGGTATACCAGCTGTGAGCGACGGCGAGCGCGATCAACAAGAGCCTCATGTGTCAGAAATTCTGCGCCTCCTGAAGAATATTAGCAAGCGCTTGAACACACTCAGGATGGTAACGCCCTACGTCCCGCCGAAAAGGAAGTCAGCGCTCGTTGATAAGCCCAAATAGCGCGAAGACGCTATAAAGGTGGGGATTCACAGATTCCAGGTTTCGATTTATGGTTAGCCTAAAAGATCGCAAACAAAGGTGGCAACCATGGACGCGACTTTCGACGACCTCGCTAGAGCCCTGCAGGCGCCGCGTAAAGAGGCGTGGGGCAAGATCCGCATCATCGCCCTTGATCTGCTCGGGAAGCTCTTCACCGGCCTTGTTATTGGCATTGGCTTCGCCATCGTGCGCGCGATCGCCGGCTAGGGCCAACTGAGCAATCTTCAGTCGACGATTATCTGCCCTTGTGCATCGTTATCGATGCTCATCCCGCTCAGGCGGCGATGCCAAAAACGGCATTGCGCCGAGTGATGTAGGCGTGCGCCATGATCGTCGCGCGACGAGTATTCAATGGTCGCGCGCATCGCCTCAAAGTCTTCAACAGCTTTCAGACGTTCGTAGCTGTGGGGCATACTGACGACCCGCACCGCCCACTCGCAGGCTGGGATCATACTCCACCGTTCGCCATCGGCATGAGCGGAGAGACGCGCCGCTACGAACAATGCTGCAAGGCAGACGCGGCTCACCATCGGCTGGCTCAGTGCGGCAAGGCGCTAATGACGATGATGGCTAGGACTGCGGCGGCGAACGTCAGTAGGGTTGCCGCGAGCCGAGCGCGCTTCACCCAGACTTTCTGGCTAGTTCGCCGGACAGTCCCGGCGGGATCGTAGGTGCTGTAAAGCCGCCTGCCGTCCTCTCCGTACCGATCGGCGTTCGGATAAGCTTTTTGCGGCTTTCGCCTTGGCTTGAGCACCAGCGCCCCTCCCGATCCCATCCGCATATTAGCAACGGCTTGCATTTCGAAAAGAGCAGGATCATGCTTAGGGCGCGGGCGGAGGAGGCCACCGGGTTAACGGTGGTTGAAGGGGTTTGGTTATGGAAGCCGTTTGTTACGTCCCTAGCGCATTCTGCTTGTTGTCGTTCATGGTCAGCGTCGCGATGGCGTTTTTGGTCATGACGCCGTTTGCCGCGGCTCGCCTTCTGACGTTGAGGATGCGCAAGCACGGCTTCGGACTGCTCCAGCCGGCGTAGTTTCGGAAGGTGGTCCAATGCGACCGATCCTCCTGATCGCTGCTGCTGTCGCCGCGTTTTTCATCTGGGATCAGCTTGCCAATGACGGCCATGTCATGGCCGGCATAGAGCACAGTTTCAATGACGCCACCGACTTCGCCGGCGGAACCGGCATCCAGATTTCGTTCCACGACTTCACCAAGCCCTGACCATCAAGGACCTGTCATGGTCGGGCCAAACCGATCCATCGCCGGGCGCACCAATGGGGAGTGGAATTGCCACATTGCTAGCGATCCTGGCCGGCGAAAATCCCTTGGCGAGTGCTGCTATCTCTGCAGCTTCCAACTGCCTGGAGCATTCGCGCCGCCGCTGACCTGGTTTACAATTGTCGCGGCAGGCTGCTGCCGGACTTAGCCGCATGAATGTCTTCGGCTCAGCCAACGATCGGGTTCAATTTCAGATGCTGGATCAGGATGATGGTCTTGGCGTCGACGATACGGCCGCCGGCAATGCCGGCCAGCGCCTCGTCGAGCGGCATCTCCAGAACCTCGATGTCCTCGCCTTCCTCCGGTGCTCCGCCGCCGTCGGAGATGCGGTCGGCCGGCGAATAGCGTGCTGTAAAGAACCAGAGCCGTTCCGTTACGGAGCCGGGGCTCATATAGGGCGCAAACAGCCGCTCGACGTCCTTCAGCCGATAGCCGAGCTCCTCTTCCGCTTCCTTGCGGATGCAGGTTTCCGGATCGTTTTCGTCGAGCAGCCCGGCGCAGGCCTCGATCAGCGGCTCGCGATGGCCGGTGACATAGGCCGGATAGCGGAACTGCCGCACCAGGAGCACCGTCGAGCGCTGCGGGTCGAAGGGCAGGATCACAGCGCCGTCGCCGCGGTCGTAGGTCTGGCGGGTCTGCGTTTCCCATTGTCCGTCGCGGCGGCGATAATCGAGCACCGTCTTCTTCAGCACCGCCCAGTCGTCGGACAGGATTTCTTCCGAGCGGATGCGAACGCGATCTTCCATGATGAACTCCTTGCTGACGGCGGCAAGGGTTAGCGGCGAACAGGCTTATGCGCAATGTGCCGAAGCCGCTGGCCCAGCAGACTTTCGCCAGCTCGTGTCTGGCGCGAAGCCGCGCGGCTGCCTAGATAGCGGTATCTCTCCCAGGAGCCCCTTTCATGGCATCATCGCTTTTCCAGCCGATCACCCTTGGCGGCCTCACCTTCTCCAACCGCATCGCGGTAGCGCCAATGTGCCAGTATTCGGCCGAGGACGGCTCCGCCAGCGACTGGCATCTCCATCACTGGATGAACCTCGCCATCTCCGGCGCCGGCATGGTGACGGTCGAGATGACCGACGTCGAACGGCGCGGCCGCATCACGCATGGTTGCCTGGGCCTCTACTCCGACGACAACGAGGCCGCGGCCAAGCGCACGCTCGACGCCGCCAGGCGGGTCGCGGCGCCCGGCACCAAATTCGGCGTCCAGCTCGCCCATGCCGGCCGCAAGGCCTCCAACAGGAGGCCCTGGGAAGGCGGTGGCCCCCTGCAGCCGGGCGAGGATCCCTGGCAGACCGTTTCGGCTTCAGCCATCGCCTATGACACCGGGTGGAATGTGCCGCACGCGCTGGAGGAAGAAGAAATCCAGCAAGTCATCGGACGCTTCGTCGAGGCGGCCAAACGAGCCGAGCGCGCCGGCTTCGATTTCATCGAACTGCACGCCGCTCACGGCTATCTGATCTTCCAGTTCCTGTCGCCGCTCTCCAACCAGCGCACCGACCGCTGGGGCGGCTCGCTGGAAAACCGCATGCGCTTTGCCGTCGAGATCGCCAGGGCGGTCAAGAAAGCCGTCCCAAACCTGATGCTCGGCGCGCGTCTTTCGGTGAAGGAATGGGTCGACGGCGGCTTCGATGTCGAAGAGGCGATCGAGGTGGCCAAGGCGCTGAAGGCGGAAGGCATCGCCTATCTCTGCTGCTCCAGCGGGGGCAATTCGCCATTGCAGAAGCTGCCTGGCGGCCCTGGCTATCAGGTGCATCTGGCGGAAGCCGTGCGCAAGGGCGCCGGCATTCCGACACGCGCAGTGGGGCTGATCGACGATCCGAAGCAGGCCGAGGCGATTTTGGGCGATGGCCGCGCCGACATGGTGGCGCTGGCACGCGCCTTCCTCGCCGATCCGCGCTGGGGCTGGCGCGCGGCGGCGTCGTTCGGCGAGGAAATCCGTCCGGCGCCGCAACTGGCGCGCTCGGTGACGACGATGCAGCACTGGATGAAGGCGGCCGGCTGAGCGGCTGCTTCCGCTGGTGAGGCAGGGGCTGAGACCTTTGGGCGCAGGCGTCTCGCCACGATTGCAACCAAATTGGCCGCTTTGCGTTGGCGGCCATGACAGACAGCAAGCCATTTGAAAAGCCGGTGGTGGTCGAGCTCGGCCATGTCGGCAAATATCGCCAGATCAGCAGCACCCGCGAAGCCGCCGAGTGCCTGATGACCGTTTGGCCGCTCAATCGCGGCCAGCGGCATCGTGATGCCCTCGACACTTGCCTCAAGGCGCTGGAAGGGTATCGTTCGACGGCGGACGCGCGCCGCGCGCTGATCGAGGCAGCCGAGGAATCCGAAGTGCTGGTTCCTGAAGACAGGTTGCCTGCCGGAAAGCTGCACTGAGCAATTCCAGGAGAAGCGCGAAGCGGTTCTCCGTCCGGAATAGCGTGAAAACAATTAGAGCAGGTCGGCGATTCCGACAGGCGCCGAACTGCTCTAGCAGGCAAGGGTTTCTCGACCGGAGGATTCCATGGCGAAACTGACGTACAAGATCGTCGAGCATGACGGCGGTTGGGCCTACAAGGTCGGCTCGACCTTCTCGGAAACATTCCCCACGCACCAGGACGCGCTGCGCGCCGCCGAGATTGCCTCGGCCGAACAGCAGATCGCCGGCGCCACGGACGGCATCCAGTACGAGGATTCCGAGGGTGTCTGGCATGACGAGCTGGCTGATGGCCGCGACAGGCCGCAGACGGAAGTTTCGGACTAACTGTCGCTTCATTCCCGCGCCGCGACCGACATGGCCCCAACCGTCACGTCGGCCGCCCGCAGGCGCGTGGATCACTTGCCGCAATACTGGTCGTTGACGTTCTGCCCGGCATTGGCATCGGGTCCGGGAGTGTTGGAAGCGCACGGGCCGACGGGACCGGGATTGCCAAGGCTGTTGAGGCCGGATGCCTCACTGCCGGAGCTGATGCTGCCGGTGGTGTAAGGATCGACCGGCACGACCCGCCTGTTCGAGACCGGGCGATCATGGTGCCACCACGACCACATGTCCGAGGATTGCGCCATTGCCGAGGTTGCCATGCCCAGCACGAGCGCGGAGGTTGCAAGAGCCTTTATAAGCATCGGATACTCCATTCGGTTGGTCGCCGAAACGTTGACGGCGACGCGAATGAAACCCAGGGTTGGGCGCAATAGTTCCAAGGAAAAATCGTGACGAGACAAGATGTTCGACACGTTTGTGTGACGAAGTCGTGAGCTGCTGGAACATTCCACTTGGCTGAAATTCAGGTGATGCTCGCGAATGCACGTTCGGCGACGCGCTGGATGAAGGCGACCACGCGTTCCGGTTCGACGAATTGCGGCATATGCCCGAGCCCCTCGATCCGTTCGAAGTCGAGTTCCCTGATCTTGGCCGGCAACGGCTCGCCATGCGCCGCGATGCCGATGACCCTGTCATCCACACCGAACAGAATGCCGGCCGGCATCGCGATTTCGCCATAGCGCTGCTCCAGGCGGCCGAGATCCTCTTCTACCGCCACGAAATCGGTCGAAGTCGCGTGGAAATGGGCGGGCCGCAGCCCAAGCCACCCGCCTCCGGCGGTCATGTAGTCCCCCGGCACGGCCTGCGGCGCGAAGATGAACTTCATCGCCGGTTCCGCGTATTCCAGGCTGACCGGTATCGCTATCGTGCAAGCCAGTATCCGGCGCCACAGGCGCGAGGGAACATAAAGCAGGTCGAATCTCGGACGCACCCTGGCTTCCAGATGTGTCAGCGGGGCAAGCAGCGCGATGCCGGAAATAGCCATCGGATGCTCGATCGCGAGCGCAAGCGCGATGGCGCCGCCCAGCGAATGGCCGACGATCAAGGGCCGTTCCAGCCCAAGTACCTCGATGAAGCGACGCACGACTTCCGCCTGTTCAGGTAGACGGCCGGTCGCCCCGCCTGCGCGCGCCGAGTATCCCGAACCCGGCCGGTCGAGCGCGATCAGCCGGTAGCCGGCGCCGAAGCGTCCGAACAGCGTATGCCGGAAATGGTGAAGCTGCGCGCCGAGGCCGTGCAGGAAGACGATCGGCCTGCCCTCGCCTTCCTCGACATAGTGGATGCGGTTGCCGTCGATCTCGACGAACTTGCCGCAAGCCGGCACCAGCCTTTCGGCCCTGGCCGCGATCCGCCAGGTCGCAAGCATCAAGCCGAATACGGCGACAGCGGCCGCAACAAGCAGGCCGCCGATCAGCCACGACAAAACCGATATCAGCATCTTTGCACCCCGGCCGGACCGGCGCACCTTATCCGCAACCGCCTCTGCCACAAGAGCCCGCCTCGCCTGCGCATTGCAGGCGGCCGGCCGCCGCGTTATCTCAGGCGACCTGCAGCCGGAGTGAGCCATGCCTGAAATCGTTACCGCCGCCATGCTCGTCATCGGCGACGAGATCCTTTCCGGCCGCACCAAGGACAAGAACATCGGCCATCTCGCCGACATCATGACGGCGATCGGCATCGACCTGAAGGAAGTGCGCATCGTTCCCGACGAGGAGGAGGAAATCGTCGCCGCCGTGAATGCGCTGCGCACCCGCTACAGCTATGTCTTCACCACCGGTGGCATCGGCCCTACGCACGACGACATCACCGCGGATTCCGTCGCCAAGGCCTTCGGCGTGCCTTGTGAATACGATGCCAAGGCCTATGCCATGCTCGAAGCAAGCTATGCGCAGCGCGGCATGGAATTCACCGAGGCGCGCAAACGCATGGCGCGCATGCCGCGCGGCGCCGACCACATCGACAATCCGGTATCGATCGCGCCGGGCTTCCGGATCGGTAACGTACACGTGATGGCCGGCGTGCCTTCGATCTTCCAGGCGATGCTCGACAATGTTGTGCCGACGCTGATGACGGGCACCAAAATGCTGTCAGCCACCGTGCACTGCCCGCTCGGCGAAGGCCTGATCGGCGGGCCGCTGGCCGATATCCAGAAGGCGCATCCCGACACCATCATCGGGTCCTACCCGAAATACGGCGACGGCAAGTTCTGGACCGAGCTCGTGGTGCGCGCCCGCAGTGAACAGGCACTCGAGGCCGCGCGCAGGGACATGGAGACGATGGTGGCGGGCTTGTCGGCCGCGAGCTGAGCTCCCGGAACCAGAAGGGGCGCATCGACGTTTCTGGCTCGCTACTTCGTGGCAGCGATTTGAGGGCCGCAAGCGCGTTTGCGCCGACAAGTCTGAGGGACATCATGAGCTTCAAGACGATCGTCGCCATTCTGCAGAACGAACAGGACGCGGAGCGCGTGCTCGACTGCGCCATCCCGCTTGCCGAACGGTTCGAAAGCCACCTCGTCGGGATCCATGCGGAGGCGCTTCCGGTCCCTTATACGTCGGCCACCGGTTTTCCCGACACGGAATTCCTGCAGGTCTCGGCCGAGATGAACAAGGAGCGCGCCGGCAAGCTGCAGGCGGTCTTTCTCAGGCGCGTCGAGGATTCCGGCCTGTCTTTCGAATGGCGAAGCCTGGAGAGCTTCTCCGGCGACAGCGCGTTGACCGGCATATCGAGCGTACGGGCGGCTGACCTGATCGTCGCGGCGCAGCGGGATACGGGTGGCGATCCGGGCGCCGACGTCGACACGCTTGTCTACGACGCCGGCCGGCCGGTGCTTGTCGTGCCGCATGGCGGGCCGCTCGTCACCACCTTCAGGCGCGTGCTGCTCGCCTGGAACGGCAGCAAGGAGGCGGCGCGCGCCGCATTCGACGCCCTGCCCTTCATCAGTGAAGCAGACAAGACCGACATCATCGTCATCGACCCGCCGGAGACGCTGGACGAGTCTCCCGAGGCGGCGGGTGCCGAGATCGCGGCGGCATTGTCCCGGCACGGCGCCAATGTCAGCGTTTGCGTGCAAAAATCGAGCGGAGCCTCGGTCGACGACATCATCCAGGAAAGGATCGCCGAGTCCGGCGCCGACCTGCTGGTGCTCGGCGCCTACAGCCACTCATGGCTGCGCCAGCTTCTGTTTGGCGGTGTCACCCGCACGGTGCTGCGCACGACAAACGTAGCGGCCTTCCTGTCGAGATAAGTCCACAGCCATCGCCGGCTGCCACCTTGCCAAGGCCGGCGCTTTCCGGCTAATTCCGCATGCATTCCATTGTATCTGCGCGCTGCGGCGCGCGCTTGCGGAGTGTGCGAACCATGTCCCTTCCCGAAAAAGCCTTCCCGGTCTCCTGGGACCAGTTCCACCGCGACGCCCGCGCGCTCTCCTGGCGGCTTTCCGGCGCCAACAAGGGGCAGTGGAAAGCGATCGTCTGTATCACACGCGGCGGCCTGGTGCCGGCGGCCATCATCGCGCGCGAGCTCGGCATCCGCGTCATCGAGACGGTTTGCGTCGCCTCCTATCATGACTACACCAGCCAGGGTCAGTTGCAGGTGCTGAAGGAGATTTCGCCCCCATTGCTCGCTGACGAAGGTGCCGGCGTGCTGATCATCGACGACCTTACCGACACCGGCAAGACGGCGGGCATCGTGCGCGCCATGATGCCGAAGGCACATTTCGCGACAGTGTATGCCAAGCCGAAGGGCCGGCCTCTGGTCGATACATTCGTTACCGAGGTCAGCCAGGACACCTGGATCTATTTCCCCTGGGATATGGGCTTCACTTACCAGAAGCCGATCGCTGATGACCACGCCGGCTGATTCGCCGGAAGCAGCTATTGCTGTCCAGCGCCCGCGACGAGCGCCGTTTGCTGCGTAAAGAAGGCTGTCGGGCGCGCTATTTCGCGAAATTGACCCACCCTGGTCGAACTTAACCAGTCCGAGTGAAGTTTTTTACTTTTGTTGTCCACAATACGTCGTAAGATTCGTTTGACGGCAAATGATTCTGGAGGCTGGGGGCAGCTTCTACCATGTTGACGAGGCCAACGACGCACAACCAAATGGCCGAACGAGTCCGGCGACTCTTCGGCACGGCGCCGTGCCGCCTGCAGGTTGCCGCCTTGCCTTGGCGCGAGAATGAGAACAGCGTCGAGGTCATGCTGATCACCAGCCGCGATACCGGGCGCTGGGTGCTGCCAAAAGGCTGGCCGGAGGCCAAGCAGCCGCTGTGCGACGCCGCTGCCCGCGAAGCTGGCGAGGAAGCTGGACTGCGCGGCACCATTTCCCATCTCGAAGCCGGCCGCTATTTCTACGCCAAGGTCCTGGCGTCAGGCGAGGAAGTGCCTTGCGAGGTCCTGGTGTTTCCGCTCAAGGTCGACCGCGTCGCCGACCGCTGGAAGGAAAAGCGCGCACGCACCCGCAAATGGGTTGGCTCAACCGAGGCCGTTCGGATGATCAATGAGCCGGATCTTTGCCAGATCATCGCGTATTTCTGCGCCGATCCGCATAGATTCGCCTAAGTGTCGATCGTATAGTCGCCCATGCAGGCGTGACGGGCGGTCGCGTATTGCCGCGCATGAATGTCAGTGCTTTGTTGCTGTCGTAGTCCCGATTCGGCTAACGGCGTTGATCGATGACAAACCCCACGCAATCGATCGAAGAGAACTCCGGCGAACACCGGCGTGGGCACCGCCAGCGCGTGCTCAAGGGTGGGACGATCATCACCGGCATTCAGAATTCCGAGGTGAGTTGCACCTTGCGGAACCAGAATGAGGGCGGCGCCGAACTGAAGGTCGCGCCGGAATCGCGCATTCCCGATCGTTTCCTGCTCTATGTGCCGCTCGATGGCGTGGCCTATCGGGCGGAAGTCCGCTGGCGCCGCAACGATCGCGTCGGTGTCAAGTTCACCGGCAGCGAGCCCAAACCCAAGCTGCATTACGGCTGACAACTTGCTTGTGAAGGCATCCGGCCGAGGCCGGATGCCCTGTATTTCAGATACCCATTTATCTCACATGACGAGCCCTTTGGTCAGTTCGAGCGCCTGGCGCTCGAACAGCCGCCGGTAGATGCCTCCGTTCAGCCGGATCAGCTCGTCATGCGAGCCTTCCTCGATGATGCGGCCGCGGTCGAAAACCAACAGCCGGTCGAGCGCACGCACGGTCGAAAGCCGGTGCGCGATGACCAGTGTCGTGCGCCCCACCATCAGCCGCTCCATGGCCTTCTGGATGAGCACCTCCGATTCGGAATCGAGGCTCGATGTCGCCTCGTCCAGGATCAGGATGCGCGCATCGGCAAGGAAGGCACGCGCGATCGCGACGCGCTGGCGCTCGCCGCCCGACAGCTTCACGCCGCGCTCGCCGACCAGGGTTCCGTAGCCCTCAGGCAGATTGGCGATGAAGTCGTGCGCGCTGGCGAGCCTGGCCGCATACTCGATCTCGGCCTGGGTGGCGCCCGGCCTGGCATAGGCGATGTTCTCGGCCAGCGACCGGTGGAACAGGATCGGCTCCTGCTGCACGATGGCGATCTGGCTGCGCAGCGATGCCTGCGCAACCTGCGCGATGTCCTGGCCGTCGATCAGGATCCTGCCCGCATTCACGTCATAGAGGCGCTGGATCAGCTTGACGAAGGTCGTCTTGCCGGATCCCGAATGCCCCACCAGCCCGATGCGTTCGCCTGCGTCGATCTCGAGCGAGAAGTCGCGATAGAGCGGCAGCCGATGATTGCCGTAGTGGAACGTCACCTTGTCGAACGCAATGCGGCCTTTGGTGATCCGGATCGGCTGGGCACCAGGCCGGTCCTCGATGCCGAGCGGTTCCGACTGGAAGTCGACGAGCTCCTCCATGTCGTTGATCGAGCGCTGCAGGTTGCGGATATGCGTGCCGATGTCGCGCAGATAGCCCTGCAGGACGAAGAACGATGTCAGCACGAAGGCGATGTCGCCGGCACTCGCCTCGCCCCACCTCCAGAGCGCCAGCGCCAGGCCGATCACGGCTGCCCTGAGCACCAGGAGCATCGTGCCTTGCGTGGTGCCGTTGAGCGTGCCACGCATCCAGGTGCGGCCCGTGCGCCGGCGCCATTTGGCGACGACGCGGGCAAGGCGTGCCTCCTCGCGGGTCTCGGCGCCGAAGCCCTTGACGACCGCGTTGCAGCTCACCGCGTCGGCCATCGCGCCGCCAAGGCGCGTATCCCAGCTGTTGGCAAGGCGCGCGGCCGGCGCGACATAGCCGAGCGACAGCATCGCGGTGACGGCGATGAAGAGCACCGAGCCGATCGCGACCACAACACCCATCATCGGCCAGAACCAGCCGAGCAGCAGCGTCGAACCGATGAGCATGACGACCGAGGGCAGCAGCGCGATCAGGATCGTGTCGTTGAGCAGGTCGAGCGCCCACATGCCGCGCGTGATCTTGCGCACGGTCGAGCCGGCAAAGCTGTTGGCGTGCCAGTCCGTCGAGAAGCGCTGCACCCGGTGGAAGGCATCGGCGGCGATGTCCGACATCATCTTCAACGTCAATTCGACGATCCACATGAAAGCCGCATTGCGCAGCACGACGCCGGTAAGCGCCAGCGCTATCAGGATGGAGAACGCGACCATTGCAGCGTGCCATGCGACCTCATCGGCGCCGGCGCTGCTGGCGACGGCGTCGACCAGCCGCCCGGAGTAGAGCGGGGTCAGCACGTCGGCAAGCGTCGACAGCAGGAATGCGCCCATGATGAGCGACAGCCGCCACGGCTGGCGGCGCCAGTGGCAAAACGTGAAGCCGAGAACGCTGCGGAAGGCGCTGGCGCGCAGATCTATCTTGAAACGAGCCATAATGTCATCCGGGCGCAGACAGGCCCGGTCCCGGTAAAGTCAAATTGGAAAACCCGCGGCGGCGCCTTTTGGCGCCTGGGAATGCGGAGGTTCGGTATGGTCCGGCGCCCGCCCGCGGGGGCGGCGACCGGCAGCGGCAAATGCCTGTTCTGCGTCCGGCTATCCGAAGGGACTTCGGACGGCCTCTGCAGACCTAGGCTTCGCGGCCTCGCATAACGATGTCAAATCCTGGCATACGGTCCTCCCACAAGGGAATCGCGGGAAGGCTCTTATACGGATGCGTCATCGCGCCGCCAAGGCAGGCCGTGACCAAAAGCAAATCTGGTCCATGCACTGAGGCGCTTTTGCAACAATGACGGGTATGTGCGCGGCTAGCCGCGGTCGCGGAACCGGTTGGTGATCGGGTAGCGGCGGTCGCGGCCGAAATTCTTCCTGGTGATTTTCACCCCGGGCGCCGCCTG
This sequence comes from Mesorhizobium sp. M1C.F.Ca.ET.210.01.1.1, assembly GCF_004791585.1. Classification (GTDB taxonomy): domain Bacteria; phylum Pseudomonadota; class Alphaproteobacteria; order Rhizobiales; family Rhizobiaceae; genus Mesorhizobium. The sequence goes on from NZ_SRUU01000009.1 coordinate 190,369, forward strand.
CCGGCGCTTGTATTCGGCGATGTAGAGCAGATGCTCGACGCGCGTCACCGTCGCCCGGTCATGGCCGCGCGCGACGATCTCGTCGACGCCCATCTCGTTCTCGACCAGGCATTCGAGAATGTCGTCCAGCACCGGATAGGGCGGCAACGAATCCTGGTCGGTCTGGTTTTCGCGCAGCTCCGCCGAAGGCGCCTTGTCGATGATGTTCTTGGGGATCACCTCGCCCGACGGGCCGAGCGCGCCGGGCGGCACATGCGCGTTGCGCCAGCGCGACAGTGCATAGACCTGCATCTTGTAGAGGTCCTTGATCGGGTTGAAGCCGCCGTTCATGTCGCCATAGAGCGTGGCGTAGCCGACCGACATCTCGCTCTTGTTGCCGGTGGTGACGACCATCGAGCCGAACTTGTTCGAGATCGCCATCAGGATCGTGCCGCGCGCGCGGCTCTGCAGGTTCTCCTCGGTGATGCCTTCCTGGGTGCCCTCGAAGAGCTGGGTCAGCGCGTGCCGGAAACCTTCGACCGGCTCGAAGATCGGAACGATATCATAGCGGCAGCCAAGCGCGCGGGCGCAGTCCTCGGCATCCTTCAGCGAGTCCTTGGACGTGTAGCGATAGGGCATCATGACGGTGCGCAGCCGCTCCTCGCCAAGCGCGTCGACGGCAAGTGCTGCGCAGATGGCCGAGTCGATGCCGCCGGAGAGGCCGAGCACCACGTTCTTGAAGCCGTTCTTGTTGACGTAGTCGCGCAGGCCGAGCATGCAGGCGCGGTAGTCGGCCTCTTCCCGGTCGGGGATTTTCGACATCGGCCCTTCCGAGCAGACCCAATGATCGGAATTGCTCCCATTTTGCGCGCCGGCGGCGACGCGGCTTCTCTTCCAGGTGGTGACGGCGACCGCTTCCTCGAACTGGCTCATCTGGAAGGCGAGCGTCTTATCGGCGCCTATGGCAAAGGAGGCGCCGTCGAAGATCAGCTCGTCCTGGCCGCCGAGCTGGTTGGCGTAGATCATCGGCAGGCCGGTTTCGATCACCTGCCTGATGACGACCTGGTGGCGGACGTCGATCTTGGCGCGGTAATAGGGCGAGCCGTTCGGCACCAAAAGGATCTCCGCGCCGCTTTCGGCCAGCGTCTCGCAGACGGCGATGTCGCCCCAGATGTCCTCGCAGATCGGGACGCCGATGCGCACGCCGCGGAAATTCACCGGCCCCTGCAGCTCCGGCCCGGCCTGGAAGACGCGCTTCTCGTCGAACTCGCCGTAGTTCGGCAGGTCGAGCTTGTAGCGCTCGGCAATGATCTTGCCGCCGTCGGCGAAGACGATGGAATTGTGCGTGCCCGACTTGCGCTTCAGCGGCGTGCCGATGATGACGCCTGGACCGCCATCGGCAGTGTCCTTGGCGAAATCCTGCGCTGCTTTTTCACAGGCTTTCAGGAAGGCCGGCTTCAGCACCAGGTCCTCCGGCGGATAGCCGGCGAGGAAGAGCTCGGTGTAGAGCACCAGGTCCGCGCCCTGGCGGGCCGCATCCGCCCTCGCCTCGCGCGCCTTGGCGAGATTGCCGGCGACGTCACCGACAGTCGGGTTCAACTGGGCGATGGCGATGCGCAGGGTGTCTGGAGCGGTCTGGGTCATGCATCGGGTTTAGCGTGGCGGAAATCGCCGGGCAATGACGATTGCTTGTACCAAATCCGCAGCGCTCGCGGATGCGATCAGGCCTAATCGTTCATATACTCGCTTAATGCCTCCACGGAGCGGTTCTCACCGATCGACATGGCCAGGATGCGCGAGATGTGCCGTCGTGGCAGGCCGGTCTCTGCCGACCATTGGTTGATCTGGACCTGGATCCTGTCGAGATCGCGCTTCGAGGTCGGGCTTTCGGCGATGTTGAGGCCGGCGTCGCGCAACGCCGCCGCCATGTCGGCCGAGATGACGAACGTGTCCCACTCCAGCCAGCGCAGGAAATACTGGCCGGTGTTGCCGCCGAGCCGGCTGCCATGCTTGCCGAGATAGGCGGTCAGCCCGACCTGATCGTCGGCCGGCCATTCGGCCAGGAATTTGCCGAAGCCGCCATGCTCCTTGGAGACGCGGTCGACAAAGGCCGCGTTGTCGCGCACGGATCTGATCTTCTGCGGATTGCGCACGATCCGCTTGTCGGATGCCAGCTCATGCCAGAAATCGTCCGGCTGAAACAGAAGCCGCTTGGGTTCGAAACCAAGGAAGGCCTCCTCGAAACCCGGCCATTTCTGCTCGATGACCCGCCAGACGAAACCAGCGGCGAAGATGCGCTCGGCCATGGTGGAGAGGAGGCGGTCGTCGCTGATCTTAGCCACCGCAGTGTTGTCGGGCATCGGTCCGAGGAGCGACGCCAGCGCTTCTTCCCCGCCCTTGCGTTTTGCCGCCCGGGCACGAATTTTCTGGAAATCGGCCATCTCCGCCCTCGCCTGTTCCGATCAATCTATCACTTCCCGTCCGGGCCGGCAGCCTCTACCTCTATGAGCAATTCCAGGAAAGTGCGTTGCGGTTTCCGGCCGGAATTGCGTGGAAGCAAATATGCAGGCCTGACGTGGAGAGGACAATGAACAAGACGGTCGAGGATCTGGCGAACCGCTGGCTGAAGCGAAAGCCGGACGGTCTCACTCCTCTCGAGAGCCGCGTGCTTAAGTCCACGCTGGAGCGCACCACCGTCACCAGAGACACCAACAAGGCCATCGCCTTCCACCAGACCTATGGCGACCGTATCGCCGACACCATCGCCCGGATCGGCGGCTCCTGGACCTTCATCCTCGGCTTCATCGCCTTTCTTGTTCTCTGGACCTTCGGCAATGTCTGGCTGCTGACGCGCGACGCCTTCGACCCTTATCCGTTCATCTTCCTCAACCTCGTGCTTTCCATGGTCGCCGCCCTGCAGGCGCCGGTGATCATGATGTCGCAGAACCGCCAGACCGAGCGCGACCGCATCGACGCCACCCACGATTACGAGGTCAACCTGAAGGCCGAGATCGAGATTATGGCCCTGCATGAGAAGCTCGATGAACTGCGCCACAGCGAGATCATCGGCATGCGCGACGAGATCCTGCGCATGGCCGAGCAGATCAGGCGGATCGACGAGAAGCTGTCGGCGCGGTCGGCAAGCTGATGACCGAGGTCATCCATCGTCTCATCGCGCAGTACGGATTGGTCGCGGTCTTCCTGGGCTGCGTCGCCGAGGGCGAAAGCGCGGCCATCCTTGGCGGCTTCTTCGCGCATCAGCAGGTCTTCGTGCTCTGGCAGGCTTTTGTCGCCGCGTTTCTCGGCGCCTTCGTCGGCGACACCTTCTTCTTCACCCTCGGCCGCAGCTTTGCCGATCATCCTTATGTGCGCAGGCTGCGCAGGCGGCCAGGCTTCCGCCGCGCCTACCGGCTGCTCAACACCCATCCCAATATCTTCGTGCTGACAAACCGCTACATCTACGGAATGCGCCTCGTCGGCGGCATCGCCGCCGGGCTGTCGACCGTGTCGGTGCCGCGCTTCGTCATCCTGAACGCCATCTCGTCGGCGGTATGGGCGGCCCTCTTCGGCACTGTCGGCTACGTCTTCGGATTGGGCGCGGAGCGCATGGTCGGCCAGGCATTCGCCCGCCACGAGCGCCTGCTGATTGCGCTGGCGGTTGGTCTCGGCGTCGCGGTGCTTGCCTGGCTGGTCGCCCACCACTTCGCCGGAAGGGAACGCGTCAAGGACGCAAGCGACGATCAGGCAAATCGCTAGCGCCTATGCCCGTGGGGATCAGATCGAAGCTCCGATGAGCCGTTCGATGAGGGCGATCCCCCAGACGCCCGCGACTATGACGATCGAGATCAGCACCGCCAGCGAACCACAATCCTTGGCCAGTTGGATGTCGACGTTGAATTCGCGGCTGAAGGCGTCGCACGCCGCCTCGATGCCGGTGTTGAGCACTTCGACAATGATCAGGAGCAGCACCGCGCCGATCAGAAACGCGTAGCCATGCCAGGACGTCGAGATGAACCAACCGGCTGGCAGGGCAAGCGCGAGCAGCAGGAGTTCCTGCTGGAAGGCCTTTTCGTGCGCGGCCAGTTTACGGAAGGCCCGCACCGAATTGATGAATGCGTCGATCAGCCGCTGCATGCCCCGGCCCTTTTCTGAGTCACCGCAGGGGGATATCGCAACGACAGGATCAAGGGAATAAGGCAGCCGCCGCAAAAATCAATCGTCCGCGACCTTTATCGACTGCGTCGACTTCTCGAACTGCGGCAGTCCGTCGTCGATCGCGTAGTAATCTCCCTTGTCGCCGACGAAGATGTGGCTTTCGGCCGAAAGACCGGTCGGCTTGTCGAACGAGCCGGCCATGATCGAGATTGTGTCCAGTTCGCTGTGCTTCCAGAACAGCATCGAGCCACAGTTGCGGCAGAACCCGCGTTTGGCTACGTCGGACGCGCCGTACCAGGTGAGCAAGTCGGCTCCTTCTATGTCGATCTCGGCATCCTTCGAGGAGGTCGCGGCTACGAAATGGCCGGTCTGCTTGCGGCATTGCGAGCAATGGCAATAGACCACGCCGCGCAACGAGCCCCTTGTCCGGAAACGCACTGCTCCGCACAGGCACGATCCACTGTGGTTTTCTCCCATCCCGGCCTCCTTCGACATCCCTCGCCTCAATCGCTGGCAGACAGAATTCCAGCTTTGCGATTGCCTGGCGCAGGCAAATGCGACACCGAAGCGGCGCGTTTCAAAAGCTGCGCCCGCACCGAAATGCAGCCTGTGGTAGCAAGGATCGCGAGGAAATGCAGGCCATTAATGAAACTTTAGCGCAATTGCATCTATGTTTCCTGCAAGCGAGGGTCGTGTTGGGGACACGCCGTCGCATTTCGCAATTCCGTTTCAAATCCCCGTTAGCGCGACTCCCGGTGGTGGCAGGTCTGCGGTCGCACTGAAGGGGTAGTGAACAGACTATGCAGCCGGCAGCCGTCCCGACCGACAGAAATGGCGACATCGCCAGCACCGTTGTGGCGACCATGCGTCAGCTCGGCGTGCTTGGCCTGCCGCGCAATTATGAAATCTTCTACGAGGCGCTCAGCGGCAGCAATCACGAGCTCAGCCTTGCCGTCGTCTCCTTGAGCAACCGGCCGACGCAGGAGGATCTCGATCATATCGGGCGCACCTTCTTCCCGCAGCATCACGGGCCGGCCATCGTCGAGCACGCCCGCGAGATGGTCGCCAAGGAGCTCGAGGACATCGCCGCGCTGTTGCGAAGCGAGCGCAGCCATATCGAGAAATACGGCCGCATCCTCGACGAGACGTCGAGCGGCCTGGCCAATCGCAGCCTGCTTTCCCAGGACCTGCTGCAGAAGATTGCCGGCGCGATGTCCGCCGCCACCAGCTCGACGCTCGATCACAACCGCCAGATCTCGAACACGCTCAGCGAAAAGACCGCCGAGCTCGAGAGCGTCAAATCGAAGCTCGAGGAATACAAGCGGCTCGCCGATACCGATCCGCTGACGCAGATCTGGAATCGCCGCGCCTTCGACAAGGAGATCACCCGCATCTACAACAGCAATCGCGGGATCCTGTTCAACGCGCTGATCCTTGCCGATATCGACCGCTTCAAGGACATCAACGACCGTTACGGCCACCCGGTCGGCGACAAGATCATCCAGATCATCGCCGAGATCCTCCGATCCAGCGTCCGCGCCGACATGTTCGTGGCCCGCACCGGCGGCGAGGAGTTTGCGCTGATCGTCGAAGGCGCCAGCGAGGACACCACCTACGAGATCGCCGAGCGCATCCGCGTGCTGATCGAGCAGACGCCGTTCACCAGCAGCCAGACCGGAATGAATTACGGCACGGTGACCGTCTCCATGGGCATCTGCATGGCTTCCGAGGCCGAGAGCCCCGAGGACCTCTATACCAAGGCCGACCGCGCGCTCTATCGCTCCAAAGTTGGCGGCCGCAACCGCGTCACCAGGCATTCCACCATGGCCAGCCGTGCCGGCAAGGGCTGGCTGCTCTATAAGAAAGACTGACATTTCGGCGGACGTACTCAGGCCCATCCCTTTCCAAATGAATTTTTGTGGACTATATTTTCCACAGAAATGAAGGGTGCGCTTATGCAACGTCCAGTCGCTGCCGCGACAGCGGCGGAAAATGCCGTCATCACCAAGGCCACGCTGCGCGCGGCTGACCTGCTCGACATCACCGCGAGGACGCTGTCTCTCGTCATCGGCGTCTCGGAAGCGACGGTCTCGCGAATGCGCAAGCAGGAATTCCTGCTCGAGCGCGGCACCAAGCCGTTCGAGCTCGCGGTGCTGTTCGTCCGGCTGTTCCGCTCGCTCGACGCCATCGTCGGCGGCAACGAGACCGTCGCCCGGGCATGGCTGAAGAACCCGAATACGGCGCTCGACGGCACGCCGCTGGAAAAGATCCTGACCATTGCCGGACTTGTCGATGTCATCGCCTACCTGGACTCCCGACGCGCTCTCGTCTGAGGCCCTCAGGCTCGAAGGCAAGTATTGGCGGATGGTCGAGGCGCAGCACCGCGTCTCGACCCTGAAGCTCGTCGACACGCTCGACGAGCAGGGCCTGCTGGAGGACCTCATCGAGCAGACCAAGCCGCAGATCCCGCTCGAATGCCGCCACCTTCACTATCTCCTGGCGACGCCCTTCCGCTACGGCTCGATCTATCCATACGGCTCGCGTTTCCGCCGCGCCGGCAAGACGAGAGGCGTCTACTACGCCGCCGAGACGATGCTGACGGCGGTGGCGGAGATGGCCTTCTACCGCCTGCTCTTCTTTGCCGAATCGCCGCAGACGCAATGGCCAAATGACGCGGCCGAATACACCGCCTTTGCCGCGGCGATCAAATGCGAGAAGGCTGTCGACCTCACCCGGCCGCCGCTCGACCGCGATGAGAAGGCATGGACGCATCCGACCGACTATGCCGCCTGCCAGGCCATCGCCGATGTGGCGCGCGAGGCCGGGATGCAGGCGATCCGCTACCGCTCGGCGCGCGATCCGAAGGGCGCCAACATCGCGCTCCTGACGTGCAGGGGATTCGCCAAGGCCAAACCGCTGGAGCCCCACACCTGGCGTATCCGCATCGGCTCGCTCGGTGTCCAGGCGATCTGCGAATTCCCGGACAAGCGGCTCGAGTTCTCAAGGACGGCCTTTCCCGATCCGCGGCTGGCGAACATGCGCTGGGAGCGCGGACGTTAAGGCATGTCGCCCAAGAGTGGGCAGCGGTTTTGGGAGAACGACATGCATAAAAAACAAAGATTTAAGCGCGTTGCGACGCGCGTTAAGCCAGGATGTTGACCGCACGCGCCGCCACCAGCGCGATGGTCAGCAGCGAGATCATCGCCTCGGCCATCATCAAGAGCTTGGCGCGCTGGGAAAGCGGCAAGGTATCGGTCGGCGAGAACGCCGTCGCATTGGTGAAGGCCAGGAAGAAATAGTCGACAAAGCCGGGCAGCCAGTCGCGGATTTCGCGATCGGGAAGCGTCATCTGCGGAAACAGGAAGTCCGCATGCGCGCGCTTGACCAGGCCGCAGGTCGGCGGACCGCCGCGATCGGTGCTCCAGAACCACAGCGCGAAGACAATGACATTGGTGACCCAGATGTTCAGCGCATCGACCAGCAGTGTCGAGCCCGCGCCGGCATGGCCTTCGAGCAACGCCCGGACCAGGAAGACCAGCGAGCCGCAATTCATGATGCTGATGACCCCGGTCATGACCAGGGCGGTGCGGCGAATGAAGACGCGGAACCGGCCGATTGCGTACCAATGCTCGTGGTCGACGGCCTTCTGCGTCGCCATCTGCGTCCAGGCCGTTGCGATCGACAAGGGCAGCAGAAGTGCGGCCTCTATCGCGGGGGCCAGCCAACGCGGACCGAACGACAGGTCGTTGATGACCAGAAGCTGCAGGCAGATGACGACAAGCACCGCCGCCCGCGCAGACCAGAAGTCGATCGCGCGGTGGTGAATGATGGCATGCTCGTGGCGCATTGTGGAACCTGTATCGTGTGCGCGGTTTTTCGGCCGCGGCGGCGACACCTCCGCCTCAATCTTGGTTTCGCGATGGTCGCGTAACATAAATTTTCGTAAGGTTTTGGCGGACGCCTCGCAGGAGCTGTCCCGAACGAAAAAGAGCGCCGGACGAAAGCCGGCGCTCTGATCGATGATCGATCTCAAAAGCATGCGCGAAAATCAAACCTAAAGCGCACCGAGCGAATCTGAAAGATCGCGACGCGCTTTAGACAAGTGACTCAGGCGCTGGCAGCCTGCCGTTGATGGACCGGATGGCTCTTCTTAAGGAGGTCCGAGACCAGGAAGGCCAACTCGATCGCCTGGTCGGCGTTCAGGCGCGGATCGCAATGGGTGTGATAGCGGTCCTGCAAATCTTCCGCCGTGATGGCGCGGGCGCCACCCGTGCACTCGGTGACATTCTTGCCGGTCATCTCGACATGAATACCGCCCGGATGCGTGCCTTCGGCGCGATGCACTTCGAAGAAGGTCTGCACTTCCTTGAGGATGCGGTCGAAAGGCCGCGTCTTGTAGCCGGCCGCCTCGATCGTATTGCCGTGCATCGGGTCGGACGACCACACCACGTTGCGGCCCTCCTTCTTCACAGCCCGCACCAGCTTCGGCAGATGCTCCGCGACTTTGTCGGAACCGAAGCGCGCGATCAGCGTCAGCCGGCCCGGCTCGTTCTCGGGGTTGAGCAGGTCGATAAGCTCCAGCAGCCCGTCCGGCGTCAGCGACGGCCCGCATTTCAGGCCAAGCGGATTCTTGATGCCGCGGCAATATTCGACATGCGCATGGTCGGGCTGGCGGGTTCGATCGCCGATCCAGATCATATGGCCCGAGGTCGCGTACCAGTCGCCGGAGGTCGAATCGACCCGGGTCAGCGCCTCCTCATAGCCGAGCAGGAGCGCCTCGTGGCTGGTATAGAAATCGGTCTCCCGCAGCGCGAAATTGGTCTCGGAGGTGATGCCGACTGCCCGCATGAAGTCCATCGTTTCGGTGATGCGGTTTGCGAGCAGCTCGTATTTTTCGCCCTGCGGGCTGTCGGCGACGAAGCCCATCATCCAGCGATGCACGTTCTCCAAGCTGGCGTAGCCGCCCTGCGCGAAAGCGCGCAGAAGATTGAGCGTCGCGGCGGACTGGCGGTAGGCCATCTCCTGCCGCGCGGGATCGGGAATGCGCGACGCGGCGTCGAATTCGATGCCGTTGATGATGTCGCCACGGTAGCTCGGCAGCGTCACGCCGCCCTTGGTCTCGTTGTCGGACGAGCGCGGCTTGGCGAACTGACCGGCGACGCGGCCGACCTTCACCACCGGCTGAGCGCCGGCGAAGGTGAGCACCACCGACATCTGCAGGAAGACGCGGAAGAAGTCGCGGATGTTGTCCGCGCCATGCTCGGCAAAGCTCTCGGCGCAGTCGCCGCCCTGGAGCAGGAAGGCTTCGCCGGCGGCGACCGCCGCCAGCTGCTTCTTCAGCTTGCGCGCTTCACCGGCAAAAACCAGCGGCGGATAGGTGGCGAGCCGCGCTTCCGTGGCCTGCAGCGCCGCCAGGTCCGGATAGGCCGGCACCTGCTTGATCGGCTTTGCTCTCCACGAATTCGGCGACCATTTCGTCATCGCTGCACCCAAACGCCTTTCAGAGCAATTTCCGGAAAAGTGCCAAAGCGGTTTTCCGTCCGGAATTGCGTCAAACAACCTGGCGAACGTCCTCGCCCGCCATTTCAGCCCCAATATGAGGTGGCGGCTCCTTACACGAAGCCGATTTCCTATTCTAGACGGGATTTTCAGCAGTGGCGAATGTCTTGAACCGCCTGGGATGCCAAGGCGAAGCCGTTTAGGCGGCCTTGTCGACCAGTCGTGCCAACTGCGTCATGACGACCGCGGAGCCTGCCAGGCGCTTCTCCGCATTCGGCCAGTCACGGATGAAGACGACGCTGTGGTCGGCCCTGATCTTGGCGAGCGACCCCTGTTCGCCGATGAACTTGACCAGCCCGACCGGGTTGGGGAACTCGCGTTTGCGGAAATGGATGACGACGCCCTTGGGGCCGGCGTCGAGCTTCTCGACATTGGCCCTGCGGCACAGCGCCTTGATGAAGACGATCTTCAGCAGATGCGTCACCTCTTCCGGCAGCGGCCCGAAGCGGTCGATCAGCTCGGCGCCGAAACCGTCGATCTCCTCGGTGGTTTCGAGGTCGCCGAGGCGGCGATAGAGCGCCATCCTGAGCTGCAGGTCCGGCACATAGCTCTCCGGGATCATCACCGCGGTGCCGACCGCGATCTGCGGCGACCAGCCGCCATCCTGCACTTCGCCGGAATCCTTCACTTCCGCCACCGCCTCCTCCAGCATCTGCTGGTAAAGCTCGAAGCCGACCTCCTTGATGTGGCCGGACTGCTCTTCGCCGAGCAGATTGCCCGCGCCGCGGATGTCGAGGTCGTGGCTGGCAAGCTGGAAGCCGGCGCCGAGCGTATCGAGCGACTGCAGCACCTTCAGCCGGCGCTCGGCCGTGTCGGTCAGCTTGCGGTTGGCAGGCAGCGTGAACAGCGCATAGGCGCGCACCTTCGAGCGGCCGACGCGGCCGCGCAACTGGTAGAGCTGGGCCAGGCCGAACATGTCGGCGCGATGAATGATCAGCGTGTTGGCAGTCGGAATGTCGAGGCCGGATTCGACGATGGTCGTCGACAGGAGCACGTCGTACTGACCGTCGTAGAAGGCGTTCATGATGTCGTCGAGCTCGCCCGGCGGCATCTGGCCGTGGGCAACCGCGATTTTCAGCTCCGGCACGGATTCCCGCAGGAAATCATGGATTTCCGAAAGATCGCTGATGCGCGGCACGACATAGAAGGAATGGCCGCCGCGATAGCGCTCGCGCAGCAGCGTCTCGCGGATGACCAGCGGATCGAAGGGCGAGATGAAGGTGCGCACCGCCATGCGGTCGACCGGCGGCGTGGCGATCAGCGACAGCTCGCGCACGCCCGTCAGCGCCAGTTGCAGCGTGCGCGGGATCGGCGTTGCCGACAGCGTCAGCACATGCACATCGTTCTTGAGCTCCTTCAGACGTTCCTTGTGCTTGACGCCGAAATGCTGCTCTTCGTCGATGATCAGCAGGCCGAGATTCTTGAACGAGATCGAGGACCCGAGCAGCGCATGCGTGCCGACGACGATGTCGACTGTGCCGTCGGCGATGCCCTTCTTGGTTTCGGCCAGTTCCTTGGCGCCGACCAGCCTCGAGGCCTGCGCGATCTGGATCGGCAGCCCTGAGAAGCGCTGCGAGAAGGTCTTGAAATGCTGGCGCGACAAAAGCGTCGTCGGCACCACGACCGCCACCTGGAAGCCTTCCATAGCCGCTATGAAGGCGGCGCGCAGCGCGACCTCCGTCTTGCCGAAGCCGACATCGCCGCAGACCAGCCGGTCCATCGGCTTGCCGGCACCGAGATCGTCCATGACGGAATCGATCGCCGTCTGCTGGTCGTCGGTTTCCTCATACGGGAAGCGTGCCGCAAACTCGCCATAGATCCCTTCAGCGGGAATCATGGAGGGTGCCGCGCGCATCTGCCGCTCGGCAGCGATGCGGATCAACTGTCCGGCCATGTCGAGCAGACGCCGCTTCAGCCGCGCCTTGCGCGCCTGCCAGGCGCCGCCGCCGAGCTTGTCGAGCGGGGCCTCGGCCGAGTCCGAACCATAGCGTGACAGAAGCTCGATATTTTCGACCGGCAGGAACAGCCGGTCGTCGCCGGCATAGTGGATTTCCAGGCAATCATGCGGCGCACCCACCGCCTCGATGGTGCGCAGACCGACGAAACGGCCGATGCCGTGATCGGCGTGGACGACAATGTCGCCAGAAGACAGCGACGACGCTTCGGCGATGAAGTCGGAAGCCTTCTTCTTGCGCTTCGAACGCCGGATCAGCCTGTCGCCGAGAATATCCTGCTCGGCGACGACGACCATGCTGTCGGTCTCGAAGCCGGATTCGAGGGGCAGCACGGCGAGCCCCGCCTGCCCCGGTTCGAGCTTTTCGACCTCGGCGAGCGTCGCCACCGGCTTCAAATTGCCGAGATGATGCTCGGCAAGGATCTGGCCAAGACGGTCGAGCGAGCCCTCGGTCCAGCCAGCGACGATGACACGGCGGCGCGCTGCACGCTCCTCGGCAATGTGCTTCACCACGACGTCGAAGACGTTGGTGTTCGGATCGGCACGCTCCTCGGCGAAGCTGCGGCCATGCCGCGAACCGGCATGAAAGACCTTCTTGGCTCCGACATCCGGCGCATCGAAGACAGTGAAGTCGATGTCTTCGCGCGGCCCGAGCGAAGCTTTGAGGTTCTCCGGCGACAGATAGAGCAGATCTGGCGCCACTGGCTTGTAGGGCACCGCATCCTTCAGCGCGGCGTCGGCCTGCTTGCGGCGCGCCTCGTAGTGATCGAGGATCAGCGTGTGGCGCTCGGCCAGCGCCTCATGCGCCAGATGGTCGAAGACCACCGGCGCATCCGGCAGATAGTCGAACACCGTCTCCAGCCGCTCGTAGAAGAAGGGCAGCCAGTGCTCCATGCCGGCAAAGCGGCGTCCTTCGCTCACCGCCGCATAGAGCGCGTCGTCGCGCGACGGCGCGCCGAATGCCTCGATATAGGAACGCCGGAAGCGGCTGATCGTCTCCGGGGTCAGCGCCACCTCGCTCATCGCCTGCAGCGCCATCGACTTGCGCTGCCCTGTGGTGCGCTGGGTCGCGACGTCGAAGACGCGGATCGATTCCAGCGTGTCGCCGAAGAAATCGAGCCTCAGCGCCTCGCTCCAGCCTGGCGCAAACAGGTCGAGGATACCGCCGCGCACCGCGAATTCGCCGACGTCGCGCACCGTGGGCACGCGCTCAAAACCAGAATTCTCCAGGCGTGCGATCAGCACGTTCATGTCGATCTGGTTGCCGGGCTTGGCATGGAAGGTCTGCGCTTCGATCAGCCCGGCTGGCGGAATGCGTTGCAGCAGCGCATTGGCGGTGGTCAGGATCACGGCGCGATGCGGCTTCCTGGCGAGCGCGATGATGGCGGAAAGCGCATCGAGGCGCCGCGCAGCGGCATCGGCGCCAGGCGAGACACGGTCGTAAGGCAGGCAATCCCAGGCCGGCAGTTCCAGCACCGGCAGGCCGGGTGCGGCGAAGGCGAGCGCATCGATGATCGCCGGCAGCCGCTGGCCGTCGCGCGCCACGAACAGCACCGGCTTGTCGGGCGCGATCTCGTGCGCCGTCCGCACCAGCGCAAAGGCTTCATAGCCGTCGGCGACGCCGTCGACGATGAACTGGCCGGCGCGGCCCTTGGGCAGGCCGATGGAAGGAATGAGGCTCATGCTTATGCGTTTTTCAAAATGTCATGGTCCGGCGTGACGCCAGGATCTTGTGCAGCACCGCGCAATCGATATCGGGCGGGACCGAGCGTTCGCCGGTGATCATCGGCAGGAATTCGGTGTCGGGGATTTCGAGGAGCTTTTCATATTGGTCGATTTCGTCGCCGGTCAAGGCGCCGATCTCGGCATCGGCGAAGGGACCGAGGATCAGGTCCATCTCGCGCATGCCGCGATGCCAGGAACGGAACAGCAGCTTGCGCCGGCGGGCGTCGAGCCCCTCGCTTGGTCGCTGTGTTCCGGTCATGACGCCGCTTCCCAGTTGAAGCGGCGCATATAGCGTGGATAGAGGACGGTGTCAGCCTTTGCGCTACGGCTGTCGCGACATAAGCTGACACGATGCGTCCCTCCATCCTCGATCCGCTGTTCGTTCCGATCACCTCGCTTGCAGGCGTCGGCCCGAAGGTTGGCTTGCTGATCGAACGGGTCGTGCCCGCCGATCTCGGCGACCGTCCCGCACGTGCCAGCGACCTTCTTTTCCTGCTGCCCAACACGGTGATCGATCGCCGCAACCGCCCAGGCATCGCGCTCTCGGCCGAAGGCCAGATCGTCACGCTGGACGTGCGCGTCGACCGCCACCAGCCGCCGCCGCGCGGTAACAAGTCGGTGCCCTACAGGGTCTACGCCCATGACGACACCGGCGAGATCGCGCTGACCTTCTTCCATGCCCATGCGGCCTACCTGCAGAAGATGCTGCCGGAAGGCGAGCATGTCGTGATCTCCGGCCGCATGGAATGGTTCAACGGCCGCCCGAGCATGGTCCATCCCGACCATATCGCGCCGATCGACGAGGCCGAGGGCCTGCCGCTGGTCGAGCCGGTCTATCCGCTCACCGCCGGCCTGTCGGCGAAAGTGCTTCGCCGCGCGATCGGGCAAGCGCTCGGCCGCTTGCCGGATCTGCCGGAATGGCAGGACGACGCCTTCAAGCGCCGGCACACTTTTCCCAGCTTCAGCGACGCGCTTGCCCGCATCCACAATCCGAAGGACCCGATCGACGTCGCCGTCGAAGGTTCGGCCTGGCGGCGCCTTGCCTATGACGAGTTTCTGGCCGGACAGGTGTCGCTGGCGCTGGTGCGGGCCAGAATCCGCCGCCTGTCGGGCCGGCCACTGGTCGGTGACGGCCGCATCGTCGAGAAGCTGCGCGCAGCCCTGCCCTACAAGCTTACTCATAGCCAGGAATTTGCGCTCGGCGAGATCAACGCCGACCTGGCCGACCCCGAACGCATGCTTCGCTTGCTGCAGGGCGACGTCGGCTCCGGCAAGACGGTGGTGGCGCTGCTCGCCATGGGACGAGCGGTCGAGGCCGGCGGCCAGGCCGCGCTGATGGCGCCGACCGAGATCCTGGCGCGCCAGCATCTGGCGACGATCGCGCCGCTGGCGGAAAGAGCAGGGCTGCGCACGGCCATCCTCACCGGGCGCGAGAAGGGCCGCGAGCGCACGGAGACGCTGGAGGGACTGGCCAGCGGCGCCATCGACATCGTCGTCGGCACGCATGCGCTGTTCCAGGAAACGGTGACGTTTCATGATCTGGTTCTCGCCGTCGTCGACGAGCAGCACCGGTTCGGCGTTCACCAGCGGCTGGCGATCACCGCCAAGGGCGATGCGCCCGACATGCTGGTGATGACGGCCACGCCGATCCCGCGCACGCTCGTGCTGACCGCCTTCGGCGACATGGACGTCTCCAAGCTCACCGAGAAGCCAGCCGGCCGGCAGCCGATCCGCACAGTGACGCTGCCGATGGAACGCCTGGACGAACTAGTCGGGCGCATGCGCGACGCCGTTGCCGAAGGCCAGAAAATCTACTGGATCTGTCCGCTGGTCGAGGAATCCGAGGAGATTAAGCTGATGTCGGCGGAGGATCGCTTCGCTTCGCTGAAACCGCTGTTCGGCGACCGGATCGGCCTCGTGCATGGAAGGATGAAGGGGGCCGAGAAGGACGAGGCGATGCGCGCCTTCAAAGAAGGCGAGACCCGCATCCTGATCGCCACCACCGTCATCGAGGTCGGCGTCGACGTACCCGATGCCACCATCATGGTCATCGAGCATGCCGAGCGCTTCGGCCTCGCCCAGTTGCACCAGCTACGCGGCCGGGTCGGGCGTGGCGACCGCCCCTCCTCCTGCGTGCTGCTTTACAAGGACCCGCTCGGCGAGACGGCAAAGCGCCGGCTTTCGGTGATGCGCGAGACCGAGGACGGCTTCCGCATCGCCGAGGAGGACCTGAAGCTGCGCGGCGAAGGCGAGCTGCTGGGCACCCGCCAGTCCGGCACGCCCGGCTTCCAGGTGGCGCGCATCGAGTTCCACGCCGACCTGCTCGAAGCCGCGCGCGACGATGCAAGGTTGATCCTGTCGCGCGATCCGGAACTGCAATCCGAACGCGGCGAGGCGCTTCGGCTGCTGCTCTATCTGTTCGGTCGCGACGAAGCTGTGCGCTTGCTGCGCGCCGGCTGAGGCCCGGCGCCGAGCGGCGGGTTGGCAAGCGGGCCCTCGATCCGTTCGCCGTTCAGCGTCACCAGCTTGGTCTTGACCTCCGGCGCCACCATGCCGGCCGAAACGATCAGCTTGGCGCCGTCTTCGATCGTCATGTCGAGCAAGACGATCTCGGATCTATGCACATACATCAGGAAGCCGGTGGTCGGGTTTGGCGTGCACGGCATGAACACCGCGACAAGCGGATCGCCTTCCTGATCGAGCTTCTGGTTGATCTCGGTTTCCTTCTCGCTGGCGACGAAGACCAGCGACCAGACCCCTTTTCGCGGATATTCGACCAGCCCGACCTGGCGGAACATGTCGCCCTTGTTCGACAGCACCGTCTCGAAGATCTGCTTCAGCGAGCTATAGATGCCCCGCACCAGCGGCATGCGGCCGAGCAACCGCTCGCCGAAATTGACGATGGCGCGGCCGACGATGTTTGCTGTCAGGAAGCCGATCAGCGTGATCAGCACCAAGGCCACGATCAGTCCGAAGCCCGGAACCGGGAACGGCAGATAAGTATCCGGGTTGTAGCGCGCCGGGATGTACGGCTTCACCCAGGAATCGACCCAGCCGATCAGGGACCAGGCGATATAGGCAGTGATCGCCAGCGGCGCGCAGACGATGAAGCCGGTCAGGAAATAGTTCCTGAGCCGGGTCATGCCAGAGGTCTTCAGGGCATCGGACATGAGATCACCGCGGCGCAGGTTGCGACGCAAGACTAGTGAACCGCGAGCCGGTTTGGAACTGCGAAGTTTTTAAAGGATGCCTTCGCAGAAAAGGGGCATATCCGTCTACTCCACCGTCACCGATTTCGCCAGATTGCGCGGCTGGTCGACATCGGTGCCCATGAACACGGCGGTGAAATAGGCCAGCATCTGGATCGGCAGCGCGTAGATGATCGGCGAGATGATCTCCGGCACCTCGGGCAGGATGATTGTCTCCATCGCCTTGATGCCCGCCTGCGCGGCACCCTTGGCGTCGGTGATCAGGATAATCTTGCCGCCACGCGCCGCCACTTCCTGCATGTTCGACACCGTCTTTTCGAAGATGCGGTCGTGCGGCGCGATGACGATCACCGGCATATTCTCGTCGATCAGCGCGATCGGCCCGTGCTTCAGCTCGCCGCCGGCATAGCCCTCGGCATGGATGTAGGAGATTTCCTTGAGCTTCAGCGCCCCTTCCATAGCGAGCGGGAAATTGGTGTCGCGGCCGAGATAGAGCACGTCCTTGTAGCGGGAGAGCTCGCGCGAGATGCGTTCGATCTGCTCGTCGAGCTTCAGCACCTGGGTGGCGAAGCGCGGCGCCTCGGAGAGCTCGCGCACCAGTTGCTTCTCCTCCTCGCGCGAGATCGTGCCGCGCGCAACGCCCGCACGCACCGCCAGCGAGGCCAGCACGGACAGCTGGCAGGTGAAGGCTTTGGTCGAGGCGACGCCGATTTCCGGTCCGGCCAGCGTCGGCAGCACGACGTCGGATTCGCGCGCCATGGTCGATTCCCGCACATTGACGACCGCGCCGATCTTCATGCCGGCCTGGCGGCAGTAGCGCAGCGAGGCCAGCGTGTCGGCGGTCTCGCCCGACTGCGAGATGAAGAAGGCGGCGTCGTTGGCCGACAGCGGCATCTCGCGGTAGCGGAATTCCGAGGCGACATCGATGTCGACCGGCAGCCGCGCATATCGCTCGAACCAGTATTTTGAGATCAGCCCGGCGAGATAGGCGGTGCCGCAGGCCGAAAGCGCCAGCCGGCCGATCTTGGCGAAGTCGAACGGCAATTCGAGCGGCTTCGACACGCCGGAGACGAAATCGACGTAGTGCGCCAGCGTGTGCGAGATAACCTCCGGCTGCTCATGGATTTCCTTTTCCATGAAGTGCCGGCGGTTGCCCTTGTCGACCATGAAGCTGGTCGACAGCGACTGCTGTCGCTTGCGATCGACCTTGTTGCCGTCGATGTCGTAGATGGCGACGCTGTTGCGGCGCACCACCGCCCAGTCGCCATCCTCGAGATAGGTGATGGAGTTGGTGAACGGCGCCAGCGCGATGGCGTCCGAGCCCAGAAACATTTCGCCGTCGCCATGGCCGACGGCCAACGGCGGGCCGTTGCGGGCGCCAACGATCAGATCCTCGTCACCCTTGAACATGATGGCCAGCGCGAAGGCGCCCGAGAGCCGCTTCAGCGCCTGGTGCGCGGCCTCCACCGGCTTCAGCCCCTTGGCGAGCTCCCGCGCCACCAGATGTGCGACGACCTCGGTGTCGGTCTGCGAGGAGAAGGTGTAGCCGTCGCGGACAAGCTCGTCCCGCAGCTCGGCGAAATTCTCGATGATGCCGTTGTGGACGATGGCGACGCCGTCGGAAAAATGCGGATGCGCGTTGGTCTCGTTCGGCACGCCATGCGTCGCCCAGCGCGTGTGGCCGATGCCGATCGTGCCGTCGAGCGGATCTTCCTTAAGGCGCCGCTCGAGGTTGATCAGCTTGCCTTCGGCGCGGCGGCGGCCGAGCGCTCCATTCTCGATGGTGGCGACGCCTGCCGAGTCATAGCCGCGATATTCGAGCCGCTTCAGCGCGTCGACGATGAGCGGCGCGACCTGCGAATGGCCGACAATTCCAACGATACCGCACATGCGCTGCCCCCGATTCCTTGCAGAAACCCGGCGTTATCTAGGGATTGCCGGCCTGACGCGAAAGTCACTTTGCGTTTCGTTCCGTGTCACCCGGAACGGCTTTTGCACTCGATGCACCATGACAGGCCGCGCTTGCAATCCGGTTATCGCAATTGCTCGGCTTTTCGCAGTACCGGTCCCCAAATGTTCATCGCCTGCAGGAGCTGCATGGGGCGCCGAAAACGCCCTTTGACGATCATTCCGCTGCTTTTTTCTTCGCCGCGGCCGCCGAGGCGAACCGTTCGCGCAACTCTTTGCCCTTGCCGGGCAGTGTCTTCTGCCGGGCGCGGCCGAACGCGAGCGCATCGTCGGGCACGTTTTCGGTGATCACGCTGCCCGAGGCGATATAGCCGCCCTTGCCGATCGTCACCGGTGCCACCAGCGAGGAGTTCGAGCCGACAAAGGCGCCCTCGCCGATATCGGTGAAGAATTTCGAGAAGCCGTCATAGTTGCAGGTGATGGTGCCGGCGCCGATATTGGCTCCAGCGCCGACGCGCGCATCGCCGATATAGGTCAGATGGTTGACCTTGGCGCCTTCCTCGACCGTTGCCTGTTTGACCTCGCAGAAATTGCCGACCTTCGCCTTCTGCTTCAAATCCGCACCCGGCCGCAGCCGCGCGAACGGCCCGACGTCGCAATTCGAAGCGATCGCCGCCCCCTCGATATGGCTGAAAGCGTGGATCTTGGCGGCCGAGGCGATCTTGACGCCCGGACCGAACCAGACATTCGGCTCGACGATCGCGTCGGCACCGATTTCGGTGTCGTGCGAGAAATAGACCGTTTCCGGTGCAATCAGCGTCACGCCGGAAAGCATCGCCTCGCGCCGCCGACGCGCCTGCCAGATGGCTTCGGCCTCGGCGAGCTCGGCCCGGTTGTTGATGCCGAGCGCGCTCTCGAAGCTGGCCTCCGTGGCGACGACATCGAGGCCCTCCGCACCCGCGATCTCGACGATGTCGGTGAGGTAGAACTCGCCCTTGGCATTGCTGTTGCCGACCTTGTCGAGCAATCGAAGCGCGTGCTTGCCGGCCACCGCCATCATCCCGGCATTGCAGAAGCCGATCTTCTTTTCCTCTTCGGAGCAGTCTTTTTCTTCGCGGATGGCGACCAGCCGGCCGCCCTTTTCGATCAGCCGCCCATAGCCAGTCGGATTGGGCGGCCGGAAGCCGATCACCGCGACGGCGGCACCCTGCGCCAGTTTCCGCCGCGCGGCGGCCAATGCTCCCGCATCGATCAGAGGCGTGTCGCCGAACATCACGAGAATATCGTCATAACCCTTTGATATCGCTTCGCGAGCGGCGAGCACGGCATGCGCGGTGCCGAGCCGTTTCTCCTGCACGAACGTTTCCGCCTTCGGCGCGAATTTCTGCGCCGCTTTCCTCATTTCCTCGGCGCCATGGCCGATCACCAGCGCCAGCCCCGTCGCTCCAGCGGCTTCTGCCGCCTTCACCACATGCGCCACCATCGGCAGGCCGGCAATGGCATGCAGCACCTTCGGCATCGCGCTTTTCATGCGCGTGCCTTCGCCGGCGGCGAGGATGACGGACAGGCAGGATCTCTGGCTCATGAATAGGCAACCATATGAAAGGCGTTCTGAATCAATGCATGCTAGCAGCGGCGTGATGCTGCACCAATGCGGTTAAATTCCGGTGAGATGACAAGGAGCTGACTTTCAATCAGCAGTTCCACGGCCGTTCTCTGGCTCGACCGATCCCGCTTTGCCGACCCTATCCCAGCCTTCCTAGCGCTGGAAAGTTCTCCAAGAGCCAGTAGGAAGCGCTCTGCACGCCTCCGGTCAGGAAGAACACGCCGGCCACCACCAGCAGCGCGCCGATGCCCTTCTCGACGCGGCCGAGATGGACGCGGAACTTGCCGAGGAAGCGCATGAAGGCGCCGGAAAACAGCGCCGCGATCAGGAACGGGATGCCGAGGCCAAGCGAATAGGCGGCAAGCAGCAGCGCCCCCTCGCCCACCGTCTCGCGGCCGCCGGCCAGCGTCAGGATCGGCCCCAGGACCGGGCCGATGCAGGGCGTCCAGCCGAAGGCGAAGGCAAGCCCCATCACATAGGCCGCGACCATGTTGGCCGGCTTGCCCTGCGATTGGAAGCGCGCCTCGCGCGACAGAAGCGGGATGCGCAGGATGCCGAGGAAGTTCAGGCCCATGACGATGATCAGCGTGCCCGCCACCATCGCCAGCGGCTCCTGCCAGACGCGCAGCAGGCGGCCGATGGTCGAGGCGCCGGCGCCGAGCGCGACGAAGACGGTTGAGAAGCCGAGCACGAAGGCCAAAGAGGCATAGAGCAGCGCGCCGCGCGCGCCTTCCCGTGCCGTCACACCCCGATTGCCGCGGAAATCGTCGACCGAAACGCCGGCCATGTAGCAGAGGTAGGGCGGCACCAGCGGCAGCACGCAAGGCGACAGGAACGAGATCGCTCCTGCCCCGACCGCGCTGACATAGCCGATGTCCAATGCCATTTCGTCCGCCGTGATTGTGCTGGCGTCGATATAGCGATGCCGGAGCCACCCTGCCAATCACCATTGTGTGGCACGTGGTCGCCTGACTGAGGAAGAAACAGCCTTGCCAATGCGTTGACTGGACAGGCGCGCGATTGCCGCGCGCTCGTTCTCAGGGAGATTGTCATGAAATCGATCGCACTCGGATTGGCGGCACTTTTGCTCGGCACTGCCGCGTCCCATGCCGCCGAGGCGTGGAAGGAAGCCGAAGTCGGCGGCAAGAAGATCTACACCGATGCCATGGGCATGACGCTCTACACCTATGACAAGGACGACAAGGGCAAATCCAACTGCTACGACAAATGCGCCGCCAACTGGCCGCCGCTGAAGGCTGAGGCGGGCGCCAAGGCCGACGACGAATGGACGATCGTCGACCGGACCGACGGCACCAAGATGTGGGCCTATGACGGCAAGCCGGTCTACACCTTCGTCAAGGACAAGAAGGCCGGCGACATGGCCGGCGAAGGCGTCGCCGGCGTTTGGCACGTCGTCAAAGCCGACTGACACTTTCGAAGGATCGGTTGGCTGCCTGACATTTCGGCAGCCGGCCCTCCCACGGCGCCTGCCTCGACGGCCACGCTCACCCTCTCGACTCTATCGGGACGATATGGGTCCGCTGACATGCGGGCCGTCGCTTCCCAAAAAATGTGATCTTCGCCATACACTCTAAGAGTGTATCGTTCCCGGCGGGTCCGCAAATTGGTCTCTTCCCCTTGACCGATTGCAAAAGCACGGCCATGTGAGCGACGAAAAGAGTGGGATTTCGTCGTGCGCCGCGGAGTTCTTCCGCCGCCTCACAGCTGATAAGAGACCTCATGGACGTCGTCGTCGTCGAATCGCCGGCCAAGGCGAAGACAATCAACAAATATCTGGGCAAGAACTATAAGGTCCTTGCCTCGTTCGGCCATGTCCGCGATCTGCCGGCCAAGGACGGCTCGGTGCGCCCCGACGAGGATTTTGCCATGTCCTGGTCGGTCGACACCGCCTCCGGCAAGCGTCTCGCCGACATCGCCAAGGCGGTCAAGGACGCCGACGGGCTGATTCTCGCCACCGACCCGGATCGCGAGGGCGAGGCGATTTCCTGGCATGTGCTGGAAGTGCTGAGGCAGAAGCGCGCTCTGAAGGACAAGCCGGTCAGCCGCGTCGTCTTCAATGCCATCACCAAGGCTTCCGTGCTCGAGGCCATGGCAAATCCCCGCCAGATCGATGCGCCGCTGGTCGACGCCTATCTTGCCCGCCGCGCGCTCGACTATCTGGTCGGCTTCACGCTCTCGCCGGTGCTGTGGCGCAAGCTGCCGGGCGCCCGGTCCGCGGGACGTGTGCAGTCGGTGGCGCTGCGCCTGGTCTGCGACCGCGAATCCGAGATCGAGCGCTTCATCCGCGAGGAATACTGGCAGATCGCCGCCATCCTCGGCACGCCGCGCAACGACAGTTTTGAAGCCCGGCTGACCGCCTATGCCGGCAAGAAGCTGCAGAAGCTCGACATCGCCAACAAGGCGCAGGCCGACGACATCAAGGCGATGCTGGAAGGCGCGACCTTCAAGGCGCTGTCGGTCGAGGCCAAGCCCACCAAGCGCAACCCCGGCCCGCCCTTCACCACCTCGACGCTGCAGCAGGCCGCATCCTCGCGGCTCGGCTTCTCGGCAAACCGCACCATGCAGGTGGCTCAGAAGCTCTATGAAGGGATGGATGTCGGCGGCGAGACCGCCGGCCTCATCACCTACATGCGAACCGACGGCGTGCAGATGGCGCCGGAGGCGATCGAGGCCGCGCGCGACGCCATCGTCAACGAATTCGGCGCAAAATACCTGCCGGAGAAGCCGCGCTATTATTCGGTCAAGGCCAAGAACGCCCAGGAAGCGCATGAGGCGATCCGCCCAACCGACTTCAAGCGCACGCCGGCATCGGTGCGGCAATATCTCGATGCCGACCAGGCCCGCCTCTACGAGTTGATCTGGAAGCGCGCCATCGCCAGCCAAATGCAGCCGGCCGAGATCGAGCGCACCACGGTCGAGATCGAGGCGGTCAACGGCGCCCGCACCGCCGAGCTTCGCGCGGTCGGCTCGGTCGTCCGCTTCGACGGCTTCATTGCCGCCTACACCGACCAGAAGGACGAGGACGCGGAGGACGAGGAAAGCCGCCGCCTGCCCGAGATCCGCTCGGGCGAGCAGCTTGCCCGCCAGGCGATCAACGCCACCCAGCACACGACAGAGCCGCCGCCGCGCTACTCTGAGGCGTCGCTGATCAAGAAGCTGGAAGAGCTCGGCATCGGCCGCCCGTCGACCTACACGGCGATCCTGAAGACGCTGGAAGACCGCGACTACGTGACCATCGACCGCCGCAAGCTGGTGCCGCAGGCCAAGGGCCGCCTGCTCTCGGCTTTCCTCGAAAGCTTCTTCGAGCGCTATGTCGAGTACGATTTCACCGCTTCGCTCGAGGAGAAGCTCGACGAGATCTCCGACGGCAAACTCGCCTGGAAGGACGTGCTGCGCGACTTCTGGAAGGATTTTTCCGGCGCTGTCGACGACATCAAGGAACTGCGCGTCGCCGACGTGCTCGATGCCTTGAACGACGAGTTGGCGCCGCTGGTGTTCCCCGAGCGGGAAGACGGCTCGAACCCGCGCATCTGCCCGAAATGCGGCTCCGGCAACCTGTCGCTCAAGCTCGGCAAGTTCGGCGCCTTCGTCGGCTGCTCGAACTACCCCGAATGCTCCTACACCCGCCAGCTCGGCGACGCCGCCAATCCCAATGGTGAGAACGGCAACGGCGAGGATGGCGTCAAGCTGCTCGGCAAGGATCCGTACACGGCCGAGGAGATCACGCTGCGCAGCGGCCGTTTCGGCCCCTACATCCAGCGCGGCGAAGGCAAGGACGCCAAGCGCTCCAGCCTGCCCAAGGGCTGGACCGCGGAATCGATAGACCACGAGAAGGCGATCGCGCTGCTGTCGCTGCCGCGCGACGTCGGCAAGCATCCGGAGACCGGCAAGATGATCTCGGCCGGTCTTGGCCGCTACGGGCCCTTCGTGCTGCACGACGGCACCTACGCCAATCTCGAAAGCATCGAGGACGTGTTCTCGATCGGGCTCAACCGTGCCGTGTCGGTGATCGCCGAGAAGCAGCAGAAGGGCAAGGGCGGCCGCAATGGCGCCACGCCCGCGGCGCTGAAGGAGCTTGGCGACCACCCCGACGGCGGCGGCAAGATCGTGGTACGCGACGGCCGCTACGGCCCCTATGTCAATTACGGCAAGGTCAACGCGACGCTGCCGAAGGGCAAGGATCCGCAATCGGTGACGCTTGAAGAGGCAATCGCCCTGATTGCCGAGAAAGAAGCCAAGGGCGGAGGTGGCAAGAAGCCGTTCCGCAGGGCGGCGAAGAAGGGATAGCAGGACGTGGCGCGCAGGATCTCCGGAAGAAGCCACGGCGATCTGCGCAGCGCCGACACCAGGGCCAAGGTCAAGGACGACTACCGGCCCTCACGCGACGAAATCCTGCGCTATATCGCCGAAAACCCCGATCGCTCCGGAAAGCGCGAGATAGCCAAGGCCTTCGCGCTGCGCGGCGAGGACCGCATCTGGCTGAAGGACCTGCTGCGCGACCTGCAGGACGAAGGCCTGCTGACCAAGGAACGCAAGCGCCTCACCCGCGCCGGCGCCCTGCCCCATGTCGCCGTGCTCGACATTGTGGGCCGCGACGCCGACGGCGTGCTGCTGGCCAATCCGAGCGAATATACCGGCCCCGGCTCGCCGCCCGTTATCGCCATCCGGATCTCGCGCGGCGCCACCGGCCCTGTTCCCGGCATCGGCGACCGCGTGCTTGCCAAGACCTTCCCGACCGATGATCCGTCAGGCCCTGCCTATACCGGGCGGGTGATGAAGGTCTTCGAGAAGCGAAGTGAAGCCGTCCTCGGCGTCTTCCGCGTGCTGAAGGACGGGACTTTCCGCATCGAGCCGGTGGAGCGGCGCCAGCCGGAACTCATTGTCGACAAGGAATTCCAGAACGGCGCCAAAAACGGCGACCTGGTCGAGGTCGAGCCTGCGCGCGCCTCCCGCTATGGCCTGCCGCGCGCCAAAGTGCTGGCGGTGCTGGGCTCGCTGACCAGTGAGAAGGCGGTCTCGATGATCGCCATCCACGCCCATGACATTCCGCACATCTTTCCGACCGATGTGATCGCGGAGGCCGATGCCGCGAAGCCGGCGGCGCTTGCCGGCCGCGAGGACTGGCGCGACCTGCCGCTCGTCACCATCGATCCGGCCGACGCCAAGGACCATGACGACGCCGTATTCGCCACGCCAGATACGGACGCGAAGAATCCGGGCGGCGTCATCGTCACCGTGGCGATCGCCGATGTCGCGGCCTATGTCCGCTTTGGCACGCCGCTCGACCGCGAGGCGCTGAAGCGCGGCAATTCGGTCTATTTCCCGGACCGCGTCGTGCCGATGCTGCCCGAGCGCATCTCGAACGATCTCTGCTCGCTGCGCGGAGGCGAGGACCGTCCGGCCATCGCCGTGCGCATGACCTTTTCCGCCGAAGGCCGCAAGCTCAGGCATTCCTTCCATCGCATCATGATGAAGTCGGCGGCCAAGGTCGCCTACCCGCAGGCGCAGGCGGCGATCGACGGCGCGCCGGACGACAGGACAAAGCCGATCCTCGAGACGGTTCTCAGGCCGCTGTGGGACGCCTACGCCGTGCTGAAGCGCGGCCGCGATGCCCGCCAGCCGCTGGAGCTCGACCTGCCGGAACGCAAGATCCTGCTCAAGCCGGACGGCACCGTCGACCGGGTTGTCGTGCCGGAGCGCCTCGATGCCCACAAGCTGATCGAGGAATTCATGATCCAGGCCAATGTCGCGGCCGCGGAGACGCTTGAAGGCAAGAAGGAGCCGCTGGTCTACCGCATTCACGACGCGCCCTCGCTGGCCAAGCAGGAATCGCTGCGCGAATTCCTCCAGACGCTCAGCCTGTCATTGGCGCGCGGCGCGCAAATGCGGCCCAGCCAGTTCAACGGCATTCTGGAACGCGTGCGCGGCGCCGACAACGAGGCGCTGGTCAACGAAGTGGTGCTGCGCTCGCAGAGCCAGGCCGAATATTCGCCGAAGAATATCGGCCATTTCGGCCTCAACCTGAGACGCTATGCGCATTTCACCTCGCCGATCCGGCGCTATGCCGACCTGATCGTGCATCGCGGGCTGATCGCAGCGCTCGGGCTCGGTCCCGGCGGCCTGACGCAGGCCGAAGCCGACCGGCTGGAGGAAGTCGCAGCGCTGATCTCGGCCGCCGAGCGCCGCGCCATGGCCGCCGAGCGCGACACCGTCGACCGGCTGATTGCCGCTTACCTCGCCGAGCGCATCAACGACACCTTCGACGCGCGCATCTCCGGCGTCACCAAGGCGGGACTCTTTGTCCAATTGCCGCAGTATGGCGCTGATGGTTTCATCCCCGTGTCAAGTTTGAACGGCGATTACTATATCTACGACGAAACCGCTCGATCGCTGTTCGGAGAACGCACCGGCAAAGGCTATCAGCTTGCCGACCGCGTCGAGGTTCGGCTGCTCGAGGTCGCGCCGATGGCCGGCGCGATGCGTTTCGAGATGCTGAGCGACCCGAAGCCGCTGCCTGGCTCGCGACGGTCGTTCCACAAGGCCAAAGGCCGCGCCCGTGCATCGCAGTCGCGTTTCGGGCCCCGCGGCAGGAGAAGATGATGGAACAACAGGTTTTCGGCGGCGAGCATCATTCGGGCCGCGTCACGCGCCCGCTGTGGACTGCGATCAAGCGCGGCATGCTCGGCCGCTGCCCGCATTGCGGCGAAGGCAAGCTGTTCCGCGCCTTCACCAAGTCCGTCGACAAATGCAGCGTCTGCGGCGAGGAGCTTCATCACCATCGCGCCGACGACCTTCCCGCCTATCTGGTGATCGTCATCGTCGGCCACATCGTGGTTGGCGCCTTCATGACCGTGGAGGCGACCTCGACGCTTACGCTGTGGCAGCACGCGCTGATCTGGGTGCCCCTCACATTTGGTTTGGCCATCGCGCTGCTGCAGCCGATCAAGGGCGCTGTCATCGGCCTGCAATGGGCGCTCTATATGCACGGTTTCGGCGGCGAGAAGGACGAGTTTGAACTGAATCCCTAGGCCTGGAACAACTCAGCGATCGTGCAGAACGCCGTCCACTCTGACGACCTGTTTTTACGCAGTTCCGTTTTACGCAATCCCTCCGGCAGCGACCTTTCGTCCGAGGCTGGCGCAAGGCCCGAACACGCAAGCCACTTTCGCATTCGAGAAGTTTCCGCTAGGTCGAGCGCATGGAAGGAATGACCAAGGCGGATGTCGACAAGCTCGATAAAGGCTTGGCCGTGCGCGGCGGCCGGCCGCTTCGTCCGCGAGATGCCGCAACCCTGATTCTGCTCGACAGGAGCGGCAGCGACGTTCTGGTGCTGATGGGCCGGCGCCATGCCGGCCATGCCTTCATGCCCGGGAAATTCGTCTTCCCCGGCGGCCGGACTGACCCTGCCGACAGCCGCGTTCCGGTCGCTGCCCCGCTGCACGCCAAGGAAGAGGCAAGGCTTGCCAGCGGCCCTGGCCGAGCGAGCACCGCGCGGGCGCGCGCCATCGCCCTGTCGGCCATCCGCGAGACCTACGAGGAAGCCGGCCTGCTCATCGGCCGCAAAGGCCTGTTCGCGACCGCCAGGCGCGACTGGCAGGGTTTCGTCGATCACGGCGTGACGCCGTCATTGGACACTCTGCGCTTCATCGCCCGCGCCATCACTCCGCCCAACCGCGTGCGCCGTTTCGATACGCGCTTCTTCAGCGCCTGGCGCGATGACGTCGCCGTGGAATTGCCGGGTGGCGGCCCGACCAACGAGCTGGAAGAGCTCGTCTGGCTGCCGCTCGCCGAGGCCCGCAAGGCTGACATTCCCGACATCACCCGCATGATCCTGGAAGAACTGGAAAAGCGGCTCGCCCACGATCCCTTGCTGCGACCGGGCGGTGCCGTGCCGTTCTTCCGGCTCGTCCGAAACCGCTTCGTCCGCGAAGTCCTTTAGAAGCAGAGCATCCATATCCCATGACGGTCGATACCCAGCAACAGGGCGACGAACGCGTACACTGGCTGCCGATGATCGCGGCGATCTCCTCGATCAGCGTCGTCGGCATCGCCATCGGCCTCGGCATGCCGCTGCTCAGCGTCATCCTCGAAACACGCGGCCACTCGGCCTCGATGATCGGCCTCAACACGGCGGTCGCCGGCCTCGCCTCGATCGCCGGCGCGCCGCTCGCCACGCCGCTAGCCATGCGGCTCGGCGTCGCCTGGACCATGCTGTTGATGATCGCCGTTGGCGCGCTCGCCTTCGTCGGCTTCCATTTCGCGCCGGACTTCTGGATGTGGTTCCCGCTCCGCGTCGCGCTGCACATCTCGCTGACGGTGCTCTTCATCCTGTCGGAATTCTGGATCAGCACCTCGGCGCCGCCGCATCGCCGCGGCCTGGTGCTCGGCATCTACGCAACGGTGCTGTCGCTCGGCTTCGCCGCCGGCCCCTGGCTGTTCGCTCATCTCGGCTCCAGCGGCTTCCTGCCGTTCGGCGTCACCATAGTGCTGGTTATGCTGGCAGCCATTCCGGTGCTTGCGGCCCGCAACGAGAGCCCGGCAATCGTCGCTGACGGCGAGACCAGCCACTTCCTGCGCTATGTCTGGATGGTGCCGACCGCGACCTTTGCCGTGCTGGTGTTCGGGGCCGTCGAGACCGGCGGCTTCTCGCTGTTCCCGGTCTATGGCAACCGCATTGGCTATTCGGAGGCCGACGCAGCGCTGCTGCTTACCATGATCGGCCTCGGCAACGTGCTCCTGCAGATACCAATCGGCATGATCAGCGACCGCGTCTCCGACCGCCGTTACCTGCTTCTGGCCTGCGCCACGGTCGGTCTCATCGGAACCGTCTTCATGCCGCTTTTTGCCCAGAACTGGCACCTGATGGCGGCGCTGCTGTTTGTCTGGGGCGGCGTGGTCGCCGCCATGTACACGATCGGGCTTGCCCATCTCGGCTCGCAGCTCTCGGGCCACGAGCTCGCCTCCGCCAACGCTGCATTCGTGCTCTGCTACGGCGTTGGCATGGTTATCGGCCCGCAGGCGATCGGCATCGGCATGGACGCCTTCGGTCCCTCAGGCTTCGGCTGGTCGCTCGCGCTGTTCTTTGCCGCCTATATGCTCCTGGTCTGCGTCCGGCTGGTACGCAAGATCTTCTAAGGCACAGCGATGTCGCCAAGGCTTGGGTATCCTGACATCACCGTGTCAGCAGCACCCCTGCTATACCCTCGCTCCAACGCACGAAAAGTGAGGACACATCCGATGATCGACAGCGGCTTTGAAACCAAATCCCTCAGGATGGAACTGCTCCTGCTTGTCACCTTCCAGGCGCCGGCGGCCGATGTCGAGCGCATCATGGAGGCGGTGGTGGCGATCACGCCGCTGCGCATGGGCAGGTATGACGGCAACGCCTACCAGACGGCGCAGGGCATCGAGCGTTACCGGACGCTTGAAGGGGCCGCCGCGGGTGCCGAGATCGAGTTGCGCAGGCGCCCGGGCACGGTCGAGGTGTCGTTCGAGCTGCCCGACGACCAGGCGCTTGCCGCGCGCGTCGTCGAGGCCATATTCCAGGCTCACTCCTATGAGGAGCCGGTGATCCGCATCCAGCCGTTGTTGACCAGCCGTTCCAAGGGCCTCGACGACCGTGCCAATCCGAACCGTTGGTGGAACACAACCGGCGACTGGAAGAAGGCCGAATCGTTGATCCGGCAGGACGCCTGATCCGTCGGAAGCTCTGCCCCGGACAGCCCCCAGCAGCCTCCCCAGGGCGGCTTGGAGGCTACGCGGGCTTGACTTTCCGGGTGCGTTCTTTATGTGTCGCGCCAAGTTTCCCGCGTCCGGGTGTTTTCCCCGTGCTCCAGCGGCCAAAACTCCACGAACATTAACGGACGAACATCATGGCCAAAGCCGCAAACATCAAGATCAAGCTTCTGTCGACCGCCGACACCGGTTTCTTCTACGTGACCAGCAAGAACAGCCGCACCAAGACCGACAAGCTGTCGTTCCGCAAGTACGACCCGGTCGCCAAGAAGCACGTCGAGTTCAAGGAAACCAAGATCAAGTAATCTGGTTATCCTGAAATGCCAAAACGCCGCCCCTCGGGCGGCGTTTTTGTTTTCGGCAGGCGGGCTCGCAGGAAAGCGCGCGACGCGGTTTGGCGCTACCTCATGACATCATGTCTTGGAAAAGGGGGCCGGTCGGCGTTTGGCAGCGGTACGAGGAGGCCACTATGTGCCAGCGCCGGCCGGCCGACCCCACGGACCCAGGAGATGCGGCGGACCTGAGCATCATGGGGTATTTTTCGGATCGAGCCGGGCAGTCTACCCTCGTGCCGGCTTCGTGTTCGGTCTATGCAGCGCAGATTTGCGCAAGAACGTATGAAAATCAACCATTTCTTAACCACGGCTCGCGAATCGCTTGGGTTAAGGTAAATTCCTAGCCCTGCCGGGTGACTGCATATTAGCCGCCTCTACCAATGCATGTCGCTCAAAAGCGTATGGCGGTTATGAGAAAACGACACGCACCAATCGAAAGACTTAAATCGCATGGTCTAGAGCGGTTCAGCTTTTGACAGAATCGAAGAGGGATTGAACGAAGCCGCTGACGCGGCATTTGGCGGGTCGGTTTGCGGTTGAGGCTTCTGTTTTGAAGGATTGCGGCTGTTGAAGCGCAATCTTGGAACAGGAGCACTGAGATGGCCGAGTTGAGCC